>CAVSXL010000018.1:0-11141 GCA_963731875.1 uncultured Alphaproteobacteria bacterium | reverse complement strand
AGACAGACGAGGCGTCCGTTCTCCTCCCGGTCGAAGAAGGTGACGTGGCCTTGCCAGCCTTTGCCGCGCTTCAGCACGACGATGCAGCCTTGCCGCGGCGCATCAAGCTTCTCGCCCCAGGCGAGATACGAGCGCGCCGCAAGCGAGCCCGACGGCGCGACCCCTGCGCGGGCGAGCATCGCCCCGACAAAGGCCGCACACCACGGCACGCTGTCGTGCTTCACGCCGGGATGTCCGGCGTCCTTGTAGTAGCCTAGCACCACCGGATTATCGGCGGCGCCCGGCGCTTCCTTCACCCCGCGCTCGGCAAGCGCCAGCGCATACCATCGCGGATGCGGCATCATCAGTCCTCGGCAATTGAGTGAGAGTGAAGCGGTGCTACGGCCGGCGGCGCATGGCGCGGCGCTGCTGGACGATCTTGAGTGCCACGAGCACGAAGGACGCGAGCCCCGTCAGGCTTCCAATCCCCAGCGTCACCAGATGAAGCCACGGCGACAGGGTGTTCGGATCGATCATCGCGGTCGCAATGGAGACGCTGGCACCGCCAGCGCCGGCAGTCACCGCCCTCCCCGAGCTCATATGCTCGACGGAACGGTAGACCATGGTGAAAATCGTGCTCATGCGGACGTCCTGCTCACGGCGTCGTCAAGAGCGCCGGAGCTCTGTTAAGCTCACGCCTTGAGGGGCTCCGCGAGTGCTGAAGACACCGACATATGCGTATCGCTCGGATCGCGTGGATTTGCTGCGCGCGGGACTGGCGATCGTTGTGATGCTGATGCACGCGGTCCCATGGGCTCAACTCGCCCAGGGTGCCGATGCTGTGCCCGCGCTCCTGGTGATCGCCAAGCAATCTGCCGTGCGGCTTTTTCAGAATGCCGGCGAGACAAACCCGGCCGTCTTAGCCTTCATCGTCCTCAGCGGCTATTGCATCCACCGCAACGGCTTAAGGGAAGGACATGTCGATGTTGGGCAGTTCGCGATACGACGCGTCTTCCGCATCTACCCGGTCTATGTGCTGGCCATAGCGGTGGGTGTCGCCCTCTGGGCGTTCAGCGTCGCCACCTCTCCCGCGCTCGCCAAGCTGCTCTCCGGAACCAGCGACATCGGCACTGGCTGCACGCTGGCCCGGCTGACCGGGCTTGCGGCTCTTTATCCAATCCGCTGTCCGTTGGGGAACGCGCCCCTCGATACGGTCATGGCGGAGATCTGGCTCTATATCGCCTATCCGCCGCTGTTCCTCGTCATGCTCCGCCTCGGTGAGGCGAAGCTTTGGCAAGGACTCGCCCTTCTTTGGCTCGCCGCCGTCGCTTGGCTATCGCTCGCCGGCGCATCAGGAGAGCCGTGGTCTTGGTGGAACAACTCAAGCCTCGTCGGCTTTCTCGTCTATTGGTGGATCGGGGCCAAAGCCCTCGATCCCGCCTTTCAGGCGAAATTGAAAGCCGCCTTCCCGTTACTCATCGGCCTATGGCTCACCCTCAGCATCCCGCTGGTCGTTTTCAGTGATGGCATCATTCTCCTCGTGGAATCGAGGAAAGTCGTGTTCGCGCTCCTGATCGCGCTGCTCATTGTGCGACTCGATACCGCCGTCCGCACACATCACCTCCTCGCGCTCCTCGGCCGGTCGGGATACAGCCTCTACGCTTTCCACGCGCCGATCATCTACACGCTGCTCATCTTGGCATGGCCGTGGTGGGGGGCCGTGCTTGCGGCGATCGCCTTCGGCATCATGGGTCATCTCGTCATCGAGCAACCCAGCATCGCCATGGGACGGCACGTCTTAATCCGGCAAAGCGCCAAGGAAGACTCCGACGCCTAGGACGAGGGAGATTCGCCGACGTACAAAGGCGATGGGGATACTCGGAATAGCAACCGCTGTTAGAGCGTCCGCTCATCCCTCCAGCCAATGAGCGCAATCTTGAGCGTGGTGCTCGTTTGGCTCGATCTGGCTCTGATTTGGGAGGTGTTATTGGTCCTGACGCGGATCTTCCCCACGCCGTTTCGCGCGCCGCCAAGATTGTGGCTGATCGTCGTCGCGAGCGGTGTTCCCGAGCTGCCCGAAGCGGCATCTGGTGGTTGGTCCGCGGAATCAGGCGACGAGATGTAGACAGCCGTCAAGGCGGACGCGTGCGAGATGTTGTAGTTGATCCGCGCCTCGAACTTGATTCCGGCCGGAACGGACAGCGTCTTGATCGAGGCCGACGTGCCGAGATCGGTAACATCCACATCCAGAGGCAAGTTGCCCGAGAACAGCACCTCGAGACCGCCGCCACTCGTCTCCTGCACGGAGAGTTCCTGTAGCGCGCCCGAGACGCGCTTGATCGAGAAGATGCGCCGCTTGAGATCGTAGCTCGCAGGCATCGTCGGGCTGGACGCACTTGTCGAGAACAGTGCGTCGACCACGCCCGTATCCGACCGTTTGATCAGCCAGAGATGATAGGTCGTATTGGCGATTGAACCCGTGTCGAGACCGCCATTGCCCGTGCCGGCCGCCCACGCCGCGTCCAGGCGTTTGGTGATCGGCGAGTCCAGCTGAATAAGGTCGGTTCCATCGTCGCTGGTGGCCTCGCCAACCGAGATATCCATGTCGTTGCTTGCGTCGGCGCCGTTATTGGACGGGACGAGGCCCGAGATATGCCCCCGGAGCGCCGCGCTCCCGCCCGAAGAGGCTGACCAGGTAATCGGATCGGACCAATCCGCGCTTCCGGCCGACAGCTTGAAATAGAGGGTGGGCTGATCGCCATTGCCGGCATCGGACACCACGAGCACGGAGAAGGCCGCCGCCTCGTCGTCATAGGCATCCCGTCCGGCGATGAGCGCCACCACGACATCGGGCTGGAAGCTTTGGCCGTCCGCGCCCGCCGGACCGTCCGGCCCTGCCGGCCCCTCGATTCCGGCAAGCGCCCAAGCCCCTCCGTCGAAACGGTACATGGCGTCCTCGTCAAGGACCCAGGCGAGCCAGCCGGCGCCGCCCCCCTCGCCCGGTAGGTAGGATCTCCATTCGCCGTCGATGAAACGGGCGACGCGATTGTCCCAGCCGAGCCAGGCACCGGTCGCAGCGGCAGCAACAATATAGGTGTCGCCTTCGGTGGGGCTGCCGGGCGGCGCCGTCAGATCCTTATCCAGCACGCTGAGCTGCACCAGCGTGTCGAGCAGCGTCATCGCCTCGTTATGGGTGACGTGCTTTTGCGCCTGGCTTGCGGCGATATAGGGGATGCGCAGCTTCGCGCTCTCTTCAGCCATGCTCGAATCCAATTCTGGGGTAAGGCCCCCGCCGCTCTCAAACAGACGAATAGCCGGTAGAGCGGCGGGGCAGCCTAATGTTGATAATCGTAAGTGAGCTGCTCGGCGGGGACGCCAGGCCCATAGACCGGCGATACCTGCGCCACGCGGATCGGCACGTTCCACTGCGGCGCGCCAAAATCTGTGACTTGCATCGCCGCGCTGTAGTGGAACACGAACTCGTTGGTCTCGATGCTGCGCAAACTCACGCCCGCCGGCGCATCGAGAATGTCGAGGCGGTAAAGCTCCGCGTCCTCGGCGAGCGGCACCTCGTAGCTTTCCCAGCTATCGCCGCCGGCCCGCGTGCGCCGCACCCAGGTGAATGTCCAGTCACCCGTCGCCGGATCGCGCTTGCCTTGCAGATGCACCGGCGAGAGAGGCCTTAAACCGAGCCCCTGAAAACCATGCACCGTCGTGCCGTAGGACGCCGCGTCGAGGCCATCGCTTGTCGGCCCGTATTTATAGGTGAGCGCCAAGCCTATCTCGTCGGGCCGCATGTTCACCGCCGTCAGCGCGCTGTTGACCAGGACGAAGCGGGCGCCCGGCGGCACCGGATCGCGCATGGCGCCTTCCGTGCCGTTCATGCCGCGCAGCAGACCGGAAAGATCGTAGGTCGCCGTGTCCACAAGATCTGCGGTCTGAAACTGGAAGAGTTCCCATTCGCCGTCCGCATTCTCGATGGCCGCGACATTGGCGCCGTTCAACAGCGCCTCCTCGGTGACGGATTCGAGCGCTCCGTAGTCAAGCGTCACCCGCATGACGTTGCTTCTGTCGAAACGATGGAGCGGGCCGGAATAGAAGCCGGAGACGGTCTGGCCGAGCGTCGGGCGTGCCGCGACGATGGTGTTGAGTTCGAAGCCACTGGCCGAAGGCGAGCGGTAGACCGCGATCGCGCCCGGCCATGGATCGGCATTGGCCGCGACATAGCCCGTATGCGGCGCCTCGTCCCCACGCAACAATGGCAGATCGACAAAGTACGCGGATGTCGGTCCGTAGACCGTGACGACGTCGAACTCGCGTTCTCGCTCGGCGACGGGCACGGCGTCGAGATTGAACGGCTCGACCGAGCGCGCCTCGATCTCCTTATAGCTGCCGTCGCGCGTCTCGGTCAGGCGCAAGGGATAGGCGCGGCCGGCGGACTGCAGTGTCACTACGTCGCCGGGCTCCAGCGCCAACCGGCTCGGCGGCAATCCGAAGGCACCGCGTTCCCGCGCGGCCCAAGCATCTCTGAGCCAACCTTCGGCGATGGCAAGCGCCTTGCCCTGTCCCATGACGATCGGAAGCTCCGCGGCGGACACCCGGTCGCTGCGGACGCCTTGCCGCCGCGCCTCGACGGCGCCCTGGGCGTAGTCGTGAGTGCCGTCGAGATAGGTGAGCTTGGCCGACAGCGGCAGCTCGGTCTCCTGCCCGCGCGTCAGGGTGTAGAGCGGCGCCGCGGCGTCGGTCTCCACCAGATCGTCCGGCGTCACCGTCGCCACCGAACCGATCAGCCCGCGATGGGCGAACTGGATGAGCCCGCCGGACTCGTAAGCGTCGAATAGGTAGGCGAGCCCAAGCGGCTGCAGCGCCTCGCGCGCCGACATGATGCGGTCGATGACGAAGCCGTCGAGAAAGCCGTAGAGCCGCGTCACCTCGTAGCGGGTGAAGCCGTAGTCCTCGAGGATCTGCCGTACGATGGCGGCCAGCGCACCGCCACCGACGCGGCCCGTCAACCAATGGCCGAGCTCCCAATTGCCGCCGTCCGCCCACACCGACAAGGCATAGGGAAAGGCCGGATAAGGCCGCGCGTCCCAGGTGTAGACGAAGATGCGGCTCGTATCGACCATGCGGCCGCCGTAAGAAGCGGACACCGGGTTCGACCCCGACACGTAGTCCTCATGGCTGGGGTCGAAGAAGCTCAGGATCGCCTGGATGTAGCGGCGCTGCATCAGGTCGTCGCGGACGCTGCGCGAGAAATACGGCGCGAACGACTCTGCGCTCTTGGGATCGATGAATACGTTGGGCTGGTTGGCGCCCTTGTCGACCGCCGGGCAGCCGACCTCGGTGAACCAGATCGGTTTCGATTGCGGCACCCAAGCCGTATGCCCACCCGCCTCCACGCCGCCGGGTCGGTCGTAGTGATAGTTCTCCCACCACTCAAGAAGCGCCTTCGGCTTGTAGATCCATGGCTTGCCGTAAGCGCCATCGGCGATGACGAGCCGGGTTTGCGCGATGCGTTCCGGGCTCGCCTCGTTGCCCGTGGCGCCGGCCGCCGGGTAGTACCAGTCGAAGCCCTCCCCACCCCGGACATTACTCCGGAGGTAATCGAGATCGTAGATCGACCGCCAGCCGGCCTGATGATCGAGATGGGCTTCGCCGTCGCGCCAATCGGCAAGCGGCCAATAGACGTCGATGCCGACCGCGTCGATATCGTCCGACGCCCAGAGCGGATCGAGATGGAAATGCACGTCGCCGGACCCGTCCTGCAGCTGATGTCCGCGATACTCCGTCCAGTCCGCGCCATAGGTGATCTTGGTGCTGGGGCGCAGTACGCCGCGCACGTCGCTCGCGAGGTCGACCAGCGCCGTGACGAACGGATAGGTGCTCGTGCCTGAGCGCAGCGTCGTGGCGCCGCGCATCTCCGAGCCGATGAGGAAGGCGTCGACGCCGCCCGCCGCCTCGCACAGATGGGCGTAATGCAGAATGAAGCGGCGGAATGACCACTCGGCCGGTCCCAAATAAGACACCGCCTCACCGTCTATGGCGAAGTCGGCTGGCGACGCGGCCCCGACAAAGGCCGACACTTGGCTAGCGCACGCGCCCGTCTTGTCGACCGTGCCCGGTTGATCCGGCGCCGGGTCGCAGGTGATCCGTCCGCGCCACGGATAGGAAGGCTGACTGCCCGCGTCCGAATAGGGATCGGGCAGCGCATTGTCGTCGGGGACGTCCATGGAGATGAACGGATAGAAGGTCACTTTGAGCCCGCGCGCTTTCAGGTCCTTGATCGCCGCGACCACGGCGCGGTCCGCCGGCGTGCCGCCATAGGCCGGACGGCCGTCGACTTGACTGACCACGGAGGCCTCATCGCGCGTCACGCCGCCCACCGACCAGTCATAAGGGAGCGTGTCCTTCGAAGTGCTCTCGACGCCCGGCTTCACCTCGCAATGCCCGATGCGCAGATCGCTACCGAACCAACTCACCACCAGCGACACATTTCCGACATTGGGCAGCTGCGCCTCGAGTTGGTCGATCGCCACGTCCCAATCTGTGCCGCCAATGGCGGTGTGTAGATTCTCCGCGACCGTCACGCCGTCCTCGACGCGGATGACGCGCTCGTCGTCATAGACGAACTCGCCGGCGCTCGGGATCAGGTTGACCGCGTTGATCTCCTTCTCGAAATCGTCGACCGCGCGGAACACCTCGAAATTGAGCTGCGGCAGCCGGTTACCGAAGCGCTCCAGCGCCATGGCCTCGAGCACCACATAGGCGGTGCCGCGATAGGCCGGGGCGCGGTCGCCGCCGCCCTGCTTGGCGGTGATCAGCCCGTCCAGGCTCTGGCCTTCCCCGCCGAGATGAACGCGGATGGTGAAGTCCGATTGCTTGAGCTCCTTGCCGTCCGCCCAGATGCGCCCGACCCGCGTGATCGGCCCTTCGCAGATCGCATAGGCCGCGTTGGCAGAGTAACTGTAGGTCACGGTCTTGACGGTCTCCGCCGTCGCTTGCGCCGACTGGCTCCCGCCGAAGACATTCTTGCCGCCGCTCACCTGTCCGCCGCCCGTCTGGGTAGTGACGGTGACCTCCTCTTTGAAGCGCGTCGCCCAGATGAGCTGGCCCGGCAGCCGCGCCCGGCCATAGACGCGCGGCAGCGGCGCGCCTTCGCTGGAGGCGCCGAGCTTGAGGTCGGCAAGGCGCGGACCTTGCTCCAGCCGCGACTGGCCCGACGGTGCGGCGAGCGGTCCGAGCAGCGCCTGGTCGATGAAGCCGCCGGCGACGGCGCCCACGGCGCTGCCGAGCGCGGCGCCCGTGATCGTCGTGCCGAGCAGGCCTACGCCGCCCGGGAGCAACGCCCCGCCCACGGCCGAGCCCACGGCGCCGAGAACCAGTGTCGCCATCGATTGTCCTCAACCTCAGGATCATCGCGCTAAGTAGCGCGAAGCGCGGTAGCGCTCATAAAGAAGGAAAGCGGAACGCAGCGACGGCGCGCCGCCGCCACCAGCGCCCCAGCGGGATCTCGACGACGCCGAGCCCTTCCTGGGCGTGGATCATCAACGCTGGTTTGTCCCGCTCAAGCAGGCCATTGCGCTCATGTAGCGCTCCGCGCGATAGCGCGTCGCTTCTGGCCGGTAGCGCACTGATAAGTCCCGCATGCTTGGCGACGCCGCCATCGCGCATGCGGAACACGAGCACGTCGCCAGGCACGGCATCCCTCACATCGCCGAGCTTGATCAGGTGCCGGCAGGCCGCGGCGATGAGCGTCTCCGAGCCCGTGGCATTGCCCCAGTCGCGCGTGTAGGCCGGCATTGCTTCCGGCTCCGGCCCGTACATCTCGCGCCACAGCCCGCGGATCAGGCCCAGGCAATCGCAGCCCACACCTTTCACGCTCGCCTGATGGTGATAGGGCGTACCGAGCCAGCCGCGCGCGCGGGCAACGATGGTCTCTGGTTCAACCATGTGACGGCCGTCGGGGGACTTACATTGGATCGGTTGTGATATAGAGCGGCGCTCAAGGAGAATCGCCGTCATGTCCAAAAGCGTCACGCCCGAGAAACATCATGCCTGAGCGCAAGGCCCCGATCGGCCGACGCAAATTTCTAAAAGCCGCGGGCCTCGCCGGCGCCGCCGTCTTGTCGGTGCGCGCGGCCAAGGCCCAAGAGCCGACCGCGACGGCGGATCCCATGGAGGATCCGTCCTCCGGTTCGGAGCCGGTCTTCTCGCCGGACTCGCCGGCCTCGTCGCTCGTGAATCCGGGCAAGGCAATGCCGTCCGACGTCACGGCCGCGCAAGTGCGCGAGGCACTCGAGCTCGAGCCGTCGGAAATCTTCGGCTATGCGCGCGACACCTATCGCAGCGCGCTCTATGTCGCCCCGGGAGGCCTGCCCGATCCCTTCGCGACCGGCCGCCCGCTTGGTGGCGCGCAGTTCTTCATGGTGACGCCGCAAGCACCGGTGAAACTGCACCGCGTCGAGAACGATCAGCTCTATCACTATTATGGGGGCGACCCGATCGAGGTGCTCATGCTCTACGAGAGCGGCACCAGCGAGCTCACCGTAATGGGTTCGAACGTCATGGGCGGCCAGCTCGTGCAACTCTTCGTGCCCGGCGGCACGTTCCACACCGCGCGCGTCACCGGTCACCGCCGCTGGTTCCTGGGCGGCGCCACGTCATGGCCGGGGATCGACCCGGCCCGCGATGTGGAGTTCGGCGATCTGGAAATGCTCGTCGGGCAATATCCGGAGGCCGCCAATGACCTGCGCGACTTCCCGACGCCGCAAGAGCCGCCACCCCCGGCTACGGCGGAACCCGAGCCGGAGCCGTTGAAATGCCCGGAGCCTGAAGAGGTGGCTGCACCCGAGGCGCCGCCGGAGCCGGAGGTGCCGTCAGCGCCGGAAACACCCTCCGACCTCTAGCGATTCAGCTTTTTACCGTCGTTCTTGCCGTCGCGGGTGGCCACGCTGAGCATAAAGTCGTTGCCCGGCACGTGCGGGAAGCCGCGGAAGTTGGCCGTGTTGGCGAACTTGGTCCGACAGGTCGCGAATTGCTTGTCGCAGCCGGCGGTGATGCTGAACGCATCGCCTTCCGCGATATCCTCGGCCGGGCGCTGCCACAGCTCGATGCGCACCTCGCCGCCCGACTTGGCGTGCAGCTTTACCTCGGCCGGGCGGCCTTCATTGGCGCCGGAGAGCCAGGTGAGAAGCCCCCGCGAGAACCAGTTGCCGGCATAGACATCAAGCCCTAACGCCGTGAAGCTGCGCGGGCCGGCGCCGAGCGCGGCGACCACGCCGGCGTCGGAACGATATGCCGCCTGATCGAGATCGATCTTGCAGCGCGCATCGCCGAGTTCCGCGTCGCAGCCATATTGGATGATGCGGCCCTTGGGCTGCTGCAGCTCATGGGCCAGCCCGCGCACCTCGCAGCGGAAATGATGCTGGCCGCGCGCCACCTCCCCCAGATTGCCGTAGCGCATGAGGACGCGCTCGGACGGCTCCCCCCAGTTCACCCGGTAAATCTCGATGAGCGCATTGTCGAACAGGCCGGCGCTGAGATCGGCCTCGCTCAACCGCTCCGATTGCAGCGCGCCTTCGACGTCGAGTGTATCCACGTTGAGGCCTATGGCGCCTTGGATCTCCGTGCCGGTGAAGCCGCTCACCGCCTCGAAGTTGGTGCCGTCGAAGGAGAGATCGCGGTCGTGATCAGTGAAGCCAAAGGCTTCGCCGTCATTGCGCGTGATGCGCCAGCACCAGCACAGCGTCGTCGCGCCCGTATCCAAGTGGTCCTGCAATCCCGACGACAGCACCCTCATGGCCTGATCTCCACGATGGGAATATGCGGGATGGAACCCGCCTCGATGTCCGACAGATTGATCTCGAGCTGGTCAGTGTCGAAGCGGACGGGCACGTCGAACTCGAAGCCGGCGGTCACCACCGCGTCGAGCGTGCGGGATATGCTCCGGGAGAAACGTGACCACGCCGGTGTTGACGCTCACCAAGAAGTTTTCCGGGTCTTGCGGCACGCCATCTACGCCCACGAGCACGCTGCCCGCCACGGGCAACTGAATGGTCCGCACCCAGGGCGCATAGGTCGCGCCATAGGTCTTGATGAGCTGGAATGCGCCGGTAACACCGTCGCCGGCGCCGATCCCTTGGTCGAGCGCCGTCAGAGTCGCGCCCGGCGCGCAGGATTTGTAGTCGGTCCAGTCCTTCCAGCGAAAGCCGTGCAACCGCCCGCGCCGCTCCTCGAAGAAGGCGATCACGGTATGGAGATCATCGACGCTCTTGATGCCGTAGCCGGCGTTGTAACTGCGCTTGGAATCCGCCCAGCGGCTGTTGCGCTCCTCATAGCCCGAACCGAGCACCACGATCTCGGTGCGCCGCTCCGGCCCACCGCTCGCGCCGATCGAGACCCGCGTCGGAAAGCGCACATCGTGAAATGCCATAGTGTTTTCTCTTCTTCGTTACGGCCGGGCTCTAGCGGCCATAACGACTTGACCGATCAAAGATTCCGCTGACCGCGTCCGACGACGCGGCTCAGCATGGCGGCGATCTGCCCTTCCGAGCGCCGGAAGCTCTGCGCGTCCTGCGCGGTCACGTTGAAGGTCACGTTGAGCGCCTGGCCGCCACCGCTGCGCACGCCGAGCCGTCCGTCCCGCCCACGGGCTAGTGGCAGGATCGCTTCCGGCCCCGCTTCGCCCGCGAGCCCCCGTTGCCCACCGAGCGGAAATGTCATCGGCGATGAGATCACGCCGCCACCGGCAAAAGGGACCGGCACGGAAGGCGCCACCCCCGCCCCACCGAGAAGCTGCGTCAGGCTGTTGCCGAAGGCCCGGCTGATCGGGGCGAGAGCCGCTTCGAGCGTATTCTTCGACAGCGAGAAGGCGAGCGATTTGAGCACGTCCGACAGGGCGCGGCCCTTGAGCGAAGCATCGGTGAACGCGCGCGTCAGGCTGTTGGCGAAATTGTTGCTCAAGCGGCTCGCGTCCGACAGCGCGCTGCGCAACGGCGCGATGTCGCCGCCGATGACGACGTAAAGTCCATCGTTTGAGTCCATGTCATGCACCATCGGGATAAGCCGTCATCAAGGCCGATAAGTCCGACCGCGACATGGGATGCGATGCCGTGACGCCGAAGGCGCCGCGCAACGCCGCGTCGAGCTCCCGCGGGGTCATC
>CAVSXL010000017.1:0-18690 GCA_963731875.1 uncultured Alphaproteobacteria bacterium | reverse complement strand
CCTTTGTAGATCGGATAGCAAATGCTGGCGTTCGCGCAGGTCGCTGAGACAAAATCCGATCCGGAGGTCTCGGGCGCGGAGCCGGTCCAGCCGATCGACGTGTCTCCCGAGGGGATCTACACCACCGTAGATTCTTGGATCGACGGTTTTATCCGCATCTTGCCCAATCTGGCGGTGGCGCTTTTGCTCTTCCTGCTCTTCGTCGGGCTTGCGGTCGCCGCCAAGTATGCCGTGAAGAGGTGGGCGCGACGGCGCCATCGGGCAAATCTGGGGGAAGTGCTCGGCGGCTTCGTGAAGGCCGCGGTGATCGCGCTCGGCGCCTTGCTGGCTCTGACCATCGTGCTCCCTTCGGTCAAGCCCGGCGATCTTCTCGCCGGTCTCGGCATCGGCTCGGTGGCGATCGGCTTCGCCTTCAAGGACATTCTGCAGAACTGGCTGGCCGGCGTGCTGATCCTCCTCCGCCAGCCATTTCGGCCCGGTGACCAGATCGCCGTCGAGCGCTTCGAGGGCCTGGTCGACCGCATCGACACGCGCGTGACCGCGATCCGGACCTATGACGGCCGGCTGGCCCTCATCCCCAACAGCGACGTCTATACCAACGCCGTCATCGTCAACACGGCGTTCGACAAGCGCCGGTCGCAATATGATGTAGGCATCGGCTACGGAGACCATACCGACAAGGCAAAGCAGGTGATCCTCTCCACGGTGCAATCGGTCGAGGGTGTCGAGTCCGAACCCGCGCCCGACGTGCTGATCGTCGATCTAGCCGCATCCTGGGTGACGCTGCGGCCACGCTGGTGGACAAATTCACGGCGCGCCGATGTGGTGGAGGTCAAATCCCGGGTCATAGAGGCGATCAAGCTCGCGCTGGACGAGGCCGGGATCGACATGCCGTTCGAAACCGTCGTGCAGCTGTTTCACGACCAGACGGACGAAAAGGATGGCGTGCGCGGCGCGCAGCGCGAGGGCTGGCCGAAGCCGCCGGATGAGGAGTCTCGGCCACGCTCGCGCCTTGAGATCACGCTCGAACCTGGAGCAGGGCCCGCGAAGCCGCCACCACGCAAGCCGGCAGGCGGCACGAACTGACGATCAGGGATTTCGCTGTCCTCAGCGATTGGCATCGCGCGTTGCGCGATGGACGATCAGGCAAGACAACTATTGCGCGGGCGGCTCGGCCGGCGTGAGGAAGCGGTCGTAGATCCAGCCGGTCGTCGACGTCGCGGGATCGGTCACCTGCACCCACCGCTTGTCGCGCCCGGTGACCCGGACCTTGAGGCCGCCGTCGGCGACCTTCACCGTCTCCGAGGATTGCTCGGCCTTCGCGTGCATGTCGACCGCCGTTTTGGTCTCCATCCACTCGTCGGCCGGCTGCGGCTCGGCTGGTGAACCCAAGGCCATCGCGCCGTCATGCGGGACGGTTTGGGCGGCCGGCTTGATGGCGACGACCTTGACGGTGTTGACCGGGACCTCCGCCTTTGGCGGCGAGACGGGTTCCGGTTGCGGCGCCGGCGCCGGATCGGCGATGGAGCCGGTCTGCTCGCCTTGTGCGATTTCCGCCGCGGGCGGTGCGCTTTGCGGCCCTTCGATGGCGGCATCCGGGGCCGGAGCGGGAAGGGCCAAAGACTCATCGGTCGTTGCGACCGTTTCGGGAGCGGGAGCGGGGGCGGTGCTGGCCTCGTCGGCGGTCGCGACCGCTGCGGGCAATGACAGGTTCGCGGGCATGTCGACCGTGGCGACCGGAGGAGGCTCGGGACTGATGCTCGGCCGCGCCGCTGCATCGGGCTCGGTGGCGTCCGAGATGGCGCGGGCGACCTTCGGTGCGGTCATGGTTCGGGACGGCGGCTCCAGGGCGTTCGCATTTGGCACGCCGGCAACGGTCATGACCTCGGAGGGACCCTCATCCTGGGACGGGTCTTGCCACCACAGGAAGAACAGAAAGGATATCGGCACGAGCGCGACGCCGACCAGCACCGAGACC
Source organism: uncultured Alphaproteobacteria bacterium (assembly GCA_963731875.1). GTDB lineage: Bacteria > Pseudomonadota > Alphaproteobacteria > Rhizobiales > Methyloligellaceae > Methyloceanibacter. The sequence goes on along the minus strand of CAVSXL010000017.1, from coordinate 16,712 downwards.
ACGGGACCGAGGGTCAGGCGGCTCTCGGGCGCGGGCGCCGCCGCGGCGGCTGCCGCCACCGGCATTTGCGGGCGCCGCGGGCCGACATGCCGCGCCGGAACAACGCTACGGGCCGGGGCGGCGGGCGGGTTCGCTGCGGATGGTGCCGCGCCGGACGATAGTTCGCCCGGCGTCTCGCTGAAGCGCTCAAGCAGTGTCGCAAGATCCGGACTCGAGGCCGCTGATCGGCCGGCCGAAAACGCCGGCGCGAGCTTGGCGGCCTCGTCGCGGAGGGGCGGCAATTTGCGCGCGGATGCCGGCTGCATGTCTGTCTCCTGGCGGGCCCTGAGGGCGTGCCAATTCTATCACTGTCAAGCCATTCAATTACCCCTGAAAATGGACCGGAATGTGGGGGCTCCGACATTCCCCCCCTGAATCTCGCGCTCCCAACCTCGCATAGAATGCCGCCATCCCCGAAGTCCTCGCCCGTCCAAGCGGGCGCTCCACAAGACTCGCGCCCGTCGCGCGACGAGACGATGATGCACGACAACATTCCGCTTTAGGGGGGGTGCCTCGGGACAATGTCTCTGACCGCTTATGACGTGAGGCGGACATGACTCCGGACACGGTTGTTGCTGTACGCCTCTGCCGAACTACAAGTTGCGGTGCCCATCAGTCTCCCGGATAATCCGCCTCGGGGGCGGCTCTCGGCTCGAGGCTGAGGGGCGAAGCAGTTATGGTAGAGACCGACGCCCGCAAGTACCGGGCCTTCATCTCCTACAGCCACGCAGACACGCGCTGGGCCAAATGGCTGCACCGCCGGCTCGAAGGCTTCCGTATCGATAAGGACCTTCAGGGCCGCGAAACGCCGACCGGGATCATCCCCGAGAGCCTTCGCCCCATCTTCCGCGACCGCGACGACTTCACCGCAGGCCATACGCTGACAGAGCAAACCCTCGCCGCGCTCGATGCGTCTCATGCCCTGGTCGTGATCTGCTCGCCCGCCTCGGCGAAAAGCCGATATGTCACCGAGGAAATCCGTCTCTTCAAGTCGCGCCATCCCGACCGCCCGGTGATCCCCCTGATTGTGAGCGGCAAGCCGGGTGACCCCGAACTTGAGTGCTTTCCGCCTTCGCTCCGGTTTACGCTTGATGACGAGGGCAACATTTCCGACGAGCGCCTCGAAGTGCTGGCGGCGGACGCGCGGGAAGAAGGCGACGGAAAAAATCTCGCCATCGCCAAAGTGGTGGCGGGTCTCCTCGCCGTGTCCTCGGACGAGGTGTTCCGCCGCGCCGAGCGCGAACGTCGCCGCCAGGGTCGAATCCGCAACGGCATCGGCGGGGCCATTGCCGCGCTTATTCTCATCGGCAGCTTTTTTGGCTGGCAGGCTCAGCAAAGCCAGCAAAGGCTGAGCGAGATCGAGGCTATCGTTGCCCAATATAGTTTCGTCGGCACTGCCGAAGCGGCTGTTCCTGGAGCTAAGCAAAGCCTGACTGATGCGATCACCTCGATCGCCGAAGGCGCCGCCCGCGATCCCCGCTATGCCAAGGCGCTCGACCTGCTGAAGGCGGGCAAGCCCGAGGAGGCCGAACCTCTCCTGGCGGCGGTCGCCGAGGACAAGAAGAAGGCGGCGGCAACGCAAAACAAGGCGGCGGCGGAAGCGTACCGAAACCTCGCGTCCATCGCCGCAATCTATGAACCGCAAAAGTCACGAGCCTACTTCGCCGAGGCAGCCGCACTCGATCCGGACAACGTCGAAGGCATGTATTACCACGGATGGTTTCAACTACAGGCGGGGTCTCTGGGCGACGCGGAAACAGCCTTTCAGCGGGTCCTCGGCACTGCCAAAGAGGGAAACACGATATGGGTCTTTTGGTCTCGCATTGGAATCGGAGATATCCATCGGAACCGCGGTGATCTTGCCTCGGCTTTGGACGAATACCGCACGGCCAGCAAGATGGCCAAGCCCATGGCCGAGACAGACCCTGAATGGCAGCGCGGCCTAGCCATCGTCTATGGCGATATCGGCGACATACTGCAGCAGCAGCTCCAGTTTGCCGAGGCCCTGAAGTATTACCGCGACAAGATCGACATTGCTTACCGCCTGCTCAAAGCCGACCCAGAGAGTTTCTTGGCGCTAAGCGATGTCGCCATCACCGCTTTCCAGGTCGGCGGCGCGCTGGAGTTGCAACACAATCAAAAGGATGCGCTTGCTGCCTATAAGGTTGGCCTTGCCATCTTTGGACGCTTGGCCAAGGCCGACCCCGGCAATGTTGAGTTGCAGCAAAGCGCCTCCGGGGCCGCCAGCAGAGTCGGCGACGTAATGGCGGCACAAGGCAATCTCAAGGATGCGATGGTAGCCTATCAGGGTGCCCTCGCCATCTCTGAACGCTTGGCCGAGGCCGACCCAGACAACGCCACGCGACGACACTGGCTTTACTACTCCCGCCAAAAAATTGGCCAGGTACTCATGCGGCAAGGCGATCTCGCCGGGGCGCTAACAGCATTCCAAGAGGACTTGGCTATTGCCCAAAACTTGGCAGAAGCCGATCCGCAGAACGCAGAATGGCAAGGGTCGCTCTCTGACTTATTCAACTGCGTTGGCGAAGTCTTGATGGCGCAAGGTAATCTCAGCGAGGCACTAAATTATTTCCAAGAGGGTTTGGCAGTCTCTGACCGCTTAGCCAAGGCGCATCCAAACAATCAGGACGCGCAGGGTGCTCTGGCGAGCAGCTATGCAAATATTGGCCTGTTATTCATGCGGCTAGGTGAGACAGCAGAGGCTCGTGAGTTGTTGCGGCAGGCGCGTCTAATTGTTGTGCGGCTGAAGGACCGGGCTACTGATGCGACCCCGATCTACGCGTTGTACGAGGCCGCATTAATTAAGCTGGAGTTAGCCGCCGTGTCGATCCAACAGGAAAACATGGCAGGCACTCGTGATGCCTTACAGCAGGCACGCCAGACCCTTGTTCAAATCAAGGAACTGGCTCCCCAGGCTGACGAAACCGTAGCTCGGCTCGACGCGGCGATCGCGAATTTGCAGGAGGCGGTTGCCACGGAACCGGCCGGAGGGAAACCAGACCGAGATTAGCCCCGGCCTAGATTGCTGCATCCCTCGTCCATGAGGACGCGAGCGGCAAACCGACCGTCTGCGGCGAGACGATGAAGCACGACAACATCCCGCTTTAGGGGGTACGTTTTGCGGCCAATCGACAGCAGGGGGAAACGATGAGTGTCGTCACGATCTATCTATGTCTGGCCGGGGCGATTATCGCCGAGACGGTAGCCACGATCACGCTCGCGGCGTCGGAAAGCCTGACCAAGCTGGTGCCCAGCATCATCTCGGTCATTGGCTTCGTCGCCGCCTTCTGGCTTCTGTCCTTTCCGCTTCGGGTGCTGCCGGCGGGGCTCGTCTATGCCATCTGGTCGGGATTAGGCATCGTCCTGATCACGGCGGTCGCCTGGGTTTGGTCCAAACAGGTTATCGACGCCCCGGCGCTTGTTGGGCTCGCCTTCATCACCGTGGGTGTGGTCATCATCAATGTGTTCTCGAAGTCGATGGTCCAATAGCCTCGCCAACATTCTCCTGGAGTGTTGCCCGGGTGCCATTGCTGCGGTGCACTGGTTCGTATAATAAAGCGCCACTGCAATCTTCAAACGAGGGGAATGAGATGCGTCTTGGCGCCGGTAGGTGGATTCTGGCCTGTTGCCTGGTGATGATGTCGGGAAGCGCGCTTGCCGTCAGCCTCTCGCACTCGCTCAAGAACTACTACGCCGAGTATGAGATCGTCCTGCACTGCCAGACGCTGTCGCAGCTCAACGCCGACGACGCCGAGGCGGCCAAAGCCGCGATCGCCAAGATCGAGGCCTATTACATGAACAAGGACTCCTCGATCGACAAAACCCCTCTGCTGAAAGCGGCGATTGCCGACAAGAACGAGGGCTTCAGGATCCTGGCGCGGAGCGGGCCGTCGGGCTTGCGGCCCTATTGCCGCCAGTCGCTGCATGAGCTGCTCACCAAGGTCGAGGAGATCGGCCCGGTCGCCAGCGGCCAGTAGACGCCGCCGCGGTGGAGATTTCCCGCTCCCCGCCCTTGCCGTTTCATGCGACCAATGAGGCTTGGCGCGGCAACCGAACCGGCGGTGGCAATATGAGACCTCAAGCCTTCACGCTCCTCGCGGCATTGGTGATCGCAGCCGCTCTCCCATCGCGCGCTTGGACCTATCAAGCCGGATGGCGGGCCACGGGCCTCTATGAGGAGATCGTGGCCGCCGATTGCAGCGATTGCGAGGAAGAGCTCGGCATCATCATCGCCTGCAAGGGAAACGGCCTGCCGGCCGAGGTGACCGTCAATGCCGCGGCCAGTCAGTCGGGCCAGGATGGCGCCGAGGCGCCCGTCACCTTCACCATCGACGGCGAGGATTTTACCCGCACGGCGCGGACCGTGGAGTTCGGCATGATCGGCTTTACCCCGGTGTTCAGCCTGCCGCCGGACGATCCGATCCTTCCCGCGCTACAGAGCGGGGCCCGCGCCTTCGTCACGTTCAACGGCGCGCGGGCGAAACTTAGCCTCAAAGGGTCGCGCGAGGCGCTCGACATCTTCAAGGCGCATTGCGGCTGGACCCCGGCCGGGTTCCGGCAAAATCAGGCGCGCGCCGCGGCGCAAGCCGCCAGTGCGCCGCCGCCGGCGGCGAGCGATGACCAGACGGCCACGGCCAAAGCTGAGCCGATCGCCACGGCCATCTATCGCTGCGAAGGCAATAAGGGGATCGACGCGACTTACTACCCGGACTCCGTCGAGCTGACGCTGACGGACGGGCGGAGCCTGGAACTGCCGCAGGTCATCTCCGGCTCCGGCGCGCGCTATGCCAATGGGGATGAGAGCTTCGTGTTCTGGAACAAGGGCGACACCGCCTTCGTCACCGAAGCGCCGGACGACACCATGACCTTCAAGGATTGCGTCGCCCAGTGAAGCCGTCGACCGGGCGCGAGATCGCCGCCGCGCTTATCCCCGGCGCTCTCTATGTTGCCCTACCGGCCTTCGGCCTGCTTGAGGGCACCTTATTGGCCCTGCCGCTTCGCTGCTTGAGCGCGGTTATCCCCGGCCTTGGAAGCTGCGGTACAATCCGTCCATCCCTCGTCCATGAGGACGCGAGCTGCAGACCGTCTGCTTCTCGGGGTGAGGGGTGCGGCGCCCGAGGTGGCGCGGTAAAGATGGGCTGATCTCGGATGCGGAATTCCCGATAGGCCCGGACCGCCGCGCTATGGCTGACGGACCAGCCTCGGGGGTCTCTACTCCGCCCGCCTGCGCTGTAACGCGTGGGCCTTCGGGTGAGGCATGCGATCTCCATGCGGATGCCTGTGCCACTGGCGATAAGCGGCGGTATGAGGCTTTAAAATGATGCCGTGAGCGGGGCACCGAGAGGCTGCCCACTTTGCGCAACGGACGCGGCCGATCGGTGCCCCGCAGTCCTTTAGGCGCTCAGGTAGGCCGAAGGCCGGTAGCGCAACAAACAACGGTCCTCGCGCGAACTGTCGCGGCGAGACGGCGAAGCATACCTAGCCGGACAGGCGAGCATCCCCTAAAACCCAGCCAACAAGCCTTCCAAAAGAGACCGACCCTGATTCATGGCCCCGCCGCCTCTTCTTCTTCTCAAGGACATCACGCTCAGCTTCGGCAGCACGCCGCTGCTGGACGGCGCGACGCTGTCGATCGGGCCGGGGGAGCGCCTCTGTCTGGTGGGCCGCAACGGCTCGGGCAAGTCGACCCTGCTCAAGATCGCCGCGGGCCTGATCGAGCCGGACGGCGGCAGCCGCTTCCTCCAGCCGGGCGTCACCGTGCGTTATCTGGCGCAAGACCCGGACCTTAAGGGCTTTGCCAGCACGGGCGCGTTCGTCGAGGCCGGCCTGGCGCCGGGCGATGATCCGCATCGGGCGCGGTATCTGCTGGAAAATCTCGGCCTGACCGGCGAGGAGGATCCCAATCGCCTCTCCGGCGGCGAGGCGCGCCGCGCGGCGCTGGCGCAGGTGCTCGCGCCCGATCCGGACATTCTGCTGCTGGACGAGCCGACCAACCATCTCGACGTGGTGGCCATCGAGGGGCTGGAATTGGTGCTCAAGGCCTCGCGCTCGGCGCTCGTGCTCATCAGCCATGACCGGCGCTTTCTGGAAAATCTGTCGCAAGCGACCGTGTGGCTCGACCGCGGCATCACCCGGCGGCTCGAGCAAAGCTTCGGTTCCTTCGAGGCGTGGCGCGACGGTATTCTCGAGGAGGAGGAAATCGCGCATCACAAGCTCGGCCGGCAGATCGTCCGCGAGGAGCACTGGCTGCGCTACGGCGTCAGCGCCCGGCGCAAGCGCAATCAGCGCAGGCTCGAAGGGCTTCTGTCCATGCGTGGCGAGCGCACCCAAGCCAAGCGCAACCGCGTTCAGAATGACGTGAAGCTCGAAGTGCAGGAGGCGGGTGAGACCGGCCGCAAGGTGATCGAGGCGCGCGGCATCACCAAGAGCTATGGCGACCTTCATCTGGTGCGCGACTTCAGCATCAGAATCGCCCGCGGCGACCGGGTCGGCATTGTCGGCCCCAACGGCGCCGGCAAGACCACGCTCATCAACATGCTGACCGGGGCGCTGGCCCCCGACACGGGCCAGATCAAGCTCGGCACCAATCTCGAGGTGGCGACGCTCGATCAGCGCCGCGAACGGCTCGATCCGGAGCGCAGTGTTTCGGCGACGCTCACCGACGGCAGCGGCGACACGGTGATCATCAACGGCGAGGCGCGCCACATCATCAGCTACATGAAGGATTTTCTGTTCGCCCCCGAGCAGGCGCGCACGCCGGTGAAGGCGCTGTCGGGCGGCGAGCGCGGGCGGCTGATGCTGGCGGTGGCGCTGGCGCATCCCTCCAACGTGCTGGTGCTGGACGAGCCCACCAACGATCTCGACCTGGAGACTCTGGACGTGCTGCAGGAGATGCTGGCGAGCTATCCGGGGACCGTGCTGCTCGTCAGCCATGACCGCGATTTTCTCGACCGCACCGTCACCTCGGTGGTGGCCTTCGAGGGTGACGGACAATGGGTCGAATATGCGGGTGGCTATTCGGACATGGTGGCGCAGCGCGGCCACGGCGTTGTTGCGTCCGAACCGGCAGAGCCCGTGTCCAAGCGGGCCTCGCGGGAGGGGGCGGCGGCGAAGTCTGCTCCGCCGCAACGCAGGCGTTTGAGCCCGACCGACCAGCATGTGTTGAAGACGGCGCCAAAGCGCATCGCCGCGCTCACCGACGAAATTGCGCGGCTGGAGCGTGTGCTGGCCGACCCGGCTCTTTATGTCCGCGACCGCGAGGCCTTCACGGCGGCGAGCGATGCGCTGTCAAAGGCTCAGGCCGATCGCGCTGCGGCGGAGGAAGCCTGGCTGCGCGTGGAGATGCTGCGCGAGGAGATCGAAGCGGAGAGGGTGCCCGCTCCGGTGCGGTAGGCTAGCGCTCCCGGCCGTCGATGAGGAAATTGTCGGCGGAGTCGGGGCCGGCCGTAGGCAGGGCGGCGGCTTCGTCCTTGAGGTTGACGCCCGACAAGCCTCTGCGCCGCGCCTCGGTCATCAGATAGAGCAGGCGATGGGCGGCATGCTCGTAGCCGAGGCCGCCGGGACGAATGTTGGAGATGCAGTTGCGCGATTCATCGGTCAGGCCAACGCGCGGGTTGAGCGTCATATAGATGCCCATGCTGTCGGGCGAGCTGAGGCCCGGCCGCTCGCCGATGAGGATGACGACCATCTTGGCACCCAGCACTTCGCCGACCTCGTCGCCGACCGCCACGCGCGCCTCCTTGACGATGCAGAGCGGCGCCATGCGCCAGCCCTCCTTGACCAGGGACGGCATGATGGCGTCGAGAAACTTGGCGGCGTTCTCCTCGATGGCGAGAGCCGAGAGGCCGTCGCCGATGACGAACGCCACGTCATAGGGGTCCGCCGGGCGCGCGCCGCTCTCGAGGGACGCGCGGGAGTCCGCATCGAGGCGGCGGCCCTTGTCGGGGCGCTGCAAATAGTGCGGGCGGCTCTCCGCCCCCGAATGGAGCAGGATCGCGTCCATCCCGCGCGACTGCAGGGCCGCCTGCAAAGCCGGAATGTCGAGCTCGTGATGCACCGCGTCGCGGGCACGGGCATGGGCCAGCTGAAACTCCAAATGCGGCTTGGTCGGCATGCTGGTGCCTGCATGGCCAAGCGCGATGCGCGCAGGTGTGTATTGGCGCAGCTTGTTCCAGGAATCGGCGCCGACGATGACGCGCTTGTCGTTGGTCACGGATGGTCCTCAGTGAAGATGCGCAAGAGCGCGCTGGAACGGCTTGGGCAGGCTGTCGCCCAGGCGCACGCTTTCGTCCTGCTCGAAGATACCCATCGTCTCGAGCCAGTCCTCGAACTCCGGCGCTGGCCGCAGGCCCAGTATCTTGCGGGCAAAGAGCGCGTCGTGGAACGACGTGGTCTGGTAATTGAGCATGATGTCGTCGGAGCCGGGAATGCCCATAATGAAGGTGACGCCGGCGGCGCCGAGCAATGTCAGCAGCACGTCCATGTCGTTCTGATCGGCTTCGGCGTGGTTGGTGTAGCAGATGTCGACGCCCATCGGCACGCCGAGCAGCTTGCCGCAGAAATGGTCCTCCAGGCCGGCGCGCACGATCTGGCGGCCGTCATAGAGATATTCGGGACCGATGAAGCCGACGACGGTGTTGACCAGCAGCGGCTTGAACTTGCGGGCGACGGCGTAGGCACGCGCTTCGAGGGTTTGCTGATCGACGCCATGGTGGGCGTTAGCCGACAGCGCGCTGCCTTGGCCGGTCTCGAAATACATCACGTTGTTGCCGACGGTGCCGCGCTGGAGACCGAGGGCGGCCTCGCGGCCTTCCTGCAGAATAGCGAGGTTCACGCCAAAACTTGCATTCGCAGCTTCGGTCCCAGCGATCGACTGGAAGACCAAATCGATCGGCGCGCCGCGATTGATCGCCTCGATGCTGGTCGTGACATGGGTGAGAATGCAGGACTGGGTCGGGATGGCGTAGCGCCGGATGATCTCGTCCAGCATCTCGATCAGGGTGGTGACGGCGGCGATGGAATTGGTCGCCGGATTGATGCCGATGACCGCGTCGCCGCTGCCATACATCAAGCCGTCGACGATGCTGGCGGCGATCCCGGTTGGATCGTCCGTCGGGTGGTTCGGCTGCAGGCGCGTGGACAGGCGCTTCGCCAGGCCGATTGTGTTGCGGAACTTCGTCACCACGCGGCATTTCTGGGCGATGAGAATCAGGTCCTGCACGCGGCAGATCTTGGAGACGGCCGCGACGATCTCCGGGGTGAGTCCTGGCGCCAGTGCGCGGAGCGACGACTCGTCGGCGGCGTCCGACAGCAGCCAGTCGCGAAAGGCGCCAACCGTGAGATGGGCGATAGGGGCGAAGGCCTTGGCGTCGTGATCGTCGACGATGAGGCGTGTCACCTCGTCGCTTTCGTAAGGCACGACGGCATCGGTCAAGAATGTGGTGAGCGGCGTGTCGGCGAGAGCCATTTGCGCCGCCACGCGCTCTTCGTCGTCACCCGCCGCGACCCCGGCCAGATAGTCGCCGGAGCGCGCCGGGCTGGCCTTGGCGAGCAACTCCTTGAGGGAGTCGAAGTTGTATGTGTGTCCGCCGACAGAGTGGGAATACCGCATGAAGCTGTCCCTCTCGAAGTAAACCTCAGACTGGAATGTCTTCGGGATCTTCGCCCGGTGCGTGAGCCACCAGATGATGGCGACTATAGAGGGCGAAATAGGCCACGAAAACCGCGTAGACAATAGCCACCCCCACCAGGACGCGCGGATCGACGAGGAAGCCCGCGACTAACGCGATGCTGGCCAGAATCAAGGCGATGCCCGAGGTGGCGATGCCTCCGGGCGTGCGGTAGACGCGGTTCAGATGCGGCTCCTTGAGACGCAGGGAGATGTGGGCAGCCATCATCATGATGTAGGACACCGTGGCGCCGAACACGGCCACCAGGATCAGGAGGTCGCCCTGACCGGTCAGCGACAGAAGGAAGCCGACAATGCCGGGTACGATCAGCGCCACGTAAGGCGTCTTGCGCTCACTGGTGAGTGACAGGACCCGCGGTAGATAGCCTGCGCGCGACATGGCGAAGGTGAGCCGCGAATAGCCAAAGATGATCGAGAAGAAGCTGGCGACGAGTCCGGCTAGGCCCACGAAGTTCACGAACCGGCTGACGAGCGTCGCTCCGCCATAGACATTGGCCAACTCCAAGGCTTCGACGAGCGGGTTGCCGGACGCCATCAAGGCGGACGATCCGGCGCCGCCTGGGCCCAGCGTGAGAATGAGCGCGGCAAAGAGCAGGAGAACCGCCATGCCGCCGATCAAGCCACGTGGCAGGTCGCGTTTGGGATCCTGTGTTTCCTCGGCCGCGAGCGGCACACCCTCGATGGCGAGGAAGAACCACATGGCGTAGGGAATTGCCGCCCAGATGCCGATATAGCCGAAGGGCAGAAAGCTGCTCGCCCCGGCAGCGTCGGTGGCTGCAATGTCGAACAGATTGTCGACGCTGAAGTGGGGCACCATGGACACGCAGAAGACGACGAGCGCCACGACGGCCACGGCGGTTATCACGAAGATTAGACGGAGTGCTTCGCCAGCGCCGTAAATATGGATGCCGAGAAACACGGCGTAGAAGCCGAGATAGACGGGCCAGCCGTCGATGCCGAAGAGCGAACCGCAATAGGCGCCGATGAACACGGCGATGGCCGCGGGGGCGATGGCGTATTCAATGAGGATGGCGACGCCGCACAAGAAGCCGCCCCACGGTCCGAAAGCGCGTCGGGCGAAGCCATACCCTCCGCCGGCGGTGGGGGCGATGGTGGAGAGTTCCGCGAGAGCGAAGCACATGCAGGTGTACATCGTCGCCGTGAGCAGCGTCGCGATGAACAGTCCGCCCCACCCACCTTGCGCCAGACCGAAGTTCCAACCCGCGAAGTCGCCAGAGATGACATAGGCCACGCCCAGGCCGACAAGCAGCATCCAGCCAGCCACCCCTCGCTTCAATTGCCGGTGCTCGAAATATCCTTTGCCGACGTTCTCGTACTCGACTCCGCTCGATGGATGCTGTTCCACGGGGACCCCCTGACTGCGCCAGGGTTGCAAGGCGCAACTTAAAGTAGTCCCGGGGTGGTCTGGGACAAAGCGGTATTGACAGGCACCAGCGCATTAAATGTGAATGGCTTGGGCATGGCCGAGAAATTAAAGGGGCATCAGCGGGTTTGGCCGGTCATCGGAGCAACAAAATGTAATATTATCCCCCTGTAAGCGCCGGGCTGGTCTTGCTAGTCTCCGGTTAGCCGCCGAGGGGTTGGCGCAGGGGTGGAGGTGCTGCCGCCCGCGCCATCAAGCAAGGAACTTTGGAGAGTGCCCACGATGCCTACGAAAATTTTATCCGCGTTTGTCGTCACTGCCGCGCTGACCGCGATGTCCTATCCCGCCGCGGCGGAGATCACGTCTGCGGTCAAGGGGGCCTGCAAGACCGATTATAAGAGATTTTGCGGCGCCTACGCGCTCAACGATCCCGGCTTGCGCAAGTGCATGGACCAGGTCGGACAGAGTCTCTCACAGCGGTGTGTGAAAACGCTTGTCGATTCGGGCGAGGTCACCAAGGCGCGCGCGACGCAGCGCTGGAAGCACACTTTAGATTAAGGGCCGCAAGATGACGCGCCCAGATGGGGCGCGACCGGACCGCTAGAACCTGTCCGCTCCCGACCGGGGAGCGGACATCGTCTACTTGCGGTGAGCGCGCCTAGCCGTCGTCATCATCACCGTCGTCATCATCGTCATCTTCACTCGCGGTCTTGTCGGTCGCGGGTGTTGCTTCAGCCGCGTCGTCTTCGTCGGTTGACGCAACGATGATCTTGCCGATAACGCCGCGTTCCATCAGACCCTTCGAGCCATACTCGTAGGTGCCCGGCCGGATGGCGACGAAGAACAATTCGGCTTCACCGCCATTCTCGAACTCCAGCTCATCGATGGTCACGGCCTTGATCTCGACTTCGCCGACTTCGACTTTCCGGATCCAGATGTTGCGGATGAACGCGGGGGCAATGAAGGCGTATTCCGTGAGGTCGGAAGCCTTGATCTTCCAGCGATAACCTTGGCCGACTTTCAAATGGTATTCCATCGGCGCCATCCGGGAGCTGTCGTTGTCGACCCCGAAAACCAGCGGCTCGAGGCGTTTCAGGCCATGAACGGCCGGATCCAGGATCTGCGCTTGGGCCGGAGCCACCGCGCCGGAGAGCGTGACGGCGAATGCGGCCAGCGCGGCGAGAATTATGAATCTGGGCATTGGCATTTCTTCCCTTTTTTCGAACTCTGTTACGGGCGGGATGGTAGGGGGTCTTCCGGCGAGAGCCTAAGTGACTACTGGCACAGATGTTTGCCACATTGACCCGTCGGCATTGCCATTTGGGCAGTATAGCCGAGCGAAATTTTTCATTATAGGGCAGCGCATTCGAGTGGTCCTTCGCCACGGTTTCGAGGATGGGCTCAGGGAACGGCAAATCTCGAATCGCGGGGCAAATCGAACCGCTTACCGGTTAAGCCTGGCCTGCTAGCCCGCTTGCCATTAGCAGGACACAAACCACCGCCAAGAGAGATTAACGGATTTTAAGACTGATACGTGGCCTCATTAGACATGGGGCTAGCAGCCACGCGATTCGTGCCGGCGGGGGAGCCGTGACCGACCTTTATGAGATTCTGGGCGTGAAGCGGACGGCGGCCCGCAAGGACATCCACAAAGCCTATCGTCGCAAAGCCAAGACCGCGCATCCCGACAGTGGCGGGACGGTCGAGGCCTTCAACGAGCTCGTCACGGCCTATGCCGTATTGTCTGACGGGGAGCGCCGGGTGAAATACGACGAGACCGGCGAGATCGATCCGCCGCGGCCCGACAATTTCGACGGTGGCGCCATCGAGATCATCGCCGAGAAACTCGGCCTCGTGATCCATGCCGAGCACGACTTGGCGGCCATGGATGTGGGCGCCTTGATCGAGCAGGCGATACGCCAGGATATCGCCGACCGGAAGGGCAGCATCACCCATCAGAAGCGCGCCGGTGAGCGGTTGGCGGCTTTGCGCGCCCGCACCAAGCGAAAAGCCCAAGGCGAAGGCAATCTGGTGGCGGGCGTGCTGGACTGGCACGAGCACGCCATCAAGAGCCATATCAAAAAGCACGAGGAGGCGGTCCGCTTCCTGGAGCGGGCGCTGGAGATCCTGAAAGATTATTCGTTCGGCGACGATCTGGTCGCGGCCCAGGCCGAGGAAGTGTCCGGGGCGCTGAACGACATCCTGGTGGCGCTCGACGAGCTCGCCGCCATCCTCAACACCAGCCCGGCCCGGGCCGACGCCATGCCGCAAGGGGCCGGTCCGACCGCGTTCGGCTAGGCCCGCCGCCCATCAGGGGTGGCCGAAAGGGACGGTATCGCGGTAAATTCCCGGCGGTCTCTAAGGGGTAGGGGATGCGCCGGAGTTTTCTCATCGCCGGACTGTGCTGCGTGGCCCAAGCGGTGAGCTTGGTGGCCGTCGGGCCTGCCTGTGCCGAGACAGAGACCAGCGCCAGCGCCGAGGCGGCAGCGCCTGCCGACCAACCCGGCACTACACCTGATACCATTGCCGCGCCGGAGGCTGCCGCGACAAGCGAGACGCCGGCGATCGAGCCCCCGCCTGTTGCGGTCGCGGATGCTCCCCCGCCGCATCCAATCGTGACAATTATCCGCAAGACCCTTGCCGGCTCCGACATTCGCAAGGATGCGGCAACGGAGGACGTGGCCGCGCTCGAGGATTTCTACGGCGCTTGGAGTGGCGAGCCCTTGTGGATCACCGAGATGGGCTTTACGGCCCGGGCGCAAAGTGCGCTGTTCGAGATCGCCAAGGCGGACGATTGGGGCCTCGACGCCGAGGCCTTCGCGCTGCCCGCCGCCGGCGCGCTGCCGAAGGACGAGGACGCGCAGGCGCAGGCCGAGATCGCGCTCGATCTCGCCATTCTGAAATATGCGCGGTTCGCACGGGGCGGGCGGTATGACCCGTCCGCCATCAGCGATCTGCTCGATCAGGCGCCGCCATTGCGCGACCCGGAGACGGTCATCGCCGAGATCGGCATGACAAGCGCGCCTGATGCCTATCTCCGCTCGCTGCATCCAAGCCACGAGCAGTTCGTGCGCTTGCGTGAGGCTCTGCTCGAAGCTCGCGACAAAGAGAAGGAAGACACGAAGGCGAGCGCCACCGACATCAAGCGCATCGTCATGAATATGGAGCGCTGGCGTTACATGCCCGAGGACTTGGGGCCGCTTTATGTGTGGCTCAACACGCCGGAGTTCATGCTCTACGTGGTCAAGGACGGCGAGACTGTCTTCCGGGATAAGACGCTGGTCGGCACGATCGGCTATCCGACGCCGATCTTCTCAGCCGACATGAAGACCGTCGTGTTCAATCCCGACTGGGTCGCGCCGCCATCCGTGCTCCAGGACAAGCTGCTGCCGGCGCTGCGCCGCAAATACTTCAACATCCTCAGCGCCAACAAGCTGCGGGTGAGCTACCAAGGTAAGCCGGTCGACCCGACCAAGATCGATTGGAACCGGGTGAACATTCACAGCTTCACCTTCTCGCAGAAATCCGGGCCCAAGAACGTGCTCGGCAAGGCCAAGTTTCTCTATCCCAACAAGCACATCGTCTACATGCACGACACGCTGTCTTACCGGCAGAAAGTGTTCAAGGAGAAGCGGCGCGACATCGGCTATGGCTGCGTGCGGATGCAGAACCCGCGGCGTTTCGCCGAGGTGCTCCTGGCCGAGGACCAGGACTGGGAAGCGAGCAAGGTCAAGGATCTGTGGGACAATGGCGTCAACAGAGCCGTGTCCATCGAGCAGAAACTGCCGGTGCACACCACCTATTTTACCGCGGTGGTGGACAAGGACGGCAAGGTGTCGACGTTAGGCGACCTCTACGGCATCGACCGTAAGATGGCGGTGGCGATGTTCGGCAACGCCGATGGCTTCCCGGTGCCGCCGCCGGAGCCTAAGCGCTCCTCGGGGGCGGTGGCGTCCTCGGCGCCGGCCCGGCAAACGGGCGGGGGCACAGGCATTTCCAGCTCGCTGGGCTTCCTCGGCGACTAGACTGCTCCCCAATAGGGTTTGCTCCGGAGGCGGTCGAGCCAGTCGCCGATATTCTCGTAGGGCCCCATGTCGATTTTGAGAATGCCGGGCCCCCGATCGAGACGTGCGCCAATGGCAAAGTCGACGATGCTAAGCGGGCCGACGATGTAGTCGTGACGCCCGAGTTGATGGTCAAGCACGGGAAGGAAGCGGCCAAGCCGGGCATATGCATCGGCGATGATGGCAGGGTCGTTGCCGCCTTGCTGCAGGACCTTGGGCTTGATGTAAAGCTCCCAGCCCAGGGCGTCCATGGCGGCTTCGCCTCCCCCAGCCCACCAAAACAGCCACTGATCGATGAGCGCGCTTTCGTGCGCGTTTGAGCCGCCGAGACCGCGCTCGGGCTGCTTCGCTGCGAGATATTTCAGAATTGCGAGCGACTCCCAGAGGACGAAGTCGCCATCGACGAGCGTCGGGACGCGTCCGTTGGGATTTATCGCCAGAAAATCGGGCTCGCGAGTCTCCCCCGCCCGGGGGTCGCACGGCACTAGTTCAAGTGGGACGCCGAGTTCGGCGGCAAGCAGGCGGACTTTGCGTGCGTGGGGCGAGTTTTTCATGTCGTAGAGGGTGAGGGTCATGGCGTTCTGCCCTTGTTGAGGAAGCCTAGCACGATGTCGTTGAAGCGCTCGGGCTGCTCGAGATGGACCAGGTGCCCCGTGCCTTGGAAGACCTCAACCTGTCCGTCCTTCATCTTCGCTGCCAAGGCTTTGGCGAGATCCGCGTTGTGGCCCATTTGCGCGCGGACCGCTTCCGGCGCCAAATTCTTTCCGGGGGCGAGATGATCGTTCTCGCCCATGACGAACAGGACCGGCTGGGTGAGTAGCGGGATTTCGTGCACCACCGGCTCGCGCCAGATCATCTGGAACGTGTTGGCGAAGGTGCGAAGCCAGCGCGGATAGTCGGCGGCGCCTTTCACGCGCGTGCGTGCCGCCACATAGGGGTCTAGGGCTTCAGGCGGCAAGGTCAGCGAATAGGCGGTGATGAGCTGCTTGCGGTAGCTCTCGGCGGTGACCTTGTCTTCCATCGCCATCAATTGCTCCAGCGGCACCGGCGGCACGTAGAAGCGGTAGTCCTCGAGGCCGATGGGAGCGGCGAGCACGATGCGCTCCACGCGCTCCGGCGCGCTGCGCGCGAGCCGCACCGAAAGCATGCCGCCGGTCGAATGGCCGATGACGTCGACCTTGTCGATGCCGAGGTGATCGAGCAGGGCCACGGTATTGGCGGCCAGTTGGTCGAAATGGAGGTCGTGGGTGGGTTTCGACGATTTGTTGAAGCCGATTTGGTCCGGCACCACAACGCGATAGCCGTCCCGGCTCAAGCCTTCGATCACGCCTTGCCAATAGCTGGAGGGGAAGTTCCGACCGTGGAGGAGCAGCGCCGTACGTCCATTCGGCGCTCCACTGGTCGCCACGTCCATATAGGCCATGCGGAGATGCTCGCCGCCATAGTCGAGGTCGAGCAGGCTGACCGGATAGGGGTAGTCGAATCCTTCCAGGCCAATGCCCAGGGGTTCCGTCTG
>CAVSXL010000016.1:0-4647 GCA_963731875.1 uncultured Alphaproteobacteria bacterium | reverse complement strand
TGAACGTGCTAGACCCCCAAAGACGCGGATCAGGATCGCGGCTCCACCCAAAGCCATCGCGGCTATCAAGCCGCGGGTCCCGAATGGTTACTCGCCGCATCTGTGACGAGCGGACCTGCTTTCGCAGAGAGCGCTCGGATGGCCTGTGACCGGGCGTGCCTTACGACGTACAACGCGAAGACCGCCCGTGTGCAGAGCAAACTCAAAGAGTGCCGTAAGGATTTCTCGACCCCTCGCCTCCCCTGCGACGCAGCCCAGCTAACCGAGGATTACGCCCTAGACACGTATCGGAAGTGCGAGAAGAGGTGCGAAAAGCTGACGATAGCCCCTCCGTCTTAAGCGCCTGGGCTCCCGTGGCCCTTCACGCCGCCTGTCATCAGCCGCTTGGCCAACAGAACCGCCGCCCAGGCCGCGACGTAGGAGGCAAACAGCCATGTCTGCCACAGGTCGAAGCCCGAGGCGCCGACAGCCGCCCCTGCGGCGAAGAGGCCGTTGGCGCCTACCTGAACCCACGCCGGCAGCGTGCCGATCTGCCAAAGGGCCACCAGCCCTAGCCCTAGGGCCAGAGCCGCACCGATAGCGCCGAGCTCGAGCCAGATCTGGAGGAAGATATTGTGCGGATGGGGCACGAGCCGCCCGTCGGCCACCGGGTCCGCCTCCCGCAGCGTCTTGGGATCGGCGGGGAGCTGTAGCTCGAGGTCGCGGGCGCCACGAATGCCAAGCCCCGTGACCGGATTCTTGCCGACCTCGTCGGCCATATGCTTCCAGATATAGAACCGCGCGGCGACGCTCGCCGGCGGCAGCCACGTCCATCGGTTCCAGCCGAGCTCGTAGGGCAGCGCCGATAGCGGCACGGCGAAGACCATGGCAATTGTCCACGCCACCATCAGCCCCACCCGCGTCGCCTTGAGCGACAGCGCGCTTGCCACCACCACCAGCACACCGAGGATGAAGGCGACGAGCGACGTGCCGCTCTCGGAGGTCATCACGCAGATCGCCGCCGCCAGAAGCAGCCCGGCCAGCACGGCATGACGCAGGCTTCGCGTGGCGATCGCGCCGGTGAACAGCAGACCGGGGATCAGCAGGAGCACGAGACTCGTGACATTGCGGTTGAGAACCGAGGGCTTCACGTTGACGATCTCGCCGTTCACGATCTCCATCTTTTTGGGAGAGAGATCAAACAACTGCACGCCGTGATTGGCG
Organism: uncultured Alphaproteobacteria bacterium; assembly: GCA_963731875.1. Taxonomy (GTDB): domain Bacteria; phylum Pseudomonadota; class Alphaproteobacteria; order Rhizobiales; family Methyloligellaceae; genus Methyloceanibacter. The sequence continues at coordinate 3,444 of CAVSXL010000016.1, read as the reverse complement.
ATGAAACGCTTGACCGGCTCGTCGAAGACCAACTCCAGCAGGAGGAACGCGACCCCGAGCCCGAGGCCGGCCAACGCCGACTTGGCCAGCACCCGCGTCTGGCGCGGGTCGCGCAGCAGGAAGGACGAGGCGACGAGAAATCCCGCCACCACAAGCCCGAGCGCAGCGGCCGCCTTGGAAAATTCGCCGCTGCCGGTCCAAGCCGTATTGACGAAGAGATAAGCGATGAAGAGACCGATCACGATGCCGACCGGCGCACGCAACAGGGCAACAAAGCGCTTGGGTTCGGTGGTGAAAACGTGGACCGCGGCGATGAGCCCGAGCAGTCCCAACAAAATCGGCAACAGGCGCGGAAAGGCCGGCGAGGCGAAGCACAGAAACCCCAGCAACCCAGCCTCGAGGCGAAACAGCAGGCGCCCCCTGCGCTCCGCCTGACCGGACCCGTCGTCAACCAAATCCGTAGCCACTCCAGTCTCCCCCCGGCCAATTTCGCGCAAAGCTACCGGCCTTGCAGCCGAATGACCATAGGCCTGGTTCGACGTCTGAAGACGAGAAAGCGCGTCAAATCCAACGCCCGCGGCGCTTATGCCCGGCGGGCGTAGTCGCGCGGCGGCATGCCCGTCCAGCGCCGGAAGGCGCGGATGAAATGCGATTGATCCGAATATCCGAGCATGAAGGCGATCTCCATCGACGAGCCGTCGCCGATCACGACTCTGCGGGTCGCCTCAACGCGCCTGACATCGTCGACGATCTCCTCGAATGCGAAGCCGAAATCGCGGAGCCGCCTTTGCAGCGTCCGCGTGCTCATGCGCAACAGCGCCGCCACTCGCTCTACCGTCACATTGCCGTAGGGCAGTTGCTCTCTTAGGAGCGCCCCGAGCGACGTTGCGGTCTCCATCGGGTCCGTGCCGTTTGCCGCATAGGGGGTGGTGGCGGAGGCGATCCCGAAGTCCAGAATCGCGCGATCGATGACGATGCCGTCGCAATCGCGTCCGAATGCCAACGAGGAACCGAATGTCTCCTCGAGATGTTCGCCCGCACGCTCGTAGGGCTGGGTGAATTGTGCACCGACAGCTTCCGGCACGCCTGCCCGGAGGGCCACGCTGCGCAGGACGGCGAGCGCACCGAGAATGTGTTGCCGGGGATCAAAGTTCGATCGACCGGCAAAAGCAAAGCTGAGGATCGCTCGGCCGTTGGACTCCACCAGTCGCATCTCCGTGCCTTGATGAACGAGACCGATGCCGCTTGCGGCGACCTCGCACGCTTGGCGAAGAGTGGCCGCCCCGGACACAGCCGTGCCCCAACTGCCCAAGTCGGAAAGCTTGAACAAGCGTCCGATTGAAGCTCCCGGGAAGCGCTCACCGGTGGCCGCATACATCTCGTTACCGAGACTGAAGCACAGATCGCGCGGCACCCAGCCATTCGAGTCCAGCAGAGCCGACGGCGCAACGCCGGCGCGCTGGAAGATCTCGATCGGGTTGACGGACCGGCTTCGCAGATACGGCGCGATATGGAGCAACGTCCGAGGGTTATGCGCGAAAGTCTCGTCCGGCATCGTCAACGCTCCTTTGGCGCCAAATGGCAAGACTTATAGCCATGTACGGCACTAACGTCTTGCGCGTAAATTCTTCGCCTGCCTCCCACAACCTGGAGTTTATCAACCATGCCGACACGACTCAGTGTTGCGGCCACCGCACTTACTTTGTGCGCTTGCCTTCTTGCGGCCGTCACCTTCGCCACCGCGGCGGAGGAAAAGCAGGCCGATTTCCTCTTCGTGCAGAATGCCAAGAGCATGAGTTTCGATTCAGCGACGAACAAGCTGACCCTGGAGAATGTCAGCCCGGTCACGGTGTTCTTCTCCGACCGACCGGAGCGCATTGCCGGCAACATGAAGACGGCCGCTTTCGTGCCGCACTGGAGCACGGGCAAGGACAGCTTCCTGTCCGATCCGCCCAACGCAGACATTTCCATCATCGACGGGAAAACCCTGAAGCAGATCGTGGTCGAGTTGAAGGACCCGGTGCTCGAGGGCGACAACCTCAGCTACACGATCAAGGTGCTCGAGGGCGATATGCCGGCCAAGGGCGAAGACGTGGCCGTGTTCATCGACATCATCGGCATGCCGTTGACGCCGCTCTCCTACGCAGGTGTGGCGCGCCGCTCATTTCGGCGGGCCGCTATCTACTAAAAATTGTATGCTCACCGAATGACGGAGACGAAACTCAGTAATCTGCGAGAGCGTTGGAGTGATCCGCTTCTGACGGCACTCACGGCGCTGCTTGCTCTGCTGATGTTCGTCCTCGCCCCCCTTCGGGCGGAGCAAATTCCAGGGGCTCAGGAACTGGGATTCGCGCTCGTGGCCTTGGTCACGGGCGCGGTCTTGATTCTCTCCGGCAAACGGTTCGCCATCTGGGCTCTGCTGGTTGCCATTTTCCTTGCTGCTATCGCCGCCATCCACCGGCTTTACCAGCCATCGGCTTTGGACGTGTATCTCGACGCCACGGCATGGCTGCTGATCAGTGTGGCTCTGATTTTGGAAGTCGGCCGGGCGGTTTTCGGTCCCGGGCGCGTCACCTATCACCGCGTCATGGGCGCCATTCTGTTGTACCTCGCCATGGGCTTAGCCTTCGCGGCGCTCTATACATTCATCGGCTTGGCGAACGACGCGGCATTCTCGGACTTCGTCGTCCGGGACAGCGCGAACCTCGCCGACACCATGATCTATTTCAGCTTTGGCGCGCTGACCGGCATCGGCTCGGGCGACATCGCGGCGCTGCACCCAATCGCGCGAAGCCTGACGATCGTGGAGGCCATGATCGGGCAGCTTTACCCGGCAACGCTTCTGGCGCGGCTGGTGACGCTCGAGGTCGAGGACAGCGGGCGCCTTTGAAATCAAACTCCTCTTGCCGTCCGTTTGGCGCCAAATGGCAAGACTTGTTGCCAGCGCGGCGAATAAGACCGCTAATTATCGGATGGCCAGTTGTCGGCCACCATCAACCCTAGGGGGAAACAAATGACGAAATCGGTTTTTGCGGTCGCCCTGCTTGCCGGAATGGTTTCCACCGCGGCTTTCGCGGGCCAACCCACGCAGGAGGAAACCCAGTACTGCGCGCATGATTATCGGCAGTACTGCAACGAGGACGGGCTCGGTAGCCAACTCCTCGCACTTTGCATGCGGCAGCACGGCAAGGAACTCTCCGCCCAGTGCATCAAAGCCCTGGAAGACGCGGGCGAAGTGACGCCGCAAGAGGAAGCGGAGCTCGAGAAGAAAGGCGAATAAGCGAAGCCCGCAAAGCCTCGCCGCTCGCTAAAGCCGACCAAACGGATGGCCCGAGACGACCTAAGGTTGTCGCATTTCCCTGTTAGGGCATTATGCAACTCGCTCGGGCCATCCGGGCCGCCTCGCCTAGATCGTCGCGATGCTAGGCGAGAGCCTGCGTTCCA
>CAVSXL010000015.1:0-9773 GCA_963731875.1 uncultured Alphaproteobacteria bacterium | reverse complement strand
GCTCCACCCCGCGCCAATTCGATGGGCCTTCGATGGCCAAGCCCTTACGGGCCAACACCCCTCAAGCAGCGCCGCTTCTTGCGTACACGGCCAGCCGCGAGGGGGGGAACCTATAGCAGGTTCGAAGAAGAAGTGAAGCGCGACGTCAGAGGCTAACGGGCACCCTGCGCGCTTGCCTCTATATGGGGATTTCCCTTGAGTTTGTAAAGCGCCAGCGTGCCTCCAGCGGCGGAGTTCGTTCGCATGGCCGCGAAGATCAGTCCCCGGCGATGTTCCCTGAAGTGCGGCTGCCTTTGCCGAGCAGCATCGGGCCATGGAGCGCACTGCGCACCGGCTCCGGCCATCCGAGCCAGGCCTGGGTCCTTGGTCCGCGGATCCGGTAGCTGCCGTCGGCCGTGCGCACGAACAGCCACCGCCGCGCCGCGAACCGGTCGCGCACGAGATAGGGGAATGCCGTGCCGAGCGCGGCGCCGAGCACCACGTCGGTGAAGTAATGGGCGCCGATCAACACGCGGCTGGCCGCGATCCACGCCGCGGCCGTATAGAGCAGCACGCGTCCCCGCGGCCACAGAATGGCGATCGCCGTGGCCAAAGCAAAGATGGTGGTGGCGTGGCCCGAGGGGGTCGATGCGTAGTCCGGATCGAAGGCGAAGAGCTGAAAGTCAAACTGGGTAACCGTGTCGAAAAGCTTTGGCCGCGCTCTGCCGATAATGCTTTTCAGGAGATTGGCGATCAGGCCCGCGCCGCCGACACTGACGAACACGAAGCCGATCGTGCTGGCGATCAGCCCATACGCCGCCCCGTTTCTGAAACCCATATGATTGCGGCGCAGTACGATGGCCAGCGCGACGGCTGCGCCCGTAGGAATCAGGACCCAGTTCGATCGGCCGATATCGGTGATGGTCCGGAAGACTTGGCGGACGTCCGTCGGCAGCGCCCGCGCGCGCTCCAGCAGGAACGGGTCGAGGATAAGGACGCCGACGGCGACCAGCGACAGTGCCAGCACCACCTGCTCGACTAATGTGAGGTCTTTGAGGCGCAAGGTCATGTGTCCCGCCGAGAGGGCCGTCCGTGGGGAGTCCGGGCGGCACCGCCGCCTACGCGGCTTTGGCCGTGCCCGGCACCCGCTTTCCGAGCCAGATGAAGTAGATGTTGCGTGAGTAGATGATGATCCCTGTCGCCTGGCCAAGGATGAAGACGGGATCGAGCCTGTAGATGGCATAAGCGAGCAGCATGACGCCGCCGGCAAAGCTGAAATACCAGAACGTCTCCGGGATGATGCTGGCCCGGGCCCGCTCCGTGGCGATCCACTGCACGAGGAAACGCGCCGAGAACAGGAGCTGGGCGACAAGACCGATCCCGAGCCAAACGAGCTCGCCGGTCGGCGTCGTCTGCCACCAATGGATAAGACCTCCCCCAGACATTGCAGTTCATCCCCTCTGACTAATGACTACGCTCGAATTTCTTGCACTGCCCTGGCGTCCACCATCGGCGCGGCTTCCGCGCCCGGCGCAGCTTGGACCGCCGGCGTATCCTCTGCCACGGGTGGAATATGCGTCCGCTTGCGCAACCAGCTCACCCCGACCAGGTCGTAGAGCCCGATCAGCGCTCGCCCGAGATTCGTGTATTTGGACTCACCCCGGAGGCGCGGACGATCGTTCACCGGCTCGTAGACAGCGTCATGACCGTAAGTGATGAAGAAGGCCGGCAGATAGCGGTGCATGCTGGTGAAATAGGGAAGCGCCAAATAGGCCTCCCGATGATAGAGCTTGATCCCGCAGCCGGTGTCGGGACAGCCATCGGCCAGCACCTTGTCCCGCAGCCAATTGGCGAAGCGCGACGCGAATTTCTTCGATCCGGTATCCTTGCGGCTCGCGCGCAAGCCTCCGACCAGCGCGGGCTGCTGCCCCGGCGCGCCGAGACGGCCATAGAGCCGCATGATGTCCTTGGGATCGTTCTGGCCGTCACCGTCCATCGTGGCGATGGCGGGGAAGCGGGCGGCCAGGACCCCGGTCCGCAGCGCCGCGCTCTGCCCGGCGCGCTGCCCATGCCTGACATAGCGCAACGCCGGATAGGTGGAAAACAGCCCTTTGATCTCGGCCCCGGTCTCGTCGTCGCTAGCGTCGTCGACCGCGATCACCTCGCCGAGCACGGACTCCGGCACCGCCGCGAAGGTTTCGGCGATCAAACGGCCGATATTGCCTTCCTCGTTAAAGGCCGGAATTACAACGGAGAGGCGCATGGGACCACCTGGGGACACTCGTTATCCTCTTTGAGGGCCGAGACTTAGGCCCTATTTTGACGCGCCGCCACAAAATGAAAAGCGGGTGACACGACTATGACAAATATCCGTGTCAATTGGGCGCCGCGAAGGAAGCAGGGGGCGGCTTTCGCCGGAGCTTCAAGCCTTGTCCAGCCAAATTTCCTCAGCATCCCAGCAGCCTAGCATGCTGCGCGGGCCTTCCGCCATTTCGGACAACGGCTATGTCGCCCTCCTGCTGGTCTGCCTTGGGGTGCTTCTAGTCCTGCGGCTCGTGGCCGTCCACGCCTCCGCCATCGACTTCGTCATGGACGAGGCCCAGTACTGGACCTGGTCGCGCGATCTGGACTTCGGCTATTTCTCGAAGCCTCCCCTGATCGCCTGGATCATCCGTGGCGCGGGCGAGCTTTGCGGGCAGTCGGAGGCATGCATCCGTTCCGCCTCCCCCGTGCTCTACACGCTCGCTTCCCTGATGCTCTTCGCCACGGGGCGCGCGCTGTTCGACGCCCGCATCGGCTTCTGGTCGGCCATCGTCTTTGCCACCCTGCCCGGCGTGTCCTACTCGTCGCAACTCATCACCACCGACGTGCCGCTGATCCTGCTGTGGACCGTCATGCTTTATTTCTGGGTGATGTTGGTGAAGCGGCAGAGCATGGGCTACGCCATTCTACTCGGGGTGGCGATCGGCGTCGGCCTGCTCGCCAAGCAGGCGATGATCTACGCCGTGCTATGCGCGGCCTGTCACGCCGCCGTCTCGCGGGACGCACGCGAAGCGCTGAAAGGCGGGCGCGGCGTCGTAGCGCTCGTCATCGCGGTTGCGCTGTTCTCGCCAAACATCGTGTGGAATGCGCAAAACGACTTCCCCACGGCCAAGCACACCGGCGCCAATATCAGCTGGCAATATCCTTACATTCATCCCCTGAGCATGCTCGAATATGTCGGCGTTCAATTCGGGGTGTTCGGTCCTATCCTCCTCGTTGTGCTGGTGCGGTCCGCGTTGCGCGAGATCCGCGAACCCCGCGACCCCAATAAGATCCTGTTGCTGGCCTTCTCGCTGCCGGTTCTAACGCTTCTGCTCGTGCAGGCCTTGCTCTCGCGCGCGCACGGCAATTGGTCGGCGACCGCCTACCCGGCGGCGGCGATCTTCGTCACCGCGGTCATGCTGCAGCTGAACCGGCAGGTCCTGTTCAGAGTCTCCCTTGCCCTGCATCTCGCGATCGCGGTGATCCTCGCCGCGGCGCCCGCCTTCGCCCGGCAATGGCCCGCGTTCGAGCAGCTCCAGTTCCTGCGCAGCGCGCTCGGCTGGCGCGAGGTCGCCGCCGTGGTCAGGACGAAGCTGGCGGAAGAGGACTATGGCGCCGTCCTCGTGCGTACGCGAGATGTGGCGGCGGAGATGCTCTACTACCTGCGCGACTCCGACGTCCCGCTCGTCATCTGGGCGCCGGGGCCTGAGCCGCACGACCACTACCAGATGACACGGCCCTTCACGGCCGCCACGCCGGAACCGATCTTGTTCGTCTCGCTGCGGCCATGCCCGGCGACGATCACGGGTGCCTTCGCTGAAGCCGAGCAGCTTGAGGTCGAGCGGGTGAGGCTCGTCAAAGCGTATATGCGCGATGTGTATTTCTGCCGGCTTGCCGGATACAAGGGCGCAACATCGCCTTGAGCCTAGTCGTGCGCGTGACCGCCGTCTGCGCCCGCCCCATCGGGTGCGGTGGCCTGCACCGGCAGGACGATCTCAACCGGACCAGCTTTGGCGAATTCGAGCGTCATCGCCAGCTCGCCGCCGGCGGTTAGTGCCTCGTCAAGCCCCATGACCATCACATGTATTCCGCCGGGCGAAAGCTTCAGCGTTCCGCCCACGGGGATCGGCAGGCCGCCATCGACCGGACGCATCTGCATCACGCCGTCCGAGGTCATCGTCGTTTGATGCAGCTCGACCGATTTCGCGTTCGCCGCGCGCGCCGCCACGAGCGTGTCGTCTTCGTCGCCGGTATTGGTCACGACAAAGTAAGCCGCCGTGGCGCGGCCCTCCCCGATGGTCGGCCGTACCCAGGCATCCGACACCGCGATCTTCGCGGGCTCCGCGGCCCAGACCGTCATGGCAACGAACAGGAGGGCGGCCACGGTGAGCACGACGGCCACGCAAATCTCGAATAAGCGTAACCTGGATAGCCGAGCTCTGGCCTCCTCAGAATAGACTGTTCTCACCGCATCGGTCCCTGGTCGCAAAAAACCTTCCCCTTATTTATGACGCACCATGGTCTGCGTCTTGCGCCCTGGTGTCACGTGCGGCGTCGGGTCGCCGCCAGCCATGCGTCCTCCGGTCCTGTGCGAAACAGCCCAGTCCGGCGCCGAAATCTAGGGCGTGACGGCCCGGCTTTCCGAGACAACGACCGCATCCGGACCGTCGTCGAGACCATCGTCGCCTGCGTCGTGGCCATAGATATCGGGGCGGAACTGGGCCACGCCGCTGCCGTTGGCGAAGGCGGTCAGATAGACGAAATGCACCGGCACAGCGCGCTTCAGTTTGACATTCTTCTTCTCGCCGCTTGCGATCTGCGCCTCGACCTTGGACAGGCTCCAGCCTTGATCGCTCAAGAGCCAAGCGACGAGCTGAAACACGCTCTCCACCCGGACGCAGCCCGAGCTGAAAGCGCGCTGGCTCTGACTGAACAAGCGCTTCAGCGGCGTGTCGTGCATATAGACGGCGTGCTTGTTCGGCATATTGATGCGCACTAGGCCAAGGGCGTTTTGCGGGCCCGGATCCTGGCGGAATTTGTAGCTGACCACTTGCGGCGACGCCCAATCGACCTGCGTCGGGTCGAGCGGCGGCGCCCCCCAGGACCGGCTGACATTAAACTTGTTGTCGTAGAAGTAGGACATGTCCTTGCGGATAGCGGGGATGAGGTCTTTCCGGGCGATGCTTTCGGGTACGCTCCAAACCGGGAAGAAATTCACCTCGACGATCTTGGCCGAGACTTGCGGCGTGGCCCGCGACGGCTTGCCCACCACCACGGCGCTGTCGAGCTCCAGCTGGCCCTTGGCCACCCCTTGCGCGGTGAACGCCGGCACGTTGACGATCACGTAGCGCGGCGCCTTATTGATCTTCATCAGCTGCTGAATGCGCGGCACGTTGGTCTTGAGCTGCTGCAAGCGCTCGGCCGCCGGCACATTGAGCGCCTTCAGCGTGCGCCGGTCGACGAAGCCGGAGACCCGCAAGCCGTTGCGGATCTGGAACCGGGTCAGCCCGTCGCGGAACTCGGCATCGAATCTCGGGCTCATGCCAGATCCGGGCGGCAGATCGCCCTCGATCATAAGATGTTTGCGGATGGCGACGATCTCGGAGCCGGCATCGCCCGGCCGCAGCGTCACGCCCTCTGGAACGCGTGGCCAGCCGCCCGCGGCGACGATCTGCTCATAGCGCTGGATGGCCTGCTGCAGGCCGACAATGGCGGCCTCGCTGACAAACGGGACGTCCATCCGGTATTGCGGGCTGAGCCTGTCGTAGAGCGCCTGGCGCTGAGCCTGGCGCTGATCCTTGTCTTCCTGCGTGACCGGACCACTGTCGGTGAACACGCTGTAGGGATTGAGCGGGTCGGCGCGCGAGACGCTTGTATGCGCAACCGCGAGGACGGCGGCGCCAGCTAGCGCTATACCGCTTAGGAGAAAGGGAGACTTGAGCCGAGGGGGGAGAAAACGAGCAGAGGGCATAAATCAGCGAATTTCCGGTTTTTGCCGGCCCGCGTTGAAGGCGGACCGGATTGCCTGTGCATTCGGTCGGGGGCGAAGAAGCGCATGATTCCGTGGCACAAAAATGGACGTTTCTGCGCCCCCCTCTTGCCCGCCACGTCCTCGGCTTACCGCTTGCCCCGCAACCGGATCGGACGTGGCGCCATGGTATCGCGGAGACGGCGCCGATGAAAGGTCTGCCGCCGGCGACCCTTAAGCCCGCCGTTCCCCTAGAGGGCCAGTTGGGCCAGTAGTCGGTCGATGAACGGGACTTGGCGCGCCAGGATCTTGCGGCGCGCCGCCTCGGGCGAGAACCACGCCGCCCGATCGACCTCGGGGAAAGACCGCACCCGGCCGCTTCGCCGCGGCCATTCCACCTCGAAGAGATTGGATGTGAGCTGCGCCGGGTCGAAATCGCCCGCCACCGCAAAAGCGAAGATGGTCTTTTGCCCCGGCCGCGTCACCGCGCCGAGATCGCGATAATCACTGTCTGGCGGGTTGCTCCCAAGCTCTTCGGCAAACTCGCGGCGGGCGCAGGTGAGCGGATCCTCGTCCGGCTCGTATTCTCCCTTAGGGATCGACCAGGCGCCGTCGTCCTTCTTGGCCCAGAACGGCCCACCCGGGTGCACGAGCAGCAGCTCGAGCCGCGCTCCCGCCCCGCGATACATCAAAATGCCGGCGCTGCGCTTGGGCATCCACGGAGCTTAGACGGAATTAAGGCCTGGCACGTAAATTTGCCGACTGACACAGGCGCGGCGGACGCTTAGATCTGCTTGTCCGGACGGGGACACGCGCGCCGACGAGGGGGACATGAGGCGAGGGATTACAGCAGTCGCGCTGATAGCGCTGGCGGTGGCCGGCTGCTCGGGGCGCAACGCGGCGCGCCCGGCGGAGACGGCTGCCATGGCCGGCAGCTCTCCCGAGCGGACCTGCCTCGTCCGCGCGATGTATTTCGAATCCAACCGTTCGAGCCAGGACGGCCTGATGGCGGTCGGCACCGTGGTCATGAATCGGGTGGCCTCGCCGCGCTTCCCCAACACGATCTGCGGCGTGGTGAGCCAGCATCGCCAGTTCGCGCCGGGCGTCATGACGCGGGCTCTCGATCCGAGGCAGCTGCCGCCGGCCCAGCGCGCCGCCGACGCGATCCTCGCCGGCGAGCGCTACGCGCCGGTCGGCAATGCCATGCACTTCCATATGGCGAGCTTCAAGAATCCCTATCCGGCCCGATATGTGGCGGTGGCCGGCGGCAACGCCTTCTATCTCAAGGTCGGGAGGCGGTGGCGTGACGACGGCACCACCGGCGCCATTGCGAGCCGGGCGCCGGACGTCGTCCCGGTCTCCGCCTCGAGCGAGACCACATTCGCCAGCGCCGCGCCGGAGACCTTCTTGCAGAGGATCTATAAGAACGCCACCGCGGCCGGCCAGGCATCGGCGCCGTGCGACAGCGCTACGGGATTTGGCGCCGTATCGCTCGCCTGCGAGACCGACACCGAAGGGCGCTAGGCCCTGCGGACTATCCGCAGGCGCTGCAACTCACGCGTCAAACTGCGCACTCGGCGTCGAGCGTGAGATTTCGAGTTCCTCGTCGGTCATTTTCTCCGGCACGTCGGCGAACAGCGGCGTGCTCAGATAGCGCTCCCCGGTATCCGGCAGCATGCAGAGGACGTTGGCGTTCGGCCGAGCCTCGGCGCAAATCTGCAAGGCGCCGGCAAAGGTCGCGCCGGCGGTGATGCCGACGAAGATGCCCTCCTTCCGGGCGAGCTCGCCGCTATATTTGAGAGCATCGGATGCCTTGATGGGAATGATGCGGTCGATGAGCCCCGATGTCACAACATCGCCGGTCAGCTTGGGAATGAAGTCCGGCGTCCAGCCCTGCATGGGATGTGGGGCGAAGGCCGCATGGGGACCCGCGGGAGCCCCATCGGGACGCCGCGCCTGCTCAAGGCCGCTCCCCAGGAGCTGTGCGTCTTCAGGCTCGCAGACGATGATCTTGGTTTCGGGCATTTCCGCCTTGAGGACGCGCGACACACCCTTGAGCGTCCCACCGGTCCCATAGCCCGTGACCCAATAGTCGAGCGTTTCGCCGCTGAAATCCTTCACAATCTCCTGCGCGGTCGTGCGGGAATGCATATCCGGATTGGCCTCATTCTCGAACTGCCGGGTCAGGAACCAGCCATGGGTCTCGGCAAGCTCGAAGGCCTTGGTCACCATCCCCATGCCGCGCTGCGCCCCCGGCGTGAGCACCACCTTGGCGCCGAGAAAGCGCATCAGCTTGCGCCGCTCCACGCTGAAGGTCTCCGCCATGGTCACGACCAGGGGATAACCCTTCTGCGCGCAGACCATGGCGAGCCCGATGCCGGTATTGCCGCTCGTGGCCTCGATCACCGTCTGTCCGGGCTTCAGCTGCCCGGACTGCTCGGCGGCCTCGATGATCCCCAGAGCCAGGCGATCCTTCACCGACCCGAGGGGGTTGAACGCCTCGATCTTCACGTAGAGGTTCACGCCGGCCGGCGCCAACCGGTTGATCCTGACGACCGGCGTGTTGCCGACCGTCCCCAGAATGTTCTGGAATCTGGCCATATCAGCCCTCGCCCTTGAGGCCCTTCTCGAAATATTTGTGCACGATCTTGTCCTGGTTCTCGAGCAGCCAGTCGATCGACGGCTCGAAATTCATCGCCTTATGGATGGCCTGGGTGGTGGCCTTGCGGTGAATGTCGAACAGGACCTGGTGATCGAGATCCTTGACGTCGACGATGCCGGGATTGAGCCAGACCGAGACGATGATGCCAAGCTCGTCGCATTTGTCCTTGGGGATATCGCCTGCGCGCACCGCGTCGAGCACGCCCATGGCGGTGGCATATTGCACCGTGCCCATGAGGATATTGGTGTAGCGCGTGTCCTTGACGGTGACCTTGCTGACGCAGAGCGTCGGCGGCCGCACCATCACGTCGGTGTTGAGCAACGCCAGGACGCGAGAGTGCCCCTTGACCTGGTCGCCGAGAAGATTGGCGAAGGCGGTGCCGAACGGCCCGTCCATCTCGCCGATCGCCACTTCCGGCTCCGCGGCGGTACCGGGCGGTCCGCCAGCGACGAGGCTCTCGCCCACTCTCATGACAATGCGGTCAGCCATGCTGCTCTGGTCTCCCTTGGTGTTGGATATTGGCCGGGACTATGGCCGCGAGCTCACGCCATCGCAATGCTTGGGGAAGAAAAAGCCGCGCATGCCTAGCCCTCAAGGTGCGCAAAGCGCGGTAGGGGCGATCCAAACGCAAAAACCGCCGACGGATTTCTCCGGCGGCGGTTGTTGTGGTTCGTGGCTGCCAATCTTGTCGAAACAAGATTTCTCGCGAAACCAACACGTGAAAGAGGGGAACGCGCTCGTTGAAGCGCGCAATCTCGATGAAGGCTCTGGAAGCCCGTGCTGCGCTCGAGCTCAGAGAGCGAAAGCGCAACTTTGGCTGCGCTCGACGCGATCCGCGGTAGCGCAGCCACCGTCGCGTTCAAACAGCCCAAAGGCCAAGAACGCGACGAATGAAGTTTGAAACCGCCCTTGGCAAGCCTGGCGACGACCTACTCTCCCAAGCCTTGAGACTTAGTACCATCGGCGCTGGAGCTTTTCACGGCCGAGTTCGGGATGGGATCGGGTGTGGACGCTCCGCCAAAATCACCAGGCCAGCGAAGGGCGGTTTCAAATCTGGTCTTAACCCGCGCATATGAAGCGCGGTTCTTTCGCACCAATCCGGTTGCCCTCAAGTAGCGCAAAGCGCGGTAGGGCAAATCA
>CAVSXL010000014.1:0-22820 GCA_963731875.1 uncultured Alphaproteobacteria bacterium | reverse complement strand
GGGTCTTGTCGGACAGCGGCTCGGCGTCCTCGCGCACGGGCCAATAAAGCACCGGGAAGAAGGACAACTCGTCGGTGTCGATGTCGACGCCCATGGGATCGCCGGGCTCGAGCGCCGTGCGGGCGCGCAGCACCTTGCTCAAGCCCCCTAGGCCTTCCTCGCTGGTGCGGTCGATCTCCGCGTCGCCGGTCCGCACGTAAGCCAACCGCGTGCTGAGCGCGGCTTTCAGAGCGAAGTCGTCCGCCGCGTTGCCCGTGGCGGACGGCTGCCCGTCCCCTTCCGCGGCAAAGCTCGGTGAGGGCAGCGCAAGCGGCAGAAGCGCGAGCGCAAAGACGATGGCCACGGCGCTGGCGGCGCGGCGGCGGAAGCGCAAGCCGGTGCTCAGCGCCAGCACCGCAAGGATGTCGAGGGCGAACAAGCCTAGCGCGGCGATATAGAGCCAAGGCTCGAGCGCCATGGGCTTCTTCAATGTGTAGCCGCTGACCTCGCTGGCGCCTTCGATGGCCGCAAGGCTTTTGAGGTTCGTCTTGGCCGTGACGAGGTTCAAGGCATGGGCCGCGGCGGACGGGCCGTAATAGCCCGGCGGATGATCGGGGCCCGGCAGGGTCGTGTCGAGTTGATCGGGGGCGATCGGCGCGGCGCGCAACGGCGGCGGGACCAGTTGACCGAAGCCGTCCAGGGTCTGGATCGGCGCCAGTGCCGTGGTCGATGCTGGCGTGGCCGCCGCCTCGAGGCTCGCGCCCTCGTCACCTGTTTGAGCGCCCACTTGGCTGGGCCCCAGCGTGATGGCGCGGCGAAGCATCTCCACGAAGAGTCCGGAGAGCGGCAGGTTCGACCAGTCCGAGTTGGCGGTGACGTGGAACAGCACGATCCAGCCTTCGCCGTGCTTAGCGGCGGTGACGAGCGGCGTGCCGTCGGCCAAGGTCGCCCACACTTCGGCGTCCATGGCCACGGTGGGATCGGCAAGGACCTGACGGTTCACGCGGACATCGTCGGGGATCGTCAGTCCTTTGAACGGGCTCTTGTCGTCGAAGGCCGCCAATGGCTGCGGCGTGCTCCAGGAGAGCGAGCCGCCGAGGGAACGGCCGCCGCGGCGAAGCGCGACAGGCAGCAACTCGTCACCGCCTTGCTCGAGACGAGGTCCGGCAAAGCGGATCAGGACACCGCCCTGGTCGAGCCAGCCTCCCAGCTCTTCCTGGGTGCCGGCGACGAGCTTGCCGATATCGGCGAGCACGATGGTCGAGACCCGTTGCTTGTCGATGAGATCATGCACGGCCGTCGCGACATTGCGCTCGGTCGGCGTGATGACATCGGCATAAGGCGAGAGCGCGCGATCAACGTAATAGAGCGGCGACAGCAGAGGCTGGGCTTCCTCGCGCAATTCGCCGGAGACGATACCGACCCGATGCCATTGCGAACGAGCATCGAGCAGATGGACGGCGCCGGCGGAGCGTTCGCCTTTGACTTGGATGCGCGCCACTTGATTGCGAATCTCAAGCGGCAGATCGAAGCTCGCCTTGGCTTCGCGCTCACCCCTCTTGATGGTGTAGGTCGCTTCGCCGAGCGGTTCGCCGCGGCCGGTCAGCGCGCTGACGATGCCGCTGCGGGGGCCGTCGACGCTGCTGAGTACGCGGCCGGCGAGCACACCGCCTTCGCCGGTGGACTGTCCGAGGCCGAGTGCGGCTTCGCCCGCCGCGGGCTTGAGCACGGTCAGGCTGCCGCCATTGCCGGCGAGCTTGGCGAGGAGGGCGGAGAAGCTATCGCCTTCGCCATAATCGAGGCCGTCGGAAAGCCACACGACGCTATGGCCGGTCTGGCCTGCGAGCGCTTTCTCCAGGGCCGCGGCGAGGCTCGCGCGGTCGGGCGCGTAAGGCTCGGGGGTCAGGCCGGCAATGCGCTCGCGCGCCTCCTCGGCGGGAAGCGGCTCGCTGAGCGGCTGGCCCGGGGCGGTCGGCGCCAGCATCACGGTGCGCCCGTCGCGGCCGGCACGGTCGATGGCCGCGGCGATCGTCTCGCGGCGCGCGGCCCAATGGGCGGCCGAGGCCCAGCCATTGTCGACGACAAGAAGGAGCGGACCTTCGCCGGCGAACGTCTCGCGGTCGGGATTGAGCACGGGCCGCGCGAGCGCCAGGATCAGAAGCGCGGCGAGCAGCATGCGCAGCAGAGTGAGCCACCACGGGCTGTGGGCCGGGGTCTCCTCGGTGGATTTCAGGTCCTTGAGCAGCCGCGTCGGCGGGAACACCACCACATGCGGGCTCGGCGGGGTGAAGCGCAGCAGCCACCAGATGGCCGGCAGGGCCGCGAGCGCCGCCAGGATCCAGGGCTGCAAAAAGCCTATGGCGCCGATCGTCATCATGCGGGTTCCGCCGATGTTGTCGCGGCTGCCGGGGCGGCGCGCGGGGCGCGATAGCGGTAATCGCGGTCGAGCCCGGCGAGGTGACTGTGAACGGCGAGGACCACTTCCTCGGGCGGACGATCGGTATGGTGCACGACGAACGACCAGCCGAGGCGGCGCGCCGCTTCCTGGAGATCGATGCGGTGACGCTTCATCCGCTCTTGGTAGCTGTCGCGCAGGGTCTCGGCGCGGCCGGCGATCACGCTGGCGCCGCCCTCGCTCGAGGCAAACTCGGTGCGCCCGGTGTAGGGCAGGGTTTCTTCGGCCGGGTCGAGCACCTGGATGAGATGGCCGCGCACGCCCTGGCCGGCAATGGTCTGGAACCGCGCGACGGTTTCATCCACCGGCTCGAGGAAATCCGAGATCAGGAGGCATTCGGAAAAGCGGCTGAGCCGCGCCGGCGGCGGCAGGCTTGCATCGGCGGTCTCGCGCAAGAGAACCTCGGCGACCTTGCGGCCGGCGTTGCGCCCGACGAAGGGCACGCCGCCGAGAAGGCCGACGCGCTCGCCGGCGCGCGACAGAAGTTCGGTCAGCGCCAGCGCCAGCACGACGGCCCGGCTCTCCTTGGTCACCTTGGCCAGCGACGAGCGGAAATGCATGGAGGGCGAGAGATCGACCCAGATCCAAACCGTGTGGGCGGCTTCCCATTCCCGCTCGCGCACGAATAAATGGTCTGAGGCGGCCGAGCGGCGCCAGTCGATGCCGGCGGCGGAGTCGTTTTGATCGAAATGACGGAATTGCCAGAAGGTCTCGCCCGGGCCGGCGCGGCGGCGGCCATGTGTGCCATGGGTCACGGTATGTGCGACGCGTTGGGACTCGATGAGGAGCGCAGGCATGCGCGCCGCAAGCCCATGGGCTTCGGCTTCCTGGGCCAGAAACGGCTGACGCTGTTTCGCCTGCGCGTTCGCCACGCTCGGCCTACCTGAGCGGACTGATGAGTCTTGCCATCATGTCGCTCATCTCGACCCCTTCCGCGCGGGCGGCGAAGGTGAGCGCCATGCGGTGCTTGAGCACAGGCTCGGCAAGGTCAATGACGTCATCCACGGACGGCGCGAGCCGTCCATCCATCATCGCCTTGGCGCGGACCGCAAGCATCAGCGCTTGGCTCGCGCGCGGGCCGGGGCCCCAGGCGATCATGTCATCGAGCTCTTGGTCGTTTCCCGCGCCCGGCCGCGCGGAGCGGACCAGTTGCAGGATCGCGTCGACCACCTGATCGCCGACCGGCAGCTGGCGCACGAGGCGCTGCGCCATCATCAGTTCGTCGGCGGAGAGAATGGTCTTGAGTTCGCGCTCCTCGACACCGGTGGTGGCGAAGAGCATGCGCCGCTCGGCTTCGGCGTCGGGATAGGAGACGTCGATCTGCAATAGGAAGCGGTCAAGCTGGGCCTCGGGCAGGGGATAGGTGCCTTCCTGCTCGAGCGGGTTCTGGGTGGCGAGCACATGGAAGGGGTGGGGCACGTCGTGGCGGACGCCGGCCACGGTGACATGATGCTCCTGCATGGCTTGGAGCAGCGCCGACTGGGTCTTGGGACTGGCGCGGTTGATCTCGTCAGCCATCAGGAGCTGCGTGAAGATCGGACCCTTGATGAAGCGGAAGCTGCGGCGGCCGCCGGTTTCCTCTTCCAGCACCTCGGAGCCGACGATGTCCGACGGCATGAGGTCCGGTGTGAACTGAATGCGCTTGTTGTCGAGACCAAGCACGGCGCCGAGCGTCTCGACAAGACTCGTCTTGGCGAGGCCGGGCACGCCGATCAGAAGCGCATGGCCGCCGGACAGAAGGGTGATCAACGCAAGGTCGATGACGCGGTCCTGGCCGAAAATGACATTCGCGGTCGCATCCCGCACGTCCTGGATCTTGGCGCCGATTTCGTCCAGGCGATCCACGAGTTGGGTCTCGGATTGGGCAAGTGTGGTCATGGCTTCAGTTTCGCTCGATCCTGATGATGGAGAAATATAGGGCCAAGGGCCGGGTAAAGCGGAACACTTTGCAGGGCAATTGGGTCACAATAGCGTTGGCGCCGATGCCGATGGCGCGTTCCGCAACGAAGCAGAAACAGGGTCAGAAACGGCTCATATGATGATGTCTGACCAAGACAAAAGAGATGGACTCGTAGCATCTGGCAAGGGCGGCGGCAAACCGCCGAAGCCATTATTGCCAAACCTTAATAATTGCGGGGATATCGGGCTGAAGATCGCCCGCGACGGCACCTGGTTCTACCAGGGCGGCCCCATCAACCGGAAATCGCTGGTGAAGTTGTTCGCGTCGGTGTTGCGCCGCGAAGACGACGGCTTCTACCTGGTGACCCCGGTCGAGAAGGTGCCCATCGCCGTCGACGCCGAGCCCTTCGTCGCCGTGGCACTGACCCAGGAGGGGAGCGGCACAGGCCAGCGACTCACCTTCCGCACCAATGTCGACGATTTGGTCACCGCGGACGCCGCGCACCCAATCGGCTTCCGCGCCGAGGCGAGCGGCCACGCGCCCTATGTCGTGGTGCGCGACGGCTTACGGGCCCGGCTGGCGAGGCCCGTCTATTACGAGCTCGCCGCGCTGGCGGTCGACACGGACGAGGGCTCCGGCGTATGGAGCGGCGGCACCTTCTTCCCCTTCCCGATGGAAGAAGATTGAAGCGCCTCGCTTTGTCGGGCTCGCGCAGCTAAGGTTTTCGGCAAAACTCACATCAAAAGGGAGGCCGTCCAGCCGATGTTGCGCATCGCTCTCGTCGATATTCTGCTCTTCGCGCTGCCGTTCCTGATCTACGCGGCCTATATGGTGTGGGTGAAGGGTGCCGCGCCGGCGAGCCTGTGGCAGAGCACGCCGATCTTCTGGCTGCTCGCAATCGGCTTCGGGCTTCTGTTCGTCACCATGGCGGCGCTGGTGCAGTTCTCGGGCGGCGAACGCGGCGGGACCTATCATCCTCCCGTTATCGAGGACGGCGTGATCAAGCCTGGCGGCATCGACTGACGGCAGAGGCGGCATGGCCGAACAGGATCCTCCGCGCAACCACGCACCAACGTTGCTCCACGGCGCCGCTTGGCTGGAACGGCCCGAGACGCGCGCCGTGTTCGCCGCTCTGTCCGGCAACGGTATCGAGACGCGGGCGGTGGGCGGCGCGGTGCGCGATGCGCTGCTGGGACTCGACGTCACCGACGTCGACTTCGCCACCACGGCGGTGCCGGAGAAGGTCATGGCGCGGGCGCGCAGCGCGGGTCTCAAGGCGATCCCGACCGGCATCGCGCACGGCACGGTAACCGTGGTCGCCGACGGCATGGCGTTCGAGGTGACGACGCTGCGGCGCGACGTGGAGACCTTCGGACGCCACGCCACGGTGGCATTCACGCAAGACTGGGCGGAGGATGCGAAGCGGCGCGACTTCACCCTGAACGCGCTCTATGCCGAAGCGGACGGCACGCTCTACGACCCGCTGGGAGGCTATGAGGATCTCGCGGCGAGACGCGTGCGGTTCATCGGCGATGCGCGTGCGCGCATCGAGGAGGATTACTTGCGCATCCTCCGCTTCTTCCGCTTCAACGCCTATTACGGCCGTGGGCCGCTCGACCAACAGGGTCTTGCTGCTTGCGTGCGGGCACGCGCCGGACTGGCGCAGCTTTCGGCCGAGCGGGTTTGGGCCGAGCTCAAGCGCATCCTCGTGGCGCCCGAGGCCGAAGCGGGTATCGCGGCCCTGTTCGATCATGGGCTGCTGAGCGAAATTCTTGGCGCCGCGCCCCGGCTCGGCCGGTTGGCGCGGCTGATCGACATCGAGACAGCGCAGGGCCGCGGGCCCAGTGCGCCGCTCCGACTCGCCGCGCTTTGCGTATTCGTGGCCGAGGACGCGCCCCGACTGGCAGCGCGCTTCAAGCTGTCCAACGCAGAGCAGGCGCTGCTGGCGCTTGGCGCCGGCGCGGCCCTTGACCAGGCGCTACCGGAGGAAGAAGCCGCCAAGCGGCTCCTGTATCGGAGCGGGGAGGACGACTACGCCGCGCAAGTCCTGCTCGCCTGGGCGGCAACGGGTGCTGCGGCCGACGATGCCGCATGGGCCGATGCGCTCACGTTGCCGAAGCGGTGGAAGGCGCCAACCTTTCCGCTGCGCGGCGCCGATATCACGGCGCTTGGGGTCGAAGGTCCGGCCATCGGTGAAATCTTGCGCCGACTGGAAGCGGAGTGGCTCGACAGCGGCTTTGCCGAAGCGCGTGACGCCCTGCTGACCAAGGCCAAGACGCTTGCCGGTTAGCCCAAGCGCTCGATGAGCCCCATCGCTGCTGCCGGCGCCCGCAACTTCCCTTCGTGGATGAAATAGACGAACACGTCGCGCGGCTTGGCTTCCGGCTTATGTGTGCTGTCCACGACCGGCAGATCGCCCGGCGCACCGCCTCCGGCCCAGACTTTCGCACGCGTGGCCCAGTCATCGAGCGCCTTCGGCGCATAGGCGGTGTCGATGGCGTCATCGCCTTTCTGCAAGCGCGCATAGACCACTTCGCCGGTCAGGTCGGCAATTGTCGGGTAGTCCTCGCTGTCCACGAAGACGGGCGCAACGTTGTGATCGCGTAGCAGGCGAATGAAGGTGGGGTCCTGGAAGCTTGCATGGCGCACCTCGACCACGTGGTCGAGCCGTCGCCCGTCGAGGTTTTCCGGCAAATGTTCCAGAAACTTACCGAAGTCGGCTTGGTCGAATTGCTTGAACGGCGGGAACTGCCACAGCACCGGTCCGAGCTTGTCGCCGAGCTCGGCGAGACCCGAGGCAAAGAAGCGCTCGATGAACTTATCCGTTTCAGCGAGTGTCTTTTGCTGGGTGACGAGGCGCGGGCCCTTCACCGAATAGACGAAGCCGTCCGGCGCGGTGTCGGCCCATTTCTTGAAGCTCTTGGGCGTTTGCAGCCGGTAATGGGTGGCGTTGATCTCGATGGAAGTGAGGTGGCTGGTGGCGTAGGCCAGCTCGTCGGCCTGCCGCAGCCCCTTCGGATAGAACACCCCGCGCCACGGCGCATAGATCCAGCCGCCGATGCCGGCGCGGATGCGGCCCTGCTTGGGTGCGTCGGGCTTGGAGGTGGCGGACTTGGAGGTGGCGAGCTTGGCCATGCCATAGGCGTAGCGCAACTGCCGCGACGGCACATACAAAAAGAGCCGCGCCCGAAGGCGCGGCTCGAAAGGCGAATCGTTTGAGTCGCTTAAGCGGCGGACTTTAGAAGCCCATACCGCCCATTCCGCCCATGCCACCCATGTCGCCGGCGGGCATGCCGGAGCCGCCCGATTTCTTCGGCCGCTCGGCGACCATAGCTTCGGTGGTGATGAGCAGACCGGCGATGGAGGCCGCATCCTGCAGCGCGGTGCGCACGACCTTGGCGGGATCGATGACACCCTGCTTCACCAGGTTGCCGTACTCGCCGGTCGCGGCGTTGTAGCCGAAGGAATAGTCGTCCTTGTCGAGGATCTTGCCGACGACAACGGCGCCGTCCTCGCCCGCATTGTCGGCAATCTGCCGCAGCGGGGTCTGAAGCGCGCGGCGCACGATGTTGACGCCGATCTTCTGGTCGTCGTTGGCGCCCTTGACGTTGTCGAGGGCCTTGATCGCGCGGAGCAGAGCGACGCCGCCGCCCGGCACGATGCCTTCCTCGACGGCTGCGCGGGTCGCATTCAACGCATCGTCGACGCGGTCCTTGCGCTCCTTCACTTCCATCTCGGTCACGCCGCCGACCTTGATCACGGCGACGCCGCCGGCGAGCTTAGCCAGGCGCTCTTGCAGCTTCTCGCGGTCATAGTCGGAGGTGGTGTCCTCGATTTGCTGCTTGATCTGGCCGACGCGCGCCTGGATGTCAGGCTTCTTGCCGGCGCCGTCGATGATGGTGGTGTCGTCCTTGGTGATGACCACCTTCTTCGCCTGACCCAGCATGTCGAGGGTCACGTTCTCGAGCTTGATGCCAAGATCCTCGGAGATCACCTGACCGCCGCACACGACGGCGATATCCTGGAGCATGGCCTTACGGCGATCGCCGAAGCCCGGTGCCTTTACGGCGGCGACTTTCAGGCCACCGCGCAGCTTGTTGACCACGAGCGTGGCTAGCGCCTCACCCTCGACGTCCTCGGCGATGATCAGCAACGGCCGGCCCGACTGCACCACAGCCTCGAGGAGGGGCAGCATGGACTGGAGGTTGGAGAGCTTCTTCTCGTCGACGAGAATGTAGGGGTTCTCCAGTTCGACGCGCATCTTCTCGGCGTCGGTGATGAAGTAGGGCGAGATATACCCGCGGTCGAACTGCATGCCTTCGACCACTTCCAACTCGGTGGCGAGGCTCTTGGCCTCCTCGACGGTAATCACGCCGTCATTGCCGACCTTCTGCATGGCCTCGGAAATGAAGCGGCCGATTTCCTGGTCGCCGTTGGCGGAGATAGTGCCGATCTGCGCGATCTCCTCATTCGAGGTGACCTTCTTCGCCTTTGCCTTCAGTTCCTCGAGCACGGCTTTCACGGCGAGGTCGACGCCGCGCTTCAGGTCCATGGGGTTCGAGCCGGCGGCGACGGATTTGGCGCCTTCCTTGACGATGGATTGAGCCAGCACAGTGGCGGTGGTGGTGCCGTCGCCCGCCTCGTCGGCAGTCTTGGAAGCAACTTCGCGCACCATCTGTGCGCCCATGTTCTCGAACTTATCTTCCAGCTCGATCTCCTTGGCGACCGTCACACCGTCCTTGGTGATGCGCGGGGGGCCGAAGGATTTCTCGAGCACGACGTTGCGGCCCTTGGGCCCCAACGTCACCTTGACCGCGTTGGCCAAGATGTCGACGCCCCGGAGCATGCGCTCGCGGGCGTCTTGGGAGAATTTCACTTCCTTAGCAGACATCGGTAACTCCGTTCTTGTCGGTACCCTGAGGAACGCGCGGGCCGCGCGCGCCTCGAAGGGCGGGGGAATGCGGGGTCATCTCCCTTGGGAGCCGCCTGGGGCGGCCCCGTCAGGATGACGAATTCTGTTACGCAGCTTTCTTCTTCGTGTTCTTGGCTGCGGTGCCTTCAAGTACGCCGAGAATGTCGCTCTCTTTCATGATGAGGACGTCCTGGCCCTCGATCTTGACCTCGGTGCCGGACCACTTGCCGAACAGCACGCGGTCGCCGGGCTTCACATCCAGGGGCTGGACGTGACCCTTCTCGTCGGGGGCGCCGGGGCCCACGGAAACGATCTCGCCCTCTTGGGGTTTCTCTTTCGCGGTATCGGGGATGATGATGCCGCCACGGGTCCGTTCGTCCTCCTCGATCCGGCGTACGACGACGCGATCATGCAATGGACGAAACTTCATCTTGCTCTCTCCTTCGGCAAATTGTCATGAGTGGGGCCGGCCCCCGGGACTGGGGGCACCCTGAATCTATGTAGATTCAGGGTTTGGCACTTTCAAGGCGAGAGTGCCAGGAATTCGTTAGCAGCCTCTCCGATCTGCTGCCAAGACGCTGATTCCACTGAGAAAAATCTATAGACGCAAGGAAATCCCATCATTAGCATTCAGAAGACCAAAAAGGATGATCACGAGGGGATTTGAGCCATGCTAGCAGGGGATTTGGACCCGGGCTTCGTTCGCCAAATCGAAGGGTTTTCGCTGACCACCGCCGAAATTCTCTACCGCCTGCCTGACCACAAGAAGCTTCTCCAGAGCTATGTTTGGCAGGACTACGACTTGGCGCCACGCTTTCCCAAGCTCACCGACTTCTTGGACTTCTGGAACGCCAATCTCGACGGTCCGCTTTATCGGGTGCGGGTGGCACACCACAAGCTCATCTCGCCCAGAGAGTTCAGCTTCGTGGACGGAGAGCTGCGCCTGCACTAAGGCCGCCGAGGCTCGCCATCACAGCGCTGCCATGGCAAGCTCGTAAGCTGTTCGCGGGCTTTACGGGAGGCGTGACATGCGGTGGATCAGGGGGTTCTTGGTAGGCGGCTTGCTCGGGACGCTGTTCGGCATCGCGCTCGGCATCTTCCTGTTCCCCTATATCTTCCCGCCGCCGGAGGCGAAGGAAACGCTGAGTCGGTCTGAGAGCGGCCAACTCGTCGCCAAGGGTGCCTTCATTCAGCCCAATCCGAACGACCCGGTCCATTACGGCAAGGGCGCGGTCAGCGTCTATCCGCGCACCGTGTTCCTAGGCGAGGATTTCGAGGTGGGACCAGGTCCCGATTTCCACGTCTACCTGGTGCCGAAGGCGGAGATCCGCTCCTCGAGCGACGTCACCGACACGATGTATGTGGATCTCGGCCGCTTGCGCGCCTTCAAGGGGAGCCAGAATTACGCGATCCCGACCGGCGTCGACCTCGCCAAGTTTCCGTCCGTGGTGATCTGGTGCCAGCAATTTTCGGTGCTGATCTCGCCGGCGGACCTCACCTTCGAGCAGGGCAGCTAAGCCACCTGCGTTGCGGGATAACTATGGCGTCGCCTAGCGGTGCGGCCCGAAGTCGTATTCGTAGATGTGGGCGTGCTCCTTATCCAGCACCGGCTTCAGTTTCCGGAAGGCATTGCCGTAGAGGTAGAACGGGATGCGCGGAAACAGATGATGGATCAGGTGGAAGTTCTGGAACAGATAGAGCCAGTTCACGATCGGCTCCATGATCTTGCCGCGCACCCAGAAGATATTCGTGTCGCGATAGCGCTCGTGAACCTCGTGCGGCTTATGGGTCAGGTAGGCGAAGAAATAGATGATCAGCGCCGAGCCGAGGATGTGGGGGAAGATCCACAGCATCAGCACCTCGCGCCAATAGCCCATCACAGATAGGCCGATCGCGATCGCGTAGTAGATCGCATACATCGCGGCGATGTGGATCGTCAGCGGCCGCATGCCCGGGATGTGGGCGTGGAAGGCGATGTGCTTCCAGAAATAGTCATGATACCAGAACACGATCGTGAGGCAGCGCCACACCACCAGGAACGGGTTCTGCACCGCCACCCAATGATCGGGATCGAGATCCGGATTGTTGGTGTCCCGGTGATGAGCGAGATGCATGTAGCGGAAAGCTTTGTACTCGTGCAGCAGGATGGTGCCGCAGGCATAGCCGACGAGATGGTTCAGCCACAGAAACTTTGAATCGCGGCCGGCGATATTGCCGTGACAGGCCTCATGCAGCGGCGTCTGGTCGGCATAAAGGATCAGCGAGTTAAGGATCAGCCCGAGCCACAGCGGGATGATGCCCATGGTCCCGAGCGTGCAGACCGTCGCGAAGGCGGCGACGATGCCGATGGCGAGGAACACGGTCGGCCATGCCACCATGCCCTGATAAGGCTTGATCAGCGTGAGCGCCTGACGGTCGGCGGCAGCATTGGGCTGATCGCGGGAGGTCTCGGTGATGGGAGGTTCAACAGTCGTCGCGGTCGACATGTTCTCAAGAGCCCCTGATTCGTCTTTACAAAAAGCTATGGCAGCCAGCCTGCTATGGCTGCCCGTTGGACTCATCCCGGAACGCAGCAATCTAGCGCCGTCGCGCGGGCGCGTTCAAGGCACAATGGGGCCGCACCGGCGACATAGTTGACGCAGGGGTAAATGCCTCGTCAAAACCGTCGCTTAAGGGGATTTCGTGGGGAGGGTTTTTGGTCACGGCGCGACGTCAAGGCGAGGGGAGTGTGGTTTGCATGCAACGGCATACAACGGCCCGCCAGGCGGCCAATGAGCCGAACTGACGGGCCGGAAACACGTCTTTTCAAGCTAGCGGCAGAAGCGCTCGTAGCCGTCGTAGCCGACGAAGGTACCGGTATTCGGATTGAAGCTCCGATAGCGCGAATAGCAGTAGCTGTACCAATCCGGCGACCAGGGCGTCGGTCCGTAGGCGGCCGGGGCGTAGTAGGCCCGCGCCGGCGGCGGAGGCGGCGGAGCCACATAGACCTCGCGCGGCGTCAGCGCGCTGCCGACGATGGCGCCGACGCCGAAGCCGATCAGGCCGGCGCCGAGGGCGTTACCACCGCCACCGCGGTAATAATTGTTTTGAACGTAACGGCCGCCGCCGCCGCCGTGATGGCCGTAGCCGCGACCGGCTTCCGCCGGTGCCGACAAGGTCAGGACGCTCAGCCCGACCAGCGCAGCAACCAGTGCAGTTAAGGTTGTCTTACCCATTTCTCGCGTTCCTTAAGCCGAAAATCCCACAAAAATCATGCTTGCGGGTGGAGGGTGCCCCCAGGGATAGGGTAACGGCGTTGTCCCCCCGCTTTGAGGCAATTTAGGGCCGTTAAGATGAACCAGGTCTGAACGGATTCAGGCGGTTTCGTGGCATTTTGCCCTGCTTCAATCGCGCCTTGCTTGCACGGCGTCGTTCGGGAAAAAGGACGGGCGGCGTGCCGGTATTGCGAACGTCCTGGCGCTGCTCTGCACACCGGTCGCAATGAAGATTTTGCCGCATAAAAAAGCCGCCGGACGCTGGCGCCCGGCGGCTTCGAAAGTCGGTGTTTGAGGCGCAGATTTAGCCGAGCTGCACGTTGGCGGCCTGCTTGCCGCGGCCGCGGCGGTCGTCCTCGATCTCGAAAGAGACCTTGTCGCCCTCGTTCAGGGCCGGAACGCCTGAGCGCTCGAGCGCGGAGGCATGGACGAACACGTCCTTGCCGCCGTCTTCCGGCTGGATGAAGCCGAACCCACGAGAATGATTGAAGAATTTCACAGTGCCGTTCACACGTGACATTTGAGGGAATCCTTTCCCGTTTCAAGTTTCACATAACGGGCCGCAGGCCACACTCCGCGCGCGGAGGGACCCTCGTCGTCTTGAGATGTCAGGGAAAGGTCGTCGTGCTGTAGAGCCGCGATAGTCACTTTGCCGTCGTCCAAGTCCGCGCCCAAAGCCTTGGGCGCCCGGTGGCAAGAGGATGGGGGAAGGCTAGGGCCTTGGCAAGCGTGAACTATCCCCGCCGGCCGCAATCTAAACGGCAGATGAACGGCCGCCTCAGGCCCGGTTCAGCCCCCACTCCCTAAACCAGGCATCAGGACGCGCGAGACGCGCTCCTGTGCCGAGCGAAGGGAGGCGGAAAATGTGGAAGATCGTGGTGGTTTTGCTGCTGACGGCGCTCGCCATCCTCATGGCGCGCATGGCCTCCGACGCACCGTTCCTCGACAGCCGCATCGGCGCCGTGTCGCTCCAAACCACCGCCACCGCAACCCCGCCTTTGATGTATGCCGGCGTGCGCGGGTAGGGCTAAGGCCACATGACCAGCGGTGGCATTGAGGACAGGATCGCCTCGACATTGCCGCCGGTCTTCAGGCCGAACAGCGTGCCCCGGTCGTAGAGCAGGTTGTACTCCACATAGCGGCCGCGGCGGACGAGCTGCTCCTGCCGGTCTTCCTCGGTCCACGGAGTTGCGATATTGCGGCGGACAAGCTCCGGATAGATGGCGACGAAGGCCTTGCCCACAGTTTGCGTGAAGGCGAAATCGGCCTCCCAGTCGCCCGTGTCGAGATAGTCGTAGAACATGCCGCCGATGCCGCGCGGCTCGTTCCGATGGGGCAGGAAGAAATACTCGTCGCACCAGGCCTTGAAGCGGTCGTAGTCGGCGGAAGGCTGGCCCGCGCAGGAGGCCTTCATCGCGGCGTGGAAGGCTTGCGCATCCGGATCGTCTTGGGTCCGCCTGCGATTGAGAACGGGCGTGAGGTCGCCGCCGCCGCCGAACCAGCCTTTGGATGTCACCACCATGCGGGTGTTCATGTGGCCGGTGGGGGCGTGAGGGTTGGTGGGGTGGGCGATGAAGGACATGCCGCTCGCCCAGAAGCGCGGGTCCTCATCGGCGCCGGGAATCTGCTTGGCGAACTCCTTGGGAAACTCGCCGTGCACCGTGGAGGTATGGCAGCCGACCTTCTCGAACACGCGGCCCGACATCAACGACATGACGCCGCCGCCGCCGTCTTCGCGGGTCCAGGGCTTCCTGGTGAAGCGGCCGGCGGGCTCGCCATCGCAGCCGGGGAGGCCTTCGGCGCCGTCTTCCACCGCCTCGAGCGCTTCCACCATCTGGTCGCGCAAAGCCTCGAACCAGCCTTGCGCGCGGTCCTTGTTAGCCTCGAAGGCGTCTTTCGACGGCCGGCTTGCGCCGGATTTCTTGTCTGTCTTCATATCCATGGGCTTTGTCGGAGGCGTCACATACGCTCCTTTGACCTTTCCTATACCTGCTTCGCGGGGGAAATGGCATCGCGTGCAGGAGCACGCGACCTTGATGGGGATCAAATGCGTCGATCACGCGCCCGGGTTAAGAGGTTGGATTGGCGTCATGTGCGCCAATTTGCCCAATGCGTGAGCCCTGGACAACCTAGAGCACTGATGCCAGAAAACGGCACCAAAGCATGCCGGATAACGGCATCGAAGAGGCAATAACAGAAGCTCGGCGTGTCTGTTGCCGGCTTTTAGGAGCCGAGGGGCTGGGCATTGCTCCTCTTGGATAATTAGGAGCTTTTGGCCCGTGGCCAATCCCGACATTTCGACCGACCCTTCCCTTCTTCCCGAGGACGACCCGTCGCGCCGCGACGTGATTCTGATCGGCGCCGCCGCGTTTGCCGCGATCGGCGGCGCGTCCATATTGTGGCCGCTGCTCGACCAGATGAACCCCGACGCCTCGACCCTGTCGCTCGCCAGCACAGAGGTCGATGTTGGCCCAATCGAAGAGGGGCAAGCCATCACGGTGATGTGGCGTGGCAAGCCCATCTTCATTCGCCACCGCACGGCGAAGGAGATCGAGGAGGGCAAGGCGGTCAAGATCGACCAGTTGGTCGATCCGCTCGCGCGCAACGCCAATCTGCCGGATGACGCGCCCGCCACCGACGCCAATCGCGCCGCATCCGAGCGTGAACCGTGGCTGGTGATGATCGGCATTTGCACCCATCTCGGCTGCATCCCCAAAGGCCAGGCGGTCGGCGACTATAAAGGTGAGTACGACGGTTGGTTCTGCCCTTGCCATGGTTCGCAATACGACACGGCCGGCCGTATCCGCAAAGGCCCGGCGCCGCAGAATATGTACATCCCGCCCTACGCCTTCGAATCTGACACCAAAATCAAGATCGGATAAGGGGCCATGGCGCATCCCTCTACCTATCAGCCGACAAGCGGCATCGGAAAATGGTTCGACGCCCGGTTGCCGATCCCGCGCGTGATGCATGACCAGTTCATGGTCTTCCCGGCACCGCGGAACCTGAACTACTGGTGGACTTTCGGCGGCATCCTGACCTTCATGCTGGCGCTGCAGATGGCGACCGGCATCGTGCTTGCCATGCATTACGTGCCGACGGCCGATGGGGCGTTCGATTCCGTCGAGAAGATCATGCGCGACGTGAATTGGGGCTGGCTGTTGCGCTATGCGCACGCGGTCGGCGCCTCCATGTTCTTTCTCGCCGTCTATATCCATTCGTTCCGCGGCCTCTATTACGGCTCCTACAAGGCGCCGCGTGAGGTTCTGTGGATCTTGGGCGTGGTCATCCTGCTGTTGATGATCGCCACCGCCTTCATGGGCTATTCGCTGGTGTGGGGGCAGATGAGCTTCTGGGCGGTGACAGTGATCACCAACCTGTTCTCGTCGCTCGATTCGCTCATTCCTGGATTGGGCACCACGCTCGTTCAGTGGATCTGGGGCGGGTTCTCGGTGGGCGGCCCGACGCTGAACAGGCTCTACGCCCTGCATTATCTCTTCCCGTTCGTGATCGCGGGCGTGGTGATCCTGCATATCTGGGCGCTGCATGTGCCGGGAAGCAATAATCCGACCGGCCTCGACGTGAAGACGGAGAAGGACACGATCCCCTTCCATCCCTACTACACGATCAAGGATGGCTTCGCGCTCGTGCTGTTCCTGCTGCTGTTCGCCGGGCTGCTGTTCTACGCGCCGAATCTGCTCGGTCACGCCGACAATTACATCCCGGCCAATCCGTTGCAGACGCCGCCGCATATCGTGCCCGAGTGGTACTTCCTGCCGTTCTACGCGATCCTGCGCGCCATTCCGAATAAGCTGTTCGGCGTGATTGGCTTGCTCGGATCTATCGGCGTTCTGGTCTTCATTCCGTGGCTCGACACATCGCGTATCCGCTCGACGAGCTACCGCCCGATCTACAAATGGTTCTTCTGGCTGTTCGTGATCACCTGCATCGGGCTCGGCTATCTCGGGTCGCAAGCGCCGGAGGGCTGGTATCTGTTCTTCGGGCGATTGGCGACGTTTTATTATTTCGCATTCTTCCTACTCGTCATGCCCATCGTTGGGTTGATCGAGCGGCCGAAGAAGTTGCCGGGCAGCATTACCCAATCGGTTCTAGGGCCCGAGCCGCCGAGGGAATCCGAACCGCCGCGGACGTCGAGAGAACCCGTCGGCGAGGGAGTGGCGTGATGACTATGGCACGCATTTCCGCCGCCGCCGCGCTGGCGCTTGCCGGCGTCGCTCTGGCGCTGCCTGGCGCGGCGCTCTCCGAAGAGGCCGACAACGGTCACGCACCGGCAATCGAGGCACAGAACTGGTCCTTCGCGCCGCCCTTCGGGACGTACAACCGGGCCCAACTGCAGCGCGGCTACCGGGTCTACAAAGAGATCTGCGCCAACTGCCACTCGATGCGCCTTCTGTCCTACCGGAACCTCGGTGAGCCCGGCGGTCCGCAGTTCTCCGAGAAAGCCGTCGAGACGCTCGCCGCGCAATCGCAAGTGAGCGATGGCCCCAACGACAAGGGCGAGATGTTCCAGAGGCCGGCTCGTCCTGCCGACCATTTCCGTTCGCCGTACGCCAACGAACAGGCGGCACGGTTGGCAAATCGGGGCGCGCTGCCGCCGGATCTTTCGGTCATCGCCAAGGCGCGCGAAGGCGGTGCAGACTACATCTACGCTCTTCTGACCGGCTATCATAAGGCGCCGCCAGACTTCAAACTCACCCAGGGCATGTACTACAACACGGCCTTCCCCGGGCATCAGATCGCCATGCCGCCGCCTTTGGTGGACGGAGTCATTCCGTACACCGACGGCACCAAGCCAACCGTCGACAACTACGCCAGGGACGTATCGGCCTACCTGATGTGGGCGGCGGAGCCGAAGCTGGAAGAGCGGCACAAGCTCGGGGCCCGGGTGATGATCTTCCTGCTCGTGTTCGCCGTGATCATGTTTTTCGCCAAGCGTGCGGTCTGGGCGCGTCTGCACCGCCGCGATCATCACGAGGCTCACACAGCGTAAGGCTCGCTCATGAAGCGCCTGCTGGCTGCACTTCTCGCTGCGCTCCTCAGTCTGCCCGCACTCGCCGCCGATGAGGGGCCTGCACCGGAAGGCATGGTGTTGCTCACCGTCGGCGGGTTTGTCGGCAAACCCAATCGCGGGCCGCTCGATCCCAAGCGTGACAGTCTGCTTGCGGCGTTGAAGGCCGATTTCAAGCACGGTTTTGCCTTCGATCGCGCCATGCTGCTTGCCCTGCCGCAGGGTGAGGTGACGGCGCAGCCCCTGGAGTTCGACAAGCCGGCCACCTTCTCGGGCCCGCTGCTGCGCGAGGTGCTGGGGTTCATCGAAGCGGCGAGGGTGAAAACCACATTTGTGGCGCCGGACGGCTATAGCGGCTATCTCTTGCCCGAAGACATCGAAAGCTCCGACTGGATCCTCGCGCTTTCGGCCGACGGCAAGCCGCTCGGCATCGGCGAGCAAGGCCCGCTCTGGCTGCTCAATACGCGCGCCGAAGGTTTCAAGGTCGGCGACGATCATCGCGGCAGTCACGTCTGGGCCGTGGTCTATATGCATGTCGGCGAGTGAGCGCCGCTTAAAGGGGAAGACATGACGAAGGCGGTGCTCGGCATTATCGGCGGGTCGGGGCTTTACGACCTGCCGGGACTCCAGAATGTGCGCGAGGAGACCATCGAGAGCCCATGGGGGGCGCCGTCGGCGGCGTTGCGCATCGGCGACATCGATGGGCTGCCCATCGTGTTCCTGTCGCGCCACGATAAGGGCCACCGGCTGTCGCCATCCGACATCAACTACCGCGCCAATATCGACGTCATGAAGCGGGCAGGGGTCACCGACCTCATCTCGCTGTCGGCCTGCGGGTCGTTCAAGGAAGATCTGCCGCCCGGCACCTTCGTGGTGGTCGATCAGTTCGTCGACCGCACCTTCGGCCGCGCCAGTTCCTTCTTCGGTACGGGCTGCGTCGCCCATGTCTCCATGGCCCATCCCACGTCGCCGCGGTTGCGGATGCGAATCGCGGAAGCCGCGGACGCGGAAGGGATCTCGGCGGTGCGCGACGGCACCTATGTGTGCATGGAGGGCCCTCAGTTCTCCACGCTGGCCGAGAGCCTCACCTATAAGGGTCTCGGCTATTCGGTCATCGGCATGACCAATCTGCCCGAGGCCAAGCTCGCCCGCGAGGCGGAGCTCTGCTACGCGACGGTCGCCATGGTCACCGATTACGATTGCTGGCATCCGGACCACGACGCGGTCACCGTGCAGGACATCATTCGCGTGCTGATGGCCAATGCCGACAAGGCGGCCAAGCTCGTGGCGCGGCTGGCGAAGGATTTCCCGCGCGAGCACGAGCCATGCCCGATCGGTTCGGACCGGGCGCTGGACACGGCGATCATCACCGCGCCGGAGGCGCGCGATCCCGCGCTGCTCAAGAAGCTCGATGCGGTGGCCGGCCGGGTGTTGCGCGGCTAGCCAGCTGGCTTTGGTTCGATTATAGGCACCAGGTGCCCGTCGCGCGGCCCGCGTCTGTAGCTCAATCTTTTACGGAGAGACCCTCAATGAACGCGACGACCGATATTGATCTCAAGGGTCTCGTGCGGACCATCCCCGACTATCCGAAGCCCGGCATCATGTTCCGCGACATCACCACGCTGCTCGGCCACGCCTCGGGCTTCCGGGCCTGTGTCGAGCAACTGGTCAAGCCGTTCCACGATCAGCGGGTCGAATTTGTCGCCGGCATCGAAGCGCGCGGGTTCATCCTCGGCGGCGCGGCCGCGGACCGTCTGCATTGCGGTTTCGTGCCCATCCGCAAGAAGGGCAAGCTGCCGGCCAAGGCCATCGGACAGGACTACGAGCTCGAATATGGCGTCGACGTCATCGAGATCCATGAGGATGCGCTCAGCATCGGCGAGCCGGTCCTGCTGGTGGATGATTTGATCGCCACGGGCGGCACGGCCATCGCTGCCGTCAAGCTCCTGCGCCGGCTGAAAGCCGAGGTGATCGGCGCCGCCTTCGTCATCGACCTGCCCGATCTCGGGGGCTGCGCGCGTCTTGCCGAGCTTGGCGTCGAGTGCCACACGCTGATCTCCTTCGAGGGCGACTAGGCGCTCAAACGTCCGTTCAAGACTGCCGTTCTGCTCGTGCTTTACGAGACCTTTACGAGGTCTGGTGAAATTCCATGCGCCGCGAAGGCGATCCTTCAGTTTTGTAACTCACTATTCCGAAATGAATTTTTGCGTTCGGGCTTCCACAAAGGGGGCGCCCGGTCGAGCGCACTTGGATAGAAAAGCACTTTATGGCTGAAGAGGTAGAGGAAGAAGCGAGACTGCGCGCCCTGCGCGAGCTTGGTCTGCTCGATACGCCGCCCAGCGAGGCGTTCGACCGCATCACGCGCATGGCAAGCCAGTTGTTCAAGCTGCCGATCTCGGTGGTCTCGCTCACCGACAAGGATCGGCAGTGGTTCAAGTCGCGCGTCGGGGTGGATATTCCGCAACTGCCGCGCCACAAGGCTCCATGCGCGCAGGTCGCGAGCACCCGCGACGTCGTGGTGGTGCCGGACTTGTTGGCGGAGGCGTTTTATCGCGATAGTCCCTTGGCGCAATCTGGCGCACGATTCTACGCCGGGGCGCCTCTTGTGACCCGAGAGGGGTTCGGGCTTGGCTCCATGTGCGTTGTCGGTCATGAGCCGCGGACGGCGACGGCGGAGGAACTCATTGGACTGAGGGATCTCGCTGCCATGGTGATGGCGCAAATCGAGTTGCAGCACGCCTTTGGGCGCATCGAGCCGATCAGCGGTCTGCCAAATCGCAATCAGCTGATCGAGGATTTGGAAGACCTCGCCCGCGACCATGCCAATGAAGAGCGCGCTGCGGTTCTGGTCAGTCTCGCCGACACCGAGCAGCTTACCGGGGCGAGTCGTGCGATCGGGCCATCCTATGTCGACGACTTGGTGAGATTCGGTAAGAACGCGTTGTGTTCGGCTTTTGGCACGACGGCGTCCCTCTACCAAGTGGGCAGTACGGACCTTCTTCTCCTGGCGGATGACGATCCGCTGTTGCGCGAAAAGATCGCAGACGCACAGATGCTTCTGTCCGCCAGCGTGGAAACAAGCAGCATTCCAGTGTCGACACATCCGGCTTTCGGTATTGTGCCGTTTCGGCTCGGACAGATGGCCTCGGTTGAGCTTCTCCGCATTGCCCATGGCGCGGCACTCGACGCCCGCGAGGCTGGCCTGACAGTCGGAACACATTCGCGGGCCATGGATGAGCGACATCAGCGGCGCTTTGCCCTTCTCAGCGGGACGCGAAACGCGTTGATGGCGCCGGATCAGTTTAGGCTCGTCTATCAACCCCGGATCGATATTGCGTCAGGCGCGTGCGTCAGCGCCGAGGCTCTGTTGCGCTGGAACCATCCCTCACTCGGGAATGTCCCGCCAGGCGAGTTCATCCCGCTCGTGGAGCGCACCGCTATGATTTGGGCCCTGACCGACTGGGTCATCGAGGCGGCGTTGTCGCAGATCGCCGTATGGCGGGACCGGAACATCGATCTCCAGGTTTCGATCAATGTCTCCGTCTCCAATCTTGAGCAGGAGGATTTCGCCGACCGGCTTCGCGATGCGCTTGCGCGGCATGGGTTGCCTCCAAAGGTGGTCGAGATCGAGTTCACCGAGAGTGCGCTCATCCGCAATCGGGGTCGTGTGCTCAAGCAACTGGCGTGCATCCAAGCGCTCGGTGTGACCTGCGCCATCGACGACTTCGGCTCCGGCTATTCGAGCTTTTCCTATCTCCAGGACCTGCCCGCCGAGGTAATCAAGATCGACCGGAGCTTTGTTCCGCCTCGCGATTGGATGCCCCGCGACAGGACCGTGCTGAAGGCTATGGTGACCATGGCGCACGAGCTCAACTACCGGGTGGTGGCCGAAGGCGTGGAGACCCAAGAGGCGTTGGATCGCGTCAGCGAGGCAGGGTGTGAGGAGGCGCAAGGGTACTTCATCGCGCGGCCACTCGAGGTTCCGGCGCTAGAGCAATGGCTTGGCACGCACGCGCTGTTGGTCCGCGGGACGCAAGCCGCATAGCCGGGGCACCTCTAACCATCGTTCTTGCTTAAGGGCGCTGCTGTGGCTCCTCTCGGCGGCCGAGCTGTGCTAAGGCAGGCCCATGAACATCGACGGTAAGCCTTATCGCACTATCTGGCTCGGGGCCGACGGCGCCTCGGCCGAGATCATCGACCAGACCAAGCTGCCCTTCGCGCTCGAGATCGTTCCGCTCAAGACGCTTGAGGATGCAGCGCACGCCATCTCGTCCATGCAAGTGCGCGGCGCGCCGCTGATCGGCGCCACGGCGGCTTATGGGGTGGCGCTCGCGCTTCGCGACGATCCGAGCGATGCTGCCCTCGACCGGGCCTGCGAGGTGCTCGCCGCCACGCGGCCGACCGCCATCAATTTGCGCTGGGCGCTCGACGAGATGCAGAAGGCCATCCGCAATCAGCCGCATGAGGCCCGGGCCGCCGCGGCTTTCGCCCGCGCCGCCGAGATCTGCGACGAGGACGTGGAGACCTGCCGCAAGATCGGCGAGCATGGCGTCGGGCTGATCCGCGCGCACGCGGAGAAGAAGAACGGCGAACGGGTCAACGTGCTCACCCATTGCAATGCCGGCTGGCTCGCCACCGTCGATTGGGGCACGGCGCTGGCGCCGATCTACCGGGCTCATGACGAAGGCATCCCCGTCCATGTGTGGGTGGACGAGACCCGCCCGCGCAATCAAGGAGCCTCGCTCACGGCCTTCGAGCTCAAGGCGCACGGCGTACCGCACACCATCATCGCCGACAATACCGGCGGTCATCTCATGCAGCATAAATTGGTGGATCTGTGCATCGTCGGCACCGACCGGACCACGGCCAACGGCGATGTCGCCAATAAGATCGGCACCTATCTGAAGGCGCTCGCCGCCAAGGATAACGGTGTCCAGTTCTTCGTGGCGTTGCCGCATTCGACCATCGATTGGAGCCTCGACGACGGCAGCGTCATCCCCATCGAGCAGCGTGACGCCGTGGAGGTGACCCACATGACGGGCCGGCTGCCCGACGGCTCTATCGCCACGGTAGGGATCACGCCCGAAGGGAGTCCGGCGGCAAATTATGCCTTCGACGTCACCCCGGCGCGCCTGATCACCGGCTTCATCACCGAGCGCGGCATCACGCCCGGCTCGCGCGAAGGGCTGGCCGTGCTTTACCCCGAGCACCGCAAGGCGGCGGCCGCGTAAGTCTGCTTTGGATGCGTGTGGCGGGTTAGGCTCCCGGGGCAGAGTGACGTTACGATCTTT
>CAVSXL010000013.1:0-134111 GCA_963731875.1 uncultured Alphaproteobacteria bacterium | reverse complement strand
TAAAATCACGTCGCTTGAAAGGGGGCGCCTCGTCGGGCGCCCCCTTTTTTGCGCCGCCGGCGCGAATCTGTTGCCTTCGCGCAACAAGGGCTTGGAATGTCGGCGCGCGGCATGAAATGGCAAGCAAGCCTGTCCAGCCCCCATTATCCTGTTGGGAACAAGAGGCTTTGCCGGGGGGCAGGATGAGGCGCGCGATCTGGTTGGGAGTTCTTGGCGTCTGCGCGCTTGTGGCCACTTGTCCCCTCGCGGCCCATGCCGGCGAGCCAGTTCCGTCGGCTCCGCAGCCAGACCAGTGGCAATTTAGCTTCACGCCTTACGCCTGGGCGACAGGCGTCAACGGCGATGTCGCCGCTCGAGGACACGCCGTCGACGTCGATGCGAGCTTCATTGATATTGTCGAGAACAGTGACTCACTCCTAGCGCTCATGGGGTATTTCGAGGCGCGGAAGGGCGCATTTTCGTTCTTCACGGATGTCGTGTGGATGGACCTTGGCTTTCCTGGCGACGCAAAGAACGACTTCAACCGCCAAGGTGCCGGACGTCCCTCGAAGTTTCCCAATATCGATGTCACCGTCGACGCGAATCTGAGCATCAAATCCAAGGCGCAGCTCGATTACGAGTCGACCATCGTCCAATCGGGCGCCGGGTTCGAAGTCGCCAAATGGTCGAACGCGTCCTCTCACACGGCGCTCGATGTGCTGGGCGGCGCACGCTATTGGAACCAGTCGGTGAACAGCACCGTCAATCTGAGCGGAACCCTGACAGTCGACGCGACCGCGACCACGACATTCAATCCTCGCGATCTCGTTAAGCGCGTTCTTCGCGCGCGTGGCTTCAAGCTCAATCGTCGAGGCGCGAAGCTTATAAAGCGTGCGATCGATAAGCGATTCGGGCCAGGGAAAAACATCACCGTGGATCGAAGCGTGCAGATCGAGATCGATCGGGCGGTGGCCGCTGCCAGCAGTGGGGATCTCGAATGGGTCGACCCCTTTATCGGTGGGCGTCTCCGGCATGGGTTCGGTGACAACAAGGACCTGACCCTCGAAGCAGACGTCGGAGGGTTTGGCGTCGGTAGCGATTTCTCGTGGCAAGTCGTCGCGACCTACGGCTTCGACGTCAATTGCTTCGGAACGCCGCTTCACACTGTGATCGGCTATCGTGCGCTCGCGGTTGATTACACCGAGGAAAGTGCCTACGGCGAAAACGTTCTCGACGTCGTGATGCACGGACCGATCCTGGGCGTAAATCTCCGCTGGTAGCCATGAGTCACCGCACCAAAGCGCGTCGCCCTTCGTTTCCTAGGCCGCCGCGAGACGGATCGCCTCCCGCTTTGCGATCAAGCGACGAACGGTGAGTCTCAACCCATCCATCGACGTTTTGGACTTCAAAAGTACCGCGTCCACTCTGGCAGCCAGCTCCGGCGATATGTCCCGCGCGGAGTAGATCACGACGGGAATGGTGCGGCCCTTTTTGTCGCTGAGGTCGGCCAGAAGATCCGGGCCGGACCCATCGGCGAGGTTGAGATCGAGTATGACGATGTCGGGCCGCGCCCTCGCCAGTTCTATCCGAGCTCTCGCGAGACTGGGCGCGGGAATGACCTTGGCTACGCCGGCTAATGTGGCGCGCGCCAATTCAAGGATGTCGGGATCATCCTCGACATGCAGGACCAACGCCTGACCGCAGCTCGTAGCGAGAGACGTCGCAACCGCGGCTCGAAGCCGCTCAGGGTCCATTGGCTCCGCCAACCAATCAACCACAACGAGCGGACCGCCCGCGGAATTGACCTCGGTTGCGTCCCCACTCAGCAAGATCACAGGCAGATGCCGTGTATCGGAATGCGAACGCAAAGCCTGGATCAGCTCCTTGCTATCGCAATTGAAGTCGACCAACGCCGCCGCATAGTCGCCCTGGCAGGCGAGCTGAATGCTGGCCTCGATCGTGCGCGCCACATCGACGGAGAATCCGTCCTGGTCCAGAAGCTGCACTAGCGAATCGGCTCTCGCGGGCTCGTCTTCGCAAACGAGAACTCGCGGTCCCTCTGTGCCGTCTCCGGCGCGGCTGACAGCGAGTGGAAGATCGACATGGAAGGTGGCTCCGTCGCCAGGTTCCGACTCAAACCACAACGAGCCGCCATTCATCTCGGTGATCTCGCGGGCGATGATGAGACCCAATCCTGTGCCCGACTTCGAGTGCGCATCGTGTGCCTGCGAGAATTTTGAGAATATCGAGGACCGAAACTCGATAGGAATGCCGGGGCCCCGATCGCGCACGCTGAGCCGGACGAAGTGCTGGAGCCGGCGCACGGTGATGGTGACAGTCCCGCCACGCGGAGAGTATTTGCAGGCGTTGGAAAGCAGATTGGTCACAACCTGGATCAAACGCTCGTCGTCCGCATAGACGGGACCGTCGTCCTCAGCGATCAACTCAAGGGAGACACCCAGAGCGTAAGCCATGCCGCTAATGCCTTCGACGGACCGCTCCGCGACATCCTTCAGAGTGACAGGGCCGAAATCCAGTTCGAGCTTTCCGCTTTCGATCTTTTGGATACTCAAGACATCGTTGATCAGCCGCACCAGTCTTTGGCCGTTGCGATGGGCGATCTCGATCAGTTTGGCGGCGCTGCTGGGCAGATCGCCCGCGGAATTGCTGGCCAGAAGCGAGAGCGCTCCCACAATCGAGGTGAGCGGCGTCCTCAGCTCGTGGCTGACCGTCGCTATAAAGTCGCTCTTCATCTCATCAAGCCGGTGGCGTTCCGAGACGTCTCTGACCACCGCAACGACATGAGTTCCGGTAGCGAGTTCCATCGGGCCAAATGCGACATCGACCGGGAAGCTCTGACCGTCGCGCCGGCGCGCCGTGAGTTGACGGACCATCCCGGTGTTCAGAGCGCCTTTCGACGCGCCAATGCGATCGAGAAAGCTCCGATCGGCGGCCCCTCCGATCTCGACGAGCTTGGAGACGTCTCGCCGCTGGAGCTCGTCGCCGCTAAAGCCGAACATGCGCTCCGCAGCCATGTTCACCGTTTCGATGCTTCCGCTCGGATTGAGCGTGATGATTCCGTCTATCGCTCCATCGAAGACGGCTTGTTGCCTGGCCGACACCGCCCGCAGGTCGTTGAGGAGCTTTTCTCTGTTTCGCGCATGGCGCCAGAGCCAGAACGCGCTCGTCAAAAGCAGCGCGCTCAAAGCAACAAAGAGAATGGAAGCGAGGGTTTGGGTCCGCTGTGTCCGGGCGTGGGACGCGCGCGTTCGAATAGCCAGCGTGTTGGCCTCGCGGCGTGTCATCTGGTCCACGACAATGCGGACCTGGTCCATCAGCGTCTTGCCCACGCCGGTCGCCACGACGTCGGCGGCGCCGCTCAATCCGCCAGTGACTCTTATTACGACGATATTGCGGTGGCTTTCTTGGACCGCTTCCGCGAGCCTTTTCAGCTTCTCGAAATCGGCCCGCTGCTCGGGGCTTTGCTCGATGAGAGCGGAGAGCGCTTCAAACTGAGGTCCAATTTCCTCAGCCGCCCGCTCGAAGGGCTTCTTGAATTCGTCTTGCCCCGTGATGACGAAGCCGCGCTGGCCCGTTTCGGAGTCCTGGAGCAGGGAAAAGATGCGCTGGATTTGGGTTCGCGTGCCAAACGAGTCATAGACGCGGGCCTCGGTTTCCGCGTTTCGCTCGAATTCGAGACGCAACTGGAACCCCGCGAAGATCAATACCGCGGGCACGAGGATAATCGCGAGCAGGCTTACGATCTGGGACCTGCTGAGAAAGCGTCGTCGCATCATGCCGAACAATAAAAGCACCTCTCTTTTGCGACTTTTAGCGAAGCGTCGTTGAGATCGTGTTCTTGGAACGGCTCAAGTCCCTGGAAACTGTTAATTGCCGTTAGCGGGAACTCACCAAATTCGGACAAATTTGATGGGTGTGCAGCTTTCCCTGAGAGGCGAGGGCGATCGAAAGACGGGGGCGATCGATAGACAAGCCCGATCGCCTCGCCGCGTGAGCGCCGCGAGTGTTGCTTGAGCGCCGAAGGACTGCGGGGCACCGGAGAGCCTGCGATCCTACTGCAGTGATAGGGCAGCCTCTCGGCGCCCCGCTCCGGCGATGATTTTACAGCCCCCTTCCGCACGGCTTCTCACCAGTGGCACAGGCGCAACGCGGATGGTTTCGCGCACGCCTCACCCGACGACCCACGCGTTACAGCGCAGGTGGGCGGAGCGGGGACCCCCGAGGTTGGTCCGTTAGCCTGACGCGGTGGTCCGGGCTGGTGGCTCTTCCTGTCCACGATGACCCTTCTTTACCGCGCCGCCCCGGGCGCCGCGTCTCTCGTCCCGAGACACAGACGGTCTGCAGCTCGCGTCCTCATGGACGAGGGATGGAAGCATTCTACGTCAGCTTCGCAGGCCGGGGATAAATCGCGCGCAAGTAGGCCAGAGGCCGGTAGCGCACAAAGAGAGACGGGCGGGGATAAGGTCGCGCTCTGTGTGGCGCTCGCCCTCAAGCAGGCCGAAGGCCGGTAGGGCCAAAAAGGCCTCGTCGGAAACCGGGGATTCGGTCTAGGACCGCGCGCCGGCGGCAAACGCCTTCAAGGCCTGCGCATCGCGAATCTTGATGGCGTTATAGCCGGTCTCCACCCATCCCGATTGGCCGAACCGGTGAAGTGCCTTGCTCACGAGCTTGCGCGAGGCGTTGGCCATCCGGCCGAGATCGGCCTGCGACACGCGCACCACGGGCTCAGCCTTCGTGCCCGCGGAGCGAAGCAGCACCGCGGCGATGCGCCGTTCCGGCCGGGCGATCATGAGGTCGCTGACGACTTTCAACGCGAGATCGAGATTGCTGATGGAAATCTGCGCAAAGCGGCGAATGACCATGGAGTCTTCCGCCGCCATGCGCTCCATCGCATGGAGAGGCAGATTGAGGACGACGCAGTCCGTCGCCGCCGCGAGCTCGACGCGTCTGGGCTCTCCCGTGAGGAAGGGCCCTTCGCCGATCCATGTGCCCACGGCGCCGAGATGGGCGAGATAGGGTCCCCCGTCGCTGGGCGAGATCGAGATGGCGAAGGCGCCCGCGGCGAGACCGTAAATGCCGCCCGGCTTGTCGCCCTGGACATAAATCGAAGCGCCGGATCGGAACTGCTGAAGCTGAGACTCTTTGAAAACTAGGCGCTGGAAGTCCTTGGGCTGCCGGGAAAGCCAGCCCTCACGAGATAGAACCTGCTCGGCCATCAACTTCATTGCGAAATTTTCGCAGAATGAGCCCCTGGGAACAATCCTATTCCCCACCTGCGGTAGAATTTCACAACCCGCTGGGAATGAGTGGCAATTTATATGCCATGCTCCCGAAAGGACCAAAAGAGTCTGCGGGCTAGCTGGGAGGAGGCGGCATGGTTGCGTTGCGTGGGGTTTTGGCGGGCGTCCTTTCGCTCGCCGCGTTCGGTGTCTCTTCCGTTCAAGCACAGGACGGCGGCAATCTGGCGCAAGAAGCGCAGAACCCGATCGCCAATCTGATTTCGGTCCCGTTCCAGAACAACACCAACTTCAATGTCGGGCCGTTCGACAAAGAGCAGAACATTCTCAACATCCAGCCGGTCATCCCGTTCAAGCTGAACGAGGATTGGAACCTGGT
The DNA here is from genome assembly GCA_963731875.1 of uncultured Alphaproteobacteria bacterium. GTDB lineage: Bacteria > Pseudomonadota > Alphaproteobacteria > Rhizobiales > Methyloligellaceae > Methyloceanibacter. The sequence goes on along the minus strand of CAVSXL010000013.1, from coordinate 128,495 downwards.
CACGCGCTGGATCCTGCCGGTGGTCTATCAGCCGCCCGTCTACCAAGGTGACGAGAGCGATTTCGGCCTCGGCAATTTCAATCCGAGCTTCTTCTTCGTGAAGCAGGTCAGCCCCAAGCTCATGATCGGCGCCGGTCCGACCCTTTATCTGCCCACGAACACAGACCGAAGTCTCGGCCCGGATAAATGGGGCGTCGGCCCGACCGCCGCCGTCGTATGGACGCCGGGCAAATGGGTGGTCGGCGCGCTCGTCAACAATATCTGGTCCGTCGCGGGCGACTCCAACGAACCGGACGTGAACGCGTTCCTGTTCCAGTACTTCATCAACTACAACCTGAAGCACGGCTGGTACCTGACCACCGCGCCGATCATCACCGCGAACTGGGAAGCGCCCGACGACGACCAATGGACGCTGCCGTTCGGCGGCGGCGTGGGCCGCGTCTTCGATATCGGCTCGCAGCCCGTGAACATGTCGCTCAGCGCTTACGACAACGTCATCACGCCTGAAGGGGGACCCGACTGGCAGCTCCGCTTCCAGGTGCAGCTGCTGTTCCCAACGGGAGGTTGATTCGCTCCCGAATTCCTCAAGGAGGTCATGATGCGTATTCGCACGACTTCGATGTCGAGAACCGGCTGGAGGGCAATCTCGGCTTGCTGACCGTGTCGCTGCCACTGTCGGGACATTCACCGGCACCGGCCGATATGGAGTGATCCGTCGGGCGCCGCCTAGAAGAAGGAAAGGGAGGGAAGAGTCATGAGAGGGATTGCAGCCATTACCGTTTGCACTATTGCCGCGTTCTTCGTCACCGCGAGTTTCGATGCGCCGGCCGAGGCCAAGAAGATCAAGCCGCCGCACGTCGCCAAGAATGTCGGGAAGAATGTCGGCAAGGCAGCGCGCAACGCGGGCAAGAGCGTGTCACGCGCCGCACGCTGGGGCGGAAACGCTCTGTGGGTCGGCACCGGCGTGGGCTGGAGCCACGCCAGGGTGACCAACAACTGCACCTATTACTACAACCGCTACAAGGAGACGCGCGATCCGAAGTGGAAGAACCAGTACAACGCCTGCATCCGCTAGGTGGACCTACACCTCAAGCTCGGCAGAGCCGCGCGAGCGCGTCCTTGTCGAGGACCTGAATGCGGGCGTAGCGATGGTCGATGAAGCCGGCTTCGACGAAGCGCCGCATGATGCGCTTCAGCGTGGGGAGCGACAGTGCCGTCATGTTCGCCAGCTCGGCTTGCGACAGTGGGATCCATCCCGCCGGATCGCCGCGCGTCGTCGCCTCGAAGACGAGCCGGTCGGCCACCCGCTTTTCCGTGGAGGGGATGGCGAGGTTGGAGATGATCTCGAACGCCGTGCGGAAGTTCTGATAGGTGAGGGCATAGAAATCGGCGTAAAGCCGGGGGTTCTCCTCGACCAGCCGCTTGAGGTCGTTGGCCGGAAACTGCACCATGCGGGTCGTCTCGGCGGCATGAACCGAGACCAGGCGCGGGCCTTGCGAGAACAGCGCCAGATCGCCCAGCCAGAAGCCGACGCCCGCCCGATGCACGGTGTAGTCCTCGCCGTCCGCGCGGGGGATGGACACGTTCAGCGACCCGGAAATCAGCCCGAAAATGCCGTTCGGCAGGTCGCCGGCGAAATAGATGCGATCACCCTTGGCGAAGCTGCGGAGCTTGGCGATGGCGCCGAGCGCGGCGCGCGTTTTCGGGGAACGCTCCGAGAACCAGCCGTGGCGTGCCAGCCTTTCCAGGGCACGAGCCAAATCCATCGTCGGAGCGTCCATGGGACCCCAATCCGGTCATCTGAGCAATTCCAAACCGTGGTTGAAATATACCATGCAGAGTTGTCCCGAAAGGGAAAGTGGCCGTGCGCATGGCCCGGGACAAAAAGAGATGGGCGTTGGTCTGCTGAACCAGGCCGGCGACTCGCCAAATTGCGCATCATGAAGAGGAGCGTCTGATGGAAGAGCGAAAAAGAGGGCCGGCATGCGCCGGTCTGATCGCGGCGGCGGCATTGCTGTTGTTCGCTACGGCCGGCCCGAGCCGCGCCCAAGACACCGAAGCCAGTACCAGCACCGACAAGCCCAACATCTTGGTCATCTGGGGCGACGACATCGGTCAGGGCAACATCAGCGCCTACACCAAGGGCCTGATGGGCTACAAAACGCCGAATATCGACCGCATCGCCAATGAGGGCCTGATCTTCACCGACTATTACGGCGAGCAGTCTTGCACGGCCGGCCGTTCGTCCTTCATCACCGGCCAGAGCGTGTTCCGCACCGGTCTGTCGAAGGTAGGGCTGCCCGGCGCGGATCTCGGCTTGCGCGCCGGGGATCCCACGATTGCCACGCTGCTCAAGGCCCAGGGCTATTCTACCGGGCAGTTCGGCAAGAACCATCTCGGTGACAAGAACGAGTTCCTTCCGACCCTGCACGGCTTCGACGAGTTCTTCGGCAATCTCTACCACTTGAACGCGGAGGAAGAGCCTGAGAACGAGGACTATCCGAAGGATCCCGCGTTCCGCGAGAAGTTCGGGCCGCGCGGCGTGCTGCATACCTTCGCCACCGACGAGGACGATGAGACGGTCGACCCCCGCTTCGGCAAGGTCGGTAAGCAGAAGATCGAGGATACCGGCCCGCTCACCAAGAAGCGTATGGAGACCGTCGACAACGAGACCGTGGCGGCCGCCATCGCCTTCATCAAGAAGGCGAACGAGTCCGGCACACCATTTTTTGTCTGGTGGAGCGGCACGCATATGCATTTCCGCACCCACGTGGCGGAGAAGGACCGCGGTATCTCCGGGCAGGACGAGTACTCCGATGGCATGGTTCTCCATGACCGGCATGTCGGCGAGCTTCTGAAGGCGCTCGACGATCTGGGCATCGCCGACAAGACCCTCGTGTTCTACTCGACCGACAACGGGCCGCATCAGAACACCTGGCCCGATGCCGGGACGACGCCGTTCCGCAGCGAGAAGAACACCAACTGGGAAGGCGCCTGGCGGGTGCCGGCCATGGTGCGCTGGCCAGGCAAGATCGAGGCGAACTCCGTGTCCAACGACATCATGCACCATATGGACTGGCTGCCCACCTTCCTTGCCGCCGCCGGTCAGACGGACATCAAGGAGAAGCTTCTCGACGGTTACGAGGCAGGCGGGACCACTTACAAGGTCCATCTCGACGGCTACAACTTCCTGCCTCATCTGACAGGCAAGGAGGAAAAGGCGCCGCGCGACGAGGTGTTCTACTTCTCCGACGACGGCGACCTCATGGCCTTGCGCTACAAGGACTGGAAGGTCGTGTTCATGGAGCAGCGAGCCGAAGGCACGCTCAAGATTTGGGCCAACCCCTTCACCGAGCTCCGGGTGCCTAAGATCTTCAACCTCCGCCGCGACCCGTACGAGCGGGCCGACATCACATCCAATACCTATTACGACTGGATGCTGAGCCGGGCGTATATCTTGGTCCCGGCGCAAGCCTATGTCGGCAAGTTCCTGAAGACCTTCGAGAGCTATCCGCCCCGTCAGAAGCCGGCCAGCTTCAGCGTCGGCGGGCAAATGGAGGAACTGGAGAAGGCGCTCAGCAAGCTCCAGGGCGATCTTCAGTAGGAATGAACAAGCGCCGGGCGGGAATCACCGCCCGCCCGGTACCTTTTTCGCGTGGGGCCTTGGGAGCGTCTTATGTTCAAATTTCTTCGTCCCGTCGCGGCGGTTGCGATCCTCGTCGTCTCCGCTCCGGCGTTTGCACAAAACTCCGACCCGCTCCCGTCCTGGAACGACGGCCCTACCAAGCAGGCCATTGTCGATTTCGTGACGAAGGTGACGGAGCCGGAAAGTGGCGACTACCTGCCGCCGCAAGACCGCATCGCCACCTTCGACAATGACGGCACGCTGTGGGTCGAGCAGCCGATGTATACCCAGCTCGCTTTCGCGCTCGACCGCGTGAAGGAGCTGGCGCCGGAGCATCCCGAGTGGAAGACGACACAGCCGTTCAAGGCGGCACTCAGCGGCGACATGAAGACCCTCGCCGCGTCGGGCGAGAAGGGTCTGATCGAGCTGATCATGGCCACCCACGCCGGTATGTCGCCGGCGGAGTTCCAGACCATCGTCAGCGATTGGCTCGCCGCGGCGAAAGACAAGCGCTTCGAGCGCGGCTACACCACCCTGGTCTATCAGCCGATGCTCGAACTGCTCGCCTACCTTCGCAGCAGGGGCTTCACGACTTACATCGTGTCCGGCGGCGGCATCGAGTTTGTGCGGAATTTCTCGCAGGCCGTCTACGGCATTCCGCCGGGCCAAGTCGTCGGCTCCAGCATCAAGACAAAATATGAGGTCGTGGACGGCGAGCCGACCCTCATACGCCTGCCGGAGATGAACTTCATCGACGACAAGGAGGGCAAGCCTATCGGCATCAACCAGCATATCGGCCAGCGCCCGATCGCGGCCTTCGGCAATTCCGATGGCGACTACCAGATGCTGGATTGGACCACGGCGGGCGACGGGCCGCGCCTCGGCCTGATCGTTCATCACACCGACGCCGAGCGTGAATACGCCTATGACCGCGATTCTTCCTTTGGCCGCCTCGACAAGGCACTTGAAGCGGCGCCGGAAAAAGGCTGGATTGTGGTCGACATGAAGAACGACTGGAACGATATTTTCCCCCCCAGGAATAGCGAAAACGCTGATCCCACATTGGAAGGAGACGACCCATTGACTGTCGGTTTGTACAAGCAGCTGTGCGCCCTATCGGTCGCTGCGCTGATCACCTGTGGTGGCGTTGCCCACGCGCAGGACGCGGACGCGCCGTCCGACGCCACGGCCAAGAAGCCCAACATCCTCTTTATCATGGGTGACGATATCGGCTACATGCAGCCGAGTATCTATCACCGTGGCCTGATGGTCGGAGAGACGCCGAATATCGACCGCATCGGCCAGGAAGGGGTGATGTTCACCGACTACTACGCGGAGCAGAGCTGCACCGCGGGCCGCACCGCCTTCGTCACCGGTATGAACCCATTGCGCGCCGGCATGCTTCTCCCGGAGATCCCGGGCAGCCCGTCTTATTTGCAGCCGGGCACGCCCTCGATTGGCAAGTTCCTCCACGATCTCGGCTACAGCACGGGCGAGTTCGGCAAGAACCATCTCGGCGATACCACCGATTCGCTGCCGACGGCCCATGGCTTCCAGGAATTCTGGGGCTATCTCTATCATCTCGACGCGATGCAAGGGGTGAGCTTCCCCGACATCAACAAGACGCCGACGGAGCAAGCCGTCGCCCCGCCTTGCAAGAACACGCCCGTTCCCGGCCTCGACCCGGTGCCAGGTGCCGTCGATCCCAAGACGACGATCTGCCTGACGCCGCCGCGCCCGGTTTTGGCGTGTACTTCGTCCGACGGAACGGAAGCCAATCAGACCTGCAAGGACGAGGGCCCGCTCACTCTCGAGCGCTCGAAGACCGTAGATGAGGAGATCTCCGCCAAGGTGATCGACTTCCTCGACCGCAACGACCCGGAGAAAACGGGCAAGCCATTCTTCGTCTATTACAACCCGGCCCGCATGCACGTGACGACCGTGCTGTCCGACAAGTACGCCGCCATGATGGGCGAGCCCGGCGGCAAGGACTGGGGCGCCAACGAAGCCGGAATGAAGCAGATGGACGACAATATCGGCTATGTCCTCAAGAAGCTCGAGGACATGGGTGAGCTCGACAACACGATCATCGTGTTCACCACCGACAACGGTGCCGAGACCATCACCTTCCCCGATGGTGGCGTCACGCCGTTCAAAGGCGGCAAGCTGACGACCTGGGAAGGCGGTATGCGCGTTCCACTAGTCATTCGCTGGCCCGGCCATATCAAGCCAGGCACCATCAAGACCGGCATCGTCTCGGCGCTCGATTGGGTGCCCACGCTGGTCGAGATCGCCGGCGGCGCCAAGGATGATGCGCTGAAAAAGGAGATCGAGGCGGGTAAATATCCGGGCATCGTCAAGACGACCCTCGATGGTTTGAATCAAAGCGACTATCTGCTTGGCAATGCCGAGGAATTGGCTCGGAACTATCTATTCTACTACTCCGGCAAGCAGCCCTCCGCTGTCCGCTACAAGAACTGGAAGCTCTATTTCGCCATGGTCTCGGACGACCCGAGCGGCTTCGTCAACGGCGTCATTCCCTATAGCTGGACACAGGTGGTCAACATCAAGCGCGACCCTTTCGAAACCTCGATCGGCCAGCAATTGAAGACTCTCATGGGCGTCGGTGGCGCGCTGGCGGGGCCCGTGACCGCCTATCAGTATGATTGGAACCTCCTGCCGATCGGCCAGGCGATGTGGCTGAAAGAGCTGGAAACCTATAGGGATTTCCCGCCCCTACAGGACGCCGCCAGTTACAACCTCGATCAGGTCTTGCAGCAGGTGAAGAGCATGTCGACGGCGAGCCACGCGGGCCAATAGGGCCGTCACAGCTGAGTGCCAAGGGGGGGCTTCGTGTGGCCGCCCCCTTGGCCGCTGTGCCGCTCAACGCGCCTCGCAAAACAGGAGGAAGCTAAATGAGTTTTGGTCATTTCAAGCGGCTCTGCACCGTCGCGGTAGCCACGCTTTTGGCCTGCGGCGGTATTGCCCACGCGCAGGACGCTGACGCGCCGTCCGACGCCACGGCCAAGAAGCCCAACATTCTGCTGATCGTCTCCGACGACACCGGCTGGGGCGATCTCGGTCCCTATCTCGGCGGCGAAGGGCGCGGCATGCAGACCCCGAACTTCGACCGCTTGGCGAAGGAAGGCATGGTCTTCACCAATTTCTACGGCCAGCCGAGCTGCACCCCGGGCCGCGCCGCGATCCAGACCGGGCGCATCCCCAACCGCAGCGGCATGACCACCGTGGCCTTCCAAGGCCAGGGCGGCGGTCTTCCGGCGGCGGAATGGACTCTCGCATCGGTGCTGAAGAAAGCCGACTACAATACCTACTTCACGGGCAAGTGGCATCTCGGCGAATCGGACTACGCGCTGCCGAACGCGCAAGGCTACGACGTGATGAAATATACCTTCCTCTATCACCTCAACGCCTACACCTACGCCGACCCGAAATGGTTCCCGAACATGACCCCCGAGTTGCGGGAGATGTTCAAGAAGGTGACCAAGGGCGCGCTGTCCGGCAAGGCGGGCGAAACGCCGGTGCAGGATTGGCAAGTCAACGGTGAGTATGTGGACACGCCCGAGAAGGGTCTCGTCGGCATTCCGTTCCTCGATGCCTATATCGAGAAGGCGGCCACGGAGTTCCTCGAGGATGCGGCCAAATCCGACAAGCCGTTCTTCATCAACGTCAACTTCATGAAGAACCATCAGCCGAACCTGCCGGCGCCGGAGTTCGAGCATAAATCCATCTCGAAATCCAAATACGCCGATTCCGTCGTGGAGCTGGATACGCGGGTCGGCAATCTCCTGAAGAAGCTCGACGAGCTTGGTCTCGCCGACAACACGGTCGTCTTCTACACCGTCGACAACGGCGCCTGGCAGGATGTCTATCCGGATGCGGGCTATACGCCGTTCCGGGGCACCAAGGGCACCGTGCGCGAAGGCGGCAATCGCGTGCCCTCGATGGTGCGTTGGCCCGGCAAGGTCGAAGGCGGAACGAAGAGCGACGACGTCGTGGGCGGTCTCGACCTGATGGCGACCTTCGCGTCGATCGCGGGCATTGAGCTGCCGACGAACGACCGCGACGGTCAGCCGATCATCTTCGATAGCTACGACATGACGCCCGTCATGACTGGCACCGGCAAGTCGAAACGCAACTGGTGGTTCTATTTCACGGAAGACGAGTTGTCGCCCGGCGCCGTCCGCGTCAACAACTTCAAATATGTCTTCAACCTGCGCGGTGCCGATGGTGCGACTACCGGCGGCCTCGCGGTCGACACCAATCTCGGCTGGAAGGGTGCGAGTGAGTATGTCGCCACGGTGCCCCAGGTGTTCGACCTGCTGGCGGACCCGCAGGAGCGCTACGACATCTTCATGACCACCTTCACCGAGAGCACCTGGGCGGTGGTCCCGGCCAACGAGTCGGTCGCGAAACTCATGAAGTCTTACGTGAAGTACCCGCCGCGTAAGCTTCAGAGCGAGACCTATACGGGACCGATCACCATCTCAAAATACCAGCTGTTCAAGTCGGTCCAAGAGCAGCTCGCGAAGGACGGTTTCAGCATCGGATTGCCCACGGGCAACTAGGCCACGGGAAGGCGGCCCGGCGAAGGGGCCGCCTTCTTCCTAAATCCAAGACGACGCTCACCAAGGAGAGGAAACCCATGAAACTATGGAGTTCATTACTGTGTTGCGCGGTCGCCGGATTGGCGGTTAGCGCGACGGCGCCTTCCGTATATGCGCAGTCGGCGCCGGGTCGGGCCTTGATGACCTACAAGGAAGGCGTGACCCCGGAAGAGGAGAGTGCGGACCGCGCGGCCTGTCACGACTGGGCGGTGGAGCAGACAGGCTTCGATCCCAGAGCGATCTTCACGGCGCAGCAAGCCGGCATCGACACCCGGACCATTATGCGGGTCACGGAAAAACTCGATGCCGCCTCCGGCGGCACGGATCCGCGCTGGGGCTCAGGTGCCTTCGGGGGTGCGAGCACCTCCGCCGACAGGCGCCGGATGAACGAGCTATACGCCAATTACCTCCGCGCCGGGGCGCTTTGCCTCGAAGGTCGCGGCTATACCGTTGCACGATAGGAGCCAAACCATGCGATCGATTTTCAAAGCGGGCCTCGGGCTCCTCTGTCTAATCACCATGCCGGCCGCCGCTTCGGCGGCCTCGGGCACCTTTATGTGCGCCTTCACCGATATCTTCGAGTGCGTCGATGTGGCGGGCTGTAAGCGCGTCCCCAACGATTATGTCAATCTCCCGCCCGTGCTCAAACTCGACTTCGACAAGAAGGTCATGACCTCGGACGATTTGGACAAAGACCCGACGGACATCGACATCAAGGACATGGTGGAGACGGGCGATATCGTTCTGTTGCACGGTATCGGCCGGAACGAGATTTCACCGCGGTCTTTCAGCGCGGCGATCTCGATGAAGACCGGCAAATTTCATGCTGGCATTACGACCGGCGACGCGACTCTCGCTCTGGTCGGTGACTGTGTGGACGGTCTCTAAGCGGATGCAGACAGGGAACGGCGGGCAGGCGATCGCGCTTGCCCGTCGATCTCGTTAACGGGAAACTTGACCGCTCTCAGCCGGCGCGCTGCAGCCCGATCATATCGGCGAGCGCCGTCCGGGAGCGGGCTTGCGGTGGTTGTTGCCGGGGGCGGGGCCCTTGCGGTTGCGGCTGTGCCTTGGGCTCGGATGGCGTGTTGCCGAGCCGTCGTTGCTCGGCCCCGATCATCGCAGTGACGGCGTCCAGGTCGGCCTTCAGAACCTTGAGTTTGCTGTCATGCTCCTGCTTGATCTGGTCGACGTGCTTGGCGAATTGAGCCTCCACGGTGCTCATCTGCTCCCGAAGGAAATTGACTCGGTCTTGCAGGTCGTCTCGGATATCACGCATCGACTGTCCCCCATCGATTGGAATGCGGGTGCTTGAACGATTAAGGCAAGCCACGGGTTCCAGACATGCCGATCCCAAAACGCTCGAGCAGGACATAAAGTGACCCGTCGCCGACGCCCATCATCGCCACGGAAAAAGCCCGGCCCGGCACCGGCCAAGGCGCCCGCGGCAGAGACCAAGGCGCCCGCGGCAAAGACCAAGGCGCCCGCGGCAAAGACCAAGGCGCCCGATGGCGAAGCCTCGCCACCCTCCAGCCCGAAGCGAAAACTCTGGATCGCGGCCGGCCTGGCCGCCTTGATCCTCATCGGCGCAGGCCTCGGGCTGAACTCTCTTGGGCGCGGCCCCTCAAAGCCCGTGGATCTCGACCCGGAAAAGCTCGCCTTCGTCGGCAGCGAGACCTGCATCTCCTGTCACCAGGACACGGGGAAGCTGTGGCATCCCTCGCAGCACGCCCACGCCATGGCCCACGCGAGCGCCGACACCGTGCTCGGCGATTTCGACGACGCGAGCTTCGACTATTACGGCACCAGGTCCCGCTTCTTCAAAAAGGACGGCAAGTTCTTCGTCGAGACCGACGGCGCGGACGGCAAGCTCGGTACGTTCGAGGTGAAGTACACGTTCGGGCTCGAGCCCTTGCAGCAATATCTCATCGAATTTCCGGACGGCCGCGTGCAGGCGCTGACCATCGCTTGGGACAGCCGCACGAAGGAGGAGGGCGGCCAGCGCTGGTTCCACCTCTATCCGAATGAGCATATCGGCCACGACGATCCGCTGCACTGGACCAAGCTCAACCAGAATTGGAACTTCATGTGCGCCGAGTGCCATTCGACCGACGTCGCCAAGAATTACGACGCGAAGACCGGCCGATTCGACACCACCTGGAAGGAGATCAGCGTCGGCTGCGAGGCATGCCACGGCCAGGGCTCGGCCCATGTCGCCTGGGCAAAAGACTGGTCGCCGTTCGGGAAGGACGATGCCGCCAAAGGACTGCTGGCGCGCTTCGATGAGCGCGGCGGCGTCACCTGGACGCGCGATGCCGAGACCGGGCAACCCAAACGCAGTGCTTCACCGGCGCATTTGCGCAAGGAGGTCGAGATGTGCGGCCGCTGCCATGCCCGCCGGGGGATCATCTCCGAAGATTTCGTGCCGGGGCGACCGCTGTCGGATTCTCACGTCGTCTCTCTGCTCGGGCGCGGGCTAAACCAGGCCGACGGCCAGATGCTCGACGAGGTCTATAATTACGGCCAGTTCAAGCAGAGCAAGATGTTCGCGGCGGGAGTCACCTGCAGCGACTGCCACGATCCGCACAGCGCCAAGCTGAAGGCGAAAGGCGATGCCGTCTGCCTGCAATGCCACGCGGGCAGCTACGAGACGGTGGCGCACACCCATCACGAGGGCGAGGCGGCGCCGTCCTGCGTCGCCTGCCACATGCCGGCGCGCAAATTCATGGTCATCGACCAGCGCCACGATCACTCTTTCCGCGTGCCGCGCCCCGATCTCTCGGCCGCGCTCGGCACCGACAATGCCTGCACCGATTGCCATACGGACAAGTCGGCCCAATGGGCGGCAGCGTCCATCGAGGAGTGGTTCGGACCGGAGCGCAAAGGCTTTCAGACCTTCGGGCCTGCCTTCCACGCGGCTTGGACCGGCGCGGCGGATGCGCAAGCGCTGCTTGCCGCCGTCGCCGGCGATCCAGGCACACCCGCCTTCGTCCGCGCCAGCGCGCTCGAGGAACTGACCGCCTATCCGTCGGCGTCGACTGCGGCTTTGGTGCGCGAAGGGCTCGCCGATCCCGATCCTCTGGTCCGCATCGCCGCCCTCGACCATCTTGAGACGGCGCCGCCGGCGCAACTCTGGCCGCTGGTGTCGCCGCTCCTGTCCGATTCCGTGCGTGGCGTCCGCATCAAGGCGGGGTTCCTGCTCGCCGGTGTCCCGCCTGGGGAGCTGCCGGCGGCCGACCGCGCGCGGCTGACACGCGCGCAAGACGAGTTCGTCGCCGCGCAAACCCTCAACGCCGACAGGCCCGAGGCGCGCGCGCTGCTCGGCCGCTATTATGCGCGGGCCGGCAAGATGACGGAGGCCGAAGCGGAGTATCGCGCCGCGCTTGCCTTGAGCCCCCAATTCGCGCCCGCCGCCGTCAATCTCGCCGATCTCTACCGCCAGACGGGCCGCGACGCCGACGGCGAGTCGGTGTTGGTCCAGGCGCTGGAATTTTCGCCGCAGGACGGCGGGCTGCATCACGCGCTCGGGCTTACACTGGTGCGGCTCAAGCGCCAGGCCGAGGCCGTCGAGCATCTCCGCCGCGCGGCCGAACTGGAGCCGGATCGCCCGCGCTACGCCTATGTCTATGCGGTCGGACTCGAGTTCGATCGGAGAGCAGGCCAAAGCGATCCAAGTCCTCAAGGAAAGCGTGGAACGTCACCCGGGCGATCGTGAAAGCCTCATGGCCCTCATCAACTTCGCCCGCGCCGCCGGCGATGCCGAAACGGCGCTGCGCTATGCCGAGCAGCTCGCCAAGATCGAGCCCGACAACAAGCCCCTAACGGGGCTCATCCAGCAATTGCGCAATGAGATCGGCGAACCGGCCGGCGATTAGGCAGCGCACGCGCCGAAGCGGCCCGCGAAAGCGCCGCAGCTCAAGTCAAAGGAGTAGAGGCTTACGGCCTAACGGAAGGGGCCGGCGGCCCAGGCCGGAGACGGCTGGTCGATGCCGGGTCCGGGAATCGGAATGGCATTGCCGTAGTCGGAGACATGGCCGCTATCGCCACCGCTGTTGTTGAACGGCATGGCGAGCGAGCTGCCCTGGAACTCGGGCATGGCGTAGACCGGGCCGAGGCCGTGGAACTCGGCGGCGCTCTCAGGCATGTCCTGATTTTCGCCTTGAATCTCGAAGGCAGTCGCGCTGACCGGCGCCAAAGCCAGTCCGGCGGCGCCGCAAAGCGCGAGGACGAGACCGAGATGTTTCATGTGTTCCCTCTAAGCCGATTGTCTTAGCCGAAGCAATCTAGCGCTGAATCGCGCCGAAAGCCAGGGTGTGATCCGCCTTTGTCCCCGTGAAGCCGTGACCGTTGCCGCGCCGCAACAGTCTATAGGCCGGTGGCGGAAAATAGCGGCAGGGGCCCGGTTTCGACGGATTTGGTCCCAGGCAACGACCGCCTGTTCCGCTGAGGCCCCGACGCTGATACAAGCATTCCCGACATGGCGCCCCGCATCCTCTACGTCGTGACCGAGGACTGGTATTTCCTGTCGCACCGGCTGCCGATGGCCCGGGCGGCCAAGGCGGCGGGCTATGAGGTCCATGTCGCCACCCGAATCAAGGACGGGCGCGCTCGTATCGAGGCGGAGGGCTTCGCCGCCCACGCGCTCGATTGGAGCCGCGGCAGCCTCTCTTTCCGGGATAGCCTCGCCGCCATCCGCCAGCTCAGGCGGCTGTTCAAGCAGCTCGAGCCCGCCATCGTCCACAACGTGTCGCTGAAGCCGGTCGTGCTCGGCTCGTCGGCGAGCCTCGGTCTGCCGCCTGCGGTCGTCAACAGTCTGACCGGCGTCGGCTCGCTGTTCATCGGCGAGGCGCGGGTGAGCGGGCTCATGCGCCGCGCCGTCCGCTTCGCCCTGGGACATCTCCTGCGGCGGGACAAGAGCTGGACCGTGGTGCAGAACCCCGACGACAGCGGCTTCGTGCGCGCGCTCGGCGTGGCCCCCGACCATGTGGTGCTGATCCGCGGATCGGGCGTCGATACGGACAGTCTCGTGCCGCTGCCGGAGCCGCCTCCGCCGGTCACGTGCGCCTATGTCGGCCGCATGCTCGCCGACAAGGGCGTGCCGGTGGTGATCGACGCTTTCGCGCGTCTGGCGGCCAAGGGGCTGACCATGCGGCTGCTGCTCGCCGGCGATTGCGACAAGGAGAATCCCGGCTCGCTGGCCCCGGAGCAGCTCCGCGAGTTCGCCAGCGCCTTCGGCATTCAGTGGCTTGGCCACGTGGACGATGTCCGCGACGTCTGGCGCCAGGCGAATTTCGCCGTGCTCGCCTCGCGCCGGGAAGGGCTGCCCAAGAGCCTGCTCGAGGCGGCGGCTTGCGGCCGCGCCATGGTGGCGACCGATGTTCCGGGTTGCCGCGAGATCGCCATCGACGGTGTGACGGGGCTCACCGTGCCGGTCGACGATCCGGAAGCGCTCGCCGGCGCCATGGCCCGTCTGGCCGAGGATCCGGGCTTGAGGGAGAAATTCGGCAAGGCGGCGCGCGCCCTGGTCGAGACCGAGTTCTCGGCCGAGGCCATCGGCCGGCAGACGGTTGCTCTCTACGATCGGCTGATCGGCCGCTAGCTGCTGGCGGCTAAGCGCCGGCCTCGGCGCGCATCATCGCGACAATGCCGTCATGGGTCGCGACGACCGGCCGCCAGCCGGTCGCCATCAGCTTCGACGGATCGATGACGAAGGCGCCCGAGACGCGTTCCCAATCCGCCTCCCGGCCGAAGGACTTCATGATCTTTTTCACCGCGCCGGCGGGCACCTTGACCAAGTGAGGGGGCTTGCCCAGGCCCTCGCGCATGGCGCCGACCAGATCGGCGACGCTGATGGGGTCGGCATCGGCCACGAGGAAGGTCTCGTTCGCGGCGGCGGCGCTCTCCAGCACATGGGCGATGGCCGAGATCAGATTGTCCAGGGCCAGCAGCGAACGGCGATTGTCGAGACCGGCGAACGGGAGCGGCATGGGCGTCTTGGCCAGCGTCGCCAGCGAGGCGATGTTGCCTTTGACGCCCTTGCCGTAGACGACCGCCGGCCGCAGCACCGTGTAGCCGACGCCGCTCGCGGCCAAGAGGCGCTCGGCTTCCAGCTTGGAACGGCCATAGGTGTCGGTGGGCTCGGGCGCATCCGTTTCGGCGATGACGTGGTCCGAGGCAAGCCCCACTTGCGCCCGCACCGAGGACATAAAGACGAGGCGTTCGACCTTGCCTTGGGCTTGCGCGGCGAGCTCGCCCACGGCCTCGGCATTGATACGGGTATAGACATCGTCGGGCAGGAGGCCCGGCGCGTGCGCGATGCCGGCGAGATGCACGACATGGGTCACGCCGTCGAGGAGCGCCGACCAATCGGCGGGTTTGGCGAGATCGGGCAGAGCCACGCGCTCCACCTCGGCGGCGGCGATGATCGCGGCAGGGTCGCGCGCCGCGGCGCGAACCTCGAACCCTTGGGCCGCCAGGGCGGTGACGGCTTTGCGGCCGATGAAGCCGGAGGCGCCGGTGATGAGCACGCGTCTTGCCATCTAGCGTCCCCGCCCGAGATTGAACAGCACGAGCCCGGTGGCAATGGTCCCGAGCGACAAGAGGATGAGATCGGCTGTGAGCGACCGGCTGAGCGCGGCCACCACCGCCAGCACCATCAGCCAGAGGCCGAGCGTGAACACCCGCAGCGTGACTTGCGGCACGCGCAAGCCTTGCGCCACGGCGCGCTGATAGAAATGCGACTTATGGGCCGATAGCACCGGCTCTCCGGCGAACAGGCGGCGGAAGAAGGTGATCGTTGCCTCGCTCAGCGTGTAGAGCGCCAGCAGCAGCCCCGACACGAGATGCGCCTCCGCCACCACGATCAGCATGAAGGCGAGCAACAGGCCGATCGGCAGGCTGCCGGCATCGCCGAGAAAGATCTGCGCCGGATGCTTGTTGAACACGGCGAAGCCCAGCGTGGCGCCGAGAAGGATCACCGCAAGCAGGCCGATGCTTGCGGGCACCACGTCGAGCCCATGCAGGATGACCACGCCGAGCGTCATCGGCACCACCTGCGCCACCGTCATCCAGTCGAGTCCGTCGAGGAAGTTGACGGCGTTCACGAAGCCGACCACGCCGAGCACCAGCAAGATCCGCTCGACAGTTACCGGCAGCAGCTCGGGCAGCAGGCGGAAGTCCTGCGGCAGCAAAAATATGACGGCGGCGGCGACGAGGATCTGCGCGAGCAGCCGCCATGACACGGCAAGCGCGTGGGCGTCGTCGAGCGCGCCGATAACAGTGAACACCGCCGCGCCGACAAGCACGGGAACGAGGCTCGGCGGCGGCGCGGCCATGCCGAGCAGCAGCACGGCGATGCCGACGGCAAGGACCGACGCCATCACGGCGAGGCCCGCGCCTTGGGGCGTCGGGGTCGCGTGCGACGAGCGCGCGTTCGGGTGGGCCAGGAGATGGCGGACGAGCAGGGGCTTCAGTACGAGGATCAGCGCGGCGCTGAGCCCGGCGCTGACGGCCAACACGGCGGCCCAAGACAGGGCCCAAGAAACGAGATCGGCTTGCGGCATGTGCTCAGTGAAGCGTCCGCGAGGCCGGCTGCCACTCGCCCTTGGCGGGCGCCGCATGGACGGCGGTGGCGGGCACATAGCCTTCGACGGTGGCGCGGAGCATGTCGTGGAGCTCGCCCACATCGACGCTCTGGATCGCGTCCTCCAGTCGCTCGAGCGCCGCGATCAGCTCCTCGTACGGCAGCACCGGCTCGGAGTTCTTGAAGATGCGCGGATGGTTGGTGCCGGTCGTGTTCTCGCCGATCAACAACTCCTCATAGAGCTTCTCGCCGCGCCGCAAGCCGACATATTCGATGGCGATGTCGCCGTCGGGATGGGCCTCGTCGCGGACCTCGAGCCCGGACAGGCGCACCATGGTGCGGGCGAGATCGTCGATCTTCACCGGCGTGCCCATTTCAAGCACGAACACCTCGCCGCCGGTCGCCATGGCGCCGGCCTGGATGACGAGCTGCGCCGCTTCCGGGATCGACATGAAATAGCGGATCACCTCGGGATGGGTGACCGTCACCGGACCGCCGTCCCTGATCTGATTGCGGAACAGCTTGACCACCGAGCCCGACGAATCGAGCACGTTGCCGAAGCGGACCATGGTGAAGATCGTGCTCGCGCCGTCGCGCGCCAGCGCCTGTAGGATCAACTCGGCGAGGCGCTTGCTGGCGCCCATAATGTTGGTCGGGCGCACGGCCTTGTCGCTCGATACCAGCACGAAGCGCTCCACCCCGAGCTCCTTGGCGGCCTCGGCCACCACGAGCGTGCCGAACGTGTTGTTCTGCAAACCGGCGAACGGGTTCACCTCGACGATGGGCACATGCTTGTAGGCGGCCGCGTGATAGATCATCTCGACGCCTTGCTCCTCGATGATGCGGGCGACGAGCCTGCGGTCGAGCACGGAGCCGAGCACTTGAATGATGGCGGTCGCGTCCGGCACGTCGCCTTGAGTCTGCTTCGCCTGCCGCCGCAAGATCTCCTCGATCTCCATGGAAATCTCGTACAGCGCCACCTCGGAGAGCTCGAATAGGACAAGCGTCTTCGGCCCGAGCTGCAGCAGCTGGCGGGTCAACTCCGAGCCGATCGAGCCGCCGGCGCCGGTGATCATCACCACCTTGCCCCGCACTTGGGCGGTCAGCAGCTCGATGTCGGGCGTGACGGGATCGCGGCCCAGCAGATCCTCCACATCGATCGGGCGCAGATCGCTGATCTCGACGCGCCCGGCGGCGATCTCCTCCAGCGCCGGAAGCGTCTTCACCAGCACGGGATAGGACTCGAGGAATTTCAGGGCCAGGCGGCGCTCGCCGCGCAGCGCCGAAGGCGTGGCGAGCAGCACCTCCTTGACGTTCTCCTCGGCGATGACTTTGCCGATCTTCTCCGGCCGCACCACCTTGACCCCGTGCACCACCTGCCCGGCCAGAGACGGATTTGGGTCGATGAAGGCGACGGTTCGGTAGGAGCCGGTCTCGTTCAGCGCGCGCAGCAACTGGATGCCGACCGTGCCCGCGCCGTAAATGATGACGTTCTTCCGCTCGTCGAAGCTCATCGGCGTGAACTGCGGGGCCGACTTGAGCAGCATGGCGCCCGCCCATTGCCGGCTGAGGCGGATCAGGCCCGCCGCGATCAGGGCATAGATCACCACCACCGAGCGCGGTTGCCCTTGGACGCCGCTCATCAACACCACCAGCGCCCACAGCACCGCGGCCATGATCACGGCGGTATAGATGCGGGTGGTGCCTTCGGGCCCGATGAAGCGGGTGACGAGCTTATACAGCCCGCGCATGTAGAAGACGCCGATGCCGGCAATGGGCGCCGCCAGCATCAGCAGTAAAATCTCGATGGTCTCCGGCACGTAGAGCCGGCTGAGGCGCAGGGAATAGGCGCCCCACAACGCGATGCTGAGCATCGCGAAGTCGTTCATGATCAGAAGCGTCCGCTTGAACCAGCGAGGCCGCTCGATCAGCCAAACGGCTAGCGTCATGATGGCCGACCCCGATCCGGACCTAAGTCCACCCCAAAACGTTCATGCGCATCACGACATTCGTGCACATAGGGCAAGAAGATCATGCACATAGGACGAGTGCGCTGAACCATAACCGAAGCCTCTGGCAAACGGAAGCAAGGGGACGGGCCTCAAGACCGCCCCCGCGCGGGCTTTTAGGTCTCATGACCTTCCGGTTAAGCTCATGGAGGCTCCCGGAGAATGAAGCCGGGATGTAGCACTGCCAGCGCGGCGAGGGAAATGGGCAATCCGGCGATCAGGTCGAGGGTTTTGGCGATCGCCGCGCTTCTTTTGGTGGCGGGCGCCGATGGCCGCGCAGCCGGCGGCGAGACCGTCACCCTGGTGACGCCGGTGGTCTATGGCACCCATTTGCCGGGCCTCGGCCGTCCGGCCCGGACGTTGGCCCGGGACATCAAGAAACGCTCGGGCGGGACGCTGGTGCTCGACCTGAAAGAGCCCGGCGACGGCACCAAGCCCCAAGAGATCCTCGACAAGGTGTCCGACGGCCGGATCGATGCCGGCTTCGCCACGGCGGGCTTCTGGGCGGCCAAGGTCCCGGCCGCGACCCTGTTCGCCGGCTTCCCCTTCGGTCCGGACGCGAAAGCCTATCTCGCCTGGTTCGATCGCGGCCATGGCAGGGCGCTCTACCAGGAGGTCTACGACCAGGCCGGCCTCAATGTGCATGTGATTCCTTGTGCGTTTGGCGGGGCGGAAGCCGGCGGGTGGTTCGCCAAGCAGATTGGCTCGAAGAAGGATCTCGAGGGCTTAAGGATGCGGATTTTCGGGCTCGGCGCCCGCGTCATGTCGCGGCTGGGCGCGGTCCCGGTGCTCGTGCCCGGCAGCGGCATCGCCAAGGCCTTCGAGAAGGGCGAGATCGACGCCGCCGAACTCTACACGCCCGCGGTCGACCGGACGCAAGGCCTGCAGGACGCGGCCAAGATCATCTATATGCCCGGCTGGCATCAGCCGGAGACCGTGCTTGAGCTTCTGATCAACAAGGATCGCTGGAAGGCGCTCGGCCAAGACCGGCAGGCGGTGATCGAGGCGGCGTGTCACGACCTGCTGCAATCGAGCCTGGGCGCCAGCGCCGGGCTGCAGGCTGAGGCACTGGCCGCCCTGTCCGCCAAGGACAGCGTTCGGGTGCTGCCCTGGCCGGCCGACGTGCTTCCGGCGCTGCGCGAGTCCTGGGGGGAGATCGCCAGGGAGGAGGGGATTCGCGATTACCTGTTCAAGCAGGTCCTTGAGGACATCGAGGCGTTCCAGGCCAAGGACGCCAGCAATGGGGCCGCGGCTGCCGCTGCGCCGGGCAAGACGCCCCACGGGACACCTGAAAAGGCGCCGGGCGCGGCCGGCCCGGGCGATACGCCCGAGCCCGAACCTGCGCCCGAGCCGAAGCCCGCGCCATGATGCGTTGCGCTACTGCTTGAAGGTGTTGAGATAAGCGATGATGTTGGCGCGCTCGTCGGCATCAGGAACGCCCTGAAATGCGAGCGCCATGGGCGAGGTGGGGAGCAGCGCCTTGGGATCGGCGATCCAGCTGTCGAGATGCTCCTCGGTCCACACATAGCCCTCGTCGCCCAGCTTCTTCATGCCCGGCGAATAGGCGTAGCCCTCGACGCTTCCAGCCTTGCGTCCGACGATGCCGTTGAGTTCGGGGCCGACCAGCGTCTGCGCATTCGGTCCCACCTGGTGACAGATCCCGCATTTGGCGAAGGCGGCCTTGCCGGCCTCGGCGTCCCCTGCGGCCAAGGACGGCGCCGTCATGGCGAAAAACACTGCAACACTCAGACCAGCCAGACTAGATCTCCTCATCTCCATGCTCCTTGAAAGTGCCCGAAAAGCCCCGTTCAGGCGGCCTTTCGGGGGTTGCCCAACGTTTCCTAATGCCCAGCATAATTCTATCAGAGGCCGTACGCGTCTATATGCGACATGCTAACGCCTAGGTCGCTGGGGGGTTGCGCCAGGGACCATTTTGGGACGCCGTGGCGGGGGCGTATTGCCCGTCCCCCGCGCCCATGCGAAAGACTAACGGGAGCCCTTTCCCGCAATGGCCACTCGGACGGTCTCGGAGCCTCTTAGATGTCGACAGTGACTTTTCCCGATCCCGACCGCGCCGTCATGGCGCGCCGGAACGACATCGTGAAGCAGTTGAAGCGGCTGGTCCCCGAGGCGGTTCTGATCGCCGACGAGGAGGGGCGCCGCACCTTCGAATCCGACGCGCTGACCGCCTATCGCTGCTTGCCGCTCGCCGTCGTGCTGCCCGGCAGCACCGAGGAGGTCTCGGCGATCCTGCGCTTTTGCAACGAGAACCACATCAAGGTCGTGCCGCGCGGCGCCGGCACCTCGCTATGCGGCGGCGCGCTGCCGCTCGAGGACGCCATCGTCATCTGCCTGTCGCGCATGCGGAAGGTGCTCGCCATCGACACGGTCAATCGCGTGGCCCGCGTCGAGGCCGGTGTCACCAATATCGCCATCACCGAGGCAGCCTCGAAGGACGGCTTCTTCTACGCGCCCGACCCGTCGAGCCAGATTGCCTGCACCGTGGGCGGCAACATCGCCACCAATTCCGGCGGCGCTCATTGTCTCAAATACGGCGTCACCGTGAACAACCTGCTCGGTGTCCGCATGGTGATGATGGACGGCGAGATCATCGACCTCGGCGGCACCTATCTCGATGCGCCGGGCTACGACTTCCTACCGTTGATCACCGGCTCCGAAGGCCAACTCGCCATCGTCACCGAAGCCACCGTGCGCTTACTCAAAGCGCCCGAGGGCTCGCGCCCGATGCTGCTCGGCTTCGACTCCACGGAGGCCGCCGCCTCCTGCGTCGCCGCCATCATCGCCGGCGGCATCATCCCCGTGGCCATCGAGTTCATGGACCGTCCGGCCATCCATGTCTGCGAGCATTTCGTCAGCGCCGGCTATCCGCTCGACGTGGAGGCGCTGCTCATCGTCGAGGTGGAGGGGTCGCAGGACGAGATCGAGTATCTGCTGGAGAAGATCGAGGACATCGCCCGCGACTTTCTGCCCAGCTTCTCGCGCCGGAGTCAGAGCGCGCAAGAGAGCGCGCTGATCTGGAAAGGCCGCAAGGCGGCGTTCGGCGCCATCGGCCAGCTGTCGGATTATTACTGCATGGACGGCGTCATCCC
Source organism: uncultured Alphaproteobacteria bacterium (assembly GCA_963731875.1). Classification (GTDB taxonomy): domain Bacteria; phylum Pseudomonadota; class Alphaproteobacteria; order Rhizobiales; family Methyloligellaceae; genus Methyloceanibacter. Next base: position 107,547 of record CAVSXL010000013.1, on the reverse strand, counting down.
GCTGTCCAAGCTGCCCAAGGCGCTCGACGAGATCGGCTGGATCTGCCGGAAATATCGTTTCGACGTCGCCAACATCTTTCACGCCGGCGACGGCAACCTCCACCCGCTCATTCTCTACAACGCCAACGATTCGGTGCAACTCGAACGCGTCGAGCTTTGCGGCGAGGAGATCCTCAAGCTGTGCATCGCGCTCGGCGGCTGCCTGACGGGCGAGCATGGCGTCGGCATCGAGAAGCGCGAGCTGATGTACGAGCAATATACCGACGAGGACATCGATCAGCAGGTCCGCGTCAAGGAGGCGCTCGACCCGGCATGGCTGCTCAATCCCGGCAAGGTGTTTCCCATCGAGGGCCGCGACGCCCGTAAGATGCGCGGCGTCGATCTGCATCAGCTCGAGGAGCTGGAGCCCGCACTGGTGGAAGGGCACGACCTTTGATGACCGGTCACATGCGCCTTGGTTTTCACGCGCCCGAGACGGAGGAGGAGCTCGCCTACCTCGTCGCCGAGGCCGTGGACACGCGCACGCCGCTCGAGGTCATGGGGCGCGGCACCAAGCGTGAGATCGGGCATCCCGTGGGGTCAGGCGCCGTGGTCTCGACGGAGTCCATGGTCGGCGTGCCGATCTACGAGCCGACCGAGCTGATCATGGTGGCCAAGGCGGGAACGCCGCTCGCCCAGATCGAGGCGCAGCTCGCCGAGAACGATCAGGAGCTTCCCTTCGAGCCCGTGGATCTCGGACTGCTGCTCGGCTACGGCCCGGGTGAGGCCACCATCGGCGGCGTGGTCGCCACCAATATTTCAGGCAGCCGGCGCATTCTCAAAGGCGCGGCCCGCGATCATGTGCTCGGCATGCGGGCCGTCAATGGGCGCGGCGAGGTGATCAAGTCCGGCGGCCGGGTGATGAAGAACGTCACCGGCTACGATCTCGCCCGCACGCTCGCCGGCTCCTGGGGCACGCTCGCCATCATGACCGAGGTGGCGCTGAAAGTGCTCCCCGCCCAGCGCGAGGTCCGCACCGTCATCTGCTTTGGCCTCACCGATCAGACCGCCATCGAGGCGCTCTGCATCGCCATGGGCACGCCCTACGAGGTGTCCGGCGCGCTGCATCTGCATGCAGCCCTTGCCGCGCGCTTCTCGAACGAGGATATCGCCGGCGCCGAGGCCGCCGTGACCGCCATCAGGGTTGAAAACGTGCCCTCCTCGGCCCGTTATCGGGCGAACAGCCTCAGACAGGCTTTGCTCGCTTACGGCCCGGCGCTGGAGCTCGATACCGAGCGCAGCAAGGCCTTCTGGGGCGAGGTCCGCACCCTCAAGATGTTCCAGGACAAGCCCAACCCGCTATGGCGCGTGTCCACCACGCCGTCCTCGGCGGCGAAGCTCGTCGGCAATCTGTCGCGCAAGATGCGGGTCAATGCCGCCTACGATTGGTCGGGCGGCATGATCTGGATGGAGACCCCCGCGCTGACCGACGGCGGCGCGGTGGATATCCGCCGCACCCTGGCCGAATTTGGCGGGCATGCCACCTTGATCCGCGCCGAGAACGCGACGCGGACCGGCATCGACGTGTTCCAGCCGCTCGACCCGCCGATCGCCGCCCTTTCGGCGAAGCTCAAGCACGCCTTCGATCCGCTCGGGATTCTGAACCCGGGCCGCATGTACCGGGATATGTAGCGCAAAGCCCATGCAGACCAATTTCAACGCTCTCCAGCTTGGCGACCCGAATATCGCGCGCGCCGACGAGATCTTGCGCCGCTGCGTGCATTGCGGGCTGTGCACGGCCACATGTCCGACCTATGTGCTGACCGGCGACGAGCGCGACAGCCCGCGCGGCCGCATCTATCTCATGAAGCAGATGTTCGAGGGCCGCGACGTCACGGCGACGACGGTTCATCACCTCGACCGCTGCCTCTCCTGCCTCGGCTGCATGACCGCCTGCCCGAGCGAAGTCGACTATATGCATCTGGTCGATATCGCCCGCGTGCGCATCGAGCAGCGCGGCCACCGCTCCACCACGCAGCGCACGGCGCGCTGGTTCTTGAGCCGCGTGCTGCCGAACCCCAACCGCTTCCGCCTCATGCTGGGCATCGGCTGGTTCGCCAAGCCGTTCCGCAATGTGATCGCCAAGATGGGCTTCCGCCGCATTGCCGCGGCGCTGGCGCTCGTGCCGCCTGACGCGTTGAAGCTGAAGATCTTGAAGCCGAAATCCGCCTTCAATCCCAAGGCGCCGCAAGCCAAGCGCGTGGCCATCATGCTCGGCTGCGTCCAAGAAGTGCTGGCGCCCGCCATCAATCTTGCCGCCATCCGCCTACTCAGGCGTCACGGCGTCGACGTCATGGTGGTCAAGGACGAGGCCTGCTGCGGCGCCCTGGTGCATCATCTCGGCCGCGAGGAGGAGGCGCGGACCTTCGCGCGCCACAATATCGATGCCTGGACCGCTACCATGCGCGAGCGCCTGCTCGACGCGGTCGTGCTGACCGCCGGCGGCTGCGGCACGATGGTCAAGGACTATGGCAATCTGCTCTCCCGCGACCGCGGCTATGCCGAGCGCGCCGAATATATTTCCGGCCTCGCCCGCGACGTCACCGAATTTCTCGACGACATCGGCCTCAATCCGCCAGTGATGTGGACCGGTCTCAAGGTTGCCTATCACGGCGCCTGCTCGCTACAGCACGGCCAAAAACTCGATGAGCTGCCGCGGCGGTTGCTGGAGCAAGCCGGCTATACGCTCACCGATATCCCCGAGGGCCATCTATGCTGCGGCTCGGCCGGCACCTACAACATCCTACAGCCCGAACTGTCCGATGAGCTGCGCGACCGCAAGCTGAAGAATATCGACGCCATCAAGCCCGACGTCATCGTCACCGGCAATATCGGCTGCATGACCCAGCTCCAGGCGGGCACCGACATTCCCTTCGTCCATACCGTCGAGCTGCTCGACTGGGCCACCGGCGGCCCGTGTCCGCCGGCCCTGATCAAGATGAAGGGCGCCGCCCATCCTATCGAGGCCCTGGTGGAGATGGCCAAGGCCGCGGCCAAGGAGCGCGCGCTGGCCGACTAGGCCCGCGCAAGGCTTGGATACCCTTGCTTGCTGGCCGGGGTTCGATGGGCTAGAACGCGGCGGCTGGAGCCCCTTTACAATCAGCCGCATCCTCCCATGACCAAAAAAGACGCGATCCCTCGCCCAGAGGCCCGCCTGCCGAAGGGTTTGCAGGACATATCGGCGCAAGAAATCCGCGCCACGGAAGCGATGCTCGGCACCATTAAGGCTGTCTTCGAGGCCTATGGCTTTGAGCCCTTGGACACGCCGGCCATCGAATATACCGACGCGCTCGGCAAGTTCCTGCCCGACCAGGACCGGCCCAACGAAGGCGTGTTCTCCTTTCAGGACGACGACGAGCAGTGGCTGTCGCTGCGCTACGACCTGACCGCGCCGCTCGCCCGCTACGTGGCCGAGAATTATCAGGCGATTGCCAAGCCCTTCCGCCGCTACCAGGTGGGGCCGGTGTGGCGCAACGAGAAGCCGGGCCCGGGCCGCTTCCGCCAGTTCATGCAATTCGACGCCGACACGGTCGGCGCAGGCTCCATCGCCGCGGATGCCGAGCTGTGCATGCTCGCCGCCGATGTGCTGGAAGCGCTCGGCATCCCGCGCGGGCAATATGTGGTGAAGATCGGCAGCCGCAAGATTCTCGACGGCGTGCTGGAGCGTGCCGGCGTGCGCCCGGAGGACAAGGGCAAGCACCTCACGGTCCTGCGCGCCATCGACAAGCTCGACCGTCTCGGCGTCGAGGGCGTGCGCCTCCTTCTCGGCGAAGGCCGCAAGGACGAGTCCGGCGACTTCACCAAGGGCGCGGGACTCGCCGAGAACCAGATCGAGGCGATCATCTCATTCGTCGAGGCGTCTGGCGGCGACCGCGACCAGACGCTTGCCGACCTCAAGGCTCTGGTCGAAGGTTCCGCCGTCGGTGAGGAGGGGGTCGGCGAGGTATCCGCCATGCATGATCTCCTGACGGCGGCCGGATTTGCCTCCGACCGCATCGTCGTCGACCCCTCCGTCGTGCGCGGGCTGGAATATTACACCGGCCCGGTGTTCGAGGCGGAGCTGACGGCGCGGATCAAGGACAAGCGCGGGCAACCCGTGCGGCTCGGCTCGGTGGTGAGCGGCGGCCGCTACGACGGTCTGGTCGAGCGCTTCACCGGCGAGCCCGTGCCGGCCACCGGCGTCTCGGTCGGCGTGTCGCGGCTCCTGTTCGGCCTCCAGCTTCTCGGCAAGTATAAAGGCGACGAGGTGCAAGGCCCGGTCGTGGTGCTGGTCTTCGACAAGGATCGCCTGGCCGACTATCAGCGCATGGCGCAAGAGCTGCGTGCCGCAGGCATCCGCGCCGAGCTTTATCTCGGTTCGTCCGGCATGAAGGCGCAGATGAAATATGCCGACCGCCGCGGCGGTCCTTGCGCCATCATCCAGGGCAGCGACGAGAAGGCGCGCGGCGAGGTGCAGATCAAGGATCTCATCCTCGGCGCCACGCTCACCTCGATCGAGGACCGCGAGGAATATCTCAAGCAGCAGGCGCTAGCGCAGTTCGCCGTGCCCGAGGCCGACCTGGTCAAGGCGGTCAAGGGCGTCATCGCCCGGCACAAGGCGTAAAGCGCCATGGCCGCCGAATCCGCACAGAATTTCGAGGCTCTCGAAGCCCAGGCACGTGCCTTGCTCGACCTGTTCGCGCGCGCGGGCTATGAGCCGGTCGCGCCCTCGGTGCTGCAGCCGGCCGGCGTGTTCCTCGATCAGATCGGTGAGCAGGTGAGGGGGCGCACCTACGTCTTCACCGACCTGGCCGGTGAGGAACTGTGCCTGCGCCCCGATCTCACGGTGCCGGTGTCGCGGCTCTATCTGGAGCGTCACCCGGACGCCGATCGGACCGCGCGCTATTGCTATAACGGGCCGGCTTTCCGCTTTCAGCCGCTCGGCCAAAGCCGCACCCACCCGCGCGAGTTCCGCCAGGCCGGCATCGAGTGCTTCGGCGCGCCGGACCGTGAGAGCGCCGATGTCGAGGTGGTGCTGCTGGTGGTGGAGGCGGTGCGCAGCGCCGGGCTTCGCGCGTTCTGGCTGCGCTTCGGCGACATCGCCCTGTTCTACGCGCTGATCGATGCGCTTGGCCTGCCCGAGCGCTGGCGGCTCAAGCTGCGCCACTATTTCTGGCGGCCGCCCGTGTTCCATGGGCTGCTCGACCGGCTGGCGAAGGGCGAGCGTCCCGACGGCGACGGTCCGGGCTCGGCCTTGGCCGCGACCCTTGCCGGCGAGACGCCCGAGCGCGCCGAGGAACTGGTCGCTTCCTATCTCGACGACAAGGGCGTTCCCCTTGCCGGCAACCGCTCCTTGAGCGAGATCGCCGAGCGGCTGCTCGACCATGCCGCCGATCTTCGCGCCGACCCGCTGCCGAAAGAGGTGGCGACCGTGATCGACTATTTCCTCGCTGTCGCCGCGCCGCCGCGCGAGGCCGCCGACAAGGTTGCCATGATCGCCAAGGGCGCGGGCCTCGATATCGACGGGGCGCTCGACGCCACCTTGCGCCGTTTCGACCGGCTGGCCCAGGACGGCATCGACCTCGGCAAGGCGACCTTCGCCACCGAATTCGGCCGTAAGCTCGAATATTATTCCGGCCTCGTGTTCCAGATCGACGGCGCCGGCATGGACGAGACCGAGCCGGTGGCCGGCGGCGGCCGTTATGACGGGTTGCTGACGGCGCTGGGCGCCCCGCACGCGGTGCCGGCCGTCGGGTCCGCCATCCACACCGAGCGCCTGCTCGCCGCCGTGGAAAGGAACGCGTGATGGGCTCGCGGTCCCTCGTCATCGCCGTCCCCTCCAAGGGACGCCTGAAAGAGCAGGCGGCCGAGATGTTCGCGCGCGCCGGCATGACCTTACGCGTAAAGGGTCACGAGCGCGGCTATCGCGGCCAGCTCGAAGGGCTGGGCGACGTGGAGGTGGAATACACCTCGGCCGCCGAGATCGTGCACCAGTTGAAGGCCGGCCGTGTCCACTTAGGCATTACCGGCGAAGACCTGGTGCGCGAAACCTTGGCCGACGTGGAGGCCACGGTCGACTTCCTGAAGCCGCTCGGATTCGGTCATGCCGATGTGGTCGTCGCGGTCCCTGAGTGCTGGCTCGACGTGTCCCGCATGGCGGACTTGGAAGATGTCGCCGCGCAATTCACGCGGACCCATGGCCGGCCGCTGCGCGTTGCCACCAAATATATGAATCTGACGCGGCGCTTCTTTGCCGCCAAGGGCGTCACCGGTTACCGCATCGTCGAGAGCGTCGGCGCCACCGAGGCGACACCCGCCACCGGCACGGCCGAGCTCATCGTCGACATCACCAGCACCGGCACGACGTTGACGGCGAACCACCTCAAAGTGCTGGAAGATGGGCTGATCCTCAAGTCGCAGGCACATTTGCTGGCCGCGAAGGGCGCCGATTGGACGCCGGAGGCCGCCAAGCGCCGTGACGAGATCCTGGGGCGGCTGCAGGCCTCCTAAAGGGTGCTTCACACTTTGTTGTGAAGAGTTGTGGCTACAGACGGTTCCGTTCGCGCGCTAAGACCCTCTCGGACTCTTCCCATCTGGCAAGGAGGTCACGATGCTTATTCGCTTGATTGTGGCGGCAGCCATCGCCGTGGGCCTGGCGGCGCCCGCGCTCGCCGCGCCATCGCGCATCATTATTCTGCGCCACGGCGAGAAGGCCGACGACTGGAAACTGTGCGAAATCGGCAAGCAGCGCGCCCAGGCGCTGAAGCTCAACTATCTCGGCAAGGACGCGGCCAAGTCCCTGTTCACCGAGGACGCGCCGCCCGCCTATTTCTTCGCCATCACGCTGCATACGGCGGAACTCGCGACACCCGCCGTCGAAAGCTGGGACAAGCCCATCATCTTCTATTCGGTGTTTCCCCACGACGACGCCAAGAAGATGACCGACGTCCTCAACGCGCGCACGCAAGAGGCGGCGCGCAACATTCTGGTCAATCCGGCGCTCAAGGGAAAAACCGTGGTGATGGTGTGGGAGCACAAGCACATCGCCAACAAGGAGCTCGACGCCAAATATCAGCGCGAGGCGGCCGTCACGCTGCGCCAGCTCTTCCATCTCGACATCCTGCCGGGCGTGCCGCGCGAATGGCCGGACGAGACTTACGATTATTTTTGGATCGTCGACTTCCCCGAGAACTCGAACGTGCCGTCCAAGTTCACCATGGTGAAGCAGGAGTTCGGCAAATCCTTCCCCCAGGTGCCAGCCAATGACTGGGGCGAGCCGGACGGCCTCGACGCCAAGAGCGGCTGTCTGTTGAAGGAGTGAGCGACGGACTAGGCGGACGGCCGCGCCGGCTCGCGTTTTTCGTCGTCCGGACTGGGGGGCGCTTTGTCCCTCTCGGCGAGGCGATGCGCGCCGTTTCCATCGGGCGACAGCTTGAAATGCCGCCCGTGAAACTGGGTGAGGCTCGCCCGGTGGCCGATGGAGACGATGGCCGTGTCCGGCAACTTCTCGATCAACAGGCGATACAGCTTTTCTTCCGAGGCCTCGTCCATCGCGCTCGTCGCCTCGTCGAGAAACAGCCATTGCGGCTTCTGTAGCAGCGCGCGGGCGATGGAAAGGCGCTGCTGCTCGCCGCCTGACAGCTTGTCGGCCCAATAAGCGGTGGTATCGAGTTTATCGTGCAACGGCGCGAGCCCGACGGCGTCGAGCACCTTGGCGACCTCTTCCTCAGTGAACGCGCCATGTCCCCCCGGATAGGCCAGCGCGCCGCGCAAACTGCCGAGCGGCAGATAAGGCCGCTGCGGCAACACGAGCACGCTCGCCCCCTTGGGCACCCGGACCGTGCCGGTGCCGAACGGCCAGACCCCACCGAGCGCGCGGAACAGGCTGGTCTTGCCCGAGCCCGACGGCCCGGTCACCAGCACCCGCTCGCCCGGCTTGATCACGAGGTCGGTCAGGTGGACGATCTCCTGCCCGTTGGGCAGGCCCACGGCCATTTGATCGACATGCAGCGTGCCGGCGCCGTCGCTGACGAATTCGACCTGCGGCGCGGTCTCGTCCAGCCCTTGCGCCCAGCCGATGGACTCCTCGAAGCCCGTCAGCCGGTCGAGCACGGCCTTCCAGTCGGCGATGCTCGAATAGGCGGAGACGAAGAAGGACAGCGCGCTCTGCACCTGGCTGAAGGCTTGCGCGATCTGCATCAGCCCGCCCAGCGTCAGCGTCCCGAAGAAATAGACCGGGCTCACCACCAGGAAGGGAAAGATGATGGCGACCTGGCTATAGCCGGCGGTGAGGAAGGTGAGGCGCTTGGTGCGGCTCATGATGCCGTACCAGTTGCGCATGACGTGGCCGAAGCGGTCGAGCAGGTGCTCCTCCTCGGCCGGCTCGCCGGCGAGCAGCGTCACCTCCTCGGCGTTCTCGCGCAGACGCACCAAGGAGAAGCGGAAATCCGCCTCATAGCGCTGCTGGTCGAAATTGAGCTTGATCAGCGGGCGGCCGACCAGATGGGTGACCCAGGTGCCGAGCGCCGAATAGATCAGCGCCGCCCACACCAGATAGCCCGGGATCTCGTAGGACGCATCGCCGATCATCAGCGGCGTGGCCGCCGACAAGGTCCACAAGATCACCACGAAGGAGATCAGCGTGACGATCGAGCCCAGCAGCGCGATGCCGATGCTGAGCGTGCCGTCGATGAACTGCTTGATGTCCTCGGCGATGCGCTGATCGGGGTTGTCCGCCTCGTCGCCCTTGAGGCGCATGCGGTAATGGGTGCCGCCCGCCAGCCAACGCCCGAGATAGGCTTCCGTCAGCCAGCGCCGCCAACGGATCTGCAGCCATTGCTGGAGATAGAGCTGGTAGACCGCCGTGACGATGAACAGCACGGCGAGCACGGTGAAGACGAGGAACTGGTAGAGGAACGTGTTCCAGTCCTTCTCCTGCAGCGCCGTGTAGAAGGTGTTGTACCAGGCGTTGAAGCGGACGTTCAGCCACACCTGGAACAGCTGGAGCGCGATGACCACGACCAGCAGGCCGCGTCCCCACCAGCGGTCTTCGCCGCGGAAATAGGGCAAGGCGATACGGGCAAACTGCTTGGCCGTGGTCCGAAACTTCGCCATGCGTGGGGACGATCTCAAAAGGCTCCAGCCGGGAGCGGGCTACCGGACGATAGGGCCAAAGATTGGCGCGTGAGAAATTACGATTGCGTAAGGCTTATTGGAATGGGCGGAGACCGGGGCCCGGATACAAAAAGGGGCGGCTAAAAGCCGCCCCTTCCGCTGTCGTTTGAACCGTAGAGGCCTTTTGGGCGCCTACATCATGTCCATGCCGCCCATGCCGCCCATGCCGCCCGGAGGCATGCCGCCCATGCCGGCGTCATCCTTCTTCGGCGACTCGGCGACACCCGCCTCGGTGGTGACCAGCAAGCCGGCCACGGAGGCCGCATCCTGGAGCGCCGTGCGCACGACCTTGGCCGGGTCGATGATGCCCTTCTGGATCAGGTCCACATAGGTGTCGTTCTGAGCGTCGTAGCCGTAGGACGCCGACTTCTGGTCGAGCACCTTGCCGACGACGATGGAGCCCTCGACACCGGCATTCTCGGCGATCTGGCGGATCGGCGCCTGGAGCGCGCGGCGCACGATATTGATGCCCGCCTCCTGGTCGTCGTTGTCGCCCTTGACCTTGATGCTCTTCGAGGCGTGCAGCAGCGCCACACCGCCGCCCGGCACGATGCCTTCCTCGACGGCAGCGCGGGTCGCGTTCAACGCATCGTCGACGCGATCCTTCTTCTCCTTAACCTCGATCTCGGTGGCGCCGCCGACCTTGATCACGGCCACACCGCCGGCGAGCTTCGCCAGGCGCTCTTGCAGCTTCTCGCGGTCGTAGTCGGAGGTGGTGTCCTCGATCTGCTGCTTGATCTGGCCGACGCGCGCTTCGATGTCGTCCTTCTTGCCGCCGCCGCGCACGATCGTGGTGTCGTCCTTGGTGATGGTGACGCGCTTGGCCTTGCCGAGCATCTGGATGGTGACATTCTCGAGCTTGATGCCGAGATCCTCGGAAATCAGCTCGCCGCCGGTCAGGACGGCGATGTCCTGGAGCATGGCCTTGCGGCGGTCGCCGAAGCCGGGCGCCTTGACGGCGGCGACCTTCAGGCCGCCACGAAGCTTGTTGACCACGAGCGTGGCCAGAGCCTCGCCCTCGACGTCCTCGGCGATGACGAGCAGCGGACGGCCCGACTGCACCACCGACTCGAGCAGCGGCAGCATGGCCTGGAGACCCGACAGCTTCTTTTCGTAGATGAGGATGTACGGGTTATCGAGCTCCGCGATCATCTTCTCGGCATTGGTGATGAAGTAGGGCGAGATATAGCCGCGATCGAACTGCATGCCCTCGACCACTTCGAGCTCACTGTCGAGGCTCTTGGCTTCCTCGACGGTGATGACACCCTCGTTGCCGACCTTCTGCATGGCCTTGGCGATCATGTCGCCGATAGCCTTCTCGCCATTGGCGGAAATCGTACCGACCTGGGCGATCTCGGCGGAGCCGCTGACCTGCTTCGACTGCTTGCGGATGGCCTCGACGACTTCGATCACGGCCTTGTCGATGCCGCGCTTCAGATCCATCGGGTTCATGCCGGCGGCGACGGCCTTCAGGCCCTCGCGCACGATCGACTGCGCCAGCACGGTCGCGGTCGTGGTGCCGTCGCCCGCGGTCTCGTTGGTCTTCTGGGCGACCTCTTTCAGCATCTGCGCGCCCATGTTCTCGAACCGATCCTCGAGTTCGATCTCCTTGGCCACGGTGACGCCGTCCTTGGTCGAGCGCGGCGCGCCGAACGACTTCTCGATGATCACGTTGCGGCCTTTCGGGCCCAGCGTCACCTTGACGGCGTTGGCGAGCACGTCGACGCCGCGCAGCATGCGCTCGCGGGCGTCGGCGGCAAATCTCACATCTTTAGCTGCCATCTGAACTTGTTCCTTCTTGAGCTTCGAGCCTCATCCCGAGAAGCGAATGCGCGTCTCCAAGGAGGGCGGGTTTCGTATTGGGGGCGGTGGGTTAGCCGAGGACGCCCATGATGTCCGACTCCTTCATGATGAGAAGGTCGTCGCCATCGATCTTGACCTCGGTGCCCGACCATTTGCCGAACAGCACCGTGTCGCCGGCCTTCACGCCCAGGGGCTGAAGCTTGCCGTCCTCGCCGCGGGCACCGGGCCCAGCGGAGACGACTTTGCCGGTTTGCGGCTTCTCTGCCGCCGTGTCCGGGATGATGATCCCGCCTTTTGTCTTCTGCTCCTCCTCGAGCCGCTTGACCACGACGCGGTCGTGCAAGGGACGAAATTTCATGGATTCTGCTCCTATTCGCTGGAACTGCCGCTTCTGGCACTCCCTCGAAGGGAGTGCCAATCAAGCCGCTTGTAATAGCGCGCGCCGCGGGGTGTCAAGGTGACACACAGGGCTATTGCGCGCGCTCGGAGGCCCGCTTGATGCCGGAGCAGGGTTAGGATTGGGTTACCCCGCGAGGACTCCCAGGGTCTCGCCGTCGCTACGTGCCCGGCCGCTTTAACACCAGCGCCAGAACGGCCAGCGCCGCGAACAGAATGGCGAGCAGGTAGAAGAGGTCGGCGAACCCCATCACGACCCCTTGGCGATGGATCATGGACATCAGCTGCTTCAACGCCATGGCGTGAGCGTCGCTGCCGAAGTTGCGGAAGTGCTCAGTAAGCTGATCGAGCGTCTCCACGGCGGGCCGGCGCGCGAAGGTAATCGCCTCGTGGAGCCGCTCAAGATGCAGGTCGGTGCGGTTGTTGAGAATGGTGGTCAGCCCGGCAAGCCCGACGGCGCCGCCGAGATTGCGGGTGAGATTGTAGAGTCCCGAGGCATTTTTCAGCCGATCCGGCGGTAGCGTGCCGAGTGCGACATTGTTGATCGGCAGGATCGCGCACATCAGCCCGACACCGCGGAAGATCTGCGGCCACAGCAGCTCCCAGAAATCCCAATCGCTGGTGAGATAGGTCATCCACCAGCTGCCCACCGCGAAGCTCAAGAAGCCAAACGCCAGCATGAAGCGGGGATCGACCTTCGTCACCAGACGTCCGGCAAAGGGCGCCGTCAAGAACATGGCGAGGCCGGAGACGAAGACGGTTTGGCCGATCATGCGGGCGTCGTAGCCCCTGATCTCGGCGAGATAGAGCGGGTAGAGATAGGTGAGACCGTAAAGCCCGATGCCGAGGGTGAAGGAGAACAGCGAGCCGAGCGCGAAATTGCGGTCGACAAACGCCTTGAGGTCGACGATCGGCGCCTTGGCGAGGAGCACCCGGCTGAAGAAGGCGATCGCCGAGAGGCCCGAGATCCAGGCCAGCAGCAGCACGCTCTGATCCCCGAACCAATCGTTGCGCGGCCCTTCCTCGAGAACATATTCGAGTCCGCCGAGAAAGCCCGCCATGAACAGCAAGCCCCACCAGTCGAAATGATCCAGGAGCTTGAAGTCCGGCTTGTCGAAATCGATCAGGGTCAAGGCGGCAATCGTCACGGCGATGCCCGGGATCACGTTGATAAAGAACAGCCAGTTCCAGGAAAGCGTGTCGGTCAGGTAGCCGCCGACCGTTGGGCCGATGGTCGGCGCCAGCGTGGCAATGAGGCCGATCAGGGGATTGATCAGGCCCATGCGGCTGCGGGGAAAGATGATATAGGCCGAGGCAAATACGGTCGGGATCATGCCGCCGCCGATGAAGCCTTGGATGGCCCGCCATATGATCATCTCGTTGATCGAGGTCGACAATCCGCACATCAAGCTCGCCGCGGCAAATCCCGCCGCCGACGAAGCAAACAGGATCCTGGTGCCGACCGCCCGCGACAGGAAGCCGGAGAGCGGAATCATGATCACCTCGGCGATCAGATAGGCCGTTTGCACCCAGGTGATCTCATTGGAGCTCGCCGCCAGTCCCGCTTGAATCTCGGTCAGCGATGCCGACACGATCTGGATGTCGAGGATGGCCATGAACATCCCGAACACCATGGCGAGAAAGGCGATCATCCGACGGGGGTCGATGCGGTCCTCGGTGCGCGATAACGCGATCGACGGAACCGGTCGCGCAGGCAGCGATGTCACGGCGTCGGCCATGGAGAAGGCCTTATTGTTTGGGGTCCGCCGCCGAGGAAAGCTTGGCTGCGGCCAGGGCCGTGGCCGCGGATTCCGGCTTCGGCGTCTGCTTGGTGTTGATGCTCACCTCCACCGACATTCCCGGGCGCAACAGTTCCTGGCCGGCGACGTTGGCCGGCACTTCGATGCGCACCGCCACGCGCTGCACGATCTTGGTGAAGTTGCCGGTCGCGTTGTCGGGAGGCAGGAGCGAGAATACCGAGCCTGAGGCCGGAGCCACGCTCACCACCGTGCCGTCGATCTCTCGATCGGGAAGCGCGTCGACCGAGATCTCGACGGTCTGCCCCGGCTTCAGATCGGCGAGCTGCGTCTCCTTGAAATTGGCGTCGATATAGACGGCGCCGAGCGGGACGAGCGTGGCGAGGCGCTGCCCCGGCTCGACGTAATCGCCGATCTGCACGGCACGGTTGCCCATCACCCCGTCGAAGGGCGCGCGAACGACGGTGAAGGACAGGTCGCGTTCGGCCTTGGCGAGCGTCGTCTGGAGTTGCTTCAACGTGTTGCGCGCCTCGTTCTGCTGGCCTTTCAACACGTCGACATTGGCCTCGGCGGCCTCGACGCCGGCTTGCGCCGATTGCACCGCGGCGATGGCCTGGTCGCGGCTCGCTTGCGCCTGCTCGAGCGTCTGGTGACTGGCGAAGTCCTTCTTCGAAAGCGCCTGCTGGCGCTGAAGCTCGAGTTCGGCGCGGGTCTGGCCCGCCTCGGACGACGCGAGCTGTGCTTTTGCCTGATCGACCGCCGCAAACTGGGCGGCAATCTGCTTGCCGATCCGATCGATGGTCGCCTGTTGGGTGGCGATGTTGTCCTTCGCCGTCTGGACCGCCAGCAGGTAGTCGCCGTCGTCGATCTCGGCGATGACATCGCCGGCCTTGATGTGGGCATTGTCGTCCACGGCGACCTTCGTCACGTAGCCGGAGACCTTGGCGGCGAGGGTCGCTGTCTTGGCGCCGACATAGGCGTCGTCGGTGGAAACGATGAAGCGGCCGACGGTCAAATAGTAATGGCCGTACCATGCGCCGGCCGCGAGCAGCATCAGCGCGCCGGCAATGAGACCAAGTCTGCGGAAGCGGCGTCGCGGGGACGCCGGAGCGAGTTCCGCATCGGCTTGGACGGGCGCGGTCGGCGCTTCCATGGCAGGAGAGGGCGTGTGCTCTTCGGGAGAAGGAGAAGCAGGAGAGGGAGACGTCTCCGCCTCCGGTACCGCGCGGAGCGGGGGCTGATATGCGCGGTGCCCCGTAGAAGACTTCGCAAGGTCTTCTGACGGCTCTAACTGCTCCAAGGTGTCTTCGGCCACCGCGGTCTTTCCACGATTCCGAAACATGCGACTCTCCACTCATTGACCGAACGGTTCGGTCATTGACTTACGCATGACCCTGGCCTATGTCAATACCGACCGAACCGTTCGGTCATATCGTCGCGGAAAAAGGAGCCCCTGAACATGTCGCTGAGTGCGGAAGCCCCCCAGGAGGAGGCCGAAAGCGCCAAGCGCCGCCAAATTCTCGACGGCGCGCGCGCCATGTTCCTAGCGCGGGGTTTCGATGCCGCCAGCATGGGCGAGATCGCCCGCGAGGCCGGCGTCTCCAAGGGCACGCTCTACGTCTATTTCGCGTCCAAGGAAGACCTCTTCCAGGCCATTGTCGAGGAGGAGCGCGGCGCCCAGGCCGAGCAGGTATTTGCTTTCGATTCGGAAGATCACGACGTCGAGGCGGTCCTGACCCGCCTCGGCCGGGAGTTCGTCCGATTCCTAAGCGAGCCTCATCGCGTGTCGTCGCTCCGAACCGTCATCGCTATCGCCGAACGCATGCCGGAGCTCGGCAAGCGGTTCTATGCGATGGGTCCGGCCTGCGGCATCGACCGTCTCGCCACCTATCTCAAGGATCAGGTCGCCGCAGGGATCCTCGACGTTCCGGATTGCGAGGTGGCCGCTGCCCAGTTTCTCGATTCCTGCAAGTCGATGACCTTGCTTCCGCTGCTCATGAACGCCGCCGATGCGCCGACCGAGGCGTGGACAAATCACGTCGTCGGGACGGCGGTCAGAACCTTCCTCGCCGCCTATCGCCGCTGAGGGACCCTCCGATCTACGGCGCCGGCGTGAGCCTCCGGGTTAAGGACACGACGTAGGCCGGCGAGCGGATCTGGAAGATCGGATCGTTGGCCGGGCCGGCGACGCCGTCCACCACATTTCCGGGGAGGAAGCTGAAGGCGTTGCAGGTCGCATCGGGCGCGATGGCCTCGATGCTGATCTTGCCGAGCGGCGCGGTCGGGCGGCCGTCCTCGTCGTCCCAGCGGAGTGTCGGATCGGTGGTCTGATCGCCCTCCTTGCCGATGATCGCGGTGAGATCGAACGCCACCGGACCTTTGGCGAGGCGCTGCTTCAGCTCGTCGTCATAGAAATCCGGACCTTTGGCTTCTGCCTCCTCGGGGGTGAGCCCGAGTTCGCCCGCCTCCGGGATGAGCTTGTATTTCGCCAGCGTCGTTTCGCCGGCCGCATTGGTGAAGGTGAAGCCGTGCACGCCCCAATAGTCCACCCCGGCAAAGCTTGCCGGAACTGGATGCGAGGTCAGCCAAGCGTTCTGCCTGGTCGAGGCAGGGTGGCTCGCGAAGAATGCCTTGATCTTGTCCTGATCGCCCGAACCCAGGGTTTGCAGCAATTCCACGAACTGCTCGGGGGTCTGCACGAAGAAGACCGGCGCGTTGATCGTCACGAGGTCCGTACTGGCGCCGTCACCCAGATCGAACCGAATGGCAAACCCGCGGACATTGTCCTGGGCATTGTCCGGGGCCTTGAGATTGCCGCCGCCGAGGGAAAAGCGGGCGATTATCGGCACCTCCTTGCCAAAATGGGGGGCCTTCGACAGCTTCGGCGCGTCCGCCGCGGGCGTAAACGTTCCCGTCAGGCAGATGCCTTTGGTGTGGGCGGAACGCTGGCCGGGATATTTGCCAAAGACATCGTTCAGGGCGTTCACGAGGTCGGCTGGACCAGCCGGAACCTTGGCGGCGGGTTCGGCCTTGGCGCCGGGCGCGGCGGCAAAAATCACGATGCCGAGCATCAGAGGGAGAAAGCGAGACGGGGTGCGGAAACGAGTGGAGGACATGGCGGAGATCCCTGTTGCGGAGCCTTGAACGCTAGGGAGTTTAATCCGGGATGCACTGTCATAAAGGACACGCTTTCTTGAACCGCGCGTGTCACGGGGCCGCATCGCGGCCCGGGCCGTGCTCTTGACTATGTTGCCGAGGTGAGGGGGAGCTCGATGCAGCAGCACAAGCCCTCGGGCTTCCAGTCCAGGACCGCCTCGCCGGAAGCCTGCCGCTTGGTCAGCCGTTCGATCAGCCGGATGCCGAACCCGCGTTCCGCGGGCACCTCGACCGTCGGGCCGCCATGCTCCGTCCACCGCATAATCAGCGCCGGGCCTTCGTCGGACGGCGTTCGCGCGCTGAAACGAAGCTCGACCCGCCCGGTGCCGTTGGACAGGGCGCCGTATTTGATCGCGTTGGTGGCGAGCTCATGCAGCACGAGAATCACGGTCTGCGCGTCATGCGTGCCAAGCATGACGCGGTTGTTGTTGCTGAGGTCGATCCGGTTCCAGATGCTGAGCGGAGACAGCGCCTTTTCCACGAGGGCTTCGAGGGGGATCGCCTGCCACTCCGCCCGGATGAGAAGCTCATGGGCGACGGCAAGCGTGTTCAGCCTCGCCTGGAACGAGCTCACGAAGCCACTCGCCTCGGGCCGGCCCTCGCTGGTCATATTGACCAGGCTGGTGACCACCGAGAACAAGTTCTTCATGCGGTGCGAAAGTTCGCGCGTGAGCAGGTCGTAAGCGTCCTGGGCGAGCCGCCGATCAGTCACGTCAAGGCAGAGACCCGCCAGCACCACCGCGCTGCCGTCTTCGCCGATCTCAAGAACCTGGCCCTGATAGCTCAGCCAGCGCAACCCGCTATCGCCGTCCTGGGCCGCCCGGAATTCGTGAACGAACGGTCCCGCGTTCCGCAGCGCCTCGCCCAAGGCCACCTTGAAGAGGGGGATATCGTCGCCATGGACACAGCCGAAGAAGCGGGCCGCGTCGATCTGCGAGACATCGGCCGGCAGCCCGAGCAATGAGGCCAGTCTGGAGCTGACGTTGATGACGTCGTTGTCGAGATCCCATTCCCACAGGCCGGCACCCGCAGCCTCGACCGCCCGGACCAGTTGCCCGGGATCGGACATGAGAAAATTGGCCCCAGCGTTCCGGCCGGGGCCATTGCTAGCTTTCATCATGTGGGAGCTGAGAGATATGTAGGCCGTGGCTTGAGCCTCTTGGCCGCAGGGAGGGCGCGGCAACTGTGAACGATGAAAGGACTCTTACGCCCCACCCCCCAACGCCGTCTTTTAATTTTGACACATGGCTCAAACGCGGGGCAGTTGGAGGGATGCTCACGTCGACCCCCTTCAGCTATGAGGTGCAGTGCCCGCAATGCCCGCTTAGGGCCTGCAAGGTGTTTCAGCCCGTCACGGCCGAGGAACTCGCCTCCATCTCTGACCTGAAGGCCGGGGAGCTCCGCACGGGTCCGGGCTCGACGGTGCTGCAGGAAGGCGTCCCGTCCGACCAGCTGTTCACGCTGCTAGAAGGCTGGGCCTTCCGTTATAAATCCTTGGACGATGGTCGCAGGCAGATCACGAGCTTCGCGCTTCCCGGCGATTTCCTTGGCATCCAGGGCTCGATGCATGGCGACATGGATCACTCCGTAGAGACCCTCACCCCGGCCGTGCTCTGCAGCTTTCCGCGCAAACGGGTCTGGGAGCTGTTCCAGAAGGCGCCGAGCCTCGCGTTCGACATCACCTGGCTCTCGGCGCGTCACGAGAGCATGCTCAACGAGCATTTGCTGAGCCTTGGTCGCAGAAATGCGGTGGAGTGCGCCGCTTATTACATTTTGCATCTCTATTTACGGGCCGACGATGTCGGCCTCGTCACCGAGGGCAAGGTCCGGTTTCCGTTTACCCAAGAACACCTCGCCGATGCGCTGGGTCTTTCGCTGGTCCACACCAACAAGACCCTGAAGCGGCTGTCGGAGCGCGGCCTTGTCCTGTGGGAGCACGGGTGGTGCTTCATCCCGGACGTTGCGGCGCTGGCGGACATTGCTAAATTCGACTTGGATCAGCCGCGCACGCGACCGTTGATCTGATCGGAAAGCACTGAATGCCGCCGCTTGACGCTCCCACCGCAGCCTGGCCCGATGCCACCGCGCTCGATGCCTATTGGCTGCCGTTCACCGCCAACCGCGCCTTCAAGCGCCGGCCGCGGCTCGTCGAGCGGGCCGAGGGCATGCATTACTTCACGGCCGACGGCCGCAAGCTGCTCGACGCCATGTCGGGACTATGGTGCTGCAACGCCGGCCATTGTCGCCAGCCGATTGTCGACGCCATCGCCAAGCAGGCCGGGCGTCTCGACTATGCGCCGGCCTTCCAGATGGGCCACGGGGCCGCCTTTACGCTGGCCGGACGCCTCGCCGCCCTGGCGCCGGGCGATCTCGACCGTGTCTTCTTCGCCAACTCCGGCTCCGAGGCGGTCGAGACGGCGCTGAAGCTGTCGCTCGCCTATCACAAGCTTTCCGGCGCCAGCACGCGCACGCGCTTTATCGGCCGCGACCGCGCCTATCACGGCTGCGGCTTCGGCGGCACCTCGGTCGGCGGCATCCCCGCCAATCGCAACCTGTTCGAGCCGTTGCTCGACGTCGGCCGGCTGCCCTCCTCCTATCTCCGCGCGCGCCCGACATTTTCGCGCGGCGAGCCGGAAGGCGGCGGCGACCTCGCCGGCGACCTGTCCTGCATCGTGGCGCTCGACGGCACGGCCACCATCGCCGCGGTCGTCGTCGAACCGATGATGGGCTCGGCCGGCGTGTTCGCGAGCCCGAAGGGCTATCTCCAGCGCCTGCGCGAGTTGACCAGCGCCCACGGCATCCTGCTCATCTTCGACGAGGTCATCACCGGCTTCGGGCGTCTCGGCCACGCCTTCGCCGCCGAGCGCTACGGCGTGGTGCCCGACATGATCTGTTTCGCCAAGGGCGTGACTAGCGGCGCCGCGGCGCTGAGTGGCGTGCTGGTCCGGCGGAAGATCCACGACGCCTTCATGCAAGGGCCGGAGCACGTGCCCGAGCTCGCCCACGGCTTTACCTATTCAGGCCACCCGCTCGGCGTTGCCGCCGCCAACGCGGCGCTGGACGTCTATGCCGGTGAGGGTCTGTTCGAGCGGGCGCGTGAGCTGGAGCCGCTCTTCGCCGATGCGGTGCACGGCCTCAAGACCGCCCCCCATGTGATCGATATTCGCACCATTGGACTTGCCGCCGGCATCGACCTGGCCCCCATCGACCGCTCGCCCGGCTTGCGGGGCATGCGCGTGCTCGACGCTGCCTTTTTCGAGGAGGACCTGGTGATCCGGGCCGTCGGCGATACGATCGTGCTGGCGCCGTCGCTCATTGCCACGGTCGACGACATCGCCGAAATCACGGCCAAGCTCGCGCGGATTCTCGGCCGGCTGCGCTGACGGGCGGGCTTGGCTTGGCCTCGTCACGCTTGGCTGCTATCACAGGTCAGCGGCGGCCAGAATGATGTTGCGTTGCAGCAGCGTGTCGCCCATGATTCCGTGCGAGGGGGTGGCGCGAACATGCAAGACGGCATCACCATGTCTCCGAGACAAAGCCCCTCCTCAGGAGGACTTGCCATGCTTGACGTGATCGTCCTGATCGCCATGGCCATCGTCGCGGTCGCGTTCGCCGCGGGGCTCACGCTTCAGGCCGGTCTCCCGTTGTTGCCGGTGCTGATCGCCACGGCGGCGCTGTTTCTCGTCATGGCGGCGTCCTTCCTCAAGCTCGGCGCCTCGCGTTCCGGCGGGGGCGGCGAGCGGCTGGACGAGCTCGAAGAAGCGCTCGAGATCATCGACAGCGATTTGCAGCGCATCGACCGGGTCGAGGACGATGTCGCCCGTCTCGACCTTCTTTCGGACCGCGTCGAGCGCCTCGATCAGGCCATGGGCGGCGCCACGCCATCGCAGATTCCCGGCGGGCAGGCCCGCGTCGAGGAACTGGCCACCGAGTTCGAGAATGTTTATGCGCGGATCGAGGCCTTGCGTGCCGACGTCGACGCCGAGAACCGCAGCCAGCGCGACCGGATCGCGAACGATCTCGCTGGTCTCGAAGGCTTGATCAAGCAGCTCTCGGGGGATCTGGCCTCGGCGGCGCCTACAGCCGCCGCGGCAGGGATGGGCTCGGTGCGCGAACCATCGGTGCGCGAGCCGGTGGCCCGCGAGAGACCCGCGCGCGAGACATCTTGGTCCGCGCCGCCCGTCGTCGAGCCTGAGGAGGTCGAGATCGAGGAGGTCGAGATCGAAGAGATCGAGC
Source organism: uncultured Alphaproteobacteria bacterium (assembly GCA_963731875.1). Classification (GTDB taxonomy): domain Bacteria; phylum Pseudomonadota; class Alphaproteobacteria; order Rhizobiales; family Methyloligellaceae; genus Methyloceanibacter. The sequence continues at coordinate 87,007 of CAVSXL010000013.1, read as the reverse complement.
TCAAGAGCCCTGACCAGTCGCCCTTCACGGAGCCCGACGAGCCCTTCCTCGAGCTTGAGCCGGAGACCGAGCTTGAAGCGGAGTCCGAAGAGACGGCCAAAGACGCCTTCGCGGGCGAGACGGATGACGACACCGGCGCCCTGCCGCCGCTCGCCTTGGGCGACGCGGAGCTGTTCGAGGCGGATGAGCGCGACGAGCTTATTGCGGACGTATCCGCCGAGAGTGGGCTTGCCGAGGGCGAACCTGCCGCCGGCTTCGTCGATGACGACGACGAGGCCGACAACCAGATGCTTCGCACCATCCATCGGGCGGTCGAAGGCGGTCTCATCGAGCTTTATCTGCAGCCGACCGTCACGCTGCCCGACCGCAAGATCCAATATTTCGAGTTGCTCACGCGTATTAGGACCGCGGACGATGCGCTCGTCCTGCCCGGCGACTATGTGCCCGTAGCCAAGCGAGCGGGCCTGATGCCGCTCATCGACAATGTGCTGCTGGTGCGAAGCGTGCAGGCGCTGCGCCGGCTCGCCCCCAGTTCAAAGGTCAAGGGCGTGTTCGGCAATGTCTCCATGCATTCCCTGCTCGATCCCGACTATTTCCCCGAGCTGGTCGAGTTCATGGAGGAGAATAGTAGCCTGAGCGAGAGCCTGGTTTTCGAGGTGAGCCAGCCCGAGATGCTGGGCCTGACCGAGGGTGAGCTCAGTTGTCTCGATACGCTGGGCGCGCTCGGCTACAGCTTCTGTCTCGATAACGTGTCCGATCTCGATGCCGATTTCGCCGGCTTGAGCGACCGTTATTTCCGCCACATCAAGATCAGCGCCGCCAAGTTCCTGGACGGCCCGGGCCGCACCGCCGCCGATCTGAAGCGGCATCTCGACGGTCTCGGCATGCAGCTCATCATCGAGAAGGTCGAGGAGGAGGGCGACGTGGCCGAGCTTCTCGACCACGGCATCGAACTGGCGCAAGGCTATCTCTTCGGTGCGCCCATGCCGATGAGCGAGGCCCTGTCACGCGCGCCGGAGGATGCCGGCGCGGCGTGATCAGAGCGCCGCAGCGCTAGCCGGACTCTCGAACCTCTCCCGCAGGCTTAGAAATACCGCATGCTGGATGGCCAGTTGGTCTGGGGAAACCGCCGCTGTAGCTCCAAAATCTCGGCGCTGCCGCCGAACGGCATCGACGGCTGCTTGGCGTAGTTCGGGTAGCTCGGATAGCGCGGCGGCGGGAAGTCCTCGACGTAGATGCGGCGGGATTTCTTGTAGCGCCGATAGCCCACGTTTTGCGCCTGGGTGGCATGGGCCTCGATGGCCGGGCTCATAAGGCCGGTCCCCGAAAGGGGCGCGGCCCCGGCGGGTGCCGAAAGGGCGAAAAGGCCGAAGCTCAGGGCGATCGCGCTGGCCGCAAGAAGGGCGCGGGGCGCTTTTTTGGACGTTTGCACAGTCAGTTTGAGGGGGTCAGACATTTTGAGGCTCCTATTGCTGACCCTCCCCCGGCGAGGGCTTATGTGGGGGGCGGCAAAGGTCCGTGCAACCCCTTGGGGCCCGCTCGGCTTGCCTCAATCGCCGAGCATGGCCAAGGCAGCGCTTCGGTCGCCGGGCTTCAGCTTGAGAAACAGTGCACGGGCGGCCTTGATGTCGCGGTCGCCGCCGCTCTCGGCCGCTTTGAGTGCGGCAACCGTTGCCGGATGCTCCGGGCCGCAGATGAAGGTCAAGGCTTTTGCCAGGCGTCCCATGGCGGCGGGATCGATCATTGTCTCGTCCATGCGGGGGTATCCTCGAAAAGGTCGGGACCGTTGGCTTACTCGCCTTTGCCGGTCATGACAAAAAGCAGCAGTTGCGGCTCGCGCCTTGACCCTCCCACCGCAAGCCTCTAACCGGGCGGTATGACCGAGACACCGCCGCTCATCCCCGTCGTCGACTCTATCAAGGAGATCGGCTCCCGCTATCGCGCCTGGCTCGTCGACATTTGGGGGGTGATGCACAATGGCGGCGCCGCATTTCCCAAGGCCGGTCTCGCCACGAGTGCTTTTCGTGCATCCGGCGGCATCGTCGTGCTTCTGTCGAACTCGCCGCGGCCGAGCCCCAAGGTGCAAGAGCAGCTTCGCGAGCTTGGTGTGCCCGACAATGCCTATGACGCCACGATTACTTCCGGCGACCTCACCCGCTACGAGCTCGGCAAGCATCAAGGCGCGCGCGTCTTTCATCTCGGTCCCGAGCGCGACCGGCCGGTCTTCGCCGACCTCGACGTCACGCTGTCCGACTGGACCGACGCCGATCTCGTGGTGTGCACAGGGCTCTTCGACGACGAGATCGAGACGCCGGACGATTACGCGGAGATGTTGGAGAACATGGCGGGCCGCAAGCTGACGATGATTTGCGCCAATCCCGATCACATGGTCGAGCGCGGCAACAAGCTGATCTATTGCGCCGGCGCGCTCGCCGCCGCCTATGAGGTGCAAGGGGGCAAAGTGATCTATGCCGGCAAGCCCTATGCGCCGGTCTACGATCTCGCGCTCGAGACCATCGCTACGCTCGCCGGCGGCGAGGTGGCCAAGGACCAGGTTTTGGCGATCGGCGACGGCGTCAACACCGACATCGCCGGCGCCGGCAATCTCGGCATCGATGCGGTGTTCGTGGCGAGCGCGCTCCATGCCCCTGGCGAGGGCGGAGAGATGCTCGATCCGCCCCATGTCGCCGAGCTGTTCGTGCACACCAAGCGGCGGCCGGTTGCCGCTACCCATGCGCTCAGCTGGTAAGCGCTAGTTTTTCTTGGAGAAAAGCGCGTCGATCTGCGCTTGATCGGTGCTCGCGCCAGGACCTTCCAAAACGATCTCCGATCGGGTCCCGGTCTGCGTCTTGGCCGCCCGCTCGCCGGTAAGGCGGGTGGCGATGACCTGGTCTAGCGTCTCGGTAATCTTGGTGACCCGCTGGCCGACGAGATCGTGAAACCCGCAGGCGGTCATGATCGACAGGATGGCCTCTTCGGCCTTCTGGGCTTCTTCCTGGTCGGCGAGGGCGAGCAGGCCTTCCGCCGAGTCGAGAATGCGCGCAGCGGCATCCTCGGCGGTGCTGCGGATGGCGGCAAGCTCGCGCAGCGTGCTCAGCAGCGCCGTGATCTCCGCCGTCACCGAATGGGTATTGCAGCCACAATCGCCTTTGGCGCGTTCCCGTGGCTTGCGCTTTGCCTTGGTTCCCCCAACCTCGGTCATGAAACTTCCTCTGCTGGAAACGCTCTTTAAAAGAGTCTCCGCAAGCTCAAGCAGCGTCGCCGAAAATGGCGTCGATCTTCGACTTGAGCGTCGCGGCGTTGAACGGCTTGACGATGTAGTTGTTCACGCCGGCCTTCTTGGCGGCGATCACGTTGTCGGTCTTGGACTCGGCGGTGACCATGATGAAGGGCGTGCGCGACAGGCGGTCGTCGGCGCGCACCTCCCGCAGCAGCTCGTAGCCCGTCATCGGCTCCATGTTCCAATCGGAGATGATGAGCCCGTAGTCTTTCTTGCGCATCATGTTGAGCGCCGCAGTGCCGTCGCTCGCTTCGTCGACATTGGCGAAGCCGAGCTGCTTCAAGAGATTGCGAATGATCCGGATCATCGTCTTGTAGTCGTCGACGACAAGTACCGGGGCGCTGGGGTCGAGAGCCATAACCGTCCTCCACTTATCACGAGCCTTCGGCTTGCCGCTTGAACATCGCCAAGTCTTGGAAGTCGCCAAAGGACATCACTCCGCTCCGGCCTGTCCGGTGGCGGGCTTAAAATCACCGTTGGAGATTAAGGAATGGCCGTGAATGGAGGGTTAAGGGTTGCACCCCTAGGGCTTGCGCCCGGCCTCCGAAAGGCCCCCCACCCTTATTGCGGTGCAGCAATGGCTTCGCTATTTTGCGCCCTCACATAATCAGGAAGCAGGGACAGCACATCATGAGTTTGGGTCACGGCTATTATTTGGAAGATCTTTCCCCCGGCATGGAGGCAAGTGTCTCCAAGACGATCACCGACGCGGACATTACGGCTTTTGCCGAGCTCTCGGGCGATGTCAATCCGGTCCATCTCGACGATGCGTTCGCCGCCGGCACCATATTCAAGAAGCGGATCGCGCATGGCTTCCTGACCGGCGCCCTGTTCTCCACCGTCCTCGGCACCAAGCTGCCCGGCCCGGGCTGCATCTATCTCTCTCAGGGCCTCAAATTCCGCGGCCCCGTCTATATCGGTGACGAGGTCGTGGCGACCTGTAAGATCACCGCCGTGGACGCCGAGAAGGGCCGGGTCACCCTCGCTTGCGACTGTTCGGTCAACGGCAAGACCGTGCTCGAGGGCGAGGCGCTGATGATGGTCGACCGCAAGCCGAAGTAACACGCAGGCCACGAAGGACACTTGATGGACATCGTCCGCTCCTGGCGGGACACGCCGCCCGCTCTTAAGGGCGCGGTGCTCGCCATCGGTAACTTCGACGGTGTCCATCGCGGCCATCAGGCGGTGCTCAACGAGGCGAAGCGCATCGCCAAAGCCGAGGGACGGCGCGCCGGCGCCGTGGTGTTCGAGCCGCACCCGCGGGAGTTCTTCGCCCCCGATCAGCCCTTCTTCCGGCTGACGCCGCTGCCGGTGAAGCTCGAGCTGCTCGAAGCCCTCGGCCTCGACCAGACCTTCGTCATCACCTTTGACAAGGATCTGTCGTCCCTGTCGGCCGACGCCTTCGCCACCGACGTGGTGGGCGGCAGCTTCGGCGCCAGTCATGTGGTGGTCGGCTATGACTTCACCTACGGCAAGGGCCGCACCGGCTCGGTCGAGCAATTGACTGCGCTCGGCAAGACGCTCGGCTTTGGCGTCGACATCGTGTCGCCGGTCACCTTGGAGGGCGGCGTCACCTTCTCGTCGAGCACCATCCGCGAGCATCTACGCAAAGGCGAGGTGCGGGAGGCCGCCGAGCAGCTCGGCTATTGGTGGCGGGCCCGTGGCGAGGTGGAAAAGGGCGCCGGACGGGGCAAGGGGCTCGGCTTCCCGACCCTCAATTACAAGCTCGCCCCGGGCCAGGACGTCAGCCACGGCATCTACGCCATGCGCGTCCATCATGCGGGTGAGCGCCATCACGCCGCCGGCTATGTGGGCCCGCGCCCCACGTTCGGACCGGGCGAGTCCATGCTGGAGGCGTATCTCCTCGACTTCTCGGGCAATCTCTATGGCGAGCAAGTCGAGGTCGAGTTCATCGATTTTATCCGTCCCGACCACGCCTTCGACACACCCGACGCTCTTGCCGCCCAGATGGCGGCCGACTGCGAGCAGGTCCGCGCTGTGCTACGGGCCGTCGACGCCGACGACCCCATGCGGCGCTTTACCCTCGGCGCGGCGCTGGCGGACCGGGCACTGGATTGTGGCAAGGCCGGTTGCTAGAACGCCTCACGTCGATTCGAGACCCCGGGGCGAGAACCAAGGACCATGGTGAAAAAAACCAAGAGCGGCAGGCCGGTCGCCAAAACTTCGGCTAGGCAAAAGACCTCGGCAAAGCGCAAGACCTCGGCTAGGCAAAAGACCTCGGCAAAGCGCAAACCCGTGGCCAAGACTGTTGCCAAGCGCACGGCGAAGCCGGCGGTCAGGGGCAAGGCCGCGGCCAACAAGAAGCCAGCGGTGAAGCGCAAGCCGGCCGCCAAATCGAGAGTTGCCGCGAAGCGGAAGCCGGCCACCAAGCCCAAGCGCGCCACCAAGCGCACGAGCGCCGCTGGGTCCAAGGCCGCCGCGAAGTCGAGGGCATCTGCAAAGTCAAAGGTGACAGCGAAGCGCAGGACTTTGGCCAAGACCTCGGCTAAGGCTCCAGCCGCGAAATCGAAGCCCTCAGCCAAGCGCAAGGCGGTAGCCAAAGCCAAGGTCGCCAAAAAGCTCACGGCCAAAAAGGCTGCGCCCAAGAAGGTCGCCAAAGTCAGCTCCAAAAAGCCCAGCCCTAAAAAGCTCACCCGCAAGACGCTCAGCCCCAAGGAGGCCGCGCCGAAGCGCGCCGCCACACCGAAGAACACCGCGAAGCCGAAGAAGGCCGTCGCGCCGAAGAAACCGGTGACGTTCAAGAAGACGGTAACGCCAAAGAAGGCCGCGCCTACGCCGCCGCCCATCGCCGCGAAGCCTGAAGCGCCAAAGCCCGAAGCGCCGAAGCCGGAGGTCCCCAAGGCCGCGCCGCCCGTCCCACCTGCCAAGGATGAGACTGGCCGCGACTGGAGCGAGACACTCTTTCTGCCCAAGACCGATTTTTCCATGAGGGCCGGGCTGCCGCAGCGCGAGCCGGAGCTGCTCAAGCGCTGGTCGGACATGCACCTCAACCGCCGGATGCGCGAGACGGCGATGGGGCGAACCAAGTTCGTCCTTCATGACGGGCCGCCTTACGCCAACGGCCATCTCCATATCGGCCACGCCCTCAACAAGATCCTGAAAGACGTGATCACCCGCTCGCAAGCGATGATGGGCAAGGACGCCAATTACGTACCGGGCTGGGACTGCCACGGGCTGCCCATCGAGTGGAAGGTCGAGGAAGAGAACTACCGCGCCAAGGGCCGCGCCAAGCCCGACTTGACCGACACCGCGGCGCTGATCGCCTTCCGCCGCGAATGCCGCGACGAGGCGGCCAAATGGGTCGACATCCAGCGCGAGGAGTTCAAGCGGCTCGGCGTCCAGGGCGACTGGGACCATCCCTATCTGACCATGAGCTACGAGGCGGAGGCGACCATCGCCCGCGAGCTCATGAAGTTCGCCATGAACGGCCTGCTCTATCGCGGCTCCAAGCCGGTGATGTGGTCGGTGGTGGAGCGCACCGCGCTCGCCGAAGCCGAAGTCGAGTATCAGGAGATCGAAAGCCCGGCGATCTACGTGAAGTTCCCGATCCTGTTCGCAAGCGCCGAGAACTCGGATCCGCAGGCGCTGCAGCATGCCTCCGTGGTGATCTGGACGACGACGCCCTGGACCATCCCCGGCAACCGCGCCGTCAGCTATTCGCCGTCGATCGACTACGGCCTGTACGAGATCACCCAGGCGCCGGACGACAATTGGGCCAGGGTCGGCGAGCGGCTGATCCTGGCGGACGCGCTTGCCGAGACCGTGAAGGCCGCGGCGCGCATCGACGGTTGGTCGCGGCTGGGCGACGTGACGAGCGAGATGCTGCGTCATTCCATGAGCGCCCATCCCTTGCGCGGTGAGAGCGATTATCGCTTCATGGTGCCGCTGCTCCCCGGCGATCACGTCACCGAAGAGGCGGGCACCGGCTTCGTGCACACCGCCCCTGGGCACGGTGTGGACGACTTCGAGGTGTGGACCGCGCATGACCGGCTGCTGCAAGAGCGCCAGATCGATCGGGAAATCCCCTTCACCGTCGACGAAGCCGGCTTCTTCACCAAGGACGCGCCGGGCTTCGAGGGCAAGCGCGTGGTCGATGACAAGGGCAAGTTCGGCGACGCCAACGAGGCGGTCATCAAGGCGCTTGTCGAAGCCAAGGCGCTGCTCGCGCGGTCCCGCTACAAGCACGACTATCCGCATTCCTGGCGCTCCAAGAAGCCGGTCATCTTCCGCGCCACGCCGCAATGGTTCATCGCCATGGATCGCGATCTCGACGGCGGCGACTCACTGCGCGCCCGCGCGCTGAAGGCCATTGACGAGACAAGCTTCGTGCCGCCGCAAGGCGAGAAGCGCATCAAGGGCATGGTCGACACGCGCCCCGATTGGGTGGTGTCGCGCCAGCGCGCCTGGGGCGTGCCCATTACCATGTTCATGCATAAGGGCACCGGCGAGGTGATTCCGCGCCAGGGCTTCAATGCATCGGCTGAGTTGATCGACAGGATCGTGATGGCCTTCGAGTCCGAGGGCGCCGATGTCTGGTTCAAGAACGACGCGCGCGAGCGCTTTCTCGACGGTCTTGTGGATGACCCGAACGACTGGGAGAAGGTCGACGACATTCTCGATGTCTGGTTCGATTCAGGCTGCACCCACGCCTTCGTGCTGGAGAAGCGGCCCGACCTCGCTTGGCCGGCCGCGCTCTATCTCGAGGGCTCCGACCAGCATCGCGGTTGGTTCCAGTCCTCGCTGCTCGAGGCCTGCGGCACGCGCGGCCGCGCGCCGTTCGACGCGGTGCTTACCCACGGCTTCGTCAACGACGAGGACGGCCGCAAGATGTCGAAGTCGCTCGGCAACGTGGTCTCGCCGCACGATGTGATCCGCCAGTCCGGCGCGGAGATCTTGCGCCTCTGGGCCATGAGCTCCGATTACGCCGAGGACCTGCGGATCGGCGCCGACATCATCAAGGCTAATGTCGATTCCTACCGCCGCTTGCGCAATACGCTGCGCTTCCTGCTCGGCAATCTCGCCCATTACCGCGACGACCTCACGGTCGCTTACGCCGACATGCCCGAGCTCGAGCGCTACATGCTGGAGCGCCTCGCCGATCTCGAGTCGCTCGTGCGGGAGGGCTACGGCGCATACGACTTCAAGCACATCTTCCATGCGCTGCTGAATTTCTGCGTCAACGATCTGTCCGCCTTCTATTTGGACATCCGCAAGGACGCGCTCTATTGCGACGCCTATGACAGCGTGACGCGCCGCGCGGCGCTCACCGTGCTCGACCGCGTTTTCGCAGCCCTCACAGCCTGGCTCGCGCCCATGCTCTGCTTCACCATGGAGGAGGCGTGGCTCAACCGCTTCCCCAACGACAAAGGCTCGGTGCATCTGCGTTCCTTCCCGGACATGCCGGGTGAGTGGCGCGACGAGGCGCTGGCCGAGAAATGGCGCAAGGTGCGGGCCGTGCGCCGCGTGGTCACCGGCGCGCTCGAGATCCAGCGCAAAGAGGGCCGCATCGGCTCGAGCCTGGAAGCCGCGCCCAAGGTTTATGTGTCCGACGAGGGTTTGCGCGAAGCGCTGCGCGGGGTCGATCTCGCCGAGATCGCCATCACCAGCGGTGCCACTTTGATTCCGGAGGAGGGGCCGCGCGACGCCTTCCGTCTCGAAGAGGTGCCGGACGTGGCCGTGGTCTTTGCCCGCGCTGCCGGCACGAAATGCGCGCGCTCGTGGAAGATCCTGCCCGAGGTGGGGTCCGATCCCGAGTTCCCCGCATTGTCGCCGCGTGACGCTGCCGCGGTCCGGCAATTCGATGCCCGCCGCGCCGGTGGAGCGGGTTAGCCATGCTGCGCCATTGGCTCTGGGGACCCTATTCGCCGCTCGGGCTCATCGTCGCCGTCCTCACGGTCGCGGCCGATCAGGGCAACAAGCTGTGGATGCTGAATGTCTATGATATCGGCGCCAAGGGCACGGTCACCGTCACCTCGTTTTTTGACCTTGTCCTGTTGTGGAACAAGGGCATCAGCTACGGCCTCCTGACCCAGGACAGCCCCTATGGGCGCTGGGGCCTGATTCTGTTCGCCTTTTTCGCCAGTCTCGCGCTCACGGCGTGGCTAGCCCGGGTGACCACGCCGCTCACCGCGGTGGCCATCGGCCTCATCATCGGCGGGGCCATCGGCAATGCCATCGATCGGATCGCCTATGGCGCGGTGGCCGATTTCTACTCGCTCCACGCCTTCGGCTTCCAATGGTACGTCTTCAATATCGCCGACGTGGCCATAGTTGCCGGGGTTATCGGACTTCTATATGACTCATTAACCGGGGGTCACAAAAAGGCCGGAAATCTCTCCAAAATGTAAATCAAATCCGGTATTTGACGGATTCTTGAGGGGGAGTCTTGGGGCACTTCATCGCCAGACAGGCTGATCGGGTCTTGCAGCTCGCGGGCGTTATCGCCTGTGCGGCGGCTCTTGGCGGCTGTGGCGGCGTCGAGCTCCAGGGCAAGGTCTTCGATTATATGGGCGTGTCCGGCGACCGGCAGCAGCCGGATGTGCGCATGGGCGAGCGCCCGCCGCTTCTCATTCCGCCGAACACCAAGGCATTGCCCCAGCCTGGCACAGGGTCCACCGCCACCGCCCGCGCCGACTGGCCGGACGATCCGGAAAAGGTGCGCGTCCGCGTCGCCAATCAGGAAAAGGCCAAGCAGGCCGAAATTCAGTCTGCGGCCGATCCGACCAATCCCTATGCGGGCAAGCCCAATCTGCTGGACAAGCTCCTGAGCCGGGACAAGACGGTGGAAGAGCCTGTCCCCGACGTGCCGGAGCCCGATGCGTCGGACCGTGTCCCGGATGGAAACGCCGCGGTCGCTCAGAAGGGATACGAGCCGCCCAAGGCGATCACGCCCCACCAGGCACAGGAGCCGCTGCCGACGAGGCCCGTACAGCCCTCCGCGCCAGACAGTTATGGCGGCATGTCGAACCCAGAGGGCAACAACGCCAACTGGTGACGAGCCCTGTAAATCCGCCATTGGCCGCGGATTTGCATCGAATTTATCTTGAAACCCCGGCTTCGCGGGCTGACATGGAGGGCATCGGTCGGCGGATCTTAACCTTGCGCTTCCGCGGATCACCTTTTGCCGCTTGTTAACCTCGGGCCCCGCTCAATGGTGGAATGGATGCTAGATCAGCTCACGGCCGCGCCGGACCTGAGAACGGGTTTGATCGTTGCCGGCTTGACCCTTGCCTCGATGGCCGTCGCAGCCGTCACCGCTGAGGCCGCGCCGCCGGTGCGCCAGTTCACGCTCGCCAACGGCTTGCAGGTCGTGGTCATCCCCGATCATCGCGCGCCCGTCGTGACCCAGATGGTCTGGTACAAGGTGGGCGCGGGCGACGAGCCGCCAGGCACCTCCGGCATCGCCCATTTTCTCGAACATCTCATGTTCAAGGGCACCGATAAGATCCCCACCGGCAGCTTTTCGAAAATCATCGCCAAGAACGGCGGCGAGGACAACGCCTTCACCAATCACGACGTGACCGCTTATTTCCAGCGCGTGGCCAAGGACCGGCTTGCCACGGTGATGGAGATGGAAGCGGACCGCATGGTCAATCTCCGCCTGACCGAGGATGACGTGGCCACCGAGCGCAATGTCATTCTCGAGGAGCGCCGCTCCCGCGTCGACAACGATCCGGGCAGCATTCTGCAAGAGCAGATGATGGCCGCGCTCTACCGCAACCATCCCTACGGTATTCCGATCATCGGCTGGGAGCATGAGATCGAGGCGCTCGACCGCGAGGACGCGCTCACCTTCTACCGCCGCTTCTACGCGCCTCAGAACGCCATTCTCATCGTCGCCGGCGACGTCGAGCCCGAGGAGGTGAAGACGCTGGCCGAGAACACGTTCGGCAAGATCGCAAGGACCGGCGAACCGAACCCGCGCATGCGCCCCAAGGAGCCCGAGCATGAGGGGCTGGTCACCGTCAAGCTGGAGGATCCGCGCGCCGGCCGCACCACGGTGCAGCGCTATTACATCGTGCCGAGCTACGCCTCGGCCGAACCGGGCGAGGCCGAAGCGCTCGATCTGCTGGCGCGCATCGCCGCTCACGGCACGGTCGGCCGCATTTACAAGCGTCTCGTCGTGGAACAGAAGGCGGCGGCGAGCGCCGGCGGCTGGTACACCGATTCCGGTCTCGATTCAGGGCGCTTCGGTTTCTACGCCATCGCCGGCGAGGCCCATTCGGCCGAGGACATCGAGGCCGCCATCGACGGCGTCGTCGAGGAAATCCGTGTCAGCGGCGTCACCCAGGCGGAACTCGACCGGGCGCGCGCCGCCCAGATCGCCGACTTCGTCTACACCTCGGATTCGACTTCCCGTATGGCGCGGCAATATGGTTGGCGGCTCGCCGCCGGCATGACCGTCGCCGACGTGGAAGAATGGCCTGACCGGTTGAAGAAGGTCACCGTCAACGATATTCAAGCCGTGGCCCGCAAGTATCTGGTTGATGAGAACGCGGTCACGGGAATCCTCACGCCGGAGCCCGAATATACGAGCAGCATCGGCGAGAAGCCTGCCAAGGCGGCAGCGAACGGCAAGTCGTAGCGCGGATGACCATTCGCTCTCCGCTTCCCTTCCTTGTGCTAAGGCTTGGCGCCTCGCTGGCGGCGCTCGCGTTATTGGCTTCACCGGCGGCGGCTCAAGGGAGCGGCATGAATATTCAAGAAGTTACGAGTCCCGGCGGCATCAAGGCTTGGCTCGTCGAGAGCCACGTAAATCCCCTCATCGCCATGCGTTTCGCCTTCCGTGGCGGCGCGTCCCAGGACGCGCCGGGTAAGGAGGGCGTCGCCTATTTCGTGACGGCCATGTTGGACGAGGGCGCCGGCGATCTCGACTCCACCGCGTTCCAGGAGCGCGAGCAGGAGCTCGCCATGCGCATGGATGTCGACGCCGGCCGCGACGTCATGCTCGGCAATGTGCAGACGCTGACCGAGAACAAGGACGCGGTGTTCGATTTGGTTCGGCTCGTCCTGGCTCAGCCGCGCTTCGACCCCGACGCCATGGAGCGCGTGCGCGCGCAGATCTTGGCCGGGCTCAAATTCGACGAGAACGATCCGGAGACCGTGGCCTCGCTGGCCTGGGACCGTCTGGCTTTCCGCGATCACCCCTACGGGCGCCCGGTGAAAGGCACCGCCGCGTCGATCACCGCCATCACCCCCGACGATCTCCATGCCTACGTGAAGCGCGTCTTCGCGCGCGACAAGCTCGAGATCTCCGTGGTCGGCGACATCGACGCCGACGAACTCGGCAAGGCGCTCGACAAAATGTTCGGCGATTTGCCGGAGCGGTCCGATCTCGTCACCGTGGCCGAAGCCACGCTGCCGCTCGGCCCCACCCGGGAGGTCATCGTCATGGACGTGCCTCAGTCGGTCGCCCAGTTCGGCCATATGGGTGTCGGGCGCCATGACGACGATTTCATTGCGGCCTATGTGCTCAACTACATCATCGGCGGCGGCGGCTTCTCCTCAAGGCTGATGGAAGAGGTCCGCGAGAAGCGCGGCCTGGCCTACTCGGTCTATTCCAATCTCTATCCCTATCAGCACGCCGCCGTGTTCATCGGCCATGTGGCCACCAAGAACGAGGCGGTGGGCCAGTCGCTCGCGGTGATCGAAGAAGAGCTGCAGCGGCTTGCCGAGCAAGGCCCGAGCGCCGATGAGCTGGAAAGCGCCAAGGCCTATCTGACCGGTGCTTACGCCTTGCGCTTCGAGTCCTCGTCGAGCATTGCCAGCCAGCTCTTGTGGATCCAGATCGAGGATCTCGGCATCGACTATGTCACCAGGCGCAACGAGCTGGTCGAGGCGGTGACGCTTGACGACATCAAGCGGGTTGCCGAGCGCATGCTGGCGGGCGATCGCCTCATCACCACCATCGTCGGCAAGCCGGTCGAGCCGGCGGCCGTGACCGCGGTCGGCGCCCCCGGCTAAGCCGGCCATTCGGCCCCATCGACCCTAGAATCGGGTAAAGTGCCGATCCCGCCGGTATCTCGCCGGCGCGGAGCCGGAGGCATGCGATTGACCATTCGTCAGCTGCCGCCGAACCTCATAAATCGCATTGCCGCGGGTGAGGTCGTCGAGCGGCCTGCAAGCGTCGTCAAGGAGTTGGTGGAAAACGCCATCGACGCCGGCGCGCGCCATATCGACGTCACCGCCACCGGCGGCGGCCTCCAGCTCATCCGCGTGGCCGACGACGGTTTCGGCATGAGCCCGGAGGATCTGGAACTCGCGATCGAGCGCCATGCCACCTCCAAGCTCAACGGCGACGATCTCTCCCATATTTTGACCCTCGGCTTTCGCGGCGAGGCGCTGCCGTCCATCGGCGCGGTCGCCAGATTGTCGATCACGAGTCGTGCCCAAGGCGCCAAGGACGCCGCGGCCATTGCGGTCGATGGCGGGCGCAAAGCGCCGCTGAAGCCCGCCGCGCGGTCCTCCGGCACCGAGGTCGAGGTGCGCGACCTGTTCTACGCCACCCCGGCGCGGCTCAAATTCATGAAGACCGAGCGCGCCGAGGCCGCCGCTATTGCTGACAATGTGAAACGGTTGGCGCTGGCCCATCCGGACATCGCCTTTTCCCTCTCAAACGGCGAGCGCACCACGCTACGCCTGGAGGCCTGCCCGCCCGGGCTGATGGATCATGCTTTGGCACGAATGGGCCGCATTCTCGGGCCCGATTTCGTGGCGGACGCGCTTCCTGTCTCCGCCGCGCGCGGTACCATGAGCGTCGAAGGCTTTGCCGGTCTCCCCACGCTCCATCGGCCGAACGGCATGCAGGCCTATCTTGTGGTCAATGGGCGGCCGGTGCGTGACAAGCTCATCGCCGGCACCGTGCGCGCCGCCTATGGCGATCTCGTGCCGCGCGGCCGCTACCCCATGCTGGCGCTGTTTCTGACCGTGCCGCCCGACGAGGTGGACGTGAACGTCCATCCCGCCAAGACCGAACTCCGATTCCGCGATCCGAACGCGGTGCGCTCGCTCCTCATCGGGGCCTTGCGCGAGGCGCTCGGCGCCGCCGGCCACCGCGCCACGGCGAGCCTGTCCCAATCGGCACTTCAGCGCATGGTGCGGCCCTCGGGTCCGCCGGAGCCCTATACCGGCCCGCACGCCTATCAGAGCCGCACCAGCCCGCGCGCCTTCGGCCTGGCGGAGCGCGGTCAAGCGCCGCTCGGTCCGGTCTCGGCGCCGAGCGGTGACACGCGCGGTAGCGTCATGGACGATGAGCCGGGCGGCGACTACCCGCTCGGTGCGGCCCGCGCGCAACTGCAGGACACCTTCATCATCGCCGAAACGGGCGATGCCCTCGTCATCGTCGATCAGCACGCCGCCCATGAGCGCCTGGTCTATGAGCGGCTCAAGCGCAGCTACGGCAATGGCGGCATCGCCCGGCAGATGCTGCTCATCCCCGAAGTGGTCGAGCTCGATGGCGAGGCGGCCGCCGCCCTCATCGCCGCGTCCGACGCTTTGGAAAAATTGGGGCTCGTCCTCGAGGCGTTCGGACAGGCGGCCATCGTCGTGCGCGAGGTGCCGGGGCTGCTCGGCAATTGCGACGTCAAGGGTCTGCTCTCGGATCTGGCGGCGGCGCTGACCGAGGCGGAAGATGACGGGGAGGGGAGCGGCCTCTTGGCGGACCGGCTCGATCATGTGCTCTCCACCATGGCCTGCCACGGCAGCGTGCGGGCGGGGCGGAGGCTTAGCCCCGAGGAGATGAACGCGCTCCTGCGCGACATGGAGAAGACGCCCTTCTCCGGTCAGTGCAATCACGGCCGTCCCACCTATATCGAGCTTAAGCTCAGCGATATCGAGAAGCTGTTTTCGCGCCGCTAGAGCTCGACCCGCGACGTGCCTTCGTGGTCGGTGACGCAGGCCGCCAGCGCGGCGATGGCGTCACGCGTATCGGTCAGCTCGAAGCTGAACTCCGCCCCGTCGATGACAATCCTGAGCGACTTCCCGTGGCGCAGCGCCTCGACCATGGGGTCGGAATTCTCAAGCGGGATGAGGATGCCATGCTGATCCACCACCTTGGCCACGGCGGCGATGGGGTTTTCCTGGTCGATGATCAGGAGCACGGCCTTGCGGCTCCCCACCTCGAGCGTCTTGGACTTGTCGGCAATGACGACGCCCCAATCGAAATCCTTGCTGATGACGAAGCCGAGCAGGACGCCCCGCTGCGATTCCGCCGTCATGGTGCAGTCGGAGAACTGGCCGTCCGAGTCGTAATTGGCGTCGCCCTGCCACACGCCCGAGGTGAAGCGGTCCTCGATGATGTCCGGCGCCGCCGCGGCCACCAGGATCAAGGGCGCAATTAGCAACGCTCGTAAAATCATCAGCCTCCCCACTCTGCGCCTCGTTGTATTTAAACATATTTCTACGGCAGTGGGGGCGAAGCCGCGCCGATCTAGCCGCCCGATCTGGCGATGCCGACCTCCGTGGTGCCATAGCGCCGCCGGTCGATCTCCACGAAAGGCGGCGGCCACGTGACATCGACGCCGGAGCGGTCCTCGATGACAGCGATGGCCTCCGCGCCCACCCAGCCTCCTTCGACGGCCGAGGCGAGCGCCCGTTCCCCGAGACTTTGCGCGTAAGGCGGGTCGCAGAAGACGAGATCGAAGGGCGCGAGCGTACCGGCCGGACCGAGGCTCGTCGCGTCCCGCCGCCAGATCTTGGTAACGCCGGTAAGACCCAGCGCCTCCACGTTGCGGCGGATCGCGGCCCGGGCGGCGGCGTCCTCCTCGATGAAGATGCAGAAGCGCGCCCCGCGCGACAGCGCTTCGAGCCCGAGCGCGCCGGAGCCGGCGAACAGGTCGAGCACGCGGCAGCCCTCGAATTCGACGGCGGGCGCACCGTGCTCCAGGACGTTGAAGAGCGCCTGCCGCACCCGGTCCGAGGTGGGCCGGGTGGCGAGCCCTTCCGGCGCCTCGATCTTGGCGCCTTTGAATTTGCCGGTAATGATCCTCATCGGCGGCGGGTCGCTTGCCGGTCGAGTTGGCCGCGGCGCAGGCCGAACGCCGCGGCGAGCTTTTCGCCGAGCTGGTCGACCACCACTTTCGGCTTCACCTCCTCCACCATGCCCGACGCCAGGTCGCCGAGCGCAAACGGCCCGAACGAGATGCGGATCAGCCGGTTGACGGTGAGCCCGAGGTGCTCGGCGATGCGCTTCACCTCGCGATTCTTGCCTTCGCGCAAGCCCAGCATCAGCCACTGATTGGTGCCCTGCTGCCGTTCGAGCGTGGCTTCGACCGGGCCGTAATTCACGCCGTCGATGGTGATGCCCTTCTGCAGCTTGTCGAGGGCCTCCTGGGTGACGCGCCCATGCACGCGCACGCGATAGCGCCGCATCCAGCCGGTGCTGGGCAGCTCCAGATGCCGCGCCAGCGCGCCGTCTGTGGTGAGCAGAATGAGGCCTTCAGTGTTGATATCGAGCCGGCCGATCGACACCACGCGCGGCAGCTTGGCCGGCAGCGCCTCGAACACGGTCTTGCGCCCCAGCGGGTCCTTATGGCTGGTGACGAGGCCTTTCGGCTTGTTGTAGCGCCACAGCCGCGCGGGCTCCGCTTGGGGGAGTGGCTGGCCGTCCACGGCGATGGCATCGGCCGGGCCGACCACATGGGCCGGCGTCTTCAGCACCGTGCCGTTGACGGCGACGCGTCCCGCCTCGATCCATTTTTCGGCGTCGCGCCTAGAGCACAGCCCCGCATGGGCCATGGCCTTGGCGATGCGCATGGGTTCTAGAGGCTGCATGGGCGCAGCCCCCTTTTTCGGGGCCGCTTGACCCCGGCTTCGCTTCTCGCCCAGTTTGTCGACCATGGTGGCGAAATATGCAGATGCGGGGGACTCAAGCAAGCGGCCCATGAATATGAGCACAATGGATATGAGCACAATGGACTTGGCGCTCGCGGAGGCCGAGGCCGCGCGCGACCGGGGCGAGGTACCCATTGGCGCCGTCGTCGTGAGCGCTGGCGGAGAGGTGCTGGCGCGGGCCGGCAACCGGACCCTGGAATTGCGCGACCCCACGGCTCATGCGGAGCTGCTGGCCATCCGCGAGGCTTGCGCCAAGCTCTCAAGCGAGCGGCTCGTCGGCTGCGATCTCTATGTAACGCTGGAGCCGTGCGCCATGTGCGCCGCGGCCATCTCCTTTGCCCGCATCCGCCGGCTCTATTTTGGCGCCGGGGACGAGAAGGGCGGTGCGGTGGAGCACGGGCCCCGTTTCTTCCAGCAGCCCACCTGCCACCACGCGCCGGAGATCTATGGCGGCATCGGCGAGGCCAAAGCCGCCGCCCTGCTCAAGGCCTTCTTCGCCGCCCGCCGCTGAGGGCAGTCAGCTAAGGCCTAGTTCTGCAGGTTCAGGTTCCACTTGCCCGGCGTGTACCACAGGCAACCGTTGAGCTGCTGGGACCACAGGCATTTCTGGCCGGGGCGGGGGCCAGGGAGCGTGCCATTCCGCTTATGGGTGAGGAGGGACTCTTCCCAGCGCTGACCGACGCTTTCGGCGGCGAGGGCGGCAGACATCGACAGAATGAGAAAGCTCAGGGCGATCATTAGGGGGCGCATATCAGTCTCCATGGGGTGAGACCAAATCATCCCTGCGCCGGCCTAATATTACGTTGAGTAATGCAGTGAACAAGGCGTGAGTAACGTCTTGCTATACTTGAAACAGCAGAGCAAACGTTAGAAGAAAATTTGAGAGAAATGCCGGCGGACTGTGCGCGAGCCGCGTTGTCTCAGGGCAGGGCAAGTCCGCTTGGGCGCGACAAGCGGCCCACAGCAGAGCAGCGGCGCGAGCGTCCGGCGTATGTGGAGCAGGAGGAAAAGAAGAGGAGAACCGCGCGCGGCTAGTAGTTCGACTCAGGAGTCCAGTAGCGCATGCTGGGCGGGTAATTGGCTTCCGGATAGGCGCGCTGGAGCGCCTGGATCTCGATATTGCCCTTCTCGTAGGGCACGAAGCCGAAATAATACTGCCGGCCGCGGGGCCCGACCCCGGTGGCATAAGGATATTGCGGGGTGCGGCCGCGCTGGAAAATCTTGGCCTGCTGGACCTGCGAAGCCTGGCCTTGCGGCGGGGCGACGATGCCCGGCGCGGCGTGGACCGGAGCGGACCAGGTCAACAGCCAAATGTAGAAGAGAATGGCAACGACCCCCATAAACCCACACAGGGTTTTCTTGGATACGGGCAGGTCGTGCGTCATTTGATTCTCCAAAGAGGTGCCAGATGACTTGCAGATAGTGACGCCATCATGAACTCGCAACGCTTCACCACCAGAAAACGGCAAAAACGCGTCGAAGTCCCCCACTTTGCCCGAGGCAAGTGAATCTCTTGCTAATTCGCATACCATCTTGGGGGCGATGAGGTGTGTTGGTGGCGACTAGGTGGTGGCGATGCGGCCCTAGCGCTTGACCGCCCGCCAGCCGATGTCGCGGCGGCAGAACCCGCCCGGCCAGTCGATTTTGTCCACCGCCGCGTAGGCGCGCGCTTGCGCGGCAGCAATATCCTGCCCCCGCGCCGTCACTCCGAGCACCCGCCCGCCGGTGGCGAGGATGCGCATGCCGTCGCGCGCGGTGCCGGCATGGAAGATCTCGACATCCGCGCCGGCGGCAGCGTCGTCGAGCCCCTTGATCTCGGTGCCCTTCTGGTAATCGCCAGGATAGCCCTTGGCCGCCATCACCACGCATAGCGCCGCCGCGTCGTGCCAGTCGAGCGTGATTCCTCCGAGCTTGCCTTGGGCGGTGGCGAGCAGCGCCGGCAGCAGGTCCGACTTGAGGCGCATGACCAGTGCTTGCGTCTCCGGATCGCCGAAGCGCACATTATATTCGATGAGCTTGGGCGCGCCGTCCTGGATCATCAGCCCCGCATAGAGCACCCCTTTGAATGGGGTGCCGCGCGCTTTCATGGCCGCGACCGTGGGCGTGATGATCTCGTCCATGACGCGCTTGCATAATGTCTCGTCCATGATCGGCGCAGGCGAATAGGCGCCCATGCCGCCAGTATTAGGGCCGCTGTCGCCGTCATGCGCCCGCTTGTGGTCTTGTGCGGTGGCCAGCGGCAGGGCGGTCTCACCGTCCACCAGGGCGAAGAAGCTCGCCTCCTCGCCGCTAAGATGCTCCTCCACCACGACCTCCGCGCCGGCCTCCCCGAAGGCACCGGTGAAGCAGGCATCGATGGCCGAATAGGCCTCGAAATGCGAGTTGGCGATCACCACGCCCTTGCCGGCGGCGAGCCCGTCCGCCTTGACGACCACGGGTGGCGGTTGCGCGGCCACATAGGATTTGGCGGGCGACGCTTCTTTGAAGCGCCCGTATGCGGCAGTCGGGATGCCGTATTCGGCGCAGAGATCCTTGGTGTAGCCCTTGGAGCCCTCGAGCTGCGCCGCCGCCTTGGACGGTCCGAACACGGCGATGCCTTCGGCCTCGAGATCGTCGGCGAGACCGGCGACCAGCGGCGCCTCGGGCCCGACCACCACCAGGCCGATCGCCTTGTCGCTGCAAAATTGCGCCACCGCGTCGTGGTCGGCCATTTCGAGCGCCACGCATTCGGCGATGTCGGCGATGCCGGCATTGCCCGGCGCGCAATAGAGCGCTGCGAGCAGGGGGCTTTGCTTGAGCTTCCAGGCGAGCGCATGCTCGCGTCCGCCGCCGCCGATCAGAAGCACATTCACCGCGCCCTAGCTCCCGTTGTTCGCTGCCCTTGTCCGCTTACCTAAGGGCCTATATGCCCTATGTAAGGCGATCCGGGCGCTCTTAGCACGAGACGGCGCGTCCGCGAAAACGAGATGACGTGAGAAATGGCAAGCCGCATCCCAAAAGAATCCGCGACGAATCTCGTCGAATACACCGTCTCCGAGCTCGCCTTCGCGCTCAAGCGGACGGTGGAGGACGCCTACGGCCTGGTGCGCCTGCGCGGCGAGATTTCCGGTTATCGCGGGCCCCACGCCTCCGGCCATTGCTATTTCACCATCAAGGACGAGAAGGCCTGCATCGAGGCGGTCGTCTGGCGCTCGACCTTCGCCCGCCTGAAGTTCAAGCCGGAGGAGGGGCTGGAGGTCATCGCCAAGGGCAAGATCACCACCTATCCCGACCGCTCGAAATACCAGATCGTCATCGACGACATCGAGCCCGCCGGCGTCGGCGCGCTCATGGCGCTGCTCGAGCAGCGAAAAAAACAGCTCGCCGCCGAAGGCCTGTTCGACGAGGCGCGCAAGAAAGCGCTGCCCTATCTGCCACGCATTATCGGTGTGGTCACCTCGCCCACCGGCGCGGTGATCCGCGACATCCTCCATCGCTTGGAGGATCGCTTCCCCACCCATGTGCTGGTGTGGCCGGTGCGCGTGCAGGGCGAGACCTGCGCGGTCGAAGTGGCCGCGGCCATTCACGGCTTCAACGCCGGCCCGGCTGCGCTGATGCCGCGTCCGGATCTCATCATCGTCGCCCGTGGCGGCGGCAGCCTCGAGGATCTGTGGGGCTTCAACGAGGAGATCGTCGCCCGCGCCGTGGCCGCGAGCGCCATCCCCCTGATCTCGGCGGTCGGTCACGAGACCGACTGGACCATCATCGACCTTGTCGCCGATCACCGCGCGCCGACGCCGACCGCGGCCGCCGAGCGCGCCGTGCCGGTGCGCGCCGAACTTCTCATTGCGGTGCGGAGTTTCGGCCTGCGCGGCGCGAGCACGCTCCGCCGCGCGTTGGATAACTTCCGCAGCCGCTTTCTCGGGTCCGCCCGCGGGCTGCCGCGCCGCGCCGACATCCTCGGTCTGCCGCGCCAGCGCCTCGATGCTGCGAGCCACAAATTGCCCCGCGCGCTGCTCGCCAATGCGGTGGCTCACCGCACCGGACTTGATCGCGCTGGCTCGCGTCTGCGTCCCCATCTCGTGGCGCGGGCGGCAAGCCAAGGCCGCGACAAGCTCATCCGTCTCGACCGCGCGAAGGCCCGGTCTCTGCATACGCTCGTGGATCGCGCCCGGCGCCGTCTCGACGGCCAGGCGAAGCTGCTCTCCACCCTCGGCTATCATAATGTCTTGGCGCGCGGCTTCACCCTGGTGCGCGCCGCCGACGGCACCATGCTGCGCTATGCCAGCGAGGTGACGCCAGGGGCGGCCCTGGACATCCAGTTCGCCGATGGCCATGTTGACGCCCATGCCGATCCGCGCGGGGCTAGACCCGAGGGCGCGGCGAAGAAGGCCGAAGCAACCGGCAAACAGACGCGCGCCCCCTCCGACGGAAAGCAGGGGAGTCTTCTTTAGCGCGGCTTCCAACTGATCGGCCGTGACGCTATGGTGACGGACCGCAACAGAGTCTGACGGATTTGATGAACCGCTTCGAACGCAATCTCGGCTTCAAGGGCGAGGCCAAACTCAAATATCTCGACGGCGAGGTCCAGGTGATAACACCCGGCGACTTCGTGCGTTGCGCCGTCACCGGCAAGGCCATCCCGCTCGACGAATTGCGCTATTGGAGCGTGGAACTGCAAGAGGCCTATGCCGACGCGGAAACCTCGCTCAAGCGCTTCCGCGACACGCGGTCCATATCCGTCAACGACTAAGGCTTGGCGGCCGGCACGCTCAGCAAGTCCCGCAGCTTTTCCGCATCCTCGAACGTCACCACGATGGGGAAGGGGCGGGAGCGGTTCTTGAGCTCGGTGACCGCGCTTTCCGGATCGTCGTCGGGCAGGCGCACCCAGTCCTTCTGCGTCGTCACCAGCATCGCGCCTTTTTCGTTCGCCGCTTTAAGCAGGCGCTGCGCCTCGCGCTCCTTAAATCGGTGATGGTCGGGGAAAGCGTGACTGTCGAGGAGCCGCGCGCCGTTGCCGCGCAGCGTGGCGAAGAACTTGGCCGGACGCGCGATGCCGGCGAAGCCGATTACCGGCAAGACGCCGAGCCAGCGCGAATCGCAATCGGGCGCGATCTTGGCCTTGAGCACCGGCTTTCCGGCGCGCTCGAACATTTCGATCAGCGACGCGGCCTTGGTGCCTTCGCCGATCACGGCCAGCGCATCGGCCCGGGCGATCTGCCCCGCAAGCGGCGCGCGCAATGGGCCGGCCGGGATGACGCGCTTATTCCCGAGGCCTGAGGCAGCATCCACCACGATCAGCGAGACATCCTTGGCCAGCGCCGGATTCTGGAAGCCGTCATCCATGACGATGATATCGGCGTCGCTCGCCTCGATGGCCTTGGCGCCGGCGACCCGGTCGGCCGAAACGAAAGTCGGCGCGATCTCGGCGAGGAGCAGCGGCTCATCGCCAACTTCATCGGCACTCTGTCCCGCGACGCGTATAACGCCCTTGGCCGCGCCGCCATAGCCACGCGTGAGAAAAGCCGGCTTCCGGCCCATCGCCTTCAGCGCTGTGGCGATGGCGATGGCCGTCGGCGTCTTGCCGCCGCCGCCCGCGGTGAAATTGCCGACGCAGATCACCGGCAACGCAGAGCGATATGCCGCCTCCTTGGCCATGCGCGCCCCGGCAATGCGCCCATAGAGCGCCGCTGCAGGCGCCAGCGCGGAGGCGAGCAGTCCCTGCTTGCGATACCACCAGGCGGGAGTCTTAAGACGCATTTTTCAAGCTCGCCTTTGGCGGCAAATAGCCTTCGAGGGCTGCAAGCGTGCGCGGCAGCGCGCCGCTCATGGCGGCAATCGCTGCCTCGGCCCGCACCATCATGGCGCCGCGCGCGGCATCGTCCTGCAACAGTTCGAGCGCCGCCGCCGCGAGGCTGCCCGCATCGCCGACCTCCTTAGCCCCGCCGACCTTCAGCAGCTCCGCGTAGGAATCGCGGAAGTTCTGCCAGTTGGTGCCGGTGAGCACGGCCGCGCCGAGCTTGATGGCCTCCACCGGGTTTTGGCCGCCGCGCGCCACCAGCGAGCCGCCGATCACGGCGACGGGGGCCAGCGCATAGAACAGGCCGAGTTCGCCGATCGTGTCGGCCACATAGACGTCCGTGCCGCTCTCGGGCATGCCGCCGCCGGACCGCAGCATGGCCTTGAGGCCCGCCGCCCTCAGCAGCTCGACGATATCCGGTCCGCGGTCGGGATGCCGCGGCACGATGATGGTGAGGAGATCGGGCAGGGTCCGCTTCATCAGCGTATGCGCCGCGGCGATCACCTCGTCCTCGCCAGGATGCGTGCTTGCCGCCAGCCACACGGGCCGCCCCGACAGCGCCGCGGCGAGCTCCGCCTTGCCGTCCGCGTCGACGGGCGGCGGCGGTGCATCGGCCTTGAGATTGCCCGCGTCGCGGGATTGCGCCACGCCGAGTTGGGCGAAGCGTTCGGCCAGGCTGTCATTCTGCGCCAGCACCAGGTCGAAGGCCGAGAACAGCGGCCGGCTGATGCCCGGACGCCGCCGCCAGGCCCTGAAGGTCCCGGTCGACATGCGGCCGTTGATGAGGAGGAGGGGAATCTTCTCGGCCTTCGTTTCCAGTACGAGGTTGGGCCAGATCTCGGACTCGACGAGCACGGCAAGGTCGGGCCGCCAATGGGCGAGGAAGCGGCGGATATAGGTCTGCCGGTCGAGCGGCACATATTGATGGATGGCCCCCTTGGGCAGCCGCTCGCGCGCGAGCCGCGCCGAGGTGACGGTCGCCGTGGTAAGCAGAAGATGGATGTCCGGCCGCTCCCGCGCCATCGCATCGATCACCGGCAGGGCGGCATTGACCTCACCGACGCTCGCCGCATGGAACCAGGCGAGGAAGCCTGACGGCCGCGGCGCGCTGGCGCGGCCGTAGCGTTCGCCGTGCCGGTCGCGCTCCTCCTTGCCGCGCCGCGTGCGCCACGCGAGGATCGCCGGTGCGACCGGTGCGGCAAGCTGCGTCACCAGACGATAGAGCTTGAGCGACAGGCCGGGCTTCGACCGCGCTTCCTTGCTGAGCGGGTCGGTGGCGCCGGCAAGCGCGTAGGCCCGTGCCGTAACCTCGGCCAGCGCCCGCTCGACGGCCGCGCGTCCCGTCTCGATCTCCGTCTCGTCAAGCGCCGCTACGGGGACAGGATCGCCGATGACGACGGCGAGCGTCGAGAAGGGCAGGTTGACGGTGAAGGCGCTCCAGGTGGGAAGCTTGAGAAAGTGGCTGGTGGCGATGGCGAATGGCACCACGGGCCGTCCCGACTTGGCGGCCAGCGTGGCGACGCCGTTACCGGCGCGGCGTGCAGGCCCCGGCGGCACGTCCGCCGTCATGGCCACGGTGGCGCCCGCGGTGAGCGCGCGCAAGGACTCGCGCATGGCCGTGGCCCCGCCACGGTCCTTGCGTCTCGCTCCGGCGCCCGCGCCTCGGATCAACTCCATGCCGAAACGCCTCAGCACCGCGGCGAGCATCCTCGCGTCGCCGTGGCGCGAGACCATGGCTTTCACGTCGGCCGCCCGCTTGGGCTTCAAATTGGGCAAGAGCAGAAACTGGCCATGCCACAGCGCGAGCACCTGCGGATGCTGGTCGAACAGCTTGGCGTCGGTGTCGGCCGGTTCGCGCTTGATCGTGCTCGTGGCGTAGACGAGGCGGATATAGCTCGCGGCAATCGCACTCACTATGGCGACGGCGGGCTTTGACGCTAGCAGCCGTTTCAACATCCCCTTCAGGCGCCGTTATTCGCCGGCCACGGCGACGGGCTCGTCCGCATCCGGAGCAGCGTCCGCAAAACCGCCGGTGATGCCGAATTGGGTGCTGTGCAGTCGGGTATAAAGCCCGCCTTTGGCGACGAGCTGATCGTGGCGGCCGATTTCGACGATGCGGCCCTGGTCGAGCACGCAGATGAAGTCGGCCTTCTTCACCGTCGACAGCCGATGGGCGATCATCAGCACCGAGCGGCCCTTCATCAAGCCTTCCAGCGCCGCCTGCACTTTGGCCTCGGCCTCGGAATCGAGCGAGCTGGTCGGCTCGTCGAGCAACAGGATCGGCGCGTCCTTATAGATCGCCCGAGCGATGGCGATACGCTGGCGCTCGCCGCCCGACAGCAGCCCACCGGCCTCACCGACGCGCGTGTCGTAGCCTTTCGGCAGGCCCATGATGAAGTCGTGCGCCGCCGCCGCCTTTGCCGCGGCAATGACCTCGTCCTCCACCACCGGCTTCGCTCCATAAGCGATGTTGGCGCGGATCGTGTCGTCGAACAGCACCGGGTCTTGCGTCACGAGCGCGATGGACTCGCGCAAGGAGTTGAGCGTCACATGCTTGATGTCCTGGCCGTCGATCAGCACCTGGCCCTGCCCGGGATCGAAGAAGCGCAGCGCGAGATTGACCATCGTGCTCTTGCCCGAGCCTGACGGTCCCACCAAGGCCACGGTGTTGCCCGGCGGCACGATGAGGCTGACGCCCTTCAGCACGACACTCTCCGGATCGTAGGCGAAGGTGACGTCCTTGAATTCGACCTCGCCCTTGTCGAGCGCCAGCGGTTTGGCGTCCGGCAGCTCGACCAGATTGATCGGATGGTCGACCACGCCGAACACGCGGCTTGCCGCGGCCACGCCCTCTTGCAGCTGGGTTTGCAAGGTGGCGACGCTCTTCAGCGGGCTGTAGATGAGCAGCGCCGCCGTCATGAAGCCCATGAAGTGACCGAGGGTGAGATCGCCGCGCACGCCTTGGGTACCGGCGAAATAGATGGCGAGCGCGAAGCCAAAACCCACCAAGAGCTCCATCGACGGGCTCGACAGGGCGCGGGCGCGCGTGCCGCGCATGGTAAACTCAAGCGCCCGGTTGATCGCCGAGGCGGCGCGCGCCTCCTCTTGGCCTTCCTGGCGATAGGCCCGCACCACGCGCATGCCGCGCAGGGTCTGGGTGATCAAGGCCGACAGATCGCCGGTCTCTTGCAGGGACTTGGTGGTGGATTTGCGCATCTTGCGGCGCTGGCGCGACAGCATGATGATTGCGAGCGGCAGGAAGATGAGGATCAGCACCGAGAAGCGCGGGTCCATGTAGAACATCGAGCCGACCAAGATGATCACTTTCAGAAAGTTCTCGCCGAGCGTGACCATCGAGCGGCTCGCCGTCGCGCGGATCAGATTGGCGTCGTTGAGGAAGCTCGACAGGATCCGCCCCGAATGCACGGTCTGGATCCAGCTGAGATCGGCCCGTGCCAGCTTGGCGAACATCTGAATGCGCAAATCGGCGATGAAGCGGTGACCGAGATAGGCCACGGTGGTGTCGGCAATATATTCGGAGATCGCCTTGATCACCGTGACGACCACAATGGCCACGGAGATCCAGAGGACCATCTGCTCTTGCTTGGCGACGAACACGTCGTCGGCCGTGCGTTGAATGAGGAAGGGGATGGCGCCGGTGGTCACCGCGGTGAGCAGCATTGCCGCCACGGCGACGCTGAGCAGGCTGGCGCGGGGGCGCAGATGCTCTTTCCAGATGCGCTTGACGATGTCCGCCGTGGAATAATTGGCGTTGAGCTCGTCGGCGCCCCTGGAGATCGCGTTTGAGTCTCTGAATAGCTGATCTTTCAAGAGTTTCCCCGATTCATGAGCCGGCCCGCCAGGTGGTGCCGCTCGCGCCGCCCCCTTCTAGCACGGGGCTCCCGCACCCTTTAAGGCGAAAACCTTGGAAGCGTAAAGCGCCCGACCCTAGCCCTTGGCCCTCGTGGGGTGCTCAGGGTCGAGCAGCCGGTGCAGATGGACGATGAAATAGCGCATATGCGCGTCGTCGACCGTCCGCTGGGCGGCATCCTTCCAGGCATCGTAAGCGAGCGCGTAATTGGGATAAATACCAACGATGTCGAGCTTTTTGAGATCTTGGAACTCGACCTTGTCCAACTCGGTCAGCGCGCCTCCGAATACGAGATGGAGCAGTTGTTGCCCGTCCGCCGTGGTTTCGCCTTTCGCAGCCATGCTTCCGCAAGCCCCCTTGATGCCGGTAAATCGCCGGCACCATGCCCAAATGTGCCCTAAAGGTCTATGCGGCCTGTGCGCTCGATCAGGAGCGGATGCAAGGCCTTGCCGCTTGCCACCAAGCTCGGAAACTTGGGGTTTTCGCGATTATACGCGTGCGGGTTGCCGCGGTGATCGGTTGTGATGCCGCCCGCCTCGTCCATGATCACCGCCGCGGCGGCAAGGTCCCACTCGGCCTTGGCGGTGAGCGAGATGGTGGCATCGCCTTCGCCACAGGCGACCAGCGCCAGCCGGTAGGCGACGGAGTTGACCCAGCGCGCCGTCACCTCAGGCCAGGGCTCCTGCCAGATCTTCTTTTTGAACAGCCCGCCGCTGGCGATCATCTTGGCGCCGTCGAGCGTCGGCTTGTCGCTCGCGTGAATACGCGTGTCGTTGAGGAAGGCGCCGTGGCCCCGCATGGCATGGAAGAACTCGTCCGACGCCGGATTATACACCACGCCGAGCACCGGCACGCCGTCCTCGACCAGCGCCGCCGACACCGTCCATTCCGGGACGTGGCGCAAGTAAGCGCCGGTGCCGTCGATGGGATCGATCATCCACACGCGCGAATGCTTGAGGCGCTCGCGGTCGTCGGGGCTTTCCTCCGACAGCCAGCCATAGTCCTTGCGGCGCGACATGAGTTCGAGTTTGAGCGCGACGTCGACGGCAAGGTCGGCCTCGCTCACCTCCGAGCCGTCTGGTTTCGTCTGAACCTGGAGCTTCTGCTTAAAATAGCTCAGCGCCAGGGCGCCGCCGGCGCGCACCGCGTCTTTAAGAAGTGCGTAATCTTCTTCCAGCGGCGGCGCTGCGGGCGAAATTTTCTTTTGGGTCACTGCGGTCATGGGGCGACGAGAAGACTCTCTAAACTATGTGGGAAGCTACCGGTCATTAACGACGTCCATTAAGCGTCCGGGAAAACTTCCGTGGCAAGATCATGGCAATCAAGGCTACCTCAAGGCAGCCAATAAGGAAGCTAACAGCAAGGCGTCACCAAGGGCCTCGGGGCATCGCTCCGGGGCCTCTTGCTTTTCCAGGGCCCCGCGTTTCTCGAGTCCTGAATCGGCCTTCTAGGCCAATGATGCAAGCCCCATATCGACCGCTGCTGCGACAAAAACGATCACCCCGAAATCGCGGTTCGAGCGAAAGCGCGCCAGACAGTTGTCCGTATCGTCGATATCGAGCGTGGCCACTTGCCATCCGAGCTGCGCAGCCGCCACGCCCATGCCGATGAGAAACACGATTCCGGCCTCCGCGAGCAGGCCCGCGCCGGCGATCAAGAGCCACGCCGCGCCGTAGAACATCGTCAGCCACGCTTTGGTCGAGGCGCCGAATTTGAGCGCCGTCGACTTCATGCCGATGAGTTCGTCGTCCTCGCGGTCCTGATGCGCGTAAATGGTGTCGTAGCCGATGGTCCACGCCACCGCGCCCGCGTAGAGCAGGGCGGGCGCCGCGCCGAGGCCGCCGAGCACCGCTGCCCAGCCCACGAGCGCGCCCCAATTGAACGCGAGCCCCAATACGGCCTGGGGCCAATGGCTGATGCGTTTGACGAACGGATAGAGCGCCACGATGGGGATCACGCCGAAGCCGAGCCAAATCGAGAAACTGTTGAGGCTGAGCAGCACGGCGAGCCCCACGGCGCAAAGCGCAAGCATGAATACGGCGGCCGCCGTGACCGTCACTTGCCCGCTCGGCAGCGGCCGTGATCGCGTGCGCATCACTTGCGCGTCGATGTCCCGGTCGACGATGTCGTTATAGACGCAGCCCGCCGCGCGCATGGCGATGGCGCCGATGGCGAACAGCAGCAAGAGAGACGGGTCGGGGTAGGGGGCGCCGATGCTAAGCCCCGCGAAGGCCACGCCCCAGAAGCACGGCAGCCCGAGCAGGAAGAAGCCGACCGGCCGGTCGGCACGGGCCAGCCGCAGATAGGGTAGGAGCGGCGCTGGCGCGAACCGGTCGACCCAGTTCTTAGCGCTTGCGTCGGCGACGCTTGCCGCTTTGTCTTCGGATACGGGACGTGGCATGTCTCGCTTCACTTCGCCTTGTCAGCTTCGCGGACCCTACTTCATGGCCTCTAAACTCCAGCGGCTTTTCGTCAAGTCTCCGATGAGTGCCGGGGCCGAGATCGCCCTGTCGCCCGAGCAGGCGCACTATCTCGGAAACGTGCTGCGATCAAAGCCCGGCGATCATGTCCTTGTCTTCAACGGTGTGGACGGCGAATGGTGCGCGCGTCTCGACAGCATCGGCAAGAAGAAGGCGCAGATCGCGGTCGAACATCAGACGCGGCCGCAGGAGCAAGGTCCCGATCTGCACTATCTCTTCGCCCCCATCAAGCGTGCCCGACTCGACTATATGGCCCAGAAGGCGACGGAGATGGGCGTCAGCCGGCTGCAACCGGCGATCACCCGCCGCACCGTCGCCGAGCGGGTCAACACTGACCGGCTCAAGGCCAACGCCATCGAGGCGGCCGAGCAATGCGGGATCCTGCGCGTGCCGGAGGTGGCGGCGCCTGAGAAACTATCCAAGCTTCTCGAACAATGGGACGCGGCCCGTCTCCTGATCTTCGCCGATGAAGCCGCGCCGGCCGCATCGCCCATCGAGGCCTTGTCGGCGCAAGACGCGCGGCCGCTCGCCGTGTTGATAGGGCCGGAGGGCGGCTTCGATGCGGAAGAGCGCAACCTGCTGATGCGGCAGCCTTACGTGCTGCCCATCTCGCTCGGTCCGCGCGTCATGCGCGCCGATACCGCGAGCGTCGCCTGTCTTGCTCTCGTCAACGCCGTACTCGGTGATTGGCGCTGATCGATCCGAGACCCAATTTTCCCTAAGTCCGATCCAAATCTGCAAAGGAGAGGTAAGCTTCCTCTGCCAGCGTGGCACCGTCGTTCGCTGATACGAATGGAGGAGTCGATGAAAGCGCTGGCACTCGTTATCGGTTGCGCTGTGGTGATTGGGGCCGGATATGCGTCCGCCGCCACCATGAGTTCGGGCCGCCCATCCGCCGTCTTGACCAAGAAGCAGTGCAAGACCGTGTGGAAGGCGGCGGTTCCTTCCGGAAAATATCTCGACTGGAACAACGCCGCTCCCTTCATCGTCAACTTCAAGTTGGCCGACGGTGCAGATCAGGACGGTCTCATTTCCAAGCGGGAGTTTAAGAAGGCCTGCTCCAAGGGTCTTGTGAAATATCCCTTCCGCTAGTCGGTAACGCCGATCCGCAGCGAAGGGTGTCGTCGGTCGCGCCGCTCAAAGGATTGCTGCGCGCGCGTGCGGGCGCCGACGATCGTCTGAAACAGACTTGACGCATTTTTCACAATGAACCGGCGTTCGTGCCTTTGAGGGTCGCCGAATCGGATGGAAACCGTTAGCCTTTGCGGCGAATCGGACATCCGACTGCCCCATCGAACCGCAAGGCGTGATCGTGAGACAAGCTCTTGCCTATCGATCGCAGATCATCCTGGCTTTTGGCTTGGCGCTGCTATGCGGCGGCTGCGGCGCGCTGACGAGCCCCGATCTCGATCCCAACGGTCCGATTACGCTTGCCGAACGTCAGCTGCTGTTCGACGGCTTGACGATCATGATGATCGTCATCGTCCCGGTCTTCATCATGGCCGCGCTGTTCTGCTGGCGCTATCGCGGCACCAACCGCGGCGCGCGCTACACGCCCAATCTCGCCTATTACTGGCCCATCGAGATTCTCGTCTGGGGCGTGCCGGCGGCGATCATCATCTGGCTCGGCTTCCATCTCGTGCCCGGCACGCATCGCCTCGATCCCTACAATCCGATCGATACCGGCGTGACCCCGCTCGAGGTCCAGGCGGTGGCGCAAGACTGGAAGTGGCTCTTCATCTATCCCGAGCAGAACATCGCCGCGGTCAACGAGCTGGTTTTCCCCGCAGGCACGCCGCTCAACATCAAGATCACCTCCGACACGGTGATGAACTCGCTCGTCATCCCGGCGCTGGGCGGACAGATCTACGCCATGGCTGGGATGCAAACGCGGCTCCATCTGCTGGCAAACGAGCCCGCGGAAATGTGGGGCCGCAACGTCCAATATAGCGGCACCGGTTTCGCCGATCAGCAATTCAGGGCGGTCGCCACCACCAAGGACGACTTCGACGCCTGGGTCGCGAAGGCGAAGAGCGCCTCCGACACACTCGATGCCGGCACCTACAAGAGCCTGGCCAAGCCGAGCCAGAAAGTGCCGGTGACCTATTACTCCGGTGTCGAGCCGGACCTGTTCGACCGGATCATCGCCAAATGGCGACACGGCGATGTGACCGATCCCGCCCCGACCATTCCGGCGGCGGCAACAGCGGAATGAGAGATCGTGGAATTCTTCGGTAGGCTGACCTTCGATTCACTGCCGTTCTACAGCGCCATCGCCGCGTCCGGCGCCGGCGTCACTGTCCTCGGCGCGCTGTCGGTCATGGCCGTTATCACCTATTTCGGCGCCTGGCGCCTCGTGCTGTTCGACTGGGTGTCGAGCCTCGACCACAAGAAAATCGGCATCATGTACATCATGGTGGCGCTGGTCATGCTGATGCGCGGCTTCATCGACGCGGCGATGATGCGCAGCCAGCAGGCCATCGCCTTCAACAGCGACGGCTATCTGCCGCCGGGCCATTTCGATCAGATCTTCTCGTCCCACGGCACGATCATGATTTTCTTCATGGCCATGCCCTTCCTATCCGGGCTGATCAATCTGATCATGCCGCAGCAGCTCGGCTCGCGCGACGTCGCCTTCCCGTTCATGAACGCCATCAGCCTGTGGTTCACCACCGCCGGCGCCGGGCTGGTGCTCATCTCGCTGGTGATCGGCAAGTTCTCGACCGCCGGCTGGACCGGCTACCCACCCTATTCGGGACCGGAATACACGCCGGGCGTCGGCGTCGATTACTGGCTGTGGGCGGTGCTCATCTCCGGTGTCGGCTCGACCATGACCGGCATCAATTTCCTCGTCACCATCAT
Source organism: uncultured Alphaproteobacteria bacterium (assembly GCA_963731875.1). Lineage (GTDB taxonomy): Bacteria > Pseudomonadota > Alphaproteobacteria > Rhizobiales > Methyloligellaceae > Methyloceanibacter. The sequence goes on along the minus strand of CAVSXL010000013.1, from coordinate 54,884 downwards.
CAAATGCCGAGCGCCGGGCATGACCTTGCTCCGCCTCCCGCTGTTCACCTGGACCGTGCTCGTCACCAGCGTCCTGATGATCTTCGCGTTCCCCGCCCTGACCGTCGCCTGCGTCATGCTCGCGCTCGACCGCACCGCCGGCTTCCACTTCTTCACCAATGCCATGGGCGGCAACATGATGAACTACATCAACCTATTTTGGTTGTGGGGTCATCCCGAGGTCTACATCCTCATCCTGCCGGCCTTTGGCGTATTTTCCGAAGTGGTGGCGGTGTTCAGCCAGAAGCGGCTGTTCGGCTATATCTCGCTGGTGTTGGCCACCTGCGCCATCGGCTTGCTGTCCTTCACCGTGTGGCTGCACCACTTCTTCACCATGGGTTCGAGCGCCAACGTCAATTCCTTCTTCGGCGTCATGACCACGATCATCGCCGTGCCGACGGGCGTGAAGGTGTTCGACTGGCTGCTGACCATGTATCGCGGCCGCATCATCTTCAAACCGCCGATGCTCTATACGATCGGCTTCCTCGTCACCTTCTGCATCGGCGGCCTGTCCGGCGTGCTGCTCGCCATGCCGCCGGTCGACTATCTGATGCACAATACGACCTTCCTGATCGCTCATTTCCACAACATGATCATCCCCGGCGTGCTGTTCGGCTATCTGGCCGGCTACATGTTCTGGTTCCCCAAGGCGTTCGGCTTCAAGCTCAACGAGAAATGGGGTGCGTGGTCGTTCTGGTGCTGGATCATCGGCTTCTATCTTGCCTTCATGCCGCTCTACGTGCTCGGCCTGCTCGGCATGCCCCGCCGCATGGAGCATTACGAGATCGCCGCCTGGCAGCCACATCTGATCGTCGCCGCCATCGGCGCCTTCATCATCTTGCTCGGCATCGTCTGCCTGATCGTCCAACTCGTCGTGTCCATCCGCGACCGCCAGCAGGCGCTCGATCTGACCGGCGATCCATGGAACGGGCGCTCGCTGGAATGGCTGACCTCATCGCCGCCAGCCCCCTATAATTTCGCCCTGGTGCCGCAAGTGCAGAGCATCGATGCCTTCTGGGACATGAAGCAGCGTGGCGTCGCTTACGAACGGCCCGACCGCTACGTCGATATCGTCCTGCCGAAGAACACCTTCCTCAGCGCCGTCATCGGCGGCGCGGGCTTCGTCTTCGGCTTCTCGATGGTCTGGTACATCTGGTGGCTGGCGCTGCTGTGTCTCGCCGTCATCTTCCTCGCCATCGTCATTCGCGCTTCGCAAGACGACACCGACATGGTGATCCCCGCGAGTGAGGTGAAGGCCATTGAGGATGCGCGCTTCGCGCAACTGGCCAAGGCGCCGAAAAACGAGATGGCAGACGATCCGGGCTTTGCCGGTCAGCCTCTGCCGGAGGGCGCAGCATGACCGCCGCCGCGACCACCGTGACCGACATCCCGCAAGTCTCCGCTCGCGCCGAGAAATACGAAGAGAAGGCGTTCGGCTTCTGGATCTACCTGATGAGCGACGGGGTGATCTTCGCGCTCCTGTTCGCCACCTATGTGGTGATGCTCGGCAACACCGCCGGCGGTCCCACGGGCAAGGAGCTGTTCAGCCTGGAGCGCGCTGCCGGCGAGACCGCCTTGCTGCTGTTGAGCAGCACCACGTTCGGCTTCGCCGCCGTGGCGCTGGCCGCTGCTGATCGGTCCCGCGTGCTGCTGTGGCTCGTGGTGACCGTGGCTCTCGGTTTGGGCTTCCTCTATCTCGAATTCGGCGAGTTCTCCGGCATGATCGCCCAAGGGGCAGGCCCCGACCGCAGCGGCTTCCTTTCCGGCTTCTTCACGCTGGTCGGCACGCACGGCCTGCATGTGAGCATCGGCATTCTGTGGATCCTCGTGATGATCGGCCAGGTTCTGATCAAGGGGCTGACGCAGCCCGTCGCCTCGCGGCTGGTGCGGCTCGGCCTGTTCTGGCATTTCCTCGACATCATCTGGGTCGTTATTTTCTCGGTCGTCTATCTGCCAGGGGTACTTTGAATGGACGCCTCAGGACTTCCGGTTGAGCGCAGCATCACACCCTATCTGATCGGCCTCGGCCTCGCCGTGGCGCTGACGGCGATCTCGTTCGGTCTGGCGGCCAGCGGCCTGCTACCCCGCACGACGACCCTCGTGATCATCGCCGTGGCCGCGGTCATTCAGGTCCTGGTCCATCTGCGCTTTTTCCTGCACATCAACTTGAGCACCACGCCGCGGGAGAATCTGATCGCGCTGGCCTTCGCCGCGCTGCTCATCTGCATCATGCTCGGCGGCAGCTTCTGGATCATGTTCGACCTCTACCACCGGATGATGGTGTGAGGCATTTGCGCGCAAGGCGGCGGCGGTTGCCACAGGATCAGCATTGTGTGATTGGCTCTCACAGGCCCTTGCCGGGCTTTCGCCCGCGCGCGATATAGAGTTCCCCTTTACCTCCGGGACCTTAGCCTTGCCTCCCAAGGCCATGTCCCCTCGATCCAAGCGGAGTCATCTCGATGTCGACACGGGTGAGTGGGCCTCAGAGCCCCATCATCGAGTCGCGGGACGAACTCGTCGCCTATCTCGAGGCGGGCTCGAAGCCGGAAGCCGACTGGTCGATCGGCACCGAGCACGAGAAATTCGGCTTCAATATCAAGGACCATACGCCGGTCCCCTATCTCGGGGACCATGGCATCGGCGCGCTGCTCAAGGCCCATCACGAGCGCTTCGGCTGGGAGCCGGTGCGTGAGAACGGCAATATCATCGCGCTCTCCTGCCTGGATTGCCCCAAGGGCGGCTCCATCAGTCTGGAGCCGGGCGGCCAGCTCGAGCTGTCCGGTGCGCCGCTCGCGACCATCCATGAGACCGAGGAGGAACTGCGTCAGCATCTCTCCCAAGTGGGCGAGGTGGCCGGCGAGCTCGGCATCGGGTTCCTCGGCCTCGGCTTCTCGCCGAAATGGACGCTGGATGAGCTGATGCTGGTGCCGAAGGAGCGCTACCGCATCATGATGCGATACATGCCGACTCGCGGAAAGCGCGGTCTCGACATGATGTTCCGCACCGCCACGGTCCAGGTGAATATGGATTTCGGCGACGAGGCGGACATGGTGCAGAAGCTCCGCGTCGGCCTGGCGCTCCAGCCGGTGGCCACCGCGCTGTTCGCCAACTCCCCCTTCACCGAAGGCAAGCCTAACGGCTTCCAGTCCTATCGCGCCGAGGTGTGGCGCGACACCGATCCGGACCGTACCGGCATGCTGCCCTTCGCCTTCGAGGACGGCATGGGCTTCGAGCGCTATGTGGACTATGCACTCAAGGTGCCGATGTATTTCGTCTATCGCGACGGCCGCTATATCGACGTGGCCGGCGCCTCGTTCGAGGATTTCATGGCCGGCAAGCTTCAAGCGCTGCCCGGTGTGAGAGCCACCATGGACGACTGGGTCGACCATCTGACCACGCTGTTCCCCGAGGTTCGTCTCAAGCGGTTCATCGAGATGCGGGGCGCCGATGCCGGGCAATTCCGCGAGCTGCTGGCGCTGCCGGGCCTGTGGACGGGGCTCCTCTACGACAGCGCGGCGCTCGACGGTGCCGCCACGCTGATCGCCGACTGGACGGCGGAAGAGCGGCAGGAGATGCGCAACGCTGTTCCCAAGCTTGGGCTCGCCACGCCGTTCCGTGGCCGGAACCTGCGCGATGTGGCGCGCGATGTCGTCACCCTGGCGCAAGGCGGGCTGACCCGCCGCGCCCGGCTCAATGACAGCGGCGAGGACGAGACCCGCTCCCTCAAGCGTCTATGGGAGATTCTCGAGGACGGGAAATCCCCCGCCGACGAGCTCTTGGACGCCTATCATGGCCCATGGAAGGGCGACATCGACCGCCTGTTCGAGACCCAAGCGCTCTAGTCAAAGTGATTTAAGGTCTGCAAAGCACACGTCATGACACTTCTGTTTCCCGTCATTCTGGGCTCCGTGCGGCGCGACCGCCAAGGCATCAAGGCCGCCCGTTACATCATCGACAAGCTGCAGGCACGTGGTGACGAGCCCGTCCTGGTCGACCCGTGCGAGAAGCAGCTGCCGCTGCTCGACCGGATGTACAAGGAGTATCCCAAGGGCGAGGCGCCGCCCGTGATGGAGGAACTGGCCGATCTGTTCCGCCGCGCGGACGGCTTCGTCATCGTCTCCGCCGAATATAATCAATCGGTTCCGCCGGCCTTGAAGAACCTGCTCGACCACTTCCTCGAGGAGTATTTCTGGCGGCCCTCGGCGATTCTGTCCTATTCCGCCGGCCGCTTTGGCGGCGTGCGTGCGGCCGTGGCGCTGCGCACGATCCTATCCGAGATGGGCATGCCGAGCGTCCCGACAGTGCTGTCGATCCCGACAATCGGTGACGCGCTCAACGAGGACGGTTCGTCCAACGAGGCGTGGATCGATAAATCGGCGGACCGCTTTCTGCAAGAGTTCGAATGGTACGCTAAAGCGCTCAAGGCCCAGCGCGCCGCCGAAGGCGTGCCCTATTGAGCTACGGCGCTGAAGCGCGCTGCGGCTCGCCGCGCTTGGTTTTAATGCCGGTGAGCGTGACCGAGCCGCTGCCCCAGCCGGTCGGCACCAGAATCTTGTAGGGGACGTAAAGGCCCGTGCGCGGCACCGGCACGAGCCAGGCCTCGATCTCGTCGGTCTTCGACATGAACTGCACGCCGGGATGATCAGGCCGGTGGCCGGCGATCGGCTTGTACCGCACCCGGCACACGGCGGCATCACCGTCGAGACCGCTGGGCGCGCTATCGCCGAGCCGTTCCGACCGCTTCGGCGTGAGCACCAGATCGAAGCGCTGCTTGCCGTCGTAGACCGGGATGGTCTGATCGCAGACCGCCAGGTCGCCGGCCTGTGCGTCGGAGCGTACGGAGAGGAAGGCCGCGGTGAGCGGGTCGAGCACGTCCTTGAGCTGCTCGGCGCTGACAGGAATGTCGTGGAAGTTTTTCTTCTTTTTGCGCGGGACGATGTCGACGTCGCTGACGGCGCCGTGGTCGAAGCGCATGCGGCGCTGCTCGCGCTTCTTGCCGCCGTCATAGTCGAGGGTGAAGGCCGCCGGCTGCGGCGCCGCTGGCTTGAGCGTGCCGCGGCTGGTCGTCTTGGCGGTGGCGCTGTAGAGCAGTCCGGCGAGCAGCGAGAACCGGCCGTCGGCCGCCATCTCATACGCGCTCCCGTCGATATTGGCGGTCACCTTGAACGTGCCGAGGCTCATGCCCGCAAGGCCGGCGTCATAGGTCGCCACCAACCGGCCTGTTGCGGGGCGCGCCTCCTCGCCGGTGCTCCGGCCGGGCGCGATGCCCGCAAGCAGCAGGGCCGCGAGGATGACGCCGCACCGCCTCGATCCCATCAGCCGGCACCTACTCATGAGCCATCCCTCCGATCGCCCCGTCCCTGTCACAGTGTAACCCGGACCGGGCCGAAATTGTGGACGGGGAGGCCGCAAGGGGTCCTCAGGCGTCCGCTTCCTCCAGTGTCGGATAGTCGGTGTAGCCGTGGGCGTCGCCGCCATAGAATGTGCTCTGATCAGGCTCGTTGAGGGGCGCGTTCTTCTCCAAACGCTCGACGAGATCCGGATTGGCGAGGAAGGGGCGGCCGAAGGCGATGAGATCGGCGGCGCCGGATTCCACGGCCTCGATCGCCAATTCCCGGTCGTAGCCGTTATTGGCCATATAGGCCCCGTCGAAGCCGGCGCGTAGCTTGGCGATGTCGGCTTCCGGCGGCAGCTCGCGGGATTGCCCCATCTGGCCCTCGACGAGATGCACGTAGCCGATGCCGGCGTCATTGGCCCGGGCGATGGCCGCGGCGAATGTGGTCATGGGATCGCTGTCGGCCATGTCGTTGAAGCCGGAGAACGGGCTGAAGCGGACGCCCACGCGCTTCGGCGGATAGATCCTGGTGATGACCGCGAGGACTTCGGCCAGAAGCCGCGTGCGGTTCTCGAGGCTGCCGCCATAGGCGTCGGTGCGCTTGTTGGTGCCGTCGCGCAGGAATTGATCGAGCAGATAGCCGTTGGCCGCATGAAGCTCGACCCCGTCGAACCCCGCCTTGCGCGCGTTCTCGGTGGCCTTGCGGTAGTCCTCCAGGAGCCGCGGGATCTCTTCGGTTCCAAGCGCCCGAGGCGTCGACACGTCGGCAAAGCCCGAGGCGATGAAGGTCTGGGCGTTGGCGGTGATCGGCGAGGGGGCGACCGGGGCTTGGCCGTCCGGCTGCAGCGAGACATGGCTGATTCGGCCCACATGCCAGAGCTGGAGGAAGATGCGCCCGCCTTTGGCGTGGACCGCGTCCGTCACCTGGCGCCAGCCGGCGATCTGCTCGGTGCTATGGATGCCGGGGGTCTGGATATAGCCCTTGCCCTCCGGTGTGATCTGGGTCGCTTCGGTGATGATTAGGCCCGCCGAGGCGCGCTGCGCGTAATATTCGGCATGGATCGCATAAGGCACGTCGCCGTCGGGATCGGCCCGATTGCGGGTCAGCGGTGCCATGACGACGCGATTGGGCAATGTCAGGTCGCCAAGGGTCAAAGGCGTGAAAAGCTTAGCTTGCATCGCTGCCGGTCTCCGTTTTGTAGTGTTCACTCTGAATGTCCCCTGACCTGGGATCTCGGGTCGCTAGAGTCAACCTCTACGTCTGTGCCCCCTAAGAGGCGACGCCCGCCGGGGGTGCCTCAATCTTGAAACCGGGCCCTCCTTTGCCATATACTGGGCAAGTCATCGCCCTTTCCGACCCTGCACGGAATGGGGCGTAAGTCCGTCCCCCAAGACGGATTATCGGCGGCAGATTTCTCCTTTTCTGCCGCCGATTTTTTTTATGCGCGAAGGAGACTGCCGCTATTTCAAGCCGGCGAAGGCGTCGGCAAAGCCCTGCAAGGATACCGGGATGCCGATGCCGGCTTCGGGCGTGTCGAAGATGATGAACATGGCGTTCTCACCTTTCTTGAGCTTGGCGATGACCTCGTCCTGCAGCACCACTTCGGCCACGCAGCCGCGCTTGCCGCATTTGAGAAAGGGCGCGTTTCCCACGTCCTCGTTGTCGATCTTGAGACCGAGTCCGGTCGGCAGCAGTACGCCGAGCGGCACCACTACGCGCAACAGCTTCTTGTTCTCGCCGATCGCCTTATAGAACACCACCGTCAGACCGACATTCGGCCGGTCCTCGGCCGTGACGCTCTGCACCAGGGCGCATTTCTCTTCCTTGGCGCCAGGCGGCGTGCGGCAGCTGACCTGCCAGGCGCCGTGGGTCTCCCTCACCACGCTTCCCGGCCCGGTGGCTCCGGGGGCGGCGGCGTCGGGCGCGGGGGCTTGCGCGCCCGCCTGGGCCGCCAGGGCGGCCACGAAAGCGAGCGCCAGGGCGAATTTGGCGAGGCGGAAGTGCCGCGCGAGGATTTGCATGTGGGGGACCATCAGCATCAGAAAGACCGGGACGTCCGCCTTTATCAAGCGCGAGAAGAATCTTGAAGTCTTAGATCGCGAGGCGGGCCGGTGTGAAGCGCCGATCCGCAGCATGGAAAACGGCCATCGCCGAGTATTGGGGCCAAATTTCGACGGCGACTTTCCTGACGAATGTCGGTTGGCTCAGCAACGCATTGCAGCAACTGGCTGAAATCGCGACGTCAAGCGTGAATTTGCCGCAAGGCGCGCTGAATCATGAGTGTTGCCAATCTATATCCTTTATGTTTTTAAAAACACAAAAGAACCTCCGATCTCCGCGCCATGACGGAGGGCCGGAAGTCCAAAGAATACGTAGCGGGGGCGACGCATTTATAAGGCGATGAATATTCTTCGCGCTGTCCCTGCTATAGGGCGGCCTGGGCGGATTTGCCCATGCCCAATACAATAGCCCGAGCCTTCCTGCCGAAGGGAAGGGCGGGAAGCAGGCTTTAGGAGTGAAGGTATGGCGATCTTCCACCGGACGCTGACGGTTCTTGCCTCGCTTGCGGGTCTTGTCTCGGGCGGTCTTGCCTTGAGCGGCCCTGCATTAGCCGGTGATGGTCAGCCATCGCCCTGGCAGATGGGCTTCCAGAAGGCTGCGTCGCCGATCATGACGCAGATCAACGACTTCCATACCTACGTCACCATCATCATCACCCTCATCGCGCTATTCGTTCTGGCGCTGATGATCTACGTGATGGCGCGCTTCAACGAGAAGCGGAACCCCACGCCCTCGCGTACCTCGCACAACACCCCGATCGAGGTGGCCTGGACGGTGATCCCGATTTTCATCCTCGTGGCCATCGCCATTCCCTCGTTCCGGCTGCTGTTCGCCCAGTACGATTTCCCCAAGGCCGATATCACCATCACCGCCACGGGGAACCAGTGGTACTGGAGCTACGAATATCCCGACGAGGGGGTCAAATTCGATTCGATCATGGTGCCCGATGCCAGCCTCAAAGAGGGTCAGCCGCGTCTCCTCACCGTCGACAACGAAGTGGTCGTGCCGGTGAACAAGAACGTCATCGTCGGCCTCAAGTCGAACGACGTGATTCACGACTGGGCGATGCCGTCCTTCGGCGTCAAGCTCGACGCCGTGCCCGGCCGACTGCAGCAGACATGGTTCCGCGCCGAGCGCGAAGGCATGTATTACGGCCAGTGCTCCGAGCTTTGCGGCCGCAATCACGCCTTCATGCCGATTGCCGTTCGCGTGGTCTCGCAAGACGAGTACGATGCCTGGGTCGCCGAGCATAAGTCCGCAGCGATCGATGCGGACGGCAAAGTGGCATCTGCCCAGCAATAGGCTGAAGCTAAGAACGAACAGGTGGCCTCAACAGGCCGCGGATCTCAAAAGAACGAAAAGGCGATAAGGGAAGACAGTCATGGCAACAAGCGCCCAGGCGGAAGCCGCCCATCACGACGATCATCCGACTTTCTTTCGTCGCTGGTTCTTCTCCACCAATCACAAAGACATCGGCACGATGTACCTGATCCTGGCCCTCGTCGGGGGCCTGATCGGCGGCCTGTTGTCCATGGGCATGCGCGCCGAGCTGATGCAGCCGGGCATGCAGATCTTCGGCAACCCGGAGATGTTCAACGTCTTCGTTACAGCGCACGGGCTGATCATGGTGTTCTTCATGGTGATGCCTGCCACGATGGGCGGCTTCGGCAACTGGATGGTGCCGCTCATGATCGGCGCGCCGGACATGGCCTTCCCTCGCATGAACAACATCTCGTTCTGGTTGCTGGTCGCGGCCTTCGCGCTTCTTATCTTGTCGCTGTTTATGCCCGGACCTCCCGGCACCAGCGGCGTTGCTGGGGGCTGGACCATGTATGCGCCGCTGTCCACCTCGGGCACGCCCGGCGTTGCCGTGGACTTCGCCATCCTGGCGCTCCATCTTGCGGGCGCGTCGTCGATCCTCGGCGCCATCAACTTCATCACCACCATCCTGAACATGCGCGCCCCCGGCATGACGCTGCACAAGATGCCGCTCTTTGTCTGGTCCGTCCTGGTGACAGCCTTCTTGCTGCTCCTGTCTCTGCCGGTCCTGGCGGGCGCCATCACCATGCTGCTGACCGACCGCAATTTCGGCACGGCGTTCTTCGACTCAAAGCATGGCGGTGATCCGCTGCTGTGGCAGCACCTGTTCTGGTTCTTCGGTCATCCTGAAGTGTACATCTTGATTCTGCCTGGCTTTGGCATGGTCAGCCAGATCGTGGCGACCTTCTCCAAGAAGCCCATCTTCGGCTATCTCGGCATGGCCTACGCCATGGTCGCCATCGGCGTGATCGGCTTCGTGGTTTGGGCCCATCACATGTACGCGGCGGGTCTGGACGTGAACACACAAGCCTATTTCGTGTTCGCCACCATGGTCATCGCCGTGCCCACGGGCGTCAAAATCTTCTCGTGGATCGCGACGATGTGGGGCGGCTCTTTGTCCTTCAAAGCTCCGATGGTGTGGTCGCTCGGCTTCATCTTCCTGTTCACCATCGGCGGCGTGACCGGCGTGGTGCTGTCCAACGCCGGCGTCGACCGCTCGTTCCACGACACCTACTACGTGGTGGCCCATTTTCACTACGTGCTGTCGCTAGGCGCCGTTTTCTCCCTCTTTGGGGCTTGGTACTATTGGGCGCCCAAGATGACCGGCTACATGTATTCCGAAGGCATCGCCAAGCTGCATTTCTGGCTGATGTTCATCGGCGCCAACCTGGCCTTCTTCCCGCAGCACTTTTTGGGCCTCGCCGGCATGCCACGTCGCTATGCCGACTATCCCGATGCCTATGCCGGCTGGAACATGGTCTCATCGATCGGCTCCTATCTCGCCTTCGCGGGGTTCGTGGTGTTTCTGTTCGGTATCGCGGTGCAGTTCGCGCGGAAGGTTCCGGCAGGCGCCAATCCGTGGGGTCCGGGAGCAACCACGTTGGAGTGGACGCTGCCGTCACCGCCGCCGTTCCATACCTTTGAGACGCTGCCGCGCATCAAATAGCTGCCGATGGCGGTTGCAGGCGGACTAACGAGGCGCTTTGAGTGAGTAGGCTGATGTCCGACGCCACAGTCCAAGCAGTGTCAGGGAAGATCGACCCCGTCATCATGGGGGGCGATGTCGCTGACTATTTCGCGCTACTGAAGCCGCGGGTCATGTTCCTGGTCGTGTTCACGGCGCTGGTCGGCCTCGTGGTCGCACCCGGCACGATGCATCCGGTCCTGGCCATCGCCGCGCTGGCGTGCATCGCCGTCGGCGCCGGCGCCTCTGGTGCCCTGAACATGTGGTATGACGCCGACATCGACGCCCGCATGGCGCGCACGGCCGGGCGCCCTGTGCCGCGAGGCGCGGTAACCCCGGAGGAAGCGCTCGCCTTTGGCTCCGTGCTCGCCGTGGGGTCTGTGCTTTGCCTCGGCCTGATGGCGAACTGGGTCGCCGCCGGATTGCTCGCGCTCACGATCGCCTTCTACATCTTCGTCTACACGATGTGGCTGAAGCGCTCGACGCCGCAAAACATCGTCATCGGCGGGGCCGCCGGTGCCGTCCCGCCGATGATAGGTTGGGCCGCTGCCACAGGCTCGGTGAGCCTCGACCCCTTCGTGTTGTTCCTCATCATCTTCATTTGGACCCCGCCGCATTTCTGGGCGCTGGCGCTGCTCCGCGCACGCGACTACGAGCGCGCCGGCGTGCCCATGCTGCCCGTCACCCATGGCGGCGACGAGACCCGCCGGCAGATTCTTATCTACAGCCTCATCCTGGCGCCGCTCGGCATGGCGCCCACGGTTCTCGGCTTTGGCGGCATGCTGTACAGCGTCGTCGCCGCCATCCTCGGGGCCTTGTTCGTCGTCTTCGCCGTGGACTGCTATCGCACGCGGGAAGGGGAGGCGGCCGAACGCGCGGCCAAGAATCTGTTCGCGTTTTCGGTGCTATATCTCTTCCTGCTCTTCGCCGTGCTTCTCGTCGAGCAGGGCTTCGGCACGACCGGCGGCGTATCGCCGTTTACCTGGGCGTCGTGATGAATGATGCGGAAACCGAACGCAAACGTCGTCAGCGAAGGAGGTCTTTGGCTATCGCCGGGATCCTTGGGGCGCTTGTCGTGCTGTTCTTTATCGTCACCATTGTCAGGCTCGGCGGCAATGTCGCCGTCAGACCTCTCTGAGAGGCGGCGCGCGACATGAGCGGCAAGACTAATAATCACAAGCGGGACCGCAAGGGTCTCGTGGCCCTTGCGTTGGCCGGCTTGGTCGCCGGCATGGTCGGATTATCTTTTGCCGCCGTGCCGCTCTACCGCATCTTCTGCCAGACCACAGGCTATGGCGGCGCCACGCAAAGGGCCGAAGCGGCGCCCGGCGAGGTGCTTGACCGCACCATCACCATCCGCTTCGACGCCAATGTCGACCGTGATCTGCCGTGGACCTTCGAGCCGGTGCAGCGCGTCATAGACGTCAAGATCGGCGAGAGCACGCTGGCATTCTTCAGGGCGCACAATAATACCGACAAGCCTGTCACCGGAACTGCCGGCTTCAACGTCGCGCCGGACTCCGTCGGGCGCTACTTCACCAAGATTCAGTGCTTCTGCTTCACCAGGCAGACGCTTGCCGCCGGTCAGAGCGTAGACATGCCTGTAACCTTCTTCGTCGATCCCAAGATCGTCGATGACGACACGACCAAGAACATTTCCGAGATCACTCTGTCCTACACGTTCTACCGTAACAACGACCAGCCGGACGTCGCTGCGGCGCCGGCGGAGCAGAAATCCGGATCGTAAATCAAGCGGCGCAGACAAGGCGCCGTCGACAGACACTGGGGAGAAGGGGAACGCAACGATGGCCCAGGCCCACGCTAAACCGCAACACGACTATCATCTCGTCAATCCGAGCCCGTGGCCGCTGATCGGCGCGCTTGGGGCGTTCACGCTGGCGATCGGCCTCATCATGTATTTCATGTCGAAGAAGGCCGGCGATCCGCACCTTTGGTACGTGCTTCCGGGGCTTGCGCTTGTAGTCCTCACCATGTTCGGTTGGTGGCGGGACGTCATCTTGGAGGCTCATGGGGGCCACGAGACGCCGGTCGTCCAACTCCATCTGCGCTACGGCATGATCCTGTTCATCGCCTCGGAGGTGATGTTCTTCGTCGCTTGGTTCTGGGCCTATTTCGACGTCGCCCTGTTCCCGAACGACGCCGTCACCTATGCCCGCACCGAGGCGCTTGGCGGTCAGTGGCCGCCGATTCCGAGCGCGGAGACCGGCATTCCCGGGCTCGGCTATTTCGGGCACACCTTCGATCCGTGGAGCCTGCCCTTCGTCAACACGCTGATCCTGCTGACCTCAGGCACCACGGCGACCTGGGCGCATCATGCGATGCTGCACAACGACCGCAAGGCGCTGACCTGGGCGCTGGCCTGCACCGTTCTTCTCGGCTTGCTGTTCACCAGCCTCCAGGCCTTCGAGTACGTACATGCGGGCTTTGGCTTCTCGAACCACATCTACGGCTCGACTTTCTTCATGGCCACCGGCTTCCACGGCTTCCATGTGATCGTCGGCACGATCTTCCTGCTCGTGTGCCTGTTCCGGGCGCTGCAAGGCCATTTCACGCCGAAGCAGCATTTCGGCTTCGAGGCCGCCGCGTGGTACTGGCATTTCGTCGACGTGGTGTGGCTGTTCCTGTTCTCCTGCATCTATGTGTGGGGCGCGGGCGCCAACTATCCAGTCCACTAGCGGCCTGGTACACCTATATTAGGGGGGGCGGTCGAGCGGCCGCCCCCTTTTCATTTTGGCTTGGACCTTTTCATGGACGAGACAAGAACCGCGCCGCCGCCTTTGGGGTCCACACTGTGGGCTGGCGTGACCGGGCGCTGCCCGTCCTGTCATAAGGGCAAGCTGTTCGCCGGCTATCTCACCCTTGCGCCCCGGTGCGATGTGTGCGGCCTCGACTACGATTTCGCAGAGGCCGGCGACGGACCCGCGGTTTTCGTCATTCTGATCACCGGGTTCATCGTCGTCGGCGCGGCGCTGCTGGTGGAGGTCTACTACCAGCCGCCCTATTGGCTGCACGCCCTCATATGGGGCAGCCTTGCGCTAGCCCTGCCTTTGCTCCTGCTTCGGTCCTTTAAGGGAGTGCTGATCGCGCTCCAGTTCAGGCACAAGGCCGAAGAAGGCAAGCTCGCCTCGGAATAGAGGCGCATCGCATCATGCAAACCAGCGGACTCGTGAAGCTCACCATCGCCACCCTTTTGGGCTTGGCGCTTCTGATCGGCTTGGGCGTGTGGCAACTCCAGCGCCTGGAGTGGAAGGAAGGGATCATCGCCCGCATCGAGGCGCGGACCGAGCGCAAGCCCATGAGCCTGCAACAGGCCATCGAATTGGCCCGCGCAGGCGGCAATATCGCCTACTATCCCGTCCGCGCCGAGGGGCGCTTCCATCACAGCCGCGAGCGCTACCTCTATGCCTTGTCGCACGATGGCGCTCCGGGGTGGCATGTCATCACGCCGCTCGAGACCTTCGATGGCACCGTCGTGCTCGTCGATCGCGGCTTCGTGCCGGAGACTTTGCGCGATCCGTCCAGCCGGCGACTCGGTCAGATCGAGGATGTGGTGGCCGTCACCGGGCTCGTGCGCACGTCCGAGGAGCCGAGCGTCTTCATTCCCGACAACGACCTCGTGGCCAATCAGTGGTTCAGCCGGGATCTGCCGGCCATGGCGCGGTCGATGTTCCCCAGCGGCACTGTCCAGGTGGCGCCCTTCTTCTTGGAGGCGGGTGCGAGCGACGTCCCGGGCGGCTGGCCGGAAGGCGGCCAGACGCGGCTCCAGCTCGACAACAACCACCTGCAATATGCCATCACCTGGTTCGGCCTCGCCATTTGCCTGGTGGTGATCTACGCGGTCTATCTCTGGGGCGCGTACCGGGGCAATCGGTCTTAACGAGCCCGTCTGGGCCTTGTTGCGGGGGGCCCCTCTGACCGCTAGGGTCAGCCGGAAAAGCCCCATTTCCGGCGAGAGGCAGATCTTGAAGTTCATTTCCACGCGCGGTGAGGCGCCGGCGCTCTCCTTTGAGGGTGCGCTTCTGGCCGCGCTCGCCCCCGATGGCGGGCTGTTCATGCCCGAGGCGTGGCCACAGCTTGCGCCGGACGAGATCGCCGCGCTTTGCGGCCTCGATTATGCCGACGCCGCTTACCGGGTCATGAGCCCCTTTCTTGCGGGCGACCCGTGCCAGGACGACCTGCAATCCGTGCTGGCCGAAGCCTATGACGGCTTCCACCATCCGGCGGTCGCTCCGTTGAGCCAGATCGGCCCCAATGCTTTCATCCTAGAGTTGTTTCACGGCCCGACACTCGCGTTCAAGGACTTGGCCATGCAGGTTGTGTCGCGGTTCATGAACCGCGCCCTGCTGCGCCGCGGCGGCCATGCCACGGTGGTCGGCGCCACGTCCGGCGATACCGGCGCCGCGGCGATCGAGGCCTTCCGCGGTCTCGACGCCATCGACGTGTTCATTCTCCACCCCAAGGGCCGCATCAGCGACGTCCAGCGGCGGCAGATGACCACGGCCACGGAGGCCAATGTCCACAACATCGCCGTGGAGGGCACCTTCGACGATTGCCAGGCGATCGTGAAGGCGCTGTTCGCCGATCGGCCCTTATGCGGCCGGCTTGGGCTGACGGGTATCAATTCGATCAACTTCGGGCGGATCCTCGCGCAAATCCCGTATTACTTCACTGCCGCCGTGAGCCTCGGCGCGCCCCACCGGCCGGTGGCGTTTACCGTGCCCACCGGAAATTTTGGTGATATTTTCGCAGGTTACGCCGCCCGGGCGATGGGCTTGCCGGTCTCGCGCCTCGTTATCGCCACGAACCTCAACGACAGTTTACCCCGCGCATTTGCGTCGGGGATTTACGAGCCGCAAGGCGTGGTCGCCACCTCAAGCCCGAGCATGGACATCCAGCTTGCGAGCAATTTCGAGCGCCTCTTGTTCGAGCTTGCCGGCCGGGACGCCACCCGTGTTAGGGGTCTGATGGCTGAGCTGCGCACGACCGGCGCGTTCCGCTTGAGCCAGGGGGAGCTCGGTCAATTGCGCGACCTGTTCGGTGCGCACGCGGTCGGCGAGCACGAGACGGAGATGACCATTCGGGGGGTTTTCGAAGAGACGGGCATGCTGATCGATCCCCACACCGCCGTCGGTGTCGCCGCTTCGTCCGAGGAGAGCGATCTCGGCGTCACCCCGATGGTTGTGCTTTCGACCGCGCATCCGGCCAAGTTCCCGGACGCAGTCGAGCGGGCGACGGGCCGCGTGCCCGAGCAGCCCGAGCGTTTGCGGCTTCGCCTCGGTCAGCACGAGCGCTGTACCGCGCTCCCGAGCGATTTCGCCGCCGTCACAGAGTTTATCGTCAGCCATAGTCGCGCCACACCGGCACGAGCGGAGGCGGGGGCGTGAGCATCGAGCGGTCAAAACTCGCCAATGGCTTGACCGTGGTCAGCCATGCCATGCCCGAGGTCGAGACGGTGTCGCTCGGCATCTGGATCGGGGCCGGGAGCCGCAATGAGCGCTCACACGAACACGGTGCTGCGCATTTCCTCGAGCATATGGCCTTCAAGGGCACGACGCGGCGTAGCGCCCGCGACATCGCCGAGGAGATCGAGGCGGTCGGCGGCGATATCAACGCCGAGACGTCCGTCGACGCCACGGCCTACTACGCGCAGGTGATGCGCAAGGATATGCCGCTCGCCCTCGACATTCTGAGCGACATCCTGTTGGCGCCGCTCTTCGACCCGACCGAAATGGCGCGCGAGCGGGGCGTGATCCTCCAAGAGATCGCCGCGACCTTGGATTCGCCGGAGGACATCGTCTACGACCTCGTCTCCGAGGCGGCCTTTCCCAATCAGCCCTGCGGCCGAACGATCCTCGGCACGGCGGAAAGCGTGAGCCGCTTCGGCCGCGACGATCTCGCCGCCTATCTCGCCGCCCACTATCATGCGCCCAACATGGTTCTCGCCGCCGCCGGCGCCGTCGATCATGCGGCCCTGGTCGCCGAGGCCGAGCGGCATCTCTCAGGCCTGCCGGCGAATACGCCGCCGCGGCCGCAGAGAGCCGTCTATGCCGGTGGCACATTACGGGCCGACAAACCCTTCGAGCAGACCCATCTCGTGCTCGCCTTCGAGGCGCCGGCCTACCAGCATCCCGACTACTTCCCGGCGCAGATCCTTGCCGGCGCGCTGGGCGGCGGCATGTCCTCGCGGCTCTTTCAAGAAGTCCGTGAGCGCCGTGGGCTCTGCTACGCCATCTACGCCTTTTCCACCGGCCTCACCGACAGCGGCATGTTCGTGATCCACGCGGCCGGCGCGCCGGACCGGGCGGACGAGCTGTTCACGGTGATCCGCCATGAGCTGGAGCGCGCCGCGGAGCACGGCTTCGACACCGCCGAGATCGACCGGGTGAAAGCCCAGCTCAAGATGGGTCTTCTCACCGGTCTCGAGAGTTCCTCCGCCCGCGCCGAGCAGCTTGCCAGTCAGATCCTGATCCATGATCGGGTGCTGTCGACCAAGGAGCTGATCGATAAGGTCGAGGCGGTCGAGGTCGACGCCCTGCAAATCATGCTGGAGCGCGTGCTGGTTTCACCGCTCAGCCTTGCCACGGCGGGGCCCATTGTTAATGTTGCGAGATTCGATGCCGTGGCCGAAAAATTCACGGTTTCGGCGAGCCGGGCCGCCTGAAGAGGGTGCTTGATCGATGGCGCTGCTGCGAGCTACCTCCCCAAGTGACTTTGGGCCGGTCATCGAGTCCGGACGCGTCATGCTGCGCACGCCGCAAATGTCGGACTATCCCGCTTGGGCGGAGCTGAGGGCGTCGAGCCGCGAGTTCCTGACGCCGTGGGAGCCGCTCTGGGCGCCGGACGAGCTATCGCGCGCCTCCTTCCGTCGGCGGGTGCGCCACTATCTGCGGGATCTGCGCGAGGATGTCGGCTATGCCCTGTTCATCTACGCCACCGCGACCAACACGCTGGTCGGCGGCCTGACGCTGTGCAATGTGCGCCGTGGCGTGACCCAATCCTGCACGCTCGGCTATTGGATTGGCGCCGACCATGCCCAGAAAGGCTACATGACGGCCGCGGTCCGCGCCGTCGTGCCCTTTGTGTTCGATTCATTGGAGCTGCATCGGCTGGAGGCGGCGTGTCTGCCGACCAACGCGGCCTCGATTAGGCTCTTGGAAAAGACAGGATTCAAGCGCGAGGGTCTCGCGCGCCGTTATTTGCGGATCAACGGAGCATGGCAGGATCATCTGCTCTATGCGCTGCTTGACTCCGATATGCGCAGCTAAGGCTGCACTGGGACAGGAACGGGGGCGGAATGGCGGAGACGAACGTCTCGGCGAGCGCTGAAGCGGCTCCCTGGCAAAGATGCCGGGGCCGTCTGCGCGCGCTTGCCTGCGTTCTCCTGCTTGCGCTCGTCGTGCTGGCGCCGGGGCTCGCCCGCGCCATCGAGGCGATCCCGGTGGATCCCAACGAGCCCAAGATCGACATTACCGCCAAGGGCGAGCTTTACGAGGGACGCGGCGACCGGCTGCAGATCGAGACCGCGCCGGGCCCGGACGGCTATATCGGCCGCATGGCGGTGCAAGCCGCCACCCCCGGCACCAATCCGGGCTGGCTCGTTTTCGCCCTGTCCAACCCGACCGATGAGCGCATCGTGCGCTGGCTGGTGGCGCCGCGCTATACGCTGGCGAATTCCGGCGTGCTTCGTCCCGAACTCGACGCGCCGCGCATCGCCGCGGTCACCCCCTCGCTCGGCTTCCGTCCCGAGCCGCTGAAGAGCGACCGTGGCGACATGTTCCGGCTTAACCTCGAACCCGGCCAGACGGTCACCTTCGCCGCCGAACTGAGCTCGCAGAAAGTGCCGCGCCTGACCTTGTGGGATCCGCATTTCTACCAGGCGAAGCAGCAGGATCGCATGCTTTTCAACGGCGTCCTGCTCGGTATCACCGGCCTTCTCGCCATCTTCCTCACCGCCATCTTCGCCGCCAACCATCGCGCCATCTTCCCCGCTACAGCGCTGATCGCCTGGGCCGCGCTGATCTATTTCTGCGTCGATTTCGGCTTCTGGAACAAGCTGTTCCCCGTGGGCCCCGATCGCACCGCGGTCTATCGCGCCGCCGCGGAGGCGGGGCTCGCCGCGAGCCTCGTGCTGTTCCTCTACACCTTCCTGCGCATCGGCCTCTGGCATGTGTGGATCAGGACCATTTTCTGGGGCTGGATTGCCGCCCAGTTCGCCCTGATCGTCGTTGCCATCATCGACCCGCAGACCGCGGCTGGCCTCGCGCGCGTCTCGACCGTCCTCATCGCCGGCGTCGGCACCGGCCTCATCACCTATTTCGCGTTGCGCGGCCAGGATCGCGCCATGTCGCTGATCCCGAGTTGGATGCTGTTGATCGTCTGGCTGTTCGGCGCGTCGATGATCGTGCTGGGCAAGCTCTCGGGCGAGGTCGTCGTCTCCGGCCTCGTCGCCGGCCTGGTGCTGATCATCGTGCTGCTCGGCTTCACCGTGACCCAATTCGCCTTCCGCACCGGCGGCGGCGCCGTCAGTCTCGGCCCGCCGAGCCTCGTGCAGATGAAATCGCTGGCCGTCGACGGATCGGGCACCCACGTCTTCCAATGGAGCGCGGGGCGCGACCTCATCACCGTGACGAATGACGTCGAGATGGAGCTCGGACTGGATCCGGGCAGCCTCAACGTGACGGTCGAGGAGTTCCTCCAACACATGCACGCGTCGGACCGCGAGCGCTTCCGGCTCATGCTCTGGTCACTCCAGGAGAAGCTGGGCGGCGAGCTCAGGACCGACTTCCGCATGCGGCGGCACGACGGTACCTATCTCTGGTATGACCTGCACGCCCACGCCGCGCCCAATGAGAATGTTCGTCTCCTGCGCTGCGTCGGCCTGATGCGCGACGTGACCAGCCTCAAGCGCTCCCATGAGCGGCTCATGCATGACGCGGTCCATGACAGCCTGACGGGGCTGCCCAACCGCGAGCTGTTCATGGATCGCCTGCAAGGCGCCATCACCCGCGCCGCCGAAGGCCAGTCGCACAGACCCACCGTGATCTTCATCGACATCGACCGCTTCAAAAACGTCAATAAGAGCTTCGGCCTGGTCATCGGCGACAGCATGTTGCTGACGCTCGGGCGCCGCTTGGGCCGTCACCTCAATCCGCAAGACACGCTTGCCCGCCTGGGCGGCGACCAGTTCGCCATCCTGCTGATCTCCGACAGCGACCCCCACCACGTCGCCACGCTCGCCGAGCGGGTGCGGCGCGCGCTGCGGACGCCCATGAAGATCAGCGCCAAGGAGATCATCCTCACCGCCTCCATCGGCATTGTCGTCCATGACGGGTCGCCAACGACCGCTCAGGACCTGCTGCGCGACGGTGAGATCGCCATGCTGCGCGCCAAGCGCGGCGGCGCCGACCGGATCGAGATCTTCAACCCCGCCATGCGGGGCGAGGACGAGAGCCACTTGCCGCTCGAAAGCGAGCTCAGGATGGCGATCGATCGGCAGCAGCTTCAGGTCTTCTATCAGCCGATCACCCGCTTGGCGTCGAACCAGCTGGCCGGCTTCGAGGCGCTGCTGCGCTGGGACCATCCCACCCGCGGTCGTCTCGCCGCCGAGGATTTCATCCCGCTCGCCGAGGAGTCCGGACTGATCGTCGAACTCGGCAGCTATGTGCTGGGGCAGGCGCTGGAGGAGGCGGCAAGCTGGCACAAAGTGCTGCCGCGCGACCGCGATCCGTTATTCGTCAGCGTCAATGTCTCCAGCCGCCAGCTCTTCCGCCAGGACATGGTGCAGGAGATCAGGCTGATGCTCGCCCGCGAGTTGGTGCCCAAGGGCACGCTCAAGCTCGAGATCACCGAGTCGCTGGTGATGGAAAATCCGGAGCGCGCCGTGGAGATCCTCACCTGGCTCAAGACCTTCGGCGCCAGCCTGGCGCTTGACGATTTCGGCACCGGCTACTCATCGCTGAGCTATCTGCACCGCTTCCCCTTCGACACCATCAAGGTGGACCGGTCGCTCGTACGCGACTCGAGCCTCAACGGTCAGACGCCGCTGATCCTCCGCTCCGTCATCGCGCTGGCGCACGAACTCGGCAAGGAAGTGGTGGCCGAGGGCGTGGAGACCCAGGCCGATGCGAGCTATCTGCGCTCGATCGGCTGCGAGTTCGGCCAAGGCTATTATTATGGGGAGCCGATGGCGGCCAAGGATGTGGCCGCGCTGCTGGCCGCGCTCGCCAGTCACCGCAAGCGCAAGCAGCGTGAGCGGGCAAGCGCCGAACCGTCGACGCCCTCTGGTCTCGAAGTTCAGGCGCCGGCTCAAGCCGCGCTTCCCGCACTGCCCGGGCCGAGCGCCGCGACCTCAGGCGTGACCTGAGTCGTTGACGAGGCGGATCGGGTCGACGCCGAGGCTGCCGAGCGCCCGGTTATATTTGCCGTCGACCTCGGGATCGAAGATCAGCGCCGGATCGGCGGGGCAGTTGAGCCAGCCATTGGACTGGATCTCTTCCTCGAGCTGCCCCGGCGCCCATCCCGCATAGCCGAGTGCCAGCAGCGCCTTATTGGGGCCGCTGCCCTTGGCGATGTCCCGCAGGATGTCGATGGTTGCCGTCAGACAGACGCTGTCGTCGATGGGAAGCGTGCTCTCCGACTTGAAGTAGTCGGCGCTGTGCAGCACGAAGCCCCGCCCTGTCTCCACCGGACCGCCGAGATGCACGGCCATGGCGCTGAGGCCCATGGGCAGCGCGATGCGGTCTTCCGGCGGCACGATGTTGAGCTGCTCGAGTAGCTCGGTGAAGCTGATATTCGGCGCACGCTGATTGATGATGATGCCCATGGCGCCCTCAGAGGAGTGCGCGCAGAGATAGATCACCGAGCGCGAGAAACGCGGATCGCCCATCGCCGGCATGGCGATAAGAAGCTGGCCGTCGAGATAGCCTTCTTCGTCGGTGTGGGAGCGACTTGCCATGCATCCATGCTACAGCAGTTCCACCGGCAGAAAAGAGGCAACGCCGAATTAAGGCAAGGCGCGTCATTCTCGCCGCAGTGGCTCACAAAAGAGTGACACGCACCGGGGCCGCTTGAGGTCGCGCCGCGAAGCGGGCGCGGCTAAATTTGCGGCCCGCCATTCCGCCGAATAATGAATTGGATGCCATGATCGGGACGAGATTTTTCGCACGCCAAGCCGCGCCAGTACTAACCGGTATGGCAATTGCCGCTTCCCTCGGCATGGCTTTCGCCGATGCCGGATTTGCGGCGTCGACGGACTCGCCTTGGGTCGACCAGACCAACTCCAAGGTGAGGCTGGTCAGCGGCACTGTCATGAAGAAGGATGGGACGCCGGAGCCTTTCGCCGGGGTCCAGCTCCGCATGGCGCCCGGCTGGAAGACCTATTGGCGCAACCCCGGCGATTCCGGCGTGCCGCCCAGCTTCGACTGGTCGGGCTCTAAGAATCTGAAAAGCGCCGAGGTGCTGTACCCGGCCCCCCATCGTTTCGCCGACGCGAACGGCACCGCCATCGGCTACGGCGACGAGGTGGTCTTTCCCGTTAAAATCACCCCTGAGCGGGACGGCGAGCCGGTCGAGCTGAAGCTCGATTTCGAGTACGGCCTCTGTAAGGAGTTGTGCATCCCGAATGACGCGTCGCTCGACCTGGCATTGCCGACCGATCTCGGCAAGGGCGATGCGCTGCTGCTTGAGGCTGCGCTTGCCCGTGTGCCCGAACCGGAGCAAGCAGACGCGCTCCCGAAGATCACGCATATTGCCGCCACACTCGACGGTCCCGCGCCGGCGCTCGAAATCGAGGCGACGTTTCCGGAAGGCGCCACGGGCACCGACCTGTTCGTGGAGAATTCGGAGGTCTTCGTGCCAGTACCGAAGGCGCTCGGGCCGCTCACCGACGGCAAGCAGCGTTTCGTGGTGGCCTTCATGTCGGCCACGGAAGCCGACGCCATCAAGGGCAAGTCCCTGACCTTCACGCTCGTTTCGGACGAAGGCTCGACCACGACCGCGTGGACGGCTGAATAACAGTTTCCCCACCTTGGCCCGGTCAGTCGAAGCCGATATGGTGCCGCGCAGAAAACACAAATCAAGGGAGTGCCCGCATGACCATCGCCAAAGGAGACAAGCTGCCCGAGGCCACCTTTAGGGTCATGGGCCCCGAGGGGATCGATAACCTGACGACCGACGACGTGTTCGCCGGCAAGAAGGTCGTTCTGTTCGCGGTGCCGGGCGCCTTCACGCCGACCTGCCACCTCAAGCATCTGCCGGGCTTCATCGAGAACGCCGACAAGTTCAAATCGCTCGGCATCGACACGGTGGCCTGCGTCGCCGTCAACGATCCCTTCGTGCTCGGTGCCTGGTCGCAGGTCTCGGGCGCCTCGGACAAGGTCTTGTTCCTGTCGGACGGCAATGCCGAGTTCACCAAGAAGATCGGCATGGACTTCGACGGCAGCGGCATCGGCCTCGGCACCCGCTCCAAGCGCTACGCCATGTTCGTCGAGGACGGCGTGGTGAAGGCGCTGAACACCGAAGAGTCGCCCGGCGTCGCCGAGGTCAGCACGGCGGAGGCACTCCTCAAGGATATTTAGCTAGGCGCGACTGCGCCGGCCGCCCATGAAGGGGGCCATGCCGTCGCGGGCGAGCTCGTCGGCACGCTCGTTGTCGTCATGACCCACATGGCCCTTGACCCAGTGCCAGCGCACGATGTGGCGCTCCGCCGCGACCTCGAGCCGCTGCCAGAGCTCCATATTCTTCACCGGCTTCTTGTCGGACGTCTTCCAGCCATTCCGCTTCCAACCCTTGATCCAGCTGGTGATACCGCCGCGCAAATAGCTGGAGTCGGTGTACAGGTCGACCTCGGACGGCCCCTTCAACACCTCCAGCGCCTCGATCGCCGCGGTCAGCTCCATGCGGTTATTCGTGGTCTGCGCCTCGCCGCCTTTGATCTCCTTACGGTGAGGGCCTGAATCGAGGATCGCGCCCCAGCCGCCGGGACCCGGATTCCCGGAGCACGCACCGTCGGTATGGATTACCACCTTGGGGCGCTCGGCCATGTTCAATGCTCTCCGAGGCCGTAATCGCGATACGACGCGACGCGCTGATGAAAGCGCAGCTTACGCAAGTACTCGGCCGGATCCTTGGTCTTCACCAGGGCATTGGCATCGGTGTTCAGCCAGTCATAGGTGCGGGTCAGCAGGAAGCGCAACGCCGCACCGCGCGCGAGCAGCGGCAGGGCGGCAAGTTCCGCCTCGGTCAGCGGACGCTCTTGCTCATAGGCTTGCAGCATGGCGCGCGCCTTGGTGACGTTGAAGCTCGCGTCTGGCTCGAAGCACCAGGCGTTGAGGCAGACGGCAACGTCGTAAGCCAGCATGTCGTTGCAGGCGAAATAGAAGTCGATCAGCCCCGACACCTTGTCGTTGAGAAAGAACACGTTGTCCGGGAACAGGTCGGCATGGATCACGCCCACGGGCAGACCGGTCGCCCAATGCGCCTCCAGATGAGCAAGCTCGCGCGCGATCTCGTCCTTGAGGCCGGGAATGACAGTGTCGGCGCTATCCTTCACGTCGCCGTAAAGCGACTGCCAACCCGGCAGGGACAGATCGTTGCCGCGGTTCATGGGGAAGTCGGTGCCGGCGAGATGAAATTGCGCGAGCACCCGGCCGAGACCGGCGCAATGCTCGATCCCCGGCCGCCGCAACGACAAGCCTTCGAGGAAGCTGATCAGCGCGGCCGGCCGGCCGGCCAACTCCCGCAATGTCCGCCCGTCGCGGTCATGCACTGGCAGCGGGCAGGAGAGGCCGCGCGCGGCGAGATGCTCCATCAGCGCCAGGAAATAGGGCAGGTCGTCGGGCCGCACCCGCTTCTCATAGAGTGTCAGGATGTAGCGCCCGGACCCGGTATGGACGAGATAGTTGGAGTTCTCGACGCCTTCGGCAATGCCTTTGAACGAGGTGAGCGCGCCGATGTCGTAACTGGCGATGAAGCTTTCGAGCTCTTCGTCGGAGACGTCGGTGTAGACAGCCATCTACAGCGCCGGCATGTCTCTGAGCTCGCGGGGGAGCTTGAAAGCGATATTCTCTTCCGCGGTGGTGACGGTCTCGACCCGCACGTCGAACCGCATGCGGAAGGCGTCGATGATGGCGTCCACCAGCACTTCCGGCGCAGAGGCCCCGGCGGTGACGCCAAGCCGGCCGATACCCTCGAAAGCGGCCCAGTCGATCTCGCTGGCCCGCTCCACGAGCATGGCTTGCGGGCAGCCGGCGCGCTCGGCCACCTCGACGAGGCGCAGCGAATTGGAGCTGTTGGGCGAGCCGACGACGATCATGCGGTCGCATTTTGGCGCGATTCGCTTCACCGCGTCCTGGCGGTTTGTCGTGGCGTAGCAAATATCGTCCTTGCGCGGGACGCTGAGGCTCGGAAAGCGCGCCTGCAGCACGCTCAGGATTTCCTTGGTGTCGTCCACCGACAGCGTCGTCTGGGTGATCACCGCGAGCTTATGGGGGTCCTTGGGCGTGAAGCCGAGAGCATCGCCGACTGTCTCGATCAGATGCACTGCGCCAGGCGGCAGCTGGCCCGTGGTGCCGATCACCTCGGGGTGGCCCGCATGGCCGATCAGCAGGATCTCGCGGCCGCCGTCGAATAGCCGCTCGGCCTCGATATGGACCTTGGACACGAGCGGGCAGGTGGCGTCGAGCACGAACATCCGCCGGTTCCGGGCCGCTGCCGGCACCGCCTTGGCCACCCCATGGGCGGAAAACACGATGGGCGCGTCGGTCTCCGGGATTTCGTCCAATTCTTCGACGAAGATGGCCCCCTTGGCCTTGAGGGATTCCACCACGTAGCGGTTGTGGACGATGGCGTGGCGGACATAGACCGGCGCACCGTATTTCTCGAGCGCCAATTCGACGATCTGGATCGCCCGATCGACGCCCGCGCAGAATCCGCGCGGCGAGGCGAGATAGACGGTTAGAGGAGGACGGTCACGATGCCGCCCATTGGCGTTGTCCATGCCGGTCATCGGCGCTCCAGAAACGGCCATTTCAGGGCCGCGAGGGGCTCAAGTCTTGCCTTGTCGGGCCTAGCGGAGGCGGATAGTTTGACGCCAATCCAGGATCCGGAAGCTCGCGACATTTCAAGCCTTTTTGGGTCGAGCCCGGGCATATCAGGCGGGGACGCCTGGCATGTCAAGCCGAGGACGGGGTGAGCTTGAGGCGTATCGACAGACTTTCATCCTTGCGTGTCCTCGGCCTCCTTGCGTTGCTTGCGAGCCCGGTGCTGATCGCCGGCTGCGGTGCGCCCAAATTGGAGACCTCCGCCGCGCTGCTGAATGACGACAAGCTGCCCGAGAAGGGCGACGTCGATATGGCCCCGGCCGATACCAGGCCGCCGGCGCAAGGTCAGGCCCTCAACTGCCCGCAAGTGGTGGCTTGGCCCAATGAGCGTCTGCGCACCGTCTATCAGCCGGGCCACGACGGCGACACCATGTTTGTGATTCACCGCGGCGAGATCACCAAGCTCTCCCGCGAGTGTCAGTTCTTCGGCAGCCGCGTCGTCGTCAAATATGGCTTTGCCGGCCGGGTGCTGCTCGGCCCCAAGGGGGGACCCGGAACCGTGACCATGCCGGTCAAGATACGCGCCGCCGGCGCTAACAAGGAGACGCTCGCGACCGACAAGATGTCGATCACCACCACGGTGCCGCAAGGCTCGCCGGTCGGCTATTTCTCCATGGTGCGCGAGATCGGCTTCCCCCTCCAGGTCGGCACGCGGCCCGAGGACTACAAGATCTTCGTCGCCTTCGCCAAATAGGGCAGGGGCTGGATTCGTGACGCGGCCTATTCCTCTTGCTTTGACGGTCCTGCTGCTGGCGGCTCTGCCTGCCGCCGCATCCGCCGAGCCCTGCCGCGACGTGCCGTTTCGCGGCGCGTCCTACATCGTGTGCAGCTTCGACCCGGCGAAGGAGGATGTCCGCATCGTCTGGCGCGGGCAGGACGGGCGTCCATACCGCACCTTCGGCGCGCTTGCCGCGCAACTCAAAGCCCGCGGCGAGACGCTCCAGTTCGCCATGAATGGCGGCATGTACGAGCAGGACCTCAGTCCCGTGGGGCTCCACATCGAGAACGGCAAAGCGCTGACCAAGGCCGATACGACAACCATCAAAGGCCGGCCGAGCCAGATCCCCAATTTCTACAAGAAGCCCAACGGTGTGTTCTACCTCGGCGGGGGCAAAGCGGGCATCCTGGTGACGGAGCGGTTCCTGGCGCGCAAGCCGAACGCCGAATACGCCACCCAGTCGGGTCCGATGCTGGTGATCGACGGCGCCATCCATCCCGCCTTCATCGCCAACTCGAAGGATCTGAAACCGCGCGACGGCGTAGGCGTCAAAAGCCCGACCGAGGTCTATTTCGTAATTTCGCGCGGCAGCGTCAGCTTCTACGACTTCGCCCGCTTCTTCCGCGACGCGCTTCACTGCGGCAATGCGCTGTTCCTCGATGGCGGCACGGCGCCGGGACTCTATGCGCCCGAGCTCGGCCGCAACGATCCGCCCTCCCATGGCGGCTACGGGCCAATCATCGCGGTGGTGAAATGATCCGTGGCGTGCCGAGTTAGAACGGCGGTTCCACCCCGACCGCGGCTTCGTTCCGGCGCAGGAAGGGCGGCGTGAACGGCGCGTCGTAGTAGAGAGTGTAAGGCCGTCCGCTGGGTCGCCAGCGTGTTTCGGCGAGCGCGGTCATCAACGCGGACTGCCGCTCGGCGAAATCCTTCCCCGACCCTGAATAGCGCAAGGTGGCGATCGTCCGTGCCGGGATTGGGATGAGTTGCACGCGCTTGTCGAGCGGTAGAGGCGCGGTCTCGGCAGTATATTTCTCAGGCAGGAAAAATCTCATCCGCATCAGGCGGTCCGTCTGTTCGCTCTCGACCGGCACGGTCATCGTGACACGTTCGCTGTCGATTATCGCGACCGGCACGGTCATGGCGATCTTGTCGGAGCCAGACGCCGAGCGATTGGCGCCCGAGATATAGTCGAACAAGAGTTGGAAGGCCCGGCCACGGCTCTCGTCACCGGCGTTCAGCAACGCCACCTCGGCAGCAAGGCGCGACGCGTAACGCCGAATCTCGACGCGGTCGTCCACCCTATCGATCACCACATAGGCCGGTTCCTCATAAAGTCGGACTCCGAAAGCGCCGGCCACGGATTCAAGCATGAGCACCACGTAATAAAAGAGGGATTGCAACATCTATGGCTCCACTCGGAACCAGAGGCCGAGCTCCGCTGCCGGGGTTGGGAAGGCATTGGCAGCGGAGCATCGAGCCCCCAGGGGTGACTAACGTCGGCGTCTCGCAGACGCTTCGTCGCTCCTGAAAGCTACCAATAGAGGGTTCAACAGAACCTTCGATCTAGCTCTTCGGCGGCATGATCACCGTGTCGATGACATGGATGACGCCGTTCGAGGCAATGATATCGGTCTTGGTGACCTTGGCGTCGTTCACCATGGCGGTGTCGCCCTCGACTTTGATGTCGACCATCTTGCCGTTGACGGTCTTGGCCTCGTCGAGCTTGACGACGTCTGCGGCCTGAACCTTCCCTGGCACCACATGGTAGGTGAGGATGGCGACCAGCTGATCCTTGTTCTCGGGTTTCAGCAGGTTTTCGACTGTGCCGTCCGGCAGCTTTGCGAAGGCCTCATCCGTGGGGGCGAAAACGGTGAAGGGACCATCGCCCTTAAGTGTGTCGACCAGTCCGGCGGCGTCCAGTGCGGCGGCCAGGGTCTTGAACTGTCCGGCCGACACGGCCGTATCGACGATATCCTTCTCGGCGGCGCGCGCCGACATACCGCTGAACGAAAGTGCGACGACGGCAAGAGCCGCCATCACGAGTTTTGGCCCGAAGACGAGGCCTGCATACTTCAACATCTCTACTGTTCCTTTTTCACACAATGACCAATCACCCCGCGCGAGGCGTCAGCCGCGGCGGTGAACATGGAAGCCGGGGCTCGGGGGGAAGCCTCCGGGTACTCTGGAGCCTGGGGGGAAGGCTCCGGTCCATGTCTTTGCGCCGTGGCTGACCTCCTGCTTGGCGGGCGCGGGGTGTAGAAGCCGCAACATGGAAGCGAAATAAGCGATTTACAAGCGTCAAAATCGCTCATATCATTCAACAGAATTTGATCCCGGAGCGGAGATGGTGCGAGTCACGAAAAATTTCGGTGGGTATGGGCGACGCCTGAGTGCTCTATGGGCGGCGCTTGGCGTCTCCTTGGCGATAGTGGCCGGGTCTGCCTTTGCCGATAACCTCCAGGTCCCCGGTGCGGACGTAACGGCGGGGCCAGCCCGCAAGACAGGCGGCGGTTTCGAGTTCCGGCGGAAATTGTCGTCCGTCGACAATCCCTATTGCGCCATCGTCACCTATGTCGTGCCCGACCTCACGACGGAGGCGTCATCGACACAGACCGCCGACGACCGGTCGGTGATCGTCATCGATGCGTCGATCCTGAAATCGGAACCGGACTATGCTCACTTCCTGATGGCCCATGAGTGTTGCCACCACACGCTTGGCCATACGAAGCTCACCATGCGGCGCTCGGGCGGTGTGGGACCACAGCCCTTCTACTATCTGCGGCCGCTGCTGAAGAATATGGAGCTCGACGCCGACGGCTGCGCGGTGCGGATGCTGCGGCTGACCGATGAACCCGATGCTATCGAAAGCGGTCGTATGCGGATGTCGCGGTTCGGCGATGAGCAGACAGGCGCCTACTATCCCACCGGCAATGAGCGTGCGGACAATATTGCCCGCTTCGCGGCGGAGGAGTGAGACATGAGTGAGTTGATGGTTTCGGCAGGAGAGGCGGCGCGCCGGCTCGGCGTGGCTCCCGCGACGGTCCAGCGATGGGTCGATAGCGGGGTGCTTCACGCCGAGCGCACCCCTGGCGGGCATCGCCGCATCTATGTCACGGAGCTGCGCCGGCTGATTGCCGCCAACAGACCAGCGACGCTGAGTGGCCCGCTGGCCGAGTGGTTCGACGTGCTGATGACGGGCGATCCCATCAAGGTCAAGACGGCGCTCATCGCCTCGCATCTAGAGACGGGAAGTTGGGCGGACACCGCTGACGAGGTCGCCTGCGCCATCGCCGAGATCGGCAGACGTTGGGAGGCTGGCGCCTGTCAGATCTTCGAAGAGCATGCCGCCACCGAGGCGTTGCGCCGCGCCGCCGCGTCTTGCGCTGCCGACATGCGCTATGCCGATGATGCGCCAGCCGCGGCGCTCTTCACCATCGTGAACGAGCGGCACACGCTGGGCTTGGCACTGGCCGAACTCGTGCTGGCCGAAGCCGGCTGGCGATCGATCTGGATCGGCGAGGGGCCGCCGGCGGACGAGTTGCCCTCGCTCATCACCAAGTTCTCGCCGCGCCTCGCCTTGGTCTCGGCCTCGGCGGCGAGCCGGCCCTCCGCCGTCGCGCTGTATCAAGCGCCTCTGATGAGGGCTGCGGCCGCCGCGGGCATTGAGCTGATGTTCGCCGGTGGAGGCGCCTGGCGGGACGAAGCCGGCGCGCGGCGCGTCGTCACCTTCAAGGACCTACGCCAGGCGCTCACCCACTGAGATCGATGACCCCAACGCCCCCACGCCTCTTCACCTTCGGTATTTCTCATTTCTGTGAGAAGGCGCGCTGGGCGCTCGACTGGCACGGCCTGCCCTACATCGAGGAGAACTGGGCGGTCGGTGCTCATGGTATTCTCGCCAAACTCTATGGTGCGTCGGCTACGACGTTGCCTATCCTGCTGGACGGGAAAACAGTCGTGCAGGGCAGCGGTGACATCATCGATTGGGCCGATAGGAATGGCCGCATGCGTGAGCGCGGTCTAGCGGCGGATGATGCCCGGGAAATCGAGCGGCGTGCCGATGCGCTGATTGGTGTTCATGTTCGCCGTCTGGCCTATGCCGCAATGCTCCCAACTCGGGCGCACGTGGTCAAAGCGGAACTCTCCCGTGGCCTCTCTGCGACGCAACGCGTCGTCTGCTCGCTTATGTGGCCGGTGAGCCGCCTCATGATGATGCGCGCCATGGACATCACGCCCGAGGCGGCATCCGAAAGCCGCGCGATACTGGAAACTGAGCTTGACTGGCTCGACAGCCAAATTGCCGACGGGCGTCCGCATCTTGCCGGAGACCGGTTCAGCCGCGCGGACATCGCCGTCGCCAGCCTGCTTGCGCCCTTGGCTCGCCCGAAGGAAATGCCGGTCTTTCACACCATGCCGGTGCCAGCGTCTCTCATGGCGGACCATGAGCGCTGGCGTGAGCGTCCAGTCATGCACTTCGTCGCTGCACAGTATCGACACCGCCATCAGAGACAGGTTTCGGCATGCGCTGGATAAGGCTCCATCATCTGCTCGAATTTCTGGCGGCGACCGGCTTAAGCCTCCTTGCCTTCGGCTTCGTGGCCGCCGAAGGCGCCGACCGGGAATCCTGCGTTGACGACGCCATGATCGTGTTCGATGCATCCGGCTCAATGTCGGGCAATGAGAAGCTCGGCATCGCCACTACCATCACGCGCATCGACGAGGTCCGCGCCGCGCTTGGCCGGGTTCTGCCGACAGCCGCGCGCCATCGCCGGGTCGGCCTGATCACCTACGGTCCCGGCCCATATAACCAGTGCAATGTGGAGCTCAATCTCAAGCCGGCGCCGGATGCCGCCAACCGCATCCTCGAAGCGGTGGGCAAGCTGACGCCGGCGGGAAAGACCCCGCTGACCTCAGCCGTGGAACAAGCCGCCGAAGTGCTCGACTTTCGCCACAAGCCCGGCGTCGTCGTCGTCCTAACGGATGGAGAGGAGACCTGCGGCGGCTCTCCTTGCGCGCTCGGCAAGGAACTGCATGACGCGGCCGAGAATCTGATCGTCCACGTCATCGCCTTCCGCACGTCCAATTTCAGTTGGACCGGCGAGCAGAGCATCGTCGGAATCAAATGCCTCGCCGAGGCGAATAGCGGCCTCTACGTCACGGCCGAGAGCCAAGAGGATCTGGTCGCGGCTTTTCAGGAGACCCTGAGCTGCCCCATGGTCTCCCGGCACGAGCCGATAGATCGCGCATTTTAGGCTGGCACTTATGCGGCCGGCCAACGGGTCGAAATCGTGTTGCAGAGCAATTCGAGCCAGCGCTGCACCTGCGTGAATACGAGAAATTGGTCGTAAACCCGCTGTTGCGCGCTTCGGCCCAGTGCCACGCGCTTCGACCTGTTCCGCAAGAGTTCGTCGAGCGTGTTGGCGATCTCGCCGGCGTCCTCCGCGTTCTTGACCAAGAGGCCATCCAAGCCGGGGCGGATCTGCTGCCTGATGCCGACGGCGGACGATCCCATCAGCGCCGCGCCCTTCCACATGGGCTCCGTCACCGTGAGGCCGAACCCCTCCTGCAGCGAGTTCTGGACCACGACGTCGGAGCATCGTTGCAGCGCATTGACGATCAGCGCGTTGTTCTTCTTCGAAGCCATCGGCAAGGAGACGACCGCGATGTCGCTCTGGATTTGCGGCGGCAAAGCCCCGTAGGCCGCGCAGAGTTCCGCCAGCACCTCCTTGCCTTCCGGGTCGTCGTCGATGGATGCCGGGTCGGGACCCGCCAGCACGAGCCGGACGAGTTGCAGCATATGGCGCTGCTCATCGTTGAGATCGGTGCGCGCCTCGAGCCCCTGCTTGAGCGCGACAAACCCCTCCATCAAGGGTGCAAAGCCCTTGAGACGGTCCCAACGAGAAATTTGCGTCACGATGGGCCGGAACAGGAGACCGAAATCCTCCGGCTCGGTGGCCGGCGCCCAGCTGCCGTCGGGCTGCAGCCGCTCGGCCGGCTCCGCGAACGGGGGCGTCATAACCGGGCCCCAAGGCTTGATGAGCGCGGCATTGGCGAGCGTGCCGGCCAGTTCGTGGACGGACATGTTGCGATTCTTGTGGCTGAGTGGATCGATCGCCGGGTGGATGATCGAGGCCCGGCCCGCGAAGCAGGTCGGGATATATTCCGGCGCCGTGAACACCGCGTGGTCGTAAGGTGCCGCGTAACTCTCAAGAAAGTCCCAGGCGGCACGGGTCTGCGGCGTCTCGCGGTCGAGGCCGATATGGCAGCGCCAGATCGCCGCGATATCCATTGTCTCCCGCAGCTTGGCGCCCGCGCCCATGGGCTGGGGGTCGTGCACGACGAGCACGTCTCCAGGCGATAGGAATTTCTCGATCTTCTGCGCGTTCTCCGCGCTTACCCGCTCGTAAAGATCGCGCTCCGCCCGGCCGAGAGTAGGGTCGCCCATGCCGTGAATGAGGTTATGCAGGCGTTTCGTGAGTCGGAAGAAGGCGGGGTCGTGCGTCTCCATCACGAGCCATTGCGCGTCCACGCCGAGTTCGCGCATCAACGAGAGGAGCGGCGGCAAGAGTTCCGCCACCCCGCCGCCGTGACTCGTGCTGTTCACCATGACGACCCGCCGGCCGTTGAACCCCGACAGCCGGCTTTCCGCCTCCTGGCGGAGATTGCGGACCGTGGCGCTCAGCGGCGCAACGCTCTCATAATCGGCGAGCGATACGGGGTGCCGTGGTTCTACGACATGCACCATGCCGCGACCTTACCCCAACGAGTTTACGGATTTCCCAAAATCGAGGCGCAAAGACCTCGAAGCCCTGAACGAGCTTTCGCCGCGTGGCGAACCGGCGGCTTAGTTGAGCTTGGTCTTGACGGTGTCGATGCCCTGCTTGAGCAGCTTGTCCGCCGTCTCGGGCGTGAGCTTGTCGGCGATGATCATCTGCGCCGCGGTGACGGCGGCATCCGCGGCGGCCGCCCGGACCTCGCGCAAAGCGTCGGCCTCGGCGCGGCCGATCTTGTCCTCGGCGAGCTTCATGCGGCGGTCGAAATGCTCCTTCATGGAGCGGGAGGTCTCAGCGGCGAGCGCCTGGGCCTCCCTAGAGGCGAGATCGACGATGTCTTGCGCCTCTTTGGCGGCGTTGCCTTGCTTCTCGCGGTAGTCGGCGAGCACCTTGTCCGCCTCGTCGCGCAAATGCTTGGCTTCGTCGATTTCCTTGGCGATGGCCGCGGCCCGAGCGTCGAGCGCCGTGGCGATCTTCTTGTGGGCGCCGAGATAGAGCACCCCCGCCACGAACAAGAAGAAGGAGACGGCGACCCAGAATTCCGGTGAGGAAAGGAAACCCATGAGCTTTAAGCCTTCCGCGCCGCAGTCACGGCCTTGTCGATGTCCGCCTTGGCGGGCGCCATGCCGATCAGCTTCTTCACGATATCGGCGGCGACGTCGCTGGCGACGGCGTTCACCTCTTTCATGGCCGAGAGTTTGGCCTTCTCGATGCGCGCTTCGGCTTCCTCGCTCTTGGCGGCAAGCGTCTTGTCGAGCTTCGCCCGCTCGGCGTCGGTCTCCGCCTTCAGCTTGAGGCGGCCTTCCTCGACGATGGCGTGCGCCTTCTGCTTGGCCTCGGCCAGCGCCTGCTCGTAAGCCGCGATCGCCTCCTCCGTCTCGCGCCGTAGCTTGTCGGCGGCGGCGAGATCGGCAGCGATATGCGCGGCACGCGTCTCGATCACGGCGCCGATGCGCGGCAGCGCGATCCACACCATCAGGAGATAGAGAACGCCGAAGGTGACGACCAGCCAAATGAGCTGAGGCGCCCAATCGAGCGGATTGAGTTGCGGCATGGTCGTGTCCTTTAGAAGAGCGTGGTCGGCTCAGCCTAGAACACGAACAGGATGATCAGCGCAACCACGAGGCCGAACAGGCCGGTGGCCTCGGCGAGGGCGAAGCCGAGCAGCAGGTTGGCGAACTGCGACGGCGCGGCCGAGGGGTTACGAAGCGCCCCTTGCAGATAGTTGCCGAAGATCGTGCCGATGCCGACACCGGCGCCGACAAGTGCGATCGAGGCAAGACCTGCGCCGATCAATTTTGCTGCATCTGCTTCCATTGGTTTTCTCCCGTGAGACGAAATCTAAGATGATGAGACGTAAGGGTTAGTGCATGTGAAGTGCATCGTTGAGATAGATGCAGGTGAGAATGGCGAACACATAGGCTTGCAGGAACGCCACCAGCAGCTCCAGACCGGTGAACGCCACCATGAAGGCGAGCGCCGCCCAGCCGCCGAGCAGGCCGAGCGCTACGACGAAGGAGCCGAACACTTTCAGCATGGTGTGGCCGGCCATCATGTTGGCGAACAGCCGCACCGAAAGGCTTAAGGGCCGCGTGAGATACGAGATCACCTCGATTACCACGAGCAGCGGCAGCATGACGAAGGGCACGCCGGAGGGCACGAAAAATTTCAGGAACTTGATGCCGTGCTTCCAGAAGCCAATGAGCGTCACGCCGATGAAGATGAAGGCGGCCAGCGCGAAGGTGACGATGATGTGGCTCGTCACGGTGAACGAGTAGGGCACCATGCCAAGCATGTTGAGCGCGAGCACGAACATGAACAGCGTGAAGATGAAGGGGAAATACTTCATCCCCTCGGTGCCCACATTGTCGCGCACCATGTTGGCCACGAATTCGTAGGACATCTCGGCCACGGACTGCAGGCGGCCCGGCACGAGCGACCCCTTACGCATGGCGAACACCGTGAAAAGCGTGATGAGCGCCGCGGCGATCACCATGAACATGGCCGAGTTAGTGAACGAAGCGTCCAACCCGAAGACATCGAGATCGATCAGTCGCTTGATCTCGAATTGATGCATGGGATCGGGCAGGCCGGTCGCGCCACCACCGTGACCACCGCCATGTCCGGCTTCTTCCGCCGCGTAAGCTACCCCGATCACTTCGAATCGCCCCTAGTCATCATCGTCGTCAGCCGCGTTACGCAGATGCTCGCCGGGTAAGGGCTCGCCCTGCATGGATTTTGCCGTCCGCATCACGTTCATGATGCCGGCGGCGGCCCCGAGAACCAGGAACACCACCATCCCGAACGGTGCTGTGCCGAACAGCCTGTCGAGTGCCCAGCCGATGCCCCCACCGATCGCCACTCCGGCGACCAACTCGGTCGCCAGCCTGAGGGCCTGGCCCATTGCCTTGCCGCGCCCCTGTTGATCCTCGGGCGGCGGCTTGCGGCGCTTTTCAACCGTCGCGAGCTTCCCCTCGAGAGCGTCGAGCCGCTGCCGAATTGTCTCTGTGTCGCGGCCGCTTTGCGGGCGTCCGGACTGATTTTCGGCTCCGGCCATTGGCGTTGCTCAATTTCCGGGGAGAGCCCTAAAGGATCGGCTGATCCTCAAGCTTGGCGCGCACTTTAGTTTGGGAATTGGGCCTGTCAAGGAAGTCAAGGCGCCGCAGGCGAAGCCCCGGATTCCGGGAAAATCGGCCGCCTAGCTCGCGTCCCTCAGACGCTCCGCCGTTTCCAGGTCCACCGACACCAGCTGGCTCACGCCGCGCTCCTGCATGGTCACGCCGAACAGCCGGCTCATGCGGGCCATAGTCAGCGGGTGATGGGTGATGATCAGGAAGCGCGTATCGGTCTCCTTGGACATCTCCTCCATCAGCCGGCAGAACCGGTCCACATTGGCGTCGTCGAGCGGCGCATCCACCTCGTCCAGCACGCAGATTGGCGAGGGATTGGTGAGAAACACCGCGAAGATCAGCGCCATTGCGGTCAGCGCCTTCTCGCCGCCCGAGAGCAGCGTGAGGGCTTGCGTCCGCTTGCCGGGCGGCTGGGCGAAGATCTCAAGCCCCGATTCCAGCGGATCGTCGGAATCAACCAGCTTGAGCTCGGCCGAGCCGCCACCGAACAGGGTCTGGAACAGCCGGCCGAAATGGCCGTTGACCGACTCGAAGGCCTCCAGCAGGCGCTTGCGGCCCTCTCGGTTCAGATTGGAGATGCCCTGGCGCAGCCGCGCGATGGCCTCTTCCACATCGGCCTTCTCGCGCTCCATCTCCTCGAGCCGCGCGGCGAGTTCCACTTCCTCTTCCTCGGCCCTGAGATTGACGCCGCCGAGACGTTCCCGGTCGGCCTTGAGCTTGATGAGACGCCCCTCGACCTCGGCCAGTTCCGGCGCGGCCGAGCCCTCCTTCAGGGCGGCACGGGCCAAGCACTCCTCGGGCGCGCAGTCCATCTGCTCGCGGATCATGCGGGCCAGTTCGCTGCGCCGCTCGCGCGCCGCCTCGAGCCGAGCTTCCCCGCGCGCCTTGGCCTCGCGGGCTTCGGCCAGCGTCTCCTGCACCGCGCGAAGCGCCTTTTCCTCGGCTTTCAGCGCCGTTTCGGCCACGGCCAGATCGTCGGCGGCCTTGGCGCGCTCGCGCTCGGCCTCGGCGATAGCCTCCATCAGCTTGCTGCGGCGCTCCTCGATCTCGGCCGGCAGATTGGCGAGCGCTTCGAGATCGGCGCTCGTCTCCTGCTTGCGGGCACTCAGCGTCTCGATCTGCTCGCGCGCATTGGCGATGCGCTTCTGCCAAAGCTCTTCCTCGGCGCTGATGGCCTCGATCCGCTCCTGCCGCAAGCGCACTTCGCGCTCGAAGCCTTCGAGCGTCGCCTCCGCGCGGGCGGCGATTGACCGGCTCGTTCCGGCCTCGTTTTGCGCGGCTTCGAGTGCGGCTTCGAGGCCGGCAAGCGATGCCAGCGCCAGCAGCGCCTCATCGGTACGCTCGCTCTGCTCTTTTGCCTCCGTGAGCGCGGCCTTGGTGCGGGTCAGCGCCTCGACCAGCGCGCCGAGTTGCTTGCTGTTGGCTTGCGCCTCGTGCTCGGCCGCGGCGATGGCTTCGCGCGCCCGGTCGAGCTCGCCGTGATTGTCCTTGGCCTGCTGGCGCAGCGCCTTGGTCCGCTGCCCGCTGGCCTCGGTCTGGGTGGAGGCATCGGACAGGGCCGTCTCTGTCGCTGTCTCGTTCTGAAGCGCTTGCGCTTTCTGGACCTTGAGCGCTTCGAGGCGGCTCCGCTCCACGAGGCGGGCGCCGGCGGCGCTCGCCGTGCCGGCCTGGACGCTATAGCCGTCCCAGCGCCACAGATCGCCGTCCCTTGAGACGAGACGCTGGCCCGGCTTGAGCGCGGTCTGCATCTCCTCGCCTTGGGCGGCGTCGATCACGCCGATCTGCGCCAGGCGGCGCCTAAGTGCTTCCGGTGCTTTAACAAATTGGCTGAGCGGGGTGGCGCCGTCGGGGAGCGCCGGGTCGGCTGCGCCGGCGACATTGCGCCAATGGGCCGGTGCGGTTTCCTCGGCGGCTGCGTCGAGATCGTCCCCGAGTGCGGCGCCAAGCGCTTGCTCGTAGCCGGCTTCGATCCGGACCTGCTCGACGATCGGCGCCCAGTCATGGGTCGGCGCCAGCAGCTTGATCAGGGTCGAAAGCTCGGTCTCGATCTCCTGGCGCGCCAGCTTGGCGGACGCCGCCAGCCCTCTGAGGCGGGCTTCCTCGGCGCGGGCCTGCTCCTCGGCGGTCTCGGTGGCGAGCAGCTCGGTTTCGGTCTCCTGAACCAGCGTGGCGAGCCGGGCGGCCTCGGCCTTGAGCTCGGACAGCTTGGCCTCGCCGCCGCTCTCGGCCTCGAGCGTGGCAAGCTGCTGCTCGATCTCGCCGGCCTGCGCCTCGAACTGGGCGGTCCGGTCCGCGATCTTAATCTTCTCGTTGTTGAGGCGGCCGCGCTCGGCGCGTGCCTCGGCGAGCTCCGTGGTCGCCTGGCGCAGCGCAGCTTCCGCCGCCGCAAGCGCCTCGCCCGCCTTGGCCGCCGCCGCACGAAGCTGCGGCTCCTCCTGGTCTCGCTCGCTCGCCGCGGTCAGGCGGCGGCTCTCCTCGCCGAGCCCGCGCAGCATGTTGTCGGCCTCGGCGATATGTTCCTCTTCGCGCGCGAGATCGCGGGACGCTTGCGCCAACCGCGTCTCGAGCTCGGCCTGCCGCGCCTTGGCGCGGGCCTCCTCGCGCTCCAGGGCATCGCGTTCCACGCTCAAACGGTGCAGCACCGCCGCGCGCTGGGCCTCCGCGTCGCGCAAGGGCTGCAATTTCTCGGCGGATTCGGCCTGCTGGCGTAGCGCCTCGCCTTCCGCCTTGGTCTGTTCTGCGACGCGCGTCAGCGCCTCTTGGAAGGTTGTCTCGTCCTGCTCCACATGGGCGCAAGCGGCGACCCACTGCAGGTGAAATTGCAGGGCCTCCATCTCGTGTATCTTGCCGGAAATCTCCCGGTAGCGCTGCGCCTGGCGCGCCTGGCGCCGCATCGCTTGCAATTGCGAGGTGATCTGGCCGATGAGATCGGCGAGCCGCGCCAGATTGCTCTCCGTCGCCTTCAGTCGCAGCTCGGCCTCGTGGCGTCGGCTGTGCAGGCCGGCGATGCCGGCGGCATCTTCGAGCACCCGGCGGCGCTCTTGCGGGGCGGAATTGACGATCTCGCCGATGCGGCCTTGCTGGACGAGCGCGGGGGAGCGGGCCCCGGTCGCCGCATCCTCGAACAGAAGCCGGATATCGCGGGCGCGCACATCCCGGCCGTTGACCTTGTAGGCGGAGCCGGCCTCGCGCTCGATGCGCCGCGTGACCTCGAGAACGTCGTCATCGTTGAACTCCGCCGGTGCTTTGCGGGCGCTATTGTCGATAAACAGCGTGACCTCGGCGGAGTTGCGCCCCGGCCGGTCTTGCGCGCCGGCGAAGATGACGTCGTCCATGGCCGCGCCGCGCATGCTCTTATAGGACGTCTCGCCCATGGCCCAGCGCAGCGCCTCGAGCAGGTTGGACTTGCCGCAGCCATTGGGACCGACAACGCCGGTCAGGCCGGGCTCGACCAGGAGCTCGGTGGGCTCCACGAAGGATTTGAATCCAAGAAGGCGGAGTCGGGTGATTTGCACGGTTCTGGCGATCCTCAATGGAAATGGCGACGCGCGAGGCTACGCGGACATCTTGTACGGAACTTGGCAGTGATTCGACTTGGTCGGCAACCGGGTGTGGCTCACGACGCCTGCGGTTCGATCATGGCCTTGATCTGTTCGAAGGTGACCTCACCTTGCGCTTTTTGGCCATTGATGAAGAGGGTGGGCGTGCCGATCACGCCATATTTGCGCCCGCGCTGCTTCACCTCTGTCAGTCCGTCGATAATGGTTTGATTCGATAGGCATTTGTCAAATGTCTCACGGCTCATACCGCTGGATTTCGCCACTTTATAGATGGCATCCGGGCGGACTTCCTGGCTCACCCATTCTTTCTGCCGCGACAGATAGGCTTCCACCAGGAACAGATATTTGTCCTTGGGCGCGCAGCGCGTGACGATCGCCGCCGTGCCCGCCGTCCGCCCGATGGGGAATTCCCGGATGATATAACGGACCTTGCCCGTATCCACATATTGCCGCTTCACCTTGGGGAAGACGTTGGCGTGGTAGTTGCGGCAGTGAGGGCAGGTGAGCGAGGCATATTCGATAATGGTGACCGAGGCGTTCGGATTGCCGTATTCGCGCTCCCCGAGCGGCCCCGGCTCCAGGATTTGGTCTTTCAAAGGGATCGCCGTGTCGGCAGGGCCGGCCGCGCCGCCGCATGCCGCCAGGCCCAGCGCGGTGACGATCAGAGCGACTGCGGCGCCTCTGGTGAGCAACATCCGGTGACGACCTAGCCGCTCGGCGGCGGCGTGCCCTCTGAGCCTTTACCGTCGATCGCCGTTTCGAAATCCTTCAGCGTGGCGCCATTCAAGCGCTTGCCGTTGACGAAGAAGCTCGGCGTGGCATCGACCCCGAAATCCTCATGGGCGCGCCGGCGCTGCTCGATAATCTTGTTGCCGAGCTCCTCATCTCCCACGCACTTATCGTAGCTTTCCTGTGAAAATCCGGCCTGCTTGGCGATGAACAAGAGCTTGTTCTTGCCGTCCTCGCCAGGCACCGCCCAAGTCTCCTGCGTCTCGAACAGCCCGTCGACCACCGGATAGAAGCGGTCGTTGCCGGCGCAGCGCGCCAGCATCGAGGCCGCCAGGGCAAGCCCGTCCAGCGGGAACTCGCGGAAGATGAAGCGCGCCTTGCCGGTATCGATGTACTTCTCTTTCACCTCGGGAAAGACCTCGGTGTAGAAATGCGCGCAATGGGGGCAGGTCATCGAGGCGTATTCGACGATGGTGTTCGGCGCATCGGCGCTCCCCAGCGCAATGTCCTCAAGCGGTCCGGCCTCCATGAGCGCAGACATCTCGGGGTCCACCTTCGGCGCGTTGGGGTCGCGCGGGCCACTGTCGTTGTTGAAGTAGACGAGGCCGGCGACAACCGCCACCGCAACCGCGGCGCCAAGGACATAGAGCCCGGTTTTGCTCTTTCCGGCGGTTTCGTCGGTCGCGGGCTCGGTCGGCTTTTTCTCACGTTTCGCCACGGTCAATTCTCCGGCTAAGACTTAAATTAAGGGGCCCCATGGGGCGGCCTACCATCGTTGATAGTCCCATATCCGGCAAGAGCGAGAAGGACGCAAGCCCTCAACCTCTCGTGAGCCGTGAGCGGGCTCCGGCGCCGAGCCGCGAGAGCGCCCGGCGCAGACCCGCATCCTCGATGCCCGCCGATTTGGGAAGCGTATAGGTGGGGAGCGGCCCTTTCGGGGCTTGCGGCGGCTTGGCGGCGTGGGCGATGGGTGCTTGTAGGAAGCGCATCTCGGTCACCGCCCGGTAGCCGAAATACGAATTGACCCGCTCCAGGATCTGGCCGGCGCGGTGTTGCACCTCAATGGCCCGCGGCCCCTCGATCCTCAGCACGAGCGTGGCGCCGTCAGCGCGATGGCCCTTTTTCGGCTTGTCGTCGGCCTCCTCATCGCGGCGCCTGGGCCACAATACCCGGTCGGGCATGGTGAATTGGGCAAGCTCGCGGCCGACAATGGCCGGCCAGTCGCTGAGCAGCGCCGTGGTTGCGAAGCCCCGGGCCCGGGCCGCCGGGTCGAGCGCCTTGGCCACGAAGCTGCCGATGGCGCGCGCGCCCGATTTGCCGAAGCCTTTGCGCTGAGTCTGGCTCATGGTCCGAATGAGATCCCCGCGGCCGGCAGTGGAGAGCGCACGTCCGTCTCTTGCCTTCGCCTGCCCCAAGTCTACACCATGACGTCAGGAAGCAGGCAGGCGCGAATGGCAGTTATGCAAGGAAGCCACATGTCAGAGGCTCACGGCGCCGTCGCCCCAGCGCTGCTCGCTTGGTATGACCGCGAGGCGCGCATCCTGCCCTGGCGTGCCCTGCCGGGGGTCAGCCAGGACCCGTATAAAGTTTGGCTCAGCGAGATCATGCTGCAGCAGACCACCGTCAAGGCGGTGACGCCGCGCTTCGCCACCTTCCTACATCGTTGGCCGGATGTGACGGCGCTGGCCGGCGCGGAGCTCGGTGAGGTACTCGCGGCCTGGGCCGGGCTCGGCTATTACGCCCGCGCCCGCAATCTCCATGCCTGCGCCCGCGTGGTCGCCGAGGAGCATGGCGGCGTGTTCCCGAAGACCGAGGCGGAGCTGCGCAAACTCCCCGGCATCGGCGCCTATACCGCGGCGGCCATCGCGGCCATCGCCTTCGGGGAACGCGCCACACCGGTCGACGGCAATATCGAGCGCGTGGTCGCGCGGTTCTTTGCGCTGAAAACGCCGCTGCCGGCCGCGAAGGTGGAGATCAAGGCCCTGGCCGAGACGCTTACGCCGGCGAAGCGCACCGGCGACTACGCGCAAGCCATGATGGACCTGGGGGCGACGATCTGTACCCCGCGGCGACCCGCTTGCGGTCTCTGTCCGTTGCGCCCCGGCTGCCGCGCCTGCGCCGAAGGTCTCGCCGAGGTCCTGCCTTATCGCGGAGAGAAAGCCGAGCGGCCCACCCGGCGCGGCGCGGCTTACGTCGTCGTCGCGCGCCGATGGCGCGGTGCTGTTGCGCGAGCGGCCCGCTCAAAGGCTTGCTCGGCGGCATGCTGGAGACGCCGTCAACGCCATGGGGCGAGACCAAGCCGAGCGGCAAGGATCGGTGGAGGACCACGCGCCGGTCGAGGCGACATGGACAAAGACCGACTGGGCTGGTCGAGCACACCTTCACCCATTTTCATTTGGAGCTTTCCGTCTATCGCGCCGAGGTTGGCGACGACGCGGTTCTGACCGACGCCGCGCAAGCGGAGCGGTGCCGCTGGCTCAAGCGCCGCGAATTGTCGGGCGCGGCGCTGCCGTCGGTGATGCGGAAAGTTCTGACCCACGCCTTCGAGGCCGAAGCACGACAGGCTAAGAAGCCTGCGGAACCAGCCTCTGGCGCGCCGCCGCGCGCAAATCGTCGATCGGCTTGAGCGCGCCGTTCTTCTCGTAATGCCAGAAGGTCCAGCCGTTGCAGGCCATGGCGCCTTGCACATGGGCGCCGATCTTGTGGATCGAGCCTTGCGCGCCGGCGCAGGCGATGGAGCCGTCGGCACGCACCTTGGCCTCGTGACGTGCAGCCGGATCGTAGAGTGCGGTGCCGGGGGAAATGAGTCCCAGCTCGACCAATGCGCCGAAGGGAATGCGGGTCTCGCCGCGCTTCCCCTTGGCAACTTGGAGCGAGACTGCATCGAGCGGCTTCGACGATTTGAGCCGCGCGCGGGCGGCCTCGGCGTAGCTCTCCTCGCGTTCGATGCCGATGAAGTTGCGTCCCAACCGCTTGGCCGCGACCGCGGTCGTGCCGGAGCCCGAGAACGGGTCGAGCACCACGTCGCCCACATGGCTTGAGGCGAGGATCACCCGGTGAAGCAGCGCCTCGGGCTTCTGCGTGGGATGGGTCTTGCGTCCGTCATCCTGCTTCAGCCGCTCGCCGCCGGAGCAGATCGGCAGCAGCCAATCGGAGCGCATCTGGAGGTCCTCGTTCAGGGACTTCATGGCCTCGTAGTTGAACGTGTATTTCGCCTTCGGCCCCATCGACGCCCAGATCATCGTCTCATGCGCGTTGGTGAAGCGGCGGCCCCTAAAATTCGGCATCGGGTTCGTCTTGCGCCAGATCACGTCGTTGAGCACCCAATAGCCGAGATCCTGGAGGATGGTGCCGACGCGGAAAATATTGTGATAGCTGCCGATGACCCACAGGCTGCCATTGGGCTTGAGCACGCGGCGGCAGGCGGCGAGCCAATCGCGCGTGAAGCTGTCATAGGCGCCGAAGCTGCCGAACTTGTCCCAATCGTCGTCGACCGCGTCGACGCGGCTATTGTCCGGCCGGAACAGGTCGCCCGCGAGCTGGAGATTGTAGGGCGGGTCGGCAAAGACGAGATCGACGCTTGCTTCCGGCAGGCGCGAGAGTTCTTCGATACAATCGCCGACAATAATCTTGTTACGCGGAAGGCGTGCGCCCCCGGTGTCCCCCACAGCCATGCCACCACTTTCTTGCTACGCAGATACTGAACGCGCCCGCCTCAGAGGGCGGGACGGCGCTCATGCTGGCGGACTACGGTAAAGGCGGCCTTAACCGGCTCTGGGGCACTGCAAGCGAAAGGGGAGGGGAGCCTTGATGGCCAAGGACATCGTCATGCTGCACGGGGCCAATTGTGGCGGCTGGTGCTTTGATAAGTTCGGCGAGGTCTTCGCAGCGCGCGGGCTCAGCTGTCATGCGCCGGACCTGATCGGTCATGGCGCGGCCAAGGCGGACGCGCAAGAATTGCTCGACGGCATAGGCATCGCCGACTACCGGGCGCAGATGAGGGACTTCGTCAAGGCGCTGCCGGAACGGCCTATCCTGCTCGGCCATTCCATGGGCGCTGTGATTGCCCAGCAGCTGGCGTCCGAAGGTCTCGCCGAGGCGCTGATCCTGGCGAGCCCCGCGCCGCGCGCCGGCATCGAGCCGCCGACCGGGCCGGAGAAGCAACTCGGCCAAGATCTCATGTCGATCGGGCCGTTCTGGACGCGGGTCATCGATCCCAATTTTGATCTTGCCTGCCACTACACGCTCAATCGTCTGCCGGCCGAGGAGCAGGCCCGCGTGTTCGATCAATTCGGGCCGGAGTCGGGCCGCGCTCTGTTCGAGCTGTTCATGTGGATGTTCGATCAGACCGGCGCCACGTCGGTCGAGACGAGCGCGATCCGCTGTCCGATCCTATGCCTGTCGGGCACGGACGACCGCATCGTGTCCATCGAGACCGCCCGCGCCACGGCGAGCGCCTTTCCTGGAGCTCCGTACTGGGAGATCGAGGGCCACGCCCATATGTTGCTGCTGGAGCCCGGTGCTGAGAAGATCGCCGGCCGCATCGCCGACTGGATCGAAAACCACCGCTAGTCCTGCTCGATATCCAAGGCGCGGCGCTCCATGATCCGAATTGCCCGCTCG
Source organism: uncultured Alphaproteobacteria bacterium (assembly GCA_963731875.1). Lineage (GTDB taxonomy): Bacteria > Pseudomonadota > Alphaproteobacteria > Rhizobiales > Methyloligellaceae > Methyloceanibacter. Next base: position 10,289 of record CAVSXL010000013.1, on the reverse strand, counting down.
ATGGGGCTGAACGAGCGGCGGTGATGAGTGCAAACCCCATGCGCCTTCACCGCGCGGGCATGCTCCGGCGTGCCGTATCCCTTATTGCTTTCCCAGCCGTAACGGCGATAGCGCCGCGCCAGCTTCACCATGATCCGGTCGCGGGTAACCTTGGCGACGATGGATGCCGCCGCCACCGACAACGACATGCCGTCGCCGCCGACAATGGCGCGGGCTTTGCCGGGAAAGCGCTTCGGAATCATGTTGCCGTCGATCAGCGCCGAAGCGGCCGGCACTTGCAAACCCCGAAATGCCGTCCGCATGCCCCACAGGCTCGCTTGCAGGATGTTGTCGCGGTCGATCCGTCTCACTTGCCCGATGGCGATGGCGACGCAAGCCGTGGCCATGATCTCGCCATAGCGGTCCTCGCGGGCCTCCGCCGTGAGCAGCTTCGAATCGTTGAGCCCTTCGGGGATGCGGTCGGGATTGAGGATCACCGCGGCGACCACCACCGGCCCGGCCCACGGACCGCGTCCAGCCTCGTCGATGCCGGCGACCGGCATCTGGTGCTGATCCATCATCTCCACCTCGAGATCGAAGCTCGGCAGGATCGGTGTGGGAGTGACGCGTGCGGGAAGGCCCATGACCGGACTGTCGCGCAAACCGCACGAGCTTGGCAACGTTCCGGTGCGGGACCGCGACCGCGCTTGTGGAAAAGGCGCCTAAAGCAGGCGGAGCTGCTGGCCGGGCCGGGCAGGGGGCGTGAACAGATCCGTGCGGAGCGCGAGCTTCTTCGTGTTCAGCCCAAGGCGGTCAGCGGCCATCTCGAATCGGCGGCCGATCATCCAGGCATAGGGTCCGTCGCCCTCCATGCGCTCACCCCATTTGGCGTCGTAGAGCTTGCCGCCGCGCGTCTGGCGCATCAGCGACAACACCCGGTCGGCGCGGTCGGGGCAGTTGGACCGCAGCCATTCGGTGAACAGATCGCCGATCTCGAGCGGCAGCCGCAACAGCACATAGCCGGCCTCGGTTGCCCCGGCCACGGCGGCGCGCTCCAAAATGCGCTCCATCTCGGCGTCGTTAAGGCCGGGAATGACCGGCGCGCACATGACGGATGTCGGCACCCCGGCGGCGCTCAGTTTGTCGATCGTCTCGATTCGCTTCTCGGGTGTGCTCGCCCGGGGCTCCATGGCGCGGGCGAGCTTGTGGTCGAGCGTGGTCACCGACAGCGCCACCTTTACCAGGCCGCGCTCGGCCATCGAGGAGAGGATGTCGAGATCGCGCAACACCAGCGCCGACTTGGTGACGATGCCGACCGGATGGTTGGTCGCGCTCAGCACTTCGAGGATGCGGCGCATGATGCGGTAGCGCCGCTCGATCGGCTGATAGGGATCGGTGTTGGTGCCGATGGCGATCATGCGCGGGCGGTATTTCGGCTCGGCCAACTCGCGCTCCAGCGCCTGCGCCGCGTTGGTCTTGGCGAATAGTTTGGTCTCGAAGTCGAGCCCGGGCGACAGGCCGAGGAAAGCGTGGGTCGGCCTGGCGAAGCAGTAGATGCAGCCATGCTCGCAGCCGCGATAAGGATTGATCGAGCGGTCGAAGCCGATATCCGGCGATTTATTCGTGGTGATGATGCGCCGTGCCGGCACGTCCTGCACTTCGGTGGCGAGCGCATCCAGGTCGCCGAGCGAGTCCCAGCCGTCGTCGGTAGGCTCGTAAGCGATCGGCTCGAAGCGTCCCGACCGGTTGGTCTGGGCGCCACGGCCGTGCCGCCGCTCATAGGCGACCCCGCCCGCCTCTTGCGGGAAACTCTCCACATCGGTGGGTTTTCTGAGTGCCACGGTCATAGCCTCCATATAGGCGAGGAAGCAGAACAAAGCAAGAACATAGTTAGGCGGTTCCGCACGCGGCGATTGCCGCATGAGAGCTAAACGCTATAGTCCGCCCATGATTTCCGTGGTTATCCCCACTTTTAACGCCGCGCCGACACTGGTTCACACCCTGTCGGCTCTCGTGCCGGCTCTGGTGCATGGTGTGGTCCAAGAGGCCATCATCGCCGACGGCGGCTCGACCGACGATACATGCGCCATCGCCGATGCCGCGGGCACCCATCTCGTTGAGGCCCCGCGTGGCCGGGGCACCCAACTCGACGCCGGCGCGGCGCTGGCCCGTGGGGATTGGCTGCTCTTTCTCCACGCCGACACGGTGCTCGAGCCCGGTTGGGCGGAGGAGGCAGAAGCCTTCATGGAGAGGGTGGATGCCGGACGCCGCGGGCCGGCCGCGGCCTATTTCCGCTTCGCTCTCGATGACGACGGCTTCATGCCGCGCCTGGTCGAAAGCTTGGTGGGTTTGCGCTGCCTGCTCTTCACCCTGCCATATGGGGATCAAGGGCTGCTCATCTCGCGCGCGCATTATGCGCGGCTCGGCGGCTTCCGGCCGCTACCGCTGATGGAGGATGTCGATCTCGTCCGCCGTCTCAAGCGACGCGAGCTGGTGGGACTGAAGTCGCGCGCGGTGACCAGCGCTCAACGCTATCAGCGAGAAGGCTATGTGCTGCGCGGCTTCCGCAATCTCGGCCTGATGATGCTCTATTACCTTCGCGTGCCCCCGCGGTTGCTCGCGCGTCTCTATGGCTAAGAGGTCCCGCCCGCGCGGTGTCTCCTATACGCCGCGTCTCGTCATCATGGCCAAGGCACCCGTCGCCGGTTCCGTCAAGCGCCGGCTGGCGCGCGACATCGGCGACATCGCGGCGCTGCGCTTCTACCGCACCGCGCTTTCCCGCACCGTCCGCAGCCTCGGCGCCGATCCGCGCTGGCGCACATATCTCGCGGTGACCCCCGACACGGCAATAACCGCACCTTACTGGCCGGGGCCCGCCAATGTCGCGCGCATCGCGCAAGGGCCGGGCGATCTCGGCACCCGCATGCAAACCCTGTTCGATTCCATGCCGCCGGGACCGGTGATCGTCGTCGGCAGCGACATACCGGCGATGCGCCCGTCGCATATTGCCCGCGCTTTCGCCCTGCTCGGCCGCGCCGACGCCGTGTTCGGCCCGGCGCGAGACGGCGGCTATTGGCTCGTCGGCTTGAAACGATCACCGGCGCGGCTGGCGCCGTTTACGCGGGTGCCGTGGTCGACGGACACCGCCCTCGCCGCCACGGTCGCGAATCTACGCGGAATGATCGTCGCATTCGCGCAAGAGCTTAGCGATGTCGACACGAGCGACGACTATCGCCGCGAGCACGCGGCCGCGATACGGCTGGTGCCGAGTCTAGTTTGACCGCACACGGCGGCAACCATCCGCATGCACCGGCGCTTAAGTCAACTTTAAGGGGAGTTTTGTACGTCATTGTCTGCAGACTGAGGGACATCAACAGCATGCGCATTGCACTTGTCGACCCGAGCAGAACCAACCGGTTGATCGTGAGCCGCATGCTTGAAGCACGCGACCATGAGGTCGTGTCCTTCGCCGACGAGCGCGAGGCGCTACGGCAGATCGAAATCGACCTGCGCATCGATGCCTTGATCACCAGCGCCGAGTTGCACCACATGTCCGGTCTTGAGCTGTGCTGGGAGACGAGGCTGCTGGCGACCCATCGGCGGCCGATCTACGTCCTGATGATGTCGTCGCAATACGACCAGCGGACGCTGGTGGAGGCGCTCGACTCCGGCGCCGACGACTTCATCGGCAAGCCGCCGCTCACCGAAGAACTTTATGCACGCCTGCGCGCCGCGGAGCGTATCGCCTCCATGCAGCACCAGTTGATCCGGCTCGCCACCACCGATCCCTTGACCGGCTTATGCAATCGCCGCGGCTTCTTCGAGCAGGCGGCCGAGGCGCAAGCCCGGACCGGCCCCGATGGCGATTTGTCCGCCATTCTTCTCGACATCGACAACTTCAAGCAAATCAACGATGCCTATGGCCACGACGCGGGCGACGAGGCGATCCGCGCCTGCGCCCGCGCGGTTCAGGTGGATGAAGCCGTCGCCGGACGGCTCGGCGGCGACGAGTTCGCCTTGCTGATCGAGCGTCGCAGCCTGGCCGAGGCCATCGAGATTGCCGAAGGCTTGCGGCGCCGGCTCGCCGGCCGGCCGTTCGACACCGGCAAGGGACGGGTCACGCTGACCTGGAGCATCGGTGTTGGCGAGGCGCAACCCGGCGACTCGATCGACCAGCTTCTTGCCCGTGCGGACGCCGCGCTCTACACCGCCAAGGAAGACGGCCGCAATCGCGTGGTCGGTGCGCCGCCCGAACTGCGGACCAAGGACACCGTGGCCCAGCACGGCATCGCCCGCGCCGCCGCCTGCTAGAACGGTAGACGCTACCAGCCCACCCGTACGCCCGCGCGTCCCCCCATATTGCCGCCGCTCGCGCCCATGCCGACGCCGCCATCCAGGCTCACATGCTGGCTGACCCGCATGGCACCGCTAAACGCAAATCCGTTTTCGCCGGCGAACGTTCCCCAGTTCATCTTGAGGGCCATTTTCTCCGTGGCCTGCAGGTCCGGCGCGTCCATGGCCATGGCCATGGCGACGCCCTCGGCATTTTGCCGGATGTTCCGTGCGTTGCGGTCGATGCCCTCCTGCATGCCGAAGGCCGTGTTTTCCAGCGCCCCGATCCGTGACGTGTTGCTGGCGATGTTCGAGGTGTTCACCCCGATCGCTTGGCTGTTTTTAGCGATGCTCGTCGTGTTCCGCGTGATGTTGGTTGTATTGCCCCCGATGGCCGACGTGTTGCTGGCGATGTTCGAGGTGTTGCTGGCGATGTTCGCCGTGTTGTTAGTGATGTCGGTCGTGTTGCTCGCGATGTTGGTGCTGTTGCCGTTGACCTGGCTCTGCAGCGCGCCGCCGTCCGACGCGAGATTGCCCGCGGCGTCGGTGGTGACCAACCCTTGCACAGTGCCTTGCGCGGCGGTGCTCGACGCCGACGTGATCCCGCTCATCGTATAGGTGTTGGTAGAAGTGCCGAACACCATCTGATCGGCGCGCGTGGTCGTGGCGCCGGCGCCGATCGCCGCCGCATTGCTATGACCGCCAACGACCCTCGCGCCGGCGCCCAGGGCAAGGCTGCTGCTGGCGTTCTCCTCCACGCGCGCGGAATTCCCAAACGCGCTGCCACCCTCGGAGTTCAGTCCGACCACGGCGGCCGAGCCGACCGCGGTGCCTAGATTGCCGATGTCGTTGGCATTGAAACCAATGGCGATGCCATTCCCGCCGCTGGCCGTTGCGTCCCCAATTGCAATCGTATTGCCGCTCTGTGCAATCGAACCAAAGCCGATGGCGGTTGCGCCCTGTCCTGAGGCTGTGGACGTACTGCCGAGCGCCGTCGCCTGGTCGGCGATGGCTGTTGCGTCGCTGCCATATGCAGATGCCTGTTCGAAGGTGGCGGTTGGATTGGCGGTGTTCTGTGTGGTGGCTCCAGCTCCGCAGGTCGTATCGGATATGACGCCGTTATCGTTGCTACCTCCTCCCATTCCCACGGCACCGATGGGGGCACATTCGACGGCAGAGGCCTCCTGCGCGGGAAGCACCACCAAGACGGCGGCAGCGATGAGGCTGACGAAGCCGACAAAAGCAAAACGTTGAATGCAGAACATGACAAACCCCCAGGCGTTGTGAGACAACGGATCGATCTTCGATCCTTTGCCTCCATCTTAGGGGGCCCCATCATAGCTGTTGGCTATGACTCCAGGCCGAGTGCAAAACATCACTTTGCCTGTGCCCGATTTGTCACGGGCATATGTCAAATGACATAAAGGGGACGTGAGGCGAGAGGCCATTGGCGGCTCGTGGTCCCCACTATGGTCGGCTGGCCCGCGCGCGTCGCCGTGCTAAAGAGAGAAATGAGCAGTTCCATCGCCGCCTTGTTCCAACGCCTGACGCAAGGCGTCTACGTCATCGGCGTAGCCCAGGGTGAGGCGCGCAATGCATTCACCGCCGCCTGGGTGATGCAGGTTTCTTTCGATCCCGTCCTGCTCGTTTTGAGCATCAATCCGCACCACTCGTCCTATGGGCTGCTGAACGAAATAGAACAGCCAGGTGAAGCGGCCTTTGACGCCGTTGTCGGTGACGCCGTCGCCGAACTGGCCGGTATAGGACACGCCGGCCGTGGTGCTCGCGCCGAGCGCGAAGTCGAGGCCGGCGTCGATCAGCGCGCGAGTCTTCGCGCCAGCGGCACGCCATCGATGCTGAAGCCGATGCCGGTGGTGGCGAAGGCGAGCGCCGCGCCCGGCGTCACGTCGTCGAAGGCATGCTGCCAGGCGGCGGAGAGATGCGGCACGATCTGCATGCCGCCCCATTGCATGGTGGTCGCGGCGCGCAGGCCCAAGCGTCGAATAGCCCACGTCTTGTTCGGTGTCGCGCCGCGCAAAGACGCGAGGCTGCCGCCATGCTCCTTGAAGCTGTCCGGTGTCGACCGAGACGTAAGCGAGCCCGCCGAAGGGCTCGACCGCCATGCCGCCCATCGTGCGTCGGGTAGGCCACCTCGCCGAAGATCTGGCCGGTGTCGGCGTCGTAGCTCGCCTTCTGCCGCTCGAAGAAGCCGGGGAAGATGACCGCGCGGGACGTGTCGATATCGCTCCAGGCCCACATGCCGCCGCCGCGCAAGGCAAACGCTGCCCGCCATGCCACCGGCATAACCGCCGAGCGTGTAGCTCTCCACGTCGGCCGACGAGTAGCGCGCATCGACATCGACATTGGAGAAGGAGGCGCCGGTGGCGAGGCCCACGCGCCAGCGAGCCGCCGACATTCGCATCCATGCCCGACACGAAGCCGCCGAGATCGCGGTCGGCGGTGGCGGCGTTGCCGTCACCGTTGAAATCGCCCCAGGCGCCATAAGCGCGCGTCCAGAAGGCGAGCGGCGCGGGCCCGGCGCGACGCAGCAGATTCTTGCCGTCCATAACCGAGCGCCATGGCTTGGTTGATCGAGGGAGGCCACTTGCGGACCGGCGGCGGCGAGCGCAGCGATCTGCACATCGCCGCGCGCATGGCTCGCCTGCATCAGCCGCCCCAGCACCGCCTCGCGCACATAGCGGCTGTCGTCGGCGAGCGTGCCGGAGACGCGTCGCGTGGATCTCGCCCGACAACGCATCGAAGGCTTGCCGTGCGCCGGCCGCCGTCTGGTTCAGCACGGCGAGGAACAGCGGGTTTCCGTGGGGAATCGGTCGAGCGCCATGGCCACGTTGCACTGGTTGCGTGTCTTGGCCACCGAGCAGAAGCTCAAGGGACCGCCGCCGCCGTCCGCGCCGCCGCCGATGCGCTCCAGCGTCAGCACCACGTCGTTGCCGTGCCGCCTTGATAGTTCACGCTCGGATCGAGGAAGGCGAAATTCGTGGTGACGTCGGCGAACCGTCCGACAACCGGATCGGTGCCGTCATTCTGGATGATCGTGTAACTCGTTCGCTCGCGCGTAGTTCGCCGTTCGCGGCGAGCACGCGCAAGGTCGCGCCGGTCAGGTTTACGGTGCCGTTGACGATCACCTTGTCGCCCGCGCCGGCCGCGTTGACCTCGACCTCGTAGGCGGCGTCGGGTGTCAGGACGAACGCCCCATTCACCGTCAGGGTGCCGATCGAGTTGCCGGGCGCCAGCGTGCCGCCATTCACCGTCACGGCGCCGACCTCACCCGAGCCGCCGAGCGTTGCGCCATTGCCGACCGTCACATCCGACACGATCAACCCGTTCACCAACAGCGTACCGCCGTCGACTATTGTCGGACCTGTATAGGTGCTGTCGCCGGTCAAGTTCAGCGTGCCGCCGCCGATCTTTGTAAAATTCCCGGGCCCACCATTGTCCTCGATTAGGCCCGAAAACGAGGTTGAAGCGTCATTGCCGCCAACGGTCAGGGTTTCGCCGGCCGCGATGCGTGTGAGCCCGGATCCGCTCAGAGACCCGATCGTCTCCGAATCGATCACAAAGAAGCCGCTGCTCGCGCCATTCAAAATGACCGGAGTTGTATCTCCGATGGCCGAGCCGTTAGTTGTGGCGAGGCCACCGGAGCTGATCGTCATCGGGCCGGTGAACGTGTTTGTGCCGCTGAGAACGAGTCCGCCCGCGCCGATCTTCTCGAGCGGCCGCGGCCCATTTGACTCTGAGATGGTGCCGGATTGGATCGCCCCGCCTGCGCTGACCTGCAGCTGCGTGGTGTTGGAGTCGAGGTCGATCGGATTGGCGATGTTGATGCCATTTGAATAATCGATGACCGATCCCTGGGTCGTGATCGTGCCCGTGCCGGCGGCGTCGTCGTTTTCGAGCCTTAGAGTTCCCGCCTCGATGGTTGTGCCGCCGGTATATGTGTTGGCGGTGGACAGGATCAGCGTGCCGGCGCCGCTCTTGAGGAGTTCGGCATCGCCGGCGATCGTGCCGCTGAGCGTGGCGCTGTCGCCGGAAAGGACGTTAAACGCCCGTAGACCTGTCCCATTCAGCGAAAAGTCGTTGGCGACCGTCATTGTGCTGGCGCCGGTAAAATCGTCGAGCACGACCACCCCGCCGGAAAACGCTACCTCGGCGCTGCCGAGCGCCGTGCCGGTGCCGACCCCGAGCGTGCCGGCGTTCATCGTCGTGCCGCCGGTATAGGTATTGGCGCTGTTCAGCGCCAAGGTGCCTTCCCCGTCCTTCGTCAGGCCCCAGCTCCCGGCATCGGCGCCGCTTCCGCCGGACCCGCTCTGGTCGGCGATGAGATTACTGATGGTCTGGGTTTCGTTGGCTCCTGGCTGAAAGGTCAAATTGCCGTTTCCTTGCAGGAACAGGCCCGAGCCGAAGGCGGAGCCATTGCCCGCGTCGTTGCCCCCCGCCACGCCGGGCGTGATGGTGTTGTTGGCGATGGTGAGGTCGCCCTCGACCGTCAGCGTGCCGCCTTGCATGACGAAGATGCCGCCGCCCAGGCCTGCGCCGCCGCCGCCGAAGTCCGCATCGCCGCCAGTCGCCGCGGCCGCGCCCACCCCGCCGCCGAAGCCGCCCGATGACCCGGTTGAGAGTGCCGGCGGTTAAAGGGCCATAACCGCCGCCGCCGCCGCCGAAGCCGCCATCGCCGCCGAAGCCATCTCCCGAACCGGCGCCGCCGCCGCCGCCAGAACACCACCGTTGCCGCCATCGCGGGATGTGCCGCCGCCGCCGCCGCCGCCGCCGAAACCGCCGTTTCCGCCATCGTCGGTTAGGTCGGAGCCGTTACCGCCGTTTACGCCGCCGCCGCCTCCGCCTCCTATTCCGGGGCTTTGAGCGGCGCCGCCGCCGCCGCCGCCGGGTCCGCCGTCGCCCGCCCCTCCCGCATTCGCATTTCCATTGCCGCCAGGTCCAGCTCCGGCGACGATGCCGGGACCTCCGTCTTCGATAGCCGGCCCGCGGCTGCCGCCATCGGCTTCGCTGCCCAGACCGCCGCCGCCGCCGCCGGAGCCGGTGCCTCCGTTGCCGCCCATGCCGCCGCCGCCGCCGCCGCCAGATGTCCCGCTGGCGGGCCCGGCGCCGTTGCCGCCCACGGCGGAATTCCCGTCCAGCGAGACATTGGCGATCGTGACGCTCGCGCCATTGGCGACGAAGAGCGCGCCTCCGAGCCCTGCGCCGCCGCCGCCGCGATCCCCGCCGTTGCCGCCCTGGGCCGTGGCATTCTCGATCGTGAGGTTCTCGATGCGCGCAATACCGGAATAGACGAACAGGCCGCGGAAAGCGCCGCCGCCATTGATCGAGTTGCCGCCGCCGTTGATGGTGAGGCCGTGGCTTGCAGCGCCGGAAGATCCTGCGAGAGCGTGACGTTGCTCTGGATGTTGATCGTCGTGTTGGCGTTGGCGTTGGCGAAGGCGATGGCGGTCCGCAGGTCGGCTTCGCTGTTGACCGTGCAGGTCGAGCCGGCGCATTGCGCGGTCGCGGGAAGTGTCAGCCCGGGCGAGCCAACCCACCGCCAGCACGGCGAGTGCGAGCCACCGCCCGCAGCCGGTGACGCCGCGCCGACGGGATGGCCCGCGCGCGAGATGGACGTTGCGCAGCCGTCGACCAGGGGACATCGCGAACTCCTAGGCGCGCAGGTAGAGAGGCCCGCGCCTTCGATCCCAAGCTGCACTTTAGAAGCTCATCCGATAGCTGTTGGCTATGACTGCCGGCGAGCGGTCAGAAAGGCGGCGCTTGTGGCGGATCAGTCACAGAACATGTGTCAAAAAACACATTCGGGGTTCCAGAGCGCGCCCTCTCGGCGGGCTTGCGGTGCCCCGGTCACCAGCCGACACGCCCGCGCGTCCGCCGAGAGCTCGAACCTTTGCGGCCAGCGTCGAACAATCGCACTCAGGACAGCCAGGGAAGCGGTTCTCGGTCCTGACGGCGCGGCA
>CAVSXL010000012.1:0-105100 GCA_963731875.1 uncultured Alphaproteobacteria bacterium | reverse complement strand
CCACAACAGACATCAGAGCATGGTCATGAAGCCGTTGGCTGACCCTTCTCACCAAGGAACGCGCGGAGGTCCTCAAAGGTAATGAGCCGTTGCATATTGGAGATTGGGGCCCATGCGCCACTTCCAGCCAGAACAACTTCAACATTGCCAGCCGTGGCGATGTGGCCCAGCTCTGCTTGATAACGCGCCACGGCCTTGGTGGGGGTAACAGACGAAGCGGACACAACAAGAAGGTCGGGCTTGAGTTTGTTGACGAGCGGTTGGAGCTCATCCGCAGGCAGGCTCTCGCCGATCCATACCGTGCGCCGGCCGGCCTCGGCAAGCACGAGCTCGGCGAGTGTCAGCCCCAAGGTGTGGCGCTCATTCTCCACCGTGAGCAGCGCCGCGCTGGGCGCGCCATCCCCAAGGCGCATCTCGCTGACGCAGGCCGCGGCGGCGCGGCGCAAGGCCTCGGTCGCGGCGTGCTCCTCGAAAATCTGACAGTCGCCGGCCTCCCAGCGCCGGCCGATCTCGGCGATGGCTGCAGCGACCTCGTCTGCCGTGTCGGCCCAATTGCCCGTCTTCTGCCTAGACGCGATCAGCGCCGCCTTGATGCGCGCGGGATCGCCCGTCATCAGCACGTCGCACCATTCAGCAAGTAGGCCGCTCAGCTCCGCCGGCCGGCTCGCGGCGATGAGGCGGCGAAGCTCGGTCACGTAGATGCGGCGATGTCCGCCCGGCGTGCGCTCGGCGTGAAGCACGCCGCTATCAACCCATCGCTGGATCGTCGCGGGTGCCACGCCGAGCCGTCGCGCCGCCTCTCCCGCGGAAACCATCTGCTCGCTCATCGTCACTCCTCTGTCGCGGCGCGGGCGATATTGTCCGCGCGCTCGATACCAGTGGGGTAGTACGCGCCGGTCTGTCCATTCCCGAACTCTAGCATCTTTGCGCGCGCTCGCTCGATGGCGTCGGGCTCATGGGTAAGCGTGAGCATGTGAACGGCGCAGCGTCGGCGTCGAGCTCCATGTTCTTAAGCAACGGCCGCAGATAATAGAAGGGCTGCACGCCTACGCCGCCGAACCGCTGCTGCGTAAGGCGGGTGTGGCCGAGCGTGTGATGACAGCACTCATGCGCCATCAGGAAGTGGGCATAGGCCGGGTCCGATTTGAGCGCGGAGGCGTCGATCACGATCACCGAACGGTCGTCGGCGGTCCTTGTTGACGAAGCCTGCTCGGGGAAATCCGGCAAGACATAAGTGACAATGTCGCAATACGGGTTATCGACGGAGGACAGCTTTCGCCGGAACTCGAAGCCCCCGCCTGTTTTGCGCGCAGGGGCTACGGTCTGATCCGTATCAGGAACCACGAGACCATCGGCCCAAGCCTTGGCAGGGCCAGCAACCACGCCCAGCGCGACGAGGCTCGCGATCCCTACGCCGAGGCTCCGGCTGCGCCCTTCAAGACCTGAGCGTTTTTTGGCCATTTCAGCCACCTCTACCGCCTGATCAAATCCTGCTTGAATGATATGAGCGATTTTTATAGTTGTAAATCGATTATTTCAATGCCATGTTGTCGGCGTCAACCTTCCCCGCGCCCGCAAAGCAGGCACCCAGCCAGGCGCGGAGACATGGCCCCGGAGCTTTCCCCCGGGCTCCGGGGCCTTCTTGTCACCGCAACGGTTCACGCCTCGCGGGGCGGGTCCCCCAACGAGTGAAAACAAGGAGCAAGTGATGTCGTTCAGAATTGCAAATCTCGCCGTGGCCATGCTGGCCTTGACCGTGCTTGGCCTCACCGTGGGCAGCACGATTGCCCGTGCCACGGAGAAGGACATCGTCGACACGGCCGTATCGGCAGGACAGTTCAAGACGCTGGCCAGCGCGCTGGATGCGGCGGGGCTGGTCGAGACGCTAAAGGGCGATGGACCGTTCACCGTTTTCGCCCCGACCGATGAGGCCTTCGCCAAGTTGCCGGCCGGCACCCTAGAGAACCTGCTGAAGCCCGAGAACAAGGATCAGCTCGTGGCGATTCTCACCTACCACGTGGTCCCCGGAAAGGTGGAGGCGGCGGATGTCGTGAAGCTCAATGAGGCCAAGACCGTGAACGGCAAGATGGTCAACATCAAAGTCAAAGGCGGCACGGCGATGGTGAACGACGCCAAGGTCACCAAGGCTGACATCGCGGCATCGAACGGCGTCATTCACGTCATCGACACGGTCATCCTGCCGCCAAAGAGCTAGCACGAAGCAAAACGCAGTGCGGGTTCCGCTTCGGCGGGACCCGCACTTGCCCGGCGTCTGACATCCTCATGAAGGACATGATGAAACCCACGCTCGTCCTGCCGATTGTCGGCAGGACCCGACGACTGTATCGCCTTTTTTGCCCCCTTGAAAATCTCCAGGACGAAACCAGTTCATCAATTCGAGCGATGATATACAGCCGCGGATGACTGGGAAGTGAGCAAGAAGCTGGTGTGGTGGATTGTCGGGATAGTGGCCGTACTGTTGCTCGGCGCGGCCTTATGGGGACCGATCGTGAGCAATGTCGAACACCCGAAATACACTCTGGTCGAGCGCAGCGGTGACATCGAGATACGCGATTACGCGCCGATGATCGTCGCCGAGACGGAAGTGACAGGAGAGCGCCGCGAGGCGATCAGCAAGGGCTTTCGGCTTATTGCCGATTACATCTTCGGCAATAACACGGCCGCACAAAAAGTGGCGATGACCGCGCCGGTCACGCAGCAAGGCAGCGAGAAAATCGCGATGACCGCGCCGGTCACGCAGCAAGGCGATGGCAACAGCTGGCGCGTGCGCTTCATCATGCCATCGAAATACACAATGGAAACGCTGCCAAAGCCAAACAATCCCGCCGTCGTGCTCAAAGAAATCCCCGGCAAGCGCTTTGCCGTCATCCGCTTTTCCGGTATGGGCGGCAAAGACAGCCTTGATCGCCACACTAAGGAGCTGGAGGAGTTCATCAGCGCGAAGAAGCTCACGCCGCTATCGCCGCCGACCTACGCTTTTTATAATCCGCCCTGGACGCTCCCCTTCCTGCGTCGCAACGAAGTGATGGTAGAGACAGCGGGTCCGAGGGATTAAGCCCTGCGAAACTCATGGGTTGTGCATCCCGCTTCCGCAGACGGGCTCGTCCGATGTCCGCTATTGGCACAAAGCGGACCTTCATTCCGACTCTGAGAATGTCTGCTTTGAGGGGTAGAACTGACATCCCCGATCTGCTCGCCGAGGTCCGCTTCTGACCCAAAGTGGACATGGTCGGGAGCATCACTGTCGCACGCAGGAATCAGGTTCGGGAGCTGTCCTATGATCCAAGGCCGACCCGGCCATAAAGCCGTCGCTTGCGGCTGAAGGTGTGACCCGCAAGCTCTTGTGCGATCTGGAAACCAGTCGACGACGGTCCCACAATTCGTTCGCCAGGGCCCACTCCACACGTTCGTACGGCGCTACCGACTCAAGTGCCGTGACGACACTTTGATACTCTCTCAAGACCTCGTCGGTCATAGCGCCATCACGGAACGCCTCTCTTCGCGCGAGTAGGTAACGGCACCAATCTCCGCTTGCTCCGGTGGAAACCGGAATGCCCGCCGCTATCAACCTTTGTGCCATGGTCTGGGCGGCAACCTCCGCGCTAAGACCTGAGGCGATCAAGAGATCCATTACAGCACAAACGCGCGCCACCAATCGGTCGCTTCCAGGGCGTCTGCTGCGTCTTTCCTTCACATCCTCGGACGGCCTGGGAAGCAGGCGTGCAAGACTGACGCCCAGGCGAGGACGGCCATTCATCCAGGAATTTGGAGGTGTCGTCGCTACGTGGTTTCCGCCCTCGTCCTTGGCCCGATAGAGGGCAAGGTCAGCGCGCTTCATCAAGTCGTCGGCGGTATCGCCTGAGTGGAACTCGCTCACACCCAAGCTGCAGGTCAGCCCGATTGGTCCTTCGGCAGTCTGCAGCTGCACTTCAGAAAATCTTGAGCGCAGCTCTGAGGCAACCTCCAGGGCTTCTTTGAGGTTGTGATCTCTGAGGAGAAGGCTGAATTCGTCGCCCCCGAGGCGACCGACGGGGACACCTAGATCTTGCGCAACATTGGCGACAGCACGAATTGCTTGGTCACCCATATCATGGCCGTAGCGGTCATTGATCGCTTTGAAGCGATCCACATCGAGGAAAATTACGCATAGCGAGCCGCCATCCTTGGCCTTGCGGCATGCCGCCGTCAGTTTGCCGAAAAACGCGCCACGATTGTAGACGCCGGAGAGCGGGTCCGTGGAAGCTTTGCGGATCAGCTCCTTTTTCAGAGTCATCATCCGTTCCGCGACGCGCAGCTTTGCAAGTAGCTCGTCTGGATGTGGCGGCTCATCGATAACTTCATCTGCCCCGCAGTCGAGCGCCTCGATTTTGGTTGCTCGGTCGCCTGCCGGTGCCATCAACAAGACGTAGATTGTCCGTTGCCGACCTGCCACGAGCCGCGTTTCCCAACACAACTCCACGCCAGACATCGGACTCACGTCCGCGCCCGTGATCAGGACATCAATCTCAGAGTCGGAGCGTAGGCGCGCAAGCGCATCCTGCGAATTGGTGAAATGAAGAACCTCATAGCCTCGTGCCTCGAAGAGCCTGACCATGGACTCCTGAGCCTCACGGCTCGAGCTGACGAGCGCAATGCGCATTAGTAGCCCCCTTGACGCCTTTTTGAACCGAGCTTCCTGTCAGTTCTCCTTGTAGCGCCTGGGGCTTAAGTCGAATCTCACAGAACGACTAAAATTTGAATCGTGGTCTTAATGGTCCGCATACAGCGTGCTGACATCAGACTACGTCGAGATCGCGCGACGTCGCTGCCGTCAGGTCGCCGGCACCTCCATCATCGAGCGGTTGCCGAGCCTTCGCTTTGTCTGCTTTGGGTCATTAGCAGACATCCCGGTCAGCCAGCTTCATGTCGGCTTATGACCCATGGCGGACATGGCCTGAGGACGCGCTGGATACCCGGTGGCTGCCAGTCGCCGTTTAGCGCGGCTTGACCCAAGCCCTGTTGCGCCACTTTACGGGGGCTAGCGCGCGGGTGTGGCGCGCCTGGCGAGCCCGTGTTGCCCGCGTGCAACTCATGTCCCCAAATGAACTGGTCTCGCCCTTGATTTCAGCGGCTGGCGGAGGCCCGAGACGCTAGTCTCACGGCTATGCCACGCCCCATGAGGGAGAACCCACGTAGGCATGAGCGTTGGGAGGGTCAGCAAGATGAGATGCCGAAGCGCGTTGCGCGGAGCTGTTCTGATCGTGGCGATGCTGATCGCGATGTCACCAGCGGCATATGCTCAACAGGGGGACGACCTGCGCCAGGCGGCGCAAAACCCGGTCGCTGACTTGATCAGCCTGCCGTTCCAGAACAACACGAATTTCAACGTCGGCACGCTCGACAACACGCAGAACGTCCTCAACATCCAGCCCGTGGTTCCGTTCAGCCTCAATCAGGATTGGAACCTAGTCACCCGCACGATCATGCCGGTCATCTATCAGCCGCCGTTCTTCGAGGGTGACAGTACCGATTTCGGATTGGGAGATTTGACGCCTGCCTTCTTCCTTTCGCCGAAGAAGCCCATACCGATTAAGCCGGGTGTGGGCTTGGTGTGGGGTGCCGGGCCCGTCTTTGCGCTTCCAACTTCGACCGATCCCCGATTGGGAACTGAGAAGTGGTCTGCCGGACCGACATTTGTCGCTCTGCTGCTTACAAAGAAGGTCGTCACCGGCTTCTTGATCAATAACCTCTGGTCATATGCGGGAGAGAGCGACCGGGCCGACGTCAATGCGATGACGTTACAGCCCTTCTTCAACTACAACCTGCCCAAAGGCTGGTATCTGACGACAAGCCCCATCATCACGGCAAACTGGGAGGCACCCAGCGACGAGCGCTGGACGATACCCATCGGTGGCGGCATCGGTCGCGTCTTCAAGCTCGGTAGTCAGCCGATCAACGCCCAAATCAATTACTACTATAATGTCGAGAGGCCAGACCTGACCGGGGGCGACTCGCAATTGCGGGCACAGTGGACGTTTCTCTTCCCGACGAAATAATTCGGCGTTTTGCGTGGCCTCGTCGTGGACGTCTGCTCGTGGCACTTAGCGGACTCTTTGAGCGGGCCCTGTTCAAGTCCGCTGTCGGGGGTAAACCAGCGCAAACTTTTCTAAGCGCCTAAACGACCATCGAGCGCCCAAGCCAGGCCCGCCAGCCGCCGAAGGCGGTGATGTCCTCGGCGCCTTCAATGGCGTGGGCCTCGCAGAGAAAGCCTTTGACGGTTCGGCCGTCGGCGAGCGTGACCGTGCCGATGCCGAGGGGTGCGGGGATGAGCGCGACGAAGCTGCCGAACCCGCCCTCATTCATCTCCCAGATCTCGACCTCGATGGCGCCTGGCCCGCTGCCGTCGAAGACGAGGCCGGGCTTCGGCGGCGTGGTGCCCGCGAGCGCATAGAGGCTGTAGCCGGCGGCGGTGCGCGTCGTCTCGATGAGCTTGGCGTTGCGCTCCACCAGTTGTCCGTTCAGGGGCTGGCCCGAGAGATGCGCGCCGACGACCGCGACTTCGATGGTTTTCTTCGCCGCCGGGCTGACCGGCGGCGTCGCGGACAACGGCACGCCGGTCGCGCCGATGCTGGGCTTGACCAGCGACCTGTGCAGGGCATCGCCGATGGTGGCGAGCATGCCGTCGGACAGCGCCGGACCGATCAGCGTCACGCCGAAGGGAATGCCGTCGGGGCGGCGGCCGGCCGGCACGGCGATGGCGGCAAGGTCCATCAGGTTCACGAAATTCGTGTAGGCGCCAAGATCGGTATTGCGCTTCACCGGCTCGGCCAGCATGTCGGCGATGGTGAAGGTGGTCCCGGCGGTGGGCAGCAGCATGACATCCATCTTGGCCCATTCTTGCGCGGAAGCCCGGATCAGCGCGGCGAGGCCGTAGAAGGCCTTGAACGTCTCGACCGCGGTCTTGTCGCGGGCTCCGAGCAAGAGGCCACGCACCACGGGGTGGATCGCGTCGGGGTCGCGGCCGGCGAGATCCTCGACCGCCGCCAGGCGTTCGGCGACCCACGGCCCCGCATAGAGCATGGCGGCGGCTTGCTCGAAGGGCGCGTAGTCGACTGCGACGATTTCGGCCCCGAGGTCCGCCAGCCGCTCGACCGCGGCGCGATAGAGAGCCTCGTAGGCGGTGTCGCCAAAGAACGGGAGCGGCCCGTCCGGGATGCCCACCCGCAGCTTGTTGGGCGCGGCCTCCATGGCGAAGCCGGGCACGCCGGCGCGCGCGTAAGGGTCCGCCTCGTCGTACCGGCATGCGACCGCGGCGACCTTGGCGGCGTCGGCGACCGTCAGCGCCAGGATGGAGACGACGTCCTGGGTGCGGCAGGCCGGCACCACGCCGTGCGTGCTGATGAGGCCCTTGGTCGGTTTCAGACCGACGAGATTGTTGAATGCCGCCGGCACCCGCCCCGAGCCCGCCGTGTCGGTGCCGAGCGCGAACGACACCAGTCCCGCCGCGACCGCCACGGCCGAGCCGGAGCTCGATCCGCCGGAAATGTAATCGGGGTCGAACGTGCTCGCCGGGATGCCATAGGGCGAGCGGGTGCCGTTCAATCCGGTGGCGAACTGATCGAGATTGGTCTTGCCGATCAGAACAGCGCCCGCGGCTTCCAGCAACTCCACGACCGTTGCGGACCGTTCCGCGGTGTAGGCGAACGCCGGACAGGCGCATGTGGTGGGCAATCCGGCCACGTCGATATTGTCTTTGACCGCGAAGGGAAGGCCATAGAGCGGGCCGCGCGGCGCGTTGCGGGCGCGCTCGATCGCCGCGCCCTCATCGACGAGTGTGATCCAGTCGGGCAAGGCACCCCGCGCCCCGATGCGGGCGTAGACCTCGCGGATGACATCTTCCGGGCTGGTCTCGCCCGATGCGTAGAGACGTTCGAGATTGGCGATGTCGAGCGAAAGCATCATCAGGCTGTCTCCGCCATGATGACCAGAGCCTGGCCGAGCTGCACGGCGCGGCCTTCCGCACAGCGCACCTCGCGTACCTCGCCGGCCCACGGCGCGCAGATCTCGATCTCCATCTTCATGGACTCAACGATGATCAGCGCTTCGCCTTCGGTGACGGCGCGGCCCGGCTCGACGAGGATTTTCCAGACGCTGCCAGGGACCGGGCTTTCGACCGCAATGGTGCCAGGAGGCAATGCAGTGTCGGCCTCGGGATCCGGCGCGGCTTCGACGGCAGCGCCGTTCCAGGCCGCGCTCGTTTCCTGCCAGCGCGCGCGCTCGGCGTCGAAGGCCGCCTGTTGACGCGCTTTGAAGGCGGCGATGCTCTCGGCGTTCTCGTCGGCGAAGGCGAGATAGTCGGCGAGACGGAAGCGGCCCGGCACGATGTCGACCTCGCTCTTGCCTTCCAGAAACGCGTCGCGAAAGTCGACAAGCTCACTGCTCGACACGGGATAAAACTGGATTCGATCGAAGTAGCGCAAGAGCCAGGGCTTGCCAGGCTCGAACGCATCGGTGACGCGATAGGTGTTCCACATCTGGCAGGTCCGCCCGAACAGCTGATAGCCGCCCGGCCCCTCCATACCGTAGACGCAAAGATAGGCGCCGCCGATGCCGACGACGTTGTCCGGCGTCCAGGTGCGGGCCGGATCGTATTTGGTCGTGACCAGCCGGTGACGCGGATCGACCGGCGAGGCTACCGGAGCGCCGAGATAGACGTCGCCCAGTCCGAACACCAGATAAGTCGCGCCGAAGACGATGGCCTTTACGTCCTCGGTGGACTCGAGGCCATTGATGCGGCGGATGAACTCGATGTTGGACGGGCACCACGGCGCATCGGCGCGTACGCCGCGCATGTATTTGTCGATGGTCGCCTGCACCGCCGCATCGTCCCAGGAGAGCGGCAGCCGCACGAGACGGGAGTCCACCTCGATGCCGGCGAGATCGCCGAGATCGTCGTCCATCGCCTGAAGCGCCGTGACCAGATCCTCGAGCGGCAACACGCGTGGGTCGTAGTGGATTTGCAGCGAGCGGATGCCCGGCGTCAGATCGACGATGCCCGCGAGTTGCCTTGAGTTCACCGCCCGGCCGACAGCGAGCATCAGCGCGTGAGCGCGGAGCCGCAAGCCGATGTCGAGCACGATGGGACCGTACTCGATCAGGAGATACGCATCGCCCGCGCGGCGATAGGCGACGCCGGGCCGGTCGCCATCCTCATCGCGAGCCGCCACGATGCAATCGTCGGCCCCCCATTTCTCGTGGAGCGTACGCGGCGCCGGGTCCGGGCGAAGCGACGCGAGTTCGGCGTCCTGCCTGGCCAGACGCAGCGCCGCTTCCTCCGGCGTGAGCCGGGTGAAACGCACGGTGTCGCCGGGACGCAACTGACCGATCTTCCACAGCTCGGCCTGCGCGATCGTGGCGGGACAAACGAAGCCGCCGAGCGAGGGGCCATCGGGTCCGAGGATGACCGGCATGTCGCCGGTGAAGTCGATGCTGCCGATGGCGTAGGCGTTGTCGTGAATGTTGCTCGGATGGAGCCCCGCCTCGCCCCCGTCGAGCCGCGCCCAGACCGGTTTCGGGCCGATGAGCCGGACGCCGGTCGGATTGGAGTTGTAATGCACCTCCCAGTCGGCGGCGAAGAAGCTTTCGATATATTCGGGCGCGAAGAAATCCGGCGCGCCGTGCGGGCCATAGAGCACGCCGATGTCCCAGCAATGGGTGAGATGGGGCTTCAGCGCGCCATCGAGCGGGCCTGCGGGTTCGCCGCCCTGGACAGCACCGACATGCAGCACATCGCCGGTCATGAGCACACGGCCCGCGTGGCCGCCGAACTTGCCGAGCGTGAAGGTCGACCGGCTGCCGAGATAGTCCGGCACATCGATCCCGCCGCGCACGGCGATGTAGGCCCGCGTCCCTGCCCCCTCGACGCCGCCCATCTTCAACACCTGCCCCGCCTTGACCGGAATGGCCTGCCAGTAAGGCACGGATTCCCCGTCGAGCGTGGCGGTGAACTCGGCACCGCCCAAGGCGACGACCGTGTCGGTGTTGAATTTCAGCGTGGGGCCCGAGAGTGTCGTTTCGATGCCGGCGGCGCCCGCGTCATTGCCGACAAGACGGTTGGCCAGCCGGAACGACAACGAATCCATGGGGCCGGACGGCGGCACGCCGACGGCCCAGTAGCCGATCCGTCCCGGCCAATCCTGGATCGTCGTCTGCGTGCCGGGAACCAGGACCTCGATCGTGTTCGCGTGATAAGCGAAGCTCTCAAGCGTGCTTGTGAGCACTTCGCCGCGCGCCAGCGTATCGAGCCGACACAGTTGCCGGAGATAGTCGATATTGGTTTCGAGGCCTCCGATCTCGGTCTCGTCGAGGGCCGTCTGGAGATTGCGCAGGGCGTCGTCACGGGTTGCGCCCGTGGCGATGATCTTCGCCAGCATGGGGTCGTAGAACGGCGAGACCTCCGAGCCGCTCCGAACCCAGGTCTCGATACGCGTGTTCTTGGGCCAGGCCACATGGGTCAGACGGCCGGAACTCGGGCGGAAATCCCGGCCCGGATCTTCGGCGTAAAGGCGTGCCTGGATGGAGGCCCCCTTCGGGACGATTGCGGCCTGATCCAGCGGCGACATCTCACCCGCCGCTTGGCGGATCATCCACTCAACGAGATCGACACCGACGGCCTCTTCCGTCACCCCGTGCTCGACTTGAAGCCTGGTGTTGACCTCGAGGAAGTAGAAATCGTCGGTCGCGGCGTCGTAGAGATATTCGACGGTACCGGCGCTCTCGTAAGCCACGGAGCGGCCGAGGCGGCACGCGGTGTCCCACAGCGCCGTGCGCGTCGCCTCGGGCAGGTTCGGCGCGGGCGTCTCCTCGATGACCTTCTGGTTGCGCCGCTGCGCCGAACAATCCCGTTCGCCGAGTGATATGACGCCACCCTTGCCGTCGCCGAAGATCTGCACCTCGATATGCCGGCCTTCGGCGATGTATTTCTCGATGAAGATACCGGCGTCCTTGAAATTGTTGCGCGCCAGCCGCTCGACTCTGTCCAATGTCGATGGAAGCTCGTCGGCGCTCGACACCCGTTGCAGGCCGATGCCGCCGCCGCCGGACGTGCTTTTGAGCATCACCGGATAGCCGATGCGGGCGGCCTCGCTCATCGCGTGCTCCATATCGCGGATGAGCTCCGAACCGGGCGCGACCGGAACCTCGGCCTGAAGCGCCAATTCCCGCGCGCGGTGCTTCAGCCCGAAAGCGCGCATATGCTCCGGCCGCGGCCCGATGAACGCGATCCCGGCCTTGGCGCAGGCTTCCGCGAAATCGGGATTCTCGGCGAGGAAGCCGTATCCCGGATGGATCGCCTCGGCGCCCGTGGCACGCGCGGCATCGAGAATGGCATCCGCGTTCAGGTAGGACTCGGCGGCCGGAGGCGGACCGATGGGGACGGCCTCCCCCGCCTGGCCCACATGCATCGAATGGCGGTCCGCGTCCGAGTACACCGCGACACTGCCGATCCCCATGCGATCGAGCGTGCGGATGATGCGGCAGGCGACGGCCCCGCGATTGGCGATGAGGACTTTGCTGAACATGCGCCGGTCACGCGCCCCAGATCAAAACTTCGATCGGCGTCGGGTCATACGCGTTGCATGGGTTGTTCAACTGCGGGCAATTGGAAATGAGCGCGATCACGTTCATCTCCGCGACCATCTCGACATATTTGCCCGGGCCCGACAGACCGTCTTCGAAGCGAAGCCCGCCGTCCGGGGTCACCGGCACGTTCATGAAGAAGTTGATGTTGTGGGCGATGTCCCGCTTGGTCATGCCGAATTGCTCGTTCTCCGCAACGGCAAGAAGGTAGTTGTCGCGACAAGAATGCATCGTCCGCTTGTCGAGCGCGTAGCGCACGGTGTTGCTCTCGGCGGAGCACGCGCCACCCAGCGTGTCGTGACGGCCGACGGTATCGGCGGAGATGGTCAGCAGCGGCCGGCACAAATTCGACATCAGGACCGAGCCGCAAGAGAGATAGATGTTGCCCTGCTCGCGGATCGTGTCGCATGCGGAGTAGTGCTCGGCCGGCTCGTCGGCGTTGAAGAACAGGGTGTCCGCGGCCTGGTTGCCTTCGAGATCGAGAATCCGCAGCGTCTCGCCTTGGCGGACGACATGCATCCAATAATCGCCCGCGGGCACGACCTTGCGATAAAGCGCTGCGGCGGGATCGAGGAGACTGTCCTTACGCATGAGCACCCCCCGCGCAGCACGCCATTTCGGTCAGGCGGTTGTTCTCGAAGCCGCGCCCATTCTCGGGCGCCGATGTCCGATTGGGATCGTCGGTTTCGGCGGGCGGCCCGTCGAAGATTTCGATTTGCACGGGCTTGCACGGGAATGCCGGGGACGGGTCGAGCGGATGGGCGCAAGTGTGGAACAGCACAAGCGCGTCCATCTCGAAGCGGAGTTCGACCGACGCGCCGGGCGCCGCCGCCGCTCCGTCGAAAGAGAGCGACCCGTCCTCGGCGGCGAAGGTCTTGCTGAACCAATTGACGTTGGCCGGGAGATCGCGGGGCCCGAGCCCGTATTTGGCGCCCTCGACGAGGAGGCTATCGCGGCCGTTCTGATACCAGTCGTTGCGATAGTCCTGATAGCTGTGCTCGCCCCATTTCGCAGCGACGGACGCCTTCGTGGTGTTGCCGCAGACCGTGTCGTGCCAGCCGAACGTGTCGGCCACGATCGAGCAAAAGATGCGGCCCATGTCCGAGTAGAGACAGTGCCCCTTTGTGAGCTTGAAGGTGTGCTGGCATTTCAGCGTGTCGGGCGCGTTGTAGCGCTCCAGCGTATTGAGGGGGTTGAAGAAGACCATGCCGACATTGGCGCCGCCTTCGAGATCGGTCAGCCTGAGGCGCTTGTTCCGTCCCAGCACCAAAGACCGGTGCTTGGCCCCCGGAAGCGTCTCCGACGCGATGAGTTCCATTGTGCCCTCCAAAAACCCACGCCCGTGCGGGGTCTCAAAGATGCGCCGGGCCGTCCCGGCATCATGGAGATCCGCGGAGGGTCGTCCCCCCGCGGCAATCGCGGCCGATCAGGACGGCTTAGGTACCGCCGGCGCCGCGCCATTGCCGGCGATCTTTGCCGGCCACAGCGAGATGTCCTTGGTGATCGTCGCCCCTTCGCGCGGCGCGGCTTGTTCCGCCCCGCCCTTGGTGTCCCCTACGAGCGTGGCGCCGTAGCGTTCGCGCTCTTCCGGCAAGTCACGCGGCCGCTCGAAGGCGATGATCCGCGTCCCGAGCGCAAACGCCTCGCGGAGATCGTGCGTCACCATCACCACGGTCAGGTCCGTCTCGTTCCAGATGCGCTTCATCAGCACATGAATGTCGGCGCGAATGCCCGGGTCGAGCGCGCCGAACGGCTCGTCCAGCAGCAGCACCCTGGGCTTGCGCATGAGTGCTTGCGCCAGCGCCAGCCGCTGCTGCATGCCGCCCGAAAGCGCGGACGGATATTTGTCCTCGTTGCCGGCCAAGCCCACTTCGGCGAGCAGCGCTTCCGCCTCCTCGCGCGCGGCGCGGCGCTTCGCCCCCATCAGATGGCCGAACGCACCGGTCATCTCGAACTCCCGCCCGACCATGACGTTCTCGACCGCGGTGAGATGCGGAAACACGGAGTAGCGCTGGAAGACCACGCCGCGATCGAAATCCGGCTCGGGCTTGAGCGGTTTGTTCTCTAATAGGATCTTGCCCCGGGTCGGCCGCTCCTCGCCGAGCAGCATGCGAAGGAACGTCGTCTTGCCGCAGCCCGAGGGGCCGACGAGCACGAGGAACGCGCGCGGCTCGATCTCGAGGTCGATCTGCTCGAGCACGACGTTGTCGCCATACTCTTTCCAGACATGCTCGAAGACGATCTCGCTCATGCCGCCCTCGCCTGGGCAAACCAGGGATACGCCTTTTGCTGCATAAGCCGCAGGGCGAAATCCATGAGGAAAGCGAGGAAGGTGATCCAAACCACATAGGGAATGATCACGTCCATGGAGAGATAGCGGCGCACGAGGAAGATCCGGTAGCCGAGGCCGGAATCGGCGGCGATGGCCTCCGCCGCGATCAGGAACAGCCAGGCCGGGCCGATCTCGAGGCGAAGCGCATCGAGAAGCCGCGGCATGGTTTGCGGAAAGACGACGCGCGACGCAATCTGCGCGGTGGATGCGCCGAGCGTCTGGGCCTTGATGAGCTGCTCGCGCGGAATGTCGCCGACGCGCAAGGCCACATCGCGGATAAGTTTCAGCGAGGTGCCGATGACGATCAGCGCGATCTTCGAGGCCTCCCCCAGCCCCATGACGATGAACAGGATCGGCAGCAAGGCGAGCGGCGGCACCATGGACAATACGGCGACGAAGGGTCCGAAGGTGGCGCTCATCACCGGCAAGAGTCCGATGAGGACGCCGAAGACGAGGGCGATCAAGGCCGCGATGCCGAGCCCGCTCAGGATCCGCTTCAAGCTCGCCGCCGTATCCGACCACAAGAGATATTTGCCGGTCCGGGGATCGGGCTCGAAAGCGTAGGCCTTGACCGCCTCGCCCATGGTTTCGAAGCTCGGCAGCAGTTTGTCGTTTGGATTCTCGGCGAGACGAAGATTCGATCCAATCGTATAGGCGACAAGCAGCGCCACGAACGGGAGCAGTGCGAGCGCAATGCGCGCCGCACGGCTCAAGCGCAAGTTAATGGCGCGCATGGTTCGCCTGCCCCGCTCTAAGACCCCTAGAGCTTGCCTTCCTCGGCTTCCTTCATGAAGGTCTCGTCGTAGCGGAACTTGACGTTGCCCTCGTCGCCGAACACGGTCTTGTCGGGAAACTCGACGCCTATCGCGCCCGCGGTCTTGGCATCATTGCCGAGCAACGACTTCTCGAACAGGAACTTGGAGACGCGCTCCGTCGTCGTCTTGAGGTCGTCGCTGGTAACGAAGGCCACGGCATCTTTCGGCTCGACGAAGAGCTCCGTCGTCTTGAGCATCTCGTCGAAGCCGGCGACATCGGTGCCGGACGCCTTGGCCATCGACTCCTTGGCATCCGCCTCGGACTGCATGGCTTTCATCGTGTCGTACCAAATTCCGGCGAGCGCCTTGCCGAATTTCGGATTGTCCTTCAGGACCTCCGTATTGGCGACCATGAGATCGATGATCTCACCGGGGATCTGCGAGCTGTCGAACACGAGATGGGCGTCGGGGGATTCGAGGATCGTGGAAACGATCGGCTTCCACGTCACCACGGCCGTGACGTCCGATGTCTTATAGGCGGCGGCCATGTCGGCATCGGAGGTGTTGATGACCTTCAGGTCCTTTTCCTGCGCCCCGATGCTCTCAAGCGCCCGAGCCAGCAAATAATGCGACACGGAGAACTCCACGAGATTGACGTCCTGGCCCTTGATCGCTTCGAGCTTGTCCTTGTCCTTCAGGATCACGGCATCGTTGCCGTTCGAGAAGTCGCCGACAATGACAGCGGTCGTGTCGACACCGCCGGCCGACGGGATCGACAGGGCATCCATGTTGGTGATCGTCACCGCGTCGAAGGCGCCGGCAGTGAACTGATTGATCGATTCGACGTAGTCGTTGAACTGTTTGACCTCGATGGTGATGCCGTATTTGTCGGCCCACTTCTTCACGATGCCGGCCTCCTCGGCATAGCCCCAGGGCATCCAGCCGACATAGATCGACCAGGCGACCTTGAAGTCCTTCTTTTCCGCGGCTTGCGCCGGCGACAGCGCGGCCCCTGCCAGAACCGCAACGGCCATGACGCCGGTGAGAACGAATTTGGTGAAACTGCGCATTGGCACCCCCTGTGCTCGCTTGACCATTTTTCGGCCGCGCGGGGGCTTCGATTTTCGAAACGGAATGACCTCGGAAACACGATAGCGGAGGCCTGTCCGTCCGAGTGCCGAAGCACCGCGCGGTATAGGTCTCCCGGGCTTTTATCCCGCCGTGGCTCCGCCTCTGTCGTGAGACGGGAGAGCCTCTCTCGGACCTGACGCTGAGAAGCCGGAACCCTAGAGGCGTTATGCGGATAAACCTGCAGGGGTCGTGCCAGACCCGGCGAAGTTGAAATTCCGGCAAAAACCGACCGGCATTCTCGCCTGCGCGGGCGGTCCTGCCTCATCGCTGAGCAGCGCGACCAAAAACTAGGCCGCGCAGCCAAATTTTCTCAATCTCGGAAGTTGTGCTGGGAAGCCCCTGCCGCCGCGAGCGAAAGGGTCATTCTCGACCCCTTCACCCCCGTACCCGTACGGCGGGCGGGATACGCAGAACAAACCCCGCCAAGGGTCCAGAACGTGGTCGCCCAAAGATGGTTCCACGCTCGTTTCTGACGCAGGTCAGCCTGCCATCACAGCGGCGCGGCCCCGGGCGGAAGCCGTTTGAGAGACTAGGCGGGGACGAACTTCATGGCCACGCCGTTCATGCAATAGCGCAAGCCCGTGGGCTTCGGACCGTCGTTGAACACATGGCCGAGATGACCGCCGCAGCGGCGGCAATGAACCTCGTCGCGCAGCATGCCGAAGGACCAATCCTGGCTCTGCTCGACGGCGCCCTCGATGGGTGCGTAGAAGCTCGGCCAGCCCGTGCCGGATTCGAACTTCGTCTCGGACTCGAACAGCGCCAGATCGCAGCCCGCGCAAACGAAGGTCCCTTTGCGCTTCTCCTTGTTGAGCGGGCTGGTAAAGGCCCGCTCGGTGCCCTCCTCACGGAGCACGGCATATTGCTCGGGGGTGAGGATCTTGCGCCACTCCTCCGGGGTCTTGGTGACCTCGAAACGGCCTTCGGTGGCGGCCGTGGCTTCACGGCCCTGCCATTTGAACAGGCCGATCCCAGCCGCCGCGACGGCGGCGACACCGGCCGTGCCCAAGAGAATCTCTCGTCGCGTGATCATGTTGGCTCCTTGTGCGTTATGCCCATGCCGGCAAGCGCCAGGCTTCCGGGCAGCGCAAAATTTCTCTAGTGGAATCTAAGCACTCTCCCCCATGCTTCAAATCAACTTGCGCGCACGGGTGTTCACGACCCTTTGTTCTTGCGGCAAGCCCCTTCCCTGGCCCGGGGCACTTTAGGAGATCGAATGCCAATGCGCGTGCTCGTCGCCGTTAACCCCAACGCGTCCAGATGCGCGGACGTTTTGCCCACGCTTCCCGGGTGGCTCGCGGAGCGCGCCGACTCGATTTTCGTCGCTTGCGGCTCCCAAGATGAGATGGCGCAGACGCTGAAGGAGCATGGGCCGGGCGCCGACCGGATCGTCATCGGCGGCGGCGACGGCACCATCTCGAGCGCGCTGCCGGAGCTTCTGGCGCTCGCCAAGCCGCTCGCCGTGCTGCCGCTCGGCACCGCCAACGACTTCGCCAGTACGCTTGGCGTGCCGGCCGACGTGTATGAAGCGGCTGAGATCGCTCTCGGCGGACGCCCCCACAAGATCGATGTCGGCCTCGTCAATGGAAAGCCGTATCTGAACGTGGCGAGCGTCGGCGTGGCCGCCAATGTGGCGCATGCGCAATCCGCCGAGCTCAAACGCCGCTGGCGGATGTTCGCCTATGTCATCAGCCTGGTCCACGCCGCGCGTGAATCGAATCCGTTCATCGTCAAGATCACCGTCGACGGCGAGAGCACATGGTCGGGTCCGGTCTACCAGGTCAGCGTCGGCAATGGCCGCTTCCACGGCGGCGGCCTCACGGTCGCCGATCACGCGGCCATCGACGACGGCAAGCTCGATCTTTACCTCGTCACGCCCGGGCCCTTCTGGGAGCTCGTGGCGTGCATCACGCATCTGAAGTTCGGCTTCGCCAAGCCGGTCCTACTCCAGCGCAATTGCGCCGAGCACGTCACCATCGAGACCCGCAGCCCGAAGCCGATCAATGCCGACGGCGAGACGCGGTCGGAGACGCCGGCGGAATTCTCGGTGATGCGGCAGGAATTGACGGTGATCGTGCCGGAGAAGCTGCCCGCCGATCATCGCGGCCTGACCGGGATCGACTGAGTTTACTAACCGCGCGACGTGACTTGCGCCGCGGGGATGACCATCTCGCAGCGCACGCCCTCGGCGGGGAAGCTCAAGGTGACGTCGCCCTCCAGCGCCCGGCCGACGACGGTCTCGATCATCGCCCGGCCGAAGCCGGACCGCTCGGGCGGGGTCACGGCCGGTCCGCCCGTCTCCTGCCAGACCAGTTTGAGCTGGGCGGCGTCCTCGCAGAAATCCCATTGGATGCGGATCTCGCCCTTGGGGTCGGAGAGCGAACCGTATTTCTCCGCGTTGGCGGTCAACTCGTGCAAGGCCAAGCCGAGATTATGCACCGCCTCCGGTTTCAGGATGACGTCCTCGCCGTTGATGGCGATGCGCGCGCCGAAACCGCCCGCATGGGCCTCGAGTTGCTGCTCGACCAGCATGCGCAGCGAGGCGCCGTGCCAATCGTCGGCGATGAGGAGATCGTGGGAGCAGCCGATGGCGTAGAGTCGTGCGCTGAAGCGATCGAGAAAGTCGTCGACCGACCGCGTGCGCGAGGCTGTTTGCCGCGCGATGGCGTGGATCACCGCCAGCAAATTCTTCGACCGGTGGGTCAGCTCGCGCAGCAGAAGGCGCAAATGGTCCTCGTTGGCTTTGCGCTCGCTGATGTCGACCGCGACCGACGCCGCGCCAACGACGTTGGCCTCGGGTCCGCGCAACGGCTCGATCACAACGTAGAAGGAGCGCTCCTCCCCGTAGAGCTCGAAGTCGACCTCAAGCTCTCGCGAAGAATCGGTCTCCATGGCCTCGCGCTTGGCCGCCATCAGCTTGTCGGCGGCTTCGCGCGGAAGGAAGCCCGCGTCGGTCTTGCCGATCACCTGATCGTCTTCGAGGCCGGGGGGAAGATTATGGGCCCAGGTGAAGTTCAAATCCCTGTCCTGGCTGAAGACCGAGATGGGGGATCCGCGC
This sequence comes from uncultured Alphaproteobacteria bacterium, assembly GCA_963731875.1. Lineage (GTDB taxonomy): Bacteria > Pseudomonadota > Alphaproteobacteria > Rhizobiales > Methyloligellaceae > Methyloceanibacter. The sequence continues at coordinate 86,187 of CAVSXL010000012.1, read as the reverse complement.
AAGGCAATCTCGAAGCGCTGCTTCGCCTCGGCCAATTCCTTAGTGCGGGCCGCCACCCGCTCCTCGAGTTGCAGGCGCGTCTCCCCGAGCTCTTCGAGGGTCTTCACATGGGCGGCGATCTCCGCCCGCAGCCGGTCGCGCGAGGGCACGCTGCTCAAATGCGGCCCGAGCCACCACAGACCGATCCCGGTGGCCAGCGCCAGCAACGCGGCGGCGCCCTTCAACACGCCTTCCAACACGCCGTCGAGTTCTCGCGAGGGCATCCACGAACTGAACACCGCGGCGAAATGCACCAGGCCGACGGCGAACACGAAGAGCAGAAAGAGCTTCACCAGCGCCGCTTCGCCTTCGCTGCTCTCGCCGCGCCGCTTGTAAAGATAGAGCAGAACCGCAGGCACCAGCAGAAACGCCAAGGCGATGATCCCGTCGGCGATGGCGTTGAGCAACGCCAGGCCCGAGGCCCAATCGGTGTCCCCGGCATCGAACAATGAAGTTAGCGACATTCCCATGGTTGACCGTCAATCCATCACAACTCGCCACTCACGGGCGACATCGTGCGTCTGGCCCGGGACCCACACTCAAACAATCGCGGCGATCAGGGTGACGAGGAAGACGACGAGAAAGATAAAGAACAAAATACGCGCGACACCGCCCGCGGCCGACGCCACCCCGCCGAACCCGAAGACGCCGGCCACCAACGCGACAACGGCGAAAATAATCGCCCAATAAAGCAACATGTGCGGCTCCTCGTTCTCTTAGCCCGTCGGTCTATGCATAAGCAGGAGGGGCGCTGTCCCCTTGGCCACGCAAACGGCAAACGTTCGGTTTCGCTATTTCGTTGCACCTGCAGATCATCAAAAACCGGCAATGGCGGCGAGCAGGTCTTGGTCGGTGAAGGGCTTGCGCACCAACCTGGCCTCGCGATGCTCCGGCGGCAGACTCTCCCGCCCATAGCCGCTGACGAACGCAAAGGGAATGCCGCGGGCCGCAAGCGCATCGGCGATACGCCCTGCCGGCTCGCCCGCGAGATGAGCGTCAAGCAGCGCGCCGCGCAAAGGCCCGCTTTCGATCGCGGCGAGCGCCTCGCCGACCGTGCTCGCCGGACCGGCCACGGTGACGCCTGCCTGCTCAAGGGCGGCAACAATGTCGAGGGCGATGAGGAACTCGTCCTCGACGACGAGAACGGGGTGTGCGGTCATGACTCCTTCACCTTCCTCTCGGTTACCACGCGAGCCTCGCACGAAACTTGTGCACTCATTGTGGCCCGGCACAGCGTGCCGCCGCGCCGATGTTCACGGAACTCGCATGCATGTTTGCGCGTTTCATTGCGCATCTGAACCAGGCCCATGCATCCGCTATGAGGCCGCCAACTAAGGGAGTAACATTCCATGAATTGGGATCGAGTCGAAGGCAATTGGAAGCAGTTGACCGGCAAGGCGCAGCAGCAGTGGGGTAAGCTCACGAACGACGACCTGGATCAGGTCGAAGGCCGCCGCCAGGAGCTGGTGGGCAAGATTCAGGAGCGCTACGGCATTGCCAAGGACGAAGCCGAGAAGCAGGTCGATAGCTGGGTCCAGAATATGTAATGACACGCCGGGATGCCGCGTCGCCGGCGGTGGCCTCATGGGCCCCTGCCCGGCGCGCGGCGCTCCATCCCCAGCCCCGCGAGGGGCGAACACTTCTTCCTTCCCCTGACGCCGAGGTTCTCACCATGCTGACGACAATCCTCATTATCATCCTCATCCTCGTGCTGCTCGGCGCCGTTCCCGCTTGGCCCTATAGCCGCGGGTGGGGATACGGTCCTTCCGGTATCGTCGGGCTGATCCTCGTGATCCTGCTGATCCTGCTTCTGCTCGGCAAAATCTAAAGGCTAATCTCAGGCGCTCGCCGACGGCTGATCGCGCAAGGCAGCGCGGCGCTCGAAGAACAGTGCCTGGGATACGATCGCCTTCACGGTATCGGGTTGATAGGGCTTGGTGATGAGGAAGGCCGGCTCGGGCCGCTCGCCGGTCAATAGCCGGTCCGGATAGGCGGTGATGAAGATTACCGGCACTTGGAAGAGCGCCAGCATCTCGTTGACGGCATCGAGACCCGAACTGCCGTCGGCAAGCTGGATGTCGGCCAGCACCAGGCCGGGCTTGTGATTTTCCACGGCGCGCACCGCCTCGGCGTGCGTGCGGGCGACGCCGGCCACGCGATGGCCGAGCCCCTCGACGATGCTCTCGAGATCCATGGCGATCATCGGCTCATCCTCGATGATGAGCACATCGGTGGCGACCTGAGCTGCGATCTCGCGCCCCGCGGCATCGATCAACGCTTCCGCATTGCTCGTGCTGGTGTTGAGGATGATGGCGGCCTCGTCGGGCGTGAACCCTTCCACGGAGCAGAGCAAGAACGCCTGACGCGGCAACGGCGTGATCTGCTCGAGCTTGCGGTCGACGGGCGTCGCCCCGCCCTGGAGCGATTCCGGCTTCAGGTTGATCCCGACGGAGTTCCACAACCCGAGAAACGTCCGGTAGAGCGCGATGCGCGGATCGAGACTGCCGTCGAACAGCGACGAATCCTCGGCCAGCACCTCGAGGGTCGCCGCGACATAGGCGTCACCGGCGGCTTGGGTGCCGGCAAGCGCACGGGCAAATCGGCGAAGGTAGGGAAGATGAGGCGCGATCGTTTTCGACAACGACATCGATATGACTTTCCTCTTATTGGGCAACACCCCGCCAATCCCAGTGTGTCACAAACCGGGAGCGAGCGGGGCTATTTAGGAATACGCGTAGGCCTCGGTCAAATGCCGCAAAGCCGGCAAAGTTCCCGTTAATTTGGAACCATTTGAAGGTCAGAGTGTTTTTGAAGGTCAAAGTCGCGGCGGAATTGTTACAGTGTGGGCTTGCAGGGTTAGCAAGCCAAGCAGGAGCTGCCGTGGATCGAAACGAAAAAAAGAAGGCCAGCAGGCGAATGACACCGACCGCCAATAAAGACGCGTGCCAGCCCCGATGCCACGAAGGCAAGGCTTGGCAAGGAGCCGGCGGACGGCATGTCCCCTGTGCTGCAGGCCCATATCGGACGCCAAGTCAGGGCGATGTTCGACGAGGTGGCCGAAGAGCCGATTCCCGACCATCTGCTGCGACTTCTCAACGATCTCGATCAAAGCGGAAAGAAGTGACTTGCCGCAGAACGTTTCCCAGGACCTAAGAGAGGCCCTCGTGGCACAGATCGGCAGCCTTCGGGCGTTCGCCGTATCCCTGTGCGGCAACCGGGACCGCGCGGACGACCTTGTTCAGGAGACCCTGTTCAAGGCGTGGAACCATCTCGATTCCTTCAAGGAAGGGACGAACCTGAAGGCGTGGCTCTTCACCATCCTGCGCAACACCTATTTCTCCGAGCGGCGCAAACGGAAGCGCGAGGTCGAGGACGCCGACGGCAAATACGCCGCGCGGCTCGCCAGCCGCCCGGCGCAGCCCGGCCACATGGACATGCAGGACTTCCAGGCCGCCTTGGTCCAGCTGCCGGACGATCAGCGCGAGGCCTTGGTCCTCGTCGGCGCCGCGGGCTTCTCCTATGAGGAAGCCGCGGCGGTGTCCGGCTGCGCCGTCGGGACCATCAAGAGCCGCGTCAATCGCGCGCGAAACCGATTGGCCGGCATGCTTGAGCTCGATGTCACCGAGGGCGGGCCCGCGAGCGAGCCCAAGGCCAAGATCGCCTAAGGCCAAGATCTCCCAAAGACCGAATTCGCTCGGGCTCGATCACAGCAGAAGCCAGATGAAGGCGCTCATGGTGATGAGCGACCCGACGGTGCTGATGAGCAGGGCCGAGGCCGTCTCGGGGATGGCCACGCGATATTGAACGGCGAGCATGACGACGAGCGTGACGGGCGGAAGCGCGCTCGTCACCACGGCTTCGCCGAGAAGCGGGTTACCGTAGCCCAGCCACAGCATGCCCGCACAAACCAAGCCAGGCTGGACGACATTCTTGACGACGACGAGGAACACGACCTGGCCGTCCCAGATGATCTTGTAGCCGGCGAGGATAATGCCCGCGGTGAACAGGGCCACGCCGGCCGAGGCGTGCCCTAGAAGCCCAAGCGAATCGTCAAATATTTGCGGCACGTCGATATCTGAGAGCACCAAAACAAAGCCCAGGAACGGAAGCCACACCACGGGCTGCTTCAGGGCGCTCAGGATCTTGCCGATGACATCGACGTCTCTGCGCTCTCCTTGCGCGGTGGCCGGCGCGCTCCCCTGCCCGCTCTTGGCGGCTTGCTGCGTCTCCGTATCGAGGGACAACAGGATGAGCGTCACAGGGACGAGGCAGACCACGATGATGATGCTGCCGACCGCGACGGGCATGTTGCCCTGGTCACCGTAGAGATACCCAAGCACCGGCGTGCCGACGAAGGCGGTGCTGGGCGCCGCCGCCGTCAGCGCGCGCAATGCGCTCAAGCCCGGCGATTGGCGAAGTCCAAAAACGCCGAGCAGGAGAATGGACCCATACATGCCGATAAAGGCGGCCGCGAGAAAGCCGACCAGCGGCAAGTCCGCAAGGAGCTCGGCGCGACCCGCGCTCACCACCCCGACGAACAACGACAGCGGCAGCGCGTAGCTCATCACCATCTTGTTGAGGGTCGGCACCTCCTCCTGCTCGAAATCGTGGTGCCGCGCGGCGAAATAGCCGAGCAGAATGGTGATGACCGCCGGCAGCAGCGCTCCTAGAATCTTCTCAAGCATTGCTGCTCCTCCGCCGCCTTCGCGTCTCGCGTAATGGGCACGGACAACAGGACCATACGAAACCCAAGCGAACCGATAAACCAATGGGAGGCCGACCCAGCCATGAAGACGCTCTCAGCCGCCGAGCTCGACCAAGCCAAACTCGATCCGGGCTCCGTGTTCCACGGCCCGGAAGACGTTCTCACCGCGTCGCTGTCGACGGACGACAAGAAAACCATCTTGCTGCGCTGGGAAGAGGACGCCGAGGATCTGATGCGGGCCACCGGAGAAGGCATGCCACCCGAAGACGATCGCCCCGCTCCGGCGGAACTGCTGCGCGCGGTGCAGAAAGCGCTGGAGCAGCTGGGCGGCGCCTAGCCGGGGCTTCACACAACTTTATCGTTGAAAATCCTTGGGTTACTGCGGAACTTACATGGGGGTTCGCGCGTTTTCCCCTCCTTAGCAACAACTGGAAGGAGGACACCATGGCGACGACCAAGTTCGACACGGCCGGCGAGCCCCACACCGAGGTGACCACCACCGAGGCACGACAGGCGACCAATGTGGGCATGATTTGGGTCCTCAGCATCTCCCTGGCCCTGGCCGTCGCGGCCGGTCTTGCACTCGGTTTTGGCTGGATTACGCTTCCTTGGGGCGTCTGACCCCTTGATGTCCGGGCTCGGAAGACAAATCTTTAGGGTTCAGCTTCCCGAATTGGGGATGAACCCGTGCGATTCCATCTTGGCCGTTTCGGTGCCGTGCTCATCGCCGCCACGATTGCGTCGAGCGCCGGTCTTGCGTCGGCCAAGCCTACGGACTCACACGACTCCGCTTATTCCAAATTCGAGAGCCTGGCTTCTAGATTGAAGGCTGACGGCGAGCGGATGCTCGCAGCGGCCGGTGATGCTACGGCCCGCGCCGTCGACGCAAGCAAAGGCGCCATTGCGGGCGCGCAAGACGATCTCGCACCCCGTCTTGAAACTTTCCGCCAAATGTTAAACGAGCAGAAAGCCAAGCTTGCCATGATCGGCGAGGATGCGGCTGCCCGCTTCGATGCGTGGAAGCAAGCGGCCACGAAATCTTGGTCCGACGCTTGGACCGAGTTCCTGGAGCCAATCTTGGGCTGAGATCCAGCGCGCGGCCACCGAAACGCTCGACCGGTTCCGCGATTGGATCGCCAAGACGCCCGATGGTGAAGAGCACACTGAGATCCCCGTTTAACCTCCCTTGGACAGAGAGAGACCAGATATGACCGACACCCCTAAATACGATCAGACCGACAAAGAGTGGGCCGACCTGCAGCGCGATCTCGACACGTTGGGCGAACAACTCGGCAGCCTGCGTGATCACACCGCCGCCCTGGGCGATACGGTGGTCGCCAATCTGGAGGCGCGCTACCAGGATGTGAGAAACAAGAGCTTGAGCTTCCGCAACGCCACGGAGAGCCAACTCGAAGACATGCGCCGGATGGCGATGGAGCAAGCCAGCCAGACCCAGAGCACGCTGACCGAGGCGGGCGCGAAGTCCGCCGAGGTGGCCAAGGAAACCGCCCGCCAGGCGTGGGAGCGTTCGGAGCCGCTGCGCCAGGGCGCCCAAGAGGTGGGCAAGGGCTTCGTCCGGGCTTGGTCCGAGCTTGCCGCCTCGTTCGGCAAGGCCGCCACCAAGATTCAGACAACCGACAAGACGACGAGCGAAGAAGGTCACAAGCCGAGCTAAGAATTTGGCATTACCAGTTTAAAGAGCGCACACCGAACAGTGCCCGGGTCGAAAGGCCCGGGCATTTCTTTGCCGATCAGCCCGCGTGCACGTGCGTGCGTGCATCGGCATCGGCCGGCTGCATCAGCTCGGCCCGGATCAGGCCGCGCACGGAATTGCCGAGATAGATCCGGTCGGCGCGGGCGAGATCGGCCGGGGTCAGCACCGCCTCGCTGGCCGCGGCGCGTGGCAGGTCCAGCAGTTCCTCGCGCAGCGTGCCCGGCAACAGGCCGCAGGCCAGAGCCGGGGTGAACAAGCGGCCGTCCTGCTCGAGGAACAACGTGGTGCGCGTCCCTTCCGTCAACTCGCCGCGCTGATTGAGGAACACGACCTCGTCGCAACCGTTGAGCGCCTTCTGCCGCTCCATCTCCTTGTCGTAGAACTGCCGCCGCGTGGTCTTGTGGTAGAAGAGCGGATCCTTCTCATCGACACGCTGATCGGAAATCACGAAGCGCCACACCGTGTCCTTGGTTGGCAGCGTGATCTCGGTCGAGGTGACGGTGATGGCGCCATCCTCGGCCAACAGCAGCCTGACCAGGGCCACGGGTGCGGTGATCGCGGCGCCTTCGGCCTCCAGCGCGGCGATCACCGCCTCGCGCGAGAAGGGATAGCCGAAATGGTGGGCCGAGGCGCTGAGCCGGGCCAGATGCCGCTCCAGGAGATGGAACCCCTCCCCCTGTTCGTAGCGCAAAGTCTCGATCAGCTCGAAGGGGGCGTCGATCTTGGTGAGGAAGTGGGCCTTGAGCAGACATTCCTCATATTCCGATTCCTCCTTGGAATCGGCGACGATGCCGCCGCCAATGCCCATCTCGCCGCCGGTTTTGTCGAGCACCACGGTGCGGATCGCCACGTTGAACTGGGCGTCGCCCGAAGGGGAGATATGCCCGATGGCGCCGGTATAGATGCCGCGGGCCTCGCCCTCGAGCTCGCGGATGATCTCCATGGCGCGGACCTTCGGCGCGCCGGTGACCGAGCCGCACGGAAACAGCGCCCGCAACATGTCTCCGAGCCCCATGTCGGAGCGCAGCTCCGCGGTGATCCCCGAGGTCATCTGATGCACCGAGCGGTAGGTCTCCACCGTGAAAAGATCGGTGACCTCGACGGAGCCGATCCTCGAGACGCGGCCGAGATCGTTGCGCAGCAGATCGACGATCATCAAATTCTCGGCGCGCTGCTTCTCGTCCATGGCAAGCCAGGTCTTCAGGCGGGCATCCTCGCGCGGCGTGCGGCCGCGCGGCGCGGTGCCCTTCATGGGGCGCGTCGACATATGCTGTCCATCGCGGCGGAAGAACAACTCCGGCGACAGCGACAACACATGAAGGTCCGGCGTGGCGATGAGCCCGCCATAGGCGACGCGCTGCTTGCGGCGCAAGCTCGCGTAAAGGGCGGCGGGATCGCCTTCGAAGTCGAAATGGAATTTCTGGGTGAGATTGATCTGGTAGACGTCGCCGGCGGTGATGAACTCCTTCACCGCGGTGAAGGCAGAGGCATATTCCTCGCGCGACCAGGACAGTCTGAGATTGGAGATCTTGGCGCGCTCGGCCCCACCGTTTTTCTCGAGCCAAACGCGCGTCTCCGCGTCGTCGAAAGGCCGCGGCTGCTTGAACAGGCCGATCCACAATAGCGGTGTGCGGCGCGCTTCCGGCAACAGATGCTTCAGTTTCGGCTCGAGGCAATAGCCGAGCTCGTAGGCGAAGAAGCCCGCCGCATGGAGCCCGCGGGCAAGACCGTCGGAAATCTTCTGAAGCGCCGCCTCGACCTCGGCGGGATCGCTGACCGCGACGACCTCTTCCGGCTCGACGAAGAGCAGACTGCGGCCGCCCGGCGTGAGGCTGTCGTCGAGAAGCACATAAGGCAGATCAGTCATCGCAAGGCGCCGCTTAGGGGATCAAAGGCCAAGCATAAAGGATATGGGCGCGCGGTGCGTCAACAACGAGGCCCAAAAGGGCCCATGACGAGCCCGCTTTGGCCATTAGGCGAGGATCAGCATCTCGCCTTTGCCAAGCACGGCCATGTCGCCCATGAGACGGCGGGCACGGGCCCCGAGCCGGATGCGGATGTCTTGGGCGTGGAGCCATTCCTCGAGCAGACGGAGATAATCGAACTCCATGACGCCGCAATCGCTGAAGGTCGGCAGGATGTCCTTGGGCTTCTCCATAAAGATGAGGCTGCCGCGGCGATTGCCATAACCGGCATAGCGGCCGGCGCCGCGCTTCAGCACCAGCGTCCCGGCGATCATGCGTCCGCCGGCATAGTCGCCGGCCTTGCCGCCGACGACCACGAGGCCGCGGCGCATGCGCTCGCCGAGCAGCGCGCCGGTATCGCCGCCGATGGTGACGAAGCCGCCCTTCATGCCCATGGTCTCGCCGAAGGCCACGCCGCAGGCTTGCGCGCCCACGCCGCGGCGAATGGTGATCTCACCGCCGGCCATGCTTGCCGCGGCAAGCACGCCCGCGCTTCCGGTCACGCCGATCTTGCCACTCTTCATCTGGGCGCCGAGAGCGGCGCCCGCATCGCCATCGACGAAGATCGCGCCACCATCGAGTCCGGCGCCGATCTTGTCGCAACGCTCATCGGTGCCGACGAAGTGGATGTTTAGCGCGTCCTTGCCCCTCACCTTGAAAGCGTCGCCCACGGTAAGGGTTTCGCGCGTGGTGCCGATCGACAGCGCCTCGATGTCCTTGCGGCTCATGTCGGCCAGCCGCGCCGGCACCAGCGGCGACAGATCGAGCCGCTGGCCGGGCGTGTCTTTCAGCTCGAAGATCAGCGCGCTCACCCGACGATCTCCTTGAGGTGGAAGTGATGGGGGCCGAGATTACCGCCGTAATTGCCGGCGGTGATATGGGTGACGCCTTCCCGCGCGCCGCCCTTGGCGATGGCATGAATGCCCGCATGCATCGCCTTGGCGATGGCGTCGGCCGTCAGCCCGTCGATGACGATCTCCAGCACCGCTTCCACATTGAGCGGCAACTCCGACTTCACCGCGCCCTTCAGGCTCGGGCAATAGGCGTCGTTGGTGGAGGCGATCTGACCTTTGTATTTGGAGCCGACCTTGGAGCCTGAGCGCACGATGCCGCCGGGGAACGGGGTGATCACGTCGGGGAGCACGGCCATGGCCTTCACCGCGCGGGTGCAGGCGGCGAGCACGGCCGCATGGGTCTTACCCAGCACCAGGAGATTGCCGCCGCCGACCGCCTTCTTGGTCATCCCCGTCTTGTCCTCGCAGACAAACTCGCCGTCCATGACGGGAATGCGCCAATAGCGCTTGCCGCCGAGCACTTTCGACATCTGCCAGCCGTCGCCGAAGAAGCGGAGCGACGAGCCGAGCTTGAGCGACTTCTCGCCCTCAAGCCCGGCAAAACAGGCCGAACCCGGGCTGGTCAGCACACATTGGCCGACGCGATTGCGGAGCTGGGTCTGCAGCTTGTCTGTGTTCATGGTGAACAGCAGCACGGCAACGCCGGGACGCCCGTCTGGGGTTTCTTTCCGAGACAGCGTGCGCTCGATGCCGGCCTCGGCGCCGCAGGCGATCACCGAGGTGGCGAAGCCGGTCATGGTACGCGCCGAGATCAGCGCCCATTCCATGGTGGGCGCCGTGATGATGATCCGCGTGCCGACCATGGGAAAGGCTTCGGCAAACGTCTCGATAATGGTGACGCCTTTGACTTTTAGCTCTGGCATGTCATCTCGACATTGGGATCGTCGCGAAGCGGTCGCGACGGTTGGTGACGGCGTCGGTCACGCCGAACCAGGACGGGTCGGCGCCATAATAGCGATCGTAGAAAGACTTCACGCGCTTCTCGATCTGCGTATCGAAGCCAGGCTCGACGTGATAGCAGCGGCCATAAGTGACGCGCACCACCTTGCCTTTGCGTACCACAAGATCGCCAGACTTAAACACGAGATCGGCGGCTGAGAACATCTCTGTCTTATTCTTCTGCTCGGTGTAGACGGCGACGTCGGCGATGGCGCCCGGCGCCAGGTGGCCACGGTCGGTGAGCCCCATCAGCTTCGCCGGGGCGGCGCGGGTGATGATGGCTAGCTCCGACAGGGTCAGCTCGCGGGTGATCTCGGCGAGATTGGACACCTCGCGCGCGGCCTCGGGCAGATCGTCAAGCCAGCGGGCGCGCTCATCCTTGTCCATGAGCAGGTGGAAAATCTCCGGGTAACGCACGAACAGCGCGCCGTTCGGATGGTCGGTCGAGAACAGCACGCGCCAGGGATCCTCGGCCATGAGGAAGATCTCAAGCCCGATCGCCCATTGCAGCGCGTTGACGAAGCTCTTCTTTTTGTAGTTGTAGGGCACCACGCCGGTGCCGTTGCCGTCGCCCTGATTGATCACCCACTTCTTCGGGCTCGCAGCGCGGCGCCCGTCGAACTGGCGCAGGATGTCGCCGGAGACGGTGACGGTCTGGCCGAACATGACCTGGCCGACATCGACGGTGGCGTTTTTGTGCTTGTTCACCGACTCCATGAGTCGCGCCGCGCCGGACGAGAAGCCACGGTCGCCGCCGTCGCCATAGCCATAGAACTGGATATGGGCGAAATGAATGGGCAGGCCTTGCGTGGCCTCAAGGGTGGCGACCGCCGTCTCCACATTGCCGGCGATGCCGAGATTGTTGCAGTGGACATGGGGCGGATGCGGCACGCCGAGACCGGCCACCGCCGTCTGCATCGCCTCTACGATGGCGCGCGACGACACGCCGTAATCGGGCACTTCGTCGTCGAGGCCGAATTTGCGGTCGTTGAACTTGAAGGCCTCGGAGCCGCCGGCATTGATGACCTTGAGGCCAATCGCCTTGGAGTGATGCAGAGTCCAGGCGACATAATCTTTCAGCTCGTCGCCGCCGCCGCGCCCGTCGCGCAACAGTTCGAGCGTGTAGTCGTCATTGCCGAGAATCACGAGCCCGGCCACATCGATGATCGGGATCGAAGCGAGCTCGACCTGGGCCTCGATGGCATGGGTCGGAATCATCGCCGGCTCGATGACCGTGGTGTAGCCCATCTCGGCATAGCGAATGCCGGTGGCGTAGGCGCCCCAGGAGGCGGGCGATGGCGGGATCGGCTGGCCACCTTGGGCGGCGAGACTGGGCAGTTCCGGCATCAGTTGTCGAGCGAGCGTGACGTTGGAGCCGGCGATATGCGAGTGCACGTCGATGGCGCCGGCCATGACGATTTTGCCGGTGACATCGTAGACCTCGTCCGGCGTGCGGCCTTCCGGGGCAGCGACGATGCGGCCATCCTCGATGAAGAGATCGCCGACGCCATCACGGTTATGCGCCGGGTCGATGACGCGGCCGCCTCTAATCTCGATGAGCATCAGGCCCTCCTATCGTCGATCAAGTCGGCGATGCGGGTGAGCACGGCGGCGACCGTTGGCTTGTCCTTGTTCGCCTTGCCTGCCTTGACCATGCCGATGCCGGAGATGTGCGGCAGATAAAGTGCTGCATCGTGATCGCCGGCGGCACTTGCCACCTCGATGACGATGTCGTCCTTGGCCGCGCGGCCGGGATTGGCCGACAGCACGATGGCGCTCACGCCTTTCGGACGCGGGGCGGCTTCGCCGGCAAGCGCGTCAATCCACACCAGCGCGTCGGACTCGCCCGATTTTAGGAGGCGATCGGTGTCGTAGGCCCAGGCATCATGCCGAGGCGCCGCGCCGGCGAAGCTCGTGCGCACAGGCAGGCCGCAGGTCCAGGTGGAGCAGAGATTGACGCCGTCGCCATTGCCGGGCGCGGACATTGAGAGAATCGCCGCGCGCGTGGTCAGGACCAGATGGCGCACCATTTCCAGCACGGTGTGCAGCACGGGTTCTGCGAGCTCGGCCGGGTCGTAGACGAAGACGGCGAAGGCGGATTTGCGCAAGCGCGCGGCCGTCTCGTCGATCTTGGCCGCAAGCGCCTTGTCGCGAACGTCAAACCTGCCTTCGCGCAAGGATGCGCCGAGCAGGGCCACGAGATCGGGGAGCGCCAACCTGCCGTCGACGGCGGTGGCGCGCACGCCTTTCGGCGTCTTGGTGTTACCGGCCCCGAGAAGAATCAGCTCGCGCTTGTTGTCGCCGGGACGCGGCAGGCCCGGTTTTGCCGGAAACAGTTTCTCCAGGAGATCGGGGTCGCGGGCGAGCGGCCCCTTGCCGATCAGCACGACGGTATCGGCGCGATTGCGGACCTCGCCGAAGCTTGCCGGCGTGGCGCCCGTCTCGCGCATGACCCTGGAGGCGCGCATCAGGCCGGTGCTGGCGGCATGATCGACGACGCCGCCGAGCGTCTCAGCCAGGCTAAGCGCGGCCGCGGCACCGCCGATATCGGTGAAAAGACCGCCGAAGACCGGGAATCGCGCGCGAAGAAGCAAGTCCGCTGCCCGTTCGAGCGCGCTGTCCAACTCGGCCTCCTCCCTCGCCTTCGCCATAGCGGCGCACAATTAAACGGGTGACCCCAGTGGCGCAAGCGCGCGAATGCGCTCATGCGGCCATAATCGGCCCAAGGGGCCATTAAACGCCTATGAGGTCCATGGTTCTCGTGACGACACCCAGCCAATAGGCAGGGGAGCCTTTTCGGTCAGCTCTTGGGCTTGTCGTACTTGATATAAGAGAATCGCATGTCGTCGGCGGGCGTGCCTTCCAGGGCGCCGCCCTCCGTGCCCGGCTGCCAGCACACCACATCCTCGATCTTCTTGGCGAGCTCGAAGTCCTTGTCGGAGATGCCTTTGGCCGCATGGTTCATCAGCCGCACCTCGACCCAGGCATAGGACGCGGTGATGTCGGGATGATGCCAGGCGGCCTCGGCGAGATGGCCGATGGTGTTGATGACCATCAGCGTGCCCTTCCAGCTGTTGGTCTTATATTTGCGCCTGATCCAGCCGTCTTCGAGATACCAGTGCGGCAGCTCTTTTTTGAGCCGCGCTTCGACTTCGGCGTCGCTATAGGTCCGCTCTGACGTTGCCATATCCACCGTCTTTTGAAAAACTGGGCCGCATTTCCGATCTTGCTCAAAGCATATCAGAGGCACTCATTCGATCAAAGGAGGCCTTTCGAGGCGAGCCGGCATGTCAGACCCGACGTCAGACCTTGAGCGTAATAAGACTGCCGTGATGGCGTTTTACGACTTGGCCTTCAATCAGTCTCAGCCGCGGGAGGCGATGGCGCTCTATGCCGGGGCCGAATACATCCAGCACAATCCCGTCGTAAAGACCGGCAAGGACGGGTTCATCGAATATTTCGAGGAAATGGAGCGCCGCTATCCGGGCAAGCGCGTTCACTTCAAGCGCGTCGTCGCCGAGGGCAATTACGTGGTGCTGCATTGCTTGCAGGAATGGCCCAGTGACGATGATTGGATTGGCATCGACATTTTCCGGTTGGATGACGCCGGAAAGATTGTAGAGCACTGGGACGTGTTGCAAGTCGCGCCGAAGACATCGGCGAATTCCAACGGCATGTTTTGACGTCCACTGGTTCGCGGTCCGTTTTGCTTGAGTCCGACTCCATGCCCTCTTCCCCTGTCGTCGCGGTGACCACGACCGCGCGTTTGCATTTCGGGTTCCTCGACCCGAGCGGACGCGGGGCCCGGCCCTTCGGCAGTTTCGGCCTGTCCCTGGACCGGCCTTGCACGCGGCTCAGCCTCCAGCGCGCCGACAGGTCCGAGGTGAGCGGACCCGAAAGCGAGCGTGCCGCACGCTATCTGGAGACCATCGCGGAGAGCTGCGGCATCTCTCACACTTACCGGCTGCGGCTGGAGCGAGTGATCCCCTCCCATGCGGGGCTCGGCTCGGGCACTCAGCTGGCGCTGGCGGTGGGCTCGGCCTTCGCCGCCGCCGAGGGTCTTGATCTATCCCCACTCGAAATCGCCGGCCGGCTCGGCCGCGGGGCGCGGTCGGGCATCGGCATCGCCACCTTCGAGACCGGCGGCGCGGTGCTCGATAGCGGTCCGGCCGGCGGCGCCCTGCCCGAGCTCATTGCCCGCGTCCCCTTTCCGGACGACTGGCGGGTGCTGCTGATCTTCGACGACAGCGCCAAGGGGCTCGACGGGGCGAGCGAGGTGGCGGCATTCGAGGCGCTGCCGGACTTCTCGGAGGCCGAGAGCGCAGATCTTGAGCGGCGGATCGTCGAGCGCGCGCTCCCGGCGCTGACGCAAAGCGACTTTGCCGGTTTCTGTGCCGAGGTCGGGCATCTGCAGACGCGCATGGGGGCCTATTTTGGGCCTCTCCAGGGCGGCGGGCCCTATACCAGCCCCGCCGTGGCCGACGCGCTCAACTGGCTCCGCGGCCAGGGGGTGACCGGCCTCGGCCAGAGCTCATGGGGACCGACGGGCTTCGCCTTCGCGGCGACAGAGGCCGGCGGGGAAGAGCTGCGCGCGGCGTTGCGGCAGCAGGGGCTCAGCGCGAGCTTGCGCTTGGTGCTCGCGCGCGGGCGGAATGAGGGCGCGGAGATCGCGATCGACTGAGCGAGGAAATCGGTAACACTCGCCGATTGAGGCGCTTTGACGCCGCGCCGATTATGCTAAAGCGGGGCAATCACGTTCGCCAGCACGCACGGCGCGCGCCAAGACGGACCGCGAGCCAAACGACGGGAGATTCAAGATGGCGCTGCCGCGCATTCTGCACATGATCACGCCGCTCAAACATATGAGCCCGTTCGACGTCAACATGGGGCTGGACGCAGGCTATGACCACGCCATCCCCTATACCAACGTGACCGTCGACGACGTGTATGGGCTGGTGCAGGACGCGATCTTCTCGCGCAGCCCCGACGGCATCAAGCGCACCGCCATGTTCATCGGTGGCAAGAAGGCCATCGAGGCGCTCGACATGATGGACCGCGCCAGGAAGGCGATGGTGCCCCCGTTCGAGATCTCGGTGTTGGCCGATCCGGCCGGCTCCTTCACCACCGCCGCCGCCATGGTGGCGTGCGCCAAGGCGGCGCTGAAAAACAAGTTCAATACCGATCTCAAGGACAAACGCGTCGTGGTGTATGGCGGTACCGGCGTGGTCGCCTTCGCGTCCGCTGTCATTGCCACGACCGGCGGCGCCAAGGCGGTCCTAGTCGGTTATGACGGACCGGAGCGCGTGCGCCGCCTGACCATGGAAGCCAATGCGAGATTCGACGTCGATCTCGGCTTCGCCGACGGCACGACCGAGGAGCAGAAGGGGGAGTTGGCCAAGGAGGCAGACATCATCTTCACAGCAGGCCCGGCCGGACGGCAGCTCTTGAGCCTTCAGCAGATCAAAGCCGCAAAGGACCTCAAGGTCGTGGCCGACGTCAACGCGGTGCCGCCGCATGGCGTGGAAGGTGTCGGCATCAAGGACAACGGTACGCCGATCGAAGGCACCAGCGCACTCGGTATCGGCGCGCTGGCCATCGGCGACGTGAAGTACAAGACCGAGAGTGGGCTCTTCAAGGAGATGATCGAGGCCGAGAAGCCCGTCTATCTCGATTTCCGTGCCGCTTACGAACTCGCCCAGAAGCTCGCCTCGTAAGGGGGCGCGGCGAGGCTCGCTCCTTATCGTCGCTGTCTCGGGGCGGGCGTTGGCCGCCGCCGCGGTCGAGGCCGGCTATGACGCGCTCGTGGCCGACTTCTTCGCCGACACCGACACCCAGACGCTGACCGCCGCCTGCCGCAAGCTGCCGGGCGATATCGCTGACGGCATGCAATGGCGGAGCTTGCGGCCGGCGCTCGAGGCGCTCGCCAAGCAGGCACCCTCGCCTCTTCTCGGCGTAATCTACGGCTCAGGCTTCGAGGACCGGCCGCAACTCCTCGCCCGGATCGGCGCGATCTGGCCGCTACTCGGCAACGGCGCGGCCACGGTCGAGGCGATCAAGGCGCCGGAGAATTTCTTCGGCACGCTCGCGCGGCTCGGCATCGCTCATCCGGACACGCGCACCGATCGGCCGGCCAAGGGCGCGGGCTGGGTCGCCAAGCGGCGGGGCGGCGCCGGCGGCAGCCATGTGGTGGCGAGCCGGCTGCAAAAGGACGCGGACGACGTCTACTTCCAGAGATTGATCGAGGGACGCGCGATCTCGGCGCTGTTCCTCGCCAATCCGCGCCAATGCCGGATCATCGGCTTCAGCGAGCAATGGACCGCGCCGGCGCCGGGGCGGCGATGGCGCTATGGCGGGGCGGTGCGGCCCGCCGCCTTGACCAAAGCCGCCGAGACCGCGATGGCGCGGGCCGTGGGCCTCGTGGCCTCCGCCTTCGGCCTCAAGGGGCTGGGCTCCGCCGACTTCGTGCTCGGAGAGAATCAGGCGTATCTGCTGGAAATCAATCCGCGACCCGGCGCCACACTCGATATCTTCGCAGGCGCGGCAAAATCCCTACTCAATCTCCATGTGGATGCAGTGACGCGCGGCGGGCTCCCCCGGGAAAGCTTGGCATTCGGAGGGGCTGCCGCCTCGGCGATCCTCCATGCGCCGAAGCGCCTCATTGTGCCGCGCAGCATGATTTGGCCCTCCTGGGCGGCCGACTTGCCAAAGCCAGGCGAGCAGATCGACAAACAGCGTCCGATATGCACTTTACTGGCCCGCGCCGGGACCAGAGGGCGGGCCAAGCGGCTCGTCGAGACCCGAAAAGCCAGCCTGCTGGCCAAGCTTGAGAACTCCCAAGGGGAGCAGTGTGAACAAGAAGAAGACCGAAGGAAGAGCAGCGGAACAGATGAAAAAGCCGAGCGTGAACACCCAAGTCGCACCGCTGGTGCGCGCCATCATCGATAATGCCGACGCCTTACGCGTGACCGTGACGAAGGGTTCGCAGGGCGAGACCTTGATCGATTGCGGCGTCGACGCCGTGGGCGGTCTGGAAGCCGGCCGGCTCCTGTCCGAGGTCTGCCTCGGCGGTCTCGGCGTGGTGACGTTCGAGACCACCAATACCGAGGACCCCTGGCCCTTCAATGTGACCGTGCATACGAGCCAGCCGGTGATTGCCTGCCTCGGCTCGCAATATGCCGGGTGGAGCCTGTCGGTGGACGACAACGGCAAGAAATTCAACGTGCTCGGTTCCGGCCCGGCGCGCGCCATGGGCTCATCGGAGAAGCTCTACGAGGAGCTCGGCTATCGCGACGAGGCGAAGAGCGCAGCCCTCGTGATCGAGGCGGACAAGGCGCCGCCGCCGGCCCTCGTCGAGCAGGTGGCCAAGGCCTGCAAGGTCAAGCCAGAGCAGCTGACCATCCTCTACGCGCCGACATCGAGCCTCGCCGGCACGGTGCAGATCGCCGCGCGCTGCCTCGAGGTGGCGCTGCATAAGGCGCATGAGCTGCACTTCCCGCTGGAAGACATCGTCGACGGCATGGCCACCGTGCCGGTACCCCCGCCAACGCCCGGCTTCATCGAGGCCATGGGGCGCACCAACGATGCCATCATCTATGGCGGCCGCGCCCAACTCTACGTCAAGGGTGACGCGGCGGCGGCCAAGAAGCTCGCCGAGGCGTTGCCGAGCCTCCAGTCGAAAGATTACGGCAAGCCCTTTGCCGAGATCTTCGCTGCGGTGAAGGGCGATTTCTATCAGATCGATCCCATGCTGTTCAGCCCGGCCAAGGTGACGGTCACGGCACTCGAGACCGGCGAGAGCTTCCAGAGCGGCCATATCGACGCCGCCGTGCTCTCCCGCTCCTTCGGCTAAGCACCCGAAACGCCCATGGCGCTCGCGGCCCCGCACAGTCCCGCCATCGTCCTTTTCGGCGACGGACGGGATTGGCACGGGCGGAGCCTGCTCAGGGCGTTCAAGCGCCGGGGGATCAAGCCGCTGGTCGCCCCGCTGGCGACGTGCGGCTTCTCGACCGAGACGGCGACGGGTCTGGCCATTCCGGGGCTTGGCGACCATCGGCCGGAAGCCGCCTTCGTGCGCTTCGTGCCCGGCGGCAGCTTCGAGCAGGTGACCGCCTATCTCGGCGTGCTGCATGGCTTGCGCGAGCTCGGCGTGACCGTGTGGAACGACGCCCGCGCCATCGAGCGCTGCGTGGACAAGTCCACCACCACTTTCTTCTTGCAGAAAGCCGGCTTGCCGACGCCGGCGACCTTCACCGCCGTCACCCGGAGCGCCGCCGAGGAGATTGCCCGCACCGCGCTTCGTGACGGACACAAGCTGGTGCAGAAGCCCCTGTTCGGGGCGCAGGGCAAAGGTCTCCGCCTGATCGCAGATCCCGACGACCTGTCCCCGCCGGACGAGGTGAACGGGGTCTACCATCTGCAGGAGTTCGTGCCGCCGACACACGCGCAGCATCAGGACTGGCGCATCTTTATCTGCGCCGGGCGCGTTGTGGCCTCCATGATCAGACACGGGGCCCACTGGATCACCAATATCAAGCAAGGCGCCCGCGCCAAGGCGGCCATCGCCAGCCAAGAGCTTGGCGATCTCGCCGTGCGGGCCGCCGCTTGCGTCGGCGCCGACTATGCCGGGGTCGACATCATTCAGGCGCGGGACGGCCGCTTCCTGGTGCTGGAGGTGAACTCCATGCCGGCGTGGAACGGGCTGCAGCGCGTGAGCCGCGTCCGCATCTCCGACCATGTGGTCGATGCGTTTCTCGACGCCGCCCTCCCCGGCGCGCCGCGCCGCACCCAGGAGGAAGTGTGAGCGAGGCCCCGGACTTTGCCAAGATCGGTGATGATTTCCGCACGGCCTGCCTCGCCGAGCTCGACGCTCTGAAGCCGGGCAACGTCCACCGCTTTGCCGACGATGACGGCTTGAGCGTCGCCGATTTCGAGAAGAGCGCGGTCGCCGCCTCGCTCGTGATCGGCACCAGTGACATGACGGTCGGCCAGCGCATCGAGCTTGCGGTCGATGCCACGCGCGGAGTGGTCGATCACAATACCAATCTCGGCATCATCCTGCTCGCGGCTCCCCTCGCCCAGGCGGCGCTCGAATCCGGCGGCTCCCTCAAGGAGAGGCTTCATGCCGTTCTCGCCGGGCTGACGGTCGAGGACGCACGCTATGCCTATCGCGCCATCCGGAGAGCGGAGGCCGGCGGGCTCGGCAGCGTGCCTGAGCATGACATTTCGTCCGAGCCGGACGTCCCGCTGCTCGAGGCGATGCGGGCGGCGGAGACCCGCGACCGGATCGCATGGAACTACACCCACGACTTCGTCGACATCTTCGAGCTCGGCCTGAAATGGCTGGACGGCGGACTCAGCCGCTGGGGCGACGTGCCGTGGGTCACCACCTATGTTTATCTCGGATTCCTCGCCCATATTCCCGACACCCTGATCGAGCGAAAGTTCGGCGGCGACGTCGCAAGTGCGGTGCGCGACGAAGCGCGGCCGATCGAAGCGGGACTTTCGCAATCGACCGCGCCGGAGGAAATGGCGGCGCCGCTGGCCGCTTTCGACCGCTCCTTGAAGGAACGGGGGCTAAATCCGGGGACTTCCGCCGATCTGACCGTGGCGACGCTCTTCGCGGCCGCTTTGAGAGGCCAGTAACGTCCGGATAACGAACAAATCCGACGCACCAAACCGGTCAATAATCGACTTGCCGATCCTTCCGGCCCCGGCCTATGTTCGGCCCCGCGGAGCTCCGACCAGGAGTTGCGGACGGAGGAGTGTTCACCCAGAGCCACTTTCGTCGGCTTGTCGCCGGACTCTGGGCCGGTGGCCGCCGTTTTGTTTTAGATGATCCTAGTACTAGGGAGGGGTTGCCTCATGGCCAAAATCACTGGTGTTTGTGTCGGCGAGTTGCTCGTCGGCGACGGTAACGAAGTTGCTCATATCGATCTGTTGCTCGGCCCGCGCGGCAGTGCCGTCGAAACGGCGTTCTGCAATGCGGTGACCAACAACAAGGACGGCTTCACCACGCTTCTCGCGGTTGTCGCGCCGAACCTGCTCTGCAAGCCGGCGACGATTCTCTACAACAAGGTCACCATCAAGGATGCGCGTCAGGCCGTGCAGATGTTCGGTCCTGCTCAGTACGCCGTGGCCAAGGCCGTGGCTGACTCCGTGGCCGAGGGTGTGATCCCCGCCAACGAAGCAGACGACCTTTATATCTGCGTCGGTGTGTTCATCCATTGGGAAGCCAAGGACGACAAGAAGATCCAGGACTTCAACTATCGCGCCACCAAGGAAGCCATCGCCCGCGCCATCGCCGGCGAGCCCAAGGCCTCCGAAGTGACCGCCAAGAAGGACACTGCCGCTCATCCCTTCGCCGCTGGCTGAAAGGGAGAACCCCCAGGTCGGGACGACCCGGGCGGCAATGCTCCGGGCCCGATTCGGCGGTGGCTGCAGAAGCTCGGTCTCTAAGAACGGCGCTTACAGCCCTTAGGTTTGAGATCGCCGCTCTCGCAAGAGGGCGGCGATTTCTTTTTGGGTGACGGTGCCGGCATGAAGCGCCGTGGCGGCAAGCACGCCGCGCGCGCCGAGCCCCGCCACTTGCTCGATATCGCCGAGATTGGCGACGCCGCCGGCGACGAAGACCGCGCGCGACCCCGCCACCGCAAGCGCGTCCTGCAAGCGGCCGACATCCGGCCCAATCTCGCTGCCCACACGGCCGAGGCTCATCAGGATGACCCGGTCGGGCCACAGCGCGGGATCGGACATCACCTCTCCCGGACCGCGTAGGCCCTTTTGGTCGAAATCAAGCGACAACACGACATGGGCGCCGTAGCTCGCCCGTATGTTATCCCAGGCCTCGAGGCCGGCGATGGTCTCGCTGCCGATCACCAGGGTGGCGCCGAGCGGCAGCCAAAAGGCGCAGTCGGATACATCGGTGAAACCTGCATCGATCCACAGCGTCGTGCCGGGAAAGGCGTCGGCCAATTCCCGGCAGAGATCGAAATTGTTGCCGCGGCCCAGAATTGCGTCGAGATCGGCGATATAGAGGATGGGCGATCCGGTGATCGCCAGAAGGGCCCTGGCAATGACAACGGGATCGTGGGGCGGGCCGAAGGGGCTGGCCAGCGGATGGTATTCGGCGCGCTTGCCGGCACGGGCATGCTTGCCGGCGCGGGCGTGGACGACTAACCCGTCCTTGAGATCAATGACGGGGATGACGGCGAAATCGCCGGACATCTCCGTCGAGATGGCTTCGGATTGAAGCGTCATGGCGCGCGCTCCTGGCGGTGCTGACCCTATCATGACGTGGAACACGGTGCTGGCAAATTGAGGGCTGAATGGCAGCTTCATTTGGGTGGGATTTGGGCGGCGTCAACATCAAGCTGGCGCAGGTGGAGGACGGGCGCGTCACCGCGGTGACGCAAATTCCCTGCCCCGCGATCGCCGATCCGAGCAAGTTCAACCAGGCCGTGGCGGCGGCGCTGGAGATTTCACCGGTCGAGGGGCGGCACGCCGTGACCATGACCGGGGAACTCTCCGACGTGTTTCCGTCGCGCGCTGCGGGCGTCGCTTATCTCACCGGCCTGATGCGCAAGACCACGGGCGCGGAGACGCTGTTCTATAGCCTCAAGGATGGCCTGATCGGTGCCGACACCGTGCGCGAGCATTGGCCGGATGTCGCCTCGGCCAATTGGCATGCCAGCGCCACCCTCGCCGCTCAATTATGCACGAACGGCTTGCTGGTGGACGTGGGCACCACGACGACGGACCTCATTCCGCTCAAAGAGGGCAAGCCCGCCGCCATCGGCCTGACCGACGGGGAGCGCATGACCGAGGGAGAGCTCATCTATGGCGGGGCGGTCCGCACGCCGGTCATGGCCATCGCGCAGGCCGCGCCGTTCAAGGGCCGCATGCAAGGCATCGCCGCCGAACGCTTCGCCACCATGGCCGATGTCTATCGCATCACCGGGGAACTGCCCGAGGACGCCGACCCCTACCCCGCCGCCGATCAGCGCGGCAAGAGCATCACGGAGAGCGCCGGCCGGCTCGCCCGCATGCTGGGACGAGACGCCGACGACGCGGAGTTCATCGCCTGGAAGGCGCTGGCGCACTATCTTGCCCGCCGCCAGATGGAGCAGATTGAGGCGGATGCACGGGTGCTTCTGGAGCGCGAGGGCCTGCCGGCGGACGCTCCCGTGATCGGCGCCGGCTGCGGACGGTTTCTGGCGCAAACGCTCGCAGACCGGCTCGGACGTCCTTATCGCGATTTCGTTGATCTCATCGATTGCGCGCCCGAAATGGGCGACATGGCGGCGGTGTGCGCACCGGCCGTCGCGGTCGCCCTGCTTGTATCGGCTCCCCCCGCCCCTTAGATAACTGGGATATCCTGCCGCAGAGCGCTGCTTCTGGCCCTTTCTTCTCAAAATGCGCTAAATTGAGCCGACCAAGATAAGAGGACTTGCGATTCTATGCCCACGGAAATTGCCCGTGATGACGTCCATGACGACATCGTCTACCCCTCCGCCATTCCCTTCGTCTTGGTGCATCTCGCCTGTTTCGGGGCGATCTGGTCGGGCGTCACCTGGCCTGCCGTGATCCTCTGCGTCGCGCTCTACTGGCTGCGCATCTTCGCCATCGGCGCCGGCTATCATCGCCTGTTCTCGCACCGCGCCTATTCCACCAGCCGCGCCTTCCGCCTCATCCTCGCCGTTCTCGCCCAGAGCACCGCGCAGAAAAGCGTGCTGTGGTGGGCGGCCAAGCATCGCCACCATCATCTCCATTCCGACACCGAGCTCGATGTGCATTCGCCCCGGCATACCGGCTTTCTCTATAGCCATGTGGGGTGGATCTTCGCCAAGCGGCACGATTTATACGACGAGGCGGCGGTCGCGGATTTGGCGCGCTACCCCGAGATGCGCTGGCTCCATAAATACCAGCTCGTGCCGGCGGCGGTGCTCGCACTCATCTGCTTCCTCATCGCCGGGTGGTCGGGCCTGTTCGTCGGCTTCTTCTGGAGCACGGTGCTCGTCTATCACGGCACCTTCTGCATCAACTCCCTCGCCCATGTGAGTGGCCGTAAGCGCTACGTCACGGGCGACGATTCCCGCAACAATTGGCTGTTGGCCATCTTCACCATGGGCGAAGGCTGGCACAATAATCACCACGCTTTCCAGAGCAGCGTGCGGCAAGGCTTCCGCTGGTGGGAGTTCGATCCGACCTTCTACATTCTGAAGGCGCTGTCCTGGGTCGGTGTCGTGTGGGATTTGCGGTCACCACCCGAGCAGGTCCTGCGCAACGAGCAGCGTCTCGGCGCATCCGTCATCAATCGTGCGGCCGAGCAGCTGGCCGGCCATTTCAATGCCGAAGGCATCGCTCACTCCATCGCGGCGGCCCTGCAGGGGGCGGAACTGGCAGCGCTCCGCGAACGGCTGAATCGGGCCCATGACCGCACCGCCGAGGTGCTGGCCACCGTGCATCTGCCGCATATGCCGAGCCGCGAGGAGCTGATGACCAAGGCGAGGTCCATGTTCGCCAAGACCAAATCCCTGGAAGAGATCGCCGACCGCGCCTACGAGCTCCTGCTCGCCTCGGTGGGTCCAAGATTGGCGGCCTCCGGCGAACAGCCGTCTTAAGGCTTTTGCCGGCACGGCCGGAAACCAATTGTTGAGGGTGCTGAGCCTGATTCCGAACTCTTACGGCTCAAGACCGTTAGGAAGACACAGCCCGAAACAACCGACGGAGCCTCACATGCGATTTTTGCTGACTTCGGCAGCCGCCCTCATCACCGGCGCCCTCCTTCTCAGCGCCGGCACGACGAGCGCCACGGCCGCGCCGCTGCCTACAATGGCGTCCTTGGACGCCGCTTCCACCGCCGTGACGAAGGTCGATTGGCGCCGCCGCTATTACCGCCGTAACGGCGTCTGGCCGCCGGTGACCGGCCCTCGCGCCGTGGTGGAGCCGGGCGTGGTCGTGGAGACGGACGATGGCGACGTGGTCGTCGTGGCGCCCTTGCGGCCGGCGAGCTGTGGCGAGTTCCACTATTGGAATGGCGTGGCCTGCGTCGACGCCCGCTTCAACGACCCTTATCTCGGCCCGAAATAAGGATCAGAGAACGATCCCCGACCCCTAAGGAGCAAAGCTCCCTTAAGGAGGCGTCTCTCCAGGGATTTCGATGCGCGGCCGGGTCGAGGGATCGCGCCCGGTCACGCCGCCGAGATATGTCAAGATCGCGGCGACGTCCTCCGTCGAAAACTGGATCTGCGGCATGTCCTGATGCCGGGAGCCCATGCCCTCGGCGAAGCCGCCTTCCAGCTGCTCAATGGGATAGGTGAGATAGATCTGCCGCAGTGGCGGCGCCTGTTCCAGCGGGCTTTTGTCGGTCGCGCCGATGGCGTGACAGCGCGCGCAATTCTTCTCGAGAATGGCCTTGCCATGGGCGGCAGCGCTGGCGGCACCTTCTGCCGCGGCCGCGCAGCCCGTGCCGATCGTGACCAGCGCCAGGGACGCGACGGCGAGACGAAGGCGGAGAAGGCTCATCACGGTCGCTACCTCAAGAGTACGGCGCAGGGACGGCTGACCAGAGGTCTGTAACCCGGACTCTACTCTTTCGCGTGCTTGTAGTGGTCCTCGATCTTCTCGACCAGGATCCGCCAGGCCTCATGCTCGCGCGGGCCTGCCGTCTTCTCCACGGCGATCTGGAGATAGGCGAGCTCCTGCTCGACCTTCTCGCGCGGCAGCATCTTCAGCCGGCTGGCCAGTATCGCCGTCTCGATCACCGCGGCCTGGGCCCGGTTGAAGCCCTTGAAGGGGGCATGGCTCGCCTCATGCACGACGCGGCAATGAAAGCGTGGCCGCAGCTCGTCTTCCTCGACATGGTCGACCGCAAGCTCGATATGGGCCAGCGCGCCCTCGAGCACGGCGCCGGTAATTTGCGTGGCCGGCCGCACCGGCCAATCCTTGTTGCCGGTCAGGCAGCCGGCGAAGACCAGCACATCGTCGGTGAAGCTCGCCACGGCAACGGGGTTGGCGCGCAGATTGTCCAGCGTGGTCGAGGGACGGAACGGCGCGATGACCCAGCCGTCGCCATCCTCGATGAGACCGAGCGGGGCGATATGGGCGCTGCCGTCGTCGTTGAGCGTGGTGACGATGCATTCGCGGATCATCGGCATCAGGCGATCTTTCGTGTCGTCATGAGCTTTTGCCCTTCTTCTTGGCGACCAGGGTGTGGCCGGCCTCTTTGAGGCGGGTCTTGTCGTCGGCGGGCGCGTCCGCGGCCACGCCCCAATCCAGCGGCTCGTCTTGCGCGTAACGCTTGGCAAGCCGCCAGGCGGTCTCGGCGCGGGCCAGTTCGGCGCCGAGATAGAAGGCATGCGCCGTGTCGCCTTCCAGATCGAGCTTGGGATAGAGATCGAAGATCTCCTGGCTCACATTGTGGCCGTCGCGGTTATAGATGTGGATGCCGTCCTCGGCGACCTCGATGCGGAAATTCCCGTCGCGCACCGCCGCGGCGTTCTCGGCCACCTCCGCCGGGGTCAACGGGAAGGGCCGGCGCGAATGCAGCGCCAGCAGCCCGTCGGCATAGTCTTTGGGCAGCTCATGCTCGGCGCGTGCGGCGAACATGATGCGGCGGGCCAGATCATGCTCCTCGACGGTGCGCCTTGTGTGCGGGCTCACCTGCACCACCAGTACGTTCTCGATATGCAGCTCCGAGGCGATGCCGAGCAGGATGGCGGTGATGCCCGTGGTGTCGGCGTCGGTGAGCTCGGTGAGATTGCCGGTGCCCATCAGGATCTCGGCGTCGGGCCGCTTGCGGCGGAGCTCCGCGTAGCGTTCCAGCGAGGTCATGAAGCCGAAATGGATGGGGTCGAGCACGGGATCGACGAGGTAGCGCTTTCCCTTGGCATCGAGCGCGTCCATGGCGCGAAAGAGCGAGGCCATGTCGCCATGGTCCTTGGGGATGAGAACTGGAACTGACGTCACATTGTCGGCGATATGGAGCGTGTCTTCGTTGAGGCTCAGCAGAAAGTCGGCCCCCGCCTTGCCGCCGCGAAGGAGCTCGTCCGGGTCCGCGGAATCGATGCTGACCTTGTAGCCCTTCTCTTTCAGGGCCGCGACGGTCTCTTCGAGATGCGGAAAGGGCGTGTCGGGCAGACCGCCGAGATCGATGACGTTGGCGCCCTTCCGGCAATAGTCCCGCGCGCGCTCCAGGATCTCCTCGATCGATAGCGCCGACGCATCCACGATCTCGGCGAAGATCTGGATGTCGTATTTGGTCATGTCGGCGGCTTTCCGCGCGCGGCCGAAAAAGGTGGGGATATCCTTGAGCTCGTCGGGCCCGCGCACGACCGGCACGCCGTAGCGCTCACTCAGGCGCTCCAGATCGGCGCGGCACCGTCCGGGCAGCATGATCTTGTCCGCTTCGCCGGACTCGGGCAGCCGCCTCAGGATGATGTCCTCGGTCATCAGCGCCGCCACCTTCACGCCAATATCGAGCACCTTCCAGTCGAAGCCCGGGTCCATGGTCTCGAGCACGGCCTCGAGCCGCGGCCGCGCCAAATGTCCGGTCAGGAACAGGATGCTCTCGGTCATGGGAACGGGAGTTTACTCGATCAATGCGCCACGGGGCGCATTGTCGGCGAGGCTCGCGGCAAGGGCCTGCTGATCGCCCCGGCCGAAAATCGCGGCGGCGACGCCCGTGTCGGACAGCATGGCGGGGAAGGCTTCGTCCACGACGCCGTCATGGGCGAGTTGATCGGCGCTCAGGCGCGCATGGCGCCGTTCGACGGATTTTATGATGTAGCAGCGTTCCGCGCCAAGCTGCCCCGCGAGCCAGAGAGCCAGGCTATCGGAGGTGAGCCGCCACGTGGCCTCCACGTCGTCGCGGCCCGAGACGAGCGCGTATGGCGCCCACACCGCGATATGGCCCCGGCCGAGGATTCCACGCAGTGCTCCTGCGTCTTGGCCGACCTCGAGGCCTGACCGCATGCCCGCCACCGCCCAGGCCAGTTGATCCATGGCGAGCAGCGCCATGCGGTGCGCGGCAGGGTCGCCGAAGCCAAGCTGCTGCTGACAGTTGCGCACCTCGTCGGCCAAGGCCCCGCCCCCCGGCACGATGACGACGGGGGCGGAACTCGAGGCGATCGCATCGAGCCAAGTGGATAGGCCGGGCGAGCGGATGACGCTCCCGCCGAGCTTGACGACGATGGGCGGCACCTCGCAAGCGGGCTGCGCAGTTGCGCCCCTTTGCAGCGCCCAGCCATTCATGTCTCAGCTCTCCGTCTTGCTCCGCACGATCTCGACGCCGACGGCGCCAGGATCCTTGTCGAGCTTTTCGATGCTCACGGTGACGCGCGCCGCGCGGGGGTGAGCGAGACAATGCTCCGCCACTTCCTCGGCCAGGGTCTCCACCAGGTTGATGTGACCGCGCGCGATAATGGATTTGATGCCCTTGGTGATGTAATCGTAATCGAAGGCGTTGCCGATATCGTCATCGAGCGCGCCGGTGGGCGGCATCACGTCCACATCGACGGAGAAGCCCACGCGCTGCGTGACGCCCTTCTCGTTGGTGAAGACGCCGATCTCCACGTCGAGCACGTAGTCGTGCACGAAGATGCGGTCGAGGGGCTTGCCCGTCTCACGCGTGGAAGAGATGCGTCCCAGTCGCTTGTCCATCGATCCGATCCTGTGGCGGCTTCGTCGGCCGATGCTCTAGCACAAAGCGGCAGCGCGCGGCTCCCGCATTTCCCCCTCGGCCTGACCCGTTCCGGCGGGTATCAGGCCCCGGATGCGGTGGCAGGCGATGGGATCGAGCTGCGCGCTGCGGCGCGCCCCGTGGCATAGCGCGCCGCGAAAGCCAATGACGTCGGGCGCCAGCGCCAGCAAGGGCGCCACATGGGCGCCGCGCAGCGCGCCGGCCACGCCCACGATCAGCCCCTCGCGCCGCCCCGCATGCACGAAGCGGGCAATGTCGGCAATGGCCATGTGGTCCAACAGCGAGCCCGCCTGCTTCCCGGCGGTGTCAAGCATTACGCCGCGCGCACCCATGCCGACCGCGGCGGCAATCGGATCGAAGGCCGGCATGGCGTCGGCGAAGAACACCAGAATGATGCCCGCGCGGAGGCGCTCGGCGCGCAAGAGCGCGAGGCAGGCTTGCGGGTCGCCGCCCGGAAGCACACCCAGCTTGACGTCATCGACGCCGCACGCCGCCGTGGCCCGCACCGCTTCGGCGACGATTTTGGGCTCCATGGGAAGGTCGCCCACGGTGGCGCTGACCGGCACCCGGCCGCCAACCATGCTCACGCAGGCCTCGATGGTGGCGCGATCCACGGCGCCCAAGGCCCCTTTGCCGGGATCCTTGAGGTCGACGATATCGGCGCGGGCATCGAGCACGATTTGCGCCTCCTCGGCGTCGCGCACGCTGGCGAGGAACCGCGTCCTGCGAAGCTCCGGTCGGTAGGGCAAGGGATCAGACATTAGGCATCAGCGGAAAAGCCAGTCGAAGGCGCCACCACCGCCACCGCCACCGCCGCCGCCACCTCGCGCCCGCCGGCGCTCGTTGCGCGGTTGCCCGCCGAAACCCCAGGAGTCGCTGTCGCGGCCGCGCGCCACGGGCGCCCGGCGCTCTTTGCGGAGCTGGATCTCGTTGGCGTGGCCGTCCGGGTCCGTCACGACCACCGAGACCGCCTGCCAGTTCCACTGCGCCGTCTGCTCGCCCCAGCGCTGCGGCTCGATGGACACGACTTTGTTGGAGCGCGTATCGACGATGGCGACATATTCAAGCTCGTCGCCGCCACCTAAATCGCCCGCGTAATATTTCAACAATCCGATGCCGGACAGCGCGCCGCGCATCAGCTTCCATTCCAGAATCTTGGGCTTGCCGGTGCCGAACATCTCAAGCTCGACCCGCAGCGCCCGGTAATCCGGATTGCTTGCCATGTAGCGGCCGGGCGACGGCTCGGTCACGACCCAGCCGTCCAGGGCTTCACCGAGAGGTTGGCCGGTCGCCACCGGCACCTCCTGGTCGAGACGCACGAGCGCGGCGCGGCTGTCGGTCTGGAACGGATCCTTGGCCAGCGCGCGCTGGTAATCATAGATGGCGTCGCCGACGCGCTCTTGCGCCTCGTAGATGCCGCCGCGGATGCGCAAGGCAAGCGGGTCGCTCAGGCTGAGCTCCAGCGCCCGATTCACATCGATGAGCGCCTCGTCGACGGATTCCGACTTGAGCTTCGCCTCGGCGCGCATCGCATAAGCCTTGGCGTTCTTGGGATCCATCTGGATGGCGCGGGTATAGTCGCCGATGGCATCGTCGTAGCGCTTGTTGTTGGCGAAG
Source organism: uncultured Alphaproteobacteria bacterium (assembly GCA_963731875.1). Classification (GTDB taxonomy): domain Bacteria; phylum Pseudomonadota; class Alphaproteobacteria; order Rhizobiales; family Methyloligellaceae; genus Methyloceanibacter. The sequence continues at coordinate 56,657 of CAVSXL010000012.1, read as the reverse complement.
AGCACGCCCCGCTCCACATAGGCCTCGACCAAATCAGGATTGAGCTCGAGCGCGGTGTCGAAGTCGGCGATCGCTTCCTTGAACCTATTGTCCGCCGCATAGGCCTCCGCCCGCAGCAGCACGAGCTTGGGCTGCGGCACGTTGGGCTCGAGATCGAGCGCTTGCGTGGCGTCCTCGGCGGCTTCGCTGAAATTGTCGAGGGCAAAATTCGCCTCGGCGCGATTGCGGTAGGCGGCGGCATATTTCTGATCGAGGCTTATGGCGCGGGTGAGATCCCGCACCGCGGCATGGTAGCGAGCCAGTTCCTCATGGCTCCGCCCGCGCCCGTTGAACGGGATGGCGCTCTGAGGCAGCAGCTCGGCCGCCTTACGGAAGGACTGAAAGGCCTCTTGATATTGGCCGAGCGCGGCATAGGCGTTGCCGCGATTGTTGTAGGCGGCGCCATAGGCGGGCTGAAGCTGAATGGCGCGGTCGAAATCCTTGATCGCCTCATCGGGGTGGCCGAGATCCATCAAGGCATTGCCGCGATTGTTGTAGACGGTGGCGCTCTCCGGCGAGAGCTGGATCGACGCGTTGAAGTCGTCGATTGCCTCTTTGGTCTGCTTCATGCGCCATTTGGCGACGCCCCGGTCACTGTAGATGCTGGCCTGCACGAAGCTAGAGACATCCGGGGTCGCCAGGGCCTCATCGTAGAGGGTGATGGCCCGGTCGAACTGGCCACGGATCATGGCCGCCGCGCCCTCGCGGGCGCGCAGCAGGATCTGGTCCTCGGCATGCGCCGGGCCGGCCGCTGCGAGGATCAGGCCGGCGGCAAGGATCAGGCGGAAATTGGCGCGAAAGAATGCCATGGCGGCGATGGACCGGCTTTCCCTTGGGAGGCGTCTTCCCTTCATGTCCCCCATAAGGTTGGAGTGTGTCAACAAAGGGTCACCCGGAGCATACCTGCCCACTTGCGGCCGTTCAGCCGTCGAGCGACAGAGACTCAAGACCGCGCAGCACTTCTGGCAGCATCTCCGGCAAATCCTCGGCGATCAAGCCGGGCCCGAAGGCCTTGGCCGCCTCGCCATGGAGCCATACGGCGGCGCTCGCGCCCAGGAACCCGCTCATGCCTTGGGCCAGCATGCCGAGCACGATGCCGCCCAGGACATCGCCAGAGCCGGCGGTCGCGAGCCACGGACTGGCCGTGGCGTTGATCGCCGCCTCCCCTTGCGGCGCGGCGATCACCGTGTCGGCGCCTTTGAGCAAAATGGTGGCGCCGGCGCGCGCCGCGGCCTTGCGTGCGCGGTCGACCTTCGAGTTGCCGGCGATGTCGCCGAACAGCCTGGCGAATTCCCCGTCATGCGGCGTCATCACCACGGGCGCCTCGCGCGCCTTGATGGCCTCGAACAGCATTTCGGGCGCGTCGGCAAAAGACGTCAGGGCGTCGGCGTCGAGGACCACGCGCGGGGTGGCGGCAAGCGCGGCGAGCACCATGGACCGGGTGCCCTCGCCCACGCCGTGACCCGGCCCGATCAGCAGCGCATTCTTGCGCGGATCGGCCAGGAGGTCGGCGAGCCCGCGGGCGCCGTCCGCCTCACGCACCATGATGGCCGTGAGCTGGGCGGCGTTGACTGCGATGGCGTCGCGGGGCGAGGCGACGGTGACGAGGCCGGCGCCAGCCCTCAGAGCGCCGCGCGCGGCCATCCGCGCCGCACCGGTGCTGTAGATGGGGCCCGACACCACGACCGCGTGGCCGCGCAGATATTTATGCCCCTCCACCGTGGGCCAGGGATAGTTCGCCAGCCATAGTTCGGGATCGTCGGCGAACGTGTTCGGCTTGACCGTGGCGAGCACGCTGTCTGGGATACCGATATCGACAAGGTCGACCGCGCCGCAGTGCAGCCGCCCCGGCAAGAGGAGATGTCCGGGCTTCAAGCGGAAGAAGGTGACCGTAGCAACGGCCTGGATGGCCGTGCCGCGTACCGCGCCGGTGGTGCCGTCGACGCCGCTCGGCACGTCGACCGCCACGATCGGGGCGCCGCTGGCATTGGCGGCGTCGATCAACGCGGCCAATTTGCCCTCGATGGGACGGGCGAGCCCCGCGCCGAAGAGCGCATCGACAATGACATCGGCGCCGGCGAGCAGATCCGCGCTCAGGGGCTCCGGTGTCTTTCCGAAGCGCGCGGCCATGTCGGCGGCGTCCGCCGGCAGCTTCGCAGGATCGCCGTCGAAACCGAGGCGCACGGCATAGCCGCGCTCCATGAGATAGCGCGCGGCGACGAACCCATCGCCTCCGTTATTGCCCGGGCCGCACAGCACGGCGACGGTCGCGGCGTCGGGAAACCGGGCGGAGACCGCGTCGGCGACACCGCGTCCCGCATTGTCCATGAGCACGGCGCCCGGCACCCCGCCCTCGATGGTAAGGCGATCCGCGCGTCCCATTTCCTCAGCGGTCAAGAGCTCATGCATGATGTCGGGCCATCCGATCCGTCGTCTGTTTGTGTAAGCCGAGGTCGCTTGCAGCGGCAATTTTGAAAGGATCGGCCCCCTCTGCCTGCATTTTAAGCACGACGCTTATCCTTTAGGCACACAAGCACTAGCAGTCGCCTGCGAAATTTGCGAGATAGCGTTAGGCGACTGGAATAACAGCCGAAAGTTTCGCACAAGAGATTGGCACAGGGCGTGCTTCGGCTGGCGCATAGTGCTTTTGGATGGCGGCGACAACTACGCGGCGTAGGTGCCGCCTTTGTGCCGCTCGGGAGGTTTAGGACGAACAATGAAAAAGATCGAAGCAATCATCAAGCCCTTCAAGCTGGATGAGGTAAAAGAGGCTCTGCAAGAAATCGGGCTCCAGGGTATTACGGTCACCGAGGCCAAGGGGTTCGGACGTCAGAAGGGGCACACCGAGCTTTATCGCGGCGCCGAGTATGTGGTTGATTTTCTGCCAAAGGTGAAGCTTGAGCTCGTGCTTGGCGATAACATGGTGGAGAAGGCGATCGAGGCCATCATCGCCTCGGCCAAGACAGGACGCATCGGGGATGGAAAGATCTTCGTGTCGAACGTGGAGGAAGCCGTGCGCATCCGCACGGGCGAGACGGGAGACGACGCCATCTGACGGCTGACGGCCTGGAGAACTTCAGACTATAAGTGGAAGCGATCAAACAGCTGCCCCTCTCGAATGGGCGGCTCAATCATGCATGACAGGGAGTGGAAATGGCAGACGCAAAGAGCATTGCTAAGAAACTCAAAGACGAGGAGATCAAGTTCGTCGATCTGCGCTTCACCGATCCGCGGGGAAAGATGCAGCACGTGACGATGGACTCCTCTCTGATGGACGAAGAGGCTTTCGCCGAAGGCATCATGTTCGACGGCTCGTCGATCGCGGGCTGGAAGGCGATCAACGAGTCCGACATGAAGCTCATGCCGGACTGCGACTCGGCGGTCATCGACCCGTTCTTCGCGCAGAGCACGCTGGCCGTGTTCTGCGACGTCCTCGAGCCGCTGACCAACGAGCCCTATGAGCGCGATCCGCGCTCCATCGCCGCCAAGGCGCAAGCCTATATGCAGCAAACCGGCATCGGCGACGTGGCCGTGTTCGGGCCCGAAGCCGAGTTCTTCGTGTTCGACGACGTGCGCTTCGCGGCCGAGCCCTACAACTGTGGCTATCGGCTCGACTGCACGGAGCTGCCGTCCAACATGGACACCGAGTATGAGATGGGCAATCTCGGCCACCGTCCGCGCACCAAGGGCGGTTATTTTCCGGTGCCGCCGATCGACTCCGCGCAAGACCTGCGCTCGGAGATGCTGTCGGTGATGGCGGAGATGGGCGTCCCGACCGAGAAGCATCACCACGAGGTGGGCGCCGCCCAGCACGAGCTCGGCATCAAATTCGGACCGATCGTCAAGACCGGCGACAACATGCAGATCTACAAATACGTGATCCACAATGTCGCTCACGTCTACGGCAAGACGGCGACTTTCATGCCGAAGCCGGTATTCGGCGACAATGGTTCGGGCATGCATACCCACCAGTCGATCTGGAAGGGTTCGACGCCGGTCTTCGCCGGCGACAAATATGCCGACTTGTCGGACACGGCGCTGCACTACATCGCCGGCATCCTCAAGCACGCCAAGGCGCTCAACGCCTTCACCAACCCCAGCACCAACTCCTATAAGCGTCTGGTGCCGGGCTACGAGGCGCCGGTGCTGCTCGCCTACTCCTCGCGCAACCGCTCCGCCTCGTGCCGTATTCCGCTCGGAACGGGTCCGAAGTCCAAGCGCGTCGAGGTCCGCTTCCCCGATCCGACAGCCAATCCCTATCTCGCCTTCGCGGCGATGCTCATGGCTGGCCTCGACGGGATCGAGAACAAGCTCAACCCGGGCGATCCGATCGACAAGAATCTCTACGATCTGCCGCCGGAGGAGCTTGAGAAGGTGCCGACCGTCTGCGGTTCGCTGCGCGAAGCATGCGAGTCGCTGGACGCCGACCGCGCCTTCCTCAAGAAGGGCAACGTGTTCTCCGACGACGCCATCGACGCTTATCTCGAGCTCAAGATGGAAGAGGTGGAGCGGTACGAGATGATGCCGCATCCGATCGAGTTCGACATGTACTACAGCGTCTAGTCGGTCTCCGGCTCAACGACGCTAGAAACAAGATGGGGGCGGCCGCAAATTTGCGGTCGCCCCCTCTTTCGCCCGGCCTGCCGAACCTTGTGCCCTTATGCCCCGCGTTCCCCCGTCGGACGCGGAAAGCCAATAGTTCTTGCCAGGCTCCCCCAAACTTTTTCGGCGCGCGCGCCTACATCAAATAGAACATCCCGTAGATCAGGGCTCCGCCCACGGTCACGTAGAGCCACGATTTGTTGTCGCGGTACCAGTCGTCGAACATCGACGGCAGACCGAAGATGACGAAGCGGAACAGCGATAGCGTGATGAAAGCGGCGATCAGGCCGAGCACCCATATGGACAGGTTGGCCGGCTGGCCGCCCTGCCCGGCATCGACCAGGAACACGCCTGCATTCGTGGTGCCGAGATTGACGGCGCCCCATACGGACACCGCGGCCACCCCCACCAGCATGGCGTAACGCATCAACATGCCGCTCGAAATCCCCTCGCCTTTGCGACGAATTGTAGGGACCAGAGGGTAAACAAACGGGAAAGCGTTAGACTTAAGCGCGCGTTAACGGGCTCGGGAGCGTCGTCAAGCGGCCTTCCACTTGATGGAGCAGCCGATCGACGGGATCTGCTCGCGCGGCCCCTGTCCGGTCTCCGCGATCTGCTTCATGGCCTCGAACAGGTCGCGGCGCACGTCGCCGGATGCGGGCTCCCGGCCGCTGGCGTCGAGCCGCCCGCGATATTGCAGTTCGAGATCGCCGTTGAAGCCGTAGAAGTCGGGCGTGCAAACGGCGTCATAGGCGCGGGCGATCTGTTGGGTCTCGTCGTGGAGATAGGGAAAGGTGAAGCCGTGCTCGCGCGCGAAGGCTTTCATGTTGTCGAAGGAATTGTCCGGATGGGTGGTGGCGTCGTTGGCGCAGATCGCCACCGTGGTGACGCCCAGCGTCTGAAGCGCCTTGGCGTCGCGCACGACGCGGTCGATCACCGCCTTCACATAGGGACAGTGGTTGCAGATGAACATGACGAGCGTGCCCTTCGGCCCCTTGAGGCCGGCCAGGCTGTAGGTCTTGCCGTCGACGCCGGGAAGCGTGAAATCGGGAGCTTTCCAGCCAAAATCGCAGATGGGGGTATGCTCGGCCATGGCCCATTCCTCTTCGCAAATCTGTCACGGCGCCCCATTAGTTTCGGGGCCGAACCGTTCTCTTTTCGCTGGGCACGCATATGACCAATAACGACAGCTTCCGCAACCGGGCCGCAGCCTGCGAAGCCCATGACGATGTCCCGCGCAGCCCCGAGGACGGCGAGACCATCGGCGAGGTCATCGTTCGGCGTTATAGCCGCCGGGCGATGATCGGCGGGGCGCTCGGCGCGGCGGCGGCGGCGGCGTTGTTCGGCCGGGCGGCGTTCGACGCCGGCACGGCGGAGGCGGAAACCGGGCCGGACCGCTTCGGCTTTGACGAGCTCACCGCCGGCATCGATACCAGGCATCACGTGGCGCCCGGCTACCAGGCCAAGCCATTGCTGCGTTGGGGCGATCCCCTGGCGCCGGGGCTGCCTCCATTCAATCCCAACACTCAGAGCCCCGCGGATCAGCTGAAGCGGTTCGGCTACAATAACGACTACATCGCCTATTTCCCGATCGACGGCAGCAGCACCCGTGGACTGCTCTGCATCAATCACGAATACACCAACGAAGAGCTGATGTTTCCGAGCATCAAGAAGCGCCAGGACACGTCCGGGTTCGAGGACATGACGCCGGAGCTGGTGGATGTCGAGATGGCGGCGCATGGCGTGACCGTCGTCGAAATCGTGCGCAACGGCGCCGACTGGGAGGTCGTGCTCGACAGCCCTTACAACCGGCGCATCAGCCCGGCGAGCACCGCCATGACCGTCGACGGGCCGGCGGTCGGCAATGCGCGCCTCAAAACGAGCGGTGACCCGTCCGGCAAGGTCATCCAAGGCACGCTCAACAACTGCGCCGGCGGCAAGACGCCGTGGAACACCTACTTGGCGGCCGAGGAGAATTTCCACGGCTATTTCTGGACCAATCACTCCGAGCCCGGCGGCGCCCGGCCTACGGGTCTCGGCGGCGACCAGGCGCGCAGCTACGAGCGCTATGGCGTTCCGGGCCTGTGGCAGGCTTGGGGCAAGTTCATCGACCGCTTCAATGTGGACAAAGAGCCGAACGAGCCGAACCGGTTCGGCTGGATTGTCGAGATCGATCCTTTCGATCCTGACTCAGAGCCGGTCAAGCACACCGCGCTCGGACGCTTCTGCCATGAGGGCGCGGAGTGCGTCGTCAATGCCGACGGCCGTGTGGTCGTCTATTGCGGGGACGACGGGCGCGGCGAGTATGTATATCGCTTCGTCTCGGACGGGCATTACGATCCCGACGATCGGGCGGCCAACAGGCGCCTGTTGTCGAACGGCCTGTTGTCGGTGGCGCGGTTCGACGACGACGGAAAGGTTCACTGGCTGCCGCTCGAATTCGGCCGCCCGTGGCTGACACAGGATTTCGGTTTCAAGTCCCAGGCCGATGTGGTGATCGATGCGCGGCTGGCCTCGGACCTATTGGGCGCCACCCGCATGGACCGCCCCGAGGACGTGCAGCCCAACGAGGTGACCGGCAAGGTCTATGTCATCCTCACCAACAACACGAAGCGCAAAGAGACGGATGTCGATCAGGCGAACCCGCGGCCCGATAACGCCTTCGGCCATATCATCGAGATGACGCCACCCGACGGCGACCACGCCGCCGACACCTTCGCCTGGGACATGCTTGTCAAATGCGGCGACCCGGCCATCGCCGCTGTCGGCGCCATGTGGAATCCCGAGACCTCGAAGGACGGCTGGTTCGCCTGTCCCGACAACGCCGCCGTCGACAAAGATGGGCGGCTGTGGGTCGCCACCGATCAAGGCGACAGCTGGCCGCGCACCGGCCGCGCCGACGGCCTGTTTGCCATGGAGACGGAAGGGCCTGCGCGGGGCACGCCGAAACTCTTCTTCCGGGTGCCTATCGGTGCGGAAATGTGCGGGCCCTGCTTTACGCCGGACGGCGAGACGCTGTTTCTCTCGGTGCAGCATCCCGGCGCCGACGGCGCCGAGGCCATGATCGGCTTCGGCCGGCCCTCCAGCTTCAACGATCCGGTGACGCGCTGGCCCGACTTCGAGGACGGCATGCCGCCGCGCCCCTCGGTCATGGTCATCACCAAAGACGGCGGCGGCAAGATCGGCTGACGCTGCCCCTCGCGCCACCGTGGCTCTTGAAAATCGGCTGGGCGCGTGCGAGCTATCGACGGGTTCCACACGTCGTTTGATTCTTCCACATCCGGAAGCGCGATCGCGCCTTTTGGCATGAGGACACGCTCATAGCACGCACCCGCAAACCCGCCTCATCGAGCGATCTGTTCGACGCCGCGCCGAAGAGGAAGCCGGCCACGGCAGCCAAGGCGCCCGCACGGAAGAACGCCGGCGGCGCGGCCCAGACCTATACCGCTGCCGATATCGAGGTGCTGGAGGGCTTGGAGCCCGTGCGCCGGCGCCCCGGCATGTATATCGGCGGCACCGACGAGAAGGCGATGCACCACCTTTTCGCCGAGGTGCTCGACAACGCCATGGACGAGGCGGTGGAAGGGCATGCGACCCGCATCGAGGTCGATCTCGCCGCCGACGGCATCCTCACCGTGACCGACAACGGCCGCGGCATCCCGGTCGATCCGCATCCGAAGTTCAAGAAAAAGTCGGCGCTCGAGGTCATCATGACCACGCTGCACGCGGGCGGCAAATTCGATTCCAAGGTCTACGCCACCAGCGGCGGCCTGCACGGCGTCGGTGTCTCCGTGGCCAACGCGCTGTCCGAGACGCTCGAGGTCGAGGTGGCGCTCGGCCAGAAGCTCTACCGGCAGAGCTATACGCGTGGCGTGCCGGACGGGCCGCTCAAAAATCTCGGCCCGGTCAAGAACCGGCGCGGCACCAAAATCAGCTTCAAGCCGGATCCCAAGATCTTCGGCAAGGGAGCGGCCTTTCAGCCGGCACGCCTGTTCCGCATGGCGCGATCCAAGGCGTATCTGTTCCGCGGTGTCGAGATCCGCTGGTCCTGCGCCAAGGCGCTGCTCGGCGCCGACGCCGAGACGCCGGAAACGGCGGTGCTGCATTTCCCCGGCGGCTTGAAGGACTTCCTCGCCACCCGCATCGAAGGCCTCACCACGGTCACCAATGACGCGTTCGCCGGGCGCATCGAGAAGGCGCAAGGCCACGGCTCGGTCGAATGGGCGATCGCCTGGGTGAATGCGGACGGCTTTCTCAGTTCCTATTGCAACACCGTGCCGACGCCCGACGGCGGCACCCATGAAGCCGGCTTGCGCGCCGCCCTGACCAAGGCGTTGCGCGCCTACGGCGAGCTCACGGGCAATAAGCGCGTGGCGCAAGTGACCGCCGACGACGTGATGGGCACGGCGGCGGCCATGCTGTCAGTGTTTATTCGCGAGCCGGAGTTCCAAGGTCAGACCAAGGACCGCCTGGCGACCCAGGAAGCGGCCCGCATCGTCGAGAGCGCCATCCGCGATGCCTTCGACCATTGGCTGACCGGCAACCCGACCCAAGCCAACCGCCTGGTCGATTGGGTGGTCGACCGCTCCGAGGAGCGCCTGCGCCGCCGCAAAGAAAAGGAGATCGGGCGGCAGACGGCGACCCGCCGCTTGCGCCTTCCCGGCAAGCTCGCCGATTGCTCGTCGAGCGGGGCGGCCGGGACCGAGATCTTCATCGTCGAGGGCGATTCGGCCGGCGGCTCGGCCAAGCAGGCGCGCGACCGCGCGACCCAGGCCGTGCTCCCCTTGCGCGGCAAGATCCTCAACGTGGCAAGCGCCAGCTCGTCCAAGCTCGCCGACAACCAGCTGCTCAGCGATCTCATCCAGGCGCTCGGCTGCGGCACGGGCACGCGCTATCGCCACGAGGATCTGCGCTACGAGAAGGTGGTGATCATGACCGACGCCGACGTGGACGGCATGCATATCGCCTCGCTGCTGATCACATTCTTCTATCAGCAGATGCGCGGGCTCATCGATGGCGGGCATCTGTATCTGGCGGCGCCGCCCCTCTTCCGCATCACCCAGGGCGCCAAGACGCTCTACGCCCGCGACGACGCGCATAAAGAAGAGCTGATGCGGACGGAGTTCAATGGCCGGGGCAAAATCGATGTGAGTTGTTTCAAGGGTTTGGGCGAGATGCTTCCGAAGCAGCTCAAAGAGACGACCATGGATCGCTCCGTGCGCACGCTGCTGCGCGTCGAGATCGACGAGGATCCCACCAGCACCACCACGCTGGTCGATCAGCTCATGGGCAACAAGCCCGAGGCGCGCTTCAAGTTCATCCAGGATCGCGCGGCATTCGCCGAGCCCGAAGAGCTCGACATCTAGGCGTGGCGCTCGCGCCTTAAAGCCAGCGTGGCACGAGGGTTTTGTAGCGCGTGTAAGCGTCGCCGAACTTCCGCTCGAGATAAGCCTCCTCCGGCGCGACCACGCCCCGCTGCAAGATCATCAACGCCGGGACGAGGAGCAGAAGCACCCAGACGCTCGTCATGATGATCGACAGGCCGAAATAGACGAGCACCAAGCCGATATAGATCGGATTGCGCGTGAGGTGATACGGGCCGGCGGTGACGAGCGCCGTTGCCGGCAGGCCCGGCACCACGTGGGTCCCGGCACGGTGAAAAGCCCGCGCCGCGAGGATCGCCAAAGCGAAGCCGAGCCCCACGAAGACAACACCGACGGTGAGGGCAAGCCCGTTGGGCTGGGCGAGGCCGGGCCCGATCGGCAGAATCAGGGTCAGCACGCAGCCGAGCGCCAGCGCCGCAACGAATAAAAGCGGCGGCTTGATCGCCACGTCGGCATAGTCGGTCGTGCTCATCGATGCCCTACCCCTCCCCTTCGTCTTTCATGCGCGTTTCTTATAGAACGCGGCCGCCGCGTGGCGGTTCACAAGGGCGCGATCCTCTCTGATGCGTGCTTCTCAGGGGCAAAGGAGCGCGATTTTCGTTGATTTACCTTCTTTCTGCCTATTTTTGCCCCTTGCGCGCACGCGTCATGCCGCCTATTTGAATGCTAAGCATTGAACGGTCATCAGGCCGTAATGCTCCAGTGGTGTCTTGCGCAGAGCCCACGAATCGTAGCAGCAAACCTTTGCGCCTAAAGAAAGAAGATGCGCGCCGCCCAAAGGCCGCGCGGTATTTAGCCAACGCATGAGCTTTTCTGATCTTGGCCTAAGCCCCAAAGTTGTCTCCGCCGTCACTGCGGCAGGATTCGAGACCCCGACCCCAATTCAAGCCAAAGCGATCCCTATCGCGGTCACCGGCCGCGACGTGCTCGGTATCGCCCAGACCGGTACCGGCAAGACGGCATCCTTCGTGCTGCCAATGCTGACGCGGCTGGAGCGAGGACGCGCCCGGGCCCGCATGCCGCGAACGCTCATCCTCGAGCCGACCCGCGAACTCGCCGCCCAGGTGGCCGAGTCCTTCGAGCTCCTCGGCAAGAACCACAAGCTGACCATGGCGCTCCTCATCGGCGGCGTGTCCTATGTCGAACAGGACAAGAAGCTTGATCGCGGCGCCGACGTGGTGATCGCCACGCCAGGCCGCCTGCTCGACCATTTCGAGCGCGGCAAGCTGATGATGAACGGCATCGAGATCCTCGTGGTCGACGAGGCCGACCGGATGCTCGACATGGGCTTCATTCCCGATATCGAGCGCATCTGCAAGAAACTCCCCTTCACCCGCCAGACCCTGTTCTTCTCGGCGACGATGCCGCCGGAGATCCAGCGCCTCGCCGATAATTTCCTACATACGCCCGAGCGTATCGAAGTCTCCCCGCCGGCTACCGCCGCGACGACCATCGTGCAGCGCCTGAAGAAGGCGCCCGACGATCCGGCCGGCAAGCGGCTGGCCCTGCGCGAGCTGATGCAAGAGGTGGACGTCAGAAACGCCATCATCTTCTGCAATCGCAAAAAAGATGTCGGTGTCGTGTTCCGGTCGCTGCAGCGGCATGGGTTCAATGTGGGGGCGCTGCATGGCGACCTCGACCAGCGCGAGCGTACGACAACCCTTGACGCTTTCCGCAGTGGTAAGATCGCCTTCCTCGCGGCCAGCGACGTGGCAGCGCGCGGCCTCGATATCCCCGACGTGAGCCATATCTTCAATTACGACGTCCCGGTCCACCCGGAAGATTATGTTCACCGCATCGGCCGCACGGGACGCGCGGGACGCGAAGGCTTCGCCGCCATGCTGGTGACGCCGAAAGACACCAAGGCGCTTAGAGCCATCGAGAAGATGCTGGGCCAGGAAATTGCCTGGGTCGACGGGCCCCCTGCCCCGGAAGATCGGGCGCAGGCCGAGAGCTCCGAGCGGAGCGATGGACGGCGCCGGCGCGGCGGCCGTTCGCGGCGCCCCAAGGATGCAGGCCCCAGAGACACCAGCACCAAGGCTGCAAGCTCGAACGGCGCGGACCAAGCGGTGGCACAAGCAGAGGCCCCCAAGCCGCAAGAGACTGCTCCCAAAGACAAGCCCCGAGACAAGCCCCAGCAGGACGCGGCTTCAAACGGCAATGGCCGGCCGGCCAAGCCCCGGGACGCCAAGCCACGCGAGGCTAGGGCGCGGGATGATGAGCGCAGGGATGGCGGCCGCGATCGGAACAAGCAAGGTGAACGCAAGCAAGGCCGCGGCGGCCAGGACCGGTCTCAGGATCGGAATAAGGGCTCGCAGCAGGCTCGCGGCATGGGCGACCATGTCCCTGCCTTCATGATGCGCCCCGTGCGGGTGCCGTAGGGCTCTCAAATCTCCTAAGGTCTTTTTGTCATTGCCGAGCTTGACCCGGCAATCCATCCCAGTGGCTCGTCACCGTGCTGCTCGGTCAGTCACGGCATGGAAGCCCGGATCAAGTCCGGGCATGACGACATATCGATTTGGGAACTCTACTCGGAGGCCTCGGCGGGCTCCGGCGCTTGTCCGCCGGCAGGCGTCAGCATTACCGACTCGCCGCAGCCGCAGGCGCTCGTCTGGTTCGGGTTGTTGAACACGAAGCCCGAATGCATGCGGTCTTTCTGATAGTCCATCTCCGTGCCGAGCAGGAACATCACCGCCGTCGGATCGATCAGGAGCTTGACGCCCTTGTCCTCGACGACCTCGTCATGAGGTCCGCGGTCCGCGGCATATTCCATGGTGTATTCCATGCCGGCGCAGCCGCCATTCTTCACGCCGATCCGCACGCCTTCGATCTCCTTGCCGGAGGCGGCAGAAAGCGCACGGATTCTGTCCGCGGCGGCGTCGGTCAGTCGCATCACTTGGGGTCGGGCCATGGTCATCGCTCTAAGTTGGGTTGATTTGCCGGTCGGTTCAAGAGCTTGGCTTAGAACATATTGAGTTCAAGGCGCGCCTCGTCGGACATGCGCGACATGTCCCAAGGCGGATCGAATACGAGATTGACCTTCACCTGCCCCACGCCCGGCACCGCGCCGACCGCGTTCTCCACCCAACCGGGCATCTCGCCCGCCACCGGACAGCCCGGGGCCGTCAGGGTCATGACCACGTCGACATTGCGGTCGTCGTCGACGTCGATCTTGTAGATGAGGCCGAGCTCGTAAATGTCGACCGGAATCTCCGGATCGAAAACCGTCTTGAGGGCGGACACGAGATCGGAATGAAGCTGCTCGAGCTCTTCGGGCGGAATGGACGACGGCGCGCTCTCCACGATCATGCCGGGCCCGGGCGACGCTCCAGGCTCACCAAGCGCCGGCGTGTCCGAGTCCGGCGCATCGGCGGCCGACTGCACCTCGCCCGGCACGGACTGAGCCATGCCCGGCGACATCTCGTCGGGGGTCTGCGCAGGTTCGTTTCTCTGAGTCTTTTCAATCATGTCGGTCACCGAGTTTAAGCGAACATCTCACGGGTCTTGCGCAGCGCATCCACCAGCCGGTCGATTTCCTCGAAGCTATTATACATGGCGAATGAGGCACGGCATGTCGAGGTTACGCCAAAACGGGCCAGCAAAGGCTCGCAGCAATGGGTGCCGGCCCTCACGGCAACGCCATGACGGTCGAGAATTGTGCTCACATCATGGGCATGGGCGCCCTCCACCTCGAAGGAGATGATGCTGCCCTTGTCCTTGGCCCGGCCATAAATCTTGAGCCAATTCAACTCGCCAAGGCGTTCCATGGCGTAAGCGAGTAGCGCTTTCTCATGGGCGGCTATGGCCTCGCGGCCGATGCCCTCCACATAATCGATCGCGGCGCCGAGCCCGATGGCCTGGACAATGGCCGGCGTCCCCGCCTCGAAGCGGTGCGGCGGTTTGCCGTAGGTGATCTCGTCGGTGGTGACATAGCCGATCATCTCGCCGCCACCCTGATAGGGAGGCATGGCCTCGAGCAGCTCCTTCTTGCCGTAGAGCACGCCGATACCGGTCGGCCCATAGAGCTTGTGGCCGGTGAAGGTATAGAAATCGCAGTCGAGGTCCTGCACGTCGACCGGCATGTGCACAGCGCCTTGGGCGCCGTCGATCAGCACGGGAATGCCGTGGGCGTGGGCGATGCGCACGACCTCCTTCACCGGCACGATGGTGCCGAGCACGTTCGACATCTGCGTCACGGCGATCATCTTGGTGCGCGGGGTGATCAGCTTCTCGAACTCGTCGAGCAGGAACTCGCCCTCGTCCGACACCGGCGCCCATTTCAGCACCGCGCCTTGCCGCTCGCGGATGAAATGCCAGGGCACGATGTTGGAGTGATGCTCCATGATGGTGAGCAGGATCTCGTCGTCCGCGCCAATGCGAGGCCGCCCGAAGGACGAGGCCACCAGATTGATCGCCTCGGTGGCGTTGCGGGTGAAGATGATCTCCTCGTCGGACCGCGCGTTGAGAAAGCCCCTCACCTTTTCGCGCGCCTTCTCGAAATTGGCGGTGGCGAGATTGCTCAAATGATGCAGGCCGCGATGGACGTTGGCGTATTCGTGGCCGTAGGCATTGCTCACGGCGTCGATCACCTGTTTCGGCTTCTGCGCCGAGGCGCCGTTGTCGAGATAGGTGAGCGGCTTGCCGTGAATTTTCTCGGCCAGAATGGGGAAGTCGGCGCGGATGGCGTCGAGGTCGAAAGACGCATCCACGGCGCTGATGTCCTTGGCCGATGGTGTGATGATGGTCATCGGCCCTCCCCCTCAGTCGGCCCGAACGCCGAGCCATTCGCTCGACGCGGCGTTGAAGGCGTCACGCATTGCTTCGTTGTCGACGACCTCGAAGGCCTCGCCGACAAAAGCCTGGATAAGCATGGCGCGGGCTTCCTGCTCGGGCAGGCCGCGAGATTCCAGATAGAACAGAAGATCCTCGTCGATCTGGCCGGAGGTGGCGCCGTGGCCGCAGACCACGTCGTCTGCGAAAATTTCGAGCTCTGGCTTCGAATCGAATTCGGCCGTCTCCGACAGCAGCAAGGCCTGAGCCATCTGCTTGCCGTCGGTTTTCTGCGCGTCCGGCGAGACGATGATCTTGCCCTGGAAGATGCCGCGCGCCTCGTCGTCGAGCACCACCTTGAACAATTCGCGGCTGTCGCAGGACGGCACGCGATGCTCGACCACCAGCGTGGTGTCGTTGTGCTGACGGTCGCGGCCGAGGCAGGCGCCGGAGATATCGGCGGATGAGCCTTCGCCGTCGAAGGCCACATAGATTTGGTTGCGGGCGAGCGCGGCGCCGGTCGAAAGCTGGAAGCCGTTATAGCGGGCATCCGCCCCGAGCGTCGCGAGCCACACATTGAGGTGAATCGTTTCAGGGGCTTCGCGCTGCAACTTGATGTGATGAATCGCGGCCTTGTCGCCGATCTTGACCTCGGTCACGGCGTTACGCTGAAGCCCCTTCATCCCGAGGCCGCCATAGGTCTCCAGGACCGTGGCGGAGGCGCCCGCATCCGCGGCGATGACATTCCGGGTGAAGGTGGACGCCGCCTCGCCCGTGCCGTCGAGATGGATGAGATGGATCGGCTTGTCGAGCGTCAGCCCTTCGGGGAGGCGCAACGCCACGCCGCCGGTCATCAGCGCGGTATTGAGCGCCAGCACCGCGTCGTCCTCGCGCGGATTGACCTGACCCAGCGTGGCTTTCAGCCATTCCGGCGGCATCTCCAAGACATGGGCCAGCGAGGTGACCTCGACGCCGGCCTCTCTGAGCGCCGACATGTCCGACAGGTCGACGCGCAACTCGCCTTCGGCGATCACGATGCGGTAGGCGGGAAACGCCGCGATCGCCTTGCCGAGCGATGCTTCGAGCGCTTTATCGCTCACGGCGGCGCCGAGGGCGGCAATGAGCGGATGCACCTCGTCGATCCGCGCGCGCAAATCGGTGTATTTCCACGCCTCGACCCGGCGGTGGGGCAGCCCAAGACGGCCATAGGCCTTGATGGCGTCGGCGCGGAGCGCGGCCACGAACGGATTGCTCGCGCCCGGCAACGCCTTGGCGGCCTTGGTGTAGAGGTCGAGATAGTCCTGCTCGGCCTTGCTGCGGAATTGTTGGACGGACAGGTCCATGAATTAAGTCTCCCTACGCGGCCGTGGCTTCGCCGCCGAATTCGGCGTAGCCGGATTTCTCAAGCTCGAGCGCCAGCTCGGGCCCGCCGGAACGCGCCACGCGGCCCTTCGACATCACATGCACCTTGTCCGGCACGATGTAGTCGAGAAGCCGCTGATAATGGGTGATGACAAGCATCGAACGCTCTTTGCTGCGAAGCGCGTTCACGCCGTCGGCGACGATGCGCAGAGCATCGATGTCGAGCCCGGAATCGGTCTCGTCGAGGACGCACAGCGACGGCTCGAGCAGCGCCATTTGCAGAATCTCGTTGCGCTTCTTCTCACCGCCGGAGAAGCCCACATTCAGCGGACGCCGCAGCATCTCGGCGTCGATCTTGAGGCCCTTGGCCTTTTCCTTGACCAGGCGCAGGAAATCCGGGGTCGAAAACTCTTCCTCGTCGCGCGCTTTGCGGACCGCGTTCACGGCGCTGCGCAGAAAGGTCATGGTGGCGACGCCCGGAATCTCCATCGGATATTGGAAGGCGAGAAACACGCCGGTGGCGGCGCGCTCCGACGGACTCAAGCCGAGCAGGTCCTTGCCCTTCCAAGTGATGGTGCCCTCGGTGACCTCGTAGTCCTCCTTGCCGGCAAGCACATAGGCAAGCGTCGACTTGCCGGAGCCGTTCGGACCCATGATGGCGTGCACCTCGCCCGACGGCAAAGTGAGGTCGAGGCCTTTCAGGATCTCGCGGCCATCGACATTGGCGTGGAGGTTCTTGATCTCAAGCATCTAGTCCGTCTTTCTAACTCTTTGACTTCGAGTTTGTTTGTTGGGTCTAGCCGACCGAGCCTTCGAGGCTGATCGAGATGAGTTTCTGGGTCTCCGCCATGAACTCCATGGGAAGTTGCTGGAGCACGTCGCGGACGAAGCCGTTGACGATGAGCGCCACCGCCTCCTCCTCCGACAGGCCGCGGCTCAGGCAATAGAACAGCTGGTCGTCGGAAATCTTCGAGGTGGTCGCCTCGTGCTCGAAGGTCGCGCTCGCATTCTTGGCTTCGATATAAGGCACAGTATGCGCGCCGCATTTGTCGCCGATGAGCAGCGAGTCGCAGACCGTGAAGTTTCGCGCATTGGTCGCCTTGCGGTGCGCCGAGACGAGCCCGCGATAGGTGTTGTTGGAACGGCCGGCGGCGATACCCTTGGAGATGATGCGGCTCGACGTGTCCTTGCCGAGATGGATCATCTTGGTGCCGCTATCGACCTGCTGATAGCCGTTGGAGATGGCGATCGAGTAGAACTCGCCGCGTGAGCCGTCGCCGCGCAGGATGCAGGACGGGTATTTCCAGGTGATGGCCGAGCCGGTCTCGACTTGCGTCCAGGAGATCTTGGAGCGGTCGCCGCGGCAATCGCCACGCTTGGTGACGAAGTTGTAGATGCCGCCCTTGCCGTTCTTGTCGCCCGGGTACCAGTTCTGCACCGTGGAGTATTTGATCTCGGCATCCTCGAGCGCCACGAGCTCGACCACGGCGGCATGGAGCTGGTTCTCGTCGCGCATGGGCGCGGTGCAGCCTTCGAGATAGCTCACATAAGAGCCCTTGTCGGCGATGATGAGCGTGCGCTCGAACTGGCCCGTCTGCTCGGCATTGATGCGGAAATAGGTGGAGAGCTCCATGGGGCAGCGCACCCCTTCCGGCACGTAGACGAAGGAGCCGTCGGAGTACACCGCGGAGTTCAGCGTGGCGTAGAAATTGTCGGTGGCCGGCACGACCGAGCCCAAATATTTCTTCACCAGATCGGGGTGGTTCTTCACCGCCTCGGAGATCGAGCAAAAGATCACGCCCGCCTTGCTCAACTCTTCCTTGAAGGTGGTGACCACCGAGACGCTGTCGAACACGGCGTCGACCGCGACCCTGGGCGCGCCCTGCACGCCCGCCAGGACCTCCTGCTCCTTGAGCGGGATGCCGAGCTTCTTATAGGTCTCGAGGAGTTCCGGATCGACCTCGGCCAGGCTCTTCGGGCCTTCGGTGCTCTTCGGCGCCGAGTAATAATAGAGATCCTGAAAATCGATCTTCGGATAGTGGACATTGGCCCACTCGGGCTCCTGCATGGTGAGCCAGCGCCGGAACGCCTCCAGCCGCCAGTTGAGCAGCCACTCGGGCTCCTGCTTCTTGGCCGAGATGAAGCGGACGATGTCCTCGTTCAGGCCCTTGGGGGCCTTGACCGATTCAATGTCGGTGAAGAAGCCGTATTTATACTGGTCGACGTCGATCTCTTTGACGCGTTCGACCGTTTCCTGCACTGCCGCCATAACTACTGCTCCAAATTCTCTTTAGTTCGCGACTGGTTAAGCCGCTTCCTTCGCGCTCTGCTTGAGCCGCTTGATCACGTCACCGAAGGCGCTGAGATACCTTTGGATATCGGTATTCCCACTGCCTATTCCAAGGCTTATCCGGATGGCGCTGTGCGCCAGTTCGGGCGCCACGCCCATGGCCGCCAGCACATGGGAGGCCTCGACCTTTCCCGACGAGCAGGCGCTGCCCGCGCTCACCGCGATACCCGCCAAATCGAGCGCGATCACCAGCGTCTCCGACTTGGCGCCCGGGACGGCGATGCAAGCCGTGTTCGGCAGGCGCGGCACGCCGCTCGCGAACACCACGGCATCCTCGGCGATGGCGCGCACGCCCTCTTCCAGTGCATCCCTGAGCTTGGCGATCTCATCCATCTTGGCGAGATCGGCCGCGGCCAGTTCCGCCGCGATACCGAAGCCGACAATGCCGGCCACGTTCTCGGTGCCGGCCCGGCGCCGGGCTTCCTGACCGCCACCCTTGATGAGGGGCTCGACGGTCACGCCTTCGGCGAGGATCAGCGCGCCAACACCCTTTGGTCCGCCCATCTTGTGGGCCGATAGGCTCACCATGTCGGCGCCCAGTGCCGCGATGTCGAGCGGCACCCGGCCCGCCGCCTGAATGGCGTCGCAATGGAGCAGCCCGCCCGCGTCGTGAACGATCTTGGCCGCCTCGGCCACCGGCTGAAGGGCGCCCGTCTCGTTGTTCGCCGCCATCAGGGAGACGATCGGCCGCCAGCCGTCTGCCTTGTGCTTCTCGAGCTTCTCGGCGAGGACCGCGAGATCGGCGATGCCGTCGCGCGTCACAGGAATGATGGTCGTGGCCTCGGGATGGAACCGGCCGCCCGAGAGCACGGAAGGATGCTCGATCGCCGACAGGTAGCAATGCCAGGAGGCCTCGCCGGATTGCGCGGCGAGCGCCAGCGCATTGGCCTCGGTGCCGCCGCTGGTGAAAATCACATTCTCAGGGCTCGCGCCGACCAGTTTGGCGACCTTGGCTCGGGCATTCTCGATGGCCGCGCGGGCTCCGCGCCCTTCCTGATGCACGGAAGATGGATTGCCCTGCAGCGCGAGCGCGCCGATGACCGCATCGCGCACTTCCGGGCGCAAAGGCGCCGTGGCATTATAGTCCAGATAGGAGCGCTGGTTCATGCTGTGCCGAAGCTCGCGGCCGAATGCCGCCGGTTAACGCTTGCACGAGCCCCCGTCGCCCGTGCTATGAAGCGCGGCCTAACAAACGCACCGCTCCAAGCGCCCAGCTGATTTGGAACGGCCTTGTTTGGAACAATTCTAATCTCGTATTTGTATAGGATTCCGAGGCGGCAGAGTCAAGTTTTGCGGCGCCCAGTCACACGCCCCATATACAAGCACGCATCCCCATCAGCGCGTTAACGCATCTCGAGGCCAGCAGTTCATGCCTGAAGTCAATATCAGCGGCCCCAGCGGTCGGATCGAAGCCCGCTATCACCATGAGGCTTCTTCGAACGCTCCTGTCGCCCTGATTCTCCATCCGCACCCGCAATTCGGCGGGACGATGAATAATCAGGTCGTGTATCACCTGTACTACGCGTTCCAAAAGCGCGGATTTTCGGTGCTCCGCTTCAATTTCCGCGGCGTCGGCCGCAGCGAGGGCCTGTTCGACAACGGGCCCGGCGAGTTGGCGGATGCCGCCACGGCGCTCGACTGGCTGCAGGCCTATAACGCCGATGCGCCGTCCTGCTGGATCGCCGGCGTGTCGTTCGGCGCTTGGATCGCCATGCAGCTTCTGATGCGCCGCCCCGAGGTCGAAGGCTTCATCTCCGTGGCCCCGCCGGCCAATCTCTACGACTTCACCTTCCTGGCCCCCTGCCCGTCCTCCGGGCTGATGGTCAACGGTGCGAAAGATCGAGTCGTGCCAACGGAGTCCGTTCGCGGGCTCGTGGATCGTCTCAAGACCCAGAAGGGCATCGTCATCGACCACCAGACCGTGCCCGACGCCAACCATTTCTTCGAGGATCGCATGGAAGGCCTCATGCAGGTGGTCGACGGCTATCTCGACAAGCGCCTCGGCAAGGCGAAGACGCGGAAGGACACGGCGGCCTAAGGCCGCCTCCCTTCGGCCGCTCGCTTTTTTTCGGAAATGGGGGGTTTGGTATTCGCCCCGCAAACCTGCTAGAGGCTCTGGCCAACGCCAGATCAGACTAGAAGCGGCCAATCCGCCATGAGCACCGTCAAATCGGACCTGCTGCACGAGCTCACCACGCGCGGCTTTATCCATCAATGCACCGACGAGGCGGGCCTAGACAAGCTCGCGCGCGGCGAGACCATCACCGGCTATATCGGCTTCGACTGCACGGCGCCCAGCCTGCATGTGGGCAATCTCGTCAGCATCATGCTGCTGCGCAAGCTGCAGCAGACGGGCCATCGACCGATCGTGCTGATCGGCGGCGGCACCACCAAGGTCGGCGATCCGTCCGGCAAGGACGAGGCGCGCAAGCTCCTCACCGACGCGGAAATCGGCGCCAATGTCGCCGGCATCGAGTCGGTGTTCTCCAAATTCCTCAGCTTCGGCCATGGGAAGCGCGACGCGGTCATGGTCAACAATGCCGACTGGCTCGGCGCGCTGAACTACATCGACTTCCTGCGCGACTATGGGCGGCATTTCAGCGTCAACCGCATGATGAGCCAGGACTCGGTCAAGCTCAGGCTCGACCGCGAGCAGAATTTGAGCTTCATCGAGTTCAACTACATGGTGCTGCAAGCCTACGACTTCGTGGAGCTTTACCGGCGCGAAGGCTGCCGCCTTCAGATGGGCGGCTCCGATCAATGGGGCAATATTGTCAGCGGCATCGAGCTCGGCCGGCGCACCGAGAGCGCGGAGCTGTTCGGGCTGACCTCGCCGCTCCTCACCACGGCCTCGGGCGCCAAGATGGGCAAGACCGCGGCGGGCGCGGTGTGGCTCAACCCCGACATGCTGTCCCCTTACGACTATTGGCAGTATTGGCGGAACGCCGAGGACGCCGATGTGCCGCGCTTCCTCAAGCTGTTCACCGAGCTGCCGCTCGAAGAGATCGGCAAGCTCGCAGCACTCGAAGGCGCCGAACTCAACGAGGCCAAGAAGATCCTGGCCACCGAGGCCACCGCACTCGTGCATGGACGCGACGCGGCGGACCGCGCGGCGGCGACGGCGCACACGACATTCGAGCAGGGGCAGACCTCCGCCAACCTGCCGAGCATCGAGGTGGCGCGCGGCGATCTCGAAAAGGGATTGGGCGTGCTGACCGCGGCGGTGCTGGCGGGCTTCGTGAAGTCGACCGGCGAGGCGCGGCGTCAGGTCAAGGGCGGCGGGATCAAGGTCAACGACGTGGCCGTGACCGACGAGCGGCAGTCCCTCACCCTGACAGACCTGACCGACGAAGGCGTGGTCAAGCTGTCGCTCGGCAAGAAGCGCCACGCGCTCATCCGTCCGGTTTAAGCGGCGCCTATCTCACGTTCTGAAATGGCCTGATGCGATCGTTTTGCTGAGCCGCAGCCGCGGCGCCAGTGTCCGGCACGGCCCCGCTGAAGTCGAAGATCTGCCGGAAGATGCCCGGCGCCATCACCGACATCGGATTGACGAGCACCGTGGGGTCGTCGAGCCTGCCCTTGATGGCGAAGGTGATGCCCACCACGCCCTCACCCTGACGGCCGACCAAGAGCTTACCGAGAATGGGCACGGCGCCGAGCGCCGAGTTCAGACCATAGAGCGGCACATAGGTGCCGCCGAGATCGACCGTCTGCGATTTGAAGTCCACCGTGCCGCGCAAGGTGGCGCCCAGCGCGGGGCCGTTGATATAGGCGTCGCGCAAGCGGAACTTGCCGGCGCCGACGACGAAGGGCGCGCGCAGGCGTTTGAACACGATGTTCGACTTGGCGATCTGCTGCTTTTGCTCGCCGAGGACCGCCGCGGCGCTCGGGTCGGAGAGCACGTCGGCCACCACGGGATCGCCCTCCACCTCGAAATCTCGCGCCCACAAGGTGCCGGACTTCGCGCCCGGGCCCCCGGCGTCCATGTTCACTTGCAGCGAGGCATCCCCACCCCTGATGCTGCGGTAAAAGCCGACCAGCCGGAACGCCGCGCCCGCATCGTGCGCCTCAGCCTTGAGCAGGCGCTTGCCACCCTTGTTCTGCAACTCGACGGCGGCCGACGCCTTGCCGTTCAACATTCCCTTGGCATCGAGCGCGGTCAGCCGGCCATCGCGCTTCTTGAGCATCACATCGACATTCGTCGCGGTCGTATCGTAGAAGCCGTAGACCCGGCCGATCTTGGCGGTGAAATCGATGCCGAACGGTTCCGCCGGCTCCGTCGATCCGTCCTCGACGAGTTGACCGGCCGAGAATAGCGAGCGGAAGAATTGCTGGCCGTCATAGCTCGGGCCTTCGGCGTGGACCTCAAGCACCTGGTCGTCGCGGACATTCGCGGTGATCTCGACATGCGTCTCGGGGCTTACCGAGAAGTCCGTGAAGTGGAAATTTTTGAGGTGCTGATCGGCGTCGAGTGAGATCTGACCGTCGACGGCAATGTCATCGCCGACGATCTTGAAATTCTGCAGGTCGGCCGAGCCGTCCTCGTGCTTGGCCACATCGAAACTCACCTGCGCCGCCTTCCCCACCGGCTTGGTCCAGCCCATGCTGCCGAAGAGAAGCTGTGCGTTGGTCAGATCGGCTTCCATACTCATGGTTTGGGTGGCCTGCCCCAGGCCCGTGACCGACAGCGTCAAGGGAGTCGGTCCTTTGACCAGATGGTTGACCTTGATGCCGAGCTTGTCGCGCAAGGCGGCGTCGAGCGTGGCGGAGACTCTGACGGGCGGCTGCTGGCCGTCGGGCGCATAGAAGACACGCTGCCAGTAGATGTTGGCGGGGACATCCTTGATCTTGATCTCGCCCCTTGCCGTCACGCCCTCGTCGGAGAGCTCGACGTCGAGCGCGCCGCCGTCGACGTCCATGTCGCCCACCAGGTTCGAGGCGATGGCGTCGTTGAGACGCGCCAATCCGCTCATCTTGATCTCCTTGAAATCGAGATCGGTCTTCATCGGCATCGACAAGGTGAACTCGCCCACGGCGGAGCCGCCGAGGAAGTCCGGCTTCATGCCGACGGCACTGATATAGCCCAGCGGTTCGTGATCGAGGAGTTGCATGATCGTGGGCGTGGTCGAGGCCGCCTTGAAGGTGATGACGCCCTGCTGCGGATCCACACGAAGGTCGGGGATGTAGAAACGCCCCTCGCTGAGCGCAATCTCCTGTCCGGCGGCGGCGACGATCTTGCCTTGGGGAATGTCGACCATGAACTCCGTACCCACCACCGTGAGCTTGGCGTCGCCGGTAACCACGGGGGGCAGCCCCTCCACGTAGACGATGCTCGTGCCGGAGAAGTTCAGCTCGACATTGACGCCGCCTTCGGGGGCGTCGGCTCCTTGCAACATCTTGTCGACGGCGCCTGCCGGCATCGACACATTGAACTTGCCACCAAGAACCTGCCCGCCGCTGACCCGCTCAAGCACCCATTCGCGCGCCTTGCCGGCGAGAAATTTCGGCCAGAACCGTTTCAAGGTATCGACCGGCATCGGGCTCACTTTCCCGGTCAGCTTGATCTCCGGCGACCCCGGCGCATCGACCACGCTGCCGGACATGACGATCGAGGCGTCGCCGGCGCGGATGGCGAAGCGGGAGAACGTCAGGCGGCCTTCCTTGACCGAGAGGCTCCCCCTGGCCGTCCATTCGTCGACCTTGATGGGCGCGAGGCCGAACTCGGCGATCCCCAAGGCCGCGTCGTTGGCCTTCAACGAAAAGTCCCAGGAGACCGCTTTGCCCTTGGCGTCGCGCACGGGGCGGAACTCGCCGCTGAAGGTGGCCTGGCTCTTGCCCCAGCGCAGCGTCGAGGGGGCGACCTCGACCATGTCGGTCTCTTGCAGGTAGCGCACCGTGAAGTCGCCGTGGTCGATACGCAGCGGCGTATCGCGATCCCACGGCTGGGTGATCTGGCCGGGCGCCAGCCGCAGCCGGGCCTCTCCCGACAGAAACTCGCCCGAATTGTCCAACTCGACGTTGGCCTCGCCGTCCACCGCCATGTCGAGGGCGCGGAGGATGCCGACTGTGGGGAAATTGCCCGCGATACCCGACGGGACGAGATTCTCGATCAACGCGGTGATCGACAGACTGTTGCGCCTGGTGCGCTGCTCGGTGCGGACCTCAAGCTGCCAGTCGCCCTTGCTCGAGGCGACATTCGCCTCGCCCACGAGGATGCTGCGACTGTCGCGGTGCTCCAGATCGATGGCGAAGTCGGGCACCTGCCACAGGGTTTGCGCGCCGTCCTGGTTGAGGACGACAATCGCATTCTTGAAACCGAACCGCGTCAGATAGGACGTGTCGCCGCGCCGCGCGCGGTCGAAGACTTCGGCCACCGTCTTGTTCAAATCGAATTTGCGGCCGCCGGCGCCGATCGGCAGCTCGGGCTGGTCGGCGCTGACCGCCTCCGGCGGCGCGGCCGCGGTAGTGGTGGCGCCGTCCGCCGGTAGCGCGCCACGGATCAGCGCATCGCTATCCACATTCGACGGCCTGGTGAAGGCCAAGGCCAGGCCCTGGTCTGAGTTGTAAGACAGCAAGAGGCGCGGGCCGATGAAGTCGACGCTGCCCGGCGCCAGCCGTCCCGACAGGAGTCCTGCGCCGCTCATGCCGATGGCCGCGAGGGGGGCTTGCGCCACGATCGAGCCGTCCTTGTCGATGAGGCGAATATTGCGCAGGCGGAACAGCACGCCAGGTCCGTCGGCACTGCGCTGCAGCACCGCGTCGTCGATCTTCACGCGCAGGTCGGAAAGCTGGTCGTTGATCGCCGCCTCGATGGGCGGGACGAGAGCGGGGAGAGAGATCGGGCCGTTGGCTAGACGCCCATAGCCGAAGACGATGGCGATGAGCCCGACCACAAGAACGCCGGCGAAGATCTCGCGGCAGACATGGGCGCTGCGCGAGGACAGCTTGGCGAGCTCAATCTGGACCGGCGGCGGAACCCGTTTGACGAGTTCCCGGCCGCGCGCGGGCAAGGCACGGATCGCCTTACCGCCCTCGGCGGTCAGCCTGAGCCAAGTCCCTGCGATCGGTTCGTCCATTCAGTCACAGGCCCCAAAATTCGGCCGAGCGCCCGATCGCCGCCTTGCACGCAGGGGTCCCAACAAGCAGACGCAAGCTATGTTCGGCCCCGCCAGTGAATGACACAGCGCTGCCCGGTCCGCTCATCGTCTCTTGCCGGCAACCCCCCAAGGCGCACCCCCAACATCCCGCCCGTGCCTGGTTACCACGGCCCGCGACGCGAGGCTAAGGTCTCGTGCCATAAGATGCGGCAAAATCGGCTAAAGGAAGGCGATTCTAGCCCTCTCGAGAGGGCTTTGCGCCCGTCCGGAAGGGCCCGCGGCAAGGCCGGAGAAGCCCCATGACAAGGTTGGGGCGAGGCGATATTGTCACGGGCAGGAGTTGGGTGCTGGGTATTGGTCTTCTGACGGGCAACTCCGCGACAATCCATCTAAGCGGCTCCACGCCCGCTGTGCTGTGTCAATGTCGCGGGACCTGGTGCCGAGTACGTTTTTCCGCTTGCGTCACTCGTTTGGATGGGGAGGTACCCAGTTATGTTCACGAAGAAGCCTGAGCCTGGTGAGAGCATCACCAAGATGGGGGAGCGGCCGAGCGCTGCGCCCGAGCCCAAGTCGTCGCCGTTTACCGAGCGGCCCGCCACGTTTTCCAAGGGCCCGACGCCGAGCGCCAGTTCCAGCTCCAGCAAGATGGTCCCCTCGATCATCGGCGAGGACCTGACGATTACCGGCAACGTCACCTCTAAGGGCGAGATCCAAGTCGACGGCGAAATCCAGGGCGACATTCATTGCGGCTCCCTGCTGCTCGGCGACACCTCGCAGGTGATGGGTTCGGTCATCGCCGAGGATGTCGTGGTGCGCGGCCGCGTCGTCGGCTCCGTCCGCGGCCTCCGGGTCACGCTGCAGGCCCAGTCCCATGTGGAAGGCGATATCTTCCATCAGAGCCTCGCCATCGAACAGGGTGCCTATTTCGAAGGGAAGTCGCGCCGGTCGGACGATCCGATGGCCGACATCAAGGCGCCGGAACGGCCTGCCCCGCGCTCGGATAGGTCGAGCGACGCCGGTGGCGACAATCCGTTCTCGAGCCGCGCCGCCGAGTAGCCGGCGCGCCTGAGGGGAATTCTTCAGCGAACGGGCGTGGGCCTTAGGCGTAAGCCTAGGCTCACGCGCTTAAGGTTGGCGTTTAGGTCTTGACGTTTAGGTCTTGGCGTCAGCGTGGATGCGCCCGGCGAGTGCCGCCTCGATGAACGCATCGATATCGCCATCGAGCACGGCGCTCGGATTGGTGCTTTCGACGCCCGTTCGCAGATCCTTCACCAGCTGATAGGGCTGCAGCACATACGACCTGATCTGGTGGCCCCAGCCGATCTCCGCCTTTGACGCGGCGGTGGCGAGCGCCTCCTCCTCGCGCCGTTTGAGCTCGGCCTCGTAGAGCCGCGCGCGCAACATGGCCCAGGCCGTGGCGCGGTTCTTGTGTTGCGACCGCTCATTCTGACACTGCACGACGACGCCGGTCGGCACATGAGTGATGCGCACGGCGCTGTCGGTGGTGTTGACGTGCTGACCGCCGGCGCCCGAGGCGCGGTAGGTATCGATGCGGACGTCCTTCTCATCGATGTCGATCTCGATGGCGTCGTCGATCGCGGGATAGATCCACACCGAGGCGAAGCTCGTGTGCCGCCTGGCATTGGAATCGAAGGGCGAGATGCGTACCAGCCGATGCACGCCCGACTCGGTCTTGAGCCAGCCATAAGCATTGAGGCCCTTGACGAGGATGGTGGCTGACTTGATGCCCGCCTCCTCGCCGTAATGCTCGCCGATCAGTTCGACCTTGTACTTCCGGCTTTCCGCCCAGCGCATATACATGCGCTGCAGCATCTGAGCCCAGTCCTGACTTTCGGTGCCGCCGGCCCCGGCATGAATCTCGATAAACGCGTCGTTGGCGTCCGCCTCGCCGGACAGCAGGGCCTCCACCTCGCGGGTGTGGGCCTCCTTCCTCAGCTTGCGCAGGGCGGCGTCCGCCTCGGCGACGATAGTTTCGTCGCCCTCCTCCTCGCCGAGGGCAGCAAGCGTCAGATTATCGTCGAGATCAGCGTTGATGCGGTCGAACGCGCCGAGGGCGGCTTCGATCTGCTGGCGCTCGCGCATGAGGCCTTGGGCGCGAAGCGCATCGTCCCAGAAGTCGGGCGCCTCCGCCTCGCGGTCGAGCTCGGTCAGCCGCGCCTTTGCCTGAACGGGGTCAAAGATACCTCCGGAGCAAAGACAGCGATTCTCGGATCTCGTTGACGACCGTTTCAGTCTCGGCGCGCATTCGTTTCCTCGGCTTGGCTAATCGGAACGGACTCGTAGGACTCTGGTGAAAGACGCGCCGTGCCCAAGCGGGAAAACCATCTCGGCAGGGCTCGCGCTTCCCGGTGGTCTAGTAGAGGCCGCCCGTGCCGGATGTCAAAGCCCGGTCGTTTCCCGGCGGCGGCTGGTACTGGCCCTGGGGCGGCGGAAACTGGGCCTGCGGCGGCGGGAACTGGCCCTGCGGCGGATATTCACCGTCCGGGCCGGCTTGCGCGCCGTCCGGATATTCTGGGAACTCCTCGCCTTCGACCGCGACGGCGGCGGCGCCATCGGGCACCTGCGAGGGCTTGAAGGCTTCCATGATCACGCCTTGGTCGCCACGGCGCGCCGGCAAGCCGGTCTTGTGATTGACGCGCACCAGCATGGCGCCGGGCGGCGCCCGGAACGGTACCGGCGGCACGTCCTTCAGCGCCTCGGCGAAGAAGTCGCGGACGATCGGCGCGGCCACGCCGCCGCCCGTTGCGCTGCGGCCCATGTTTCTCGGCTGATCGAAGCCGACATAGGCGCCGACGACGAGATCGGGCGTGTACCCGATGAACCAGGCGTCCTTGTAATCGTTGGTGGTACCGGTCTTGCCCGCGATCGGGCGCTTCAACACCGTGAGCTTGCGGGCGGTGCCGCTCTGCACCACGCCCTCCATGATCCCCACCATCTGGAAGGCGGAGATCGGATCGACGATCTGCTTGCGGTCGTCGACGAGCTCGGGCTCTGCCTGACCGGTCCACTCGCGCGCGCCGCATTGACCGCAGTCGCGGGTGTCATGGCGCCAAACGGTGCGACCGTAACGGTCCTGAATGCGGTCGATGAAGGTCGCGTCGACCTTCTTGCCGCCATTGTCGATGATGGCATAGGCGTTGACCATGCGGATCAGCGTGGTCTCGCCCGCGCCAAGCGACATTGAGAGCGCCGGCATCAGATTGTCGTAGACGCCGAAGCGCCGCGCATACTCGGCGATGATGGGCATGCCCATGTCACGGGAGAGCCGCACCGTCATCAGGTTGCGCGATTTCTCGATGCCGTAGCGAAGCGTGGAGGGACCCGCGCCGCCGCCCGAATAGTTCTTCGGGCACCATTGCGGCATGCCCTTGCCCTGACTGACGCAAATGGCGCCGTCGACGATGATGCTCGACGGCGTGTAGCCGTTATCCAGCGCCGTCAGATAGATGATCGGCTTGAACGAGGAGCCGGGCTGCCTCCGGGCTTGGGTGGCGCGGTCGAACTGGCTCTGGGCGAAGCTGAAGCCGCCGACAATGGCGAGCACGCGGCCCGTGTGCGGATCCATGGCGACCAGCGCGCCGCTCACCTCGGGCGGCTGCTGCAACGACCATTGGCCCGCGACGATCTCCCCGGAATCCGCGTCGCCCTCCTTCGCCTTCGCCTCGACGGGCGCGACATAGATCACATCGCCTGGCTTCAGCACGGCCGACACCGAACCCGGCGTGCCCCCCAGGCCGCCATTTTTAAGCTTCGCCCGCGCCCATTTCACTTCCGAATAGGGGATGACGCCGGTTTCGCGCTCGGCGACGAGCTTGCCGGATTTGTCTCGCGTGGGGCGCAGGCCGATCTTGGCCTGGTCCTTGGTGACTTCGAGCACCACGGCGCGCCGCCAGGGTTCGATATCGCTCCAGACCGGCACCGCGGCCAAGGTCTTGCCCCAGTCGCCGGACAGGTCGATCGTCTTGTCGACGCCGCGCCAGCCGGTATGCACGCGATCGTAACTGGTCAGCCCGTTGACAAGGGCCTTGCGCGCCATGGCCTGAAGCTGGGGGTCGAGCGTGGTGCGGACCGACAGTCCGCCGCCATAAAGCTTGTCCTCGCCGAAGCGATCGAGAATCTCCCGGCGCACTTCCTCGGCGAAATATTCCGAAGCGAAAATCTTGGGACCGTAGGTGCGCGCCTGGACGCCGAGCGATGAGGCTTTGGCCTCCTCGCCTTCCTCCGGCGTGGCGAAGCCATTCTCGACGATGCGGTCGATCACCCAGTTCCGCCGCGCGATGGCGCGATCGGGATGGCGGAAGGGATCGTAATTGCTCGGCGCCTTTGGCAGCGTGGCGAGATAGGCGGCATCCGCCAGTGTGAGCTCGCTCAGCGCCTTGTCCCAGTAGGTCTGGGCCGCGGCGGCGACACCGTAGGCGCCGGCGCCGAGATAAATCTCGTTGAGATAGAGTTCGAGGATTTGCTCCTTGGTGAAGGCGCGCTCGATGCGGATGGCGAGGATGGCCTCCTTCAGCTTCCGCTCGATATTCTGGTCGTTCGTCAGCAGGAAGTTCTTGGCCACCTGCTGGGTGATGGTCGAGGCGCCGACCATGCGCCGGCCCGACTGCACCGCGCTCAGATTGGTCACCACGGCGCGGATGATGCCCTGAATGTCGAGGCCGCCATGCTGGTAGAAATTTTTGTCCTCGGCCGAGATGAAAGCCTCGATCAGGCGCTGAGGAATGGCCGTGATGGGCACGTAGATGCGCCGCTGGCGGGCGAACTCGGCGATCAGCCGGCCGTCATTGGCGTGGATGCGCGTCATCACCGGCGGCTCGTATTTGGCGAGCACCTCGTAGTCCGGCAATTCCTGAGACACTTTCCACAGCACGAACGCGGCGGCGCCGGCCACGGCGATGAACACGATCATGCTGGCGGCGAACATGAAGCCGAGAAAGCGAAATAGGAATCCGCCCCGCCGGCGGCGCCGCTGCTTCGGCGGCTTGACTGGTGCCGTAATATCCATTGTTTTTACCCGTCCCGGCCCCGCAATTCAGCCCGCGAGGCACCCGCGCCAACCCTAGCCAAGAATATGGCAACAACAAGCTGGAGTCGCCCCGAATCGTGGGCGTTCAACGCCCTTCTGCGGCTGATCGTTAAGATCAGAAGGGGCTGCGGGCAATACGCTTGGTGAAATAGCCCTCGATGGCCGCGGTGACGGAATCGCTCATGCGGTCACGCCAAGCGGCGGACGTAAGCTGCTTCTCGTCGTCGGGGTTGCTCAGGAAGCCGAGCTCCAGCAGCACCGAGGGCACGTCCGGAGCTTTGAGCACCCGGAACCCTGCCGACCTCAGACGCTTGGTATGCAGCGTGTTCTTGTTGTTGGCGGCAAGCTCGCCGACGATCGACCGGGCGAACACCACCGACCGGTTCTGGGTCTCGCGCTGCGCCAGATCAATCAGAATGTTGGCCACCAGCTCGTCGGAATCGCTCGGCAGCTCGACGCCGGCGATGGCGTCGGAGAAATTCTCCTTGGCGGCGAGCGCCCTCGCCTCCTCGTCGGAGGCACGCTCCGACAGGGTGTAAATCGTGGCCCCGCGCGCATCGTCGATCTGGGTCGGGAAATAGTCGGCGTGGATCGACAGGAACAGCCCCGCCCCCTTCTTCTGGGCGATGGCGACGCGCTCCTTCAGCGGCAGGAAGGTATCGTCCTCGCGGGTCAGGTGAACCTCGTAATGCCCGGTGGCGACGAGCTTTTGCCTGAGCTCCTTGGCGAATTGCAGCACGACCTCCTTCTCGGTCACGCCGCTCTTGGAGCTCGTGCCGGGGTCGACACCGCCATGGCCGGGATCCAGCACGATGATCGGCTTGGCGTTCACCGGCCGCGACGGCGGTTCGGGGAACGGCACCGGCGTGCTCGCCGCGCTCGACTGCTTTACCTCGCGGAGCTTGGCGAGGAATGTCGCCTCATCGGTCGGGATGAGATCGATGACGAGCCGCGCCGGCTGGTCGTCACGCGCTTCGAGCACGAAAGACTTGTCGATGAGAAAGGGCCCGCTGACATCGATGACGATGCGGGACTTGCCCGGCGCGAACAGGCCGTAGCGGTAGGCGGTGACCAGACCGCGCTGCTCCTTGCCGAGGCCGGCCGGCATCTGGAAGCTCACATCGGCGGCATCGACGATGACCCGGTAGGGATTGCCGAGAGCAAAGACGTGGACGTCGACCTTCTTCGACAGGTCGGCGATGAAGCGGGTGCGCTCGCGATCACCGGCCAGCCGGGCGTCCTTGGCGATCGCCTCCTTGGCCGTGTCCTTGGCTTGGACGCCGCCAGGCACCGCCAGGAGCCCAAGCGCCGCGGCCAAAAGCGGTGTGACCGCAATCAAGACACGCACAGCTTGCATCGTTCCCCACATGCGTCTCGTCCGCGCGGTCTTCTTTTTAGCGGGCGCCTGGCCAGGACAAACCCGGTGACGATGCGCCAAAATCGGCCCTGAATCGGCCCCGATTGTTAACCACGCCTGGTTAAGCGACCGTTGTGACCCTTTGGCGGCGACCTTGGAACACTTGCCAAATCTCTCGGCAAACCCGTAATAAGGGATAAACTCATTCTTTGAGTCCCAGCCCTGGACGCCATACGGCGATACGGGCGGAATTTCTTTTAGCGCGTCAGGCCTTATTGGACCGGCCTGGATGCAGAACGGCGGCGGCCAAGTGCGAAATCGGCCGCCCAGGTTGAAACTGCTGGCCGCGGCTGAAACGCGGCAAGTGAGAAAATGCGATGCATAATCAGGCTAGGCAGCTCAGTCACGGGACTTCCCGGGCTTTTCTGACGCCTCTGATGACTTGGCGGCCGCCGATGGCCGGACCCCGCAGCCGGACACTCCGGCTCACCGTGGGTCGTCGCGACGAATCATGGTCTATTGGATATTGGCGCGCGCGGGCCTCAGGCTTACGCCCGGCGAGGCGGTCTTTCATGCCGCCCTTCCCGGCCTGCGCGCCGGAGAAAACACAACATGCCAAACAAAATGTTAATCGATGCGGCGCATCCGGAGGAAACCCGGGTCGTCGTGGTAAAGGGCAATCGCGTCGAGGAGTTTGACTACGAATCCGCGAATAAGAAGCAGCTCAGAGGCAATATTTACCTCGCGAAAGTCACACGCGTAGAGCCTTCGCTCCAGGCGGCTTTCGTGGACTATGGCGGCAACCGCCACGGCTTCTTGGCCTTCACTGAAATCCACCCCGACTATTATCAGATCCCGGTTGCGGACCGGCAAGCACTGCTCGAAGAAGAGGCTGCCGAGCAGAGCCGCGCGTCCGCCGAGGAAGCCGCCGAGGACGATGCCGCCGCAGGGCGGCGCCGCCGCAGAGGCCGCAGAGGCCGTGGCCGCCCCGAGGCGCGGCAAGACGCCCCTTTGCCGGCCGAGGCCACTCCCGAACTCCCGCCCGTGGCGAAGTTCGAGTTCGACGAAGAGGACGAGATCGACACGACGCCGCGCGATGAGAGTTCGGACGTGGTCATGGAGGCCAGCGACCTCACCCACAAAATCTCCGAGCCGGCCGAACATGGTGACGAGACCGAGGCGCGCGACGACGAAGATCACGACGATCATGATCATGATGACGACGACGACCACGATCGTGACGACGACGATCACGACGGCTATGACGAGGCGAACGGGGCGTCGCTGAAAAACGGCAATGGCGACAGCGTGGAATCGGTCGGCTCCGAAGATGCGCTGGAAGAACTCCCGGAGCGCACGCCGCGCCGCAGAGGCCGCCGGTCCTACAAGATCCAAGAGGTGATCCGGCGCCGCCAGATCATCCTCGTGCAGGTGGTGAAGGAAGAGCGCGGCAACAAAGGCGCGGCCCTGACGACCTATCTGTCGCTCGCCGGCCGCTACACGGTGCTGATGCCTAACACGGCCCGGGGCGGCGGCATCTCGCGCAAGATTACCCAGCCCACCGACCGCAAGCGTCTGCGCGAAATCGCCGGCGAGCTCGAAGTGCCGGAAGGCATGGGCCTGATCATCCGCACGGCGGGCGCACAGCGCACCAAGACCGAGATCAAGCGTGACTACGACTATCTCCTGCGGCTGTGGGAGACCGTGCGCGACCTGACGCTGGAATCGACGGCGCCGGCCCTCGTCTACGAGGAAGGCAGCCTGATCAAGCGGTCGATCCGCGATCTCTACAACAAGGACATCGACGAGGTTCTGGTGGCGGGCGACGAGGCCTATCGCGACGCCAAGGACTTCATGCGCATGCTCATGCCGAGCCATGCGAAGAACGTGAAGCCCTACAAAGAGCCCGAGCCCGTCTTCATCCGCTATCAGGTGGAACGGCAACTGGCGGCGATGTTCTCGCCGCAAGTGACGCTCAAATCGGGCGGCTATATCGTCATCAACCAGACCGAGGCGCTCGTCTCCGTAGACGTGAACTCCGGCAAGGCCACCCGCGAACATAATATCGAGGACACGGCCCTCAAGACCAATCTCGAGGCGTCGGAGGAGCTCGCCCGGCAGCTACGCTTGCGCGATCTGGCCGGCCTGATCGTCATCGACTACATCGACATGGACGAGCGGCGGAACAACCGGCTGGTCGAAAAGCGCCTGAAGGACTCGTTGCGCGATGACCGCGCGCGAATCCAGGTGGGCCGCATCAGCCATTTCGGCTTGCTCGAAATGTCGCGCCAGCGCCTGCGTACCGGCATGCTGGAAGGCTCGACCACGGCCTGCCCGATTTGCCAGGGCACCGGCATCGTGCGCTCCGTGGAATCGGTGGCGCTCGATATCCTGCGCTCGATCGAGGACCGGTTGATCACCGACGGCGTGATGCCGCTCGCCGCCACCACGGCGGTCGAGGTCGCGCTCTACATCCTCAATCAGAAGCGAGCTCATCTGAAGGACATCGAGGCCCGCTATCTGGTGCCGATCACGGTGACCGCCGACAAGGAGATGCACATCTCCCAATATGTCATCGAGCGCGGCGCCGAAGGGTCCTACATCAACGGCGACAGCGCCGTGGTGCAGATGGACTGGGCGCATCATCGCGAGGACGGTGCGGCGCCGGCCGCTGAGTCCACGGGCGATAGCGAGGTCGAAGGCGAAGGCGAGCAAGCCAAGCGCCGCTCCCGCCGCCGCCGCAGAGGCCGGCGCGGCGAAGGCGGCGCGGATGCCGAGCGGCCAGCCGCGGTTGCGCGCAACGGTGACGCCGCGGCACACGACGCGGCCTCCGAGGACATGGCGGAAGAGGCCGGAGAAGCCGGTGCGGAGGCCAATGGCGAGAGCGGTGGCGAGACGCCGGCACGCCGGTCGCCACGCCGCAGAGGCCGCCGCGGCGGCAGGCGTGGCCGTTCCGGACAGCGGCCGCAGACCGAGGCCGGCGCGGACAGCGAACACCAGGCCGAAAGCAATGGCGGGCCCGCCGAGAATGTAGCTGCCGAAACGCATGAAGACCGGCCAAACGGCAAGGATAACGGAAGCAAGCCGCACACCGACGAGAGCGTCGGCGAAGCGGCCGTGCCGGAGCCGCGCAAGCCGGAACCCGTCTTCAGCGTGGCCGCCGCGCGCGAAGAAGAGCCGTTGCCGACACCGGCGCCCAACGCGGACAGCGAAGCCGCCGAGGAGCCCGCGAGCCGCCGCAGAGGCTGGTGGTCGCGCGGCTGATCGAGATAAGAGGGGGCGCTTTGAAAGAGCGCCTCCTCGTTCCTCATCGTTCTTCTTGCCCTAGCGGGTTTTGCCCTCAGCGCTTCAGCCAAGCGCCGATACGCCGCGCCGCTTCGCGCATGGCATCTTCCGCCCCCGAATAGCAGAACCGCAAATAGCGCCGCCCCCGGTCGGGATCGAAATCGATGCCCGGCGTCACGGCGACGCCGATTTCCCGCAACATGGTCTTGGCGAATGCTTCGCTGTCGTCGGTGAAGCGGCTCACGTCGGCGTAGAGATAGAACGCGCCGTCGGCGGGCAGGATCGCATCGAGGCCCGCGCGCGGCAGTTCCTCGAGCAGCATGGCGCGGTTGCGGGCATAGCCCGCCTTGATGGCTTCGAGCTCGTCCAGACCATCGAAAGCGCCGAGTGCCGCCACTTGCGAAATGGCCGGCGGCGAGATGTAGAGATTCTGCGCCAGCCGCTCGATGGGACGCACAAGCGCTTCCGGCACCACGAGCCAGCCGACGCGCCAGCCGGTCATGCTGAAATATTTGGAGAAGCTGTTGACGACGATGGCCGCGTCGGAATGGTTGAGCGCGGTGTCGGCGGGCGCGTCGTATTCGAGGCCGTGATAGATCTCATCGGAGATGAGCCATTGGCCTTGCCGCCGGCAGGCCGCCGCGATTTCGGCCAGTCGATTGCCCAGCGCCATCGTGCCGGTCGGATTGTTGGGACTGGCCAAAAGCAGACCGGCCGCGTTCCCGGCGGCGAGACGGTCGACATCGGCCGCGGTGGGCATCCACCGCCCCTCCCCGGACGTCTCGATCAGACGCGGCCTCAAACCTAGCGCCTTCACGATCTGGCGGTAGCAGGGATAGCCCGGCGACGGCAGGCCGAGGGTAGCGCCCGGCTCGAGCACGGCGAGGAAAGCGAGCACGAAGCCGGCCGACGACCCCGCCGTGACGACGACCCGCTCGGGCCCCACCGTGACGCCGTAGCGCTCGCGCATATACCGGGCGATACGCTCGCGCAGCGCCGGCATGCCGAGTGCTTCGGTGTAGCCTAGCCGTTCGCTTTCGAGCGCCCTTCGCGCACGCTCGCGTGCCGCCCGCGGCGCCGGCGTCGCCGGCTGGCCCACCTCCATATGGATGATGTCCTCGCCGGCCGCCTCGCGCGCGTTCGCCTCGCCCATCACGTCCATGACGATGAACGGATCGATGGCGCGGCCTTCAGGGAGCGGCCGCGGCAGCCCGGGCAGATCAGGCATCTCGGTCACTTAAGGGTTTCCTCGCGCAATGTTGAACGGCCCGACCGTCGGCTGTCACGTTGTCGCCTCAATCAAAAGTCAATCAAATTGCCTTGCAAACCAAGCTTGGCAACGGCGTGCGCCGGAAGTGGCGCGCCAACGCAGCGCCCCTAGAAGGCGGAAGATAACAGGCGTCTTTGCTCGCTCAATACAAGCCTATACGATCAGACCGCACCATGCCCGCCTTGGCCAAATCCAGACCCCATCGAGCGCCGTTACGACTTCGCGCGGGGCTTGTGGCCGGGCTGATCGGCGGCCTCATGGTCTCGACCACCGCCGACGCCGCCGGCATCATCCGCGACGCGGAGACCGAAGCGCTCATCCGCGATTACGCCAAGCCCATCTTCCGCGCCGCCGGTCTCGGCTCGCAGAATATCCAGATCCATATCGTCAACGACCGCGCCTTCAACGCTTTCGTGGTGGATGGCCACAACATGTTCATGCACGCGGGCACGTTGATGGAGGCCAAGACGCCAAACCAGGTCATCGGCGTCATCGCGCATGAATCCGGCCATATCACCGGCGGCCATCTCGCCCGACTGCGCAGCCAGGTCTCCAAGGCCAAGTCGGCGGCGATGATGCTGCAACTCCTCGGCATTGCCGCCATGGCCGGCGGCGTCCTCGCCGGCGCTCCGAACATCGGCCAGGTGGGCATGGGCGCGGCCTATGGCGGCACCGACGCGGCGATGCGCAGCATCCTCGCCTATCGCCAGAACGAGGAATCCTCGGCCGACCAGGCGGCCATGACCTTTCTGAACGCCACCAAGCAGTCGGGGCGCGGCATGTTGGAGACCTTCGAGGTTCTGGCGGACAAGATGCGCGGCCTGAAAGGCATCAATCCGTATCTGATGACCCATCCGCTTCCCCAGGTGCGCATTACCCAATTGGAGGCGCTCGTGGCCGAGAGCCCCTATCGCGACAACACCGACCCGCCCGAGCTCCAATACCGCCACGACCTGGTGCGGGCCAAGCTCTCGGGCTTTCTCGACAAGCCGGAGATCGCCTTCAATCGCTATCCGGAGAGCGACACGTCACTGGCGAGCGTCTATGCGCGGGCCATCGCCACCTATCGGCAGTCCGGCGTGCAGGCCGCCATGCCCCTGCTCGACCAGCTCATCGCCGCGCAGCCAAACTGGCCGTATTTCTACGAGACCAAGGGACAGTTCCTGTTCGAGAGCGGCAACGGCGCGGCGGCGATCCCGCCTTTGCGCAAGGCCGTCGACCTCGCCCCCAACGAGCCGCTGATCCGCATCATGCTGGGCCAAGCGCTGTTGGGCATGAACGACCCAAAATATCTGGACGAGGCCGTCAGCAATCTGCGCACGGCGCTGGCGCGCGAGACGACATCGGCCATGGGCTACCGGCAAATCGCCTCGGCCTATGCGCGCAAGGCCGAACTCGCCCACGCCTCCGGCGCCAAGAAGAACTTCATGGCGCAAGCATCACTTGCATCGGCGGAAGCCTATTTCTATGAAGGACGCCTATCGCTCGCCAAAGTGCAAGCCAAGCGCGCCAAGGAAGGCCTGCTCAACGGCACGCCCAACTGGATCAGGGCCGACGACATCATCGCCTTCCAAGTGCCTCGCAGTAACTGACCTCTAGCTCCCGGAGACCTGAGCATGACCCCTAAGACTGGCCTCGCCACCGCCTTGGTGGCCGCCGTCGTGGCCGCCATCGTGAGCGCCGCCACTATCCTCGTCATCTCGCGCACGGCGCCCGGCGTGGTCGACGCCCCTGCCGCCAAGCTCGGGGAGAAGCAGGTCGTCGCGATCGTCCACAATTACCTCACCAAAAATCCGGAGATCCTCGTGGAGATGACCACGGAGCTCGATAAGCGCCAGCAGGACGAGCAGGCAGCGCAGCAGGGCAAGGCCATCAGCGACAACGCCGACGCCTTGTTCCGCTCAAGCAAGTCCTTCTCCGCCGGCAATCCCGACGGTGATGTCACGGTGGTCGAGTTTTTCGATTACAATTGCGGCTATTGCCGCCGCGCGATGCCCGAGGTCGTCAAGCTGATCGACAACGACGACAAGGTGAAGCTCGTGCTCAAGGAGCTGCCGATCTTCGGCGAAGATTCCGAGGCCGCGGCCAAGGGCGCGCTCGCCGCGCACAAGCAAGGCAAGTATTTCGAGATGCACCAGAAGCTGTTCGCGGAGCCGGGCAAGGCCAACAAGGACAAGGTGCTGCGGATCGCCAACGAGCTCGGTCTCGACGTGCCGAAGCTCGAGGCGGACATGCAGAGCGACGAGGTCGAGGAGGAGCTCGCCGAGGCGCGCGGCCTGGCCCAGCAGCTGGGCCTGCAAGGGACCCCGCTCTACCTGATCGGCGACCGCATCATCCCCGGCGCGCCGGACGATCTTTACGACCAGCTTGTGGAAAAGGTGACCGAAGTCCGCGAGAAGGGCTGCGAGGCCACCTGCTGAGGGCTCAACATTAACGAGCGCTTGACCAATTCAGGCCGTTAGCAGCCGCTAGCGGCTTTTGCCGAACGACGGAAAAGCTGATAAAGGGCCCGTTTCCCGTGCCGCGACTTGGCCCTCACAGGCTGGCCGCGGCCCTAAGACAGGCACCCCGCATCGGCCATGGCCAAACCGCTCTACGTCCTGAACGGCCCCAATCTCAACCTGCTTGGGACCCGCGAACCGGAGGTCTACGGCAACGAGACGCTGGACGACCTGCGTCAAAGGTGCGAGCGGAAGGCTGCGAGCCTCGGTCTTTCGGTGGTTTTTCGGCAGAGCAATCTCGAGGGGGAATTGGTGACGTGGATTCAGGAGGCGAGGACGGACGCATCCGGCTTGATCGTCAATGCGGGCGCCTTCACCCATACCTCCATCGCCATGCTCGATGCGCTGCTCGCCTGTCCCATTCCCACCGTTGAGGTGCATCTATCGAATATCTTCACCCGCGAGCCGTTCCGCCATCGGTCCTACATCTCCAAGGCCGCCAAGGGCGTGATCTGCGGTTTCGGGGGCTTGGGTTACGAGCTTGCGATCGAGGCGCTCGCCGACACGATCGCGCCCGGCAAAGCCGGCTGACGGGCAGGAAAGGACACCGATGACCAAAGACGGGAGTACCCTCGACAAAGATCTCATCCGAGAGCTCGCGGAGCTTCTCGAGGAGACCGGACTCACGGAGATCGAAATCGAGCTCGAGGGACGCCGCTTCAGGGTCGCACGCGGTGTCAATCTCACCACGACGCTGACCACGAACGGGAACGGCGTTCAGGCGCCGCAGCATCACGAGCCCGCCCCGCGCGCCGCGCAGTCTGAGGAGGTCGGCGTCCACCCGGGCTCGGTCACCTCGCCCATGGTCGGCACCGCCTACCGCTCGCCGGAGCCCGGCGCGCCGCCCTTCGTCGAAATCGGCACCAGGGTGGCGGCAGGCCAGACCCTGCTGATCATCGAAGCCATGAAAACCATGAACCAGATCCCCTCGCCCAAGGCCGGTGTCGTCATCGCCGTTCTCATCGAGGACGGCCAGCCGGTGGAATATGGCGAGCCGCTGGTCGTGATCGAGCAGCGCTAGCCACGCGATGTTCGACAAGATCCTGATCGCCAACCGAGGAGAGATCGCGCTCCGAATCGAACGGGCTTGCAAGGAGCTCGGCATCGCCACGGTCGCCGTTCACTCCACGGCCGACGCTCACGCCATGCATGTCCGGCTCGCCGACGAGAGCGTGTGCATCGGGGCGCCGCCGGCCAAGGACAGCTATCTGAATATCCCGGCCATCGTCGCCGCCTGCGAGATCACCGGCGCCGACGCGGTGCATCCGGGCTACGGCTTCTTGGCGGAGAACGCCCGCTTCGCGGAAATCCTCGAAGAGCACAAGATCACGTTCATCGGTCCGACCGCCGAGCATGTCCGGCTGATGGGCGACAAGATCAAAGCCAAGGAGACGGCGAAGTCGCTCGGCATCCCCGTCGTGCCCGGCTCCGACGGTCCCATCGAGACCATCGCCGACGCCAAGGCGATCGCGGCGGACATCGGCTTTCCCATCATGGTCAAGGCGTCCGCCGGCGGCGGCGGGCGCGGCATGAAGCTGGCGATGGTCGAAAGCGAGCTCGAGCCGGCGCTGGCCGCGGCGCGCAACGAGGCGCGGGCCGCCTTCGGCGACGACACCGTCTATCTGGAGAAATATCTCGGCCGCCCCCGCCATATCGAGGTGCAGGTGCTGGCCGACGGCAACGGCAACGCCATCCATCTCGGCGAGCGGGACTGCTCGCTGCAGCGGCGCCATCAGAAACTCTGGGAGGAGGCCCCCTCGCCCGCCCTCAACGAGAGCGAGCGCGTGCGCATCGGCGAGATCGTGGCGACGGCAATGCGCAAGCTGAAATATCGCGGCGTCGGCACGGTGGAGTTCCTGTACGAGAACGGCGAGTTCTTCTTCATCGAGATGAACACGCGGCTCCAGGTCGAGCACACCGTCACCGAGGAGATCACCGGCCTCGATCTGGTGATTGAGCAGATCCGCATCGCCGCGGGCGCGCCGTTGACGCTGCGCCAAGAGGACGTGCGCTTTCACGGCCACGCCATCGAAGTCCGCATCAACGCCGAGAATGCTCAGACCTTCAGGCCATCCCCGGGGACGATCACCCATTTCCACCCGCCGGGCGGACTTGGGGTCCGGGTCGATTCAGGAGCCTATGCCGGCTACACGATTCCGCCCTATTATGACAGTCTGATCGGTAAGCTCATCGTGCGTGCCCGCACGCGCAACGAATGTCTGATGCGGCTGAAGCGGGCGCTGGGAGAATTCGTCGTCGATGGTATCGAGACCACCATCCCGCTGTTCAGCGCGCTCATTGCCGAGCCGGATATCGTTGACGGCAATTACGATATCCATTGGCTCGAAGACCATCTGTCGCCGAACACCGAGCGGCCCGAGTAAGCTGCCATGACGTCCATCGACGACGTGATGATCGAGATCACGCCGCAGGTGCTGCTCAAGGCGTATGCCTGCGGCATCTTTCCGATGGCCGAGAGCGCCGAGGACAACGCCCTATACTGGATCGAGCCCGAGCGCCGGGGCATTTTGCCCTTGGACCGGGTGCATGTCCCGAAGAGCCTCGCCCGCACCATTCGCCGCGGCGGCTTCGAGGTCAAAGTCGACAACGATTTCGAGGCGGTGATCGAAGGCTGCGCGGCGCCGCGTGCAGGCCGGCGTAGCACCTGGATCAACGGTCGCATCCGTCACCTCTATCGCGAGCTGTTCGCGCTCGGCCATTGCCATACGGTCGAGGTCTGGAAGGACGGCGAGCTGGTGGGCGGTCTCTACGGCGTCCATCTGGGGCGCGCGTTCTTCGGCGAGAGCATGTTCTCCACAGAGCGCGACGCGAGCAAGATCGCGTTGGTCTATCTCGTCGCCAGACTGAAATATGGGGGCTTCACCCTGCTCGACACCCAGTTCGTCACCGGGCACCTCGCGCGCTTCGGCGCGATCGAGGTCAGCCGTCAGGTGTTTCAGCGCCTCCTGGAGGATGCGTTGGGAACGAGCCAGGGCAATGTGTCGGAGGGCGCTTCGGCGGCCGGCGGCGGCACTGGCCGCGGACGTGGTGCCGCGGCGGCGGCGGGTGGCGGCGCCGGCGCCGGTTCCGCCGCGGCTTCGGCAGGGGCTTCCTCCGCCGGCGTATTCTCGGCGCTCTCCGGCGGCTTGGCACCTTCCGGCGTCTTGCAGCTCGTGAGCCAGACGTCGAAGACCGGATGCTCCACGGCGTGAAGCCCGGGGCTCTCGGCGAACATCCAGCCGGTGAAGATGCGCTGCTCCTCGCCCGTCAGCTTGACCTCGTCGACCTCGACGAATGAAGCGGTATGCGGCGTCTCCGTCGGCGGACGCGAGTCGCACACGCGCGGGGTCACCTTGAGGGCGCCGAACTCGACCGTCTGATCGATGGGGACCTCAAGATGGGAGATGCGGCCCGTCACCTTGTCGAGGGCGGCGAACACCGCAATCGGGTTCTTGATCGTCTCGGCCTGGACCAGCCCCGCGGGCGTGGCCACACACAAGCCC
Organism: uncultured Alphaproteobacteria bacterium; assembly: GCA_963731875.1. Taxonomy (GTDB): domain Bacteria; phylum Pseudomonadota; class Alphaproteobacteria; order Rhizobiales; family Methyloligellaceae; genus Methyloceanibacter. Next base: position 14,090 of record CAVSXL010000012.1, on the reverse strand, counting down.
GCCACGGCAAGTGCCGCCACAGCGCGCCGTCCCTGGTTTGGTCGATCGCCCAAAATTCTCATCCGTCGCATCATGATGCCGCACACCTCTTCGCCGCGTCCGTCGGTGCTTCCCCGGGTGCGCTCCTTTAGCATGAAAACGCCTCGTCGATCATTGGGGCAACCATGAGGCAGCAGACGGAACGCGGCTCAGCCATGGCGCTCGGCGCAAAATCTGAGCCTGACATGGTCCGCCGTCCATTTGCCCTGGCTGTCGCAGAGAGACGGCCTGAGCAGCTCCAGCGCATCGTTGAGCGCCGCGGTCCGGTCGGGCTCCGGGAATTGGTCGAAGAAGGAGCGGCCAAAGGTCCTGAGCCACCCCTCCATGCCCGTGCGCAACGGGGTCGGCCGCGGCACGAGCGCGATGTCATGCACGCTGAAGCCGTTTTTGGCCAGGAGGCTCGTATATTCCTCGACGGTGGGAAAGAACCACGGCGCCACATGAGCCGGGTCGCCACCACGCATCTTGCCGACCGCCCGCATGGCCGTGGCGATGGACGCGACATTGCCGTGGCCGCCGAGCTCGCCGACGAAGCGGCCACGCGGCTTGAGCGCCCGGGCGACGCCAGCGATCACCAGGTCCGGGGCGCGCATCCAATGCAGCGCCGCGTTGGAGAACACCGCATCGAACTCGTGGACGAAATCGAGCTCATGGCCGTCCGATTTGCGGACGGTGAGGCCCTTCATGCGGGCCACGGCGAGCAGCTCATCGCTGAGATCGACGCCCAGCACGTCGGCGCCGGCCGCCTTGATCTCCGCCGTCAGCGTGCCGTCGCCGCAGCCGAGATCCAAAATGCGCTCGCCGGGCTTGGGCGCCAGCATGGCGAAGACGGGCCCGGCCAGTTCCTGCACGAAGCGGCCATTCTTGGCATAATCGGACGCCGACCAGCGCTGCACCGCCTTCGGTGCGGCCTCCTTCGTGGGCGCATCCGTCATTTCGGCTGCCACGGCTCATAGTCCAGGGGCGGCTTCTGCACCTTGGGGCGCAACGTCGACCCGGGCGGCCGGTAGGCTTCGTAGGTGCCGGTCATGTTGGGCCGATGAGCCTTCTGCCAGGGGCGCGGCGTGTAGTCTTCCTCGGTGGGCGGCACATCGACCGTGTGATGCAGCCAGCCATGCCATTCCGGGGGGACCTGCGAAGGCTCCCACAGAGCCTGATAGATCACCCAGCGGCGCTTGCCGTCCCGCTCGCGGTAATAGACATTGCCGAGGCCGTCCTCACCCACGCGAATGCCCTTGCGCCAGGTGAAGAGGCGCGTGCCGATGGTGTTGCCCTTCCACCAGGCAAACAGTTCACTGAAAAGTCCCATGGATTTTAGCGAGCGCCTATGAAGCGTAAGCAGGGACTATGGCCTCTCGCGCGGGTTCCTGTCCAGCGGCGCAAAGACGCTTCCTGGCGATGGAATTCCGGCAGCGAAGCGCAGCTCTAGTTCTGGACGGCTCGCATCCGCAAGGCAAAAGGCGCGTTGCCCTGGCCTTCGGTCTGGCCGATGGCGAGCGGCAGGCTGGCCGGCCCCGTGGCCGGCACGTAGCTCGGCCGTGGAAAGCTGAGCGACAGGCGCTCTTCCATGCCAGCAACCACATAATTGTCGCCGTCGAGCTCGAAGGGGCGGTCGTCGTTGAGCAGCCAATCGAGGCGGCGGTAGAGGGTCGAGGCCGAGGTCGGCAACACCAGGACTTGGTGGGCCCCTGCCCTGAGCGCCTCTTCCACCAGGCTCGGCCTGGCATGGGCGCTCATGATCATGGCGGGCACGAAGCAAAGCGGCCCGGCATCGGCACGGCGCATGGCCCTGATCAGCTCCGGACCGGAGACCGGCTGCATGGACGCAGCGGCAATGACGAGATCCGGCGGATTATAGGACATCGCCTCGAAGGCCTCGTTCGCGCCGGCATAAGTCTCGATCCGTCCAGTGCCGATAGCCGCGAGCATCGCCCGCATCATGGACCGCATGGGTTGGCGAGGATCGACGACCGAAACGACGAGCTGCTCGAGGTCCCGACCAAGGGCGCGGTGATGCAACATTGAAACCAACTCAATTCTTACCGACTGGGCTTTCTCTGTAGCCAAGAAATTACTGACGTTCTCGTAAACAGACAGTGAAGGCCCCGCGTGAAGGTCGGGCGCGAAGGTGACCCTTTCGGGGCGGTTCGATGGTCGCCCGGTGCGCCATTTTCCCGCTCGGGCCGAGTTGTCCAGATGGCGCGCCCCATTAGAGGCGGCGAGACGGACGTCGATCCCAGAGGAGCCAAAATCGCGGTTTTTCAAGCCCTGGCGCCGGCCACGTTGAAAGTTGCCCACATACTTTCCACATACTATTCCTGCCCCCGCCCACAGGGTTTAGTGGTAAAGTAAGGTTTAAGCGCTAGATATTGATTGCGGCGTTGCTGCGGCGAGAGAATCGCCTCAGTTTCGAAGGTCGCGCAAGCGTACTACCGAACGCATGATTTTCTGAGGGGGATGGGAGCAAGATGCGGATTCAAAGACGTTTTACTGAGCCAGGACGGTCACCTTACGACGCGATTTCGTTCCGGGAGAGCGGCAGCGAAATTCGCAATCCGGACGGCTCGGTCGTCTTTGCCTTGAAGAGCTTCTCCGTGCCGGCCCATTGGAGCCAGGTCGCGGCCGACATCCTTGCGCAGAAATACTTCCGCAAAGCGGGCGTGCCCGCCTTTTCCAAGCGGGTCGAGGAGAATTCGGTGCCGTCGTGGCTGTGGCGCTCGGTGCCCGACACCGAGGCGCTCGAAGCGCTGCCCGAGTCAGAGCGCTTCGGCAGCGAGACCGACGCGCGGCAAGTGTTCGACCGGCTGGCCGGGACGTGGACCTATTGGGGCTGGAAGGCCGGCTATTTCACCACCGAGGACGACGCCTCCGCCTTCTTCGACGAGCTGCGCCACATGCTCGCCAAGCAGATGGGCGCCCCCAACAGCCCGCAATGGTTCAACACCGGCCTGCATTGGGCCTATGGCATCGATGGCCCGAGCCAGGGTCATTACTATGTCGACCACACCACCGGCCTGGTGAAGGCCTCGGAGTCGGCCTACGAGCATCCCCAGCCCCATGCCTGCTTCATCCAGTCGATCGAGGACGACCTCGTCAACGAGAACGGCATCATGGATCTGTGGGTGCGCGAGGCGCGCCTGTTCAAATACGGCTCCGGCACGGGCACCAATTTCTCCCGGCTGCGCGGCGAGCATGAGCCGCTGTCGGGCGGCGGCAAGTCGTCCGGCCTGATGAGCTTCCTCAAGATCGGCGACCGGGCCGCCGGCGCCATCAAGTCGGGCGGCACCACGCGCCGCGCCGCCAAGATGGTCGTGGTCGACATCGACCATCCGGACATCGAGAGCTACATCAACTGGAAGGTCACCGAGGAGCAGAAGGTGGCGGCGCTGGTCACCGGCTCCAAGGTGCTGTCCGAGCGGCTGAACGCCATCCTTCGGTCTTGCGTCAACTGCGACGGCGATGGCGACGACTGCTTCGAGCCGAAGCGCAACCCGGCTCTGAAACGCGAGGTCAAGGCGGCGCGCAAGGCCAAGGTGCCGGACAACCTCATCCGCCGGGTGATCCAGTTCGGCCGCCAGGGCTACACCTCGATGCAGTTCCAGACCTACGACACGGACTGGGATTCGGAGGCCTACCGGACCGTCTCCGGCCAGAACTCCAACAACTCGGTGCGCGTCACCGACGGCTTCCTGGAGGCGGTCGAGACCGACGGCGACTGGGACCTGATCTTCCGCAAGAACGGCGCCGTGGCCAAGACGCTGAAGGCCCGCGAGCTGTGGGAGCAGGTCGGCTACGCCGCTTGGTCCTGCGCCGATCCGGGCATCCAGTTCCACACCACCATCAACGACTGGCACACCTGCCCGGCGGCGGGCGAGATCAAGGCGTCGAACCCGTGCTCGGAATACATGTTCCTCGACGACACCGCCTGCAATCTCGCCTCGCTCAATCTGATGCAGTTCCGCAACCCGGACGGCAGCTTCGACGTCGAGAGCTACGAGCATGCCATCCGGCTGTGGACCGTGGTGCTGGAGATCGCGGTGACCATGGCGCAGTTCCCCTCGCGCCGCATCGCCCAGCTGTCCTACGAGTACCGGACGCTCGGTCTCGGCTACGCCAATATCGGCGGCCTGCTCATGGCGTCGGGCATTCCCTATGACAGTGACGAAGGCCGCGCCATGGCCGGCGCGCTCACCGCCATCATGACCGGCGTCTCTTATGCCACGAGCGCGGAGATGGCCCGCGAGCTCGGCCCCTTCCCCGGCTACGACGCCAACCGGGACGCCATGCTCAGGGTCATCCGCAATCACGCGCGCGCCGCCCGCGGCGAGCGAGACGGTTACGAGGAGCTCGCCACGGCGCCGGTGCCGCTCGATCACGCCTCCTGCCCCGAGCCGCGTCTGCTGGCGCACGCCATGCGGGCCTGGGACCAGGCGCTCGAACTCGGGCGCGACTTCGGCTACCGCAACGCGCAAGCCACGGTGGTCGCGCCGACCGGCACGATCGGGCTGGTGATGGACTGCGATACCACCGGCATCGAGCCGGACTTCGCCCTGGTGAAATTCAAGAAGCTCGCCGGCGGCGGCTACTTCAAGATCATCAACCGCATGGTTCCTGAGGCGCTGCGGGTGCTCGGCTATGACGAGGACGCGACCAAGCGCATCATCGATTATGCGGTGGGCCGGGGCACGCTCAAGAGCGCGCCGGGCGTCAATCACGAGACGTTGGCCGCCAAGGGCTTCAACCCGGAGAAGATCGCGGCCATCGAGAAGGACGTTCTGTCGGCCTTCGACATCAAGTTTATCTTCAACAAGTGGACGCTTGGGGAAGCCTTCTGCACCGAGACACTGGGACTTGAGCCGCACCGGCTCGACCATCCCGAATTCGACCTCCTGGCGGAAATCGGCTTCTCCAAAGCCGATATCGAGGCGGCCAACGAATATGCCTGCGGGGCGATGACGCTCGAAGGCGCGCCGGGGCTCAAGGCCGAGCACCTGCCGGTGTTCGATTGCGCCTCGCCGTGCGGCCGCAAGGGCAAGCGTTATCTGTCGGTGGAAAGCCATATCCGCATGATGGCGGCGGCGCAGCCTTTCATCTCGGGCGCCATTTCCAAAACCATCAACATGTCGAACGACTCGACGGTCGAGGACTGCAAAGAGGCCTATCTGCTCTCCTGGCGGCTCGGCCTGAAAGCGAACGCGCTCTACCGCGACGGCTCGAAACTATCGCAGCCGCTCAACGCCCAGATCCTCGCCGACGACGAGGAGGAGCAGGACGAGGTACTGGCGGCCGTGGCTTCGGACCAGCCGCAAGTGCAGCGGGCGACCGTGATCGCCGAGCGCATCGTCGAGCGCGTGGTGGAGCGGGTCCGCGCCAGCACCGAGCGCGATCGGCTGCCGCACCGGCGCAAGGGCTACACCCAGAAGGCCGTGGTCGGCGGTCATAAGGTATACTTAAGAACTGGTGAGTATGAAGACGGCCGGTTGGGTGAGATCTTTATCGACATGCACAAGGAAGGCGCCGCCTTCCGCTCGCTCATGAACAACTTTGCGATCGCGGTGTCCGTCGGTTTGCAGTACGGCGTCCCGCTGGAAGAGTTCGTCGATGCCTTCACCTTCACGCGATTCGAGCCAGCCGGTCCGGTGCGCGGGAACGAAGTCATCAAGAACGCCACCTCGATCCTTGACTACCTGTTCAGGGAGCTTGCAGTTTCTTATCTTGGGCGGTACGAGCTTGCACATGTTGATCCAAACGAGATCGGCAACACAACCCTCGGCTCGGGGGACGCAGGCGAAAGCATGCGCTTCACCGAAGCTCTCGTCTCACCAGGCTTCACCCGTGGTCGCCTCAGTGAGCGGAACTTTGTTACGCCGAGTAAAGCGCAGGGCACTGGCAATCCCGCACGGGCGTTACAGGCGCGAGCCGACGACGACCCGTATGAGAACGCCACAAGCCTTGCCGCCGCGTCCACTCAATCCCCTTCATCAGAGACGGTCGAGCATGTTGCCCTTGCCGTCGAAGCGCTCGCCGAGCGCGGCACGTCAGTTCTTGTCGCCGAGGCGCGCGTTAAGGGTTATGAAGGGGAAGCGTGTGGAGAATGCGGTAACTTTACCCTCGTACGAAACGGCACGTGTCTCAAATGCGATACGTGCGGATCGACGAGCGGTTGTAGTTAGAGTTATCTGATCAGCCAGCCACCCGATAGGAGGGATGTATAATGGCAGTAGCGAAGAAGAAGCCGGCAGCCAAGAAGGCCCCGGCCCGTAAGTCCGCAGCGAAGAAGAAGGCTCCGGCCCGTAAGAAGGTTGCGAAGAAGAAGACCGTGCGGAAGACCGCAGCCGCGAAGAAGCCCGCAGTGCGGAAGACCGCCGCGGCCAGGAAGCCGGCCAAGAAGAAGGCTCCGGCTCGCAAGAAGGTTGCGAAGAAGAAGTAGTTTCTCAAGAGGCGCGGGGATCGCGAGACCCCCGCGCCTTTTTCGTTTTCTGACGAAAAAACAAGACGTTACTGAAGACGCCCTGGACCTGCTCCGGGGCTCTTGTTTTATCCGGCGCTGGCGTTCGCAGGATCCCTTGCGTGTTTCCACGGCGCGCGCGGTTTGCGGCATAGCCGGTTTCCGCGATCGCACCGCGCGGCTCGCCGCGCAGATGCCGACCACTCTCGGAGGTGACGATCACGGCATTGCTTCGTCTCGCCTATGTGAGCCAGTCGCGTCTCGCTGGCGATCCCGACGAGCGCGCGCGCATCGCCGACATCCCTGCTGTCCTCGCGCCGGAACAATCAAGAGGCGGAGGTCACCGGCGCGCTGCTCGCCACCGACGACTGTTTTGCCCAGGTGCTCGAGGGCGAGCGGAGCGCGGTCGAGGAGACCTTCGAGCGAATCAGTCGCGACCCGCGGCACCAGAATGTCGTGATGCTGCTGACCGAGCCATCGCGGCCCGACAATTTCCACAATGGTCCATGGCCCTATATCGGCCCCTCGCAATCGGCGGCGGACGCCGTTGAGCGGGTGACGCGAGACGTGCAGCGCTCGCAGGCCGGCGAAGCCGCGCGCGCGTTCGTCGGCTCCATGTGCGAGCTGCTCGAGGCCTGTCCCGGCACTGGGTCGTCCTCTCCGCAGCCCTTGGTCGGCGAACGGCTCAATCTTCGTCGGTGGCGCCGGCGCTGAAGCCTTCCCGCGCGATCAGATTCCACAGCCCCTGTAGCGCCGATTCGAGCATGGCCTCATCGGCCCCGCGCAAGACCACATAGGTGCCGATCCGGTTCCGCTCGAAGAAGGGGTACGAGCCCATCTGCACCTCCGGGTGGGCCGCCTGGAGGGCCGCGAGTGGCGGCGCCAGATCGCCCTCGGGCGCATCGACGCGAACCGAGTGGGCCTGCAAAGGCCGGCCCTTGGCCAGTCGCGGCATGACCTCGTCCAGCATCACCTGCATGATCCGCGGCACGCCCGCCATGACGATCACGTTCTGAAGCATGTAGCCGGGCGCGCGGGACACGGCGTTGTGGATCAGCTCGGCCCCGTCGGGGATGCGGGCCATCCGGAGGCGCGCCGGGTTGAGGTCGCCTTCGGCGTAGTGCTGGCGCATGGCGGCCACGGCCTCGTCACGCACCGCGACGCCGACCTCGAAGGCCTTGGCGATGGCGTCGGTGGTCACGTCGTCATGGGTGGGACCGATGCCGCCGGTGGTGAACACATAGGCGAAGCGGCGGCGTAGCGCGTTTACGGCGGCCGCGATCTCCGCCTCGTCGTCGGCCACCACCCGCACCTCCTTCAGCGCGATGCCCACGCGGGTCAGGTAGGACGCGATATAGGCGGTGTTGTCGTCGCGTGTCCGTCCCGACAGGATCTCCTCGCCGATCACAAGCAGCGCGGCGGTCACGGTGTCGGGGCTTTGGCTTTCGTCGCTCATGGCTTCTCTTCTACCCGAGTTTTGCCGAGCGGGGGAATTCGGAGGAAAGAGGTCTGTCGGCTTGCCGGGCCGCAACGGGCTGCCTAGGGTCGTTCCATGCTCATGCGCTTCCCGTCAAACCTGATCGAGGGCCGGCTGGTACGGCGCTATAAGCGCTTCCTCGCCGATGTCGAGCTGGCCGCGAGCGAGACGGTCGCCGCCGAGACGGTCACCGCCCATTGCGCCAATCCGGGCTCCATGCTCGGCCTCGCCGCGCCCGGCTCTCGGGTCTGGCTGTCGCGTTCGACGAACCCCAAACGCAAGCTCGCCTATTCCTGGGAGCTCATCGAGGTGGACCTCGGCCGCGGGCCGGCGCTGGTCGGCATCAACACATCGAGCCCCAACGCGGCCGTGGCGGCGGCGATCAGAAGCGGTCTCATCCCTCAGCTTAAGGGCTATGCGGAGATCCGCCGCGAGGTGCGCTACGCCGGCAATTGCCGGATCGACATTCTGCTCGAGGATGCGGCGCGGCCGCCCTGCTACGTGGAGATCAAGAACGTGCATCTGATGCGGCGCGCCGGCCTCGCGGAGTTTCCCGACTCGGTGACGGCGCGCGGCGCCAAGCATCTGAACGCCCTGGCCGAGATGGCCGCGACGGGGGCGCGCGCGGTGATGGTGTATTTCGTGCAGCGGGGCGATGCGGATAGCTTCACCCTCGCCCACGATATCGATCCCGCTTATGCCGCCGCCTTCGAAGCTGCACGAGCAAGCGGCGTCGAGGCGATCGCCGTGGCTTCGGAGGTGACGCTGGAAGGCCTGAGCCTGCCGCGGGCCATTCCGCTGGATGTTCCGGCAGCAAATGCGAGAAAGGCGCGCACCTAACGTTGAACTCGAGCAGATTTCCTCCTAAGTGACGACTAGTCCCCCTATAATCGGTTCCCATGTCCAATCTCGAATTTGCCCGCGCCCAAGCGCGCGACACCAAGATCAAGCTGCACGGACCCGAAGCCTTCGCCGGCATGGCCAAGGCCGGCCGGCTCGTGGCCGAGGCGCTCGACCTTATGGCCGAACATGTCAGGCCCGGCGTCACCACCGACGAGCTCGACGCGATCGCGTTCGACTTCGCCATGGCCCATGACGCAATCCCGGCGCCCTTGAACTATCGCGGCTTCCCCAAATCGATCTGCACCTCGCTGAACCATGTGGTCTGCCACGGCATCCCCGGCTCGCGCGGGCTTCGCGAGGGCGACGTCCTCAATATCGACGTCACCTTCATCGTCGACGGCTGGCATGGGGATTCGAGCCGCATGTATCCGGTGGGCGAAATCTCCCGCGCCGCCGAGCGGTTGCTCGAGGTCACCCATAACGCGCTGATGCGCGGCGTGGCCGCGGTGCGTCCCGGCGCCACCACGGGCGATATCGGCCATGCCATCCAGGTCTACGCCGAGGGCGAGCGCTGCAGCGTGGTGCGCGATTTCTGCGGCCACGGCCTGGGCCGGGTGTTCCATGACCGCCCCAACATCCTCCATTACGGCGAGCCCGGCGAAGGCCTGCCGCTGAAGCCCGGCATGCTGTTCACCATCGAGCCGATGATCAATCTCGGCAAACCGCATGTGAAGATCCTGTCCGATGGCTGGACCGCCGTGACCCGCGACCGCTCATTGTCGGCGCAGTTCGAGCACACGGTCGGCGTCACCGAGACGGGATGCGAGGTCTTCACCTTCTCACCAAAGGGCCTGGACCGGCCTACCGCCGCGTCTTAACCACCAGCGAAGGCCACATGGGCTTCAAGGACGTCGCCAAGCCGCACTATCTCGGCCATCGCGAACGGCTCCGGAAGCGCTTTCGCGAGGGCGGGCCGGACGCCCTGCCGGACTATGAGCTGCTGGAGCTCGTGCTGTTCCGCGCCATGCCGCGCCGGGACACGAAGCCTCTCGCCAAGGCGATACTTGCCCGCTTCGGCACCTTCGCCGAGGCGATGAACGCCCCGCAGGATCTGCTCAAGGAAGTGCCCGGGCTCGGCGAGGCCGCCGCCACCGAGATCAAGCTGATCCGCGCCGCCGCCTTGCGGCTCGTGCAGGGCGAGGTCCTGGAGCGGCCGGTGCTGTCATCCTGGCAGCAAGTGCTCGACTATTGCCGGGCTGCCATGGGCTTCGAGGCCAAGGAGCAGTTCCGCATCCTGTAGTTCATGCTGGCATTCTCCTTTCGCTTCAATCCTCTAGCTGTCGCGTCCCCCACGCGTCCCCCACGCGTCCTTCACGGCTTGTTCTCCAACCGTTTGGTCTAGTCTTAGTCGGGCAACCCGGGAGGTCTGGTCGATGGAGCCGCGGTTATAGCGTGCACTGGTCTGCCGGTTCTTATGGCCGGCGTGCTTCATCACGTCGGTCTCGACGGCACCAGCGTCATAGGCTTCGGAGATCGCCCCTGCCCTGGCGTCCATATTCCAGACCGCCTTTGGCACGCCCGCCTTGTCGGCGACCTTCCGCCATGTCTGCGTGAAGGTTCGGTGCTTGTATGGCTCGCCAGTGCGCTCTGAAATTATCAGTGGCCCGATGCGCCGCTCTCGCGGAACGCGGTCTAGTTCCTCAAGCACGGCAGGGTAAAGCGTCAGGTCTGAACTCGACCGGCATGCCGGTTTTGGTGGTCGTCTTTCTTAGGATCATACTCTGGTCGATGTCGGACCATTGCAGCCCGCTCACCCATCGCGTGTCGCGGTGAATGATTCCGCCCTCACTTAGCGGCGCGGGCTCCCACTCTCCGATCACGTCTTTCTGGCGCAGGGACAGCTCGAATTGAAGGACGGTCGCCAAGGCGATAGACCCAAGGCCCATCGCGTGCGCCGTAGTCGCAGATCAGCGTGACCTGATCGAAGGTCATTCGCGAACGCCTAGCCGGTGGCGTTGGAAATCTGAGCTTGCCTAAGATCACGTCCGCTCGCGTGCAATCGGCGTAGCCGAGTATCACTCCGAACGCCACCATGCGCCGTAGGGTGTCCATGCAGTGCTTTGCACGCCAGGGCCGCGGCGGCTTGTCTTCGCCAGCGGGCGCGCCCCAGCTGGCGTGCCAGCGCATAAAATCAGGCCCCAAGAGTTTAGAGATTTGGCGAGCGCCGACCGTCGCGACGATGATCTTGCCGCACTTGTCGTGATGCACTTGGCTGTTCCATTTCAGCCCTCGGTAAGGCGAATACTCGTTGGAAAAGTATTGTCGAGCGAGACTCGCGACCGTGCCGTCATAGCCTCGCTCTGGAAACGCGCCATCATTGGCTGCCCAAGCGAGCATCTGCCCTTGAAGATCTTGGCACTTAGCCGCTAGCTGGCGACGGCCTTCTGGCGTGTCTGGGTAGTAGAGCCTAACCCACGATGGACGGTAGCCGCGTTTAACCAGATCGTGACGCGCTTCCCAGCCTTCGCGATAAGTGCCATCGCGGTTGGCTTTGCACTTATAGCCGGTGGCGCCCTCTGGTCGCGTTGGCTTCACCAGGTTTCCTCGCCATCCGCGCTCGCGGGAATATTCTCCTTCCGAAGACCGTGGCGACCTTCAAGAAAGGCTCGCACCGCAGGCCAGAACCTACCGCCTGTGAGGGGATCAATTCGCGGCAAACCTTCGCGCTCCAATGTTGGCGCGATGGAAGGCCATTGCTTCGCCTTCTTACCGAGGACACAGCGCGCAAGCTCTTGTTCGTCCGGGTAAAGGCTCATGGGCTCAGATCGAGGCGCTATCACACTGCACCTCCCTTGCCCTTCAATCGATTCTCAGTTATCGCTATTACTCCGCATCGTAAAAGTTTAGCCGCTCGATCTCTCCCAAGGCGGGCGGCTTTTCTTTAGCCACCCTGGCGGCAATGTCATCGATCTTTTCTTTGATGTTGCAGAATTGTACCACTTAGTTGCTCGGTCGCTAGGACGCATTTCTTCTCCGTCACTGTTTTCCACCGACGCATGGCGCGGGATAAAGCAGTGACAGCTCTTGGATTTCAACGCTTAGCGCGCGCCCCGAACATTTCTCAAAGCTGTGGATTACTCCATCAGAACGCCTCGATCTCATCTAGATCGGCGCTGTACGACAGCCCTGTAAATTGGGAGAATATCGAATGACGGAGATCCACGCAGTTTCCCAGCACCCTGGACAGCTCGACAAATACCGGGCGTTTTCAAGGTGCTGGACGCATCGGCCAGTCACTTGTCTACGTCTACGCTCACGAGACGAAAGCCGAAGCTGACATTGCTAAGATACTCACGTTCGATGAAGCTCGGCGCATTGCGGAGAACGTGGCCAAGCTGCCGGAGGATCAGGCCTAGCGACAAGGTGCAAAGAGAGAGCTGCGAACGGGCCGCTTTCTTTGATCTTGTTCCGGAGATCTGTTTGGAAGGTTTAGAAGAAGATCACGCCGCCAATCTGGAAAATCTGCATGTCTTCGAAGCGGGCGTGGCCACCGCGTTCCCCGTGGCGTCGACAAAGGTACCATCGATGTCCAGGCTCATGTGCTGGTACCGGGCGAAGAGATGCATCGCCGCAGAGTCGATCTCCTGCACGGCACCCAGACCCCAACGGTGGACTTCGGAACCGGAGATGTTGCCGACAGCAATACCGCCCGCATCGCCAGTAAGAACCCACCTGGATAAGACAAGAACCGGTCTGTCGGCTGAGGCCACCAGCACAGGTGACTCCGCTACACAGGCCACGATATTGGTCGTTATACTCGCCATACTCACCGAAGAGAACCGTGGCGCCGAGGGGATTCCAAGTCCGCTTGATACCACCCTTCAAGTACCACACCTCGTTGCGTGTTCATGGCAGTCGAGCTAATGTTGCATGATCGTTGCCGTATTGAGATGAATATTACTGCCAAGAGCCGGGGCACGTTGGCAGTGGCCGCTGACCGAACTCGGTGCCCTTGTTGTCCTCTTGCTGCCACATGCCATAGATGAACAGGCCAGAGGGAACGTGCATCGCCGATGCACCCACCTGCCAGATATCCACGTCCTTGCGGTAGCCTTGGAACGGAAAGCCGCCGCCGCCGGGAAGCGCCGGGGCTCCAGGAGCTGAATCGCCGGCTCCGGTACCGTCCCAACCAAGATGACCTTCGTCCGTCAAGTTGGTGTAACCACCAGCGGCCGCCACTTTGAAGTTGCCGAACTCGCCGGCGTATTTGAAGGCGATATCCTTGGAGTCGTCCTCGTAGAAGCCGCCGGAAACGCTGAAGCCTCCGAAGGTTGGCGAGTCGTAACGGAAACCATTCTGCGGATAGCCGTTCCAGTCTGCGCCGATACCGCCACCACCCGAGATACAGGTGAGAGCCGAACCCCAAGTCCCCATGGGGCTCGTAAGACCGCGGACCCCCGGGCACCCTTCGCCCGCAGGAACAGGCCCTGGCCGTCGAAGAGCACCGCGTTTGCTTCAATGATGGTGCCCGACAGATCGGGAAGCAGCGCCACGTTATCCGTTGCCTGGCTGAGCTGGCCCCAGTTGATGGTGCCGTACTTGTCGCTCTTCACATACATGTAGGAGAGCAGCACGCTCTGATTACCCAAGATGTCAAGCGCAGCGCTGTTACCGGTGCTTTCGTTCAACTGATTGTTGTCGCCGGGGAGCGCTCCGCCACGCATTTCGAGGCTCAGCGTGTAGCCGCCCGACCAGCCAGGAGCGATCGTTGCCGATCCCGACACCTGAACATGGCTCGACAATGTGGTGTGCTTGTCACCAACGTAGAACTTGCTCTCAGACCCATCATCCCACCAGTCGCCGACTTTGACGACCCAACCGGAAATGGTCACTGAGACCTTCTTGTTGCCCTTACGGACGGTCGTAGCTTCAAGCTCGGCCACCCGCTCTTCGAGATCTGCGCAGCAGTCACAGCCTAGATCCGCAGCCTTGGCCTGCTCATGGCATACCCCCCGAATGTCACGCCAAGCGCGGTTGCGATGGCGATGCGGCTTGATCCCTCGAACATTTTGCGCTCCCCATAGATTCTCAGGGGCATTGATAACATTGGACGGCGTCTTTGTGCTGGGCAACATCCGGTTAGAAGCTCATTTCTGAGGAACTCAGACTTTTTTGACAGTGGTGCCGACCGCCTCGCACACTCCGCCAGCCGTTGATGGTTCTAGACTGGCACTTCGCTGTCTCTGGATGTTCTAAAGCGCGATTTGCCGAAACAAGCCATAC
>CAVSXL010000011.1:0-105000 GCA_963731875.1 uncultured Alphaproteobacteria bacterium | reverse complement strand
TCCGGTATTAGCCCAAGTTTCCCTGGGTTATTCCGAACCGAAAGGCACGTTCCCACGCGTTACTCACCCGTCTGCCACTTTCCACCACCCGAAGGTGGCTTCACGTTCGACTTGCATGTGTTAGGCCTGCCGCCAGCGTTCGTTCTGAGCCAGGATCAAACTCTTAGATTTAGAGTTCGATTTCTGACAATCCCTGGATGGAATCTGTTCCAGGGGGTCGCTGCGTTTTGACGAGTTCCCAACAAGCATGAAACGACGCAAATCCCGAAGGATCCGCGTGCAACACGCCTATTGGCTTTTGAAAACGCAGTTGTTGACCGTCAGAGTCTCGATGCCAGCCCTAAGAAGGACCGGCACGCAAGGACCCCGCCGCCTGCGTTTCCCTTTCTTCATATCACAATGTCAAAGAGCCGTCGGTCGCGCAGCCGAAGCCACACTCCCGAACCCCCAATGGAAGCAAATCCCCCATTAAGAGTCAACGACAGTCGAGGTGTCTCCCGAGAAGAACCCGGTCAAGCCCCGCCTCTGTCCGATGGATCGCGCGGTCGTGTATAGTCCCGCAGGAAGTGGGATCGACCCGCGCGAAATGTGTATTTAGGGGGTGGCCGCTCCATTGTCAAGGGCTCGGTAACGGTTGTGCGAAGGATTTGTTTTTCCCCTGCCCGTGACTGGCAGGTCACATTCCTGCCCGAATACGTCGTCACTCTTCCTTCGTTAACGGCGTGGTAACCATACGGGGTGAGTATGGGGACGATGACCCGCCGACGGGGGACGTTCAAAGACCTAATAAGCTTCCATCTCGCTTGCAAGGCCCCATACGAATGTGGCCTAGTGGGACCAGGGAAGCCGGGGGTCGGGGAAATAACCCATCGGCGCATAGTCTAGCCTCGCCAGGGACAGCTAACCGCTTCGGTAGCGTCCGCCTGAGGGATTTCAGGGACCGCGCATAAAGAAGGCGCGGGGGCGGCGACCGGTAGACGGGGGGATTGCGCATTGTTTAAGCGCCGCGGGGGTTTTGCGCGCCGTAAGCTAGGCCAGGCACTTGTGCCGGCCGCGCCACGTGGACTCCCCACTATTTTCTTGGGCGAAACGCCCAAAGGCGAGCGCGAGCTGCCGCCGGTCTATCTCTGCGAAACAAGTCATGACGGCGCCAGTTCTCGCCTCAAATGGATGGCGAGCACCTGTCTCGCCGGCATGGTCGGCGTCTGCCTCATCGGCGTCGCCATCTATGCCTCCATGAATATGTCCGACGGCTCGGGCATGGTGAGCTCCATCAAACGGGCCAGCCTCGCCGCCCTCCAGCCGATCCGCAGCGCCCGCCTCGCCCACGACGCCCAAAGCCCCTCCGGTCAGAAAGAAGATCGCATTCAGATGACGACCGCCGGCTTTGTCAGCCGCCACGTCATTCACGATACGGTGGTGGAGCGCCAAGGCAGCCGCGAGTTCATCACCATCAAGCCCTATGTTCGCATCGTCGCCGGCCTGGCCATGTCCCCGCCGGAGAACGCAAACGACCTTCCCCCCTTCAATCCCTTCAAGCTCTACTCCGACACCACGCCGATCGGCAGCGGCGATGCCGCGGCCGAGGCGGCGCAGGCCGTCGTCATCAATGTGGTCGACGTGCCGGGGGGCCTTTTGCCCCAGACGGATCATGTGGAGCTCGAGCCTGAGCAAGTGAACCGGCTGGTCGCCGAGGCCGCCGAGAACTTCGCTTATGCCGAGGCACCGCTGGCCTTCGGCGAAGGTGACGGCGAGGCCACGCTGCAGCTCGCATCTTATCGTCCCGACGAGGTGGAGCGTCCGCGCCTCCTGCCCAACACCACGGTCATGCAGAAGACCTTCGAGGAAGACGAGGATCTGAGTGACGAGAATGTTGCCGGCGCCGAGACGAAGGTGATCGACATAAAGACGGGCGACAACCTGCTGGGCGTGCTTCTCGATGCCGGCACCGACAAGACCATGGCCAGCGCCATCCTCGACGCCCTCGACGCCGTTTTCGGCCCGGACGATCTCCGGCCCGGTCAGAAGATCGACTTCCGCCTCGTGCCCGCGCCCTCCGACTCAGGACAGATGGAGCCGGTTCGCGTCAGCATCTTCGACAAGTCCGGCAACCACATCGTGAGCGCGACCCGCAACCGCGACGGCGATTACATTGCCTCCACCAAGGCGCCCGAGGGCGAGGTCACCATCACCGCCTCGAACCGCGCCTCGCTCTATCAGAGCTTCTACCGCGCGGCGCTCGAGCAGCACCTGCCGCCCGACACCATCCTGAAGCTGCTGCGCGTCCATTCCTACGACGTGGACTTCAAGCAGAAGGTTCGTCCCGGCGACACGTTCGAAGTGTTCTTCGACTCCGACGGCAGCGACGGTCAGGAGATTGGCGAACTGCTCTACACCTCCATGACCGTCGGCGGCGAGATGCGGAAATTCTATCGCTTCCGCACCCCGGACGACGCGGTCGACTACTATGACGAGCACGGCAACAGCGCCAAGAAGTTTCTGATGCGCAACCCCGTCAAGGGCGGCCGCTACACCTCCGGCTTCGGCAACCGCAAGCATCCGCTGCTCCGCCGCATCCGCATGCATACCGGCGTCGACTGGGCCGCGCCCGCGGGCACGCCGATCCTCGCCGCCGGCGACGGCACCATCGAGATCGCCGAGCGCCACGGCGGCTACGGAAACTACATCCGCATCCGCCACGCCAACGGCTTCGCCACCGCCTACGGCCACATGACCCGCTTCGCCCCCGGCTCCGAGCCCGGCGCCTCGGTCAAGCAAGGCCAGATCATCGGCTTCGTCGGCTCCACCGGCCGCTCGACCGGCCCCCATTGTCACTTCGAGGTCCTGGTCAACAACAAGTTCGTCAACCCGATGACCATCGCGGTACCGCGCGGCCTTCAGCTTGAAGGCCGCGAGCTCGCCGCCTTCCAGAGAGAGCGCCGCCGCATCGAAGCCCTGATGCAGCTCGATCCCGTCACCAGCCGCGTCGCCCAAGTCGTTATGCAATAGGGTCGTCACTCAGTAAGCTTCGTCACTCAGTCGTTTCTCTGCCCTCGCCTCTCCCTCCCCTCCCCGACATTTTGGTTTGCGCTTACCGGCGTTGGTGCTACCGCGCTTCGTGTTAGTTGAGCCCCCGAGTGCGCGCACCTCACGCGACCCACGCGTTACGCGCAGGTGGGCAAAGCGGGGACCCCCGAAGCCCCACGATGTCAGGTCGGTCCCGGACAGCGCATCACTTCGATGGGGCAGGGATGGCGCGCTCTAAGCGAAGATTCAGGGCGGGGATAAGTATCGATACTTTGAATCCAATTAAGGCTTGGACAGGACTCAAGCTGAAATCATTTGCGTCCTAAGTCTCGACTTCAGTGGTTGATGGGCAACGAGTTAACGATTTGGTGCAATCCTGACACCAACCGAGGAGGCGACATCATGCCTATTCGAAACCCCAGCGAACAACACGGTCTCGGAGCGCAGTACGGCTGCGAGGGGCAGGCCACGGCCATATAATGCCCAAAAATCGCGTCATGACGCACTCCACGGTCCGTCCCCCGACCGCCAGTTCCAAAAGGCGTGGCACGTCTAAGTCGGCGCCACGAGCGGCGAAATCCACCAAAGCGAGTCTTCTCAAGTGCCCCACCGGAATCCGCGGGCTCGATGATCTCACTTTCGGCGGACTTCCTTGCGGTCGAGCCACGCTAGTCTGCGGTGGCCCAGGGTCCGGGAAGACCCTGCTCGGAATGGAATTCCTCGCCCGCGGCGCACGCCAATTTGGCGAGAACGGAGTCTTCATCGCATTCGAAGAACGGCCAACGGACCTGGCATTAAACACCGACTCTATCGGGCTCGGTGTCGCCGATCTTGTTGCTCGGAACAGGCTGGTGATCGATCAGATATCTGTCGACAACGAGAACATGGAAACCGGCGAGTATGACCTGGAAGGACTCTTTATCCGACTCGGTTGCGCAATTGACGAAGTCAAAGCGAAACGCGTCGTGATCGACACGATCGACGTGTTGTTCGGTGCGTTCACAGATCGTGGCATCCTGCGGTCGGAACTCCATAGGCTCTTCGAGTGGCTCAAGGATAAGGGCGTCACGACCGTCGTGTCCGCCGAACGGGGCGATGGAGAATTTACGCGCTACGGGCTGGAAGAATATGTCTCGGATTGCGTGATCGTCCTCGACAATCGCGTTGCCGATCAAATCGCCACGCGTCGTCTAAGAGTGGCCAAATACCGTGGAAGCCCTCACGGCACCAACGAATATCCATTTCTGATCGACGAGCAGGGCATCGTGGTTCTGCCGATCACCAACATTCTCCTCGACTATCCCGCACCGAAGGAGCGCATTTCGTTCGGCGTCAAAAAGCTCGACGAGATGCTCGGTGGTAATGGCTTCTATCGCGGCAGTACGCTGCTGACGTCGGGTGAAGCTGGGACTGGAAAATCGAGTGTCGCTGCATCCTTTGTAGATGCAGCGTGTCGCCGTGGAGAGCGAAGCCTCTATTTCGCCTTCGAGGAGGCACCGGAGCAGATCAAGCGCAATATGCGCTCCATCGGTCTCGATCTCGAAAAATGGGTAAAGAAGGACTCTCTGAAGTTCCACGCCGCCCGGCCCGCAAGCTTCGGTCTCGAGGTGCTCATCAGTAGCATGCTGAAGACGATCAATGAGTTCAAACCCGATGTCGTGGTGCTTGATCCCATCTCCAGCTTCGACACTGCCGGCACCCTGACAGATGCAAGATCGATGTCGATGCGCATCATAGACCAGCTAAAGGCGAACAACATTACCGTCATGTTGACCAGTTTGACGCCGGGCGGAAATACCGAGCAATGGGGACAAGGCATTTCGTCCCTGGTCGATACCTGGATTGTCTTGCGCAATGTCGAGATCGGATACGAACGAACCCGGAGCATCTCGATCCTTAAATCTCGTGGCACCAAACACTCAAGCCTGGTGCGCGAGTTTCTCCTCACCGATCACGGCATTGATCTCGAGAACATATATGCAGGTCCGACAGGCACCCTCGTCGGCGCAGCGAGAAGCCTCGACGAGAAAAGATGTGACGACGAGGCAGATGCGGCTGTTGCCGAAGTCAAGAGAGCCAAGTTGGCACGCGCAGCGCCAGCGCTCGCAGGACATATGAGCGCCACTCCGAGCAGCGGCCGATGACGACCACCAAGAAAAAGCCGGCTGCGGCCGAGCCAGTCAAGGAATGGGAGCTTTTGCTATACGTCGCAGGACAGACACCTGCGTCTCTCGCTGCCATCGCCAACTTGAAGCGCTTGTGTGACGAGCATTTGGCAGGGAAATACAGCATACGACTCATCGATCTCTTGAAAGAACCTCGACTCGCGCGGGAAAACCAGATTGTTGCCGTCCCTACGCTCGTGCGCCGATTGCCGCCGCCGTTGCGGAAGATAATCGGGGATTTGTCGAACCAGGATCGGACGCTGGTGGGATTGCAGCTGAAGAGCCGAACGGCACAATCCTGAATTGGCGCCGCTTGCAGGGCTTTACTGGAGAAAGGCTCCACTTCGTGAAAACTGACTACAGCGTAGGCAGTTTGAGCATACCAAATCCGCTGCCGAACAAGGTAGCCGAGCTTCAAACCCGCTTGAGTGAAGCCTTGGATACGATCGAGGCTATTCGTAGCGGTGCGGCGGATGCCGTTATTGGCAACGGGCCGGAGCCGAGTGTTTTGACGCTGGCCGGCGCCGACCTTCCCTATCGTTTGATCGTCGAAATGATGGGCGAGGGATCGGTGACCTTGGCCACCGACGGCACGATTCTTTATTGCAACGACCGATTTGCCCAAATGGTCGATCGTACGAGCGAAGAGCTGGTCGGGTTGTCGTTTAGGGATCTCCTTGCAGCGGATCAACATCCGAAACTCGAGCAAATGCTGGATTGTATTCCCGACCAGATCAGGCGAGAGCGCGTGACGTTGAAGAGGTCCGACGGTGAAATCCCTGTCCAGATAGCCACCAGGAGTCTTGCCCTCGCTGGAGTAAAGGGGACCGTCGCAACGGTCACCGATCTTACTGAAATAGAAGCGGCTCGCCGGGCAAGGG
Organism: uncultured Alphaproteobacteria bacterium; assembly: GCA_963731875.1. GTDB lineage: Bacteria > Pseudomonadota > Alphaproteobacteria > Rhizobiales > Methyloligellaceae > Methyloceanibacter. The sequence continues at coordinate 98,927 of CAVSXL010000011.1, read as the reverse complement.
ACAGCTTCTTCGCGAGCATGTCCCATGAGCTACGCACCCCGCTGACGTCCATTCTCGGCTATGTAGGGATGCTTCTCGGAGGGCTGGGCGGCCCGCTTACGGCGGAGCAAGGACGGCAACTTTCAGTTGTGAAAACGAGCGGCCTGCATTTGCTAGCTCTCCTAAACAACCTGCTCGATTTCGCGAAATTGGAGGCAGGGAAGGTTGTCATTAGGTTTGAACCGGTCTCCTGCAACGCGATCGTCGAAGAGGTGGCAACCATGCTGAGACCGCTCGCCATGGCGAAGCATCTGAAGTTGACGGTCGTTACGCCGAAGAAGGACTCTGGATCTGGAAACTGACCGCCGTGCGCTCAGTCAGATTCTCATCAACCTGGTTGGCAATGGCATCAAATACACCGACTCGGGTGAGGTGAGACTCGAAGTCCTGCGAAAGCGAACAGGGGATCGCCGCGGAATCCAGTTCCGCGTCGTCGACACAGGCCCCGGCATCCCATTGTCCGAGCAGGAAAAGCTATTCCAGCGTTTCGAGCGCACGGATTCTGGACAAGACAACCCGACGAAGGGCAGTGGCCTTGGGTTGTTCGTCAGCAAGAGGCTGGCTCAACTGGTCGGCGCATGTATCAGCTTCAAGTCCACACCCGGGAAGGGCAGTGTCTTCACACTGTCTTTCGATGGGGCCCAGCGTCAACCATCCACTGATGTCGCATAACGATTTGCTCGAGATCGGAGCCCATGTACGCTTGGCGCCGTTGGCGCATATGGGGAGCGTCGGGCACAGCGGCCACGCCAGCGCCGAAATGCGATACCCCTAAGCCGACATACCTCTAAGCCGCCTCGGCCTTCGCAGCAGCGCCATTGAACTTCAGCCCTTCGTCGCGGACGGTGATCTTCACCGAGCCGCCGTCATGGGGTGGTCACGCGCGGCCCTGTCGTTTAGGATCGAAAGCAACCGGTGTCATGCGCAGTGCTTTCGAAGCGACCATCAGACGGGCGGCCTTACCCTTGGGAGCACATGACGCAACGCGAGTTGCTGTCCGTCAGGCTGTGTGACCTGAATGTCTCCATCGAGGGGACCTGGCTTGAGGAACGTATCGAACGGGTACGGGACGAGCTCGACCAGCGCGATCTGCGCTTCAAGCCGCATTTCTGGCTTTCCGACGAGTGGTTCTCGCCGACCGGCGTGCCCGGCGTCGCGCTGCCCTTCTACCTCGCCCATCCCAAGCTTACGCGTCTCGAGCGCTCCCAGATGCTCGAAGCGGAGGGGGCGACGGCTGAGTCCTGCTTGCGGCTGTTGCGGCATGAACTGGGGCACGCCATCCAGCATGCCTTCAACTTGCAGCGCCGCCGCGAGTGGCGGCGCATCTTTGGCAGCGCAAGCACGCCCTATCCGGAGGCCTACCGGCCCAATCCCGCGAGCCGCCGCTACGTCCACAATCTCCCGGCCTGGTACGCCCAGAGCCACCCGGAGGAGGATTTCGCCGAGACCTTCGCGGTCTGGCTGCGCCCCCGATACAACTGGCGCCGGCATTACCGGGGCTGGCCGGCGCTGCGCAAACTCAAATATGTCGACAGCCTGATGAAAGATCTTGCCGGTCAGCCGCCCCGTGTTCGCAGCCGCGCCAAGCCTTTCGCCTTATCCCGCGAGCGGATGACGCTCGGGACTTACTACGAGCGCAAGCGGGCGCATTATTCGGTAGGCTTTTCCGATGCTTACGACCGCGACCTGAAGCGTCTATTCGACGAGGCCGACGGCGCCAGCGACCGCCGCGAGGCGGCGTCGGCATTTCTAATGCGGCACCGGCGCGAGATACGGGGCATGGTGGCGAAGTGGACAGGCGAGTACCAGCTCACGCTCAATCAAGTTCTCGATCAGATGATCGGGCGGTGCAAGGAATTGCGCCTGGTGGCGGACGGCCCGGAGCGCAATTTGGTGCTGGACTTCGCCATCATGTTGACCGTGCATGGCATGAACTACGTATACCGAGGGCGCGAATGGCACGTGATGTGAGGCGCTAGGCATGCGCAAGAAGCGGGTGCTCGTGCTGATGCACGCCGATCTGGTGCCGCCCGAGGATATCGCCGGCAAGCCCGAGGCGGAGGTCATCGAATATAAGACCGAGTACGACGTGGTGACGGGTTTGCGCGAGGGGGGGCACGAAGTTGAGCCGCTCGGTCTCTACGACGACTTGACGCCCCTGCGCCAGGCCATTCAGAACTTCAAACCCCACATCGTCTTCAATCTGCTGGAGGAATTTCACGGCGAGCCGATGCTGGACCAGAATGTGGTCAGCTATCTCGAGCTCGTCCGCGTGCCGTACACCGGGTGCAATCCCCGCGGCCTGATGATCGCGCGCGACAAGGCGCTGTCGAAGAAGATCCTCCTCTACCACCGCATTCGCGTGCCGCGCTTCGCCGTCGTCCCGGCCGGCCGCAAGCTCAAGCGCAAGCCGGCGCGGCTGGAATACCCGCTCATCGTCAAGTCGCTGACGGACGAGGCCTCGCTCGGCATTGCCGAGGCGTCCGTGGTCCACACCGACGAGAAGCTCGCCGAGCGCGTCGCCTTCATGCATGCCCAGGTCGGGACCAGCCTCATCCTCGAGCAATATGTGGACGGCCGTGAACTCTATGTCGGGGTCATGGGCAATTCGCGCCTGCAGACGCTGCCGGTCTGGGAGCTGGAAATGCGGCAGATGCGCTCCGATGCGCCCAGGATCGCGACCCGGCGGGCCAAGTGGGACCCCAAATTCCAGGAGCGCCGCGGCGTCGCGATCGGCCCGGCCAGGGACTTGCCGCCGGATGTGGAGCGGCTCCTGGTGAAGACGACCAAGCGGCTCTATCGCCTGCTGCAGCTCAGCGGCTACGCGCGCGTGGACTTCCGCCTCGACGTCGAAGGGCGGCCCTATTTTCTCGAGGCGAACCCGAACCCGGACATCGGCTATGGCGAGGAATTCGCCGAGGCCGCCGAGGCCGCCGGCATCGACTACGGCCCGCTGCTCGATCGCATCCTCGCCATCGGGCTCCGGAAGCGCTTGCGCGCCCCTTAGCGTCAGATCAGCCTGATCTTGCCATTCGATGCTCACGATCCTTGGCGATTCGGCCCTCTAAGCCGCCTTCGCCTTGCGTAGCAGCGGCCCCGTTGAACATCAGCCCATCCTTGCCGGCGGTGATCTTCACCGTCTCGCCGTCATGGATCTTGCCGGCGAGCACCATCTCGGCCAGCGGGTCTTGCACATATTTCTGGATCACGCGCTTCAGGGGCCTGGCGCCATAGGCCGGGTCGTAGCCCTTGTTGCCGAGCCAGTCCTTGGCCGCGTCGTCGAGCTCGAGCGTGATCTTGCGGTCGGCCAGGAGCTTGGCGAGGCGCTTCAGCTGGATCTCGACGATCGCGCCCATATGCTCGCGGCGCAGGCGATGGAACAGGATGATCTCGTCCACGCGGTTGAGGAACTCGGGCCGGAAATGCGCGCGCACCACGTCCATGACTTGGCTCTCGACTTCGGAGGACTCCTCGCCCTCCTTCTGGTTGACGAGATATTCGGAGCCGAGATTGGACGTCATGATGATGAGCGTGTTGCGGAAGTCGACCGTGCGGCCTTGGCCGTCGGTCAGCCTGCCGTCGTCGAGCACTTGCAGCAGCACGTTGAACACGTCCGGATGCGCCTTCTCGATCTCGTCGAACAGGATGACCTGATAGGGCCTGCGGCGCACGGCTTCGGTGAGCGCGCCGCCCTCCTCATAGCCGACATAGCCGGGCGGCGCGCCGATCAGCCGGGCCACCGCGTGCTTCTCCATATATTCGCTCATGTCGACGCGGAGGATGGCGTGCTCGTCGTCGAACAGGAACTCGGCGAGCGCGCGGGACAGCTCCGTCTTGCCGACGCCGGTCGGGCCTAAGAACATGAACGAGCCCATGGGCCGGTTGGGGTCTTGCAGGCCGGCGCGGCGACCGGCGCACCGCGGTGGACACGGCCTCGACCGCCTCCTCCTGGCCGACCACGCGCTTGGCGATCTGGGTTTCCATCTGCAGCAGCTTCTCGCGCTCGCCTTCCAGCATCTTGTCGACGGGAATGCCGGTCCAGCGCGACACCACTTGCGCGATCATGTCGGGGGTGACGACTTCTTGCGCGAGGCTGCCGGCCTGGCCCTCTTCCTCTTCGATCTTTTGCGAGCTTGCTTTCGAGATCGGGGATCTTGCCGTAAGCCAGCTCGCCGGCCTTGGCGAGGTCGCCCGCGCGCTGCGCCTGCTCCAGCTCGTTGCGCGCATGATCGAGGTCTTCCTTGATCTTCTGCGCGGCGCCCAGCTTCTCCTTCTCTTCCTGCCAGCGGCCGGCGAGCGCGTTGGCGCTCTCCTCCAGATTGGCGATCTCCTTCTCGAGCTTGGCGAGCCGGTCCTGGGAGGCTGAGTCGGTTTCTTTCTTCAGGGCCTCGCGCTCGATCTTGAGCTGCATCAGACGGCGGTCGAGCTCGTCGAGCGCTTCGGGCTTCGAGTCCACCTGCATGCGCAGGCGCGATGCCGCCTCGTCCATCAGGTCGATGGCCTTGTCGGGCAGGAAGCGGTCGGTGATGTAGCGGTTGGACAGAGTGGCGGCGACCACGAGCGAGGCATCGGAAATGCGCACGCCGTGATGCAGCTCGTATTTCTCTTTCAGGCCGCGCAGGATGGAGATGGTGTCCTCGACGCTCGGCTCCGGCACGAAGACCGGCTGGAAGCGCCGGGCAAGGGCCGCGTCCTTCTCCACATGCTTGCGGTACTCGTCGAGCGTGGTGGCGCCGACGCAATGCAGCTGCCCGCGGGCGAGTGCGGGTTTGAGGAGGTTGGAGGCATCCATGGCGCCGTCCGCGCCGCCGGCGCCGACCAAAGTATGCATCTCGTCGATGAACAGGATGATCTGGCCGTGGGTCGCCTCGATCTCGCTGAGCACGGCCTTCAGCCGCTCCTCGAACTCGCCGCGATATTTGGCCCCGGCGATGAGCGAGCCCATGTCGAGCGACAGCACCTTCTTGTCCTTGAGGCTCTCCGGCACGTCGCCCTTGACGATGCGATGCGCGAGCCCCTCGACGATGGCCGTCTTGCCGACGCCCGGCTCGCCGATGAGCACCGGATTGTTCTTGGTGCGCCGCGACAGAACTTGAATGGTGCGGCGGATCTCCTCGTCGCGGCCGATCACCGGGTCGAGTTCGCCCTTCTCCGCGGCTTCGGTGAAGTCGCGGGTATAGCGCTTCAGTGCATCATATTGCTGCTCGGCGCCGGCCGAATCGGCGGTGCGGCCTTTGCGAAGATCGTTGATCGCCTCGTTGAGGCTCTGCGGCGTGACGCCCGCGTCTTTCAAGATGTCCGCGCTGCCCCCTTCCTTGGTCATGGCCAGCGCCTGGAGCGCCCGCTCCACGGTGACGAAGCTGTCGCCGGCCTTTTTGGCCACCTGCTCGGCCTGGTCGAGGACGCGCGACAAGGCCGGGGTCATCTGCGGCTGGGTGGCGCCGGAGCCGGACACTTTGGGCAGCTTGGCGAGTGCTGCGTCGGTCCGCAGTAGCGCGGCCTTGGGATCGCCGCCGGCGCGCCCGATCAGCCCCGCGGCCAACCCTTCCGGGTCGTCGAGCAGGGCTTTGAGGAAATGCTCTGGCGTGATCTGCGGGTTGCCGTCGCGCACGGCGATGGTCTGCGCGGCTTGCAGGAATCCCTTAAGGCGGTCGGAAAGCTTCTCGAAATCCATGATCTTCCCTCTTGGATCGGGTCAGGCTTTGAGGGTGGGCCGGAAAGGACGGTCAAACCGGCAGGGGATGCCGTGTCCCGAACCTCATACCCCAGGCCCGTTAACGGACATATAGCGAGCCGTTTAGCGCACAAAAAGAGGGGGCGACTTGATAGAGAGCAAACCGACCTATGCGCGCACCGTTAGCGAACGGTTAGCCGCAGCGCCGATATCGGACGCGTGCGGACGCCCGCACGGCGCGGCTGCAGGCAGCGTCGTGACATGAAACCAAAGTCGTTGGGACTGAAAGCCTAGCTCACCACGTCGGGAGCGTTTTCGCCTTCGTCGGCGGCCTGCGCGTCGGCCGGCTCGGCACCATTGGCGTCATGCACGCCCTGACCGCTGCCATTGCCGCCCTGCTGCGGCCGGCGCCCACGGTCGCGTCCGCCGCCGTGATGCTCACGGTCGCCGGTGTGACGCTCGCGGTCCTGTCCGCCACCGCCGCCACCTTGCCCGCCGCCCGTCTGCCCGCTGGCCGCGGACGCCGCCTCGTCGGAGCCTTCTTCATCGGAATCGGAGTGCCAGCGGCTCTGAGGCTGCTGTCCGCCGCCGCCATTGGGGCTCTCGGCCGGCTGGGCGCCGCCGGGCGGGCTAAGCTGAGTCTGAGCCGCCATGACGATGCGGTTATAGTGCTCGGCGTGCTGCAGATAGCTCTCCGCGGCGATCATGTCACCGGAGGCGAGCGCATCTCGCGCGAGCGACATGTATTTCTCCGCCACATGGGAGGCGGTCCCGCGGATCTTCACATCCGGGCCGTTCGATTCGTAATTCCGTGCCAGTGGATTCTGGGGTTTACGGCCACCTCCACTGCGGCCGCGACCCCTACGATTCTGCTGTTGTCCTTGCCTCATGAGCCTTATTCACCTGAATGGCGGCCGGTTAAGCCGCGTCCTTCGTTCCCTGTTCACTCTTCCACGACCACGCTCAAGGTCCCGCGCTTTGCGCCGGAAAGCCGAAAGGGCCACGCAGTCGTCACAACGCTTTTTTCTTGCTGCCTTGTCTTTGGGTCGGCCCCCGGCGCTACGCGTCTTGAATGCTTGGGCTCTAGCGCCAGCCAACCAAAATCTGATGGGCGATTGAGCGTCTCATGAACAACCCGAGAGGCACACCGCCTGTCAATCGAGGTTCACGAGATATCCGCTCTTGTTGCCATGCAACCGGCCGCGTACCAAACCACGCTGGGCCGAAGATTTTCATTCCGTTCCCACGAACCTACCCTGAACATCCAGCTTTTCCAAGCTCATTTTTGGGGTGTGCGACCGTCTAGCCGGTTCTCGAAAGAGCCCCCGGCAAGGACGCAACGGGGCCGCCCGGCCAAATCCAACCGCAAATCGTCCCCCTGGACCGTGAGCCCCGCCGCCCGGAAGAGCCCGGACACCGCCTCGGCTTGGCTGGGACCGATCTCGACCACAATGCGACCGCCAGGCGCCAGTGCCGCTCGCGCCTTCTCCGCGATCCGCCGGTAGGCATCGAGCCCATCCACCCCGCCATCGAGTGCCGCCCGCGGGTCGAAGGCGGCCACCTCGGGGGCAAGGCCGGCGATCTCCGCACTGGCGATATAGGGTGGGTTGGAAACGATGAGGTCGAAACGCCCCCCGACCCCTTCGAGCCAATCGGCGCCGATGAAGCGGGCGCGGGCCGCAAGCCCCAACCGCCTGGCGTTCTCGGCGGCAAGCCGCAATGCGCCTTCGCATCTGTCGGTGCCGACGCCTTGCGCCTGCGGCAACTCGGCGAGCAGCGTAAGCAGAATGCAGCCGGAGCCGGTGCCGAGATCGAGCAGCTTGAGCGGACGGCGCTGCCAGCCGCTGCGGGACACGAGTTCGAGCGCCGCGGCGATCAGCGTCTCGGTATCGGGACGCGGATCGAGCGTATCGCCATCGACGCGAAAGTCTCGGCCGTAGAACTCCCGCACACCGCGAATGCGCGAGACCGGCTCGCCCTGAAGCCTTCGCGCGACAAAGCTCGCAAGCTGCGCCGCCACCTCAGCGTTGAGTCCCTCGCGGTTTCGCGTGATCAGCGCCTCATGGCTGAGGCCAGCGGCATGGCAGAGCAGAAGCCGCGCATCCAAGGCCGGCGTCGCGATACCACCCTCGCGCAGCGCTCGCGTGGCCGCCCCGCGCGCCGCCTCGAGGGTCTCGCTCACGCCCCCTGCTCCTGCATCTCGGCAAGCTGGCTCGTTTGCTGCTCGGTGATCAGCGCTTCGATGATCTCATCCAGCGCGGGCTCGCCCTCCAGCACCATTTGCAGTTGATGCGTGGTGAGACCGATACGGTGATCGGTGACGCGCCCTTGCGGAAAGTTATAGGTGCGGATGCGCTGGGACCGGTCGCCGGTACCGATTTGACTGCGGCGGTCTTGCGCCCGCTCCTCGTCGAGCTTGGCCCGTTCCAGATCGTAGAGCCGCGCGCGCAGCACCTTCATGGCTTTCGCCCGGTTCTTGTGCTGAGACTTCTCGTCCTGCTGGATGACCACGAGACCGGAAGGAAGATGCGTAATCCTGACCGCGCTGTCGGTGGTGTTGACCGACTGCCCGCCGGGACCGCTCGCCCGGTACACGTCGATACGCAAATCCTTCTCGTCGATCTTGACGTCGACATCCTCGGCTTCGGGCAGCACGGCCACCGTCGCCGCCGAGGTATGGATGCGTCCTTGAGCTTCGGTTTCCGGCACGCGCTGCACCCGGTGCACGCCGGACTCGTATTTCATCCGGGCGAACACGCCCTTGCCGGTGATATTGGCGATGATCTCTTTGTAGCCGCCATTGGCCGACTCGCTCGCCGACATGACGCTGACCTTCCAGCCCTGCCGGTCCGCATAGCGCTGATACATGCGGAACAGGTCGCCGGCGAACAGCGCCGCCTCGTCGCCGCCAGTGCCTGCCCGCACCTCGAGGATCGCGCTCTTCTCGTCGGCTTCGTCCTTGGGCAGAAGCTGGACCTTCAGCTGATGCTCGAACTCTTCGATCTTGGCGTCGAGTCCGTCGATCTCCTCCTCGGCGAGCGAGAGCATGGCCTTATCGGAGGTGCGGTCGTCGATAATTTCCTGCAAGCCGTCGCGCTCGTGCTGTGCCTCGCGCAGCGCGGTGATGGTGGCGACGATGGGATCGAGCTCGGAGAACTCTCGGGAGAGACGAACATAGCTCTCCTGGTCGGCGCCGGCCGCAAGGCTGTCTTGCACCGTTTGCCAACGGGCGACGAGATGGTCGAGCTTCTCGGCGGGAATAGTCGTCATGGGATGAGGCGAGATGCCTAGAAATTGTTCGGAAGCTTGTCAGCCTTGCGGCTGCGCGGGTCGTCCGGATCCAGGACAGGATCGGAGGTGTTGAAGGACCCCGAAGATGACGTTGGACCTGAAGAATTGCCGAGCGCCATCCATAGTCCAAAGCCGATCACCGACGCAATCAACGCGACAAGGCCCCATTTCAACAAAGCGGGCCTTTTACGTGCCGCGGCCGGCGCCGGTTCATCCATGAAGGCGGCGTCTTGCTGCGGTTGCGGCGCGGCGGCCGGCTCGTAGCCCGCGTCCGACTCGAAGCTCGCATCCGTCTGGACGCCATAGGAATCCGTCTGGTAACCGCGGGGGTCAGGCTGGAAGCCGTGGGGATCGGGCCGCAAGCCAGGGGCATCCGGCTGGAAGCCATGGGGATCGGACTGGAAATGGGGGTCGGGCTGGAGCCCCGGCGGCTCTGGCGGGTAGGCCTGCGGTGCCGGCTGGCGGGCAGGCTGCTGCGGCCGAGGCGGCTGCTGCGGTTGGGCGGGACGGGCCTGCGGCTGCGGCGCGGCTTGCGGGCCATTCGGCCAGGAGGGGGCTTGCGGCGATGGAGCTTGCGGCGATGGGGCCCGGGGCGCCGGGGCCTGGGGCGCCGGAGCCTGGCCAGCCTGCTTGGGCATGCCTTGCATCCCGCCTTGCGGGAATTGCGGTGCGCCGGCCGGCCACGGGGCCTGCGGCTGGGACCTCACTTGCTGCCCGTTCGGCCAGTTCGGCGCTTGCGGCATGGGCGGCAGAGACGGAGCGGCATTGCCACCGCCCTGCGGCGCCATGATCGGAACGTCCGGCATGGTCTTCGGCCTCAACTCGACAATTCCCGCCTCGATCTGCGCGTAAATGCGCCGGAGCAACGGGCGGGTATCGAGATTGAGCAGCGTGCCATAGGCGTTGACGACGCGGCAGGTCTCAGGCCAGGGCGGCAGCGCATAGAGCGCGCCCTGTTCAAGCGCCTGAACCACCTCGATGGGGGCGGCGATCTGGGCGGCAAGATCTGTTTCGGTCAGGCTGCTGGCAGCCCTCAGGTCCCGAAACAGCTCGGCCACTTCCGCATCATAGCCGGCTGGCATTTCTCAATCCCGTGAATATCAAGACGCCGCCGACCGGCGTCCGGCGACGGGTCCGCTGGTAAAAGCTGCGGCCCCGCTTTCCTCGCTTGACCGGCCCCATTTCCTGCGATCCTCGGCTAACACAAGCCCAATGTCGGCGAGTTTGCAAGTCTTCGGAAGACTACCATAGTGCCGCGCCAATTGCCGACTCCTCGCGCGCCCCTGCGGTTATATCTGCACGCCGCTATCGGCGGCAAAGCGCTTCAAATCTTCGCGAAGCGATGTGTTCCTGGTGTCGAGCAGCTCATCCAGTCTTTCCTGGAGATTGCCGGCATCGAGCGACAAAACCATGGCCTTGACCGGGCCCACGGACGCCGGCGCCATCGAGATCGAGCGGAAGCCGAGCCCGATCAGCACCATCGCCTCGAGCGGCTTTCCAGCCATCTCCCCGCACAGCGTGAGCGGCACGTCGTGCTTCGAGGCCGACCGCACGATATGCCGGAACGCCTTGAGCGCGGCCGGGTTGAGGCTGTCGAAGCGGTCCGCCACACGCACATTGCCGCGGTCGGCGGCGAACAGGAACTGCACCAGATCGTTGGACCCCACCGAGGCGAAGTCGACCATGGGGAGCAGGCTGTCCAGCTGCCACAGGAGCGCCGGCACCTCGATCATGGCGCCGACCTTCACCTGCTTCGGCTCGGGCCGCCCGTGGCGCCTGAGGATGTGCACCTCGCGGTCGATCAACCGGCGGGCGGCCTCAAACTCCGAGACGTCGGAGATCATCGGCAGCATGACGCGAAGCTCGCGTCCATGCGCCGCGCGCAGCAGCGCCCGGATCTGAGTGCGGAACAGGGCCGGCCGGTCGAGCGCCATGCGGATCGCGCGCCAGCCGAGCGCCGGGTTCTCCTCCGCGCCGGCGCGAAAATACGGCAGCACCTTGTCGCCGCCAACGTCGAGCGAGCGGAACACCACGGGCCGATCGCCGGCGGCATCGAGGATCGCCTTGTAGAGGCGCGTTTGCTGGTCCAGCCGCGGGAAGGTCGACGAGATCATGAACTGAAGCTCGGTGCGGAACAGGCCGATGCCGTCGGCACCGGACTGATCGAGATGCGGCAGGTCGAACAGGAGCCCTGCGTTGATGTTTAGGCTCACCCGCTGATCGTCGAGAGTGAGCGCCGGCACCTGGCGCAGCGCCGCGTATTGCGCTTGGCGCCGCGCCATGAAGCGGACCTTGTCGGAATAGGCCGCGATCACCTCTTGGGTGGGACGCAGATGCAGTTCGCCACCCGCGGCGTCGACAATGGCCGCATCCCCCGGCTCCACGGCATCCAGCACGCCGTCGCACTGGGTAATCGCGGCAATGCCGAGCGCCCGAGCCACGATGGCGACGTGGCTGTTGGCGCCGCCCTCCTCCAGCACGAGACCGCGCAAGCGATGGCGGTCGTAATCGAGCAGCTCGGCCGGACCCATGGTGCGCGCGATGACGATGGCGTCCTCGGGCAGATTGCCCGTGGCGGCCGTCTCCGTGCCGCCGGACAACAAACGTAACAGGCGGTTGGACAGATCGTCGATATCGTGCAGACGGTCGCGGAACCGTTGGTCGGGCATGCGCAGCATGCGCGCGCGGGTATCGTTGCGCACGCGCTGTACGGCGGCCTCGGCGGTCAGTCCCGTGGCCAGCGCCTCGTCGAGCCGGCGCCGCCAGCCGTGGTCGTGGGCGAACATGCGGAAGGCCTCGAGCACTTCCCGGTGCTCGCCGGCGCGCGCCATGTCGCCGCGGTCCATCATCTCGTCGATCATGGTGGTGAGGTCTTCGATGGCCTGGAGCAGCCGCCGCCGCTCGAGCTCGACATCCTCGGCGATGAGGCGAGTGACCACGATGCGCGGCTCGTGCAGCACGATATGGCCCAGCGCCACGCCCTCGGAGATGGGCTGGCCGGTGAACCGGGCATTGGCGTCGCGGCGCGTTTCGGCCGTGACTTCTTCGGTGACGAACCCGCCCGAGGCGATCATCTCGGCGATCACCATCGCCGTGGTCTGCAGCGCCTCGACCTCCTCGTCGCTATATTGCCGCATGGTGCGATTCTGCACCGTGAGCACGCCGATCGTGTGGCCGCCGCGCAGGATCGGCACGCCGACGAAGGAGTGATAGATCTCCTCGCCCGTCTCCGGCCGGTAGGAGAAGGCCGGATGATGCTGGGCGTCGGCGAATTGCTTCGGCTCGGCCTGCTCGGCGATCAGACCGACCAGACCCTCGCCCGGCTTCAGATGAGTGTTGTGGACGGCGCCCGGGTTCAGACCCTCGGTGGCCACCAGCTCCAGCGTGCCGTCGCGGCGCCGCAAATAGAGCGAGCACACCTCGGCCACGATGTTGGAGGCGATCAGCACCACCACCTTGTCGAGGCGAGCCTGCGCGCTCTCGTGCTCGGCCATCACCTCACGGAGGCGACGGAGCATCTGTCTTGGGGCACCAACTGACGCAGGCATAGCTACCCGTCCTCGCCGACCGGAATAGCGGCGTACCTAGCGTCTCAATGAAGAGAGAGTAAGGCTGGCCGCTTCATCCGCTAACGGTCTAATCCGAACAAGGAATGCAAGGTCCGCACCGCAAGCTCGGCATAGGCCGCGTCGATCAATACGCTGATTTTGATCTCGGATGTCGAGATCGCCTCGATATTGATGCCCTTTTCGGCAAGCGCGCTGAACATTTGCGCGGCAACCCCAGCGTGGCTCCGCATACCGACGCCAATCGCCGATACCTTGGCGATGTCGGTCGACCCACGCAAGTCCAAATAGCCGATGGAGTCCTTGGAATTCCTCAAAACTTCGAGCGCCCGGTCGAGATCGGCGCTCTGCACCGTGAACGTCATATCGGTGTGCCGCCCGTCGTCGGACACATTCTGCACGATCATATCGACATTAATATGGGCCTCGGCCAGCGGGCCGAACACTTGCGCCGCGACACCCGGCTTATCGGCCACCTTGAGCAGCGTCACCTTGGCCTCGTCCCGCGCATAGGCAATTCCACTGACGACGTTTTGCTCCACGATCTCATCCTCATGGCAAACGAGTGTTCCAATTCCCTCGCCGGTCTCGGCATCGCCCGTGCCGGCTAGGTCGGGCGCCTCGAAGCTCGAGCGCACGAGCACCCGCACGCCCTTCTGCATGGCAAGCTCCACCGAGCGGGTCTGCAGCACCTTGGCCCCTTGCGAGGCCATCTCCAGCATCTCCTCGTAGGAGATGCGGTCGAGGCGATGCGCCTTCGGCACCACGCGGGGGTCGGTGGTGTAGACCCCGTCCACGTCCGTATAGATGTCGCAGCGGTCGGCCGTGAGCGCCGCCGCCAAAGCCACGGCACTCGTATCGGAGCCGCCGCGGCCCAGCGTGGCGATACGGTTTCCCGGCGCGATGCCCTGGAAGCCGGCGATCACCGCCACCTCGCCGTCGAGCATCCGCGCCTTGAGCTCGCCCACCTCGATGCCGGTGATGCGTGCGGCGCGGTGGGCGGCGTCGGTGCGCAGCGGGATCTGCCAGCCCTGCCAGGACCGGGCTTGCACGCCGGCAGCCTGTAGCACGAGCGCCAGCAACCCCGAGGTCACCTGCTCGCCGGAGGACACTACCGCGTCATATTCGCGGGTGTCGTAATGGGCCGACGCCATCCCGCCGTTCTGGCGGCGCTCCTTGAAGCCCCACGCCTCCTCGACGAGCGACACGAGCTGGTTGGTCTGACCGGCCATGGCGGAAACCACCACGGCGCAAGCGTTCCCGGCGTCGACCTCGCGCTTGACGTGCGCCGCGACGTTACGGATGCGCTCGAGATCGGCCACCGACGTGCCGCCAAATTTCAACACCAGCAGAGACATGACTGCTCACAACAGAAGGGCCGGCCCATTCTTGGACCGGCCGGCAAAATTCGGCTCTTTCATACTGATTGGGGCCGAAAGCCGCAACATGGCTCTGGGCTCCTTGACAGGCGGTGAAGGCCAAAGGCCAATGGGCCTCCCATGGCTCCCGCCACCAACACCCCAAAGAGCGACAGCTCAACCACCCTCGACCCCGACGAGGTCGCCCGCTTCGCCAAGCTGGCCGCCGATTGGTGGGACACGAAGGGCCCGTTCGCCCCGCTCCACCGGATCACCCCCACCCGGCTCACTTATATCCGCGACCAGATCTGCGCCCATTTCGGCCGCGATCCCAAGATGCCGCCGAGCCTCTCAGGGCTCACGGTGCTCGACATCGGCTGCGGCGGCGGGTTGGTGGCAGAGCCCCTGACCAGGCTCGGCGCGGACGTGACCGGCATCGACCCGGCGCAAGAGACCATCGAAGCGGCCAAGACCCACGCGCAAGGTGCCGGTCTCGACATCGCCTATCGGGCGGCGACCGCGGAGACCCTCGCCGACGAGGGCAAGCAATTCGACGCCGTGCTTCTGCTGGAGGTGGTCGAGCATGTGCCGGACGTGCCGGCCTTCCTGAAGCGCCTTGCGCCCTTGGTGAAGCCCGGCGGCGTGATGATCCTGTCGACCCTCAACCGCACGCTGAAAGCCTATGCGCTCGCCATCGTCGGCGCCGAATACGTCCTGCGCTGGGTACCGGTCGGAACCCATCAATGGGAGCGGTTCGTGCGGCCCGAGGAGCTAAAATCGGCCTTGAGCGCCGCGGGGCTCACCCCGAGCGGCACCAAAGGCATGGTCTACAACCCGCTGACGGATGTGTGGAGCCTGTCCGGCGACACTGACGTGAACTATTTCGCCACCGCCACCAAGGGCTAAGCCGACAAGATCAGCTCTCAATAGCCCGGGGGACGGAACCAGCGCCTCTGGCCGCGCTGCTGCTGCTGCACTGGAGGCGAGTCATAATAAGGCTGGAAGAACCGCTTGCGCTTGCGGCGGACCGGCGGTGCCTCGTCGTAGTAGCCGTACTGGCCGTCATAGCCGCGCCGGCCCGGATACACCGGATATTGGGGCTGCCGCTGGCGCTGGCTCGCCACATTGGACTCACCGCCGGGCGAGACACCCGTCAGCACCACCTGGGTGTTCTTCAGGCCCTTCTCCTCGACCAGCTTGAACAGGGTCGCGGCGTTTTTCGGCGCCAGACGCACGCAGCCATGGCTGGCGGGGCTGCCGAGCTTTTTCGTTTCATTGCTGGCGTGGATCGCGTGCCCCTTCTTGGTGAAGAAGATGGCATGCGGCATGGGCGCGTTGTCCCACTGCTTGCTGTACCAAATCTTGTTCATCGATGAGGCGGTATAGGTCCCCGACGGCGTGGAATAGCCGCGCATGCCGGTCGAGACGGGCCAGCTGTAAAGCTCGACGCCGTCCACGAACACCGTCATCTGCTGCGTGGACTTGTCCACATCGACCAGCACCTGGGAGGACGGCTCGGTGTCGACAGGATCCGTGTCGGCAGTTTCGGTATCGGAGGTTCCGGACTCGGCGGTCTCAGGATCGGCTTGAGGGTCGCTGGTCACGGTCTCGATCTCAGCATCGGAATCGGCATTAGCATCGGCATCCGGCTTGGCCGAAGCCGAATCAGCATCCGATTCGTTTTGTGGACCGGCGAGACGCGACGGTGATTCGGTGGTCTGGGTCTCGGGCGTCGTGGCGTGGTCAGCCGGTTCGGCGCTCACCGGAGCAGCGAGCATCACGGCCAAAAGACCGGCGGCGAGCACCTGAAATGGCAAATTTCTGGGATTCAGCAGATTAGAGAGGCGCATTTTATCGTTCCCTGGTTACGCGCAAACCACCGCCCGGCAGCCTTAGAATACAGGCTAACAAGGCCTTACCAGGGCGCCTCGCGAGAAGTTGTTCCGTATTTTGTACCGGAGGCCCCCAAACAAGTCGTTACCTCATGATGACAAAGCTATGATGGCAGCGACGGGATTTCAAACGCCCAGATCTCGGTTCCGTTCCTTAATTCTGCTTCTTGGGCAGCGGCGGCAACGGCAGGACGGCAATGCCTTCGTCGTGCAGCGCCCTGGCCTCCTCCGGGCTCGCCTCGCCGTAGATACTGCGAGCCTGGGCCTCGCCGTAGTGAATCTTGCGAGCCTCCTCGGGAAACGCTTTGCCCACATCGTCGGCGTTGGCCTTGAGATGCTCCCGCAAGCCCTCGATCACCGCGTAAGTCTTCCTGCCCTCTTTCGGCTCGCCCGGCTCGGATCTGTTACCGCGCAGGACCGCGGGGGCCATGGGGGCTTTTTCGATCCTGTCGCTGCCGCAATCCGGGCAGGTGATGACGCCGGCTTCCGCCTGCTCGTCATACGAGGCCCCGGATGAGAACCAGGCGTCGAAGCCGTGGCCTTGGTCGCACGACAGCGCGAAGCGGATCATGACGCCTCCTTACGCGCGAGCACAGGCGTGGCGATCTCGATTTCGAACGGCCGCCCATGTTTGAGCGCGGGGATCCGCGCGCGAGCCGCCTCGGACTGAGACACGTCTATATCGGCGAAGATCACGCAAGGATCTTCTCCCGCCTCGGCCAGGATCTCCCCCCACGGCGATACGATCAGGCTGTGACCGAAGGTCTCGCGGCCGTTCTCATGCGCGCCCCCTTGCGTCGCGGCGAACACGAAAGCGCCGGTCTCGATGGCCCGCGCTCGCACCAGCACATGCCAATGGGCTTGGCCGGTCTGCTTGGTGAAGGCGGCGGGAATGGCGATGAGATTGGCTCCGGCGGTGGCGAGCGCGCGGTAGAGCGCAGGGAACCGCAAGTCGTAGCAGATGGTCATGCCGAGCCGCCCGAACGGCAGATCGGCGAGGACGGCCTTCGAGCCCGGTCCGTAATATTGCGATTCACGATAGCTCTCGCCGCCGGCGAGATCGACGTCGAACATATGGAGCTTGTCGTAGCGTGCGGCGATCTCGCCGTCGGGGCCGATGAGAAAGGACCGGTTGGCCACGCGCCCCTCGCCGAGCTTGATGCCGAGCGAGCCCACATGCAGCCAAATGCCGAGTTCGGCGGCAAGTGCCCGCATCCGGGCGAGCGGCTCGCTGTCGGCCTCGGACGTCACCAGCTTGAGCACGCGGGCCGGCTCGAGCTCCATCAGCGCGGTATTCTCCGGCGTCTGCACGTAAATGGCGCCGCCTTTGGCCGCTTGGCGGATGAGCGCCTCGGCCCGATCGAGATTGGACGCAATATCGCGGCTCGCCCGCGTTTGCACGAGCGCCGCCCGGAAATGGGTCTCAGGGCCGGGAGTCATGGTTCGACACTCATCATTCGGCACTCATGGCTTGACCGGTTCGCGCGCAAGCCAGGCCTCGAGCTCGCCGGCCCGCTCCAGCGCGCTCAGTTCGTCGTGACCGCCGACGTGATGGCCGTGGATGAAGATCTGCGGCACGGACCGCGCCCCACCAGCCAGCGCCGTCATCTCGCTGCGCTTCTCATTGTCGAAGCTCACATCGATCTCCTCGAAGTCGAGGCCCTTCTTCGCCAGCAGGCGCTTCGCCGCAAGGCAAAAACCGCAATAGGGGGTGGTGTAGAGACGGATCATTATTTTTGTCTCGGGAGGGCCGGTAGCCCCCAGCATGTTAGGCCAGAGTTTCAGGTCATGGTAACTGGGTTGTTAACCGGCCCGGCACAAGCCTTTCCGCGCGGCGCGCGACCTTATGCTCGAGGGACCCGACCTTCAGCCTTAGAGCACGAACGCGGTGGGCTCGACTGCTCGCGCCAGCGCCAGCACGTCGACCCGCGCAGCCTTTGCCCGCTTCAGCACGCGCGCGCAAGCCTCCGCTGTCGCCCCCGTGGTGATCACGTCGTCCACGACGACGACCCGCTTGCCTTTGACGAGCCCGGCCCGCGACGGCTCGACCTTGAAGGCGCCCGCCACATTGCGGACCCGCTGCTCCGCGGAAAGGCCCACCTGGCTTGCCGTCCGCCGCACGCGCTTGAGGACGAAGCAATCGCTAGGGATGCCCGTCAGCTTCGAGATGCGCTGCGCCAGCATGGCTGATTGGTTGAACCGCCGCCACCACAGCCGCGAGCGGTAAAGCGGCACCGGCACGATCAATTCGGCGTCGGCCAGGAGTTCGGCCCCGGCCTGGACCAGCCAGCGGCTGAATAACGCCAGCCCCTCTTGGCGGTCCCGGTATTTGAAGCTCTGGATTAGATCGCGCATGGTCTGCGAGTAGCGCGCCACGGCCCGCGCCCTGTCGTAAACCGGCGGCGCGGCGATCGCCGCCGCCGACAGGCTCGGCGCGCCGGCATCGTAAGGCAGCGGCACGCCGAGCCGCGCGCAGATGGGAGGCGCGATGAAATCGACCTTGGCGAAGCAGTCGCCGCAGAGAAGGCCGTGGCTCATGATGCGCGCCCGGCAGGAGATACAGACCGGCGGCAGGAGCAGATCGGCGGCCGCATTTAACCCCGCCCGCCAGGACGACGGCCGTGTCGGCGGTGCTGAGCGCTCGGCCCGAGGATCTGTGCCACTGATCCACATGGCTCTCATGATACATCAGATAGACGGGATGCCATTGTTAGGAAAACCATGAGCGACGAGCACCTGTTCGACCGCAGCCTGTTGCGCCGGCGCCGCGCCCGCTTCGCCCACGAGATCGAAGCGCGCGAGTTTCTCATCGCCCATGTGGCGCGCGAGATCGCCGAGCGCGTCGAGATCATGCTGCGGACATTTCCCTTGGGCCTGGACCTCGGCGCCTTTCACGGACTGCTCGGCCGTACCGTGGCGGCGCTGCCCTCCGTGGGCGAGATGATCTATGCCGAGAGCGCGCTGGCTTTTGCCGAACTCTGCCCGCGCCCCGCGCTTGTTTGCGACGAGGACCTGCTGCCCTTCAGGGACGCGAGCTTCAATCTCATCGTTTCAGGCCTGGCGCTCCACCGCGTCAACGACCTCCCCGGCAGCCTCATCCAGATCCGGCGCGCGCTCGCCCCCGACGGTCTGTTCATGGCGGCGGCGCTGGGGGCCCGCGCGCTCAGTGAACTACGCGAGGCGCTGATCGAGGCGGAAGGCGAGATGGAAGGCGGCGCGTCCCCGCGCGTCTCGCCCTTCGGCGATGTCAGGGCCTATGGCGCGCTGCTGCAGCGGGCGGGCTTCGCCCTTCCCGTCGCCGACGCAGAAATCCTGAAAGTCGTCTACCCCTCACCGCGCGAAGTGATGCGCGAGGTTCGCGCGCTGGGCGGCGGCAACGTGCTCATGGCGCGCAAGCGCGAGCCGTTGCCGAGGCGCACATTGGAGCGGGCCGAACAGATTTACCGTGCGCGGCATGGCACCCCCGACGGCAAGGTGACCGCGACCTTCGAGTTCGTGTTCATGAGCGGCTGGGCGCCGCATGCGAGCCAGCAAAAGCCGTTGAAGCCCGGCAGCGCCGCCCAGCGGCTGGCCGATGCGCTGCACACGCAAGAGCAATCGGCCGGCGACAAGGCGTCGTTCGCGCAAGCGCCGAAGAAGAAGACGGAAGAGTAGGCGCGGCTAGCTGCCGAACAGGGCGGCCAGACCCGCATAAAGCTCGGATACCGAGCCCCGCAACACGCTGACCGCTGCCGCCACTGCGGCGCCGAGTATGGCGCCGATCAAAATATACTCCATGGCGATGGCGCCGGCACGGTCCGACACGAAGCGCCGCGCGGCGCCTGCGAAGCGCGCTCGCGCGCTTTTTCTCTGTATGTGCGGCGTCATTAGACTTCCCATGACGGTCCCAGTAGCCCGGGCAGGATCTGCTTCAGCGGCTCGTCCGCCGGCGGCATGGCGTAGGCGGTAAGCGCCTCGGGCCGCACCCAAGCAAGTCCCTGACCTTCCTTAGCGACCACCTCCCCCTGCCAATGCCGGCATAGATAAACCGGCATGAGGAGATGAAATGAAGGGTAAGAGTGACTGGCAAAAGTTAAGGGAGTGAGTCCCGGCGCGGCGACGTCGATGCCAAGCTCTTCTTTTAGCTCGCGTATGAGTGCGCACTCCGGCGTTTCACACGCCTCGACCTTGCCGCCGGGAAACTCCCACAGGCCCGCGAGCGGCTTGCCTTCGGGGCGCTTGGTGATGAGCACAAGCCCCGCTTCGTCGACCAGAACACACGCCGCGACGAGAACAAGCTCAGGAGCGTCGCCGCCACTCACGGCCGCTCACGACCGGTAGTCGGCGTTGATGGCGATATACTCCTTGGTGAGATCGCAGGTCCAAACCGTCGCCGTCGCCGCGCCGACGCCGACATCCACGGCGATATCGAGCTCGGCGCGCTTCATATAGGCCGCGCCCTGTTCCTCGCGATAGCCCGGCGCCACCCCGCCATGCTCGGCCACGACGATGTCGCCGAACCGGATGGCGAGCTTGTCGCGATCCGCCGCCTCGCCCGCCTTGCCCACGGCCATGACGATGCGGCCCCAATTGGGGTCCTCTCCGGCGAGCGCCGTCTTCACCAGCGGCGAATTGGCGATCGACAGCGCGATGGTCCGTGCCGCCGCCTTCGTCTCGGCGCCGGTAACCGTGAGCTTCACGAACTTGGTCAGCCCTTCGCCGTCCTTGACGATCTGATGGGCGAGATCGGTCATCAGCTCGAACAGCGCGACGCGAAAGCCCGCGAGCCGCTCATCATCGCCGCGCGCGATACGTGGCGCACCCCGCTTCGTCGCCGCGCCGGTGGCGAAGATCAGTAAGGTGTCGCTGGTCGAGGTATCGCTGTCGATGGTGATGGCGTTGAAGCTGTCCTCGACGAGCGGCGCCATGACGTCGTGCAGGGCGCCCGGCTCGATTGCCGCATCGGTGAACAGAAAGCCCAGCATGGTCGCCATGTCGGGCGCGATCATGCCGGCGCCCTTGGCGATGCCGTTGATCGTGACCGTGACCCCGTCGATCTCGCAAGCCCGCGTGGCGAGCTTGGGAAAGGTGTCGGTGGTCATGATCGCCCGCGCCGCCATCTCATAAGCGTCGGCCTGCGCGTTTTCGGCGAGGCCGGCGAGCAGGCCTACGAATTTTTTGGGATCGAGCGGCTCGCCGATGACGCCGGTGGAGGCGATATAGACATCGGACTCAAGACAGCCCGCCACATTCGCCGCGGCGTGCGCCGTCTCTTTCACCGCCTCGCGGCCGCGCATGCCGGTAAAGGCATTGGCATTGCCGGAATTGACCACGAGCGCGCGCGCCATGCCGTGCTTGAGATGCGCCCGGCACCACTCGACCGGCGCCGAGGCGGTCTTGGAGCGGGTGAGCACACCGGCCGCCGTGGTCGCTGGTTCGAACAGCGCCAGAAGCAGATCCGTGCGCCCCGGATAACGGATGCCCGCCGCGCAGGCCGCCATGCGCACCCCGTCAATGGCGGGTAACGCAGGCAGCCGCGTGGGCGCGAATGGCGAGATCTTAGCCAAGGCTCAATTCAGACCGGCTGATCGCGATCGGCTTAGTGATCCTCGTTGTCCTCTGGCTCCGGCAGCGGCGGCGCCTCGCCGCGCAGCGCGGCGTCATCCATGGACCGCTTGATCTCGGGGTCGACGATCTCGATCTTGGCCGCATTGCGCAAGCTCGTCACCACGGCTTGCGCCTTCTGCTGCACGAGCTGCGCCTCGATGGCCGACTTGACCTGGTCGAAGCTCGGCACTGCCTGATCGCGCTTCTCCTCGACCTTGATGATGTGCCAGCCGAACTGGGTCTGCACCGGCTCGGAGATTTCCCCGACATCCAAGGCGAACGCCGCGTCCTCGAACGGCTTCAGCATCTGCCCGCGGGCAAAGAAACCGAGATCGCCGCCTTCGGCATTGGTGTCCTTCGACTTCTCCTTGGCCACCGTGGCGAAGTCCTCGCCCTTTTTCAGCCGCTCGGCGACCTCCTTCGCCTCCGCCTCGCTCTCCACGAGGATATGACGCGCGTGCACTTCCTGCTCCGGCGTCATGCTGGCGATTTTCTCGTCGTAGATTTTCTTAGCTTCCGCGTCGGTCACTGCGCCGGTGATGCTCGCGTCGAAATAGGCGTCGCGCAGCGCGCGGCGTGCGTGATATTTGACCCGCGCGGGGAAGGTATCGGTCGTGTCGAGCTTCTCCTTCTCGCCGGCCGCCGCCATCAGCTCGTTCTCGATGACATATTGCAGGAGGACGCGCTTGCGGTCCTCCGGGCGGTAATTTCCGAGCCGAGGTCCGACCTCGGAGGCGGCGAAATCAAGATCCGATTGCTTGATCTCCACGCCGTCGATGCGCGCCATGACCGCGTCGTCGGCAGCGGCAGACAGCGGGACAAGAGTGATGAACGCTGCAAAAAGCAGCAAAGATGAACGGGTTTTCACAGGATTGTATCCTCGTCTTCTGCTCGCCCTAGGGCTCCGAATGAGGGCTGGCGAGCGGGTTTGGGCGCTTCCCCCGCGCCATCTTTAGCGTTGGCTATGCTCATTGCCAAGCGGGTGAATTGACGGGTCCCTAATATTTCGATATATCTAGAAATATGGATACATTGGATGCCGTCAGTGCCTTGAGCGCGCTTGCCCAGGAAAGCCGGCTCAAGGTCTTTCGCCTGCTCATTCGTACCGGGATGGGCGGCATGGCGGCCGGCGACATCGCCCGCGCGCTTGACGTGCCGGCGAACACAATGTCGTCGCATCTCGCCGTTCTCTCGCGGGCCAAGCTGGTCACCGCCCGAAAAGATGGCCGCTCCGTGATCTATGGGGTGGACCTGGCCGGAACCCGCGAGCTGTTGCTGTTCCTGGTGGCGGATTGCTGCCAGGGGGAGCCGTCGGTCTGCGCGCCGGCGATCGAATCCACGCTGGCCGCGTGCTGTACAAATTAATCGGAGGAAACCGCCATGAAGGTCGTCAGCAGCCAAGAGCCCCTCAATGTCCTGTTTCTCTGTACGGGCAATTCGGCCCGGTCGATCCTGGCCGAGAGCATCCTCAATCGCGAGGGAATGGGCCGGTTCCGCGCCTATAGCGCCGGCAGCATACCCACCGGCAAGGTCAACCCGCATGCCCTCAATCTTCTGAAACGGCTGAATTACGACGTCTCTGGGCTCCGCTCGAAGTCCTGGGAGGAGTTCGCCAAGGACGGCGCGCCGCAGCTCGATTTCGTGTTCACCGTCTGCGACAACGCGGCGAACGAGGTCTGCCCGATCTGGCCCGGCCAGCCGATGACCGCTCATTGGGGCGTGCCGGATCCGGCGGCGGTCGAAGGCACCGAGGCGGAGAAGGCCTTTGCCTTCGACGACACCTACCGCATGCTCAATCAGCGCATCTCGATCTTCGTCAATCTGCCGCTGCAGAGCCTGAGCAAGCTCTCGCTCCAGAAGCAGCTGGACCAAATCGGCCAGACGGCCTCCTCCAAGGAGCCTGCTTGAGCCCCAGGCCCGCCCGCGCGTCGCGTTGACAAGGGTAAGGCTGCCTCTTATGTCTCAACCGCGTTGATCCCGGCATTTTCGTCACATTTCCCAACCTTGACGAAGACCGGCGGGGACCGCCGCGCTCAAGACACCACACGGCCTCAGGGGCTTTCGCTGTAAAGCCCCATGGGACCGTCCTCATGCCATAAGAGGCTTCAGATCCATGCTTTCCTTTGGCGCCCTCGCCACCAAGGTCTTCGGCTCCGCTAACGACCGCAAGCTCAAGCCGTATGCGGCCATCGTCGACCACATCAACGGGCTGGAGCCTGAAGTCGCCGCGCTCTCGGACGAGGCCTTGCGCGCCCGCACCGATGAGTTTCGCAAGCGCCTGGCCGATGGCGAGAGCCTCGACGATCTCCTTCCCGAAGCCTTCGCCACGGTGCGCGAGGCCGCCAAGCGCACGCTTGGGCAACGGCACTTCGATGTCCAGCTCATCGGCGGCATGGTGCTGCATGAAGGCCGCATCGCCGAGATGAAGACCGGTGAGGGTAAGACGCTGGTGGCGACGCTGCCCGTCTATCTCAATGCACTCACCGGCCGCGGCGTACACGTGGTCACGGTCAACGACTATCTCGCCGCCCGCGACGCCGCCTGGATGAGCGCCGTCTACAAGTTCTTGGGCCTCACCGTCGGCACCATCGTGCACGACATGAACGATCAACAGCGCAAGGCGCAATATGCCTGCGACGTCACCTACGGCACCAACAACGAGTTCGGTTTCGACTATCTGCGCGACAATATGAAATACGCCGACTCGGAGCTGGCACAGCGCGGGCATTATTTCGCCATCGTCGACGAGGTGGACTCGATCCTCATCGACGAAGCGCGCACACCGCTCATCATTTCCGGCCCGCTCGACGACCGCTCGGACTTCTACACCACGGTCGACGTGTTCATTCCTGAGCTGGTCGATGAAGACTTCGAGCTCGACGAGAAAACCCGTCACGTGAGCCTGACCGAGGCCGGCAACGAGCATGTCGAGCAGCTTCTCAGCGCCGCGGGCCTCCTCAAGGGCGAGTCGCTCTACGACGTCGAGAATGTCAGCGTCGTCCACCACGTGCAGCAGGCGCTGCGCGCTCACAAGCTGTTCCTCAAGGACCGCGACTACATCGTCAAGAACGACGAGGTCGTGATCATCGACGAGTTCACCGGACGCATGATGTCCGGCCGCCGCTATTCCGAGGGTCTGCATCAGGCGCTCGAGGCCAAGGAGCACGTGACTATCCAGCCCGAGAACCAGACGCTGGCCACCATCACCTTCCAGAATTATTTCCGCCTCTACGACAAGCTCGGCGGCATGACCGGCACGGCCGCCACCGAGGCCGACGAATTCATCGATATTTACGGCCTCGACGTGGTCGAGGTGCCGACCAATGCCGACATGATCCGTGAGGACGAGGACGACGAGGTCTACCGCAGCGCCCAGGAGAAATACCGGGCGATCATCGAGCTCATCAAGGATGCGCAGAAGCGCGGCCAGCCCATGCTGGTCGGCACCACCTCCATCGAGAAGTCGGAGCTCCTTGCCGAGCTGCTCAAGAAGGACAAGGTTCCGCACAACGTGCTGAACGCGCGCTATCACGAACAGGAGGCGCATATCATCGCCCAGGCCGGCGTGCCCGGCTCCGTCACCATCGCCACCAACATGGCCGGCCGCGGTACCGACATCCAGCTCGGGGGCAACCCCGAGATGCTGATCGAGGACTGGCTCGCGACGCAGAAGGAAAAGGGCAAGGAGCCCACGCCCGAGGAGGTCGAGAAGCAGCGCAATCAAATCGCCGAGGATGTCGCCAAGAAGAAGCAGCAAGCATTGGATGCCGGCGGCTTGTACGTGATCGGCACCGAGCGTCACGAAAGCCGGCGCATCGACAATCAGCTGCGCGGCCGTTCTGGCCGCCAGGGCGACCCGGGCCGCTCGCGCTTCTTCCTGTCGCTCGAAGACGATCTCATGCGCATCTTCGGCTCCGAGCGCATGGACGGCATGCTGAAGGCCCTGGGTCTTAAGGAGGACGAGGCCATCGTCCACCCTTGGATCAACAAGGCGCTGGAGAAGGCACAAGCCAAGGTCGAGGCCCGCAACTTCGACATCCGCAAGAACCTGCTCAAATACGACAACGTGATGAACGACCAGCGCAAGGCGATCTTCGATCAGCGCCGTGAGCTGTTGGGTGACACCGATCTCAACGAGACCGTCGCCGAGATGCGCCGCTACGTGGTCGACGATCTGGTCGCGCAAGCCATTCCAGAGAAATCCTACGCCGAGCAGTGGAACATCGACGGGCTCAAAGAGCAGGTTTACAACATCTTCGATCTCGACCTGCCGGTCGCCGATTGGGCCGCCGAGGAAGGGATCGCCGAGGCGGAGATCCACGAGCGGCTGATCAAGGCGACCGACGAGCGCGCCGCCAAGAAGGCCGCCGAGTTCGGCCCGCAGATCATGCGCCAGATCGAGCGCGCCGTGCTGTTGCAGACCTTGGACGGGCTATGGCGCGAGCATCTCGTCACGCTTGAGCATCTGCGCCAGGTCATCGGCCTGCGCGGTTACGGCCAGCGCGACCCGTTGAACGAGTATAAGAGCGAGAGCTTCACCCTGTTCGAGCAGATGCTGGCGCGGCTGCGCGAGGCGGTGACCGGTCAGCTGATGCATGTCGAGCTCGCCAAGCAGGACGACGTGCCGCCGCTCGACGCCGCCGAACTGCCGCCCATGGAGGCGCATCACATCGACCCGACCACCGGCGAGGACGAGTTCGCCCTGGAGGCGGCCAATGCCGGCCCGGCCAGCGGCGGTACGAGTACGGCGAGAGCTGCGCGCACACGCAAGGCGACCGCGGCCGTCAATCCCGCCGATCCCAAAACCTGGGGTAAGGTCCAGCGCAACGCGCCGTGCCCATGCGGCTCCGGCAAGAAATACAAGCACTGCCACGGCACCTATAGCTAAGCCCCGCTCTCCGCATTAAGACTTGGGCGCTCGCAAACATGAGCGCTGCCCAAACCACGCTCTGTCCCGCGCGTCGCGGGAACCGAATGCATCCTTGGGCTCTTTGTCCGGAAGCAGGGGAACCCTAGAACAACATGACGCTCGATCAGGCGCTCGCATTCGCCGTCATCATTGGCATGATGGCGCTCTTCATTTGGGGGCGCCTGCGCTACGACCTCGTCGCCGTGCTGTCGCTGCTGGCGGCCATCGCCGCTGGCATCGTGCCGCCGGACAAAGCCTTCTCCGGCTTCAGCGACGACATCGTCATCATCATCGCCAGCGCGCTCGTGGTCAGCGCCGCCGTGGCGCAGTCCGGCGTGATCGAGCGGGTCGTGCGCAAGTTCGGCCCCTACCTCACCAACACCTATAGGCAGGTCGCCGCCCTTGTCGGCTCGGTCACCGTGCTTTCGGGCTTCGTCAAGAACATCGGCGCTCTGGCCATGCTGATGCCCATCGCCTTCCAGTTTGCCCGCCGCACCGGCACCTCGCCCTCGTCGCTGCTGATGCCGATGTCGTTCGGCGCGCTGCTCGGCGGCATCGTCACCCTGGTCGGCACCTCGCCCAACATCATCGTGTCGCGCGTGCGCGAGCAGATCCTCGGCGAGCCATTCCACATGTTCGACTTCGCGCCCGTGGGCGCGAGCCTCGCGGTGCTCGGCTTCGCGTTTCTGATCTTCGGCTGGCGCCTCCTCCCCACCGACCGCAAAGGCGCCGTATCCATGGACGCCGCCTTCAACCTGTCCGGCTACACCACGGAGGTCACGGTGCCGAAGGACTCGCCCGCCGCCGGGCTGACCGTGAAGGCGCTCGAGGATCTCGGCGAGAGCGAGATCGAGGTCATCACCCTGGTCCGCGCCGGCAAGCGGCGCGCCGAGCCGGCCGGCAACGTGGTGATCAAGCCCGACGACATTCTCATCATCCGCGGCGAGCCGTCCGCGCTCGAACGTATCGTCGCGCTGGAGAAGCTTACCCTGCTGCGCGACGAGGACAGCCGAGCCTCGGACACGCCGACCGACGAGATCGGCATTATGGAGGCGGTCATCACACCGGCCTCCCAGCTGATCGGCTCGTCGGTCGGCCAGCTGAAGCTCTACGACCATTACGGCATCAGCCTGCTCGCGGTGAGCCGTACCGGGCGGCGCATCGCCAACCGCCTGCGCACCGTGAAGCTCCGGGCCGGCGACGTCATCGTGCTCCAGGGCAATCTCTCCATTATGCCAGAGACCCTGGGCGAGCTGCATTGCCTGCCGCTGGCCGAGCGGGATCTTCGCATCGGCCGCAAAGGGAGCTTGGTGCCCATCGGCGTTCTCGCCGTGGCCATGGGCCTCGTCGCCTTCAACCTAGTTCCCGTGGCCATCGCCTTCTTCGGCGCCGCCGTGATGCTGCTTCTGTTCCGCTCGCTCTCCTTGCGCGAGGCTTACGACGCGATCGAATGGCCGATCCTGGTGATGCTCGGCGCGCTGATCCCCGTCAGTGACGCGCTCCGCACCACCGGCGGCACCGAGCTCATCGCCGCCTGGCTGTCGGATACGGCCATGTCGCTGCCCGCGTGGGGCGCGCTGGCGCTGCTGATCGCCGCCGCCATGGCGGTGACGCCCTTCCTCAACAACGCGGCCACCGTGCTGGTCATGGCCCCCATCGCGGCGACCTTCGCCACCAATCTCGATTACAACCCAGACCCCTTCCTCATGGCGGTGGCCATCGGGGCGGCGTGCGACTTCCTCACGCCCATCGGGCATCAGTGCAACACGCTGGTGATGGGTCCGGGCGGCTACCGCTTCGGCGATTATTGGCGACTCGGCCTGCCGCTATCGGTGATCGTGCTCATCGCCGGCACGCCGCTCATTCTGTATTTCTGGCCGCTCTAGCGCTCACGAATTACCGGCGATGTCCGGCGGGCAGCGTGCCTCGACCGCGCTATCGACCGTCTCGCGGCGTCCCGCTTCGAACACGTAGCGCCCGTCGCACACGCTGACCACCGGCGGCACCTTGTCCGTCTCGAACAGGTCGTAGCCTTGCTTGAGGTCGGTCCAGAAGTCGCTCCATTTGTCGCCCTTGCGGAGCCGCAAGTTGCGCTCGGTCATGCGAAACGGGAAGGCATGCACCGGAATGCGCGTCTGCCCGTTGTCGAGCGCGGCGGTAACGAATTTCCAGATCTCGTCCACCACCGCGTCGGTGACGGCATAGCAGCCGATCGACGAACAGCCGCCATGCACCATGAGGAAGGAGCCGGTGCGCCCCTTGCCGCGGTCATACACGTTGGGGAAGCCGAGATTGAAGGAGAGATGCATGCGGCTGTTCGGATTGAGCGCCTCCTTGCTCACCGTGTAGAAGCCCTCCGGCGCCTGCCCATCGCCTTCCTTCAGCTTCGGTCCGAGCCGTCCCGACCACATGCACATCGGATAGGTGGCGAACAGCTCGAAGCGCCCGTCCTTCTCCACCCAAAGCTCGAGTTCCGACTCGAGCTTGAACACGCGGAGATAGACCGGCGCGCCCGGCTCGATCCCCGCTGCCTTGAGCCGCGCATCGAGCCGCGCCAGGTCCGGCGTGCCCGGGAGCGGCTCGCCCGCGCGATGCAGCGCCTTGTTCTCCGCACGCTCCATGTTGATACGCACGCGGTCGATGAGCTGCCGGCCTTGCGGGCTGAGCAGGAAATAGCCGCCGGCGGCGAGCGCCACGACGAGTAGGGAGAGGAGGAGGTGCCGCAACATCACCGCTCAACAAGCCGGATCGAAAAGACGAGACGATGGAGTATAGCGCGCGACCAACGACTGTCCTCGCGCCGACTCGAAAAGCTATTTCTTCTTCTTGTCGCTCGTGGCGGAGGGGGTCGCGGGGCCGAGCGTCATCGCGCGATAGGTCGGTGTGATCGAGCCGAAGCTCAAGCCCATGACGCTGCCGAGCGGCTTGGCCAAGGAGGCGTGCGACATGGTCTTGCCACCGTCGTCTTTCGACGGCTTGAATGCCACCACCGGTAGCTTGCGGTAAGCGGGACACGCGCCGGCAGGATTCGGCCTGACATTGCCGTTGAAGGCCGCGTTGACGAGATAGCGCTTCTCGCACACCGCCACGGTCGGCGGCAGCCGCGTCGTCTCGAAATAATCGTAGCCTTCTTTCAGGTTCCGCCAGAAATCGTACCAATCGTCTTTGGTATGCGCCGCGAGATTGGCGGATGTCATGCGGAATGGATAGGCCTGGACCTGGAACGACACTTGACCGGCGGCCAGCGCCTCGCGCGCCAGAATGTAGATCTCCTCGATCACCGCATCGGTCATGGCGTAGCAGCCCGCCGAGGTGCAATCGCCATGAACCATCAGATTGGAGCCGGTGCGGCCCAAGGAGCGGTCATAGGCGTTGGGGAAACCGATATTGAAGGAGAGGTGATATTTGCTGCGCGGATTCAGCTGGTCGCGGCTGATGAGATAGAACCCTTCCGGCGCTTGCCGGTCGCCCTGCTTAACCTTCGGCCCGAGTCCGCCGGAATAAGCGCAGATCGGATAGGTCTTGAAGTGGTAATAGCGCCCGTCGTCCTTCTGCTTCCAGACCTCGAGCTCCGACTCGGCCTTGAAGATGCGGATGAGGATAGGCTCATCCTCGGTCATGCCCTTCTCGGCGAGAAGCGCGCGCGTCTGCGGCGAGAGCGGCTTCATGTAAGGAGGTGAGAATTGACCACAGCCAGATAGCGCGGCGGCAATACCCACCACGCCCACCGTCAAGACGGCTGCGATAAACCTTGAACGAAGCATACGCAGTGCCCCTCGCGCACCTCGGCCAAGATCAGTGTGACGGGTTAAGGCACGGTTAGCGCGACCCCCGCGCCAAGTCTCCAGCTTCCCCCGATTTGGC
Organism: uncultured Alphaproteobacteria bacterium; assembly: GCA_963731875.1. Lineage (GTDB taxonomy): Bacteria > Pseudomonadota > Alphaproteobacteria > Rhizobiales > Methyloligellaceae > Methyloceanibacter. Next base: position 68,748 of record CAVSXL010000011.1, on the reverse strand, counting down.
CCTTCATTATACGCTCGCAAGCGGCCCAGGTGGACTAAAAAAAAGGCGGTTTTTGGGGTAAATGCCCTGTCTTAGACAGCGCGGCCAATGGCGAGGAATTTTTCGCGCCTTTCCTTGCGAATCTCGTCCGGCGCCATGTCGTCATACTCGGAAAGGGCCTGGACCAGGATATCGCCCGCAGCCTGCACCACGCCCGCCGCATCGCGATGGGCCCCGCCGACCGGCTCGGGGATGATTCCATCGATAATTCCGAGCCTTAGCAGGTCCTGAGCGGTGATTTTCATATTCGTGGCGGCATCCACGGCCCGGGCCGAATCGCGCCACAGGATCGAGGCCGCCGCCTCCGGCGAGGCCACCGTGTAAATCGAATGCTCCAGCATATAGAGGCGATTCGCCGTGGCGAGGGCCACCGCGCCGCCTGAGCCGCCCTCGCCGATGATGAGCGACAGGAGGGGCACGCGAAGTCCCATGCAGCAATCGGTGGACCGGGCGATCGCCTCGGCCTGGCCGCGCTCCTCCGCCCCGATGCCCGGATAAGCGCCAGCCGTATCCACGAGGCTGATGACGGGCAGGGAGAACCGATCGGCCATCTCCATCAGGCGCACCGCCTTGCGGTAGCCTTCGGGCCGGGCCATGCCGAAATTGTGCTTGATGCGGCCCTCGGTATCGGAGCCCTTCTCGTGGCCGATGACCAGGACCGAGCGGCCCGAAATCCGGCCGATGCCGCCGATGATCGCCTCGTCCTCACCGAAATAGCGGTCGCCGGCCAGGGGCGTGAAGTCCCGCACGAGGGCTTGAATATAATGCTTGAAATGCGGCCGCTCGGGATGGCGGGCAACTTGCGTCTTCTGCCAAGGGGTCAGCTCCGAGTAAGTCTCCTCAAGCGTCTCCCGCGCCTTGCCCTCGAGCCTGGCGAGCTCGTCCGCGATTCCCACGGAGGCCTGCTCGCCGGCGAGCGCTTTCAGCTCGGCGACTTTGCTCTCAAGCTCGGCGATCGGCTTTTCAAAATCGAGATAGGTACGCATGCGGCTTGACTAAACCCCTTGGGGAACCCCGCTTTCCCGGGCGGGCATCCTCGGGACAGGAATAAAGGCAACGGGAACTCGGTTGTAAGTGGCCTTGCTGGGATACCCCTGTCAACTGGTCACCCGCTTGTGGCGGAAGCCTGGAGATTAGCGCCGCTTGGTTAAATGAGCCTGAGCCAGGGGGTGATGTTCCTCTACCAGCCGGCGCAAGCGCTCCTCGATGACATGAGTGTAGATCTGCGTCGTCGAGATGTCGGCATGGCCTAGAAGCTGTTGCACCGTGCGTAAGTCCGCCCCCCGCTCCAACAGATGACTGGCGAAGGCATGGCGCAGCACATGCGGGGAAACCCTGGCCGGATCGAGGTCTGCGGCGAGCGCCAACCCCTTCAATTCCTGGCCGAAACGCTGGCGGGTCAGGTGCTGGCCACCATCGCCGGTGGGAAACAGCCAGCCCGAGACGGCTTTGCCCGCCGCTTCGGCCTCGGCCATGGCCGCCATATGGGCGGCGAGCGCGCGCCGCGCCGCATCGTTGAGCGGCACTAGCCGTTCGCGCCCGCCTTTGCCCTTGATGGTCAGCACCCGGTCGTCGGCGGCGAGCGCATTGCGCGGCAGCGCGATCAGCTCCGATACGCGCAGGCCAGAGGCATAGAGCGTCTCGATCAGCCCGTAGAGGCGTAAAGCCCGGCGCCGCGGCACGCCTTCGGCGGCGGTCGCGGTCGCCTGCCGCGCCGTCTCGATCAGCGTCTCGACCTCGGCGAGGGACAGGATCTTGGGCAGCGGCCGGCCAAGCTTCGGGCTGTCGATGGCCGAGGACGGATCGTCGGCCCGCAGCCCCTCGGCCAGAAGGAAGCGGAAGAACTGGCGGATGGCCGACAGCTTCCGCGCCCGCGACGTGGGCGCCAGCCCTTTGCGCGAAAGCCCGGCGAGATAGGCCCGCACATGATCGGCGTCCGCGCCTTGCGCGTTAGCCCCTTTGCTCGCCAGAAAGGCAAGAAAATCGGAAATATCGCGGGTATAGGCCTGGATCGTGTTGGCGGTGGCGCCGCGCTCGGCCATGAGCATATCGAGAAACAGCGCAAGCTCAGAGGCCCCTGCCCCCGTCGATGCGGTTTTCCCGGGGCCCAAGCCTCAAATCCCTTCGAATGGGGGATTACTGTGCGCGATGGCTCGGCGGCGCGGTGAAGGACGGCGCGGCCGAGGTATCGGTTGACGCCGTTGAGTCCGGCTCGTCGAAGGGATGCGCCTTGACGTTGCGCAGAGCTTTGGAGATTTCCTTGGGCTCAGGCTGAAAGTATTCGGCGAGCACATAGAGGCTTCCAGCGACGACACCGACGATCGTGCCTAAAATCATGAGGAAACGAAACAGTGTTGGCATCGAGGCGCTCGTGTTCCTAACTGTCTATTGGTCCCGGACAGGGCCCTAGTATGACTCAAAACCACCGGGCGCCTTAACCCTCAAATCGTATCATGGATGATTCGACACTGCCCTGTCAGCATGGGACAAATATGGCCCCCCTTCGAAGATGACCCTAAACTTGGCTGAACATAGCAAAGACGACCGCGAGCGTTTGTTGGCGGAAATCCGCCAATCCCTGGGCGCGCGCTCGATCGTGCTGATCGGGCTGATGGGCGCGGGCAAGACCGCGGTCGGCCGGCGATTGGCCAGCCGGCTCGATCTGCCCTTTATCGATGCCGACACCGAGATCGAGCTGGCGGCCGGCCAGAGCATCAAGGAGATCTTCGCCGAGCATGGCGAGGACTATTTCCGCGAGGGCGAGCGCAAAGTGATCGCCCGCCTCCTCGAAGGGGCACCGCAAGTGCTTGCCACCGGCGGGGGGGCCTATATGAACCCGCAGACGCGGGACGCCATCAAGGCACATGGACTGTCGGTCTGGCTTAAGGCCGAGTTGCGCGTGCTGTTGAAGCGTGTGCAGCGCCGCGACCACCGGCCCCTGCTGGCCACCGGCGATCCCGAGACGGTGATGAGGAAATTGATGGCCGAGCGCAATCCCGTCTATGCCGAGGCGGACATCACCGTGGAGAGCCGCGAGGTGCCCCATGACGTGATCGTCGGCGCGGTGATCGATGCACTTGCCGCCAACCTGGGCTGCGCGGCAGCGGGCAACGCATCGGCCCCCGCCGTGCGCCGCAAGGGAGCACGATGATGGGCGACGATACGGCCACGCTCAACCAGCCCAAGAGCGACCAACCCAAGAGCGAGACGACGATCGGGGTCGATCTTCCCGGACGGCGCTACGACATCGTCATTGGCGAGGACCTCCTCGCCACGGCCGGCGCGCGTCTCACAGCGACTCTGCCCCGCGCCCGCTATGCGGTGGTTAGCGATTCGAATGTCGCAGGCCTGCATCTCGCGCCGCTCAAGGCGAGCCTCGAGGAGCAGGGCAGCTTTCTCGGCTCCGCCGTGGTCGCGCCGGGCGAGGCGAGCAAATGTTTTCCCGTGCTCGCCAAACTTTGCGAGACCCTGCTCGATCTCGGCGTCGAGCGCGGGGACTGCGTGATCGCCTTTGGCGGCGGCGTGGTGGGCGACCTTGCAGGTTTCGCCGCGTCAATTCTGAGGCGCGGCGTGCGCGTGGTGCAAATGCCGACCACGCTTCTCGCCCAAGTGGACTCGGCCATCGGCGGCAAGACCGGCATCGACACCAAGCAGGGCAAGAATCTGATCGGCACCTTCCATCAACCGAGCCTAGTGCTCGCCGACGTCTCGGTGCTGTCGACCTTGAGCGCGCGCGAATTCCGCGCCGGTTACGCCGAGGTGGCGAAATACGGGCTTCTCGGCGATGCGGAATTTTTTGCCTGGCTCGAGCAGAATTGGGGCGATGTGTTTTCCGGCCATGACGGCAAGCGCCGCCACGCCGTCGAGACGAGCGCCCGCGCCAAGGCCGACGTCGTCGTGGCCGACGAGCGCGAGGAGAGCGGCCGCCGCGCGCTGCTCAATCTCGGCCACACCTTTGGCCATGCGCTGGAAGCCTTCGCCGGCTATTCCGACCGCCTGCTGCACGGCGAGGCCATCGCCATCGGCATGCGGCTCGCCTTCACCTATTCCGTGGAGCAGGGGCTGTGCCCGCCCGAGGATGCGGTCCGCGTCGAAAGCCATTTCGCCGCCGTCGGCCTGCCAACGGAGATCGCCGCCATTCCGGGTGACAAGCCCACGACCGGCGAACTGTTGCGGCTTATGGCCCAGGACAAGAAGGTCAAGGGCGGCATGCTCGCGCTGGTGCTCACACGCGGGCTTGGCCAGGCCTTCGTCGAGGACGACGTCGCCATGGACCGACTGACCGAGTTCCTGAAAAGGGAGTGCGCCGGCCGATGACCTTGAGCTTAGGCATCATGCTCGGCGCCATCATCGGCCTGCTCATCATCTCGGCCTTCTTCTCGGGCTCGGAGACGGCCCTGACGGCCGCGTCTCGCGCGCGCATGCACGCGCTGGAAGAGGACAACAACACGCGCGCCAAGCTCGTGAACCGGCTACTGTCCTCGCGCGAGCGGCTGATCGGCGCCATCCTGCTCGGCAACAATCTCGCCAACATCGCCGCCTCGGCGCTCGCTACCACGCTGTTCCTGTCGATATTCGGCGAGGCCGGCGTGGCCTACGCAACCATCGTGATGACCGTCGTCGTCGTCGTGTTCGCCGAAGTGCTGCCCAAGACCTACGCCATCGTCAACGCTGACCGCATGGCACTCGCCGTGGCCCCGCTCATTCGCGTCATCGTCGCGGTGTTCGCGCCAGTGACCCACGCCATGCAGATCGTTGTGCGCCAGACATTCAAACTGTTCGGCGCCGAGGTCAGCGAGGATACCGACGTGCTGGCGGCGCATGATGAGCTCCGCGGCGCAATCGAGCTGCACCACAAGGAAGGCGGCGTGGTAAAGGGTACCCGCGACATGTTGGGCGGCGTCCTCGACCTGCGCGATCTCACCGTGTCCGACATCATGGTGCATCGGACCAATATGGATGCGCTCGACGCGGACCTGCCGCCAGGCGAAATCGTCGATGCGGCATTGAAGAGCTCCCACACGCGGCTGCCGCTGTGGCGCGGCGAGCGCGAGGCGATCGTCGGTGTTATTCACGCGCGGCCCCTGCTCCAAGCCTTGCGCGATTCCAAAGGCGACGTGAGCAAGATCGACGTCATGGCGCTGGCGACACCGCCCTGGTTCGTGCCCGACACGACCAATCTCAAGGATCAGCTCAACGCCTTCCTCAAGCGCAAGGCCCATTTCGCCATCGTCGTAGACGAGTATGGCGAGGTGATGGGACTGCTGACGCTCGAGGACATCATCGAGGAGATCGTCGGCGAGATCACCGACGAGACCGACATCGCCGCGGCGCTGGCCAAGCCGCAAGCCGACGGCTCGCTGATCGTCGACGGCATCGTACCCATTCGCGACGTCAACCGCCTGATGGATTGGGACTTGCCCGACGAGGAGGCGACCACGATCGCCGGTCTTGTGATCCACGAAGCCCAGACCATCCCCAATCCGGGTCAGGCCTTCACCTTTCACGATTTCCGTTTCGAGGTGCTGCGGCGGCAGCGCAACCGCATTACCTCCTTGCGCGTGACCCCGCTGGATAAGTCGGGCGCGGCCATGACCAAGGAGGACAGCGCGGCCTCATGAGGCCCGCTGCACCGTCCTCGGGGCTGAGCGCCGTGATGGCCAGCGCATGGATCTTGCCGGCAAGCTCGTCGGCCAGCACGGCGTTGATCATGCGGTGACGCTCCACCCGCGACTTGCCGTGGAACGCCGACGACACCACTTTAACGCTGAAATGACTCTCGCCGGTGCCGGGCGAGCCGGCATGGCTGGCGTGGTGATGGGAGTTGTTGACGACGTCGAGCGCCACGGGGGCGAAGGCTTGCGTCAACTTTTCTCTGATTGAATTCTCGATGGTCATGATGCGAAGTCCTTGCGGAGTATGATGCGCACGCGCCGGCGCTAAACCGATCAGACTATCGCCTTTGTTGGCGCGGAGCCATTCTTGTTGTGACGGACGCCACTTCCCATAATGCCGAATCCATGAAGCTCGATTCAAAATTCCTCGACCGCCTGCGGGTCAAGCCTGACAAGGATCGCCTGCTGCGCGACGCCTGCCCGTCATGCGACTGGGAAGGCTGCAGCGAGCCGGGTCTCCACCCCGCGCCGAAAGGCCGCGGCCTGGAAGGGCAGTATCATCGCTACTGCCTGGAGCACGTGCGCGAGTACAACAAGGGCTACAACTACTTTTCCGGACTGCCCGACGAGGACGTCATCGAGCAGCAGAAGAGCGATGCCACGGGCAACCGGCCGACTTGGTTCGTGGGCGTGAATTCCTGGGCCCGCAACCGGGCCAAGAAGGGCAGCCCGCCGCCGCGCAGCGGTTTTGCTCATCGTTTTTCGACGCAGGACCCGTTTGGCGTATTCGGCGACGGGGCGCCGGGCGGGGTCAAGCCGGGCGCAGCGCCGCTCCGGCCGCTGAAACGGCTCGAACGCAAATGCATGCGTCACCTCAATCTCGACGACAACGCCACCAAGGCGGAGATCAAGGCGCGCTTCAAGGAATTGGTTAAGCGGCTCCATCCCGATCACAATAATGGCGACCGGTCCTCGGAGGACAAGTTGCGCGAAGTGATCCAAGCCTATAACTATCTAAAGCAGGCCGGGCTTGCCTAAAGCCGCCCGGCCGTTCCCAGCAAAATCAGGGCTTTGCTCCCGGCGAGCCCCGACTGAAACACGACACACAGGCTTTCATCGATCATGACACTTGAAGCTGCTCAGAACGGCGCAAGGCTGCCGGACATGACAGTCTCCGCGCGCCAGGTCTTCGGCATCGACTCCGATTTCGAGGTGCCGGCCTACTCGCAGCCGGACGAGCACGTCCCCGACATCGACCCCGACTACCTCTTCAACAAGGAGGTGACGCTCGCCATTCTCGCCGGCTTCAAGCACAACCGCCGCGTAATGGTCCAGGGCTATCACGGCACCGGCAAGTCGACCCATATCGAGCAAGTCGCTGCAAGGCTCAACTGGCCGTGCATGCGCATCAATCTCGACAGCCATGTGAGCCGCGTCGATCTGGTCGGCAAGGACGCCATCGTCATCAAGGATGGCATGCAGGTCACCGAGTTCCGCGAAGGCATCTTGCCTTATGCGCTCCAGTCCAACACCGCTCTGTGCTTCGACGAATACGATGCCGGCCGTCCCGACGTGATGTTCGTCATCCAGAGGGTGCTGGAAGTCTCCGGCAAGCTCACTTTGCTCGACCAGTCCAAGGTGATCAAACCGCACCCCGCCTTCCGGCTGTTCTCCACGACGAACACGATCGGCCTCGGCGACACAAGCGGCCTCTATCACGGCACGCAGCAGATCAATCAGGGTCAGATGGACCGCTGGTCCATCGTCGTCACCCTCAACTATCTGCCCCATGACGACGAGGTGGACATCGTTCTCGCCAAGGCCAAGGCCTGGAATACCGAGGAAGGCCGCAAGACCGTGTCGAACATGGTCCGCCTCGCCGAGCTGACGCGCAACGCCTTCATCAACGGCGACCTGTCGACGGTGATGAGCCCGCGGACGGTGATCACCTGGGCCGAGAACGCCGAGATCTTCGAAGATGTGGGCACCGCCTTCGAGCTGTCCTTCCTCAACAAATGCGACGAGTTGGAGCGCGGCCAGATCGCCGAGTTTTATCAGCGCTGCTTCGGTGAGGATCTGCCGCAATCGACGGCCAACGTGGCCTTGAGCTAGTCCCATGACCGCGACCAAGCGGAAAGAGGCGCCCCTCGATCCGTTCAAGCGCGCGCTGACGCTGACCACCCGCTCCATCGCCGCCGACGGCGCCGTCGAGGTAATCTTCACCAGCGAGTCGCCTGGGCTTGCCGGCAAGACCGTCCGCCTGCCCGAGCCCTCGCGCGTTCCGACCAAGGATGAGATCGCCGTGATCCGCGGCCACGCGGACGCCGCCGCCCTCGCCGTGGCGTGCCACGACGACGGCCTGCACCGGGCGCTGGCGCCTTCGGGCGGCGATGCCCGCGCCGTGTTCGAGGCCATCGAGCAGGCGCGTGTCGAGGCGATCGGCGCCAAGCGCATGGAAGGCGTGGCGGCCAATCTCAACGCCCGCATGGAAAATCGTTATGCGCGCAGCCGCGTGACGCCTGAGACCGAGCGGTCCGAGGCGCCCTTGCCCGACGCGCTGGCGCTGCTGGTGCGTGAGCGGCTGACCGGCGTCGCCCCGCCGGCCAAGGCCCGGGCCCTCGTCAATCTGTGGCGCCCGTGGATCGAAGAGCGCGCCCGCACCCTGCTTGACCGTATGCCGGAGACGCTGCTCGACCAGGATGCTTTCGGACGGCTGGCGCGCGATGTCCTCGCCGCCCTCAATCTCGCCGAGCAACTCGACCAGGGCGACGAGCAGAGCGAATCCGACCAGAACGGCGAGTCCGATCCGGACGCGTCCGAGGACCAGGATGAGAATGCCGAAAGCCAGGACCGGGCCGAGCTCGCGTCGGAGTCCCGGGCCGAGCAGGACGACGCCAGCGACGAGACCCTGGACGACCAGGAGGACGGCGCCACCGACCAGCTCGACCGTGATTCGGAATCCGCCGATCTGCCGCGCCGCTCCGAGCCGTGGCGTCCCAACAGCTCCGTCCTCGATGACCCCGAAGCCTTCGGCTACAAAGTCTTCACCCGCGCCTTTGACGAGATCGTCGCCGCCGAGGATCTGTGCGATCAGGACGAGCTCGACCGATTGCGCGCCTTTCTCGATAAGCAACTGCAAGCGCTGCACGGGGCGGTCTCCCGGCTCGCCAACCGGCTGCAGCGGCGATTGCAGGCCCAGCAGAACCGCGGCTGGGACTTCGACCTCGACGAAGGAACGATCGATGCCGCGAGGCTCGCCCGCGTCGTCGTCGATCCGATGCATCCCCTGATGTTCAAGCAGGAGCGCGAAACGCAGTTCCGCGACACCGTGGTCACCCTGGTGCTCGACAATTCCGGCTCCATGCGCGGCCGCCCCATCATGGTCGCCGCCTGCTGCGCCGACATCCTGGCGCGCACGCTCGAGCGGTGTGGCGTGAAGGTCGAGATTCTAGGCTTCACCACCCGCGCCTGGAAGGGCGGGCATTCGCGCGAGGCGTGGCTCAACGCCATGAAGCCTCCCCTGCCGGGGCGTCTCAACGATCTGCGCCACATCATCTATAAATCGGCCGACATGCCGTGGCGGCGGGCCCGGCGCAATCTCGGGCTGATGATGCGCGAGGGGCTGCTGAAGGAGAATATCGACGGCGAGGCGCTCGCCTGGGCGCATCAGCGCCTGCTGGCGCGGCCAGAGCAGCGGCGCATCCTGATGATGATCTCCGACGGCGCCCCGGTCGACGATTCCACCCTGTCCGTCAATTCCGGGTCCTATCTGGAGCGCCATCTGCGCCGGGTGATCGAGGAAATCGAAACCCGCTCGCCGGTCGAACTGCTGGCCATCGGCATCGGCCATGACGTCACCCGCTACTACCGGCGCGCCGTCACCGTCACCGACGCCGAGGAACTGGCCGGCGTGATGACCGAGAAGTTGGCTGAACTGTTCGATGAGGATCACGCCAGGCGGCAGCTCTATCGGTCCGCGCCGTCGGCGGCCCGCGGCAAGCGGCGGAAGCTCCACTAGCTTGCGCCTCACGTTCCGCAGCGCCCAAACGGCACTTGCTTCCGCGCTGCTGGTCGCGATCGGGCTTTTCGTCATCGCTCCGGCGCTCGCCGATAAACCTGTGGACGTGCTTGCACGGCCCATCACCACCCCCGTCACTGCCATTCCCATCACGTTCGACCGCGACCAGCCCGGGCGCACGGCCTTCGGCAAGCTCGTGTTCCGGGGCGGGCTCAACCTGTTCGGCAAGTCGCGCCATTTCGGCGGCTATTCGGGCATCGCGCTGGATGCGTCCGGCACCACGCTGCTCGCGGTCTCCGACGCCGGGACCTGGATGCGCGCCACCGTCGACTATGACGGCCGCAAGCTGAAGGCGCTCGCAGACGTGGTGCTCGGCCCGATCCTTGGCCAGGACGGAAAGCCGCTTGCGTCCGATGCGGAGCGCGACGCGGAAGGCCTTGCGCTCGCCAGCGGCGACACGCGGCAGGGCACGGCCTTCGTCTCCTTCGAGCGCGAACACCGCATCATGCGCTATCCGTTCACCGCCAAAAGTTTCGGACCACCCGACCACGCCGTGCCCCTGCCGAAGGAGGCGCGAAGCATGAGCGCCAATCGCGGCATCGAGGCCGTGGCCCTGATCCGGGCCGGACGCCTGAAGGGGACCCTCGTCGCCTTCTCCGAGCGCCTGACGGACCGGGCCGGCAATCTCAAAGGCTGGCTCATCGGTGGGCGCAAATCCGGCGCCATCACCTTGCGGCGCCTCGGCGGCTTCGACATCACCGACGCGGCCGGCCTGCCCGATGGGGGGATCGTGCTGCTCGAGCGCCGCTTCCGCTACAGCGAGGGCGTCAAAATGCGCATCAGGCGGATCGCCGCCGCCGAGCTCAGGCCCGGCGCGCTCATCGAGGGCGAGGTCTTGCTCGAGGCCCACGACAATCTCAACATCGATAATATGGAGGCGATCACGGCGACAAGCTCGGCCGCCGGTGAAACCGTCCTGACGCTCATGTCGGACGACAATTTCAGCCCGTTCCAGCGCACGCTGATCATGCAGTTCGCCATACCAACGGTGAACCCCATGGCCACGGGCAGTCGGGCGCGCTAGCGCTCGTCATCGCCGGGCTTGACCCGGCGATCCAGTCCAATGGTGCTTCTGATATCCGACTCGTCACGGCACGGATGCCCGGATCAAGTCCGGGCATGACGTCTCTATTGCCGGAAAGCCTTAGGAGGCGGTGGCTTGCGCCTCATGCACCTTGGCGACCTGGCGCTTCAGACGCCGGGCCTTCAAGGAAAGCTCCTCGTCGCCAGCCTTGAGCAGATAGGCGTCAAGGCCACCGCGATGCTCGACCGAGCGCAGCGCATTGGCGGAGATGGTGAGCCGGACGTGCTTCTTGAGCGCATCGCTCTGCAGCGTCACGTTGCACAGATTCGGCAGAAAACGGCGCCTTGTCCTGCGCTTGGCATGGCTCACATTATTGCCGGTGAGCACGGCCTTGCCGGACAGCTCGCAGCGACGGGCCATAGTCCTGTGTCCTTCTTCGTATCTCTATGAAAGCCGGTTGCGGCTCGTGACTATCCACAAGCGCGGCAGCCATTTGCCGGGAGATATACGGGGATGGCCCTATTCGGTCAAGGCACCGCCTAGATTCCCACCTATCCTGCCGCAATTGACGAATCCGCGAAATACCTGGACATTCGCGGACCCCGGGGGACTTTCTCGCGGGAGAACGTCTTTTAGGGGCCGGGACAGATGTGGGCAGCACGACATTGCTTGAGCCTTGGGGCTGTCGCCGGCCTGACCTTAGGGCTTAGCGGCACCTTCGAGGATGAGCACGCCCACGCCGAGGCGGCGGCGCCTGCCTCCGCCCGCATCGTCGCCATTTATCGCGTCGATCTCGGCAGCTTCAATCTCGGCGACTTCCGGGTCACCACCACCTTCCGCGGCGACGGCTACGAGATGCGCGGCGAAGGCCGCTTCTCCATTCTCGAAGGGCTGGTTTATGACTGGCGCGGCTCTTCGGCCAGCGCCGGCCGGGTGACGCCCAACGGCCCCGAGCCTTCCATGTATGCCCTGAACTATACGGACGGCGGCAAGCGGGGCGAGCAGCTGCGCATGACCTTCAACGATGGGGCCGTGCGGAATATCTCGATCCAGCCGCGCGCGCGCACCCTCCCCGGCACCATTCCGGTGACGCGGGAGCAGCTCGAAGGCGTGCTCGACCCCTTGAGCGGCGCCTTCCTCACCGCCCGCTCGGCCAATCCCAACGGCGACCTCAGCGTCTGCAATCAGATGCTGCCGGTGTTCGACGGCAAGCAGCGCTACGATCTCGTGCTCAAGCCCAAGAAGGCGGTGCGGGTGCAGAACCGCTCACCCGCCGCCTATTCCGGACCGGCGGTGATCTGCCGGGTGACGTTCATCCCCATCGCCGGGTACAAGCCGAACGATCCCGGGATCAAGTACATGGCCCAGACCAATGAGATCGAGGTTTGGCTGATACCCGTCAGAAGAACCAATATGTACGTGCCCTATCGGATCGTCCTGCCGACACCGATGGGCTATGGTACCGCCGTGGTCACGTCGATCCAGGTCGTCGGCTCGAAGCGCGCAAGCGCCGAATGAGCGGAGCCGCGAGGCGCCCTCCCGAGAGCACCAAGTGTTAACGCGAAAGCCCCAAGACCCAACATGTCGTAGGGAACGGATGACGAAAGTTTACGCTCCCCTGATTCGACCCCGCTCCGTTCCCGTTGTGACCCCGGAAAGCTAGAGGCCCGACAAGCAGCAAAATCGAGATGTAGCGTTCGAGCCCGATCGCGCGAAGCCGGCACCCGAGCCGGGCGAATGCGCGGCGGTTGTGCCATTTTGAGGCAGGAACGAAAACAGATTCCGCTGAGTCAGCGATTCGGACGAGATTCGTTCTGCCCCCGTTCCCTGTCTGGACGAGAGTCACGTAAAGAACACCGTAAGATGAGCCGGTCCTTTTCCCCGCAATCCACAGGCCTCGCCAAAGGCCGCGGCGTCACCGCCGTGCTCGGGCCCACCAACACGGGCAAGACCCACCTCGCCATCGAGCGCATGCTGGCGCACGACGTGGGCGTCATCGGCTTGCCGCTGCGCCTGTTGGCGCGCGAGGTCTACGACAAGGTGGTGGCACGCGCCGGCGTCGGCCAAGTCGCGCTCATCACGGGCGAGGAGAAGATCAAGCCGCCAGGCGCGCGCTTCTATGTGTGCACCGTCGAAGCCATGCCCCAGGAGCTGGAGGCGGACTTTGTCGCCGTCGACGAGATCCAGCTCGCCGCGGATGCCGAGCGCGGCCATGTGTTCACCAACCGCCTGTTCCATGCGCGCGGCCTCAACGAGACGCTGCTGCTCGGTGCCGCGACCATGCGCGACGCCATTCGCGAGCTGCTTCCCGGCGCCAACCTCGTGTCGCGCCCCCGCTTGTCGAAGCTCGCTTATGCCGGCGAGAAGAAGATCACCCGGCTACCCCGGCGCTCGGCTATCGTCGCCTTCTCGGTGAACGACGTTTATGCCATCGCCGAGCTGGTGCGGCGTCAGCGCGGCGGGGCCGCGGTGGTGCTCGGTGCGCTCAGCCCCCGCACCCGAAACGCCCAGGTCGAGCTCTACCAGAACGGCGACGTGGACTTTCTGGTGGCGACCGACGCCATCGGCATGGGATTGAACCTCGATCTCGACCATGTCGCTTTCGCCGGCATCCGCAAATTCGACGGGCACAACCATCGCAACCTGACCCCGGCGGAGATCGGCCAGATCGCGGGCCGGGCCGGGCGTCATATGAATGACGGAACGTTCGGCGTGACCGGCCAGGTGCCGCCCTTCGAGTCTGAGCTCATCGACCGGCTGGAGGCCCACAGCTTCGACCAGGTCGGCGTGCTGCACTGGCGCAGCCGTAAGCTCGACTTCGCCTCGATCGAGGCGCTGAAGGAGAGCTTGCGCGAGATGCCGGACCACCGGCGGCTCACCCGCTCCCGCATGGTCGACGACGTGATCGCGCTTGAGAACGTAACCCGGGATGCGGCCGTGCTCGACGCGGCGCGGGGACCGGCGGCGGTGGGGCTCCTATGGGAGATGTGCCAGATCCCCGACTATCGCCGGGTTTCGCCCGCGAACCATGCCGAGCTCGCCGCCACCCTCTATGGCTTCGTCATGAGCGAGGAGGGTAAAATCCCGGAGGACTGGTTCGCCAATCAGGTCGCCCAATCCGACCGCACCGACGGCGACCTCGACACCTTGTCGAACCGGCTCGCGCAAATTCGCACCTGGACATTCGTGTCCCACCGCGCCCAATGGTTGCAGGATCCCGAGCATTGGCAAGACCGCACACGGGCGATTGAGGACACATTGTCCGACGCCCTTCATGAACGCCTGACACAACGCTTCGTTGACCGCCGCACCAGCGTCCTCATGCGGCGACTACGCGATAAGGAGGAGATGATGGCCGAGATCAGCCCTGACGGTCAGATTCTTGTCGAGAATCACTATGTCGGCCGCCTCGACGGCTTCCGCTTCACGCCCGATGGCTCAAGCGACGGGATCGAAGGAAAGGCGGCGCGCCACGCGGCCACGCAAGTGCTTGCCACCGAGCTCGCCAAGCGGACCGCCGCGCTTGTCGCCGCCCCCGATGCGGCCATCACGCTATCGCCCGCCGGGCGGATCATTTGGCAAGGCTCGGAGATCGGCCGGCTCGAGCGCGGCGAGACCGCGCTGAAACCGCGCTACCAGATCTTCGCCGACGAGCATCTCGCCCCTGCGGACCTGGAACGCGCCGAGACCCGACTGCAAAGCTGGCTTACCGCCCATCTCGAGGAGCGGCTGAAGCCGCTGGTCGCCCTCAGCGAAGCGCCGGATCTGTCCGGTCTGTCGCGCGGGCTGGCCTTCCGCCTGACCGAGAATCTCGGCGTGCTCCGCCGCGATACGGCTGCCGCCGAGATCAAGGCGCTCGACCAGAACGCGCGCGGTCAATTGCGCAAATACGGCGTCCGCTTCGGCGCCTTCAATCTCTATTTCCCCGCCCTGCTCAAGCCTGCTTCCGCCGAGCTGCTGCTTCTGCTCTGGGCGCTGCATGACGGCCAGGCCCATGGCGTCGATCCTGACAACCTCCCGGCGCGGCCGCAACAAGGCCTCACCTCGGTCCCGGCGGATCCCGCCCTTCCCGAACCCTATTGGCGTACGGCCGGCTTTCATGTCGCCGGCAACCGCGCCGTGCGTATCGACATGCTGGAGCGGCTCTCCGATCTAATCCGCACGCGTGTCACCTGGCGGCCTGCCAAGAGCGATGCGGCCGAAGCGAGTGCCCCGCCGGAAACCGCCGCATCGGCCGAAGGCGACTCCGGCGCCCAAAACGTCTCCAGCATCGAAGCGATCTCCACGACCGAAGCCGGCACCCCCGCTCGAGGCACAGCCTCCAACAAGAGCGGCGATGCCGCCGGAGCGCCCACGCCGTCTGGCGCCACGGGCGATGGCGGCTTCCGCGTCGTGCCGGAGCTCATGTCCATGGTCGGCTGCTCGGGCGAAGAGTTCGCCTCGATTCTGCGTGCCCTCGGTTTCCGGATGGAGCGGCGTAAGCTCGAAACCGGCGACGACGCCGGCGCGCCGGCGGCGGCCCAACAAGACACGGCGGCGCCCGAAGAGGCGGCAAAGGCCGAAGAGACAGCGGATTCCTCAGAGGCTCCCGCCAAGGCGGCCCCTGCCGAGCCCGCCTTCGATGAGATCTGGCGGCCCGGCAGGCGCAAGGAACCTCATCGCGCGCCCCGTGCAACGGCCAGGTCGCCGCGGAATGATCGCGCCAGGGAAGGCGCCAACGACCGCCCCAAGGGCGCTCAGCGCCCGCCGCGCCGGGGCCAAGGTCAAGGCAAGGGGCACAACCATGCCGAGGCGCAGCGCCAGGCCGAGCAGCGCCAAGCCAAGCGGGAGCGCGCGGCAGCGGCCATGGAGAACTCGCCCTTCGCCGCCCTCAAGGAGCTGCGGGCGACGCTCGCCGCGCGCGGCCGGTCCGAGACCAGCTGACGCATCCCTGCATGCTGGAGCAGCGGCTCGACAAATGGCTATGGTGCGCCCGGCTCACGAAGACACGCACGGGCGCCGCCCGCCTCATCACCGAGGGGAAGGTCCGGATCAACGGCGATCGCGTGCTGAAGCCCAGCCGGCTGGTACATCCCGGCGACGTGGTGACGGCGACCCATGGGGGGCGGTTGTCGGTGGTGCGTGTCGCCGACTTCAGCGAACGCCGCGGCCCGGCGACACTCGCGCAATCGCTTTACGAGGACCTCACGCCGGAGGATGCGCCGGAGCCTGACAAGGCGTCACGGACCGGCAAGCGTCCGACCAAGCGCGACCGCCGCCGCCTGGACGCCTTCCTCGGGGGCGACAGCTAGCCTTCGTTAGGCCGCCGGCGTGAACTGGCTTTTGAATTGGCTCTTGGGCGCGGCCGGGGCGATCCGGCCTTCGCGCAGGATCGCGGTAGCTTCGGCGGCCTTCACCGGCCGGCTGAAATAATAGCCCTGGGCCTGCTCGCAGCCGGCGCCGATCAGGAAACGCATCTGCGCCTCGGTCTCGACACCCTCGGCGATCACGCCGAGGCCGAGCTCATGCGCGAGCCGGATGGCGGCGCGGACCACAGCCGCGTTGCGGTAGTCGACGGTGACGCGAAACACAAACTCCTGCGCCAGCTTCAACCGGTTGACGGGATAGGTCGTCAGATATTTGAGCGACGAGTATCCGGTCCCGAAATCGTCGATGGCGATCTTGATGCCCAGACGGCGCAAATTCTCCAGCGTGTCGCTATGCCGTTGGGTCACATCCATTAGCACCGACTCGGTGAGCTCCAACTCAATATCGTCCGGGTTGATGTTCCATTTCACCAGGCTGGCCTCGACCTCGCGCTTAAGCTCGGAGCCGGTCTTGAGCTGAACGCCGGAGACATTGACCGCGAGCACTTTCGGCGCCAGTCCCTCGGCCTGCCACAGTTTCATTTGCCGGCAGGCCTCGTCGAAGACCCAGTTCCCGAGCGGCAGGACGGCGCCGGTTCGCTCGGCGATCGGCACGAACGAGGCGGGAGTCAGCAAGCCCCTTGTCTTGTGGTTCCAGCGTACCAGGGCCTCGAGACCCGTCACGCGTCCCGTCGCGAGCTCGACCTGCGGCTGGTAGTAGAGCTCGAGGTCGTTGTCCTCGATCGCCGTTCGAAGTTCGTCGGCCACGCGCACGCGCTCATGGACTTGGCGGTCGAGATTCTCGCTATGAAAGCGGTAGCAGTTGCGCCCCTCGTCCTTGGCCCCATAGAGCGCGAGATCGGCCTGCACCATCATCGCGTCGGGACCGGCGGTCCCCTGCGCGTAGAGCGCGATGCCGATGCTCGAGGTGACGGAGATTTTATGGCCGTCGATCACGAAAGGCTCGGCAAGCGCTTCACCGATCCGCGCCGCCAGGGTGCCGGCATCTGCGGGATCGTTAACGTTGCCCATAAGGATCGCGAATTCGTCGCCGCCGAACCGCGCCAAGAGATCCTCTTCCCGCACGACCCTCTGCAGCCGTTCTACGACCGCCTTCAGCAGCTTGTCGCCCATGGCATGGCCGAGCGTGTCGTTCACGTCCTTGAAGTCGTCGATGTCGAGATAGAGCACAGCGAATGGCGGGGCGCCGCGTACGCTCGCAGCGTACGCCATGGTAAGCCGCCTCATGAACGCACGCCTGTTCGCCAGCGTCGTCAGAATGTCGGTCTGGGCGAGTTGGAGGATCCTTTTGTTGGCCTTCTCCAGCCGCAGCGTATGCCGCAGCGATGCCCCCATATAGGCAAGCACGGCGGCGAACACCAAGGCGACCAGCACGACGGCGAGCCACGCCCGGTAGTAATTGATGAGCCCCGCTTTGGCCGGCGCCACAAATAGCTCCCAACGCGTATCGCCGGCCAGGATCGGCCCGGACCAATGCGGCAGGTCGGCGAGCGCCGCTTTCGACATCGGTGCGGCGGAACCTTCCTCGCCGAGCGCCTTGCGCGTGAACATCGGCGTAGCCTCGACGTTATCGCCCGCGGCGTAGAGATAGACGTCGACATTCTGCGGCAGAATTTCCTTCTCAAGGATGGTGTCGAACACGGTCGCGGTTTGGAAAGCGCCGGCAATCACGCCGAGGAGGTTCCGCCGCCTGGTAGTGACGCTGTTATGGGGGAAACCTGCTTTGTAGACCGGGAGGAAGGCGAGAAACCCCGGACGTTTCCCGGCGATGGGGTTGCGCAGTTGGATGTCTTGCGCGATCGCCATGATATCTCCATCGCGCGCGCGGGCGATCGCGTGGCTTCGGGCTGCCTCGGAATTCAGATCGGTCCCATACGTCGCCGTACTCGCCTGCGCGACCGTCGAGTAGAGGATCGGGAAATATTCCTGCCGCTCAAGCGCCGGACTTACAGGTCCATTCGGACGCCAAGTGGTTATCGAAAAGTCGGTGAGACCGTTTTTCCTCGTCTCGAATTCCATCGCCCTGCGTTCATCCCGGCCAACGCGCGGCAACCAGAGGAGACGCATGGCGTCGCCATACCCGGCGAGGATTTGACTTGTGAACAGCGTGAACTCGTGGCGGTCGACAGCGGCGGAGGCGTCGTAGAAAGCGCGCAAGGCGCTGATCTTGTCGAAATATTGGTTGAGCCCGTGTTGCAGAACCGTCGCATAATCGCCGGCGACGTCATTGAACTTTGCATTGGCGAGCCGCTGCTCCCAGGCCGACACGGCGACCCAGGCTGCCACCGCCAGCGCCGCGCCCAGCGCGCCGACAGCAAGCAGCGGTCCGATCTGCGCCATCGATTGACGCTTGCTGCTCACTTCGGACAGGTCGTTCATGCTGCGGGGCAGCCTCTCGTGGCGAGCGTCTGACGGCGCTCGTTATCGGACCCTTCGGGTGCCATAAATTGATTGACGCGGACTTAGGGAGAACCGTGAAATTCAACCTAAAGCTGCCCCGTACGGCTGGAGGCCGGTGCTGAAAATCACCGTTTGCCGGGCGGTAGAGCGCCTTGTGCTGGTGGCGCGATTGTTATAGGCAGGGCGCTCCCAGGGCTCATCCGTCAGCCCGCGAGGGCTTAGAATAATGGGCTGGGCGAAGCCAAAAGCGTGTGGGAACGATGACGTACGTCGTCACTGAAGTCTGCATCAAGTGCAAGTACACCGACTGTGTCGAGGTCTGCCCCGTAGATTGCTTCTACGAGGGCGCGAATATGTTGGTCATCCATCCGGACGAATGCATCGATTGCGGCGTCTGTGAGCCGGAATGCCCCGTGGACGCCATCAAGCCCGACACCGAGCCGGAACTGGACCAGTGGCTCGAGGTGAACCGGCAATATTCCGAGACTTGGCCGAATATCACGACCAAGAAGGATGCGCCGGCCGACGCCGACGATTTCGTGGCCGAGCCGGACAAATTTGAGAAATACTTCACCGCGGAGCCCGGCGAAGGCGACTAAGCCCTCCAACGGGCAAGCGTTAACCTTAGTGCCAAAATGTCGCATATTGCGGCGCCGAAAGGGCGGTGCTGCGGCACAGCACGACTTTCAGATTCACTAAATTTGTGTTATGGTGCTTTTGAAATGGCGCAGACTGTCGGCGCGTGAAGCACCAAGAGGGCGACGCTGTTTAGGCGCGCTTTTTTTTCTGACTTGGGGGAGTTGGCGCGATCAGGCTACCTGATCGACCGCTTATCTTGTGCCCGGACGCCGCCCAAAGGCGGATGCCAGTAATATTTCGCTGGCAAAAGAAGCGGGCAAGCTCACGTCACTTGGTTTCTGCGCCCACTAAACAATTTCAATAGATGAGGCGAGAGTATGCCCGATAAAAAGAGACCCCAGCAAAGACACGGTTTCCGGACAAACGAGTGTATCGTTTATCCGGCGCATGGCGTCGGCCGAATCGTGAGCATCGAAGAGCAGGAAATTGCTGGTGCAAAGCTCGAGCTGTTCGTTATCAACTTCGAGAAGGACAAGATGACCCTGCGGGTCCCGACCTCGAAGCTTGAGAGTGTCGGCATGCGCAAGCTCTCGGAGGACAAGGTCCTCAAGAAGGCCCTCACCACGCTCAAGGGCAAGGCGCGCGTCAAGCGCACCATGTGGTCCCGGCGCGCCCAGGAATACGAAGCCAAGATCAACTCCGGCGATCTCATCTCCATCGCGGAGGTGGTGCGCGACTTGTACCGCTCCGAGGCCCAGCCCGAGCAGTCCTATTCCGAGCGCCAGCTCTACGAAGCTGCCCTGGACCGTATGGCCCGCGAGCTGGCCGCAGTGGAGAAGCTGGACGAGGCCTCGGCCATCGCCAAGATCGACGATGTCCTCGCCAAGACGGCCCGCCACAACAAATTGGCGGCCGAGGACGCCGCGCGCACCAAGGCCGCTTAAGCGCCACTGCCGCGACATCTGGAATTGGTCATGGCCGGGCGGCAACGTCCGGCCATTTCCTTGTGAGCCGGCAAACAAGACGACTCAGAGCGCGGGCGCCGGGTCCAAGATTTCGATCTGCTCGGGATGGGTGGCGGCGATCATCGGTCCGTTCCACCATTCGATGATGCCCCGCACCCGCACGCGCTTGCCGGCAAGCCGTTCGAGGTCGAAGCCCGCGGTCTCGAACGCGGCCAGGTCTTTCCGTGCGATGGTGATGGTGAAGTCGCTGTGCCAATCCTCGGCGAAGTTCACATAGAGCAGCTTTCGCCCCTCGCCCACTGCGTGAACGGTCCCCTCGACAAGCTGATAGCTGTGGGTGAGCCGGCCGAGACGCTTAACGTCGGCGACATCCTCGACGCGATAGGCCCAAGAGCGCCAGAGGCCACGCCGCGCGCGGCGCGCCTCATCCTCCCGCGCCAACAGCTCGGCCACGCAGGCGCGCGTGTCGGCGAGCGAATAGACCCGGGCCAATCCTTGCGCGACGAGTTCATCTTGCAGCCAGATCCGGTCCCCACCCCGCAGCAGAGTGACCTGTGCCAGGAGATGGCCGTAGCGGTCCTCCCGGCGCTCGTCGAAGCTGAGCTCGACTGCGGCCCCTGTCGCGAGCCGCTCAAGTGCCGCCTTCGACTCTGCGACGAACGGCCAAGGAGCCTCGCCCTTCCAGCCAAGCGGTGCCGCGGGAGCCTTGATGCCGAGCAGCCTCACCTTGCGACCGTCGGTGAGTTGAAGCGTCTCGCCATCCTCGACCGATGCGACGGTCGCGGTTTCGTCCGCCGGCAACGCGCAAGCGACGGCAGGCGATGCGTAGAGCAGCGTTGCGCCGAAAAGACAACCTAGAAAAGAACTATTGAAGTGATACAATCTTAGATTGTATGCTAGGCGCCAGGATCTCCAGGACGCTCTCAAACGCCAAAGCCAATGACGAAAGCCGAACAGCTCACGTTCATATATTGCGAAGCCCTCACTCAATTCCGTGCCCATGCGCCGCTCGTATGGACGCGCAACAATTTCTTCCTGCTTATCAATAGCGGGCTCTTCGCCTTCTTCGGCAGTCCCGCCTATCAGTCCTGGGACGGCCCCCGGACCATGATACCGGTGGCCGGCATATTTCTCTCGGCCATTTGGGTTGCCGTCACCGTCATCGGCAGGCACCTCCAGAGAAAATGGCGCCGGTTGGTCCTCGAAATCGAGAAAGAATTATTCGCGCCTGACCAAGGGGCTTTTGCCAGAGCCGACACGATGATCGGAGAAGGGCGCGTCTGGTTCATTTCGCTCAATGGCCTTCTGATCATCCTATCCAGCGGTTTCCTGGTGGGCTGGATCATCTTCCTGATCCTGGCCTACTTCAAAAACTAGGGCCCCACTCCGCCACGCAGGACGGAACGCTCACGCCGGCGGTCGCGCCCTGATGCCGAAGATGGCGATGGCGCCTTTGCCTTTGACCTCGATCTCGCCCAGCGCCTCGCCGTGGAAGGTGGACGACAGCTGCTCCCAGATCTCCTGCGTGGCGGCGACGCTCCCGGACTCGCCCATGCCGACCATGCGTGCGGCGAGATTGACCGTGTCGCCCCAAATGTCGAACTGATACCGCTCTTGGCCGACGACGCCGGCGACCACGGGTCCGGCATGGACGCCGACCCTGACCTCCCAGCCGAGATGCGCCTCGATCAAGGTCGAGGCCATCTCCAGGCCGCAGCGCACCGCCGATCCGATGGGATCGTCGATCTCGTGCAGCAAGCCTGCCGCCGCCATGAAGCCGTCGCCGATGGTCTTGATCTTCTCCAACCCATGCTTCGCCGCGACGCGCTCGAAGATGACGAACAGCGCATCGAGCCGTGACACCACATCCTCCGGCTCGTGCTGATCGCAATAGGCGGTGAAGTTGGTCACATCGCAGAACAGCACGGCGACATTCTCATAGCGCCGCGGGATCATCGTCCCGAAATTGCGTATCTCGTCGGCGGCCTTCTTCGGCAAGAGCGCATGGAGCAACTGGTCGGCCTGCGCGCGCGCCTCTTGCGCCTCGCTGACCGCCTCCTTCAGCGCCAATTGCGTCTTGACCCTGGCAAGCACGATCGGGGCCGAGAAGGGCTTATGGATGTAATCGACGGCGCCGACGTCGAAGCCCTTTTCCTCGTCGATGGAATCGGTTTTCGCCGTCAGGAAGATGATGGGAATCTCGGCGGTCTCGGGGTCGGCCTTGAGCCGGCGGCAGACCTCGTAGCCGTCCATCCCCGGCATCATCACGTCGAGCAGGATCAGGTCTGGCTTCTCTGGCCCCATAGCGAGCGCTAGCGCCTTCTCGCCATTGGTCGCCACCTTGGTGCGGAACTGATCCTTCAGCACCCCCGACACCACGGTGACGTTGGTCGGTGTATCGTCGACCACGAGCACGAGCTTGCGCTGAGAGCTTAACATCACTGTCCTTCGATATTGAGCGAGAGGCGGGAGGCGATTCCCGACAGGCATTTGAGCGCCGCCTCGAACTCGAAATTGCCCACCTGACGCGTAAGCGCCTTGACCTCCGCCGGGGTGAGCACACCGGAAAGCTGGGGCTTGACCTCGATCATGAAGTCCGCGGCTTCGCCGTCATCGCTTTCCAGAAGCTGTTTGAGGCGAGCCAGTGGCGCGGCAACCGTGCCGGGGTCCCCTGCCGGGGCCTTGCTGAGTTCATCGGTCTCGGCGGGCAGCGAAGTCTCGATGGACTTGATCACCGGATCGAGGATCAGCGACAGCGTCCTCAGCGTGTCCTCGGCGTCCTTCCCCATCCGCACGGCGCTCTCCGTCTCGCCCGCGGCCGCTGCTAGCGGCGCGGCCCCAAGGGTCGCGGCGGCGCCTTTCAGCGAGTGGGCCGCGCGCTCGGCCGTCGCCGCGTCGCCATTCGATAGCGCCAGCCGGATGACCTCGACCGTGCCGCCCTGCCCTTCGGCAAATTTGCGTAAGAGCGCCGCATAGCGTTTGCGGCTGCCGCCGGTGAAGCGCAAGCCAGCATCGACATCGATTCCCTTGAGCTCCAGTGCTTCGCCGACCTCGTCGTCCGCCGCCGGCTTGGCCCGGGCACCGTTCTTCACCTCGGTCGTCCCGGCCGCTTCGTCCCGGCGAATCCACCGCAGCAATGTGCCGAACAATTGGTGGGGATCGATCGGCTTGGGGATGTGGTCGTTCATCCCCACCTCCAGGCACAACTCGCGATCGGACGATAGCGCATTGGCGGTCATGGCGATGATGGGCAGGTCTTGGTAGCGCCGGTCGGAGCGCAAGATGCGCGTGGCGGCCACCCCATCCATCACCGGCATTTGCATGTCCATGAGCACCACGTCGTAATCGTTCTCCTCGATCAACCTGATCGCCTGCTCGCCGTTCTCCGCCAGGTCGACAAACACGTCGGCGTCCTCGAGCTGGCCCATGGCCACCTCTTGATTGATCGCATTGTCTTCGACCAAGAGGACCCGGGCCCCGCGCAAACGCGCAACGTCCAAGGATGGGCCTGTACTGGTCGGCTCCATTCCGTCGCGCTCGCCGCCAAGCGCGACGACCGCCGTGTCGAATAGGATCGACGACGTGACCGGTTTGATGAGCACGTTCTCGAAACCGCTGTCCTCGGCTTGCTTCAGCACCTCCTCGCGGCCATAAGCCGTGACCATCACGAGATGCGGCGGCTTCGAAACGCCCAACAACTCACGGATGCGCTTTCCCGTCTCGATACCGTCGAGTCCGGGCATTTGCCAATCGATGAAGACAATCTCGTAAGGCGCGCCCGCCTGTCCCGCCTGACGCAGCATCTCCAGCGCTTCCTCCCCCGAAGCCGCCTCGTCCGCCGTGAAGGTCATGCTGTTCAGCATAGTCGCCAGCACGGTGCGCGCATGCGAATTATCGTCGATGACCAGAACGCGCCGGCCGCGCAAATCGGACTGCAGCAGCCGCGGGCGCGGCGCCGAGGTACTCTTGCCGAGACACGCCGTAAAGCGGAAGACGCTGCCCTTGCCCAGCGTGCTGTGAACCTCGACGGAGCCGCCCATAAGCTCGGTCAGCTGTTTGGAGATGGCCAGCCCAAGGCCCGTCCCGCCATACCGGCGGGTGGTCGAGGCATCCGCCTGCTCGAAGGCCTGGAACAGGCGGTCGACCTGTTCCTGCGTCATACCGATCCCGGTATCGGTGACCGAGAAGGCGACAAGCTGGCTGTCGTCGCGGTCCTCGAGCACGCGCACCTGCACCCAGATCTCACCGGTCTCGGTAAACTTGACGGCGTTCGAGCAGAAATTGATCAGAATCTGTCCGAGGCGCAGCGGATCGCCCTTGAAGTGGGCCGAGACCCCCTGCTCGACATCAAAGATCAGCTCGAGCCCCTTGGCGGAAGCCTTTTCGGACATCAAGTTCCCGACATTTTCCAGCACCTTGTCGAGATCGAAGTCGATACTCTCGATCGACAGCTTCCCGGCCTCGATCTTCGAGAAATCGAGAACGTCGTTGATGATGCCGAGCAGGTGCTGGCCGGAGCTCTTGATCTTGAGCACGTAGTCGCGCTGGCGCGGGCTCAAATCCGTCTTCAGCGCGAGATGGGACAGGCCAATGATGGCGTTCATCGGCGTTCTGATCTCATGGCTCATATTGGCGAGAAAGATGCTCTTGGCCTCGTTGGCCTCGAGCGCCGCCTCGGTCGCCTTGGCCAGTTCCACCTGGGAGGCTTGGAACGCCTGTTCCGCCTCCTTGCGTGAATCGATATTGCTCCATGAGCCCACCACCTCGACCGGGTTTCCCGCTTTGTCGCGGATGAGCTGCTGTTCGTCGCTGAGCCAACAATAAGTGCCGTGCTTGTCGAGGAAGCGATACTCGGCGAGATGCATACCGCTGCGAAAGACTTCGGACTGCTCCTCCTCGAGCCGCGGCAGATCCTCGGGGTGCACGTGATCCCGCCAGAAGCCGGCGCCTTCCAAATATTCCTCCTGCCGGTAGCCCAGCAACCGCTGGATGTTCGGACTTATGAAAGTCGGCGCGAAGTCGCCAGTGGCGGCGAAGCTGTAGATCACCACGGGCGCCACATCGAGCAACAGATCGAGCCGCTCCCGTGCCTCGGCTTGAGCGGACTCCGCCTCCTTGCGCTCGGTCACATCGGTCCATGACCCGACAATCTCGAGGGGTTCGCCTTTGTCGTCGCGCACCACCTGCTGCCGGTCGTTCACCCAGAAGTAGTTCCCATCCGCACGGCGAATGCGATATTCAATCGAGCGCGTGTCGTTCTCGAAGATCGCTTCGACCCAGGCGTTGATGCGTGGGATATCGTCGGGGTGGACGTGCTCGCGCCACAGATAAGGATTGGCGAGATAGTCCTGCGGCGTGCAGCCGAACAGGCGCTTGATGCTGTCGCTGACGTAGGTTGGCTGGTAGTCGCCGCTGGCGGACCGGCAATATATGACGGCCGGCGATGCGTCGAGCAGAACGCCCAGCCGCTTGCGCGTCGCGCGCTCGGCCTGCTCCGTCAGCTCGCGCGACCGCGCCACGTCCAGTTCAACCAGCATCTCGTCAAATGCACCGGCGAGGCGGCCAATCTCGTCGTTGCTCTTGTAGTCGACCCGGTGGCCGTAGTCCTTGGTCTCCTGAACGCGCCTTGCCACGCCCTCGAGGCGCGAAAGCGGACGCACGATGTGCCGGTATGTGAGGTATGCCAGCAGAATGCTGAGCGCCGTGAGGAGCAACATGATGAGCAGGCTGCGGTAGAGCCGGCTCATGAGACCGTCAATGCGTTGGTCCAGAAGTCCCTCGAGCTCCGTCAGACCGGCATTCCAGGCGACGAGCGTGTCCTGCGCGGCGCTCTGCCAAAGCGAATCGAGTGCGGCCCGGTCGAGGCTGCCTGATTGGGCCAGGCCGTCATCCACATTTCCGAGATAGGCGGAAACACTGGACAGTGCCACCGCTATCAGCGGCTCGGTGCCGCGCCGCAGGGCACCACTCGGATTTCCCCGATACGCCGAGGCGGAATTCTTCGCGATCTCCTCCGTGGTCGATTGCGCCATCGCCGTGAGGGCGATGAGGCGCGCCTTAGCGTCACCAACGGTCTCCGACTCATACGTGCTTGTAACGCTCCGCAGTTCGCCGAGCCGGGCAAGCAACTGGGGGATTTGCCGAACCAGGGTGTCTTGCAGATAGTAGGTATCGAGGTCGGGATCGAGCGTGAGATTGGAATCGTCGCCGATGCGCCGGATCAGGTCATTGGACTTATCCAGGGCTTCGGCGACAAGGTTGAGTTGCGCCTCGCCCTGTATCTCCCCCGACCAAAGCCGGCGCAGCGTCGTTGCCAGCGATTGCTTGAGTGCTTTTGTGTGAAGCCGATCCCCGGACGCTGCTTCGGCGCTGTCGAGCGACTCGACGATCGCGACGGCGTTGTCGGGCGGACCCGTGACGAGCGCGGCGTAAACGTCCTGGAGGCCCTCCATATAGCCGACGCCGACGAGCTCCTTGCCGGCAAAATCAATGGCGATGCGCTTTTCGGCCACGAGGCTGTAGATCGCCACGGCAATGGCGATGACAAAGGCGCTGCAAAGGAGGAACAGCTTCTTGCGGGTACTGAGGTCCCTCAACATCGCCTTGGCCCGCGCTCCCCTGCCGCCGAATCCAGATCCAGCACACGCATGATCGCGGCGACGACCCTCCCCGTTTGGTCCCTAGCGGCCGACATGACTGACACCCTCCAGCAGGCAACCTTCGGTAGCGCCTCTCCCGGATAGAGCCTAACGCCTTCTAGCGGTTGTGCAAACGGCCCTGGCGACGGCCGCAGGGAGTCAAAGGCGGCCGCGGCGCGCAGTTTCGGCCCGGGAATCGCCCGTTTCCTGGGTTGCGGGCGCGCTGAGCCTCCTCTACATCCAACGAGAGCCATCCATCGGCCCCGTAGCTCAGTCGGATAGAGCATCAGATTCCTAATCTGAGGGTCACAGGTTCGAATCCTGTCGGGGTCACCAGTTTTTAGCCAAAGCTGTTGCGTCTGCTCATTGCTCTAAACCGGCAGGGCAATTCTCGTCCGAACCGGCCTGGACGAGTCCCATGCTTATGGCGCGATAAGTCCCGCCCGCTCGCCAGATCAATCACTCGCGGGTGTGGCATCGCGAGACGCATTCCCGGGAACAAACGGCAAATGTATTGAGTGTCCTTGGCAATCGCCCCGGTGGCATCATGCGCGGCACATCGTTGTCGATGTCACCGGCCGCGACGCCCGGCAGCGCTCGCGCCGGTGCGTTTTGCGTGCAGCCAAAGCAGCTTGGAAATGCCCTCTAAGAGATTGTCTCCATTGTCCGCGACAGCCGCTCTTGCGGCGCGCGCTGTGGCGCTCGCGCTTCTCGGCGTGCTTTCGCTCGGGTGTGACGACGTCACCAAGGAGGGCTTCGGCTCCCTCTGCCAGCATTATTTCAATCTGCGCCAACAGGGGGTCGGTCGCGAAGCCGCCCTACGGCAACTGAAGGAAGCGCGTCTCGCGCCCCCCGGCAATCACGCGCATTGGGGATGACGCGTGGACCCCGGCGATGACCGAGAAGGCTAGGAAACCGAAGGTGGGTAAATTGCTGAACAAGATCTGGTACGACCAAACCATTCGCACCCAGCTGCTGATCGCCGTCGGCGTGATCAACCTCATCGCGCTCGTCTTAGCCGGCGTGATCTGGGTCGCCAACGCACGCCAAGCGACGCGGGTCGAGATCGAGGCCTCGGTCGATATCGCCAAGAACTTCGTGCGCGTCGCGATCCTGTCGTTGACGCCGGGCGGCCACTCCGGCGGGCTCGCTAAGAACAGTACGCAACTCGCCAGCCGTCTCAAGATCGGCCGCCTGCGCCACGTCCGCATCTACATGGCCGACGCGCAAGGCGAGCTGGTGCAGCTTTCGCCTGAGCCGAGCGCGGCGCCCGATCCGGATCGGCCGGCGCCCGCTCCCGCCTGGTTCAGCGCATTGGTCGAACCGGAGGTCATGCCGCGCACCTTGAGCGTGGTGCTGGCAGCGCCGAGCGCGGGGTCCGTTCTCATCGTCGAGCGGCCGGTCGCGTCGATGCCGAAAGTCTGGAATTTGGGCACCGTCGTCATCGCCGGCGAGCCTGCCGACGAGATCGCCGAGGTCTGGCACGACGTTTCAGCGCTGGCCCTCGTGTTGCTGGTGCTCGATATCCTGGCGCTCGCCATGCTCTACGCCGTTCTCGGCCGCATGCTGGATCCTCTGGCGAACGTCGCCCGCGGCCTCCTGCGTCTCGAGGACGGCGACTACGCCGCCCGCCTGACCCCGCCGCGGGTCATGGAGCTCGGCGCCATCACCGAGCGCTTCAACAAGCTCGCCGAGACTCTCGGTCGCGCCCGCGCCGAGAACGGCCGCCTCTACGGCCAGCTCATCACCGTGCAGGAGGACGAGCGGCGCGAGATCGCCAACGAGCTCCACGACGAGGCGAGTCCCTGCTTATTCGGCATCATGGCCAATGCCATGTCGGTGCAGCGCCTGACCGGACGCCGCCGCGACGCGCGGACCGTCGACATCCGTGGTCATATCGGCGAGATTCTGCGCGTCACAGAGCGCCTGAAGATGATGAACCGGGTCATGCTGAAGAAGCTGCGGCCCGTCTCCCTCGGCCGCGTGGCGCTGTCGGAGCTGTCCGGCGATCTCCTCAGCGAATTGCAACGCCGGTATCCCGAGGTCGGCGTCACCCACTCGCTCCGGACCCGCGGCTCGCGCTTCGGCGACGCCATCGATCTCACCGTCTACCGCTGCATTCAGGAGGCAGTGACCAACGCCATTCGTCACGGCAAGGCCGACATGGTGCGGGTCGATCTATTCGAGAAACGCGCGCCGCGCGACGGCGATGCCACGGCGAAAGGGCCGACGCTGCAACTTCTGATTCAAGACAATGGCCGGGGCATCCTACCCGACACTGTCCTCGGCTTCGGACTGACCGCCATGCGCGAACGTGTCCATGCGCTGGGCGGCTCATGCACCATTCAAAGCGCGCCGTCGCAAGGCGCCATCTTGCGCGTGATCATCCCCATCAGCGCCGTCACCGCCGCAAGCCCCCACAAACAGTTTGAGAGAATAGAGGCATCCTAAATGCAAGTGCTTGTTATCGACGATCATCCGATCGTGCTTGAAGGCTGCCGTCAGCTTCTGAAATTTGCCGGTGTCAAGCGCATCATCCAGACGGAAAGCCTAGCCGAAGGCTTCCGACTCTATCGCAACAAGAAGCCGGACGTGATCATCGTCGATTTGGCCATGCGCACCGGCTCGCTCGGCGGCCTGTCCTTCATCCGACGCCTGCGCCTCCATGACACCCGCACACCGATCCTGGTGTTCAGCATGCACAACGACCCGTTCATCGTCAGCCGGGCGCTGAAGATCGGCGCGAATGGCTACATCCTGAAGGACACCTCGGGCGAGGAGATCGTCAAGGCATTCGAGCATATCCGCAACGGGATCCCTTATCTCAGCCATGAGCTGGCCTCGGAAGTCGCCTTCATGGAAGCCAGGGGCCGCACCACCAATCCGTTGCGCTCGATCACCGTACGCGAGCTGCAGATCCTGTCGCTACTCGCCGAAGGCAAGCCCTACGCCCAGATCGCGGCCGATCTCCATGTCAGCTACAAGACGATCGCCAATACGTGCAGTCAGTTGAAGACGAAGCTCGGCGTGCACTCCCTGCCGGAGCTGATGCGCATCGCCATCGAGCATCTACCCTCCGCGCCGAGCAGGAGTCTCAGGGCCTAGCAGCACGGTCGCGGCGGCCATAACGCTGGATTCAGCCGGTCAAACTGGCCGAATTTTCGCCGACCATCCTGGAAATCGGCGCAAAAATGCTCAAGCCGAGCCATTGAGCCATTGATTGCTGCAGGGCGCGATCCCCGGTCAGCTTGATCTTCCGCTCGGCCAACTCGTCCTCGAGCTTGGATAGCCCCATCCAGATGGACGTCATGGTGCGCAGATCGGTGACGACATAGAGGTCGACGTCAAAGCCTTGATCGACCGAGCATAAATCGACGTCACAGCCTTCTTCCACGACGAGCCAATAGTGCCGCTTGTCGCTCGGGAGGTCCGGATACTGAAACTGTATCACCTTGCGGCCGGACGGCATGGGATCGGGGTTCAGACGCCGGCGCATATCCCACATCAAAAGCGAGGGATCGAGGTTCTGCAGCGACAAATGCCTCTCGAGCCAACGATGGCCCCAAAGGCCCATGGCCTCGACCACGTCCCAGAGATCCTTACCCGCATCGGTGAGGGTGTAGTCAAAGACGCCGGCTTCATCGGTCGGTCGCCGGGAAATGATTCCCTCTGCCTCCAACTCCTTGAGTCTCTTAGATAAAAGTGCGGGTGAGATGCGCGGGAGGGCCCGCCGGAAGTCGTTGAAGCGGGTGACCCCCACC
This sequence comes from uncultured Alphaproteobacteria bacterium, assembly GCA_963731875.1. Taxonomy (GTDB): domain Bacteria; phylum Pseudomonadota; class Alphaproteobacteria; order Rhizobiales; family Methyloligellaceae; genus Methyloceanibacter. The sequence continues at coordinate 38,283 of CAVSXL010000011.1, read as the reverse complement.
AATAGCTCGCGCACCAAGATCAGGGTCCACCGTGTGCACAAAACCTCGGCCGCCATGGACACCGGACAGAACTGACCGTAGCCGCCACTCGGCGCATTCGCCGATGCGGCTTTGTCCCGCCTGCTTGTCCGCATGATCGGCCCCTTCGTGTCTTGGTTCAGTTCGTGAACTGGCGCGCTCACGGCACCCGCTCCATCTCTCCGACATCCTAGCGACACGCCGATGATCGGCAACACCAGAGAGGAACCTACGATGTCGAACTTCAAGATCGCCTTTATTGTTTTGGGTGGAATGGCGGTGACCGGGCTTATGGGCGCCGCCGCCCCCGCCGAAGCCGGCCCCATCGTGAGCAACGGTGCGCCTGCCGCGCGTCAGCCGATGGTCCGCGACCACCGCACGCCGCAGCCTGTCGTGAACAACGGCGCGCCCGCCGCAAGGCAGCCGATGGTTCGCGATCACCGCGCGCCGAAGCCGGTCGCGAGCAACGGCGCTCCTGCACCGCGCGAGCAGAAGGTTCGCGATCATCGCAACTAGCGGTCACGCAAAGCCCGACTTCCTGGCCTCGGTTGGGGACATCTCCAGCCGGGGCCAGCCCCGCGGACCGGTGACGTCTGAACCAAACCCAACGTTTCAAGCGGGACCGCCAGCGCCTGACGGACGTCATGCACGCCCGCAACGGGCATGCTATGCGACGAACGCGACCCCGCGTGCCTCAAGCGCGCGCCCCAAAGGAGCATCGAGATGACCTTGAATATGGAGAAACTGGAGCCTCTGCTCCACATGATGGTGCAAGAACTCGGCGCCGCGGCCAACGCCGCGCTCGTGCTCGTCGGCGACAAGCTCGGGCTTTACCGCGCTCTCGCCGAGCACGGCCCCCTGGATTCGCAGGGCCTGGCCGACAAGACCGCCACGCATGAACGCTATGTCCGCGAATGGCTGTCGGCGCAAGCTGCCTCCGGCTATATCGACTACGACGAGACGGCCGGCACGTTCTCATTGACGCCGGAACAGGCCGCCGTGTTCGCCGACCCCGACAGCCCCGTCAACATGACCGGCGGCTTCTATTCGCTGGCCGCGGTCTTCGCTGATGAGCCCAAGCTGACACGTGCCTTCAAGAGCGGCGACGGCGTCGGCTGGGGCGACCATAACAATTGCCTGTTCTGCGGCACGGAGCGCTTCTTCCGCCCAGGCTACAAGGCCCATCTCGTGGCTGAATGGCTGCCGGCGCTGGACGGCGTCACGGACAAGCTCGCGGCGGGCGCGAAGATCGCCGATGTCGGCTGCGGCCACGGCGCCTCCACCATCATCATGGCCGAGGCTTTTCCGAGCTCTGACTTCGTCGGCATCGACTTCCATGCGCCTTCGATCGACCATGCGCAGAGTGCCGCCAACGGCCAGGGCAATCTGCGCTTCGAAGTGGCGCGTGCGCAGGATTTCGCCGGTGCGGACTTCGATCTGGTCACGGTGTTCGACGCCCTGCACGACATGGGCGATCCGGTCGGCGCCGCGACGCACATCCGCAAGACCCTAAAACCAGATGGCACGCTGATGCTGGTCGAGCCGTTGGCCGGCGACACGCTGAAAGCGAATCTCAACCCGGTGGGCCGCATCTACTACGCCTTCTCCACCAATATCTGCGTGCCCGCATCGCTCAACCAGGAAGTGGGGGCGGCACTCGGCGCTCAGGCCGGCGAGAAGCGCCTGACGGACGTGCTCAAAGAAGCGGGATTCAGCCGCGTGCGCCGCGCCGCCGACACGCCCTTCAACATGATCATCGAGGCGCGTCCCTGACGAAGAGCGCGCCTTTAGCGAGCGTCCTGACAAAAAATGGCCGGGCCCGATCGAACGGGTCCGGCCAAGGTTGCAGGCGGGGGTAGAGGAGGAATCGAGGCGTTAGCCGCCGAGACGCGCAGTGCCCGAGCGGCCATCGTCGCGCACCCAGCGCACCGCACTGCCGTTGCGGCTGAGCTTGTAGCAATAGGTGCGGCCTTCCATCCAACTGGACCATTTCTGGCAGAGCTGGTCGTCGGCGATCCACCACTTGCCGCGATCGGAGGAGCCATCGCCCCGGGAGAAGGCGGCGGCGATCGTGCCCATGCTGCCTTTCATGCTGCCGCCGGCGCTGTACTGGATCGGCAGTTCGAACCCGGAAATCTTGAGATAGACGGTCTTGCCGGTCACGGCGCTGCGCAGCGCCTCGCCGGACAGCGCGGTCTCGGCTGCGTTGGTGGCAAGCGGGGCGCCGAGCGCCAGCGTGGCACAGGCGACGGCAGTCATAAGGGCGGTCTTCAACATCGGAGCAACCTCCATTTGATGCGCCCTCCTCACGAGTGGCGCGGGCTCTATTGGGAGAGCGGAAGCAACCCCCCGCTCGTGTCAGGATGCTGTTTTCGCAGATCCCGGCTGAACCGAAGCTGAGGGCGCCATTCATCTGGCATTCACGGAAAAACAGCGGGGAACAGGGGTTTTCCTGACCAGTCGCGCCTTGCAATTGACATCGAACGCGGTCTTAATTCGCGGACAGGAGCATCGATCATCCAAACTTCGGAGAGAAGAATGTCGACGAAAGATGCAAAGCTCAGCTACGCGATTCTGGCGATCGCAACCGTTGCCGTCCTCGCCCTGGTGGCGATCTATGCCGGCCGGTCCGGCGACACGATGTTCACGGAGAACGCGATCAGGAAGGGCACGCTGCCGGCTGGCGCGCGCTCGGCCCCGCCGGCGACCAAAGGCGTCCAGGCGGCGCAAAGCATGAGGGCGACGGGACACGCGGCGTCTCAAGCAAGCCTGTCGCGCACGACCAAGGTCCAGCGCCACTCGGAAACCCAGACACGCCCATGGCGGGGAGGGGCCAGCCCTGACGCGCTCGGCCACCACCTCTGCCGCTGGGACGGCAAAATCGGCCGGCAGTCAGTCCACCATTAGCCGGACCCGCTCGGCCGGTACGCAGATGGCGCAAGCCGCCAATCCGGCGGCGAGATCGGCCTCGGCATCGGACGGAGTGCGCTCGGCGTCCCGGCCCTCGGCGCAAGCGGCCAAGCCCAGCGCCGGCGCCAAAACCAGTCCAAGCCTCGCAAGAGCGGCAAGCGCTCAAGCGGCACAGGCGGCCAAGCCCGACGGCGCCGCCCCGTCCGCGCAAAGCCAGGCACGATCGGCGACGGCTCAGGCCGCGCAAGCGGCCAGGCCCGACGGCGCAGCCCAGTCCACGCAAGGTCAGTCGCGATCGGCAACGGCTCAGGCGGCGCAAGGCACGCAGAGCGGCAGGGCGGGCGATCGCACCGGCGGAGGTGACGCGGCACGCACAGCACCCATGCAGGCCGCACAGGCCGCGGCGCAACCGACCGCAAGCCAAGCCTTTGGCCGGACCTTGGTAAGGTCCGCCGCCGCGCAAACCGCACACGCCGCAAGAACCGCCGACCACGCTGCCGGGCACCCCCTCGCGCGCTCGGCGCCGGACCAGGCCGCGCAAGCAGCACCGGCCGACAGAGATATGGGCGCGCCGAACCGCACCACCGCGTCCGAGATGGGCCGGGCGGCACAAGCGCCGCTCGCCCTGCGAAGGAAATGGGACCCGGCCCGATCCATGGCGCCTTCGCCCGAGCAGGACCTTCCGGAAACCGAGGACATTCAGGAACTCTAGGTCCGGCAGCTTTTCAGACCACCAGACCGAACACGAACTCAGGCCGCCGCCGGCATCCCGGCCGCGGCCTGATTTGCACCGGCAGTGCTGGTGTCGTCTATTCCGCGTCCGGCACGCTCACGATGAAGTTGTCGAACTTGAAGGTCGCCGGGGCGTCGGACGGGGACGTCGCGGTGACGCCGACCACGCCGCCGTCCTTGGGCTGTACGCCCTTGAAGCGCTGCACCTTGGTCCCGTTGACGATGACGGTGGCGTCCCGGGGCTTCAATTTGAGCTCGATCTGGTTGGTCTCGCCGACGCCCTTCTTCAGCGCCAGCGTCTCCGTGGTGAACACGGTCGACGAATTGCCCTTGAATACGCGCCGGACCTCGAGACCGCCGTCGGGCCACACCCATAGATAATAGTAATTGTCCCAGTCGGCCCACCAGAACACCAGGCCCATGGGGCTATTTGCGGGCTTCGGCGCATCGACCACGGTGGCGTCGACGCAAACATTGGCACCTTCGTTCTGGGTGGTGAAATTGACCTGCTCGCGCCAACCCTTGACCAGCAGGGCCTCGTCCTCGACGGAGAAATTCTCGCTCAGGCTCGCCCCATGAGACGTCCATGAACTCGAAATTGTCTTCAAACAAGGCGTTATCGGGATTGCACTCCGCGAGCGCGGGGCTCGCGGCCACCGTCAGACCGAACGCAAGTGCCAGAGCCGTGCCGACGGCGAAACGCGTATCAAACTTCATCGATGATCTCCCTTCGGGTGATGGCGGCCCACCAACCACCATGCGAGGAAATGGTATCGCTCCAGGGCGGACCTTAACGATGATCGATGATGTCTTCAAGCAAGCGCGCGCACCGAAAAACCTGCCGGTGGCGCGTGGCAAAGCGCTGATCGAGAGACCGGCCGCCGTCGCTAGCGCGTCGGCATCGGCGTTTCGCCGCGATAGTCGTAGAAGCCGCGCTTGGACTTCCGCCCAAGCCATCCGGCCTCGACATATTTCACCAGCAGCGGGCAAGGCCGGTACTTGGAATCGGCGAGCCCTTCATACAGCACCTGCATGATCGACAGACAGGTATCGAGGCCGATGAAATCGGCGAGCTGCAAGGGCCCCATGGGATGATGGGCACCGAGCCGCATGGCCGTATCGATGGCGTCGACCGAACCGACACCCTCATAGAGCGTGTACACCGCCTCGTTGATCATCGGCAGCAGGATGCGATTGACCATGAAGGCCGGGAAATCCTCCGACACCGCGGTCGTCTTGCCGAGCGACTCGACGAAATCCTTGGCGCGGGTGAACGTGACGTCGTCGGTGGCGATGCCGCGGATCATCTCGACCAGCTCCATGACCGGCACCGGGTTCATGAAATGCATGCCGATGAAGCGCTCGGGACGATCCGTGGTGGCCGCGAGCCGGGTGATGGAGATCGATGAGGTATTGGTGGCGATGATGCCGTCGGGCTTGAGGAATGGGCAAATCGCCACGAAGATCTTTCGCTTGACGGTCTCGTCCTCGGTGGCGGCTTCGACCACCAGGTCGGCATCGGCGAGGGACTCGTAGGTTTCGCCGAAGGTGATGCGGGCCAGCGTCTTCTCGCGTTCCTCCTCGGTGATCTTGCCGGAGGACACTTGTCGCGTCAGGTTCTTGTCGATGGCCTGCATTGCAAGGTCGAAACGCTCTCTGGCGAGGTCGTTGATCACGACGTCGTGCCCGCCGAGCGCCACCACATGGGCAATCCCGCTGCCCATCTGACCCGCGCCGATAACGGCGATCTTGTGAATGGGCTCCACTTTACGCTCCTGCTTCGAGGTTGGGTCGGCGCGGAGATCCGAGCCTTGAACAATGTCGTCCATCGGTATTCCTCATGAACCCCACTTACGCTCCATATCCCGCCTTTTTAAGCTCGGCATCGAGCTCGGGCAGGACGGTGAACAGGTCGCCCACCAGCCCGTAGTCGGCCACCTGAAAGATCGGCGCGTCGGCATCCTTGTTGATGGCGACAATCACCTTGGAATCCTTCATGCCGGCCAGATGCTGGATCGCGCCGGAAATGCCCACGGCAATATACAGATCCGGCGCCACGACCTTGCCGGTCTGACCGACCTGATAATCATTGGGCATGTAACCGGAATCGACCGCCGCGCGCGAAGCGCCGATCGCCGCGCCCAGCCGGTCGGCGATGGGCTCGATCAGCTTGGCGAAATTCTCGCCGGACGCCATGCCACGGCCGCCCGAGATGACGATGCCCGCGGACGTGAGCTCGGGGCGCTCGCTCACGGTGATATCGGAGCCCGCGAAGCTCGATAGCCCCACTGCAGCGGCTGGGGTCACGGTCTCGACCGTGGCCGAGCCGCCCTCGCCCGTGCTGGCGAAGGCCGTCGTGCGCACCGTGCCGACGACGGTCTTGTCGGAGGTCTGCACCGTCTCCAGCGCATTGCCCGCATAGATCGGCCGCACGAACGTGTCCGGCGACTTAACCTCAATGATGTCGGAGATCTGTCCGACATCGAGCAGCGCCGCCACGCGCGGCAGCACATTCTTGCCCGTCGTCGTCGCCGGGGCGAGCAGCACGGTGTAATCGTCCATCAGCGGCACGATGGTCGCCGCCATCTCCTCCGCCAGGCGCTGCGCCAGCTGCGGCGCCTCGGCGAGCAGCACTTTGCGCACGCCTTCGAGCTTGGCCGCCTCATCGGCGACGCCCTTGCAACCCTCGCCGGCAACCAGAATATCGACGTCGCCCCCGCATTCGCGCGCGGCCGTCAGCGCCTTCGCCGTCGCCGGCGCCAAGGCTTCATTGTCGTGCTCCGCCAGCAACAATACCGCCATTAGAGCACTCCCGCCTCGTTCTTGAGTTTGTCCACAAGCTGGGCCACGTCATCCACCTTGATGCCGGCCTCGCGCGCCTTCGGCTCGGCGACCGAGATCACCTTGAGCCGCGGCGCAATGTCGACGCCCAGTGTCTCCGGCGTGGTCTCGTCGATCGGCTTCTTCTTCGCCTTCATGATGTTGGGAAGCGAGGCGTAGCGCGGCTCGTTGAGACGCAGATCCGTGGTGATCACCGCGGGCTTGGACAGCTCGACCGTCTCCAGTCCGCCGTCGACCTCGCGCGTCACTTTGATCTTGTCGCCGTCGAGCTCGATCTTCGAGGCGAAGGTGCCTTGCGGCACGCCGAGCAGGCCGGCCAGCATTTGTCCGGTTTGGTTGCAGTCGTCGTCGATGGCTTGCTTGCCCAGGATGACGATATCCGGCTTTTCCGCCTCGACCACGGCCTTGAGCAGCTTGGCCACGGAGAGCGGCTCCACCGCCTCGTCGGTCTTCACCAGGATGGCGCGGTCGGCGCCCATGGCAAGCGCCGTACGCAACGTATCCTGCGACTTGGCAGTGCCAATAGAAACAGCGACCACCTCGTCGGCCTCGCCACGCTCTTTGATGCGGACGGCTTCCTCGACGGCGATCTCGCAGAACGGATTCATCGACATCTTCACGTTGGCAAGGTCGACCCCACTGCCATCGGATTTGACGCGGACCTTGACGTTTGAATCGATGACCCGTTTGACGGGTACAAGTATTTTCATGCGGCTATGTGTTCCCCGCACCGAGTTGACCAGCCCCCCAAAAGCCAGCATCTCGCACTTGCGAAATGGCGGCGACCGTACTGCCCGAAATGGCCGAAGTCAATGGTTCCCGGGGTTTCCCAGAAGGCCCTCAGGCCCCTCCCCGGGTGCGGTCGAACAGAACTACACCGCGCCGCCGCATAAACAGGATTAACACCCCGCCGGCCACCAATCCGCCCACATGGGCCCACCAGGCGATGGCCTCCTCGCTCTCGAACAGGAGGCTCACGAACTGGGCCGCGATCCAGATGCCCAGCGCCCAGGCGGCGGTGATTTTGATGGGGATGCGCCACAGGGCCAGCACCCAGACCTTCACCCTAGGATGGAGGATCAGATAGGCGGCGATCACGCCAGCCACAGCGCCCGACGCGCCGATCAGCGGCAGGTCGGAGTGCGGCAGCATGTAGGCATGCAGCATCGCCGCGAAGATCCCGCACATCAGATAGAACATGATGAAGCGGATATGCCCCATGGCATCCTCGATGTTGTCGCCGAAGACCCACAGAAACAGCATGTTGCCGATGAGGTGGAGCCACCCTCCGTGCAGGAACATGTAGGTGATGAGGGTCAGGCGCTCCGGCACGAGCACCGCGCCATTGGCGAAGAACGCGCCGCCACCGTCCGTGCTGGCCAAGAGCTTGGCCGGGACCACGGCGAACGCCGTCACATCCTCGTCGGCGAGCGGAATGAACCATCCCGTCTGGAAGATCACATAGATGGCCACGTTGAGAGCGATCAGCCCGACCGTCACATATTGGAAGCGGATCTTCTTGAGTGGGTTGGTGTCGTGAAGGGGAACGAACACAAGAGCACCGCCGATCGCATCAGCGATTCTTGCCCGGCACCCACATCACATCGGACTTGCCCTTGCCGTTCGCATAACGCGCGGCAACAAACAGAAAGTCCGACAGCCGGTTGATGTAGCGGAGCGCCGCATCGCCGACCGGCTCATCCGGACGCGAGCGCAAGGCGACCATCAGCCGCTCCGCCCGGCGTGACACGGTGCGGGCAAGATGCAGGAAGCTGGCGGCAGGGGTGCCGCCGGGCAGCACGAAAGACCGCAACGGATCGAGCGTGCGATTGAGCGAATCGATCTGGCCCTCGAGCCATTCGACCTGTGCGTCGGTGACTTGCAGCCGGGCGCTGCCGTCCTTGGTCTCGTCGGGAAAGCAGAGATCGGCGCCGAGATCGAACAGATCGTTCTGAATCCGCGCAAGCATGGCGTCGAGCTCTGGCTCGGCCGCGCCCGTATGCATGCGCGCCAGTCCGATGACGGCATTGGTCTCGTCCAACGTACCGTAGGATTCGACGCGCAGATCGTATTTCGCCACGCGCCGGCCCGAGCCGAGCGCAGTCGTGCCGTCGTCACCGGTGCGCGTATAGATCTTGTTGAGGACTACCATAACCACCCGCCCTGATCGCCAGGGCCACACGCGGATCGCAAAGTCCGCTTCAGAAGTTTAGCGTAGCCCGGCCCTAAGGTGGGTCAAGCCTTCGTTATCCGGCACTCAGCGGCGCTATCCGGCTCTCTGTCCCGCCAAATAGACGATGGCCATGACGATGATAATCGCCACCAGCTGCAGGATCACACGCGCGCGCATCAGTTTCTGACTGAAATTGGGGTCCCCTCCGCGCAGCATGTTCCACAGACCGACCCCGAGCACGATCGCCACCATGGCCACCGCGAACGGCAGGATCCATCGAAGATAATATTCCACCGTGCCCCTCCCGGGTCTCGTTGGGCGTCAATTCCAACGCCAGCGCAGGACTTTAGTTGCTTGCCGCCACCGCGTCGAGCGCACGGGTCGGCAGCACGCGCCGCAGCAGCGCCACCGCATAGGTCTGAACCGTGACGTAATACCGTGCTTTCGGCCGCTTGGCCTCCAGAGCGTGGACGAGCTTTTTGGCCACCGCCTCGGGTGGCAGCTTGAAGGTCTTTTGGCCGCCCTGCTCCATTTGCGCGAGCCGCGCCCGGTAGGTGTCCCGGTGCGGCGAATTCTCCAGGTCGATATTGCGCCGGTAGGCCTCCACGGCATGCTCGATGAAACGCGTGGCGATCGGCCCCGGCTCGATCAGCGAGACATGAATGCCCGTGCCGGCGAGCTCGATGCGCAACACGTCGGCCAGCGCCTCGACCGCGAACTTGGAGGCGCAATAAGCGCCACGATAGGGCGCCGCGATCAATCCGAGCACCGAAGAGCATTGGACGATACGCCCCTGCCCACGCGCCCGCATCGCCGGAATCACCCGCCGGGTCAGGTCGTGCCAGCCGATGACATTGGCCTCGAACTGGGCGCGCAGCACCTCCGGCGTCACGTCCTCGACGGCGCCGGGCTGGCCATAGGCGCCGTTGTTGAACAGCGCGTCGAGCGTGCCGTTCGTTGCCGCAAGCACGTGATCCGCGGCCACGGCAATCGACTCCGGCTTCGTATAGTCGAGATAGAGGCTCTCGAGCCCGTGCTCGTCCTTGAGACGCGCGAGATCCTCAGGCGTCCGCGCCGTGGCGAACACCCGCCAGCCGCGCGCCTTCATCGCAAGCGCCGACGCCAAGCCGATGCCCGACGAGCAACCGGTGATGAGGACGGAGCGTTGGGCTTCCCTGCTCACCGTCATGATGGCGTCTGCGAGAAATCGTAGCCGCTATTCAACGCCCAGATGACGAAATTGAGCCCCATCGCAAAGGAGACCCAGAGCAGAAGCGGCAGCATCAGCAAGGCCGCGGCCCTGCTCAAGCGGCTGAACATCACGATGGTGATAATGATCGTCACCAGGAACACGACGATCACGCCGAATCCCAAGGCGGGGCTATGCAGCCAGAAAAATGCGGCCGGCCATAGCACCGCTGCCACGAGCAGAATGCCCAACCAGATGAAGGCGAGCTTCTTGTCCTCGTCCTTGCCAGGCGCCAACCACACGAGCCAGGCCGCAATCCCCACCGTAACGTAGAGAAACGCCCAGGCGATGGGAAACACGCCGTTCGGCGGCGTGAAACCCGGCTTTACCAAGGTGGCGTACCAGTCGAGATTGGGCCTCGTCAGCGCCCCACCGATGGCGGAGGCGGCGAAGCACGCCCCGAGCAGGACGACCAGCGCAACGATCGAGCGCTTGGAGAAGGCCGGCTCGGCCGCAGCACTCATTGCTCGAGCAGGCGCCGGGCGATGACATGGGCCTGGATCTCGGCCGCGCCTTCGAAGATCGACAGGATGCGCGCGTCGCACAAGACGCGGCTCACCACATATTCGAGCGCGAAGCCGTTGCCGCCGTGGATCTGCAGTGCGTTGTCCGCCGCAGCCCATGCCGCCCGCGCGGCGAGCAGCTTGGCCATGCCGGCTTCGAGATCGCAACGGTGCCCGGCGTCCTTCTCCCGCGCGGAGTAGTAAGTCAGCTGCCGCGCCAGCAGAATCTCAGCCGCCATCATGGCGAGCTTGTCGGCGACGCGCGGGAAGGCGACGATCGGCTTGCCGAACTGCATCCGCTCCATGCCGTAGCGCAGGCCGAGATCGAGTGCCGACTGGGCCACGCCGATAGCGCGCGCCGCCGTCTGGATGCGCGCCGCCTCGAAGGTCTGCATCAGTTGCTTGAAGCCCTGGCCCTCGACACCGCCGAGTAGATTGGCCGCCGGCACCTCGAACCCGTCGAAAGAAATTTCGAATTCCTTCATGCCGCGATAGCCGAGCACCTCGATCTCGCCGCCGGACATGCCCTCCGCCGGGAAGGGATTGTCGTCGGTGCCGCGGGGCTTGGGCGCCAGGAACATCGACAGCCCGCGATAGCCCTTCTCGTTCGGATCGGTGCGCGCCAGCACGGTCATCAGATCGGCACGCGCCGCATGCGTGATCCAGGTCTTCTGCCCGGTGATGCGATAGACGTCGCCATCCTTCACCGCGCGCGTGGTCAGCGAGGCAAGATCGGAGCCGGTATTCGGCTCGGTGAACACCGCCGTCGGCAGGAGTTCGCCGGAGGCGATCTTCGGCAGCCATTCTTGCTTCTGCTCATCGGTGCCACCGTTCAGGATCAGCTCCTCGGCGATCTCCGAACGGGTGCCGAGGCTGCCCACGCCGATATAGCCGCGTGACAACTCCTCGGAGACGACGCACATGGCCTCCTTGCCGAGACCCAGCCCGCCATACTCCTCCGGCAACGTCAGCGAGAACACGCCGAGCTCGGCCATCTTAGTGAGCAGTTCGAGCGGGATGTAATCGTCCTTCAGGTGCCATTCCTGCGCGAAAGGCACCACTTCGGCTAACGAGAAGCGGCGCATCTCGCTGCGGATCTCCTCGTAGGTCTCCTCGAGGCCCGGATCGCCATAGCTGGCCGACGCGGCGCCTTGCGCGTCCTGGATCAGGGTCACGACCCGAGCCCGCATTTCAGGCGTCACACCCTGGATTAGTGCGGTGACATCGTCGGTGAGGAAATCGTCGCGCGCGGAGTCCGCCACGCCGAGTTCATGCAGACGCACCACTTCGCCCTGGCTCATGGTCACGCCGCCCGAAAGCTGCGCCAGATATTCACCGGCGCCGATCTGGGCGAGCAGAGCTTCCATCTCGCCGAACCGACCCTCGCCGTCCATGCGCTTGGCATAGTCGGCAAGCTGGCGGATGGCTTCCGCATAGGTGGCGATCCAGGCCAAGCCATGGGCCGCGTGCTGCTCCTGCTCGAGCACCGCGTTGTCGATCTTGCCGCCCGGAGCCACCTTGGCCTTCACGGCCTCCGTAGCGCGGGCGTTCAACGTCCCGGCGGCCTCGGCAGCGGCCTCAAGCAGCGGGATCAGCTCTGCGGGGCTCAAACCCTCGCGGTCGGTCAGGGTCTCGGCAGCGGTCAAGTCTTTGGCTCCTCGGACGATTCTGGTCGATTTTTCAGGCACAACGAAGCCTGACCGGCGGGCAGAGTCAAATCTCAATTGCACCCGTCCATGAGCTGCGCTCATCGCCCCGATGAGACATCTTCAATATCGTTCTTGAGGCGGCGCCCTTAGGTTTGAGCGGAGGCAACCGTTGCCGATTTCGGAGGAATGAATCGTGAAAACGCTCAGAACGCTGGTAGTCGCTATGGGCGCCATGCTGTGGCTGCCGCTGGCCGCCCAGGCCGCGGAGGAATCGGCTCAGCCGGCGGAGAAGTCTGCCTCGCCGGCCGAGACATCGACGGCGCCGGCGAAATGCCTGCAAGCCGTGGTGAACCCCGTCACCGGCTTTACCTTCTGCGTCGATCCCAAAGGAGCTCCGGTCGACCCACCGCCGAAGCAGGCCTATCAGCGCCCCTGCAAACCCCGGGCACACGATGACGACCCGTGGACCGTCTACGAGCATGCGTCAGGCTGCGGCGACTAGCTTCGCGTCTAAGTCTCGAGGTCCGTGCGCAGCAGGAGACGCGAACGCTCTTTGTAGTTCATCGCGTTGTCAGGCCTAAGCGCCCTGGAGAGTTGGAAGAAGTTGACGATCATCTCGGCCAGATGGTCCGCCGCTGGCGAGCCGTTTCGGCTGCGCCGCAGCACGAATTCGAAGTCGGGCAGCGCCGGGAGCGCCTCGGCGGCACCGAGCGCTTTCAGCGTCGGCGGCAGATTGAATTCGGGAAACACGCTGATCGCGAGGCCGGCCTCGAGCGCGGCAAGGATGCCGGCCGTCCCCGCGCTCTGGATTGCCAGCGTCCAGGTCCGACCGGCCCGGGCGAGTTCTTCCAGCGACAGCTGTCGCCACCGGCAGAACGGCGGATAGAGCGCGAGCGGCGCCGGCTCGTCCGGCGCCAACTGCATGGCCCGTCCGGCCGCCCACACGCGGCGCTCGCGGCACAGCGGAATGCCATCGCCCTCGCCGATCTCGTGGCTGACGATCACGAGATCGAGTTCGCCCTCGTCCAACAATGCGGAGATGTCCGGGCCGATGCCGAGCTCGATATGCAGCTTAATTTCGGGATAGTGAGCCGAGAATTGCCGGAGCAGCGAAGACAGCGTGTGGAGATCAAAATACTCCGGCACGCCGATCCTGACCATGCCGCCGCTGTCGCGGCTCAGGTGCTGCTCGGCCTCCTTGTACAGGGCAAGGATGCGCCGCGCGTAGGACTGGAGAACCTCGCCCTGCTCCGTCAACCTGATGCCACGCGTCTGGCGCACGATCAGCCGCGAACCGACCTGATCTTCAAGCCGTTTGACGTGAAGGCTGACGGCCGACTGGGTGAGATTCACCTCGCGCGCGGCTTTGGTGAAGCTGCCAGAGTTGCAGATGGCGACGAAAGTGCGTAAGAGAACTGTGTCGTACAGCATGCGCAGCTCGCGGTTGTTGGAAGCCGTTCTCAAGCGTTCCCAACTATGTCACATCGCGCCACGGATGCCTCCGGCATTATCAAAAACCCCGAATTAGCGCGACTCTTTCAAGCCTATTTTAAGTTGCTCCAGCTATGCGTTGCAACTGACCCACTCATGTCAGCACGCTGCGTGAGGAGAGCGATTGGCAGCCCTTCCGGCCGGGCGTCACGGCCCATTGGCTGTACCAAGAAGCGGATGGCGGAGCGTCAGCCGTGCTGCTCCGTTACGAGGCCGGCGCACGAGTTGCCGAACATGAGCACGTTGGTTACGAGCACATGTTCGTTGTCGAAGGCGATCAGTATGATGAGGACGGCTCGTATCCGGCAGGCAGCTTCGTCATCCACCAGCCCGGCTCGCGGCACTCGCCGGGGAGCCACGGCGGCTGCGTGGCGCTCCTGATCTACGAGAAGGCCGTCCGCTTCGTGGCGCCGGAATAGAGGCTGCTCCAAAGGAGCAATCAATCCTAAGGGTCCGTCATCGGGCAAAAAAAACGCCCCAGGCTTTTGGCCCGGGGCGTTTCTGGCCGCTTGGCGGCCCTATTCGAATGGCGGCGCGTCTACGTTCCGCCGTGCATTTCCTTGCTGGCTTCGAGCACGTCCTCGAAGGTCCGTAAGCCCGTGACCGGCGCGCTCACCAGCACCGACATATTGCCGGGGCGATGCTCGTTCTTCCACATGCGCATATGGGCCTTGGGGATCTGCTCCCACGGGAACACTTCGGACATGCACGGATCGATATGCCGCTCGATGACGAGCTTGTTGGCCTGGCTCGCCTGCAGCAGATGGGCGAAATGGGAACCCTGGATGCGCTTCTGATGCATCCACACATAGCGGGCGTCCATCGTCAGGTTGTAGCCGGTGGTGCCGGCGCAGAACACGACCATGCCGCCGCGCTTCACAATGAAACAGGAGACCGGGAAGGTCGCCTCGCCCGGATGCTCGAACACGCTGTCGACATTCACGCCCTTGCCGGTGATCTCCCAGATCGCCTTGCCGAACGCGCGCACACCCTTGTTCCAGGTGTCGTATTCCGGGGTGCCGACCTTGGGCATCTGGCCCCAGCAGTCGAAGTCCTTGCGGTTGATCACGCCCTTGGCGCCGAGCGACATCACGTAGTCGCGCTTGTCGTCCTCGGACACGACGCCAATGGCGTTGGCGCCGGCCGTGGCGCAGAGCTGAATGGCCATGGAGCCGAGGCCGCCGGAGGCGCCCCACACCAGAACGTTATGGCCCGGTTTCAGTGTGTGCGGACGATGGCCGAACAGCATGCGGTAGGAGGTGGCGAGCGTCAGCGTGTAGCAGGCGGCCTCCTCCCAGGTGAGATGCTGCGGCCGCGGCAGAAGCTGACGGTCCTGGACGCGGGCGAACTGCGCGAAAGAGCCGTCCGGCGTCTCGTAACCCCAGATGCGCTGGGACGGCGAGAACATCGGATCGCCGCCGTTGCATTCCTCGTCGTCGCCGTCGTCCTGGTTACAGTGGATGACGACCTCGTCGCCGACCTTCCAGCGCTTGACCTTGGAGCCCACGGCCCAAACGATGCCGGACGCGTCGGAACCGGCGATATGATAGGGGTTCTTGTGCACGTCGAACATCGAGATCGGCTTGCCGAGTGATGCCCAAACGCCGTTGTAGTTGACGCCCGCGGCCATCACCAGAACCAGCACGTCGTGCGAGTCGAGCTCCCAGGTAGGGACCACCTCGACCTGCATCGCCTCGTCCGGCGGACCCTGCCGCTCGCGGCGGATCGCCCAGGCATACATGTTTTTCGGCACGTGACCGAGCGGCGGAATCTCGCCGATCTCGTAGAGATCCTTGATCTCGCCACGCGGCGCGGCGGTTTCTGGAGAAACTGCAGTTAAAGACATTTCATTCATCCGATCGTTCCCCCAGTCCTCTTGTTCGGTCTCTTTTTGCACTGCGGCAATTGTCTTCGATCCATCTCGCGACTGCAACATGTTTGCGGGCCGCAGACTTAACACACGACCGCCCCAAAAGTGCCGGGGCTTCCTTGGATTTGCCCTATTTCCGGCAGGGCGACCTCAATCGGGGTGGAGGGTTAGCAAAAAGAATCGGGTCTGCCCAGGGGTCGATTCGCGTCAAGGCGGCAATGCGTCCTTTTTGACCACCCCTGCCTTGAACTCTTCGTGAGCGGCGGCTCCATCCAGGAACCAGCGCCGATCAGCGCGCGTTTTGGACCTGCTGGCGCGATCAATCGGCACGAGACGAACACGAAAGCCGAGGCGCCCGGCTTCCCCCAACGACTTTCAAAGAAACACTTGCGAAGGAGACTCCCATGAGAACGACCACTTTGATGACCGCAGCGGCGGCTTTGGCTATCGGCTTTGCCGGCCCGGCTCTCGCCGAAGAGGCCACCGGCGCCACCAGCGATATCGTGATCGCCACGGAGACGAGCGATGCCCCTGGCGGCAGCGGCGTGAATGAGAGCGCCGCCGGCGAGGCGACGACTTAAAAAGGTGAGAACGCCATGCCGGAATCCGGCGCCGGTTCCATGCAGGGCGGCGGCGACGTGGCCGACGATGACGGCGGCACCGGCGTGAAGGCGAGCGCCGACAGCGAAGGCGCCACCAACAAGGACACCGACGATCCCGATGCCGCCATGGGCATGAACGAGGGCGATTCCAGCGGCAACGCCCCGGGTGGCTCCGGTGTCGAGAAGAGCGCTGCGGGCAAGGGCGCCAAGAATAAGACCTCGACCGAGTAGCCTGACGCTCACTACGACGACCTTAGGGGGTGGCGCGCCAGCGCCGCCCCCTTTTATTTGGCATTAGAAGCGGCGATGCGCGCATAGGCTTGCCGTCCAAATTGCCCTAAACCGCAGAGCCAATGACCGGCAATATCATCGTCTTCGTGGTCCTGGCGGCCGCCTTGGCGCTTCTGTTCTGGCCGAGGCTCACCGCCTCGCCCACGTGGCGGGCAACCGTCACGCCGCTCGCCTCGATCATCGGGTCGGGCTTTCTCGTCTCCTTTCCGCTGCTGACCCACGATCTCGGGTCCTATTCCGTGATCGCCATGGCTTGTCTCGTGGCGTTCGCCTATCTGCTCGGCGGCGCCATCCGCTTCAACATTCTGCACGGCGAGCCGCTCTTCGCCGAAGGCGGCAGGAGATGGCTGAGCTTCGTCGAGAGGACCTCCCATCTCGCGCTCGCGCTCGCCTATTTCATCTCCGTCACCTACTACCTGACGCTGCTCTCGGCCTTCCTGCTCAAAGGGCTCGGCACGCCCCAACCTCTCGCGGCAAAAGGGCTCACCACCGCCATCCTGCTCGGCATCGGCGCGCAAGGACTGTTGCGCGGCCTGCACGGGCTCGAAAACGTCGAGGAATATGCCGTCGGGCTGAAGCTCGCCATCATCGCCGCGGCGCTCGCCGCACTCGCCTGGTTCAATATCGACGGAGCGCTCAACGGCACCTGGCATATCGTGGAGCAGACGAAGCCCTTCGATTTGCAGTCGATCCGGGTGGTTTTCGGCCTGCTCGTCGTCGTTCAGGGTTTCGAGACATCGCGCTTTCTGGCCGGCGCCTACCCGCCCGAGCTTCGTGTCCGCACCATGCGCTACGCGCAGTGGCTGTCAGGCGCGATCTATATGGTCTTTTTTCTGCTCGCCATGGCCGCGGTCGAGGATCCGAGGGCCTTGAACGGCGACGCCACCGGCATCATCGCCGTACTCGAGCCCGCGGCATCGAGCCTGGTTTATCTGATCGTGATCGGCGCCGTGTTCGCCCAACTCTCCGCGGCCGTCGCCGATGCCATCGGGGCCGGCGGTCTCATCGAGCAGGTCAGCGGCAAGCGAATCGACCATCGCCACGCCTATCCGATCATCGCCCTGATCGGCATCGCCCTCACCTGGACCATGGACGTTTTCGCCGTCATCACCCTTGCCTCGCGGGCCTTTGCGCTCTTCTACCTGCTGCAATGCCTGGTCGCCGCGGGCGTTGCGCTGAGCAGCCCGGATGTGCGCCGGCGCGGGCTCCACATCGCCGGATTTCTGATCCTCGCCGCCATGGCGCTCGCCGTGGTCCTGTTCGGCATCCCCATGGAAGGAATTTGATATAGTTTCGGCTCCATGGAATACGGACAGCAAGCGGCGCCGCGTTGAGTTGCCACGAGCCTGGCGCCCGTGCTTCGATGAGACATGCGCGCGCGACCGGACGCGCCCGGAGACAGCGAATGGCAGACGGCACCACACGCGATAAACCTTGGATGTTCCGCACCTATGCGGGCCATTCGACGGCGAAGGCTTCCAATGAGCTTTACCGGAAGAACCTCTCCAAGGGTCAGACCGGTCTCTCTATCGCCTTCGATCTGCCGACCCAGACCGGCTACGATTCCGACGAGGCGCTGGCCCGCGGCGAAGTCGGCAAGGTCGGTGTTCCGGTTTCCCATCTCGGCGACATGCGGGCCCTGCTCAAGGACATTCCGCTCGATGCGATGAACACCTCGATGACCATCAACGCCACGGCGGCGTGGTTGCTATCGCTTTATGTCTCGCTGGCCGACGAGCAAGGCGCCGATCGGACAAAGCTCACCGGCACGGTGCAGAACGACATCCTGAAAGAATATCTGTCGCGCGGCACCTATGTATTCCCGCCGGCGCCGAGCTTGCGTCTCATCAAGGACGTCATCGTCTTCACCAACGCCGAGATGCCGAAATGGAACCCGACCAATGTCTGCTCCTACCATTTGCAGGAGGCAGGCGCGACGCCGGCGCAGGAGCTTGCCTTCGCGCTGGCCACGGCCGTGGCCGTGCTCGATGAGGTGAAGAACTCCGGCGAGGTCTCCGACGCCGATTTCCCGAGCGTCGTCGGCGCCATCAGCTTCTTCGTCAATGCCGGCGTGCGCTTCATCACCGAGGTCTCCAAGATGCGCGCCTTCGTCGATCTGTGGGATGAGATCGCGCGCGACCGCTATGGCGTCGAGGACCCGAAGCTTCGCCGCTTCCGCTACGGCGTGCAGGTGAACTCGCTCGGCCTCACCGAGCAGCAGCCGGAGAACAATCCCTACCGCATCCTGCTATCGATGCTCGCCGTCGTGCTGTCGAAGAAGGCGCGCGCCCGCGCCGTGCAGCTTCCGGCGTGGAACGAGGCGCTCGGCCTGCCGCGGCCCTGGGACCAGCAATGGTCGCTCCGCCTCCAGCAGATCGTCGCCTACGAGACTGACCTGCTCGAATATGCCGACATCTTCGACGGCTCCGAAGTGATCGACCGCAAGGTCGGCGAATTGAAGGAACAGGCCCGCGCCGAGCTGGCCAAGCTCGACGCTATGGGGGGCGCCGTCGCCGCCATCGATTACATGAAAGAGGCACTGATCGCCTCGAACGCCGCCCGCATCGCCGACATCGAGCGCGGCGATCAGATCCTGGTCGGCGTCAATCGCTACACCGAGACCGAAGAGTCGCCGCTGGACTCCGGCGCCGAGGGCATCCTCACCGTGCCGGAATCGGTCGAGATCGAGCAGATCGCCGCTCTGCAGGCTTGGCGTCAACAGCGCGACGGGGCTGCCGCGCGCCAGGCGCTGGTCGACCTCAAAGAGGCCGCATCGGAAGGCCGCAACATCATGCCGCCGTCCATCGCCGCCGCGAAAGCCGGCGTCACCACCGGCGAGTGGGGCGCGGTGTTGCGCGAGGTGTTCGGCGAGTATCGCGCGCCCACCGGCATCGGCGCTGCGCACGCCGTCGACGAGGAGCGCCTGAAGCAGATCCGCGAGCTTGTTACCGACGTCTCCGGCAAGCTCGGCCGCACCCTCACCTTCGTCGTCGGCAAGCCCGGCCTCGACGGCCACTCCAACGGCGCCGAGCAGATCGCCGTGCGGGCGCATGATTGCGGCATGGAGGTCGTCTATGACGGCATCCGCCTGACCCCGGCCGAGATCGTCGAGCAGGCGAAGGAGGCGAGAGCCCACGTGGTCGGGCTGTCCATCCTGTCGGGGTCACATGTCTCTCTGGTGCGCGAGGTGGCGCAGAAGCTGCGCGAGGCGGGGCTCGGCGACGTCCCCATCGTGGTCGGCGGCATCATCCCGCCCGAGGACGTCAACATCCTCAAGCAATGCGGCGCCGCGGCCGTCTATACGCCCAAGGACTTCCAGCTCAACGAGATCATGACCGGCATTGTCGGCCTCGTGGACAGCAAGGTGGACGTGCTGGCCGAGGCTGGCGTGCCGGTGCCGCCCTTGCGCGCCAAGGAAAAACTGCCGCTCTAGGATCTCCCTATCGTCTAGGCAATGACAGTCTAGGCAATGGTAGCGGGCGCGCTTTGCCGCTAGACTCCCCGCAACGCTGCGAATCTCTTCGCGCGTCCTGGCCAAGAGGGAACTACCCATGAACTTTAATTTGAGCTCGCCGCGCCGGGAGACATTCATCGTCTCCGTCGTCATCGCCGTCCTGGTCGTTATCGGCATGATCGTGCCGCTGCCGATCTTCACCGGTTACGGCCTCGGCCTGCTGCTGATCGCCTATTTGATCCTGCTCGCGGGCGTGCTGATGGACAACGTCTAGCGACGTCGAGCCGCAATACGGCCTCAGCTCGCTTTGGCTAACTCCATCTCCGCGCCGAGGAAGGGCACCAGCCCCGCATAGAGCGCGCGACCCTGGATCGGCTTCGACACACAGGCATTGATGCCGGCGGCGACATAGTCTTGCTCGCCGTCTTCAGTGCCGGGCGCGGTGATCGCCACGATCGGCACTTCCGACGACGGTGCATGCATCGAGCGGATGCGCTTGGCGATCCGCAAGCCGTCGTAATCCGGCAGCACCGTATCCATGAGCACGAGATCGTAGCTGCGCGCGGCAAGGCACATGATGGCTGCGGCACCGTTTTCGACGCCTTCGTAGGTCAGCCCGAAATCATCGAGATAAGCGCCGATCAGCATGCGGTTGACGGTGTTGCCCTCGACCACGAGCACGTGACCTGACAGCGTGTTTTTCGGAGCCACCTCTTGGGGCGCGGCGACCCTTCCGGCCACAATTTCGTCCTGCTCGACCGGCGCCTCGTCCGTCTCGCCGTCATCCGCGGCAACCGACGCGAGGAGCGTGAACCAATAGAGCGTGCCCTGGCCGAGCGCGCTGTCGCAGCCGACCCCGCCGCCCATCGCCTCGGCAAGCCGCCGGGCGATCGGCAGGCCGAGCCCACCGCCGACGCGGGACTGATCGGCCGAAGGCCGGAACAGACGGTCCTGTTGCGCCTCGGTCAAACCCTCGCTCGTGTCCGTGACGTCGAAACGGAGCGTGAGCGGGTCCGTCGCATCGTTGACACTGACATAGAGCCGCACCGAGCCCTCGCTTGTCGCTTGCAGCGCGGTCTCGATCAGGCCCATGAGCACCTGGCGGACGCGCACCTCGTCGCCCAGAATGAAGCGCGGACAGTTGGCGCCCATATCGACGCCGCTGGTGAGCCCCTTGGCGCTCGCGCGCGCCTGCAGCACCGAGGCGGCGCTCCGGACCAGTGCATGCAGATCGAAGCGCTGCGATGACAGCTCGGCCTCACCGGCTTCGAGCTGGGAGAAATCGAGGATATTGTGGACCGCGCCGAGCAGGCTCCGCGCCGAATGCGCAAGAGTCTCGGTCTGACGCCGCTGTGAGCCGTTATGTTGGCCGGCGAGCAGACGCTCGGTCATGACGACGAGCGCCTCCATCGGCGAGCACAGCTCGCGGCCGATCACCGCGAGAATTTCGGCCTTGGCCGCATCGGCGGTTTCGGCGGCCTCGCGGGCCTGGCGCTCCGCTTCGAGCCCGTCCACAAGAATTTGGATCTGCGTGAACAGATCGTCCGGCTGGAAATCTCTGGTCTGCATGATCGATCCCCGTTGGTTTTTCGCTTTGTTCTAGGGACAACCTGGCAGATACGACTTAAAACTCGGATAAATTGCTTGGTTTATAAGGCCCTAAGCAGTGACCTGGTCAGAAGCTCCCGGTTCCTTTGGCAGCCGTTTCGCTTGCAGGCTCTCCCATTCTACTTTAGAATCATCCTAATCTAATCCAGGGCCACCTGACGAACTCCAGCCACATGAGTTTGTTTTTCGCGCAGGACTTAACGACAAGCCGCCCGCGCCGCCTTAGAGAGAGGCATGATTGTTTGTTCCTGCACGATGATCACGTCCCAAGACATTCACGAAGCGGTCTCGGCGCTCCGCACCAAGGATCCGTTCGTGGTGCTCACGCCGGGTCTCATCTACCGCGCGCTCGGCAAGCGCCCTTCCTGTGGCGGCTGCCTGCCACTCATGTCGAAGCTCATGGTCGGCTACGACGAAGAGGGGCCGAGCTCGGCGGCATCCTTGCCGCATCGCTCCGCCAATGAGCGCCGAGACTAGCCGCACTCAATAGATCACGTCATGATGAACACCGAGGTTGAGAGGAGAATTACGCAATGAAGGGCAATCCCACAGTCATCGAATATCTGAACAAGGCGCTGACCAGTGAGCTCACCGCCGTCAATCAGTATTGGCTGCACTACCGTCTGCTCGACGACTGGGGCTACAACAAGCTGGCCAAGAAAGAGCGCGAGGAATTGATCGAAGAGATGCACCACGCCGACAAGCTGGTGACCCGCATCATTTTCCTCGAAGGCTTCCCCAACATGCAGAAGCTCGATCCGCTAATGATTGGGCAAAACATCAAAGAGATTCTCGAGAGCGACCTCAAGGCCGAGTACGGCGCCCGCGCCCTTTATATGGAAGCGCGCGCCTGCTGCCGGAAGGAAGAGGACTATGTCAGCATGGACCTCTTCGAGGAGTTGCTGGCCGACGAGGAAGGCCACATCGACTTCATCGAGACCCAGCTCGGTCTCCTGAACGACATCGGCGCCCAGATGTACGGCCAGCTGAATGCCCATTCGGCCGACGACGTCCCAGAGGGCGACTAGATGCGGACGGTTCGGGTTTCCGCCTAGATGACCTCTCCACAGCTTGACGGACCGCGCCTCGACCCCGCCGCGGGCGGTGCCCCGCGCCAGCTCGTCGTGTTCCTGCACGGCTATGGCGCCGACGGCAACGACCTCATCGGCTTGGGGCGCGAATGGGCACCCGCCCTGCCCCACGCCGCTTTTGTCTCGCCGAACGCGCCGGAGCCGTGCGGCATGGCGCCTATGGGCCGGCAATGGTTCGACCTCTCGCTCGGCGACATGGCGCTGATCGCCGAAGGCGTGAAGCGGGCGGCGCCGCCGCTGCAGGCCTTTCTCGATGCGGAGCTGAAGCGCTACGAACTGCCGCCCGCAGCTCTGGGCCTCGTCGGCTTCAGCCAGGGCACCATGATGGCGCTTGCCGTCGGGCTATCCCGCAAGCCGGCGCCTGCGGCCATCGTCGGCTATTCCGGCGCGCTCACCACGCTCGAGGCGCTGCCCGCCCCGGGCGCCGGTCCCGACATCCTGCTGGTGCATGGCGATATGGACGAGGTGATCCCCGTCGACGCTATGCTCATGGCCCGCGAGGCGCTGGCGCAAGCCGGCCTGCCGGTGGAATGGCATGTGGCCGAAGGCATCGGCCATGGCATCGACGGCGAGGGCTTACGGCTCGGCGGCGCGTTTCTGAAACAGGCCTTCGCCGCCAAGCTTTAGCCCGGTGGACTTTCTTCGGGAAATTGGACGGAAACCCGACAGCCGGGGTGCGCGGGGGTGCGCTCCATGGTGCCATCCAATTGGAGCACCAGTTGATGCACGAGATGCGAGCCCAGGCGGCTGATGGCATTTTCTGGACAGCCGCAGCCATCGTCCTGGACGAGCAGCATGATTTGCTCGCCTCGCTTTAGCGCAACCGTCACCGATCCCGTTCGCCCGTCAGTAAAAGCATGCTTGCAGGCATTGGTGACGAGTTCATTCACGATTAGCCCGACTGGATTTGCCTGGCCGATGGGGAGATGAACGCTCTCACAATCGACCTGCAACACAACATTTTTTGAGTGAGTCATGGACGCCTCCAGTTGCTTGCACAGGGCTTCGAGGTAATCGGGCATGTGAACGCCCTCACCCTCGGCCGGCTGGAGCTGCTCATGCGTTCGGGCGAGCGCATGCAGTCTGCCGACCGCCGTTTGCAACTCAGCTGCCACATCGGAATTCGCTTGCGAGCGCGCCTGCATGGTCAGGACTGCCGCCGCCATGGCGAGATCATTCTTCGTGCGATGGCTCAGCTCGCGGTAGAGCAAATCCTTGGTGTGCTCTGCCTTGGCCGCCCGCTCCCAGCCCTGGCGCAGCGCTTCGCTGACCACGGCCAGGATCAGACCCACGATCAGAAAGAGACCGAGAGGCAGCCAATAATGCGACGGCACCGCGCCCGGTGTCCCGTAATAGACGTCCGCCAAGAGCACCCCAGTGCTCAGCAGCGAGGCGTAAATCCCTGTTCCTCTGTCGAACAGCACGGCCGCAAGGAAGACAGCCGGATACATGAGGAAGAAACAGCTAACCTCGGTCGTCTGCTCAACGAAGCGAAGGACCAGGAAGCACGCGCCCACGAGCAGCGTCGTAGCGCCATAGCGCAAAAGAATAGGTTGCGGCTTGGAGGGAAGCCATTTGAGGAGATTCTCCATGCCAGCCTAACGTCCTACCATCCAGAAATTGCCATTACTGCCGTAGCCGTGTTGGGAAAATGCGCGATCGGAACTCTTATACCACTTGGCGCTGAGAATCATCGGCATGGCAGGCTTTGCCGTCATCCACACCGTATTCTTCGTGCTTCTAGCCCTGATCTGAGCACGCTTAACGGCGCGCCGAAAAAGGCCTAGGGCCAGAGACCGTTGGGGACCACATCATGTGGGGCCCTTCACATTCGTGACACGTCCTTATAGTATCCGGCCATCGAGTAGGAGGCCCGAGTGCGACGGGCAAGTTGAAGGACCGTTTGGCCTTGAACGTCGCAACTGCATCGGCTGCCCCAGGCACTTTCCCGGCGCTCGTGCTGAATGCCGACTATCGGCCGCTGTCCTACTATCCGCTTTCGCTTTGGGGTTGGCAGGACACGGTGAAGGCCGTGTTCCTCGACCGGGTCAACATCGTCTCCGAATACGACCACGCGGTTCACTCGCCCTCGTTCGAGATGAAGCTGCCGAGTGTGGTGTCGCTAAAAAGCTATGTGCGCCCGGCGCTCTATCCCGCCTTCACCCGATTCAACGTGTTCCTGCGCGACCGCTTCACTTGCCAATATTGCGGCGACAACCAGGATCTCACCTTCGACCATCTCATCCCGCGCTCCCGCGGCGGCCTGACCCGCTGGGAGAACGTCGTGGCGGCCTGCGCCCCCTGCAATCTCAGAAAGGGCGGCGTGATGCCGGCGCAGGCCAAGATGTGGCCCGCGCAGAAGCCCTACCGCCCCACGGTGTTCGAGCTGCACCGCAACGGGCGCCTGTTCCCGCCGAATTACCTGCATAAAAGCTGGCTCGACTATCTCTACTGGGATACCGAGCTGGAGCCGTAAGCCGCGTCGTTCAGTATTGCGTGGTGAGATTCGTCAGCCAGTCCGGCGAGATGTCTACCAGGAAGGTCTCGAGCCGCTTGTCGACGCCGGTGGCGACGATCAAGCCGATCGCGACCAGCAGCACGCCGAGCAGCATCTTGCCGCCTTTGCCCGCCTCCATTAGGCGGCCGCGCCAGCGCATCATCGCCTCCCGCGAGACGAAGCCGAGCACCATGAGGGGAAGTGCCGCGCCGATGCCGAAGGCCAGCATGGTGAGTGCCACCTGGCCGAGATTCTCGCCCTTGGCGGCGAGAATCGATGCCGCCCCGAGCGTCGGTCCGACGCACGGGGCCCACACCGCGCCGAGCAACAGCCCGAGCCCGAACTGGCCGTAAAGACTGGTCCCGGCAAATCCGCCGAAACGATCGTCAACCCAAGAGCCGACCGGGCTTGCCGCCACCGCGAATTGCTCTTGGAAGCGCGGCACCAGCAGCACCAGGCCGACGGCGATGAGCAGGACCGCCGAGATGGCGCGGAACACCTCGGTGTCGAGCCCGATGGCGAAACCGATGGTGGCCACGAACAGGCCGATCACCGTGAAGGACAGAGCGAGCCCTGAAGCCAAGGCAACAGGTCCGAGCCGGTGCTCGCTTTGCGCGGTGCCGAGCACGATCGGCAGGAGCGGCAGCACGCAGGGGGACAGGATCGAAAGCACCCCTGCCAGAAGCGCCAGGCCGATTGTTCCGATCATCGCGCTTGCCTCGCCGAGGTTACGCCCTAGAGCGTCTTGTCGAGCATGCCCTCGATGGAGATCTCGCTCGTGTCGCCCGCCGACCGGTCAAGCTCCTTGCCGCCCTTGAAGACAATGAGCGTGCTCTGCGACCGCACATTCAGCGCCTTTAGGTCGTCCTTCTGGGTATCGAAGTCGGCCTTGAGCACGACGAGGTTCTTGAATTTGGGCTGGCGGGTGAGCTTCACCAGGATCGGATTCTGCGCCCGGCATGTCGGGCACCACGCCGCGAACACGTCGACGAGGATGGGCTTGCCGTCGGCCTGCGCCGCGGCGAGCGCTTCAGGGGTGTATTCCTTCCACTCCGCCGCCGAAGCGGGGACGGAGCCAAGCAAGGCGATGGCAACGAGGCCGGCGAAAAAGGCGCGGATCATGGTCATTTTTGGGACCTCCAAGGGGAAACCTTCCCTTCCGCTATAGCAGCGGGCCCGTGGCAAGCGCCAATCACCACCCTTGAAACTTTCGTGAGCGGAGGCGCTGTAGGTCAGCGCGTCCGGGCGGCGCCGAAGGCGGCGATCGCGGCCAGCACCGCGGAAACCACGGCATTCCAGGCGGCGAAGGACAGGCCGAGGAACCACCAGGAGGCCTCGTCGCAGCGGATGACCGGCGTATCGACGATGCCGTCCTTGCCCCATTTGAGATCGAAGCCGCCGCCGCAGGTCTCGGGCCCGGGCCACCATTTCCACTCCGCGCCCGCGTGATAGACGCCGAGCGCTGCATTGCACATGAAGGCGAGCGCGACCAGCACGAGCAGGACGCGCGCCGCACCGTTCAAGTCCATGCGGCTGAGGATCAGCGCCAGCAAGGCGGCGGGCACGGCGAAGTAATAGGCGTAACGCTCCTGCAGGCAGAGCTGGCATGGCGCATAGCCGCCCAAATGCTCGAAGCCGAGCGCGGTCAAGATCGTGGCCAGAGCCAGAACGAACACCACGGCGCTCGCCGCCATCACCAGCCTCGGAGCTTGAGCTTGAGCCATCGCCTGCCTCTTACATCACATATTTAATGAGGACGAAGCCGCCGATCAGCAGCACCACGAACAGGATCGACAGGATGCCGAGATATTTGTCGATGAAATCCTTGATCGGCGGGCCGAACCAATACAGCAGTCCGGCGACAATGAAGAAGCGCAAGCCCCGCGCCGCCGCGCTCGCCAGCATGAACACCAGGAAATTGAGCTGGGTCACGCCGCTGGCGATGGTGATGACCTTGTAGGGGAAAGGCGTGACGCCGGCGATGAACACGATCCAGGCGCCGTATTCATTGTAGCGCTTGGCGAAATCCTCGAACGCGTGGCCGTAACCGTAAAAGCCGAGGATCGGCTGGCCGATCGTCTCGAACAGGAAATAGCCGATGATATAGCCGAAGATGCCGCCGGTCACCGAGGCGACGGTGGCGATGGCGGCGTAAAGCCAAGCCTTCCGCCGCTCAGCGAGCACCATGGGAATGAGCACCACGTCGGGCGGGATCGGGAACACCGAGCTCTCGACGAATGCCACGACCGCGAGGGCCCACGGCGCGTTGCGATGAGCGGCGAACTCCATGGTCCGTTCATAGGCGCGCCTCAACATGGCGCTTGCTTTAGCGGGGGACCTGCCCCTTGTCCATCGGGCTCTCGCGCCCCGGCGCTCACCGAGAGTTGACCGGACCGCAACCTTACCCCATGTTCCCGGCCCGAAAGCCCCAGTGGCGGAATGGTAGACGCGACAGACTCAAAATCTGTTATCCGCAAGGGTGTGCTGGTTCGAATCCGGCCTGGGGCACCACAAAATCAGATTGCCGACGCATAGATTGGCTGCGGACATTCCTATGCGTCGAAACCTCTTCCCCTATCTTGCCGTCGCGCTGCTGGCCCTTGTGACGTCCGGGGCGAGCCTCGCTCAGGACCGGACGGACCGTGAGTTTCGGGAATGTCCGCAGTGCCCGGTCATCGTTGGCATCCCGGCCGGAACCTTCGTCATGGGAAGCCCAGCGAAGGAGCCAGGGCGCTTCTACTCAGAAGGTCCGCAGCACACCAACGCCATCAAGGCCTTCGCGCTCGGCAAATACGCGGTCAGCAGCAAGGAGTTTCTCACCTTCCTCAGAGAGACCGGCTATCAGCCCACGTCCTGTAATCCAATTCTTGGGCATGCGCTGGCCTTCGCCGTGCGGGGGCCGCGCCTCGCCGCCGTTCGATGCGGATCCACCGCGCTGGCCCGCGGTCTGTCTCGATTGGCGCGCGACGCAACGCTATATCGAATGGTTGAACGCCAAAGTTCGTGTAGCGCGCCCCGATACGGCGCGCGCCCAGGGGCCTTACCGGCTACCGAGCGAGGCGGAATGGGAATATGCGGCGCGCGCATGAACCACACGGTGCGCTAGTGGCACGATGCCCTCGAGGTCGGCAACGCGAATGCACGGCTGCGGCAGCCGGTACAATCGCCTGCTTGCCTTTCGGCACGCTTCCCCGATCCAGTTCAAGCTCTTACGCATGCTGCAATTCCTGCTTGAGCCGATTCCGGGCATCCGACCTTGTCGCGCGCCGATGGCAGCGTCTGGATTGAGGATCATTGCCTCAGCCATGTCATTCGCGCCGGCTCGTGAACAGTCTGCCGCTCTATGTGCGCTCCGCCTCGCGTAGCAGCAGCAGCGACGACGACGACGACTATGATTACTCCGCCCTCACGGGATTTCGCGTCGCGCGCGATCTGCCTTGAGGGACGCCCCGCCGCAATCTGTCAGCGCAATGCATCTTTGGATCGAGATAGAGCACCACCTCCATCTCGCTCTCGTAATGGCCTTCCGGCATCACAAATGGCGAAGACAACAGCACGGCGTTGCGCGCGCTTGCCGCGATCTCGTCATAGGTTGGATCGACGGCGGCGTGGTCCGCACTCAGGACCTCGGCCTTGAGCACTTCGCCGGTGCCCGTGATCTCCACGCGGATCGGAACGGACACATGATCCTTTCCTAGGCGCGTCACGTTGAGGTGCCAACGGCGCATAACTTGGGCACGCAGGAAATCTCGCACCTGATACATGTGTCGAAGCCGAACGCCGACCCATCGTTCATCGCCGGCATGGCGGCTCCGCTGGAGTCGCCACGTTCGTTCATGTCGGGCTGGCGGAGCTTGGCGAGAGCCTGAAGCTTTGCGGTCAGCCCATCGGCCTCAGCGCGTCCGACGGCATTTGCGCCGCCGCAGAGGGCGCTCCCGAAGGTGCCGGTCCCGCTGGTGCGTCCCGGGCCGCACGCTGCAACGGCGCGCTCTGCGGCATGGCGCCGTCGCGCCCTTCCCCGCGAGCCTCACCTCCACCATAACGTGCTCCACCGCGCGCGCTTGCAGCCCCTGCTACCCGCAACAAAAACGCCAGCAGAAGAAGCCGTGCATAACCACGACCGGCAACGCCGGCAGCCGTGCTATGTCGCTCCGCCCATAGGGCGCGGACCGAAGGAGTCATCGATGCACAGGGGGTAGACATGCCCCAAGCCTACGTCCATACGAGCCACGGAATCCAGCCCGCGCTAGGCTTAGACCTGAGGCGATTTTGGGGGGCCCCAATGCAGATGATTGCACGCCGCCTGATGGCCGTCGCTCTTCTGGCCTGGCCTTTTGCGGCTTTCCCCGGAGGCGTATGGAGCCAGCCGGCTGGGGGCGAGAGCCCGCCGCACACCGTGATGGAGGCGATCCAGGCGGCGCCCGCGCCAAAGCCCGAACAGGTCGTCGTTGGCGCCTATATCAACGACATCCAGCAGCTCGACTTCAAGACCAACAACTACGTCATCGATCTCTATGTCTGGTTCCGCTGGCGGTCGCCCGATACCGATCCGTCCAAATCCATGGAGTTCATGAACCGCTTCGCCTCGGACAACAATCTGCGCGAGGAGCTGACCGACGCACCCGAGGCCATGCCCGACGGCAGCCGCTACGCGATCATCCGCTACCAGGGCCTGTTCGCCACCAAGTTTCCGCTCGAGGCCTACCCCTTCGACACCCAGGTCTTGAAGGTCGTCATGGAGGACACGCTCTCGGGCGCGGGAGATCAGGTCTATGTCGCGGACGGCGAGCATCCCGTCATTATCGATCCGGTCATCACCCTGCCCGGCTTCAAGGTCGGCAAGCCGGCCATGCGCATCACCACCAACACTTATCCGACCAATTTCGGCGATCTGTCGGTGGCCAAGGCGGAGCCTTATTCGCGCATCGTCATCTCGGTGCCGGTGACGCGGCCCGCTATCGCCATGTCGCTCAAGACCTTCGTTCCGATCCTGCTGATCGTCGTGTGCGCGTCGCTCGTATACTTCGTCCGCCCCCGCTACGTGGAAGGCCGCATCGGCCTCGGCATCACAGCGCTGCTGACGCTCGTCGCTCTGCAACTGACCGCGACGTCAGGGCTGCCCGATGTCGATTATCTGATGATGCTCGATAAGGTTTTCCTCCTCGCCTATCTGTTCATCATCGTCGCGCTCGCAAGAGTTGTCGCAACCTCCTGGCGCGGCGCCGAGCCAGACGCCGAGACCGCGATCAAGTACGCCGACCGGCGCTGGGCGGCTGCCGTGCTCGGTATCTACCTGCTGGCCAATGTCGCCGTGATTTGGACGACGCTGGCCTAGGCGGCAGCCGGAGCCGTAATTTAGCGGCCCGGTTCTGCAGGCTTGGCCGGAAACACGAGCCTTGCCGCGAAGCCGTCCTTCTTACCCGGGGCTGGCGACGCGAGGTCAAGACGGCCGCCGGCCTGACGCATGATCTGATCGACGATCGACAGACCAAGTCCCGTTCCCGGCGCCCGTGTCGCCCCGGCGCGCGTGAAGCGCTCAGTGAGGTCCGCCAACTCGTCGGAGCCAACCACCGGCCCTTCATTGATCTTCCACAACAGACTGGCAGGCCAGTCCGTAGCCGTCTTCGATGGCCTGCGGCGAAAGACGTAACGTGCTGCGACGGCGGACGTTTCCACCTTTGACTTGCACAGCGCAACGCCCGCAACGACCTTGTCCGCCGCACGGCTGGCCGATCTCGATACCAGCCTGGCGTGCCGCGTCGGCAAGCAACGTTCCTGTTGGGACGGTGATGGTGGCGTCGATGTTTTCGCCGCTGAAGGTGAGTGTGTAATCAGCCATTTGGTTTCATTATGTCATTGCGAGCGAGCGATAGCGAGTGCGGCAATCTCCTGCTTACAGATTATTTCGAGGTTACTTTGTCGCGGAGTTTGCCGAAGTGCTCGCTCGCAATGACATCTTGTTAGTTAGAGCGCCTGTTTCATGAAAGCGGGCAGGTCAACTGCCTCGCGCGGGCCGACGCGGATCTCCCAGCCGGGAAGCTCTTCTTCGAGTTCGCCGGAGAGCACGGCCACATGTCCGGGCAGGACGATGCGCTTCTGGTTGATCTTACTAGCCACGTCGAATTCCTTGACAGCTTTGGCGATGCGTTCGGAATCGAACTTGCCAGCCGCCCAGGCCGTCAGCACGGACATGCCTTCGGCGTCGGTCACGACCAGCCAGGCGGGCAGGCCAGAGCCTTCGACTTCGTTGGCCACCGAGAAGTAAGTGATGCTGAAGTTGGTGGTGACCAGTGCGGGTGCGTCGGCGGTCGGATTGTTGATTTCGTAGATGCCGGGCTGCACCTGGATGGGTTTCTGCGGGTCGGTGTAGATGTTCTCGCGCAGTACCAGCAGGGCGTAGGCTAATTCGGGCGTGAAGGTATCCAACACTACGAAGCCAGCGTATTTGGAGATGGCCTGCGCTGCGTAGATAGATTCTTTGCCGATCTCGCCAGCGTCACCAGGGAAGGCGATGACCGGGTAGCCGAGTGCCCGGAAGTTTTTCTTGATTGCCAGGCGGCGCACCTGCGTGGAGCGTGTCAGCCATTCGGCCATGTTTGCACCGCCCAGGTCGAGCACCATATCTTCAACGCCTTTGGCTTTGATTTTCTCAGTCAGCTCGGCCAGTTCGTCGAGCGATTCGCCTTTGACGGCCAGGGCCGCCTTGTACTTGGCTGCCAGGTCGGCCATGGCCTCCCAGTTGGAGGCGTCAGCAGCGTAGATCATTGGGGTTTCGCCGGAGCAGGCTTCCAGTCCGGCAGGAAGCGTGGAAGCGTCCCCAATCAGGATAAGTGGTCGCTTGGATGCACTGCGCACCGCTTTGACGGCAGCAGCAAAATCCCCGCCATCTGCTTCCACAGCGAAGCCGTCGATGGTGAAGTCCATCCCCACGTAGTTGACAATGTATTTGTCTGCTTCGCCAACTTTGGCAGCGATATCGCCATCACTGGCTTTGACGCGAATGAATAGACCGGGTTTGTTGTAGAAGGTCTTCTCATGGCGGAACATAACCACTTCGTTGCCGGCCTTGACCTCGGTGCCTGCCTTGAGTGTCACCAGGCGGATGGGTGGTGCGGATGATGCTGCCAGTTGTTCCTTTGACTTATCGCTGACGTAGGGGCAGGCAGAGAGTTCAACCTGCTTGGCGGCCAGTTTCATGGCGAAAGCCAGACAGGTAGGGAAGCCGCATTCCTTGCAGTTGGTCTGCGGGAGGAGCTTGTAGATTTGAATTCCAGAGAGTGCCATGTTGTCCTCCTTATGCCAGAACCATTAGTTCGGCGATGGCTTCTTTGACGCGCTTGACGCTTTCAGGGTGGCGCAATACGATAATGTCGGCGCCTGATTCGACCAACGCCATGGCGGTCACGGTTTCCCACAGGATGCCGCGATTTTCCCAATCGCCCCAGGATGCCGGTACCCCCTCACCAACCTTAGCCTCTTTGGCCTTCCAGGCCTCAAAGCCGGGTGTGACCATCATCGGCTGCTGGGTCATGGCGTCGCCTTGCAGGGCGGCCATGCGCAAGCGTTCCATCACCGAATAGCCATACTCGATGCCGTATCCCAACGCCCCCGTGGTTGGGTCCATGATGATGCGATCGTGTGGCATGCCCATATCGCTGACCAGGATGTTCAACTGCTTCGACAGGTTCACATCCATGGGTGTGCGCGCCTGCACCAGGTGACCGTTGGCCATAGCCGTGGCAACGATGGTGCGGTAGTTTTTGTCTTCGCAAATGCCCAGCACCAACTTCTCGCCCTTGGTCGCCTCAGCAACAGGGACCAGCAGTTCGTTGTCTTTTTCAGCCTGACCAGGACCCCAGACGACCAGCGGTAGCCCCGTTGCGCCTAATACGGACTTGACCGCATTAACCGCATCCTCAACGGAATCCTCGAGCATCAATGCCAGGACAATGATGTCTGCTCCCGCTTCCTCGGCCTTTTTCGCCCATTGGGCAGGATCGTTCATTGCATCGCCCCAAACTTCTGCCAGCAACGGAGACCAGTCTTCGGGTTTGCGCGACTTGATCTCGATGGCCACAACGGGTGTGTTGGGTGTAGGCGCTTCGAATTGCATATAGGGCATAGTGGTCTGCCCCCCGACGGTTACAGACCTGGTGCGTGTGCCGCCCTCCGCGGCAGTTGCGCCGATGGTGACCATGCGAACGCTTCCAGGCCACTTGTCTTTTGGTATTTCAATTGGCATATCGTGTTCCTCCTTGGTTTCCCTCTCCCTTCTAGGGAGAGAACAGGGGTGAGGATCGATTTAGATTGCGCCTCACCCTTGCCCACCTGAGGGGCGAGGGGATTGGTGATTGCTAAGTTAAACCTGCTTGCTTGCGCGCTTCATCGCGCCGTTCAATGAATTGTTCAAGCGGAGACTTGCGCTCCGCGTTGATGCCCAAATCTTTGAGTTCACTCTCATCCTTTGCGGCCAGATGGCGGACAAGGTGTTTGTACGAAATGGATGCCGCAGGATAGATAATGCCTGCCGAATTGTGGTTCATGTAAGCTACGCGGATATTCTTGTCTTTCATCAGTTGAGCAGCCAGCTTTAGTGGAATGTCCGATGGCAATTCAGGCACACCTTCAGACATAACCTCTTCAGCGGTCAACTCGCGGACATCCTCCCACTCGTCCCCAATGGAGATACTATAGGCGTTGACCAATTCCTTATAACCACAAATGCCCACGCCCTCGCCTTCCTCGCCAAGCACGACCATTTCCTCAACGTTGTTCTCGATTAGGAAACGAGCGACATCTACGATAGATGCATTGACCTTGCAGGTTGGCACGCCAACGGTCATTAGATCGCGAACGAGTTTTGGGGAATTTTCAGACATTAAACTTATTGTTTTCAGGTTTCAGCGGTCAGCTATCAGTAAAAATTTTCCGTAACTGATAACTGACCGCTGATGTTGATATGCTAAATCCTTAGAACATCGGATCCATCACCATGGCAGGATGGTTGTGCGCTTCCAGCCAGGCGAGCAAGTCCTCGACCGTGTTGACATTGCGCTCGTCGGCGATCTTTTCGAGCAGCTCGGGGTCGCCTTCGCGTTCGCAGACGGCTCTGAACTCATCCGACATACTTTCCTTGAGCACGGAGGACATCCAGACGATGCGCTTGAACCCGCCATCAGCCGAGATGAACTTGGGACTGATCAAGTAGAACTTGCCTACACCCATCACGCCAGGGGTCTGCAAACCACCGCCAGCGATACCGGCCAGGGTGGAGAAGGTCATACCGGCGGGGGTCATGGCGGTATCTTCACGGCTGACTACCATCACGCCGTTGGCTTCGGGAATGAGCATGACGATACACTCGAAACAGCCGCAAGCCGTCATCGGGTTCTCCATGATGGAGTACATCGAGACTTCCTGCACTGCGCCGTGCGAACCGATCTTGGCGTAGTCGTTGGTGCCTTCCCAGTAGCCTTTTGTGAAGTCAACCAGTTTGCCAAGTTTGATGGGCTGGTTGGGGCCAGTCGGATTGATGCTGAACGATGCTTTGCAATCCAGCCAGTTGTACGCGCCACACAGACCGAGACGCTCAGGCGAGACCACGCAGACATGGTCAGGCGCGAAGGATTGGCACAGCGTGCAAGAGTAGAACTCGTCTACTTTGTCATCGGTCAGGTCAGCCAGACGCTTATTGCGGAAGTCGTACGCTTCACGCGCTTTTTCCAGCCATTCGGCATGGAGTTTCGGATCGGTGTAGATCGTAACCTGGACTTTGTCTACGATCGCGCCGAAGTCTTCATGGAAACGGGCGTGTAGGACTTTACCGAAGTGTTCCAGGTTGAAGCCTTTGTCAGCCGCGGTATTTGAAATGCGGATCCAGGCAATATCACGTTGGCCGACGTGCTGGATGCCACTGGCGCCATTGACAAAGTAATGCACCTGGCGCTCAAGCACCGGCTCGAAATCTTCCTGCATCTGGCGGCCAGCCACCTGGATGACAATTCCCATGTCCATGTGGCCTTGCGGATCGACTTCAGAGAAGTCCGGACCGATTACATCGATCTTACCGTCGATAACTTCGTCCAGTTCGGCCATATGCAGGTATTCGAAGCAGCGACTGTACTTGCCGCCAAATTCCACACGCAGGTCAGCCTTGCGGACCACTTCACCTTCGAAAGCTGAACCATAGGGCACGGGCACGTCCACATCCGAAACCTTGACTTTGACGCCGCGGACCTCAATACATTTCTGGACAAGCCGCTCGGCTTTTTCGAGATCGTCTTTGCCATCAATGCTGTCAAATGGCATTGAGACAACGTGTTCATATGTGGTCACGCCGGTAGGCAAGATTTCGGGAATAACGGTATCAGCGATGACCGGGAAGCCATAGTTGATAGCGCCTGCCGCCGCGGCATATTTTAGATCGTCCACTTCGCCCAACGCTAAAACAAAGGCGAATACGCGTTCCTTGTTGTACATCAGGATTTCGCGCGACATACCAGGTTTCATGCCGCCGAACGTCAGAGCCGAACGGGTGGCGAATCCGAGTGCGTAGATGGCGGACAGGGTATCGGTCCCGAACGGAACCGTGTATGTGTCGTAGCCAAGTTCTACGCCTTCTTCATTTAATTGATCGATGATGCTGCGTCCGTTGACGTTACCTGAAAGGAAGGTCAGGATGTTGCGACGTTGCAGTTCACGCACGATCTTGACCGCGACTTCGTTGGATTTTGCACAGCCGACGATGGCCGCAAAACCGGGCATACGCCCATCTACAAGCTGGATGCCCCAGGAGCGGAGTTGAATATCGTCGATCGGGCCATTCAGGTGTCCATGGCCGTTGGCGCCGCCGTAGGAAGTCCCGCCAGCCAGGGTAAAGCTTTCAGGCATCGCCTCAGGCTGCAGTCCATATACGAAGCGGATGGCTTCAACGACTTCTGCTGCCAGCAAGGTGGACATACCAGAGTCGAGTGTCTCGCCCAGATAGGGAGTCCAGTGTTTACCGGACGGAACTGGATGTAACATCTGGCGGGCCTGCTCCAATACGGGCGGCAGGTCACCGAGCTTGGTGACTTCAATACCGGTCATGCCCAGAATGGTAGGCAGATAGTATGCCGTGTTAGGGAATGAAACTGGTGTGTCGGCCCCCTTTTCTTTGAGTGCCTTATTGAGCATCACTTCGGCTTCAGTGACCAGAGCGTTTGCACCTCGAATGGCGCGGGTAGCAATATATTTTGACATCGTGTCCCTCCGTTAATCTGCCGCAACCCCGTAAATCGCTTTGCGTTTTTCTGCCAGGGGTAGCGCTTCGAGTTTGATCATTTCGGCATCGCCGCTGCGGCCAAAGCGAGTTGGATCGTATTCGGGTAGGCCAAGCGCAGCGCGCTTCTTGTCGATATGTTCAAGTGCGGCTTCGATCATCTTGTCCGGATCGGGGATGAACTCCATTTTGCCGCCATATAGCTCCTCCCATCCTTCACTGATGAATTTTGCAACGATATCGCTGTCGTCCACGCGGTCGGGCATACCACTGACAGGAGACGAGCCGCCAAAGATGACGTATGCGCCGCTTGCTACGCAGTACGTGCCGATGGAGAGCGCTTTTTCGCTCATCCACTCGGGGGCCAGGCCAACAGCGGGAATTTCTTCTATATCTTCGCCCAGCCCGCCAGTTTCAGCCATTTGTGTCAACACAGTCAGGATACGGCTATTATCCACGCAAGATCCCATGTGCAGTACGGGTGGAATACCGATCGTTTCGCAAATTTCACGCAAACCGGGTCCGACTTGATCCAGGCCTGCTTCCCCTAACATAAGTCCTTGCTTGGCTGATGCAATGGCTCCGCAGCCTGTTTCAACGATCAGTACGTCTTGCTTGAGCAATTCTTTGGTTACGTAAGTGTGCAGGTGGTCGTGCTGGCTGCGAGGATTATTGCAACCCACAATGGCCGCCACACCACGGATGCGCCCGGACATAATGGCGTCATTCAACGGACGGAAGGATGCGCGATAAGATCCGCCCAGCATGTAGTTGATGTATTCATGCGAGAACCCCGGAACCAGGTCTTCGCGCACATCTGGGATTTGTACCGTGCCACGATTCTTGTAATTGTCAATCGCATTCTTCAGAATTTCTTTGGCAACGGTCAGTGCTTGGTGTTCATCGAATTCAATGTGTGTTGCGCCCTTGATCTTCACCTTGGGTGATGTAGTGATGATCTTTGTGTGGAAATTGTTCGCTAGTCCTACTAACGCCTGCATGATGCATTGCACGTCCACGACCATCGCTTCCACTGCGCCGGTCATGATGGCCAGTTCCTGCTGCAGGAAGTTCCCTGCAGCGGGGATGCCCTGGCGCATCAAGATTTCGTTGGCAGTGCAGCAGATGCCTGAGAGGTTGACACCCTTCGCGCCCGCGGCCTGTGCGTATTCGATAATCTCTGGCAGTTGTGAAGCAGCCACGATCATTTCGCTTAGCGTCGGCTCGTGCCCGTGCACAACCACATTGACATAGTCGTCTTTCAGCACGCCGAGATTGGCCTGTCCCAGCACGGGAGCCGGGGTGCCGAAAAGGATGTCTGAAATGTCGGTGGCGAGCAGGCTGCCGCCCCAACCATCACCAATAGCGGTGCGTACAGCATGCTGCAAGATATGACCAGCATCCTGGTCGTCGCCAATATGGGTACGGTGCAGGCATTCCACAATTTCGCGGTCAATGCCGCGCGGAGTTACGCCAGCTTCTTCCCAGCGTTTTTGCCGCTTGGCGGTGGCGCGTTTTGTCAGAATGACCGAGCCTTCCTGTTGGCCAAATTGCGCCAGATATAAATCTGCCAGGTCGTTAGCAATTTCTTCTGGCGAGCGGCCTTCAATGGGGATATCGTAGAGCGCGGCTATATTGCGCAGTTTCGCCACATCACGGATGTAATATCCTTCGGCCTTACCATTGGCAGTGGCTTTCAGCGTCATTGCCATGCCACGTCCGTGGTCGGAATGGGCAGCGGCTCCAGCAGCGATGCTGCGAGTTAAGTTGCGGGCTTGGACCGTATCTAAAGTGGCACCACAGACACCAACATCTCCGCTCTTAGTCAGGCGGCAGGGTCCCATGCTGCAATTCTTGCAGCACATGCCTGCGCTACCGATGTTACAGGCAGTCATATTATCAGCACGTGTGAAGGCTGTGCCGATGCCCAACTCTTCTGCGCGAATCAACATCTCCTGCGTGGCAGGATCGGTCGAATATTCGTTAATTTCTCGTTTCTTTGGCATTTATCACCTACCTCTATTATTCATCCATCTTGACGGCA
>CAVSXL010000010.1:0-333947 GCA_963731875.1 uncultured Alphaproteobacteria bacterium | reverse complement strand
GCGGTAGTGCTCGGGCTTGAACGGGCCCTCGGTGGGTACGCCGATATAGGCGGCCTGCTCGTCGCTGAGCTTGGTGAGATGTGCGTCGAGGCGGCCGAGATGAAGCTGCGCGACCTTCTCGTCGAGATGCTTCGGCAGCACATAGACCTTGTTCTCGTATTTGCCGACATGCTGCCACAGCTCCATCTGCGCCAGAACTTGGTTCGTAAAGGATGCGCTCATCACGAAGCTCGGATGACCGGTGGCGCAGCCAAGATTGACGAGGCGGCCTTCGGCCAAGAGCAGGATGCGCTTGCCGTCGGGGAACTCGACCTCGTCTACTTGCGGCTTCACGTTGTGCCAGACGAAGTTCTTCAGGCCGCCGACCTGAATTTCGGAATCGAAATGCCCGATATTGCAGACGATGGCGCGGTCATGCATGGCGCGCATATGGTCGACGGTGATGACGTCCTTGTTTCCGGTGGCCGTTACGAAGATGTCGCCCTTGGGAGCGGCCTCCTCCATGGTGATCACCTCATAGCCTTCCATCGCCGCCTGCAGCGCGCAGATCGGATCGATCTCGGTGATCGCCACGCGCGCGCCCTGGCTCTTCAGGCTCTCGGCGCAGCCTTTGCCGACGTCGCCATAGCCGGCGATCACGGCGTACTTGCCCGCGAGCATGACGTCGGTGGCGCGCTTGATGCCGTCGGGCAGGCTCTCGCGGCAGCCATAGAGGTTGTCGAACTTGGACTTGGTGACACTGTCATTGACGTTGATGGCGGGGAAGGGGAGCATGCCTTTCTTCTGCATCTCGTAAAGACGATGCACGCCGGTCGTGGTCTCTTCCGACACGCCCTTCAGGTTCGCCTTCACCTTCGAGTAGAAGCCGGGATCGCGCTCCAGCCGCTTCTTGATGGTGGCGAACATCGCCGTCTCTTCGTCATTGCCCGGCTTCGACAGCACCGACGGGTCCTTCTCGGCTTGCGCGCCGAGGATGACGATCATCGTGGCGTCGCCGCCGTCGTCGAGGATCAGGTTGGCGGTCTCGCCACCGGGCCATTCGAGGATGCGGTCCACATAGTCCCAGTACTCTTCCAGGGTCTCGCCTTTGACGGCGAATACCGGCGTGCCGTTCGCGGCGATCGCGGCGGCGGCGTGGTCCTGGGTCGAGAAGATGTTGCAAGAGGCCCAGCGCACTTCGGCGCCGAGCGCCTCGAGGCTCTCGATCAGGACCGCGGTCTGAATGGTCATATGCAGGCAGCCGGCGATCCGGGCGCCCTTGAGGGGCTGCGCGCTGCCGAATTCCTCGCGCACCGCCATGAGCCCTGGCATTTCGGTCTCGGCGATGGCGATTTCCTTGCGGCCCCAATCGGCGAGCCCGATGTCCTTGACGTGGTAATTCATGCCGTCTCCGCTTGACTGTATAAAGATATAAGGAAGTCTTTATATCTTATCAGGGCGGGTCGGAGTCAAGGCCGGGGACCCCGAAAGGTGGAGGGGTAGAGGTGGCAAAAGGCCACGGCGGCCGCTGGCGCCTCAAATATCCGGAGGAAATCTTGATTACGGTCAATCCGCAACGCGCCCGGACCGACTATGCTCGCCCATGCTCGATCGGCCAGGACATCCCATGCCACCGAAGGTGAAGGTCTGGGACCCCTTTGTGAGGGTCTTTCATTGGACCCTGGTCGTGGCTTTTGCCGTCGCCTATCTGACCGAGGACGATCTGCTGACGGTGCATGTCTGGGCCGGCTACGTGGCCGGCATTCTAGTGGCCGCGCGGATCGTTTGGGGCATCGTCGGGTCGCCCCATGCGCGCTTCTCCGACTTCGTCTACGCACCAAGCACCGCCTTCAACTACGTGCGCGAGTTGCTGCGCTTTCGCGGCGCCCGCTATCTCGGCCATAGCCCGGGCGGTGGCTATATGGTGATCCTCTTGCTGATCTTGGTGGGCGCAACCGTGATCACCGGCCTCGTCGTCTATGGCGGCGACCAACAGGCCGGGCCGCTCGCGGGCATGTTCACCGAAGCGACGGGCGAGGCGATGGAGGAATGGCACGAGGTCATCGCCAACGTCACGCTGGCGCTGATCTTCATCCACATTTCGGCCGTCGCGCTCGCAAGCTTCGCCCATCGCGAGAACCTGGTCCGCGCCATGGTGACCGGCAAGAAGCGCCCCTGACGAGGCTCGACGCCTCCCAGTTATTTTGGTGATCTCCACTAGGGGTGGCGCCTAGTCTTCCTCGCCGAAGCCGTTCTCCACGAGCGCGACGAGCGCGGCGAGTGCTTCGGCGGCTTGCGCGCCTTCCACCTCGATATGGATCGAGTGGCCTTGGCCTGCGGCCAGCATCATCAATCCCATGATCGAGGTGCCGCCCACCGTATGGCCCTCGCGCGACACGCGCACATTGGCCTCGTACTCGGACGCGCAGCGCACGAACTGGGCCGACGCGCGCGCATGCAGACCCTTCTTGTTGGGAATGGTGACTTCGGCGGCGTGCGGGCCCTTGTTCGAAATGCCCTGCGCCATTGTCATCACCTAGTTCGCCGCCAGGATTTGGCTGGCGACGCTGATATATTTGCGCCCCGCCTCTTGGGCTTGCGTGATGGCGTCGTCGAGTCCGCACTCGCCGCGCACCGATGCGAGCTTGACCAGCATCGGTAGATTGACGCCGGCGATCACTTCCACATTCGATTGCTCCATGGCGGAGATCGCCAAGTTCGACGGCGAGCCGCCAAACATGTCGGTAAGAACGACGACACCTTCGCCGCTATCGACATTGGCGAGCGCCGCCAGCATGTCGGCGCGGCGGACATCAAGATCGTCGTCCGGACCGATCGAGATGGTCTCGATTTGCTCTTGCGGACCGACCACATGTTCGAGCGCGGCGCGGAATTCGCGTGCGAGCTGGCCGTGGGTGACGATGACGACGCCGATCATATTGCCTCGTTAGATAAATGCCGGCCGCTCAAAGGCCGCTATCTTTGTCGGGAGAGAGGTCGCACGCAAGCCCGAACCCGTCTCCCTAAACCTCATTGTGCCGACGCCCGCAAGAGCGCCATGCGTAGTTTCAACGGCGCCGATGCCTCGAACGCCGAAAGTTTCAGCACTGGCACCGCCGCGCCCGCCACAATTGTCCGCTCGAAAGGGTCGGGCGGCATGCGCGGGACCTGGTCCGCCGCGACCAGATCGCAAATAAGAACCAGCGGCGCCGCCGCCAAGAACAGCATTTCGGTGATTCCCAGCCCCCTGACCTCGATCCTGCCGGCGATCGCCGGTGGAACCGAGGCGATCGGCTGGCCGGTTGCGTCCATCTCCACCCACACCTGATCGTCGGCGACCAGGATCGGGCGCAACGCCCCTTCGCCCGGCAGTGCCAGGAATCTCAGCGCCAGATCAGACTTCCCGGCGCCGCTTTCGCCACGCAGGAGCGCGGCGCTCTGACCGAGGGCCACGCAGGTGCCATGGACGAGCTCGCGCGCCAACCGATCCTCTTCGCTTCCGCTGACCTCTACGCCGCCGGCAGGCGGATGACGAATCGCGCGCCGCCGCTCTCACCCGAAGGCGTGTCGCCCTTGCCGCGTCCGGCGCCGGCCGCCGGCCGGTTCTCCGCATAGAGACGCCCGCCATGAGCGACGATGATCTGACGTGAGATGTTGAGACCGAGCCCAGAGTTCTGACCGAAATTCTCCTGCGGCCGATCGGTATAGAAGCGCTCGAAGACGCGCTCGAGATTCTCCTCCGGAATGCCCGGCCCCTCGTCCTCCACCGCGATCTGCACGTCCGGGCCGATACGGCGCGCCACCACGGCCACCGGCTTGCCCGGCGGCGAGAAGGAGATGGCGTTCTCCAGAAGGTTGACGATGACCTGGTGCAGGCGGCTGTCATGGCCGGCGACCTGATAGGGATGGGCGCCCGGCGCATAGGCGATGTCGAGGACCACTTCGGGCGTGTCGTCGCGGTGGATATCGTTGAACAGCGACACCGTGGCCCGCAGCAATTCGTCCATGGCGACGGGCTCGGCGTCCTCGCGGGCGAGTTCCGCATCGAGGCGCGAGGCATCGGAAATGTCGC
Organism: uncultured Alphaproteobacteria bacterium; assembly: GCA_963731875.1. GTDB lineage: Bacteria > Pseudomonadota > Alphaproteobacteria > Rhizobiales > Methyloligellaceae > Methyloceanibacter. Next base: position 329,896 of record CAVSXL010000010.1, on the reverse strand, counting down.
TGATCAAGCGGTCGAGCCGGCGCACGTCGTGCTGGATGATCTCCATCAGCCGCTGCTTGGACTCCGCGGTCTTGGCCAGCGGCAAAGTCTCCGTGGCGCTGCGCAAGGAGGTGAGCGGGTTCTTGAGCTCGTGTGCCACGTCGGCGGCGAAGCTCTCAATGGCGTCGATGCGCCGGTAGAGCGCGCCCGTCATATCTCTGAGCGCCCCCGACAGATGGCCGATCTCGTCGGAGCGGTCGGTGAAATCGGGAATCTCGGCGCGCGCCTTGACGCTATGGCGCACGCGCTCGGCCGCCACGGCGAGCTTCTGCACCGGGCCGGCGATAGTGTTGGCGAGAATGAGCGACAGGACGAAGGTGACGGTGCCGGCGAACAGCGACACGCGCACGATGCTCCAGCGTTCCGCCGCGACGATGTTGTCGATGTCGCCGCCGCGGGTCGACAGCAGAAGCACGCCGAGCACGGCGCGCATGCGCTGCACCGGCACGGCGACGGAGACCACGATCTCGCCCTTGTCGTTGATGCGCACGATGGGCACCGATGTCCCGGTCAAGGCCGTGGCCACTTCGGGATAGGCCTTACCGTTGGCGCCGCCGATCTCGGTATAGGGCGGCAGCTCGTATTGCCGCATGCGGGTCGTCACCGCGTGCCAGAATTTCGTGAGCGCGTCGGGCTCGGCCGAATCAGGCGGCGGCAGGTCGTAGCGCAGCACTTGACCGCGCGAGTAGAACGTATCGGAATCGAGGATCAGCGCGCCGTCGCGGTTATAGATGCGCGCGCGGCTGCCCGTCGGCTTGACCAAGGGCCGCAGGATCGGCGCAGCCCGCTCGGGATCGATGGTGAAGCCGAGCGCGTTTGAGAAAGCGGCGCTGTCGTCGCCGGGGCCGGCTTGCCCAACCTCCGCCTCAAGCAGCTTCTCCGGATCGACTTGGAATTCGTTGTTGTCCACGCCGGCGGAGGCGGCGATGGCGCGGGCGATGATCTCGCCCTGGGTCAACAGGCTCTGCACCTTGGCGTCGATGAGACCGGCGCGGAACTGATTGAGATAGAGGATGCCCGAGACGAGGATGGCGAGCCCGATGAGATTGAGAACGACGATGCGCCGCGTCAGGCTGGAGAAGCCGTGCCGGAAGGGGCGGTGCTCGGCGAGCCGACCGGGCGCGCGCCGCAGCCACGCCAACGCGCGGCGCGAGCCGCGCCGGACGCGCTCCTTGAACGAGGTGTCCCGCCGCAGCCAGGACCTATCGGCCTCGGCGGTCATCGGTCCAGCCCGCTATTCTTTGAATCGGTAGCCCACGCCATAAAGCGTCTCGATCACGTCGAAGCTTTGGTCGACGGCCTTGAACTTCTTGCGCAACCGCTTGATGTGGCTGTCGATTGTGCGGTCGTCGACATAGACCTGATCATCATAGGCCGCATCCATGAGCGCGTCGCGGCTTTTTACGACGCCGGGGCGGGCGGCAAGCGCCTGCAGGATCAGGAACTCGGTGACCGTGAGCGTCACCGGCCGGTTGTCCCACACGCAGGTATGGCGTTCCGGGTCCATCTTGAGCTGGCCGCGCTCGAGCACCTTGGACTTGTCCTCGACCACCTGGGTCGTGTCGCGCGGCGCAGCGCGGCGCAGCACCGCCTTTACCCGCTCGACGAGGAGCCGCTGGGGGAAAGGTTTGCGGATGAAATCGTCGGCGCCCATTTTGAGGCCGAACAGTTCGTCGATCTCCTCGTCCTTGGAGGTGAGGAAGATCACCGGCAACTCGCTGCGCTGGCGCAAGCGGCGCAATAGCTCCATCCCGTCCATGCGCGGCATCTTGATGTCGAGGATGGCGAGGTCGGGTGGATACTCGGCGAAGCCGTCGAGCGCGCTGGCGCCGTCGTTGTAGGTTTGCGTCTTATAGCCTTCCGCCTCGAGCACCATGCGCAAGGAGGTCAGGATGTTTCGGTCGTCGTCGACAAGGGCGATTGTTGGCATTGGGGGCCTTTTGCGCGATTGACGCGAGTGCGAGGGTGTTGTGCTTATAGGGCTGCCCAAAATCGTGGCAGTAGCAGGGCGCCGAGCGCCATACCCTTCATTATCGGGATGCAACAAATATCGTTATGGCGCAAGTAAATAACTCGTCAGACAGGCCGAGCAAGGCCGAGATTGCGGCGGATGCGCGCAGGCTTGCGCGGCGCGCCTTCAAGGCCTCGCTGGCCACCCTCGACAGCGCCTCGGGCGCCCCTTACGCGTCCCTGATCACGGTCGCCACGGACCTGGCCGGCGCCCCCATCTTCCTCATCTCCACCCTGGCGCGCCATACCCGCAATCTGTCCCATGACCCGCGCGCGGCCATCCTCATCGACGGCTCGGGCGATCTTGCCGACCCCCTGCAAGGCGCCAGGGTCACCCTCCATGGCCGGGCCGAGACGGTTAACGACGATGCGGTGAAGCGCCGCTTCCTCGCCCGCCACGCCGAAGCCGCCTTCTACGTGGATTTCCCCGATTTCGCCTTCTGGCGGCTGGCGGTGGAGGGCGCCCATTACATCGGCGGCTTCGGGCGCATCGTCGACTTGGAGCCGGGCGAGCTTCTGGTACCCCTGGAGGGCGCCGAGGCGCTGGCCGAGGCGGAAGCGGGCATCGTGGCCCATATGAACGAGGATCACGCCGACGCCATCGAACTCTATGCGCTCGCCTTCACCGGCGGCGATCCCGGCCCCTGGCGCATGACGGGCATCGATCCCGAGGGCTGCGATATCGCGCTCGGGCAAGATGCCGGCCGGATCGTGTTTTCCGCCCCCGTGACGACCCCGCAAGGCGCCCGCAAGGAGTTGGTTCGCTTGGCGGAGGCGGCCCGCGCCACCGCCGAGCCCTCCTGACGTCTTTTAGGTCGTTTTTCTGTCACAGGACCTTTCTTGAAAGCCCTCTAAGTTCGGGGTAGCTAGAAGGCGATAAAAAGCAAATTTTCCATCATTTCGAGATCTGGGGACGAAACCGCATGAGCGTTCAGGCGAAGATTGTGGCCGATGGGGCCAAGACGACCAATCCGAAGGTGCTGGCTTTTGTCGAGGAGGCGAAAGCCCTGTTCAAGCCGGAGGCCGTACGTTGGTGCGACGGATCTAAGGAAGAGTATCAAGATCTGCTCAAGTCCTTGGTCGACGGCGGCACCGCCATGTGGCTCGACCAGGACAAGCGCCCCAACTCGATCCTCGTCCGCTCCGATCCCAAAGACGTCGCCCGTGTCGAGGACCAGACCTATATCTGCTCGGTCAAGAAGGAAGACGCCGGCCCCACCAACAACTGGGCCGACCCCGCCGAGATGAAGGCGACGATGAAGAAGCTCTACGATGGGGCCATGCAGGGCCGCACCATGTATGTGGTGCCCTATTCCATGGGCCCGGTCGGTTCCCCCATCGCCGGCATCGGCGTCATGGTCACCGATAGCGCCTACGCCGTCGCCAACATGCACATCATGACCCGCGTCGGTGACGCCGTGTGGAAGGCGCTCGGCGACAGCGAGGACTTCGTGCGCGGCATGCACACCGTCGGCGCGCCTCTCAAGACGCAAGCGCAGGCCGACGTGCCGTGGCCCTGCAACGAGACCAAGAACATCTCGCATTTTCCGGAGACGCGCGAGATCTGGTCCTATGGCTCCGGTTATGGCGGCAACGCGCTGCTCGGCAAGAAGTGCCATGCCCTGCGCATCGCATCGGTGAAGGCCCGCGATGAAGGCTGGATGGCCGAGCACATGCTCATCCTCAAGCTCACCAACCCCGAAGGCGAGTCGAAGTTCATCGCCGCCGCTTTCCCGAGTGCCTGCGGCAAGACCAATCTCGCCATGCTCAACCCGACCATTCCCGGCTGGAAGGCCGAGACCATCGGCGATGACATTTGCTGGATGAAGTTCGGCGAGGACGGGCGGCTTTACGCCATCAACCCGGAGACGGGCTTTTTCGGCGTCGCGCCGGGCACGTCGGACCACTCCAACTACAATGCCATGCGCACGCTCGACGCCAACTGCATCTACTCCAACGTCGCGCTCACCGATGACGGCGACGTCTGGTGGGAGGGCATGACGACTGAGACGCCGGCCCACGCGGTCGACTGGCTGCGCCGCTCCTGGACTCCGGACGCCGGCCGTCCCGCCGCGCATCCGAACTCGCGCTTCACGGCGCCGGCCGGCCAGTGCCCTGTCATCGCGCCGGAGTGGGAGGACCCCAAGGGCGTGCCGATCGACGCGATCCTGTTCGGTGGCCGCCGCGCGTCGGTGGTGCCGCTCGTCACGGAAGCGGAGGACTGGAAGCAGGGCACGTTCCTCGGGTCCATCATGGCATCGGAGAAGACCGCCGCCGCCGCGGACGCGAAGGGCGACATCCGCCGCGATCCGATGGCGATGCTGCCCTTCTGCGGCTACCACATGGGCGACTACTTTGCTCATTGGCTCAAAGTCGGCGAGAAGGGCGGCGACAAGATGCCGAAGATCTTCTACGTCAACTGGTTCCGGAAGAGTCCCGAGGGCAAATTCCTGTGGCCGGGCTTTGCCGAGAATTCCCGCGTGCTGAAATGGATCTTCGAGCGCTGCAACGGCACAGCCGAAGCGGTCGACACGCCGATCGGCAAGGTGCCGGCGGAAGGCGCCATCGATACCGAAGGGCTCGACGTTGGGGCTGCCGACCTCAAGGAGCTGCTGCGGGTCGACACCGAAGGCTGGAAGTCCGAGATCCCGTCGATCAAGGAGCACTACGCGACCTTCGGCGACAAGCTGCCGGCGGGCCTCAAGGAAGAGCTCGCCGATCTCGAGAAGCGCCTGAGCTAACCTCGACGGCGAAACATCATAGATCTGACGTCATGGCCGGGCGGCTTTGTCCGGCCATGATTGTTTTTGGCCCGCGCAACACGCTTGCCGCATGCCGCGCTTCGCCTTAGGCAACACCGCATGAGCAAGGGACAGAAGCGTCGTCGCGGCCGGCCATCAGCTCACGGTGGACGCGGCGTCTGAAATACTCGCCGACGGCGGCAACGCCTTCGATGCCGCGATTGCCGGTGTGTGCATGGCCTTTGTCGCCGAAGCCGTGTTCGCCTCGCCGGGCGGCGGCGGCTTTCTCATGGCGCGCCAGGGTGGCAGCAACACCGTCAAACTCTTCGATTTCTTCGTGGAGACGCCGCTGAAACGGCGAAGAGAGAGCGACGTCTCCTTCTTTCCCATTCAGGCCGATTTCGGGCCCGCGACCCAGGAGTTCCATATCGGGCTGGGGTCGAGCGCCACGCCCGGCATGGCGCAGGGCCTGTTCGCCATGCACGAGGCGCTTGGCCGGCTGCCGATGAAGCGGCTGGTGGAGCCCGCGGTCGCGGCGGCGCGCAGCGGCTTTCCGCTCACCACGTTCCAGGCCTATCTGTTCACCGTCATTGCGCCGATCCTGCAGGAAAGCGCAGGCACGCGCGCCATCTTCGCGCCGGACGGCAAGCTGCTCGAAGCCGGCGACATTTTCCGCAACGAAGCTTTGGCCGAGACGCTTGCCTGGTTGGCGGAAGACGGCGCACGGCTCTTCACCGAGGGTGATATCGGCAAGGCGATCGCCGCGCAGGCGCGCGACGGCGGGGGACATCTCACTGGCGATGACTTGGCCCGCTACGATGTCGAATTGCGCGACCCGCTGATGTGGCGGTACGGCAAAGCAACCGTCGCGCTGAACCCGCCGCCCTCGGCCGGCGGCGCGCTGATCTCCTTCGGTCTCGCTTATCTCGCAGCCTTGGCGGAGACAGGCGCCGCGCTCGACGCGCATGCGCTGCACGCCGCCATGACCGCGACCAATGCGGCGCGCGCCACGCACGGCGAAGGATTAGCGGAGCGCCTGGCCGGCGGCGTCCTGGCGGATGAGATCCGAAAGGCCGCACGGCATCCGAAAGCCTATCGCGGCACGACCCACATCAGCGTCATCGATGGTGACGGCAACGCCGCCGCCGTCAGCCTCTCCAACGGCGAGGGCAACGGCTTCATCGTCGGCAATCACGGCTTCATGCTGAACAACATGCTGGGCGAGGAAGATTTGTGCGCGCATGACGGCTGGCGCGAAGGCGTGCGGCTGTCCTCGATGATGGCGCCGACCATCATCCTGGAGCCGGACGGCACGGTGACGGCGCTCGGCTCCGGCGGCTCGAACCGCATCCGTACCGCCATTCTCCAGGTCGTCGTCAACCTGCTGGCCCACGGCATGCGGCTGGAGGAGGCGGTTGCGGCCCCGCGCCTGCATGTGGAGCGCTGCGGCACCACGAGCTTCGAGCCGGGCTTGAGCGAGGCGGCGGAGACCGCGTTCCGCGCGCTGGGCGACAGGGCCCGCGCTTGGCCGGAGCAAAACTTGTTCTTCGGCGGCGTCCATGCCGCCCGCCGCCACGCCAAAGGCGACGTCGAAGGCGCCGGCGATCCGCGCCGCCAAGGCCAGTCAAGCGTGGTCTGATCGCCACCACCGTCGCAAAACGACAATCAGGCGTCGCAAACTGTCAACAAATCGGGCCAGCCGGGCGCAAGATGATGTCTGCGCCTGAGCTTGAGGGGTAGCCATGCAAAACGCCGTCGCCATTGGTCATGTCGCTTTCGAGGATGCCGGCACGCTCGGCCCGGTCCTCGCCGCGCGCGGTATCCATCTCACCTATCTGCAAGCCGGCGTTGACGATCTGTCGCCGGCGCTGGCGGCCGACCTCGTGGCCGTGCTCGGCGGACCCATCGGCATTTACGAGATCGAGCGCTATCCCTTTTTGAAAGACGAACTCAACGTCGTCGAGGGTGTCGTCAAGCGGGGCATCCCCGTGGTCGGCATCTGCCTCGGGGCGCAGGCGCTCGCCGCGGTGCTCGCCGCGCGCGTCTATCCCGGGCCGCAAGCCGAGCTCGGCTGGGACGAGCTGATCCTGACCGACGAAGGCAACGCATCGCCGCTGCAGGTGCTCGAAGGCCTGCGCGTGCTCAACTGGCACGGCGACACCTTCGATCTCCCGTCCGGCGCCACGCGGCTCGCCTCGACCCCGCTCACACCCAACCAGGCCTTCGCCTACGGCCCGAAGGTTTTGGCGCTGCAGTTCCATGTGGAGCTTGAGGAGCGGGACATGGAGCGCTGGCTCATCGGCCATACGCTCGAGCTTGCCAAGAACAAGGTCGATCTGGCCGAGATGCGCGCGGCGACCGCCCGCTTCGCACCGGCAACCAATGAGGCGAGCCGTAAGCTGTTCAACGCCTGGCTCGACGGGCTCTCCGCGTAAGCCCTATGGCTTGCCGCGCATCGCTGATGTCTGTCCGATCCCCGGCGGCAGATCGGTGGTCTCCGGCGCCTTCACCGGCGTGCCCTTGGCGTTCCACCAGGTCGTGGCGTAGGTCACCCCGCCGCTGCGCTTGGTGAGATGGGTCCACACCTCCTCGCCCGGGTAATAGGCGACTGACCAGCCGCCGATGAGCCCCTCGGGGATCGCGCGCCAAGTGACCAGCACGTCGCCGCCGGGCTTCACGTCGCCCTTCTTCACCTCGACCACTTCGAGCTTGGCGAGATAGCCGGGCAGGTCCTGGCCCGTCTGCTCGTCCTTCGTGATGCTCGTGCAGGTCACCGACAGTACGCGCACCAGCGCCACCACATCGCTCTTCTCCATCAGCTCCGCGTCCGGCATGGGCGCGGGCAGAGCCAGCGCCGGCTGACCGGCGAAGCAGAGCAGGACGAAAGCGAAGATCAAGCGCGGAGCGGCGGAAAACATGGGACCTCCTTGGTGGGCTCGCGAGTTTAGTCTGGGAAGCGCCCAGAACATAGGCGAGAGGGCGTCAATCCGGGAGGAAACGAGACGATGGTGAATATCTATCTGTTCATCGAGCTGCTGGGCTCGGCCAACGCCATGGCCACCCTCGACACGCTCAAGGCGCTGGAAATGGACAACTGCAAATTCGCCAATGTGGTGAGGCTGTCCGACGAGAAGCTGGTGGCTCAGCTCGACTGTAAGGACTCGTCCGACGGCGACAAGGCGATCCTCAACTCGATCGCCAAGGTCGACGGCGTCGTCCAGACCAACATCGTCGCCGTGGTCCGGCCACGGAAGGGGTGATCCCTAATGCGCGGCCTCCCAATTGTCGGCGGCGCGGGCGTCCACCTTCAGCGGCACCCGTAAGCGCAGCGCCGGCTCGGCCGCGTTCTCCATGATCTCTTGCGCCACTTCCATGGTCTTGTCGGCCTCGTCCTCCGGCGCCTCGAAGATCAGCTCGTCATGCACTTGCAGCAGCATGCGCGCCTTGAGGCCTGCGTCTTCGAGCGCCGTCGCCATGCGGATCATGGCGCGGCGGATGATGTCGGCGGCGGACCCTTGAATCGGCGCGTTGATCGCGGCGCGCTCGTAATTGCCACGAAGGCTCGGGTTCTTGGTGTTGATCTCGGGATAGTGGATCTTGCGGCCGAACAGCGTCTTGACGTAGCCGGTGCGCCGCGCCTCCACCTTCATTGCTTCCATGTAGTCCTTGATGCCGGGAAAGCGCTCGAAATAGGTGTTGATGTAGTCGGCCGCCTCGCCTCGGCCGATGCCGAGCTGGTTGGCGAGCCCGAAGGCGGAGATGCCATAGATGATGCCGAAATTGATGGCCTTGGCCTTACGTCGAATGGACTGGTCCATGCCTTCGATGGGCACGCCGAACATCTCGCTCGCCGTCATGGCGTGAATGTCGAGCCCGTCGGCGAAGGCTTGGCGCAAGGTCGGCGTGTCGGCCATATGGGCGAGCACGCGCAACTCGATCTGGCTGTAGTCCGCGCTGATCAGCTTCTTGCCCTTGTCGGCCACGAAGGCTTTGCGGATGGAGCGGCCTTCTTGGGTGCGCACCGGGATGTTCTGGAGGTTCGGCTCGACTGACGACAGCCGGCCCGTGGTCGTCGCCGCCAGCGCGTAAGACGTGTGCACGCGGCCCGTCTCGGGATGGATGTAGGTGGGCAGGGCGTCGGTGTAGGTGCTCTTCAGCTTGGCGACGAGGCGCCAGTCGAGCACCTTGCGGGGCAGATCGTGGCCTTGCGCGGCGAGCTCTTCGAGGGCCGCCGCATCGGTGCTCCAAGCGCCGGTCTTGGTGCGGCGCCCGCCGGCGAGGCTCATCTTGTCGAACAGGATCTCGCCGAGCTGCTTGGGCGAGCCGATATTGAACTCTTCCCCCGCAAGCTCCCGGATCTCGTCCTCGAGCCGGGCGATGGTCTGGGCGAAGGCGCCGGATAGGCTCGCCAGCGTGGCGCGGTCGACCTTGACGCCCGCGCGCTCCATCTCGGCGAGAACGGGCGCGAGCGGCCGCTCCAGCGTCTCGTAGACCGTGGTGACGGATTCGGCCGCGAGACGGGGTTTCAGGATCGTCCACAACCGCAGGCCGAGATCGGTTTCCTCGCCGGCATATTCGGTGGCGCGCTCGACCGCGACCCGGTCGAAGCCTACCGCCGCCTTGCCGGTGCCCATAACCTCTTTCTCGGTGAGGCAGGTATAGCCGAGCAGCGAGCCGGCGAGCTTGCCCGGTAGATGCTCGGCGCGGCCGGCATCGAGCGCATAGGACATGAGGCAGGGGTCGTCGATCGCCGTCAGCGCGATGCCGTAGCGGCTGAGCGATACGATGTCGGCCTTGGCATTCTGCACGATCTTGAGCACGGCCTCGTCCTCGAGGACCGGCTTCAAGGCATCGAGCGCGTCGCGCATGGGGATCTGTGCGACCTTTGTCTCGCCGCCGAGATCGAGCTCGTCGCCCGCGCGGTGCGCGAGCGGCACATAAGCCGCGTGACCGGGCACCAACGCCAAGGCCACGCCGGCAATTTCCCCCAACATGGGATCGCTGGCATTGAGCTTCACCCGGAAGGCGAAGTACCCCTGGAAGCGCGCGGCCTCCAGCAGATCGGCGAGCCGCGAGATGTCGGTCACCGTCTCGTAGTTCGACCGGTCGAAGGGCACGGTTTCGAGCTTGCCCGCCCGCTCGATGGCGAGCTCCGCCGGCGAGCCGCCTTGAACCGCGATGTCGCGCGCCGGTCCGGCCTCGCCCCGGGGGCCGCGCCGCAAGGGATGGTCGTAATCGTCCTTCTTCTTGCGCGCGGGCGCCTTCACGTCGACCTCGGGGAGCGGCGCACCCAGGCCCTCGGCCACGCGGCGCAGCAGGGTGGAGAATTCCATCTGCCGCATGAAGGCGGTAAGCGCTTCCGTGTCGGGCTGATGCACCGCCGTCTCGGCCAGCTCCACGTCGAGCGCGACATTGATGTCGAGCGTCACCAGCGTCCGCGACAGCCGCGCCTGGTCGGCGAAGGTGATCAGGTTCTCGCGCCGCTTCTGCTGCTTGATCTCCTCGGCGCGGGCCAGCAGCGTATCGAGATCGCCATATTCATTGATGAGCAGTGCCGCGGTCTTCACGCCGATGCCCGGCACGCCCGGCACGTTGTCGGAGGTATCGCCGATCAGCGCCTGCACGTCGACGACCTTCTCCGGCGGCACGCCGAATTTCTCGACCACGCCCGCCTCGTCGATCACCTTGTTCTTCATGGTGTCGTACATGACGATGCCGGGACGGACGATCTGCATCAGATCCTTGTCCGACGACACGATGGTCACGTCGGCGCCCGCCTCGAGCGCCTGAAAGGCGTAAGTGGCGATGAGGTCGTCGGCCTCGAAGCCTTCCTTCTCGATGCAAGACACGTTGAAGGCGCGCACGGCGTCGCGCACCAGCGGAAATTGCGGGATCAGATCCTCGGGCGTCTCCGACCGGTTCGCCTTGTAGCCGTCGAACAGATCGTTGCGGAACGTCTTGGCGGAATAGTCGAGGACGACCGCCATATGGGTGGGCGGCGCCAGCTCGCCGGTTTCCCGCAGCAGCTTCCACAACATGCCGCAAAAGCCGTGCACCGCCCCCACGGGGAGCCCGTCGGAGGGGCGCGTCAGGGGCGGCAGCGCGTGATAGGCGCGGAAGATATAGCCCGAGCCGTCGATCAGATAGACATGGTCGCCGGGCGCGACCGGCTTGCCCGGAGCGGGAGTGGTGGTGTTTTTGGTTGGCATGATGGTCGCAATATAGGGATTGCGGCAGCCCCCGTCAGCACGGGTTCAGACCGTCCACAGCCATCTACGAGGCCTTCGCGGGCTTCTTCTTTGCGAGCGCCGGAGCCTGCGGGGCCGTGCTGCCCGGCAGAAGATTGCTGCTGCCCGGCGCGAAGGCCTTGTCCGTGCCGCCGAAGGTCTTCTCGATATAGTCCTTGAAATAGTTGTCGAGGAACGGGAAGGCCGTGGCGAAGCGGGTGAAGTCCTTCTGGGCGATGAAGAGCAGCAGGCCGTCCTCCAGCGCCTCGACCAGCCCGGTCCTGAGCTCCGACTTGACCAGGACCCGCTCGCCGAAATGCTCGCCCGGGCCGAATACCTTCTGGAAATGCTCGCCCGTTTCGGAATTGTCGATGGTCAGCCTGAAGGACCCCTGCATCACCGTATAGAAGCCGTCGATCAGCATGCCCGGCTCGAAGACCTTGTCGCCCTTCCAGAAATGGATGTAGCGGGTCGCCGGCGGCGGCATCCTGAGCTGCACGATATTCGGCGGCATGATGCTGTTGAGGATCCAGTTCACGCCGACGCGGAACTTGGCGGCGAAGCCGGGCAGGAACGACAGGTAGAAGCCGCGCCACAACAGCCACGCGAACAAGCCGGACATCTTGACCCCATAGACGTCGGCGACAGCCTTGCTCATGCCGAGCGAGGCGAGCGAGCCCTTCGACTCATAGGCGAAGGGCTTGAGCTCCTTGCCGCCGAGCTTGGCGATGATATTGCAAGCGAGCTGATGGCCTTCGCGCACGGCGAACTGCGCCGTCTGCGTGGCGTAATCGGTGGGTGTCTCTTGCGGATTGTCGACCAGCGGAATGAGCGCAGCGTCGCCGAGCGCCCAGACATGCTCGTGGCCGGGTACGCGCATGAATCGGTCGGTCTTGATGCGCGCCCAATGCAGATCGAGGCCGAGCATGGAGACGAGTTGATGCGGCCCGTTGCCGATGGTGGCGACGATCGTCGAGGAATTTATGATGCGCCCGTTGCTGAGCTCGACGCCGGTGGAGGTCGCGGACTTCGTGCCGATGCCGGTCAGAACTTCGATGCCCTGACTTCGCAACTGTGTCGTCGCGTACTCGGCGAGATCCGCGGGGAACGTGGGCAGGATGCGCGGCGCATATTCGATGAGATACATGCGCACTTCTTCGGGTTTGATGTTGTGATAGTAGGGCAGCGCCCGGCGGATCAGCTCGCGCAGCTCCGCCACCGTCTCCACGCCCGAGAAGCCCGCGCCCACCACGACGAAGGACAGAAGCTGGTCCTTGACGACGGTTTCCGCGGTCACGTCCGCCGTCTCGAGGCATCCGATCACGTGGGTGCGCAGCATATGCGCGTCGGTCAGGTCCTTCATGGTCAGCGCATGGTCGGCCATACCGGGGATGCGGCTGAGGTCGACGCCCGTACCGAGGGCCAATACCAACTCGTCATATTTGAGCTCGACGGGCGTGAGCCGCGCACCCTGCATGACGGTGGCCGTCTTCTTGGCGAAGTCGATCGCCATGACCTGCGCCTGGCGTACCTGGACGTTGCTCAGGAGCTGGCGCAGGGGCACCACCGCGTCGGCGGAATTGATGCTCGATGACGCGACCTCCGGCAGCAGCGGCTGGAAGACGAAATAATTGTTGTTGTTGACGAGCTCGACCTCGAGCGTGCCGCGTCCGAGCTTCTGAAGCGACTTCGCGGCGAACACGCCGCCGAAGCCGCCGCCGAGCACGAGGACCTTCTTTTTATCTGCCATAGGCTTGCCCAGCCTTCCGTCGATTCAAACGAATACCTACGCCAATGCTTCCTCCCGTCAAGTCACGGCTTGATGTCGGCAAGCACGTATCGGCTCGCGCAGGCGGAACTGACCGAACATGGCTCACAGCGGAGGAAAGGATTAACCGCGTGCCTAGGCAGCGGCTTCCGCGGTCTGCGGCGCACGTGGCGGCAGCTTCGCCCAGTTCGGCCGCTGGAACAGGAAGCGGGCTTGCGTGTTCCGGACCAGCGCATGCAGGAGGAGCGGGGTCACGACGCCCGTCGCCGTGACGATGAGGGCGACGAGCCCGAGATCGAGCCCCGGCGCGAACTTCAGAAGCAGGGCCCGGGTCGTCGCCATCGGCAGGAAGAAGGCCAGATAGACGACGATCGAGTTCTCGCCGGCATAGCGCAGCGGCAGGGCCCAGCCTTGCGTCGACAGCAGCGCCGACGCAGCGATCACGGCAAGTGCCCCCAGCAGACCGAGACCGAGGCCGGCGACCGGCAGCTCGGAATAGCCGCCGAACACCATCACCGCCTCGAACAGGGCCCAGGCGGCAAGAAACAGGATCGCGTCGCGCCGATTGCCGACCACGGTGGCGGCGAAATCGAACACGTAGGGCGCCAGCACGTAGCCCGTATAGAAGTAGACGAAGCGGGAGCAGAACTCGTCCACCACGGTCCAGCCCGTGTCCACGCCGGCCATCTGCAGGCAAGCGGCGGCGGCCCACACCATCATTTGCGGCATGTCACGGCTGAGCTTGGTCGCCACGAAGAAGATCGGCAGCAGATAGATGAACCACAGCGTCCCGAAGGGCTCGACGAAGGCCAGCGCGTAAGCGCGGCCCACGCCACCCCAGCCGAGGTCGGCGGCCAGCCCCGGCGCCTTGAAGGCGAACTGGATGGTGACCCACAGGACGTAGAAATAGGCGAAATGGACGACCTTGGTGTCGAGATAAGCGCGCCAGTTCCGGTCGATCACCCGGGCGAGAAAGAGTCCCGAAATGAGAAAAAAGTCGGGCATGCGGAAGGGCTTGGCGAAGGCCACCAGAGTCCCCATCCAGCTCGTTTCGCCGGCCGCCGCCTCGACGCCGAGGGTCGAATGCATCATCACCACCATGACGATGCAGAAACCCTTGGCATAGTCGACCCACGCCACGCGATCCTGGTTGATGTCCATGCCGTTCTCTCTTGGCGCCGTCCCAACACGGGACAGTCCCGGGAATTGTTGCAAGGAGCGGGCTAGAGCGACAATTTGGGGCGGCGCGGGGCGCCGTTGCTGGAGGCGTGCCGTTGCTTAAGTCCGACGGTTTGGCTAGGTTCGCTCCGCGACGCACCCGTAGCTCAGTTGGATAGAGCGCTGCCCTCCGAAGGCAGAGGTCACAGGTTCGAATCCTGTCGGGTGCGCCACGATTCCAGTTGGGAACGGGCGGGCGAATTGAGATGAGGCCCTCTCTGTGAAATGGGTCGCGCCCCTCGTCGTCACGGCAATCCTTGTGGGCGCGGGTTTGGTGGCGTACCGCTCTGCCTTTCCCGACGTTTCCTGGCACCAGAAGTTGACCATGACGGTGGAGACCCCGGCCGGCGAGGTCGTGGCGGCGTCGGTGATATGGGTCGGCTATGTTGAGCCGCCTCAGTTTGGGGCCAAACGAGTTAATAGCGGGGTTAAGGGCGAAGGTGTGGTCGCCGGGCTTGGCGGGGGGCGCTATTTATTCGCGCTTTTGCCAGGTCAGAAGAGCCTGGCGCAACAAATATTCCGAGATGAAGTCGGGCTCAACCTTCCCCCTCGCGAGCGAACGCGTTGGCCAGAATGGGCGGAGCGGATGGTGCATCTTCGCGGCGGGAAGACAGTGCCTCGGGAAATCTATCCAAGACTGGTGACATTCGGAAATTTGAACAGTCCGCTCAGTGTGCGCGAAGTCGATCCGGATGATCTTGCGCCGGCATTCGGTCCTGGCTACAGGCTCCGCTCAATGACACTCGAGATTACCGATGAACCACTAACGCGGGGCCCGATGGAGGCAAGTCTTCCGTGGCTCAAGGCTCTTAATGGCGGCTACCTGCATGGCGGATCCACCTCCAAAGGCGCGCCACTGGGGCTGCAAGGTGGTGACTTTGAAACCGGGTCGTAAAAACGACTTTCGCGATAGAAGCGTGTTCGAGTACCACAAGCTGCGGCGGTTTGGCCGACGCAGTGAAGGTCTCGCGAAACCGGCAATCATCATCCTTGGCATCACGTTGGCGCTGGCCGGATGTAGTAACTATCATCATTGGCACCAGAAGCTGACGGTGGTCGTAGATACGCCGTCGGGACCGGTCAGCGGTTCGGCGGTGACGGAGGTCGAGGTCTGGTTCGGCCGGGTTTGGCTCGCCGCAACCGAAGCGGAGTACAGCCTCAGCGGTGAGGCCACCGTTGTCGATCTTGGCCGGGACAGATATCTCGTCGCGCTACTCGATGAGCACATGAAGGAGCGCCTCTATAGCGCCGTCGCCGCTCGGTTGCCGGCCGTCAAGCGCGGCGAACAGCCCGCGCCCTTTCCGGTTTATGAGGGGACAGTCACGCTTGACCGTCAGAATTATCCGCCACTGGCAACCTTCGCTGACCCTGCCAATCCCGCGAGCGGCCGGCTGGTCGGTCCATCAGATCTTGAGACCGTTTTCGGCCCTGGCTACGCACTCAAAGCGATCACCATGGAGGTCACCGACGAGCCGGTTACCACCGGCCGCGTCACTGGCATATTTGGCTGGCTCAGCAATCCTAATGTGATGAACAATCCTGGCTGGGCGAGTCTGCCCATGGAAAGTCGAAAGGTGATCGGCGGCCTTCTCAGCTTCTTTCCCGACCTTCCAGAATAGCCTGCGGCAAAGTCGACTCGTTCCGATCGGTGAGAGAGGATCAGGATGGGCCCCGCGCCCCCTATGGAGATCTGGTCACTCCGCCTAGAGCGGGCTTCTCTACAGTCCTCCTCCTCACTTCCTTCCAGTCCAAGCCGCAACGGCCGCGGGGCGATAGAACCGTTCTCCAAGACCAATGTTTCGCACCGGAGGACGCCAATGATGACCGTTCGATCGATTTTAGTTTTATTGCTGCTCGTCATTTCGAGCGCTGCGTCCGCGCCGGTCCACGCGGGTGACGGCCCCTCGGTGAGGGTTCCTTTTGACATCGATGTCTATGACGAGCCTGGAGGAAAGGGCAAACCGCGAAACGGTTTTCTAAAAGGCGGCAGCACAATCAACCTTGCCGAGAAGCAGGGGCGTTGGTGCGAAGTCTATGGCAATGCGGTGCCCGGCAACCGCGGTTGGATTTGGTGCGGCAAGGGTGACGACGGGAAAAACTACAAGCTGATCTTCCTCAACGGCAAACCGGACGCGGCTCCGGCCAAGTCGGAGTGAAGGCTATTGGCCCAAACCCAGAGGTGGGCGGCGTCTCCAACCGCGAAATGCTGCAGCCTGGCCGCCCGGTGCCGACAGCACCATCATCTATCCGGACCGCTTCGCGTCAACTCATCGGACCGTTGATTGGCCCAAGCTTTCTCGGCGTGCAGCTTGCGCGCCTCTGACGGCGTCATGCCGAACCGGCGACGGAAGGTTCGATTGAAATAGGAGAGATCGCCGAAGCCCGCCTCAGCGGCGAGCGCTGTCACCTTCCAATCCGCAAATCGCCTGTCGGTCATCAAGTGAAGAGCTTTCAGCAGCCGCTGCTCAAGGACGTATTCCGAGAAGGAAATACCTTCGAGCTCGAAAATCATATGGATGTATCGAGGCGTGACGCGCTGGCGCTTGGCGACGTTGGCCAAGGTCAGATCTTGGCTGCCCAGATTCTTGAGAATATCCGCTTTGATTGCATGAAGCCGTGCTGCGCGTACCCCGCCACTCAGCGCCGCCGCTGCCGCTCCGGCGTTTGTGGGGCCGAACGCCATCGCGATCAGGTCATGTATGTGAGAGACCGCGAGGTTCCTAAGCTCGGGCGGCATCGTTGTCAGGCGATCCTTCAGCGAGTCCATGTAGGCGACGAGCAGCCCGACTGCTTCGTTGCCATTTGGGATGATTTGCATCGTCGCTCGCTCGATACTCGGGATGATGGGAGAGAGCGCCTTCCGCGGAACCATCAGCGCCATCCATGCACCGTGGGATCGGGAGATCGCCGCGGGCTCGGAGTGCAGTATTCCGATCGCATCGAGACCACCCAAAGTCGCGTCGCCCCCGCCTTGTACGACGGAAGCGCGGCCAGCCAAATTTATGACTATTGCGACGCTGTCGATCCCATCAATGGTCATCTCCACGCTGCGCGAGAGACGAACCGGGATTGCCGTTTGCGCCCACATTCCTTGCAGGCCTGGACAGGATACAAGTGACACCGCAGCGTCGATCGGAAGATCGCTCTCGGGCTCAATGTCCAACTGGACGATCTGCCGGCAGAAGAAATCGCGCCAGAAGGGCAACCGATCTCGAGTGACAATATCGCTCGTTGAAAAATGAAGAGATCCGCACTCGTCTAACGACGCGCCCATGGCCGCTCCGCAACCGAACTCGACGCAAATCTACATTGGAGATGGCACACAGAGGAAGATGATTTCGCGGCGCAGCGGAGAGTTTGGCGCCGTGTCAAAAGACACTTCTTCGCAGTCCTATCGCGACTTCGCTCCAGTCCAAGCCCCGGGGATCGTAAGCCCTTAAGATTCGCTTGCCGAGGGAGGAAGCTGGCTTTGGCGGTTACGCCTCTAATTTAGTTCAAGGTCCAAAATGGCTCAGCTTTCGTCTCCCGCCTATCCCCGCCTCACGCGTTTCCTTGTCCTTGTCGCGGCAGGTCTGACAGCCGGTGGGATACTCGTTGTCGGTTCCACCTTCGACGCAGATGCCGCCCAGAAATGCATCAAAATTGGTCAGAAGAGCGTTTGCTTCAACGATGGCAGAGGACAAAAGCAAACCGGCGGCAATAATGGCGGAGAGCAAAACGGCGGTGGTGGCGGGAACGACGGCGGCGGTGGCAACGGCGGTGGCGGCGGCAATGACGGGACGCCCAAGCCTCAATCAAAGCCGTTAGATTGCTCGAAGGCGAAATGCGACGCTGGTGAAATAAAGCTCGACAAGCCGAGCAAATACGGCGCCTGCTGCGCGCCGGCCGAAGGGCTGTGCCCGGCCGACAGACCGGTCGGCACGCCGCCGAACTGCTGCCCGCACGGCACTGTCTTCCGCGAGGGATTCTGTCGGCCCGAAAGTTGTGGGCCGGGAATGGTCGGGACGCCGCCTCACTGCGATCGGGTGTGCGCGCCCGGCAAAGTTAAAGTCGATCAGACCTGCTACGACCCGTGCCCAGCAGGCACGCTCGGTACGCCCCCGAACTGCCGGTGCCCTTCCGGGCAGGTCTGGGACAAGGGCTCAAATGCGTGCAAGGGCTGCCCAAGCGGCATGGTCGGCGCGCCGCCCAACTGTCAGTGCCCGGCTAACACAGTGCTGAAGGACGGCACGTGCCAGAGCTGTCCCGGAGGCATGGTGGTGAAGGGCGGCCAATGCCAATGCCCGTCCAATAAGGTCTATGTGCCGCAGGACGATAAGTGCCGGTCCTGCGAAGGCGACAAAGAGGTCATCAAAGGCCAGTGCGCTTGCCGGCACGGAACGATGGAGTTCCCGCCGAACAGCGACCGGTGCGCCAAGGGCACGCAACTCAGATGCCGGTGGGACGGCACGGCGCCGTTCTGCGACGGGTCATGCGCGAGCGGCGAGATTCAACTCGAAAGAACCTACGACCAGAATCATGTCCTCGACCAATCGCATACTGGTTTCGGCAAATCGTGCTCAAGTGGCAATAAGGTTTATTGCTGCCGACCAGGCTAAACCCACGACCCGCCGACAGCCACCAGAATGGAAAGTAACGACATGCGGGTTGCCCACCGCTGTTTACAAAAATCCTCGCTCGTTATCTTCGCGCTCGTCTCCGTGGCCGCTTCCAATCGATCGGAAGCCGAAACGGTAACGCTCAAATGCGATGCGCCTGCGGAGATGACGATCGTCTACGAGGGGGACGACTCCGGCACGCTGACCGTCACCGAGGCCTCA
Source organism: uncultured Alphaproteobacteria bacterium (assembly GCA_963731875.1). GTDB lineage: Bacteria > Pseudomonadota > Alphaproteobacteria > Rhizobiales > Methyloligellaceae > Methyloceanibacter. Next base: position 311,073 of record CAVSXL010000010.1, on the reverse strand, counting down.
GGCACCTTTAGCCTTCCGGCCAGTCTGGAGAGACGAGAAGGCGAAGTCGACGGCGAGCTCATCAAGGCGACAGGCATTCGCGCCAGCGGGGCCGTGTCGACGATCATGCCGGACAAGGCGGCCATCGAGGCTTGCATCAAGAGCAAAGTGAGCGGCGAGTTGCTCGAGGATTCCGATGTCGTATTTACCACGGCCATGGGGTGCAGCACGTCCGTGCCGCGCGGCAAGAAGCCGGTCGAGGTGAACGCCAACGTCGAAATCAGCGTTGTTGAGCCGCCGGGCGCCTACGTCTTTATCACCCGAACCTATGCGGAGCCGAGTGAGCTCGCCGGCGGCAAGATCGAGTTGAGCTCGATGCCGCCGCCGCAGTGCGAGGTGGCCGAATGACGTCCCGGGGTTAGCAAAGGCCGTCGCTCCGGATTCCGGTCATCTGATCCGCGCGGCGTGCTTCGATAAATTGCCGTTGCCGTGATGACGTTTTATTAGATCCCGGCGTACCACTCGTAGCCGCGATCTTCCCAATAGCCGCCCTTTCCCTTCCCGATCTCGGCAAAGCCGCTCACGGCCTCGATGGTGTGGACATATTTGGGCTGCTTATAACCGAGCTGGCGCTCGATCCGCACGCGCACCGGCGCGCCGTTGGGAACTGGAAGCGTCTCGTTATTGAGACCGTAGGCCAGAATCGTCTGGGGATGCCGCGCATCCATAAGGTCGCAGCTTTCATAGTAGTAATTCGGCCCGGAGGCTCCGCTGCCCATGTTGTCGTAGCAATGGAACACGAGATAGCGCGCGGCGGGCTTCAGCTTTACCTCGTCGAGCACGACGAACAGCGGCGGGCCCGTCCACTTCGCGATGCAGCTCCAGCCCTCGACGCAGTCGTGGCGCGTGATCTGCGTGCGCGAAGGCATGTTGCGCAGCTCGGCCAAGGAATAGGTCTTCGGCGTTTCCACGAGACCGGTCACGGAAAGACGATAGTCTGCGAAATCGTTCGCCTTCAGAGCCAGATATTCCGGTGAGGTCGGATTGGTCGATCCGTTTGGCTTTTGGCCCTGACGGACCTCGCTTTCCGCGTACTCGGGCGCCAGCGCATCGCCAATCAAGAAGCGCTGAACGTAATATGTGACGTCGTTTGCCTTCTCGAGGACGTCGCGGACACGACCATTGCGGTCGCCGAGAAAATCGAACGCATCGCAGCCGCCAAGCATCAAAGACGACGCGCCGGCAGCGCCAACGCCCAGAAGTTGCCGGCGGGTGAGGATGGTCTTGCTCATGACGCGGGCCCCTCTTTCGATTCGGGATCGGTCCGATACCAGCCGGTGATCATAGACCGCAGCTCGTTGATGGGGCCGGCGGCGAACACCATGACGATGTGCACGAGGAAAAAGAGGACGAGCAGCGCCATCGCCGCGAAGTGGATAGTGCGCGCCGTCTGGCGCCCTCCGAAGAGATCGAGAAGCCAAGGCCACGCCGCGTCCATGCCCGGGCTCATCGTGAGCCCGGTCAAGACGATGAGCGGGAACAGCACGAAGAACACGATGCAGTAGGTCAATTTCTGCAGGACGTTGTATTGGCCCGTGTGATGAAAGCGGAGCCGCGCGTGATCGGCGACGTCTCGCGGCAGATGGGCAAGATCGCGGCCCGTTGGTCTGAGGTCACGCGTCAGATGACCGTTCACGAGACTGGCGACGAACCAGACGAGAAGTGTCGCGACCAACACCCAAGCGAAGAAAAAGTGGACCACACGGCCCGTCGCCAGATCGCGGTAGGACGGGATTGTCAGCGCCGCGGGAAAGCCGCGAACTTGCGGATCGTCAGTGGCTCCGCTGACCCCGAAAACGCCGGTGGTATCGAACTGATGGCCGAGGATGGTGGTTCGCCCGGCAAGCCCTTCGGGCGTCCTCACCGCTCTCATGGACAGAACGGAATTGTCGAAGGCGAAGCCACTCTGTTGGCCGATATCGAGCGTCGAATGGGCGTTGAAGATCTGCAAGCCTGACAGCAGAAGGAAGAACAGGGATAAGGCCCAGATCCAATGGGTCGCCCGCGTCCAGGCCGACTGCCGGTAGACCAGCGGCCGGACGGTTTCAGAGTCGGTATGCGCTTCAGACAGGGCCATGGCGCCCTCTTCAAATGTGGAACCGCCGAGAGTCCTTGGAGCGATTTTGCCTCGGCTACGCCGCAGAGTATCTGATCGCCAGTGAACTCACCACGGGCCGACAGGACAATCCCGCGTGAACTTGCCGTGATCGCGCCCCCGCCCGTCCTATGCTAGGGGAGACCGGGCAGGGGACATTCTGAGGAGAGCTAGAGACCATGATCAAAGTTAGCGTGTTCTACCCCAACGAGCCGGGCGCGAGATTCGACCACGCCTATTACGCCGAGAAGCACATGCCCATGGTGGCGGAGAAGATGGGCGATGCCTGCCTGCGCTACACGGTCGACAAAGGCGTCGCCGGCGTCGAGCCGGGCAGCCCGCCGACCTATGTCGGCATGTGTCACATCTTCTGCGACTCGATCGAAAGCTTCCAGGCGGGCTTCGGCCCCCATGCCGGAGAGATCCTGGCGGACATCCCGAATTACACGGACCTCGCCCCCGTCATCCAGATCAGCGACGTGGTCGTCGATTGATCTGGCGCTTCGTGGGTCGAAAGCCCTGAACGGGGCTGCTTCCCTTAGGGCGATGCGGCCCCGATTTGACCAGCTTGCTCCCCTGCGGGAGGCCTCGCACAGGGGCCAGCGCGAGGCTCGCGGAACGGCAAAGGCAAAAAAATCGCCCCCGTCGCCCTTCCGCCAATTTTCCCTCTTGAAAATGACATCAAGGTCGATGAAATGACGACCGCATTTCGAGCGGTCCAGAGTCGGCGGTTGGCGCCACCATCGGCCGGTTGAAACCCCGGAGGGGACGCATCTCCAATGAAGCTGCAGAGCGAAGAGGCTGAAGAGCCTCCGAGCCGCCCGCTGGCGGCACATCAACTCCTTCCCAACCCACATCGTCCCATCAACACCCTTAACCCCGCCGCGGTGCCAAGCCTCGGCTCGGGTCTCGCCGTGCTTGCCGCGCGCGCCGAGCGCTTCCCCGTCGGCCCCAAGACGCGGGCCTTCCGCAAGCGCTATTTCCCGCAGGTCGATCCGGCCCAGTGGAACGACTGGCGCTGGCAGGCAAGAAGCCGAATCCGCTCGCTCGAGGAGCTTTCGCGCATCTTCGAGTTGTCGGACGACGAGCGTGACGCGGTCGCCCGCCATCAGGGCTCGCTGCCGCTCGGCATCACTCCCTATTACGCGAGCCTCATGTCGCGCGAAGACGCGATGGAGCCTCTGCGCCGCACCCATATCCCCGTCGGCAGCGAATATCTGAAGACGCCGGGCGAGGCGGACGATCCCCTCGGCGAGGACGGCCACAGCGCCGTGCCCGGCCTGGTGCACCGCTACCCCGACCGGGTGCTGTTCCTGGCCACCGGCTTCTGCTCCACCTATTGCCGCTATTGCACGCGCTCGCGCATGGTCGGCGAGGCGGGCGGCGATTACTCATTCAGCCGTCCCCAATGGGAGGACGCGCTCAACTACATCGCCGACAATCCGCAGATCCGCGACGTGCTGATCTCGGGCGGCGACCCGCTCACCCTGTCGGACGAGCGGCTCGACTATCTGCTCGGACGCTTGCGCCGCATCCCCCACGTGGAGTTCGTGCGGCTCGGCACCAAGGTGCCGGTGGTGCTGCCCATGCGCATCACCCGCTCGCTGATCCGCGTGCTCAAGAAGCACCATCCGTTGTGGATGAGCCTCCATTTCACCCATCCGGCCGAGCTTTCGCCCGAGGTGACCGAAGCGGTGACCCGGCTCGCCGACGCGGGCATCCCGCTCGGCAGCCAGACGGTGTTGCTCAAGGACATCAACGATTCCGTCGACACGCTGAAGACGCTCTACCATGGGCTTCTGATGCGACGGGTGCGGCCCTACTATCTCTATCAATGCGACCCGATCACCGGCTCGTCGCATTTCCGCACGAGCATCGACAAGGGGCTTGAGATCATGCAGGGCCTGCGCGGCCATACCACCGGCTATGCCGTGCCCACCTACGTGATCGACGCGCCCGGCGGCGGCGGCAAGATTCCGCTCCTCCCCGACTACGTGGTGGGCCGCGAAGGAGAGGATCTCATCCTCCGGAACTTCGAGGGCAACACTTACCGCTACAACGATCCGCAAGGCGTTGTCGGCGCGGACCGGCCGCTTGACCGAGGTGAAGGCTGATGCGTATCGCCCTGGTCTACGACCTTCGCGACGACTACCGCGCCCTCGGCTTCTCCGAGGACGACATCGCCGAGTTCGATAGCATCGACACCATCGACCATCTGGCCGGGGCATTGGAAACGCTGGGCTGCGAGGCGATCCGCGTCGGCCGGGGCCAGGTGCTTGCCGCGCGCTTCGTGGCCGGCGAGCGCTTCGACCTCGTCTTCTCCATCGCCGAAGGGGTGAAAGGCCGCGCCCGGGAGGCGCAGGTGCCGGCGCTGTGCGAGCTGTTCGACCAGCCCTATTTGTTCTCCGATCCGCTGACCCTCGCCGCGTCGCTCGACAAGGCCATCGCCAAGCGTCTCGTCCGCGATGCCGGCGTGCCGACGCCCGCCTTCACGGTGGCCGAGCACAGCGCTGGCGAACTCGTCGGCTGGGATGCGTTCCCCGCCTTCGTCAAGCCGCTCGCCGAAGGCACCGGCAAGGGCTGCGAGGCCGCCTCCCTGGTGCGTAACCGGAACGAGCTTCACGCGGCAGCCACGCGCGTTATCGAGCGCTACCGTCAGCCGGCGCTGGTCGAGAGCTATTTGGAAGGCCGCGAGTTCACCGTGGGGCTCGTCGGCAATGGCGCCGACGCCCGCGTGCTCGGGGTCTGCGAGATCCTGCTGAAACCGCAAGCCGAGGCGAATGTCTATTCACTGCACAACAAGGAGCTGTGCGAGGATCTGGTCACGTATGTGCGCGCCGACGACGCCGAGGCGCGGTTGGCCGGAGACCGGGCGCTGGCGGCCTATCAGGCGCTGCAATGCCGCGACGCCGCCCGCATCGATTTTCGCTCTGACGGCGAAGGCAACCCCTGTTTCCTCGAAGCCAATCCGATTGCGGGTCTCCACCCGCAGCATTCGGACTTGCCGATCCTGGCCGCCCAGAACGGTATCGAATTCGTCGCGCTGATCGGCATGATCCTCGATGCCGGACTGGCGCGTTACGGGCTCGCCCGGCCGGACAGGGAGCGCTTGCAGCGATCGGCCTGATGGCACCCGGGACACAAGGGTTCATCCCCGTCCTACACGCGGCAACGGCAAGCCGCCCCGACGAGATCGATACAATCCTGGCGGCCGAAGCCGTGGCGGCGGCGCTTGGTGAGCGCGGCTACGCCGCGGAGATTGTCGGACTTTCGCCAGATCTCGGCGGGCTCGACGCGCTGCCGTCGCGCCGCCCGCTGGTCGTGTTCAACCTGGTCGATGCGGTGAACGGAGACGGGCGGTTGGCGCCCACGGTCCCAGCGCGGCTCGATGTGCTCGACTTGCGCTACACGGGGGCAAGGACCGCCGCCTGGCTCGACACGCTGTCCAAGGTCGCCACCAAGCTGAAGCTCGCCGGTGCGGGCCTGCCGACGCCGGCTTGGTCCGAGGACGGCCAAGGGCTCGATGGAGAGCTAGATGCCGACACGCCCGTCATCGTCAAGCCGGTCTGGGAGCACGGCTCGCTTGGGATCGACGAAACCTCGGTGATGCCCGCCGCCGCGGCGCGGCAGGCCATCGCCGAACGGACTGCGCGTTGGCAGACGGAACATTTCGCGGAAAAGTACGTCGCGGGCCGTGAGTTCAACGTCTCGCTGCTGGAAGGCGCCGATGGTGTCCAGGTGCTGCCAATCGGCGAGATCCTGTTCGAAGGCTTCACCCAAGCCGCGAAGATCGTAGGTTACGACGCCAAATGGGCGCCGGACAGTCCGGCCTTCATCGGCACGCCGCGCCGGTTTGGTCTGGAGCAGGCCGAGCCCGCGCTCGCGGCTGCGCTTGCCGGCCACGCCCGAGCCTGCTGGGCGCTCTTCGGCATCTCCGGTTATGCTCGAGTCGATTTCAGGGTCGATCCCGCCGGCCAGCCATTCATCCTCGAGGTCAACATGAACCCCTGCCTCACGCCGGACGCGGGCTTTGCCGCCGCGGCGCTCGAGGCCGGGCTCAGCTATCCCGACCTGATCGCGTCCATCGCCGCCGCGCCGCTCGGGCGCTTGCGCGCGACGGCCTGATATGCACGGCGCCTGAGATGCTCCGCATCCGTAAAGTCGCCGACGCCACGACTGCCGTGAACCGCGCAGCCATCGAGGCGGCGCAGAAGATCATGCGCGAGCAGTTCTCCGGGATGCCGGAGGCGGACATCGCCAAGCTGCCCGACCAGCTGTCGAACCCGCTCAAACATCGCTTTGTCTCGCGCCTGTTCGTGGCGGAGAACGGCCGCGACCAGACGCTCGGCGTGGCGCTGCTGCTCTACTTCCCCGATATCGGCTTCTCCTATCTGGAGATCATCTCCACGGCCAAGGGGCGCATGGGCGGCGGCATCGGCGCGGCGCTCTACGAGCGGGCCCGCGAAGAAGCGCGCGCGCTCGGCACCCAGCTCTATTTCGAGTGCTTGCCCGACGATCCGGCGCTTAGTCCCAATCCCGAGATCAGGGCGGACAATGCGAGCCGGCTCAAATTCTACGAGCGCTATGGCGCTTTCCCGATCGTCAATACCGCCTATGAGACGCCGGTGACGCCCGGCGCGAGCGACCCGCCTTACCTCGTGCTCGACCCGCTGGGCTCCAACGATCTGCCGAGCCGCGACAAGGCGAAGAAGGTGGTGCGTGCCATCCTCGAGCGGAAATACGCCGAGCTGCCCGCCAGCTACGTGCAACTGGTCGTGGATTCGTTCAAGGACGATCCGGTGGTCTTGCGCGCGCCCCGCTACGTCAAGTCACGCCGCGCGCCGAAGGGTGAGGTACGGCAGCCGGGCGCGCCGCGCATTGCGCTCGTGCTCAACGACCAGCACACGCTGCACCATGTGCAGGACCGCGGCTATGTGGAGGCGCCGGTGCGCATCCGCTCGATCATGGCCGAGCTCGAACCGTCGGGCCTGTTCGAGCGCCTGCCGACGAAGCGCTTCTCCGACCGCCATATCCGCGCCGTACATGACGGACGCCTCGTCGACTATATCCGCAAGGCCTGCCTCATCGCCGGCTCCAAGAAGTCGATTTACCCCTACGTGTTCCCGGTGCGGAATGCGGCGCGGCCGCCGAAGGACGAGACGGTCCTCGCCGGCTATTACTGCATCGACACCTTCACGCCGCTGAACGAGAGCGCTTATCTCGCCGCCCGCTCGGCCGTCGACTGTTCGCTCACCGCCGCCGAGAAGGTGCTGGAAGGGGCGGGGCTCGCCTATGCCCTGGTGCGGCCGCCGGGCCATCATGCCGAGAGCCATGCCTTCGGCGGATTCTGCTATTTCAACAATGCGGCGATCGCGGCGAATCTCCTGGCGCGCTACGGCAAGGTCGCCATCCTCGACATCGACTATCACCACGGCAACGGTCAGCAGGAGATCTTCTACGCGCGCTCCGATGTGCTCACCGTCTCGGTGCATGGCCATCCGAGCTTCGCCTACCCCTATTTCGCCGGGTTTCGCGACGAGACGGGGATCGGCGCCGGCGCCGGCTACAATTTCAATATCCCGCTGCCCGAGCACATCACGCCGGAGCAGCACCGTAACGCCGTGGCGGAAGCCCTGCGGCGGGTGAAGCGCTTCGGTCCGGCCTATCTCGTGGTCTCGCTCGGCCTCGATACGGCGCGCGGCGATCCCACCGGCACCTGGTCCAACGGCGCACGCGATTTCGAGCGGCTCGGCCGCATGATCGGCGAGCAAAACTACCCGACGCTGGTGGTGCAGGAGGGCGGCTATCGGGTCCGCACGCTGGGTACCAATACGCGGAACTTCTTTGTCGGCCTCGTGGCCGGTCATTCCGCTGCCCGCGCCGCCGCGCCTGTGGCGCAGCGCGATCCCGCCGCCAAGCGCGCCCGTGAGCCGCTGGAATGGCGCAGCGCCGTGATGGCCCACGATGTAGGGCGGGTGCGATCGCTCGTCACCAGCACGGGCTTCTTCGGCGCGGCCGAGGTCGACATCGCCGGCGAACTCGTGACCGAGCGGCTCACCAAGGGCATCCGGTCCGGCTATCACTTCGTGCTGGCCGAGCGCGGGCCGTCGCTCGTGGCTTATGCCTGCTACGGCCCGATCGACGGCACGGACGGGTCGTTCGATCTCTACTGGATCGCGGTGGCGCCGGACGAGCAGGGCAAGGGGCTCGGCGGGCAAGTCTATGGGCGGGCGGAAGCGGCCATGCGCCGGGCCGGGGCCAAGCGCATCTACGCCGACACCTCCTCGTCCGATCGCTACGCGCCGACCCGCGGCTTCTACCAGCACAGAGGCTTCACCGAGCAGGCGCGCTTGCCCGACTTCTACGCCCCGGGTGATGGCAAGGTCGTCTACGTGAAGACGCTGGAAGCCTAAGCCGCCGGCCGCTCGGTCCTCCCTTGTGCGCTCGCCGCCAAGCAAACCTGGCCACATGGGCTGTAAACGCCAAGATCTCCTACCCACGCAGCCTGGGGATCGTCTGTGCGTCCCAATGGTCTCCCGCCCTGAATTCGGCTATTTTTCAACTCCCGTGCCATGTGAACACTGAACCCAGCAAATAACTGGCGCGTGCAACGAGGAGGAGGCAGCATTATGCGTAGATTTCTTTTGATTGCCGCGGCGGCAGCGATTGCGCTCGTCGGCTTATCGGCCAACCAGTGTAGCGGCGGCAAGGAAGACAAGGCCGAGACGGCGAAGCCGGCCGAAGAAATGCCCGCTAAGCCCGCCGAGGCTATGCCTGCGGATGAGGCTATGCCGGCGGAAGAGGCCATGCGCCGGCGGATGAAGCCATGCCCGCAGATGAAGCCATGCCGGACGATTCCATGTCGGATGACTCCATGTCGGACGACGCGGCAGCGCCCCCGGCGGAGTAGACGGTTCGGCGTCAAAACTTTGGCGGGGCCGCGCTGTACGGTGCGGTCCCGTTTTCGTTTATCGGCCTCTGGCCGGAAAGGCGTAGACCAGCGGCGCCAGATTTCGCGCCGTGTCCCAGTCGCCGCCGTCCGGCGTCAGCCCGAGCCGCACGATGACGAGATCGCGCGACGGCAGAATGGCCACCGCCTGTCCCTGATAGCCGAGCAAATAATAGCCGTCGGCTGGCATTGGCGGTTCGCCGCGCCCCGGAGACAGGGGCAGCTTGAGCCACATCTGTGCGCCATATTCATCGTCGGGCGAGAGCTTGGTGGGGGTGAGTGAATAGGCGAGCCACCCCGCCGGCAAGAGCCGGTTCCCGAGCCACACCCCGTCGCGCAGGAAGAAGAGACCGAGCCGTGCCCAGTCCCGGGCCGAGGCATAGAGAAACGACGACCCGACAAATGTGCCCGCCGCGTCGGGGGCGAACACGGCGCTGGCCATGCCGAGCGGCGCGAACAGCCGGTCTTGGGGAAAGCGGAGATAGTCGCGTTCGCTGGCGAAGGTCTCGCGCAACACGCCGGCGATGATGTTGGTGGTGCCGCTCGAATAGGACCATTTGGTGCCGGGCCTGTGCGCCAGCGGCATTGACGCGGCGAAGCCGGAAGCGTCGCCTTGCACGAACAGCATCTGAGCGACGTCGCTGAGGTCGCTGCCATAGTCCTCTTGGAAGGCGAGCCCGCTCGTCATGCGCATCAGCTCGTTGAGTGTGATGGCGCGGCGCGGATCGTCCGCGGCCCGCCATTCCGGCAAGAGCGCGGTGTCGTCCAGATTGATTGCGCCGTCCTTCACCCGCATGCCGACCAGCGCGTTGGTTGCGGCCTTGGCCATGGACCAACCGATCAGCGGCATCGATGCATCGAAGCCGGGCGCATAGCGCTCGGCCACGATGCGTCCCTCATGCACCACGACGAGCGCGCGGGTGCCGCGGGGATGGGCCGGATCCGGCTCGGCGAAGATGTCCTCGATCGCCGCGGCGAGCGCGTCACCGTCGACCCCCTCCGGCGGCGACCAAGCCTCGACCTGCTCGCCTTGGGGCCATGTAGCGTCGTCGTTGGGGTCATTAGCCCCCGTTACGGCGGGTGGAAACAGACCGGTCCCTTGTGCGTGCAAGGTCTCCGCCTTAACGCCGTCGATCAACGTGCAGCCCAGCCCGTCGCGATGGAGCGAGATCTGGGTGGCAATGCCGTGGGCGGAAACGGTCACCGCTTCCCCCTTGCGGTCGGCTGCCGGCTGAAAGAACGCCGCGAGCCCGAAGCCGGGGCCTGAGAGGTCCTGCGCCATCACGTCGTCGAAGGCGCGTCCCGAGACGAAGACGCCGGTGCACAGCGTCTGGGCCATATAGCCCGAAGCGAGCAGCGCCACGCGGTAGATCCGGGGCAATACGATGCCCGCCGCCGTCACCAAAAGAATGACAGCCAGCGCCAGCCAGAATCTGCGGGAGAGTCCGAGGAGCATGGCGCCTATTTCAGCGCCGCGGCGGCCTTCAGCACCTCATCGGCGTGGCCGGGCACCTTCACCTTGCGCCAGACCTCGCGTACCACGCCCTTGCCGTCGATGAGGAAGGTGGCGCGCTCGATGCCCATATATTTCCGCCCATACATGCTCTTCTCCACCCAGGTGCCGTAGGCCTCGCACACCGCGCCGTCCTCGTCCGAGGCAAGCGGGAAGTTGAGCTCGTATTTCGCCTTGAACTTGTCGTGCTTCTTGACCGGATCGCGCGAGATGCCGACGATCTCCGCATCGACCTTGGAGAAGTCGGGCAGAGCGTCGCGGAAGGCGCAAGCCTCCGCCGTGCAGCCTGAGGTGTCGTCCTTCGGGTAGAAATAGAGCACCACGGTCTTGCCCTTGAAGTCCTTCAGAGAGACCTTGCCACCGCTGTCCGACGGCAGGGTGAAGCTCGGTGCCTTGTCGCCCACATTTACGCTCATCGTCGTCCTCGCGTTATAATGACCATTCGGAAGATGCCCGGAACGGAGCCTCGTGGATAAGCCGCTCATGAAGCAAAGCCAAGCTGACTGGCCAGAGTTACCATATGCGGCCTGGCGGGACACTTGCGCAACATTGCAGCTGTGGACGCAGATCGTCGGCAAGATCCGGCTTACCCAGACGCCCTGGCTCAATCATTCCTGGCATGTGACGCTCTATGTGACGCCGCGCGGTCTGACCACGTCGCCGATTCCCTATGGGCGTCGCAGCTTCGAGCTTGAGTTCGATTTCTCGCGGCACGTGCTCGTGGTCACTGCCGACGATGGTGCACGAAGGGAGATCGGTCTCCAGCCCCGGACGGTTGCTGCGTTCTATGCCGAGGTCATGGCCGTCCTGGCGGACCTCGGCTTCGACATTCGCATCAACGAGATGCCAAACGAGATTCCCGACGCCGTCCGCTTCAGCGAGGATCGCGTTCACGCGTCCTACGACCCCGAGTTTGCCGAGCGCCATTGGCGGGTTCTGCTGCAGGTCAATCGGGTGTTTGCCGAGTTCCGCTCCGGCTTTCTCGGCAAGTGCAGCCCAGTGCACTTTTTTTGGGGCAGCTTCGACCTCGCGGTCACGCGTTTCTCGGGCCGTCCGGCGCCCTTGCATCCGGGAGGCGTTCCCAACCTGCCCGACGCCGTGGCGCAGGAGGCTTATTCGCATGAGGTGAGCAGCGCCGGCTTCTGGCCGGGAAGTCCGGGAATCGAATACCCGGCCTTCTACGCCTACGCCTATCCGGAGCCAGAGGGCTACCCCACGGCGGAGATCAGGCCCGCCGAGGCGTTCTATAGCGCTGCGTTGAAGGAATATGTGCTGCCCTACGACGCGGTGCGGACCGCCGGCGATCCAGACCGCGCACTTCTCGATTTTCTGGTGAGCACCTATGAGGCCGCTGCCAGCGCCGCCAACTGGGACCGCGCCGCACTCGAATGCGGGATGGGCGTTCCGGGAAAGCCGCGGCCCGTCTGACGCCGAAGCCTCAGCGCAGCCGCTTGATCATTCTCACATGCGGGATGGTGTTCTCGTCGAACGGCTCGCCTTCTTCGCTGTAGCCGAGTCTCAGATAGAAGCCCTCCGCCCCGATTCGCGCATGGAGCACCATGAGGCGGAATCCGCCGCCCGCGGCCCAGTCCTCCGCATGGGCAAGCAGCCGCGCGCCGACCCGCTCCCGCCGGCGCGTCTCGATCACGGCCATCTGTTTGAGGTGGAGCGTCGTCTCGTCGAGCGGCCGCAACGACACCGTGCCGACGACCGCGCCATAGGATACCGCGCAGAAATGCTGGCGCATGGCGTCATCCGCCAGTTCCGCGCCTGTGACCTCGAGCCCCAGCGGCTTCCGCAGGATGATCTCGCGCAAACGCAAGCCTTGCGCGTAAAGGTCCGAGCCGAGCGGCGCCTCGAAGATTGCGATGATCGGTGCGTCAGACATCAGTCACCCTCGGGCTTGGCCAGATGCTCGACCATCGACCAGATGGCTTTGATTTGGGGCGCGTCCTTGCCGAGATAGTCGAGCCCGGTATAGCCCCACCAATCCCAGCAGCCTTCCGGATTGATCCCGCTGATGGCCTTCGCTTGCGGGAATAGAACGACGAGCCGGTTCGCGTCCGCGAGCTGCGCGAAGCCGGTGCCGTGCACGAAGGCATCGCCCACCTCTTCGCGCGACTGGTTGCAGCCATGGAGCGCCACATGGACGCGGCAGCCGGGCTCCGACTGGCAAGCGGGCGGCACATACACGATGCCCTCATCGGCGAAACCGTCGCCCGGATCGGTGAAGGGTTCCTGGTCGAACACAACGAATTTGCCTTGCGGCGCGGCGGACGCCGGCGCGAGCGGCCCGTAGATCCAGGCGAGGATCGCCTTCGCCTGATCGTAGTCGCAATCGCTCACGAACGGCGCCTCGGTGAGGCCGCAAGCGGCCCCACCTTGCTCGGTGATGAAGGCATGACCGCCCGGAGACTCGATCAGTGTGACATTCGCCGGCGGCACGCCGGCCGCCTCATAGAAGCTCTTGGCCGCCTCGACCACCGGCCGCGTGACCGTCTGATCGTCATTGCCGGAGAACAAATAGACATTGTGGGTGGCGAGCGCGGTCAGCGGGTCGATGGCGCCGTCGTCGGCCAGCTCCTTGGCCCGTTCGACGAGATGTTCGGGGTCGGGTACGCCCGTCGTCGTCTTCATGCAGCTGTACAGCGCCTGCATGGCATTCTGCCCGACCGCGGTCGGCCAGAAGGGAAAGGCGCGCGAGGCGCTCGTCTCGGCGCAGGCGAAAGGCCCGCCCGCCACGATCCCGGCGCCGACGATGTCCTTGGCGTGGGCGACCTCGATCTGGCCGGCCATATACGCGCCGGACGAGAGCCCGGACACCGAGCTGGCCCCGAGCGCGGTGCCGAGCTGGGGCAGCGCCTCGGCGCTCAGGCCGGGAGATGCCCCGACGCTCAAACTGGTCAGGAGACAGACACCGGTCAGGAACGCCGCGGCGGCGCCCGTGACGGGTTTTACCTTTTGCGAAGTCATGGCTGAGCACTCCTCCTTGCCGCGACGATGCGCCCCTCCACTGTCACAAACCAGCGTGACGGCCAATTGGTGCCAGCTTGCGCGCCTTACGTGGCGTCATTCCGATCCACTTCCCAAAAACCGCTTGCATCGCTGGAACGTGAGGTGCAAATAGCGCCTCTTATTCGATCAACATCTGCTGGTTGGGGAGGACGCCATGTCCAGTGACGCCCTCTTCCAATTGGGGATGGACTTGGATCATGGTTCAAGCACCGCCCAAACGGAAGAAAAGCATTCCCGGTGCCTCGATCCCGAAATGGGAGAGGAGCGCAAGGACTTTTTCTGTGAGCGAGACGGAGTCCGCTACGCGGGAACTCATCTCCTAATCGATCTGGTCCGAGCTGAACGGCTCGACGACATCGACCATATCGAGCAAACCCTGAGGCGGTGTGTGGAGGCTGCGGGCGCGACGCTCCTGCATATTCACCTTCATCACTTCACGCCGAATGGTGGGGTCTCGGGTGTGGCGGTTCTTGCCGAGTTGCATATCTCCATCCATAGCTGGCCCGAATACGGCTATGCCGCGCTCGATGTCTTCATGTGCGGCGATGCCAATCCGCGAGCGTCCATCGACGTTTTGAAAGAAGCGTTTACGCCCGGCAAAGTGGTCGTCAAAACGCAGCTTCGTGGTAGGGAACTTCAGCGATGGAACAATGGGTCGAAGAGACACTCCATGGCGGCTTCCGTGTCCGCCTGAAGGCGGACCGCGTCCTCTTCGATAGCGAGACCGAGCACCAGCAGCTGATCATCTTCGAGAACTCGGACTTCGGCCGGGTGATGATGCTGGACGGCGTCGTCCAGCTCTCCACCCGGGACGAGTTCGTCTATCACGAGATGATGGCGCATGTGCCTCTGTTCGCGCACGGGAAGGCGAAGAAGGTGCTCATCGTCGGCGGCGGCGACGGCGGGGTGCTGCGCGAGGTGCTGAAGCACCCCGAGGTGAAAAGCGCCACGCTGTGCGAGATCGATCGCAGTGTGATCGATCTCGCCCGCGAGCATTTCCCGGACGTGTCGGCCGGCGCCTTCGACGATAAGCGCACGCGCATCGTCATCGCCGACGGCACCAAGTTCGTGCACGAGACCGACGACCGCTTCGATGTAATCTTGGTGGACTCCACCGATCCCATCGGGCCGGGCGCCGTGCTGTTCACCAAGGAGTTCTACACCGACTGCCGCCGCGCGCTCGCGCCGGGCGGCGTGCTGGTCACCCAGAACGGGCTGCCCTTCCTGCAAGCGCCTGAGCTCAAGCAGTCGGTCAGCTATTTCCGCGATCTGTTCGACGACGCCTTCGCCTATCTCGCCACCACGCCGAGCTATTTCGGCGGCTCCATGTCTTACGGCTGGGCCACCGACGACAAGAAGCTCAGGCATCGCAAGCTCAAGAAGATCGAGCGACGCTACGAGAAGGCGGGCCGCTTCCCGACGCGCTATTGGCGTCCGGACATGCAGCTCGCCGCCTTCGCGCTCCCCACCTATATCCGCGAGTTGGTCGAGACTTAAGCCTTACAGCCGCTCGAACTGCGGCAGGTCGCCCACCAGAGGCTGGCAATAATCGTAGAAGGCCGGGCTCACATTGTTACGCCCCGACAGAAGCTCGGGCGGCATGTGCCGCGCATAGCGCGCCACCGCGGAAAGCTCGGCCCGGCCGTAAGCGCTGCGATAGCAGTCGATGGCATTCGAGGTGCGGACGATGGTCACCGAGGCGCTCATCTCGCCGTTGGCCGCAAGCTCCGCGGCGAAACGGCCAACGCCGCGCGCCTCGGCCGCGTCCACTGCCGACGTTTCCGGCCAGCAGCGCTGCAGATAGCCAAACGTGTCGGCCCGCACGCGGGGCGCCTTGCCGCCGGCGGGCGTCAGTCCCTTCTTGAGGATGCCAGACAACCCGTCGCCGAGCGCGCCGGAGCCTGACAGCTGCACATTGCCGTGGGCGTCGACCTCGCCCGAGCCCATGAGCTGCGGGCCGATCTCGTTGCCGTCGGCGTCGCGGATGCCCTCGCTGACGGCGATCTGACAGCGGCCGAGCTTGGTATAGACGGCGTCCACGTCGGCCAGAAACTCGTCCATGACGAACGGCACCTCGGGCACATAGATCAGATGCGGCGCCGGACGTTTCGCCGGATCCTCGTCCGTCTCGCGCAGTTCGCGGGCCAGCGCCGCCGACGCGGTAAGGAAGCCCGCGTTGCGCCCCATGATGATGTTGATCTTGATGCCGCCGAGGCTGGCATTGTCGAGCGCGTCACCCATATGGGCCAGCGTCACAAAGCGCGCGGCGGATGGAAAGCCCGGCGTGTGGTCGTTCTCACGCAGATCGTTGTCGATGGTCTTCGGCACGTGAAAGCAACGCAGCTCATAGCCGGCTTCGGCCGCCTTCTCGGCGACGATGCGGCAGGTATCGGCGGAGTTGTTGCCGCCGATATAGAAGAAGTAGCGGATGTCGTTGTCGCGGCACCCTTCGAGGATCCGGTCGCAATAGGCGGCGTCCGGCTTGTCGCGGGTGGAGCCGAGTGCGGCGGACGGCGTACCGGCGATGCGCTCGAGGCGCTCTGCCGAAAGCTTCGTGAGGTCGATAAGCTCCTCCGCATTCCCAGAGGAGATGCCGCGCACCCCATGCCGCGTGCCGAAAATGCGCTTCACCTTGCCAGCGTCGACCAAGCCCTCGCGCAAGCCTTCGACGACCCCGACTAGCGCCTGATTGATGACGGCGGTTGGCCCGCCCGATTGTCCGATAACGGCGTTGCCGGTTGGAAGATCAGCCACGCTCCCCCTCCTTGGGTCTTTGGAGGCGCACCATGCCCCGGAGGCTGACGGCGTGCAAGACGAAGAGCGGAGCGATTCCGCCGCTAGGCGCGCCGCAACAGATGCAGGCTGAACAGCTGATCCGGGTCGGTCCAGGCTTCGACCGGGCGCCAGCCGGCGCTCAACGCAAGCGCCTGGAACTCGGGCACCGAATATTTGTGCGAATTCTCGGTGTGGATGCGCTCGGCTCTGGCAAAGCTAAAGCGGCGGCCGCACACCTGCACCGTCTGCTCCGTGAGGCTTTCCAGATAGATCTCGATGCGCCCCTTGGCCTCGTTATAGACGGCACGATGGGCGAACTGCGTCGTGTCGAAATCGCCGTCGAGCTCGCGATTGATGCGCGCCAGCATATTGAGGCTGAACGCGGCGGTGACGCCGCCGTCGTCGTCATAAGCCGGCAGCAGAATGTCGAGGCTCTTCTTCAGGTCGACCCCGATGAGGAAGGTGCTGTCGCGGCCTAACAGATGCGCCGCATTGACCAGGAAATCTCGCGCTTCCTCATGGGTCAGATTGCCGATGGTCGAGCCCGAAAAGAAACCGAGCATTGCACCCCGTGGCGTGCCGGCAGTGTCACGCATGCGCATAAAGTCGCCGACCAGAGGCTTGACGGTCAGCCCGTCATGCTCGGCTTCGAGCCGCTTCGCCGCTTCCGCCAAGAACGACTCCGACACGTCGATGGGGATGTAGATGTCGAGGCCGTTCAACGCATCGATCAGGAGACTCGTCTTGCGGCTCGAGCCCGAACCGAACTCCACGAGGATGTCCACGTCGCCGGCGAGTTGCGCGATCGCCGCGCCATAGGTCTCGAGCAACGCGGTCTCGGTCCGCGTCGGGTAATATTCCTTGAGCTTGGTGATGTCCTCGAACAAGGCCGAGCCCACTGCGTCGTAGAGGAAGCGTGAGGGGATGCTGCGCGGCCGGTGCGCGAGCCCTTTGAGCACGGCAGCGGCGAACTCCGCGATCTCGGTCTCACGCCGCGCGGACTTTGCCGCCGATGCGGACGTCCGGCCCGCGGCCAAGGTGGAAGAGATGTCGCTCGCCATTACGCGTCGGCCGCGAGCCTGAGGCCCGTGAACTGCCAGCGTTGATGGGGATAAAAGAAATTGCGGTAGGTGCGCCGGATGTGGCCGGCCGGCGTGGCGCAGGAGCCGCCCTTGAGCACGAACTGGTTGCACATGAACTTGCCGTTATACTCGCCGACCGCGCCGGGGGCCGTCTTGAAGCCGGGATAGGGGAGATAAGCGCTTGCCGTCCACTCCCACACATCGCCGAACATCTGCGTAAGCCCATCCCCGGCCTTGGCCGCCAGGGGGCGCAAATGATCGGCGCCGAGGTCGCGGCCCTCGACCGGAAGGTCGGCTGCGGCCACCTCCCATTCGAACTCAGACGGCAGCCGGTATCCGGCCCATCGGGCGAAGGCGTCCGCCTCGAAATAGCTGATATGGGTCACCGGCGCCGCCGGGTCCACCGGGCGGTAGCCCAGCAGGCTCATCTGCATATAGCCGCCGTCGGCCTCCTCGAAATAGAGCGGCCCTTGCCACTCCTGCCCTTGGATCGTGTTCCAGCCGTCGGCGAGCCACAGCGCCGCCGTGTGATAGCCGCCGTCCTCGATGAAATCGATCCACTCGGCATTGGTCACGCAGCGATTGGCCAGTTTGAAGGGGCGAATAAGCACCTCGTGCCGCGGCCCCTCATTGTCGTAGGAGAAGCCCGCACCATCGTGTCCGACCTCACAGATACCGCCGTCGAAAGACGACCAGGCAAGCGGGGCCGTGTTGTGCACCGAAACGCCGGGCTTGGCCTTGCGGTAGGCGGGTTTGAGCGGGCCTGAGGAGAACAGGCTCAAAATGTCGGTCAGGAGAAGCTCTTGATGCTGCTGCTCGTGATTGATGCCGAGCGCGATGAGTTCGGCCGCCTCGTGCGGCATGTCGCCTTCGAACATTTGCCCAAGAGCCTCGTCCACATGGGCGCGGTAGGCGCGCACGTCTGCGGCGGTCGGGCGTGTCAGGAGGCCCCGCTTGGGGCGCGGATGGCGCGGTCCAACGGCTTCGTAATAGGAGTTGAAACAATATTCGAAAGTCTCGTCGAACAGCCGATAGTCGGGCAGGAAGCGCTTCAGCAGGAAGGCCTCGAAGAACCACGTCGTATGCGCGAGATGCCATTTGGTGGGGCTCGCGTCGTCATTCGCCTGGACCACCTGGTCCTCGTCGCTCAGCGGATCGGCCAGCGCGAGCGACAGCCGGCGCGTTTCCATCAGACGATCATGCAACGATGTGGACGCGGAAGAGGTCGACCGCCTTGGTTCGGCGCTGACAGTGTTACTCAGGCTCATGGTTCCTCCCGTGCGGCTCGGGCGCCTGTCTCTCAACGTGCGATTTAGCAGCTTGTTCCTACTCAGGAAATAATCAAACATGCACAATTCCGTGACGATTGTTTGATTCAGCCGAGGGGTTTGGTCCGTTGCGCGAGATGCGTGCTGAGAAGCATGACCCGCTCATCTCCTTCGATGGGCGCCAGTCGCAAGCCGCCGCCGAGCTGCAGCGCGGCGTCTGCCGGACCTTGCGCGCCTTGGGACATTCGGTCATTGCCGAGCTGCCGCTGGCGAATGGCCGCCGCGCCGACGTGGTGGGTTTGTCGTCTAGCGGCGACGTGCTGATCGTCGAGATCAAGTCCTGCCTTGTGGACTACCGCACCGACGGCAAGTGGCACGAGTATCTGGATTATTGCGACCGGCTCTATTTCGCGGTCGCGGCAGACTTCCCGCGCGAGGTGATTCCGCAAGCCGCGGGCCTCATCCTTGCCGATCGCTATGGCGCCGAACTGGTGCGGGAGCCGGCCGAGGCACGGCTTTCCGCCGCCAGGCGCAAGGCGATGATGCTCTGCTTCGCGCGCGCAGCGGCGCTACGCCTGCAGCATCATCTCGATCCCGGCTGCGGCTTCGAAAGCTAAAGACGTGCAGAAAGCTATTTCGGCGCGCGCTTGGCGAGAATGCGCTGCAGCGTGCGGCGATGCATGTTGAGGCGCCGCGCCGTCTCCGAGACGTTGCGGTTGCACAGCTCATAGACGCGCTGAATATGCTCCCAGCGCACCCGGTCGGCCGACATCGGGTTTTCCGGCGGCGGCGCCTTGGTGTTGGCCGAGGCGACGAGCGCGTTATAGACATCGTCCGCATCCGCGGGCTTCGCCAGATAGTCCACCGCACCGATCTTCACCGCGGTGACCGCGGTCGCGATATTGCCGTAACCGGTCAGCACCACGGCGCGCGCCTCAGGGCGCACGTCCTTCAGCGCGGCGATGACATCGATGCCATTGCCGTCCTCCAGGCGCATGTCGACCACGGCGAAAGCCGGTGGGCGGCGCTTGAGCGATGCGAGGCCGTCCTCGACGGACGCGGCGGCCTCGACTTCGAAGCCACGGGCTTCCATGGCGCGGGCCAGCCGGGCAAGGAAGGCGCGATCGTCGTCGACGATCAGAAGAGTATTGTCCTGCGGCACGTGCACGCCTTGTGGCGACGGCAACACCGGCTGGGTTTCCATGTTCAGCTCCTAGTTCGCTGCGATGGCCAACCCTTAGGCGTAACCTCCCAAACGGATTGACGATTTTTTATTGCAGCTAGAGGTAGGGATTTTCACCCCGTGAGGCAAGCCTAGCGGGAGAAACCAATGGCATCAAAGTGAACGGAAACCGTCGAAAAGCCGTCGGTTTCCGGCGAAATCGCCACAAAAACCGCGTTCTGAGGCCGGTTGGCCCCCTTTCACCGTGTTTCAGATGAAGGGCGCGAGCTCGTCCCGGTCCTTGCCCGGCGGTTGTTCGAACCGCGTCCGTGGCCAGATCACCGTTACCTCAGCACCGCTGGCCGGCTCGGGCCGGTTGGCCAGCTCGAGCTGAGCGCCGGAGCGCTCGAGCAGCGTCTTGGCGATGAAGAAGCCGAGCCCCATGCCGATATGCTCGTCCGGCGCCTCCTCGCCCCAGCTCTCGCCGGGCCGCGTGGTGACGAAAGGCTCGCCCAGTTGCTCGAGCACGTGAGGCGGAAAGCCCTCGCCGTCGTCGGCGATGACGATTCGGATCTCGTCTTGCGACCAATGGGCGTCGACCTCGACCTTGGATGCGGCGAAATCGATGGCGTTCTCCACCAGATTGCCGAGGCCGTAGATGACTCCCGGATTGCGCTGGGTCACCGGCTCCTTGCCCGCGGCGCTGCACCGCTCGACGCCTGGAAGGGGCCCGGTCCTCACCTCTATTGGCACCGCGAGCAACCTGTGGGGCGCGACGACCTCCTCGATCAGATGGCTCACCGGCATGCGCGAGACGATGATGTCGAGCTCTTCGCCGCGGCCGGCGAGCTCTTTCAGGATCTGGCGGCAGCGCTCGGCCTGAGCCCGCACCAGAAGCAGATCCTCGTAATGAGGGTCGGCTTCCTTTGCGTCGCGCAACAGCTCCTTGGTGACGACCGCGATGGTCGCGAGCGGCGTGCCGAGCCCGTGCGCGGCGGCTGCGGCCAGGCCATCGAGCGCGGAGAGCTTTTGCTCGCGGGCGAGCACCATCTCGGCGGCCGCAAGCGCCTCGGCCATGCGCCGTCCTTCCTCCGCCGTGCGCCACGAGTAAAACCCGATGAACAGAATGCCGGCGACCACGGCCGCCCACACGCCCATCACGTAAGGGAAGGGCAGCACCAAGGCCTCCTGATTGAACCAGGGCAGCGGATGATGGAAGGTGGTGAGCAGGGTCGCCGCGCCAATGGCCAACACGCCGAGCGCCACGGTGATTCTCAAGGGGAGAGTTGAGGCCGACACGGTGACCGGCGCGATGAGCAGGAAGGCGAAGGGATTCTCAAGCCCGCCGGTGAGAAAGAGCAGTGCCGCGAGCTGCAGAATGTCGTAGCCCAGCATCACGAAGGCGTAGTTTGCCTTCAGGCGCTGGCTGGCCGGGTAGCGGATGCGCAAGGCAACATTCAACCAGGCCGAAAGGGCGATCACCGCCAAGCAGCCGCCGATCGGCAAGTCGATGCCGAGCACCCAATAGGCGCCGATCACCGTCAGGCTCTGACCGAGCACCGCGAGCCAGCGTAGCCTGACGATGGTCTGGAGGCGCAAGCGGCTCTCGCCCGCGCGCAGCCACTCCGGCACGGCGGCGCGGCGGTCGGTTTGACTATTGTCGAGGGCGGCCATAGGAGAACCCTAACACGTGGCGATGAGCCATAATTCCGACAAAGCGGGCGCGCAGCGCAAGGTCATGAACGACGTAAGGGGCAATTTACAAGGAGAAAACGGTGTAAGCGGCGATCTCGCGCGCCTGCCTGTGATGGTGCGCGGCCTCACCAAGCGCTACGGCGCCATCACCGCCGTCGATCACATAAGTTTTACGATCGAGGCCGGCACGACCGTGGCGCTGCTCGGCGGCAACGGCGCCGGCAAGACCACGACCATCGCCATGCTGCTCGGTCTCATCATGCCGAGCGAAGGCGAGGTGCGCGTATTCGGCGCCGATATGAGCCGCAATCGTTACGACGTTGCCCAGCGCCTGAACTTCCAGAGTCCCTATGTCGACCTGCCGGCGCGGCTCACGGTGAAGCAGAACCTCAAAGTCTATGCCGGCCTTTACGGCATCGCCAACGCGGCCGAGCGCATCGGCTATGTCGCCGAGCATTTGCAGATCGGGCCGCTGCTCGACCGGCCGACCGGCAAGCTCTCCGCCGGCCAGAAGACGCGCGTGGGCCTCGCCAAGGCGCTGCTCAACGCGCCCGAGTTGCTGTTGCTCGACGAGCCCACCGCCTCGCTCGATCCGGACACCGCGGATTGGATTCGGCGCAAGCTGAAAGACTATGCGGCCGAGCGTAACGCCACGGTGCTGCTTGCCTCCCACAACATGGCCGAGGTCGAGCGTCTGGCCGATCGCGTCATCCTGCTGCGAGCCGGGCAAATCGTCGAGGACGAGACGCCGAAGGCCCTGGTCAAGAGTTACGGACGCGACACGCTCGAAGACGTGTTTCTCGATCTCGTGCGCGGACGCGCCAAGCCGGCCAGCGTCGAGCCGGAACAGCCGCGGAAGGCGTCATGAGCGCGCCACCTTACGCAACTGGCGTCGAGCCCGTGCTGCTGTCGCCGCGCGGCGTGTCCGCCTCGCTCCGGCGCGTGATGGCGCTGGTCCACCGCTATGTCTATCTGCTGCGCAGCTCCGGCGTGCGTCTGGTCGAGCTCATCTATTGGCCGTTCCTGCAGATGCTCACCTGGGGCTTCTTGCAGAAATATCTGGCCGAGACCACGAGCCCGCTCATCCAGGCCGCCGGCGTGCTGATCGGCTCGGTGCTGCTGTGGGATATTCTGTTTCGCTCCAAGATCGGCTTCTCGACGACCTTCATCGAGGAGATGTGGTCGCGCAATCTCGGCAATTTGCTGACGAGCCCGCTGCGGCCTTACGAGCTCGTCGCCGCATTGAGCCTGTGGAGCATCATCCGTCTCGGCGTCAGCATGGTGCCGGTCGCGATCGCCGCCTATTTTATTTTTGGCTTCAACCTGCTCAGCCTCGGTCTGCCGCTCGCCGCATTTTTCTGCGTGCTCGTGCTGACGAGCTGGTCTCTCGGTTTGATCTCGGCCGGCGTGATCTTGCGCTATGGTCTGGGCGCGGAAGAACTGGCGTGGTCACTCGCATTTCTGCTGCTGCCGATTTGCTGCGTGTATTATCCGGTGTCGGTTTTGCCCGACTGGCTGCAGCCGGTTGCGCTCGCGCTGCCGCCGACGCATGTGTTCGAGGGCATGCGTTCCATTCTCCTTCACCACACGTTCGATCCGATGGAGCTGTGGTGGGCCCTCGCGCTGAACGCGATCTATCTGGCGATAGGCTATGCGACGTTCAGCTGGTTCCTAAGCCGCGCGCGGATCAATGGCACGCTGCTGCAACTTGGTGAGTGAATTCGATGCGACGTCCTTTTCTCCTGGTCATTGTCGGCGGCTTTCTCTTGGGCGCGCTGATCGGCGTCGGCTTTCTCATTCTCAACACGGACACGGGAGCCAACCGCGTGACCACGAGCGGCAAGGCGCTCGTCGGCGGTCCCTTCGAGCTCGTCGGCAAGGACGGCAAGACGGTCACCGACAAAGATTTCCGCGGGCGCTACATGCTGGTGTTTTTCGGCTTCACCCGTTGTCCCGACATTTGTCCGGCGGAGTTGCAAGTCATGTCGGCGGCTTTGGACGGGCTCGGCAGCGACGCGGACAAAGTTGTCCCCATATTTATTACGCTCGATCCAGAACGTGACACGCCCGAGGCCGTCGCCGCCTATGTAAAGAATTTCGGACCGAACTTCGTGGGGCTATCCGGGTCGCCCGAGGCAATCGCCAAGGCTGCCAAGGCCTATCGTGTCACATACCAAAAGTTTCAGGACGAGAGCACGGGCGACAACTACAGCATCGACCACTCAGCACTTCTTTACCTTATGGGTCCGGACGGCGAATACGTCACGCACATCCCTTACGGCACACCGGCCGACAAGATGACGGAGACACTGCGCCGCTACCTATAGCCGCGCGGCCGATACCCCTGCGGCAAGGTGTCATTGCACTGCAGCATAAAATTACCATTTGATTTCGCGATGCAGCATTATGATGCGTCTGAGTCGGAGGCTGCCATGCTGTACCATCTCTATGAGCTGAACCAAGCCGCGCTGCGCCCCGCGCGCGCGGCTGCGGATGTTTATCGGCTGCTATTCCGCAATCCATTGAATCCGGCGTCCCACACGGCCCTTGGTCGGGGTGCGGCGGCCGCGCTCGAACTGTTCGAGCGTTCGACACGCCGCTACCGCAAGCCGACCTGGGACATCGACGAGATCGAGGTTAACGGTCGTAACGTTGCGGTGCGCGAGCGCACGGTCATTGCCAAGCCGTTCTGCAATGTCGTGCACTTCGAGCGCGACCTGGGCGCGGGCGCCAAGCGCAACGATCCCAAGGTTCTCGTAGTCGCGCCGATGGCCGGCCACTTCGCCACGCTGCTGCGCGGCACGGTTCGCGATCTGCTGCCCGATCACGATGTCTATGTCACCGACTGGCAAGATGCGCGCTTCGTTCCGCGCGCCGCCGGCCCGTTCGATCTCGATGTCTATATCGACTACATCATGGAATTCCTGCGGTTTTTCGACGGGGACGTGCATGTCATGGCCGTCTGCCAGCCGACCGTGCCGGTGTTTGCCGCCGTCTCGCTGATGGAGGCGCATAAGGACCGCGCGGTACCCCGCTCCATGGTCCTCATGGCTGGGCCGATCGATGCCCGCGAAAGCCCCACGGCAGTTAACCGCTTTGCCGCGGGCAAGCCGTTGAGCTGGTTCCGACGCAACGTCATCACCCAGGTGCCCTGGCCTTATCCGGGCATGATGCGGATGGTTTATCCAGGCTTCCTGCAGCTATCCGGCTTCATGGGCATGAATCTCGACCGGCATATGAACGCCCACCGCGATCTCTTCCACAATCTGATCCGCGGCGATGGCGACTCGGCCACCAAGCACCGTGAATTCTACGACGAGTTCCTGGCCGTCATGGATCTCACCGCCGAGTATTACCTGCAGACGATCGAGACCGTCTTCCTCGAGCACAAGCTGCCCAAGGGCGAAATGCGCCACCACGGGACCCTCGTCGACCCCAGCAAGGTCCATCGGGTGGCCCTGATGACGGTGGAAGGCGAGAAGGACGATATCTCCGGGATCGGCCAGACCGAGGCTGCCCAAACTTTGTGCAAGAGTCTCCCGGACGCCATGCGCGCTCATCATTTGCAGCCCGATGTCGGCCATTACGGTGTTTTTAATGGAAAGCGATTCCGCTCCGAGATTTTGCCGGAAATCAGGGCTTTTCTGCGCGCGCACCAGCGCAAAAAAAGCGTCCTGGCGCGGGCTTTTAGACGAGTTGCCTAAAGCAGAGGCGCGCGCTCCCACAAAACCCTGTGCTACTGTGGTCCCTCAGATTCGTGGCCCCTTTTGGTACGGTTGGTAGGGAGCTTGGCATGCTTAAGCGGCTGAATATCGGGCGCGGAGAGACCATCGAAGTCAAAATTAAGGGGCTGGAAATTCCGATGCTCCTGCGTCGCAGCCTCCGTGCGCGCCGCTTCAGCCTGCAGGTGAGCGAGGCCCGCCGCGGTGCCGTCCTCACCATGCCGGTCTATTCCAGCTTCGCCGACGCGGACGAATTTCTGTCCCGCCATCTCGATTGGCTGAAGGAGCGCGTCGCCGGTCTGCCCGAGCCCGTGCCCTTCACCGACGGCGCCGTGATTCCCTTGCGCGGGCTGGCCCATGTGCTGCGTTTTGCCGGCTCGGTGCGCCGGCGCGGGGTGGTGTGGGTCGAGGAGCCCGAAGACGCCAAGGTCGCACCCGCCTGGCCGGCCGGCGCGCGCGTGGCCAAGCGCCGCCTGCCGCGGCTCCATGTCTCCGGCGAGGACGAACATGCGCCCCGCCGGCTGCTGGACTGGCTCAAGCGCCAGGCTCATTTCGATCTCAAGCTGCGCGTGGATCTCCACGCCAAGCGCCTCAATCTGACGCCGAAGCGCATTTTCGTGCGCGACCAGACCACGCGCTGGGGGTCATGCTCGACGACGGGCGCGCTGTCCTTCTCCTGGCGGCTGGTGCTCGCGCCGCCCTTCGTGCTCGATTATCTCGCCGCGCACGAGGTGGCCCATCTCGCTCACATGAACCATGGTCCGCGCTTCTGGGCGGTCGTCGCCCGCACCATGCCACGGCATGAGGAGGCGCGGGAATGGCTGCGGAAATACGGCTCGAGCCTGCACAGCTATGGGGCCGAGGGGATGCCTCATCCTTCGCGCGGCTCGTCGCCGCAGCGCAGCATCGAGTAAACTAGGGTCTAGCCGCCGCCAAAAATCCCAAGCACGCGCTGATAGAGCGGCAGGTCCTGGCTGGCCTCTCGCTTCGTCGCGTGCGAGGTCCACGGGATGCGCGCGGCGATGGTGTCTTGCAGCCGCCGCGGCATATGTGTGCCCGGCAGCGGCATCGGCTGCTCACCCTCATGCGCGACAACCATGATGTCGTGCCACAAGCCGGCGGGCAGGGTACCGCCCGTCACTTTGCGCATCACCGAGCCGTCGTCATTGCCGATCCACACGCCGGCCACGTAATGGGCGGTGTAACCGACGAACCAGGCGTCGCGGGAATTCTGTGTCGTGCCGGTCTTGCCGGCGGCCACATGATCGGGGATCGCCGCCCGCTTGCCTGTGCCGCGTACCAGCGCGGCGTTCAGCATGTCGTTCATGGCGCCGACATATTGCAGCGCCACCACCTGGCCGGTGGTCGTGTGGCGCCGGCGGTAGAGCACCTTGCCGTCGCCGTTGCGCACGCGGGTGATGACATGGGGCAGCACGCGCTGGCCGCCATTGGCAAACGGCGCATAGGCCCCGGTCAGCTCCAACAGCGTCACCTCGGCGGTGCCGAGCGCGATCGACGGCTGGGCATGGAGTTTGGAATGGATGCCGAGCCGCCGTGCCGTGCGCACGACTTTCCAGGCCCCGACCTCGTTGGTGAGCCGCGCGGCCACGGTATTGAGCGACTGGGCCATGGCGTCCCGCAGCGTCACCTCGCCCTTGTAGCGGTTGGTGTAGTTCGAAGGCTTCCAGCCGCCGATATTGACCGGGCCGTCATAGGCCAGCGAATCCGGCGTGTAGCCGCTTTCAAGCGCCGCGAGATAGACGAACGGCTTGAACGCGGAGCCGGGCTGCCGCAGCGATTTGATCGCCCGGTCGAAGGGGCTTGATTGATAGGAGCGGCCGCCGACCAGCGCTTTCACGCCGCCAACAGGATCCAGCACCACGACGGCGCCTTCGCCCGCCTTGAGCTCGCGGCCTTCGGTATCCAGCAGTTCGCGCAGCTTCTCCTGGCTCACCCGCTGAAGATGGGCGTCGATGGTCGTGTCGACGATGAGATCGCCCTCATGCTCGCCGATATATTCCGGCAACAGCTCCGCCACCCAATCGACAGCGTAGGGGTAGCCGGTCTCGTCGCCCTTGGCCCGCAGCTTGAGCGGCGCGCGTCCGGCCGCGGTAGCCTCTTCCTTCGTGAGGAAGCCGGCCTCCACCATATTGTCGAGCACCTCGTCCGCCCGCGCGCTTGCTAGTCTGACGCTGCGCGTCGGCGCGTAGCGCGACGGGGCCTTGAGCAGTCCCGCCAGGAGCGCCGCTTGCGGCAGGCTCACCACGCGTGCCGATTTGCCGAAATAATGCCGGGCCGCGGCCTCCACGCCATAGGTGCCGCCGCCGAAATAGACTCGGTTGAGATAGAGCTCGAGGATCTCGTCCTTAGTGAAGCGCTGCTCGAGCCACACCGCATAGATCAGCTCTTCGAGCTTGCGCGTGAGGGTGCGGTCCGGCTTGAGGAACAGATTCTTGGCGAGCTGCTGGGTGATGGTCGAGCCGCCCTCGACCACGGTGCCAGCCCTGAGATTGCGGTATGTGGCGCGCACCAGGCCGATCGGATCGATGCCGAAATGAGAGTAGAAGCGCCGGTCCTCGGTCGCCGTCACCGCCTCGATGAGATGTTTCGGCAGCACCTCGACGCGCACATGGCCGCGCCGCAAGCCGCGTTCGGCAAGCACGGTCCCGTCGTCGGCGAGGATGGTGACATTGGGCGGCCGGTCGTCGAGCGTGGCGAGGATCGGGTCCGGCACTTGCGCGATGAAATAGACGACGGCGCCGCCGAATACGATGGTGCCCCAGATGCACGCTAGCAGGGCAAAGCGGGCGACCTTGAAGGCGATCGGATGCCGTTGCACCGCGCGCCTCAGGCGCCACAGCCGGCCCTTGCGGCGGGCTTGCGGGCGCCGCTTGGCGGGCGCCTTGCGCCGTGCCCCGAAGCCAGGCTCTGCGCGCCGCTTTGCGCTGGCGCTCGCCTTCGCGCGCGGCTTTGCGCTCCGTCGCACCCCTGCCATCGATGATCGCCCCAACTGAACACACGAAAGCAAGCTCCGCGACGGCACGAGCGCCCGTGCGCGAAGCCCCTCATGGCCAAAACCCTAGGGGTTGCGCCTTGCCACAGCGTTAAGGAATGAGACGGAGGAGCGCTTACACGTCCAGATTGGCGACTTGCAGGGCGTTTTCCTGAATGAACTCGCGCCTTGGCTCGACCACGTCGCCCATCAGCCGCGAGAACACGTCGTCGGCGTCCTCGCCCTCCTTGATCTTCACCTGGAGGATGGTGCGCGTTTCGAGGTCGAGCGTGGTTTCCCACAGCTGATTGGGGTTCATCTCGCCGAGGCCCTTGTAGCGCTGCAAGGAGAGCCCCTTGCGTCCGGTCTCCATCACCGAATTGAGAAGGTCCGTCGGGCCGTGCACCGCCAGAGTGGTCTCTTTCCGCTTCAGCGTTGCGGCCTTGGCGTAGACCTCCTGGAGGTGGGCCGCATATTGATCGAGCTTGAGCGCATCGGCTGAGGCGATGAACGGCCCGTCGATCAGATGGGATTCCATGACGCCACGCAGCTCGCGCCAGAAGCGCATGCCGCCCTCGGGCAACGCCTCGCCGTGCCACCCCTGCTCGGTCTCTTCGGCCAGCGCATCGAGGCGCTTGGCGATATAGGCGGCCGCTTCTTGCGCCTGCCTAGTGTCCTTGAGCACTTTCGGGTTGAGCACGCCGGCGATCGCCGCCTGCTCGATGATGAAACGCGGATAGCGATTATGCAGGCCTTTGAGCACGGAGGTGACTTTCCGCGCAGTCTCGACGATGTCGCGCAGATCCCCCCCGCCGCGTGCCGCGTCGTCGCCAGTCATCAGGACCGCGTCCATGAGTCCTTCGCCGATCAGATAATCCTCGAGGTCCGTCTCGTTCTTGAGATAGCGCTCCTGTGTGCCGCGCTTCACTTTGTAGAGCGGCGGCTGGGCGATGTAGAGATAGCCCGCCTCGATCAGCGACAGCATCTGACGGTAGAAGAAGGTGAGCAGCAGTGTGCGGATATGCGAGCCGTCCACGTCGGCGTCCGTCATGATGATGATTCTGTGGTAGCGCAGCTTGTCGAGATTGAACTCATCGCCGATGCCGGTGCCGAGCGCCGTGATCAGCGTGCCGATCTCCGCGCTGGATAGCATCTTGTCGATGCGCGCGCGCTCCACGTTGAGGATCTTGCCGCGCAACGGAAGCACTGCCTGGAAGGCCCGGTCGCGCGCCTGCTTGGCGCTGCCGCCGGCGGAATCGCCCTCGACCAGGAACAGCTCGGATTTTGCGGGGTCGCGCTCCTGACAATCGGCGAGCTTGCCCGGCAGCGATGCCATGTCCAGCGCGCCTTTGCGTCGCGTAAGGTCGCGTGCTTTGCGTGCGGCCTCGCGCGCCGCGGCGGCTTCCACGATCTTCTGCACGATGTTGCGCGCCTCGCCCGGGTTCTCTTCGAACCACTGGGAGAAGGCCTGCGCCATGACGCCCTCGACCACCGGGCGTACCTCGGAGGATACGAGCTTGTCCTTGGTCTGGCTGGAGAATTTCGGATCGGGCACTTTGACCGAGAGCACGCACGTCAGGCCCTCGCGCGCGTCGTCGCCGGTCAGCGCCACCTTTTCCTTCTTGGCGATGCCGGATTCGGCGGCATAGGTATTCACCGTGCGGGTCAGTGCCGCGCGGAAACCCGCCAGATGCGTGCCGCCGTCGCGCTGCGGGATGTTGTTGGTGAAGCACAGCACGTTCTCATGGTAGCTGTCGTTCCACCACAGCGCGGCCTCGACCGTGATCCCGTCTTGCGTTTTATCCACCATGACCGGCTCGGTGATGAGCGGATGCTTGGTGCGGTCGAGGAACTTGACGAAGGCACGCAAGCCCCCCTCGTAATACAGCTCCTCGCTCTTCGGCTCGACGCCGCGGTTATCCGACAGGATGATGCGCACGCCGGAATTGAGGAAGGCGAGCTCGCGCAGCCGATGCTCGAGAGTCCCGTAATCGAACTCGATATTGGTGAAGGTCTCGGGCGACGGCACGAAGGTGATGCGCGTACCGGTCTTGCCGTCCGCGTCGCCCACATCCGCGAGCGATCCCTGCGGGACGCCATGGGCGAAGTGCAACACATGCTCCCGGCCCGCGCGCCAAATCGTGACCTCGAGCTTGCTCGACAGGGCGTTGACCACGGAGACGCCCACGCCATGCAAACCGCCGGACACCTTGTAGGAATTCTGGTCGAATTTCCCGCCGGCGTGGAGCTGGGTCATGATCACTTCCGCCGCGGACACGCCCTCCTCGTGAATCTCGGTCGGGATGCCGCGGCCGTTGTCTTCCACGGTGACCGAGCCGTCGGCATTCAGCGTCACCTGGACAGAGTCGCAATAGCCGGCGAGAGACTCGTCGATGGCGTTGTCGACGACCTCGTAGACCATGTGGTGAAGGCCCGAGCCGTCGTCGGTGTCGCCGATATACATGCCCGGCCGCTTGCGCACGGCATCGAGGCCTTTCAGCACTTTGATCGACTCTGCGCCATAGTCTGCGGCAGCAGCGGCTTTGCGTTTGGCAGCTGGTGTCATGGGTCCCTGAAGGTGTTTTGAGGCGGTTGGTTTTGCTCTTTTGGGCGGACCGCTGGGGCCCGTGGAATCACGTGCTGATACTACCCCGATTTACCGCCAAGATTTGGGCATCTTGTGCAATCGGGGAAAATAGTTCCCTGTCTGTTCCAGTCATCCAGGCCTGGGCTCCAAGCCGCAGAATTTCGCCAAAAAGGGCCTCGCGGCGGGCCTGATCCAGATGGGCGGCAACCTCATCCAGGAGGACGAGAGGGCAGGTGCCTTCGAGCGCCTTGATGAGCTCGGCTTTGGCGAGCACGAGGCCGAGCAGGAGGGCCTTTTGCTCGCCCGAGGAGCACTGCGCCGCCGGGGCGTTTTTAGGTCCGTGAACTACTAATAGGTCGCTCAGATGCGGTCCTTCAAGGGTGCGTGACGCCGCACGGTCGCGCTCGCGGCCGGTCTCCAAAATGACCCGGAAGACGTCCTCCACCTCGGTCGCCGGGCGCATCGTCAGCTCCGTCTCTAAGGTGCCGTGTAGCGCCAGGACCGCGTGCGGGAAGGGGCCTTGTCCGTGGGCGGCTCTCGTGTCGTCGATAAGCGCCGTCAACCGCTCCACCGCGTCGAGCCGGGCCGCGGCGATGGCGACTCCGGCCTCCGCCATCTGCTCTTCCAGCCCCTCGAACAAGACGCGCGAAAACTCCCGCATCTGGAACAGGCGGTTGCGCTGGCGCATGGCGCGGTCGTAGCGGCCGAGTGGCGTGCGCATCTTGGGGTCTAGCGCCAGCACGAGGCGGTCGAGGAAACGCCGCCGCTCCGATGCCGGTCCGGTGAACAGCCCGTCCATGGCCGGGATGAGAAACACGTGCTGCATGTAGTCGCCGAGCACGCCGGTGCTCTGGTCTTTGCCGGCGATGCGCACGCTGCGGCCCGCGCCTTCCTCGCGCGTGCCCGGCAGGAAACCGGTGCCGATGTCCACCTCGCCGTGGCGCGACATCACCGTGGCGGCGATGGTGAAACCGCCTTGACCGTCCTTGCGGGCAAGCTCGCCGTAAGGGCGCCCGCGCAAGCCGTGGCCCGCGCCGAGCAGCGACACCGCCTCTAAGAGATTGGTCTTTCCCGAGCCGTTGTCGCCCACGAGCACGACAGGCGATGCATCGAGCGTGAATCTGGCGCTGGCGTAGTTGCGGAAATCGGTGAGCTTGAGTCCGGTGACGAAGAGGCGGTCGGGCGTAAGGCCGTGGCCTTTGTCCGTCGGTGCGTCCGCGGGTTCCTGTTCGCGCGGGCTCGCCCTCATACCCGCATCGGCATGAGGACGTAGAGTGCCGAGGCGTCTTTGACGTCGCGCA
This sequence comes from uncultured Alphaproteobacteria bacterium, assembly GCA_963731875.1. Lineage (GTDB taxonomy): Bacteria > Pseudomonadota > Alphaproteobacteria > Rhizobiales > Methyloligellaceae > Methyloceanibacter. The sequence continues at coordinate 278,878 of CAVSXL010000010.1, read as the reverse complement.
CCATGGTGGGAGAGCCCGGATCGGCGAGTTGGAACTCAGCCGTGCCGCTGTCGAGCTGCCCGGTAATATCGAGCAGATAGCGGGCGTTGAAGCCGATTTCCAATGGATCGAAGCCGTAGTCGACAGAGAGTTCCTCGGTGGCGCTGCCGGAATCGGGATTGTTCACCGACAATACGAGCTTGCCTTCGGACAGCGCCAGCTTCACCGCGCGGCCCTTGTCGCTCGAGAGCGTCGAGACCCGGTCCACGGCCTGCGCGAAGGCGGCATTGTCCACCTCCATGCGCTTGTCGTTGCCTTGCGGGATGACGCGCTCATAGTCGGGGAAGGTCCCGTCGATGAGCTTCGAGGCGAGCACGACGCGGCCGGCCGACACGCGGATCTTCGCCGGCGACAGCTCGACGCGCACCTCGCCGTCGGCATTCTCCACGAGCTTCGACAGCTCGACCACCGTCTTGCGCGGCACGATCACTCCCGGCATGCCCTCGGCCCCGTTCGGCAGCGGTAGCTCGACTTGCGCCAAGCGATGGCCGTCAGTGGCCACGGCCCGCAACGTGGGCTTGCCGTCCGTTTCGGCGGCATGGAGATAGATGCCGTTCAGATAGTAGCGGGTCTCTTCGGTCGAGATGGCGAAGCGGGTCTTCTCGATCAGGCGTCTTAGATCGGCCGCCGGCAGGGTGAAGCTATGGTCGAGGTCGTCGACGGACAGCGCCGGAAAATCGTCGGCCGGTAGGGTCTGCAGCGAGAACTGGGCCGGCCCACTGGTGATGACGACCCGCTCCTGCTCGGCATCCCGCTCGATCTCGATCTCGTTGCCCTCGGGCAGCTTGCGCACGATGTCGTAGAACATATGCGCCGGCACGGTGATGGCGCTGTCGCCCGCCGACCGGCAGGGCACGGTTTCCACCAGTTCCATGTCGAGATCGGTGGCCGTCAGCCTGAGCTGGTCGGGCCCCGCCGCAAGCAGCACGTTCGACAGGATGGGAATGGTGTTGCGCCGCTCGACGACGCTGGCCACATGGGCGAGCGCCTTGGCGAGGCTCGGCTTGTCGATGGTGAGGCGCATGGTTGGAGAATACCCCGAAAATTGACGCTTCACCGGTGCATCGCGACCTGGCCGAAGGCCCCGTGGCACCGGTCGAAATTCTGCTGTCGCCTGGGTGAAAAGCTCAGAACTTCCGGCAAGACCTTGCCGCGACGGCGGCGACATTTCAAGGGGCACGAGGCTCCCCGAAAGAGCGGCGGGAGAGGCCTCGGTCCAGTCAAGGCCCCTCCCGCCTTCCCTCTAGTCGCGCAGCAAGCGCTTCAGAAGCTCGATCTCCTCGCGCAGCTGATTGTCGTCGCTCATCAGCTGCTCGACCTTGCGGATCGCGTGCAGCACCGTGGTGTGATCGCGGTTGCCGAAGCGCCGTCCGATCTCGGGCAGCGAGCGCGAGGTGAGCAATTTGGCGAGATACATGCCGATCTGACGCGGCCGCACGATCGACCGGTTCCGCCGTCCCGACAGCAGATCGCCGCGGTTGACCCCGTAATGCTTGGACACGGTCCGGAGGATGTCGTCGATGCGCACGCGCCGGGGCTCGGTGCCCCGCATGAGGTCGCGCACGATTTGCTCGGCCACTGCAATGGTCACCGGCTCGTCGGTGAGCTGATAGCTCGCCCGCAAGCGGTGGACGGCGCCCTCGAGCTCGCGCCCGCTCTCGGTCAGACGCTCGGCCAGAAAGGCAAGGACCGTCTCGGACACTTCGAGACCCTTGGTATCCGTGCAAGCTTCTTCGGCCCGCCGTTCGAGGATCTGGTGGCGTAGATCGTAGTCCATCGCCTTGATCTGAGCCACGAGGCCGCCGCCGAGCCGCGACTGCATGCGCTTGTCGAGCTTGTCGAGATGGGTCGGCGCGCGATCCGCCGCGACGACCACCTGGCGCCCGCCGTCGATCAGCGAGTTCAGCGTGTGGCAGAACTCCTGCTGGATGGTCGGTCCTTGCAGGAACTCCATGTCGTCGATCAGGAGGATGTCGATATTCCGCAGCTTCTCCTTGAACGCCAGCGCGTCACGGGCTCGCAAGGCCTGCACGAAGCCCGACATGAAGCGCTCCGCAGTCAGGTAAAGCACCTCGGCCTCCGGCTTCTGCTGCTTGATCTCCCAGGATATCGCGTGCAGCAGATGGGTTTTGCCCAGGCCGACATTGCCATGCAGAAACAACGGATTGAACGGCAACTGAGCGCTCGAGAAGGCACCCGCCACCTGTTGCGCCGCGGCGTGGGCCAGCTTGTTCGAGGGCCCAACCACGAAGCTGCCGAAGCTCAGGCGTGGGTCGAGCGGCGACCCCTCGAAACCGCCATAACCGGTCCGTAGCGGCATCGGCAGCGGCGTGAGATCCGAGACGGCCAGCGTCGGCATCCTCCGTTCTGGCGACGGCTCCTTCGGCAAGTCGATGGAGAAATGCGGCTGCCTGACCGTGAATTCAACGCGTTCGGCCGTTGGCCATTCGGTTCGCGCCTGCCTAAGCACGGACTCGTAGTAATGCGTGCGGAGCCAGTTCCTCAGGAAGCGCGTGGCCACGGTGAGATGGATGACACCGTCGTCCACCTGCTCGACCTCGACCCCTCTGAACCAACTCGCATAAACGTCCTCGCCCAGTTCGCCACGCAGGCGGATTTTGATTCTCGACCAAGCGTCGCTTGGCGCGCACTGCTGTTTTTGCGGTGCTTGTGCCTGTGCATGTGCCACGGTTCTTTTCTTTCCCATTCATCTCGTTCGCGCCTTTAACGCACCACACGCATGTACTTGAGCAGCCAACTTGATTGACGCGGACAGCCAAAACCGTCCTAGCGCCCGGCTCTTATCCCTGCTGCCAGGGGAGCCCGATCGCTTTCCACCCTAATAGAGAGCCGCGATGCCTTTCGTCGTCGAGCGGTCCTTCGAACCCCTCGGAGACGTTGTGGCAGGCACGGTACCCCGCCGATGCCATCGCTCTGGCCGCAGCCAGACTCCGGCTTCCCGAACGGCAAATAAAGAAAAGGTCGTCGTCCAACTGGACACCGAGCGCCTTCAACTCGTTGGCAAGACGCTCGGCAAAGCGCGGATCCACGGACTGATCGGGAAAAGACTGCCACTCCACGAGGACAGCCCGCTTGCCCAAAGGCCCAAGATCGGGAATTCCGACATAGGTCCACTCCGCGCGGGTCCGCACATCGACAAGCTGCGCCTGAGGGCTCTCCTGGAGACCTTTCCAGGCCGTCGCCACATCGACCTCGCCGACCGCGTTTTCATTAGATTGCGCGCCCAAAACCGAGCTACCTCCCCTAAAAATGTGAGCACGTCGAAAGAACTGTTTTTGAGCCGACCACAATATGTGGTGACTTCACGCAATCTACACCCGCAACATCCACAGCTTACGCATAAGAATTCCACAAGATTTTATCCCTCCTTGCAGCGAAGACAAAGAAAACCTGTCCTAGCAAACGCCAAGGCCAAGATACTCAATATGTAAGGAGGGGACTTCCCCGTTCGGATGACTAGACTATACACGCGCAAACTCGGCCGATCAAGCGACCGAGCAAGGTCTCCGAGCGTGGATGACCAGTAGGCTGAGCGGTTAGCGCTTCTGCCCAAGCCTCTGTGCCGCAAGCGCGAATCAACCAGGACAAGCGCCAAGAAGCCCGAAAATCCGGGGTTTAAGCGCCATCAGGCGGCGAAGATTTTTTTTTCCAAGGGTGAGTCGGTGGATAAGCGCCAGCCGACCGCGGCGCCGCTCGGAGGCCAAGCGGTTGATATGTTCGTCAAATTGACATGGGGGGTGCGCGATCGTGCGCAACACCCGTGGCGCGGGCGCAACAGTCGCCGGTATTCGACGCCTAGGCGGTTTCCATGGCGCCAATGCGCTTGGCGAGGCGGGAGACCTTGCGGGAGGCGGTCTTGGCGTGGAGCAGGCCCTTCTGCGCTGTCCGCACCATCAACGGCTCGGCTTCCCTGAGCGCGGTCTGAGCGGCGTCCTTGTTGCCGGAGGCGATCGCCTCTTCGACCTTGCGCACGGACCCGCGCATTTGGCTCCGCCGGGTCTTGTTTTCGCCGGTACGGCGGATGGTTTGGCGAACGGCTTTCTTCGCCGACTTGGTATTGGCCATTTCTAGGATCCTTGAGGGCGGCTTTCGGCCCGCGGAAGGCGGCGAAGGCGCGATAAAAACACTGGTTTAACGTGCTCTATAGCGAGCACCCCCAATAGCGTCAACTGGGCGCAAACCAGACGCCGCCACCCTCCATCCGCGAAACGGGCCCCTAGCGGTTCTTGAACTCGGGCTTCCGCTTATCGATGAAGGCGGCCATGCCCTCTTTCTGATCCTCGGTGGCGAACAGCGAGTAGAACTGGCCGCGCTCGAACCTTGTGCCTTCGGCCAGCGTCGTGGCGAAGCCGCGGTTGATCGCTTCCTTGATCATCATCACCGCGTGTTGCGACAGGTTGGCGATCTTGTCAGCGACCTTCATGGCCTCTTCCAGCAACTCGGCCGCCGGCACGATGCGGCTCACCAGGTTGGCCCGCTCGGCCTCATCGGCCTTCATCATGCGGCCCGTGAGGCAAAGCTCCATCGCCTTCGCCTTGCCGACCGCGCGGGTCAGTCGCTGCGTGCCACCGGCGCCCGGCATGATGCCGAGATTGATCTCCGGCTGGCCGAACACGGCATTGTCGGCGGCCAAGATAATGTCGCACGACATGGCGAGCTCGCAGCCGCCGCCGAGCGCATAGCCGCCAACCGCCGCGATGATCGGCTTGCGGATATTGCCGATCTTGTCGAACGGCGCCAGGAAGTCGCTGCCATAGGCCTCGACGAAGGTCTTGGTGTGCATCTCCTTGATGTCGACACCGGCGGCAAACGCTTTCTCGTTGCCGGTGATAACGATGGCGCCGATGCCTGGATCGGTCTCGAAGCCCTTCAGCGCGAGGTTGAGCTCACTGATGAGGAGCGTGTTGAGGGCGTTCAGCGCGTGCGGCCTGTTGAGCGTGATCAGCCCGACTTTGCCTTCCCGCGTGACCAACAGGGTTTCATATGGATTTTCCTCGGGCATCTGTTCGCCCTTTGCGATCTCTTCCACAAACATGAGTGTCAGTTCCCTTATCTCTGGCAGGTTGGACAGTAGAAGGTCGAACGGCCGCTCTGGACGATGCGGCGGACGATGCCGTTGCATCCCGTCCTTCGGCAGGGTTTCCCCTCGCGGCCATAGACCTTGAAGCGGTGTTGAAAGCGACCGAGCCGGCCGTCCGTGTGGCGATAGTCGCGCAATGACGAACCGCCGGCCTTGATGGCGCTTGTCAGTACCGTCTTGATCCCGTCAACGAGCGTTTCCGTCTTTTTTGTTGGCTTGCCGGATTTGGTGGCGAGTGTTCCGGCGAGCTTCAGCGGCGAGACGCCGGCGCGGTGCAGCGCCTCGCAAACATAGATATTGCCGAGCCCCGCGATCACCCGTTGATCGAGCAGCGCGGCCTTGATCGGCGTAGCCTTGCCCTTGAGCTTCGCCGCCAACCACGCCGGCGTGAAATCGTCGTCCAGCGGTTCAGCCCCGAGACCCTTGAACAAAGCATGGCTGTCGAGCGTCGCCCCAGGGATCAGGTCCATGATCCCGAAGCGGCGCGTATCGCTGTAGCGCACGGCCGTGCCGTCGCCGAGATGGAACACGATGTGCTCATGCTTTGGGATCGTCCGCTGCGGATGGGCAAACGTACCGGGCGCTACCGCCGTGCCGTTCGCCTTGTCGATGGCGAAGCGTCCGGTCATGCCGAGATGCATGACCAGGACCTCGCCGTCATCCAGCCGCGCCAGGAGATATTTGGCGCGCCGGTCGAGCGCCTCCACCGTCCGGCCTTCCAGCCGCTCGCCGAACCGTTCGGGCAGGGGAAAGCGCAAATCCGGCCGGCGCTGCTCCACGCGCGCAAAGGCCTTGCCCACCAAAATGGGCTCCAGACCCCGGCGCACGGTCTCGACCTCAGGTAGCTCCGGCATGGCGTCCCTGCATAGTGCAGTGCAGAAAAAGCTTCATTGCACTGCAACAATAGCGCGATCTCGGGCCGTACGCTATTGTCCGTTCGAATGACTGAGAACCTGAAAAACCGCGATTCCACAGCCGGGACGGGAGCCGAGACCAGTTTTGGCTTCGCCCGCGTGGCCGAAAGCGACCGGCAACGCCTGGTGAACGAGGTTTTCGCCAAGGTGGCGCGCCGCTACGACCTGATGAACGACCTCATGTCGGCGGGTATGCATCGCCTGTGGAAAGCCGACCTTCTGACCGCCTTGGCGCCTCCAAAAAGCGCCACGCCCTTCGCGCTGCTGGACGTGGCAGGGGGTACCGGCGATATCGCCTTCCGCTTCCTGAAGCAGGTGGGTCCAGGCGGAAGCGCGGTGATCTGCGATATCAGCAATGAGATGCTGGAGGCGGGTAGGGCGCGCGCGGCCGCGAAAGACGCGGGCCCGCTCGACTTCGTGCAAGGCAATGCCGAAGCGCTTCCCTTCTCGAGCACCCGCTTCGACGCCTACACCATCGCCTTCGGCATTCGCAACGTCACCCATATCGATAAGGCGTTGAGCGAGGCCTATCGCGTGCTCAAGCCCGGCGGGCGGTTTCTCTGTCTGGAATTTTCGAGCGTGGATATGCCGCTGCTCGACACGCTTTACGATGCTTACTCTTTCAATGCGATTCCGCGCCTGGGAAGCCTTGTCGCCGGAGACGCTGAGGCCTATCGCTATCTCGTGGAAAGCATCCGGCGCTTTCCCGATCAGGAAAGCTTCACCCGTTTAGTTCAAGATGCTGGCTTCGAGCGGGTGAGCTATCGAAACCTGACCGGCGGTATCGCGGCCATCCACTCCGGCTGGCGGATTTAAGTGAGGCATTGAAGGTGAACGCCATCGCCAACATGGCGCGGCTGACAAAGGCCGGCGCAACGCTTGCGTGGAGCGGTGCCCGCGTGTTGCCGGATCATGCCAACCTGCCCGGTCCGCTCCGTCTGTTCGCGCGGGCCACCGCGCCGCTGCGCAAGAACGGCAGCAAGAACGGCGTGGCGGCCGGCAACCAGGCGCGTCTCTCCGCGGCGCTCACCTCACTGGGCCCGTCTTACATCAAGCTCGGTCAGTTCCTCGCCACCCGCGACGACATCATCGGCCGCGAACTGGCGCGCGATCTCTCGAGCCTCCAGGACCGCCTGCCGCCGTTTTCGCAAGACGAGGCGGTGAAGGCCGTGGAGGCGGCGCTCGAAGCGCCCATCGATACGCTCTTCGCCGAGTTCGGCTCGCCGGTGGCCGCGGCCTCCATCGCCCAAGTCCACAAGGCGAAGGTCAAGTCGCCGGACGGCACGCTGAAAGCCGTCGCCGTGAAGGTGCTGCGCCCCGGCATCGAGCAGCGCTTCCAGAAAGACCTCGACTCTTATGTCTTGGCCGCGCGCATGATCGAGCGCTTCCATCCGCCCTCGCGGCGCCTTCGGCCGCTCGCCGTCGTCGACACGCTGGCGAAATCCGTCGCCATCGAAATGGATTTGCGCATGGAGGCGGCCGCCATCTCGGAAATGGCCGACAACATCAAGGATGACGAAGGCTTTCGCGTGCCCACGGTCGATTGGACGCGCAGCGCCAGGCGCGCGATGACTCTCGAGTGGATCGACGGCGTACCCATCGGGGATCTCGAGAAGCTGCGTGCGGCCGGTCTCGATCTCAAGGCACTCGGTGCCCGCCTGGTGCAGACCTTCCTGCGCCACGCCATGCGCGACGGCTTCTTCCACGCCGACATGCATCAAGGGAATCTATTCGTCGACGCCAAAGGCGACATCGTCGCCGTTGATTTCGGCATTATGGGCCGCTTGAGCATGAAGGAGCGGCGCTTCCTGGCCGAGATCCTCTACGGCTTCATCACCCGCAACTATACCCGCGTGGCCGAGGTGCATTTCGAGGCGGGCTACGTGCCGCGCAAACATTCGGTGGCGCAGTTCGCCCAAGCCTTGCGCGCCATCGGCGAGCCGATCATGGACCGCCCGGCGAGCGAGATCTCCATGGCCCAGCTCTTGGGTCAGCTCTTCCAATATACCGAAGTGTTCGACATGGAGACGCGGCCCGAGCTGATCCTCCTGCAAAAGACCATGGTGGTGGTCGAGGGCGTCGGCCGCAGCCTCGATCCCGACCTCAATATCTGGGTGGTGGCCGAGCCCGTGGCCAAGGAGTGGCTGGAAAGCCAGCTCGGCGCCGGCGCGCGCCTTGAGCAGGCGGCCGAAAGTGCTGTGTCCGTGGGCCGCTTCGTCGGCGACATCCCGAAGCTCTTGATGCAGGCCGAGCGCGCGGCGGACGCCTTCGCCGACATGGCCGAGCAGGGCCTGCGCCTGGACACGAACAGCGTGGAGCGCCTGGCGGCGGCGCAGACCCGCCAGGACCGCACGGGCCGGATCGGCATTTGGGTCGCGGCCATCGCGCTCGTGGTTATCGCGCTCGCGCTATTGTTTTGAGCCCGCCGCTAACCCTATTTCCTTGTCATGGTCCGGCTTGACCGGGCAATCCGGTAACCACCTCAAAGTCCATTCTTGCTAAGATTGCCGGGCCCCGTATTTGCGGGAATGACAACGGAGTGAGGAAAGAGTGCAAGGAAAGCGCATCCTGCTCATCGTAGGCGGCGGTATCGCCGCCTATAAGAGCCTTGAGCTCGTGCGCCGCTTGAAGGAGCGGGGCGCTTCCGTGCGCGTGATCCTGACAAAAGGCGGCGCGGAGTTCGTGACGCCGTTGTCCTTCTCCGTGCTGTCCGAGGACAAGACCTTCACCGACCTGTTCGACCTCAAGGACGAGGCGGAGATCGGCCATATCCGCCTGTCCCGCGAAGCCGATCTTGTGGTCGTCGCGCCGGCCACCGCCGATCTGCTCGCCAAGATGGCGACGGGCACGGCGTCCGATCTAGCCTCCACCGTGCTGCTCGCCACCGACAAACGGGTGCTCTTGGCGCCGGCCATGAATGTTCGCATGTGGCAGCATCCCGCCTGCCGCCGGAATGTCGCCACGCTGCGCGCCGACGGCATCACTTTCATCGGTCCCGACGAGGGTGAGATGGCGTGTGGCGAATACGGTCCGGGCCGCATGGCCGAGCCGCCGGCCATCGTCGATGCCATCGAGCGCCTCCTTGCCGAGAAACAGCACGGGTCGCTGAGCGGCCGCCATGTGCTGATCACCTCGGGCCCCACCCACGAGCCGCTCGATCCGGTGCGCTATATCGCCAATCGCTCCTCCGGCAAGCAAGGCCATGCGCTGGCGCGCGCCGCGCAAGCACTCGGCGCTCACGTGACGCTGGTGAGCGGACCTGTCGCGTTGCCCGATCCGGACGGTTTGACCCTGATCAAGGTCGAGACCGCGCAAGAGATGCTGGACGCGGTGCTCGATGCGCTCCCTGCCGACATCGCCATTTGCGCCGCCGCCGTCGCCGACTGGCGCGCGGCAGCCGAAGCCGCGCAGAAGCTGAAGAAGGAAAGCGGCAGCAGCGATGTCTCGCTGACCCTGGCGCAGAACCCCGACATCCTGGCGACCATCTCTATTCCGGGGCCGCAACGTCCGGACCTCGTCATCGGCTTCGCCGCCGAGACCGAGAACGTCACCGACAATGCGACCCAAAAGCGCCGCGCCAAGGGCGCCGACTGGATCGTCGCCAACGACGTCTCGCCCGGCACCGGCATCATGGGCGGCGACGCCACGCGCGTGCATCTCGTCACCGGCGCCGGCATCGAGGACTGGCCGCCCATGAGCAAGGACGACATGGCCTCGCGGCTCCTCTCACGCGCCGCCGAAGCGCTGCCCAATCTGCGCTCGGCCGCTGAATGAGCGTGCAGGTTCGGATCAAGCAGCTTTCCCATGGCGAAGGGCTGCCGCTGCCTGCTTATCAATCCGCCCATGCCGCGGGTCTCGATCTCGTCGCCGCCGTGCCCGAGGACGGCACCATCACGCTTCATCCCAGTTGCCGCGCCCTTGTGCCCACGGGCCTCGTGTTCGCGCTGCCGCAAGGCTACGAGGCGCAAGTGCGGCCCCGCTCCGGCTTGGCGCTGAAGCACGGCATCACCGTGCTCAATTCACCCGGCACCATCGACGCCGACTATCGCGGCGAGGTCATGGTGATCCTCATCAATCTCGGCAGCGAGCCCTTTCTCATTCAGCGCGGCGACCGCATCGCCCAAGCCGTCATCGCGCCGGTCACCCATGTGGAGATCGTGGCCGCCGATGCCCTTGACGATACCGGCCGTGGCGAGGGCGGCTTCGGCTCCACCGGCTAGCGTGACCCTCCTGGCAGTGTGAGCCTGGAAGGCATAGGTTGGAGCCATCATGCTCACCCCTGACGAAGTCGAACGCTACAAGCGGCATCTGGTGCTGAAGGAAATCGGCGGCGAAGGCCAGCAGCGCCTGAAGGCCGCGCGCGTGCTCGTGGTCGGCGCCGGCGGTCTCGGCTCGCCGCTGCTCCTGTATCTCGCCGCAGCCGGTGTCGGCACCATCGGAATCATCGACGACGACCGCGTGAGCCTCGATAATCTCCAGCGCCAGATCGTCCACGACACCGGGTCGGTCGGCCGCGCGAAGACGAAAAGCGCCGCCGCGACCCTCGAGCGGCTCAACCCGCATGTTGTGACGAAGCTCTATACGACGCGGCTGGTGCCGGAGAACGCGCTGGAGATCGTTCGCGGCTTCGACATCGTCGCCGACGGCTCCGACAATTTCGCCACGCGCTATCTGGTCAACGATGCGTGCTATTTCGCCAAGCTTCCGTTGGTGTTCGCAGCCGTCGGTCCCTTCGACGGCCAACTCACCACATTCCGCGCCTTCGAGACCGACGAGAGCGGCAATCCGCGCCCGTCTTACCGCTGCCTGTTCCCGCAAAGCCCGCCCGCCGGCACCGTGCCGCCCTGCTCGGAAGCCGGCATTCTCGGCGCGGTGGCGGGCGTCATCGGCTGCCTCCAGGCCGTCGAGGTGGTGAAGGAGCTACTGGGCGTCGGCGAGGGACTGGTGGGGCGGCTCATGCTCTACGATGCCTTGCAGGCGAGATTTTCTACCGTGGCTTACACGTGGGACCCGGAAAACCCGCTAAATGGCAGAAATCCGCGGTTCTCGGACCTGTCCCATCACCGGAAAGATGCCCTGGCGTCGAGCTAGTAGGCCTCGCATCCCATAGAGTTTTTCAATCTTTTCAGCCGATAGTTGCAAGCCGAATCCCCACGAATGCCCGGCTGCGCCGGGCATGAGTGTTTGAGGCTGCGCCATGGCGACCGAAACCATCACCACGGATTGCGCGATCGCCGGGGGCGGACCGGCCGGCGTCATGCTCGGCTTTCTGTTGGCGCGGGCCGGCGTCGACGTGGTTGTGCTCGAGAAGCACGAGGATTTCTTCCGCGACTTCCGGGGCGACACCATTCATCCCTCGACGCTCGAGCTCATGTATGAGCTCGGCCTGGTCGATGAGTTTCTCAAGCGGCCCCATCAAGAGGTGCGCCAGCTCGGCGCGCAGATCGGCGATGAATTGGTGCAGATCGCCGACTTCTCGCATCTGCCGACCCACTGCAAATTCCTCGCCTTCATGCCGCAATGGCACTTTCTCAACTTCCTCGCCGAGGCGGGTAAGCGGTACCCGAAGTTTCATCTGCGCATGCGGGCGGAGGTGGACGAGCTCCTGAAGGACAGCGACCGGGTCGTCGGCCTCAAGGCGGCGACGCCGCAAGGTGATCTCGAGGTCCGCGCCGAGCTTGTCGTCGGCACCGACGGCCGGCATTCGACGGTGCGCAAGCTTGCCGGCTTCGAGGTCGAGGATCGCGGCGCCCCCATGGACGTACTGTGGCTGCGCCTTTCCCGGCATCCAAGCGACGGGTCCGACAGTCTCGGCCGCATCGAGCCGGGCCGCTTCTTCATCATGATCGACCGCGGCGACTATTGGCAGTGCGCCTTCGTGATCCCGAAGGGCGGCTTCAACGAGCTTCGCCGCAAAGGGCTGGAGGCCTTCCGCCTGGCCATTGCCGCGCTGAACCCCGAGCTGTCCGACCGCGTGCGCGAGATCGCCTCTTGGGACGACGTGAAGCTGCTCACCGTGGCCGTCGACCGCTTGAAGCGCTGGTACCGCCCGGGGCTGCTATGCATCGGCGATGCGGCCCATGCCATGTCGCCGATCGGCGGCGTGGGCATCAATCTCGCCGTTCAAGACGCGGTCGCCACCGCCAATATTCTCGCCGTGCCGCTGCGCGACGGAAGACTGACCGAGGAGGATTTGCGCAAGGTGCAGAAGCGCCGGCAATGGCCGACCGAGATGACCCAAGCGCTCCAGATCTTCGTGCAGAACCGCGTCGTCTCCAACGTGCTCACCATGACGAGGCGGCCGAAGCCGCCATTTGCCGTCAAGATGCTGAACCGCTTCCCGTGGCTCAGGCGCCTGCCCGCACGCCTCATCGGCATGGGCTTCCGGCCCGAGCATGTAAGGACGCCCGAGGTCTCTCCCGCCGCGCCCAAGTAGCCGCGCAGCCTTAGAAACGCGTAGCCTTAGAACATTGCGGGATGGACGCGGTCCGGCGGCGCGTGGCCGTCGAGGAAGGTCTTGATGTTGATGATGACCTTCTCGCCCATGTCGACGCGGCCTTCCAGCGTTGCCGATCCCATATGCGGCAGCACCACGACCTTGTCGTTGCGCAGCAGCTTCGGGTTCACCGCCGGCTCATGCTCGAACACGTCGAGGCCGGCACCCGCCAGCTCGTTATTCTCGATCATGCGGGCCAGCGCGTTCTCGTCGATCACCTCGCCGCGCGCCGTGTTGACGATATAGGCCGACGGCTTCAGCAGCGCCAAGCGCCGTGCCGACAGCAGATGATAGGTCGCCGGCGTGTGCGGGCAGTTGATGGAGACGATGTCCATGCGCGCCAGCATCTGGTCGAGGCTGTCCCAATAGGTCGCCTCGAGCGCCTGCTCGACGTCGGGCTGAACGCGGCGGCGGTTGTGATAGTGGATCTGCAGGCCGAACGCCTTGGCGCGCCGCGCGACCGCCTGGCCGATCCGCCCCATGCCGACAATGCCAAGCCGCTTGCCGTAGATGCGGTGGCCGAGCATCCAGGTCGGCGACCAACCCTGCCAGTCGCCGGTGTCGGCCCGAAGCAGTGCCGCGCCCTCCGTCAGACGCCGCGGCACGGACAGGATCAGCGCCATGGTCATGTCGGCGGTGTCCTCGGTCAGCACGCCGGGCGTGTTGGTGACGAGGATGGAGCGGTTCCGCGCGGTATCCAGATCGATATTGTCGACGCCGGTGCCGAACTGGGCGATCAGCTTGAGGTCGGGGCCCGCCTGGCTGAGCACCGTCCGGTCGATGCGATCGGTGACCGTGGGCACGAGCACATTGGCCGTCTTCACCGCCTCGATCAGCTCTTCCCGCGAAAACGGCTTGTCTTCTATGTTGAGGCGCGCGTCGAACAGCTCTCTGAGCCGTGTTTCCACGACGTCGGGGAGCTTGCGGGTGACGATAACGAGCGGACGATCAGAAGACATAACTTTTCCCGTCAGGAGGCTAGCGGCGGCGGGGGAGGATCCCCCTGGGTGATTGCCAGGTGCTTGATTTGCGCGCTTTGTCTAACAGAAGGGGCTTTACCAGATAAAGCGTCATATTGGCTTAGCGCCTGAAAAGGCGCGGAGCCACGATCCTTTCACTTTTCTCGGCCATTGAGAGACCTTCGATTCGGGGGCCACCATGGGGGTGAGACGTTGCGCTATCGTGTCTTGATCGGGTTGGGGCTGGCCTTGGGCCTCGCCGTGGTCGTGAGCGCCGTCAGCGCTGCCGAAGACGCCGTCCAGCAGCCCCCCGCCAATGGCTCTACCGGTCTCGCCGTGCCGCGCTTCGTCAGCCTCAAATCCGACAAGGTCAATGTCCGCCGTGGGCCAAGCACCGATCAGGCGATCGTTTGGGTCTTCTCCCGGGCCGGCCTGCCGGTCGAGATCGTTGCCGAATCGGAGAATTGGCGCCGCGTGCGCGACAGCGAGGGGGCCGAGGGCTGGGTGTTCCACAGCCTCTTGAGCGGGCGGCGCACAGTGCTCATCAGCCCCTGGGCCAAGGGCCAGGAGATCGTCCCCCTGCATGACGGCCGGTCCACGGGCTCGCGCGCCGTCGCCGACCTTCAGCCCGGCGTGCTCGGCAATGTGGTCGAATGCGACGGCGAGTGGTGCGAACTCACCGTCGGCGATTATTCCGGCTATGTGGAGCAGAATAAGCTCTGGGGCGTCTATCGCGGTGAAGAGATCGAGTAGCGCCTAAAGCGCGACCCCAGAGCCTAGCTAGGCCTTCTTGACCAGCCGCACGAGCACGTCGACGCGGGAGATGGCCATGCCCTCGGGCGCCTCGGGCAGCCCGTCGATCCGGATGTCGCCGGTCGCGATATCCAGGAGCCTGCCGGAGCGCTCGCAGAAGAAATGGTAGTGATTCGACGTGTTGGTGTCGAAATAGGTCTTGGCGCCTTCGACCGCGACCTCCCGCAGAAGCCCCGCCTGCGTGAACTGATGCAGCGTATTGTAGACGGTGGCGAGCGACACCGTCACCCTGGAGGCCAAGGCCTCCTCGTGCAGCCGCTCGGCCGTCACATGCCGGTCGCCCTCGGCGAATAGCAGGCGCGCCAGCGCCACCCGCTGCCGCGTGGGCCGCAGGCCAGCGCCGCGCAGCAATCCGGCGACGTTTCCGGTCGTGATCTCGGCCTCATGTGGCCCTTGGGGCAACTTTTCCATCTTGTCTTTTCGCTAGTGGTTTGCAGGAGGAATATAGGCTGTAGGTGCCTCCGCCGCAACGTTGTGGTTTGGCTGACTTTTTGCCGCGTTAACCCGGGTCGGGCGGGCGGCCGCGAGAAGGGTTGCGGCTGCCGATTCATGCCCCTGGTTTGGGCCGTGTCCAGAGCCGCCCGGGCTTTTGGTGGGGCGTCGACTGTGTTAGGAAACCACCCGATATTGAGCATCGAAGTGAACGAAGGACGTAATAGCGTGCAGAAACCGACGGCCGAAAGGCGAGGCCATTTCGACTACGAGGACTTGCTCGCCTGCGCCCGGGGCGAGTTGTTCGGCCCCGGCAATGCTCAGTTGCCGCTGCCGCCGATGCTCATGTTCGACCGCATTTCTCATGTCGAGGAAGACGGCGGCGAGCACGGCCATGGCCGCATCGTGGCTGAGTTCGATGTGAAGCCCGATCTTTGGTTCTTCGACTGTCACTTCAAGGGCGATCCCGTCATGCCGGGCTGCCTCGGCCTCGACGCCCTGTGGCAGATGCTCGGTTTCTTCCTCGGCTGGCTCGGCGCCCCCGGCAAGGGCCGCGCGCTCGGTGTCGGCGAGGTGAAGTTTTCTGGCATGGTGCTGCCGACCATGCGTAAGGTCGAATATATCGTCGAACTCAGGCGGGTCATCCGCCGCAAGTTCACCCTCGGCACCGGCGATGGCTGGGTGAAGGCGGACGGCGAGACGATCTACACGGCCAAGGACCTGCGGGTCGGCCTGTTCCAAGCGGATGAAGCCGCACCCGCTGGTGCTTGATCTTTTTGCGGCACTGACTTCAAGGACGTTGACTTCATGAAACGCGTGGTCGTGACCGGCATGGGCATCGTGTCCTCCATCGGCAACAGCGCCCAGGAGGTGCTGGCGTCGCTGCGCGAGGCGAAGTCCGGCCTGGTCAAGGCCGACACCTATGCCGAGCTGGGCTTTCGCTGCCAGGTCCATGGCGCGCCCAAGCTGGATTGGGAAGCGATGATCGACCGGAAAGTTCGCCGCTTCATGGGCGCCGGCGCTGGCTGGAACTACATCGCCATGGAGCAGGCGATCCGCGATGCGGGTCTCGAGGAGAAGGACATCTCCAACGAGCGCACCGGGCTGATCATGGGCTCGGGCGGCCCCTCGACCCGGGCTATCGTCCAGGCGGCGGACACCACGCGCGAGAAGGGTCCGAAAAAGGTCGGCCCCTTCGAAGTGCCAAAATCCATGTCGTCCACCAATTCGGCGACCCTTTCGACCCCCTACCACATCAAGGGCGTGAGCTATTCGATCTCGTCTGCCTGCTCGACGTCCGCCCATTGCATCGGCAATGGCAGCGAACTGATCCAGCTCGGCAAGCAGGACATCGTGTTCGCCGGCGGCGGCGAGGAGCTCGACTGGACCCTGTCCGTGCTATTCGACGCCATGAACGCCATGTCGTCCGACTTCAACGATCAGCCCGAGAAGGCGAGCCGCGCCTATGACACCGCCCGCGACGGCTTCGTCATTGCCGGCGGCGCCGGTGTCGTGGTGCTTGAGGAGCTCGAGCACGCCAAGGCGCGGGGTGCGCATATCTATGCCGAGTTGGTGGGTTACGGCGCCACGTCGGACGGCTTCGACATGGTGTTGCCGTCAGGCGAGGGCGCGGTGCGCTGCATGCGCATGGCCATGCAGAACCTGAACGGTGACAAGATCGATTACATCAACCCGCATGCGACCTCGACGCCGCAGGGCGACCTGCGCGAGATCGAGGCCATCCGGGAGGTGTTCGGCGACGACTGCCCGCCCATCAGCGCCACCAAGTCGCTCACCGGCCACTCGCTGGGTGCCGCCGGCGTGCATGAGGCGATCTACTCGCTGCTGATGATGCATAACGGCTTTGTCTGCGAGTCCGCCAATATCGAGAATCTCGACCCGGAGGTCGCCGACATGCCCATCGCCCGCAAGCGCCAGGACAATGTCGCCATTAACACCGTGATGTCGAACAGCTTTGGATTTGGCGGCACCAACGCCACACTCGTATTCCGTCGTTTGGACAACTGAGGGACGGGTAGCCGACGGAAGTTAACCCCTAAGCAGAGTAAGTACCATGGCACCAACAAGAGACATTGCCGAGGCAGGCCCGCTGATGGCGGGAAAGCGGGGTCTGGTGATGGGCGTCGCCAACGATCGCTCCATCGCCTGGGGCATCGCTCGCGTATTGCACGGCCAAGGCGCCGAGCTTGCCTTCAGCTATCAAGGCGGCGCATTCGGCCGCCGCGCGGTACCGCTGGCCGAATCCATCGGCGCCAAGATCATTGAAGAGGTTGACGTCGAGGACCTCGCGAGTGTCGAGCGAATGTTCGACGTGATCCGCAAGGAATGGGGTTCTCTGGATTTTGTCGTGCACGCGCTGGCCTTCTCCGATCGCAACGAGCTTAAGGGCCGCTACTGCGACACGACCCGCAAGAATTTCGAGCACACGATGGTGATCTCCTGCTTCTCGTTCACGGAGATCTGCAAGATCGCCACCGACATGATGAGCGAAGGCGGCTCGCTGCTGACCCTGACCTATGGCGGGGCCACCCGCGTTGTGCCTTGCTACAACGTGATGGGCGTGGCGAAGGCGGCGCTCGAGACCAGCGTCAAATATCTCGCGTCGGACTTCGGCCCGCGCGGCATCCGAGTTAACGCTTTGTCGGCCGGGCCGATGCGCACGCTGGCCGGCGCTGGCATCTCGGACGCGCGCACGCTGCTCCATTATCAGCAACGCCATGCGCCCATGCGCCGCTCGCCGAAGCTCGATGAGGTTGGCGGCGCCGCCCTCTATCTGCTGTCGGACCTGTCCGGTGCGGTCACCGGCGAGGTGCATTTCGTGGATTGCGGCTACTCGACCACGTTCATGCCCGACCTGAGCTCGCTCAAGGCGATGGAGCGTGCCGAGGAACTTGAGAACGCCGTCGACAAGGTCGCCCCGCGCGAGGCGGCTCAATAGCTCGACGGTAAGGCTAAGGCATTCGCCATATTGACTAAAACGGACGGGCTTACGATGTGGCCCCCAAAAGAAGCAGCTGTCCGCGTTTGAACGCCGGTTTGGCGTCAGGATAGCACGTAAAAGGAGGACGGCATGGCCGAGCTCATTGTGATGGTCTGTCTCTTGGCCACGCCGGAGAAGTGCGAGGAATACAAGGTTCCAGGCGCCGGCGCCGGCGACGTAGTGTCGTGCATTAAGTCCGGCGGCGAGAAGGCCGACGAGTGGCAGAAGGCCAACAACAAATATTTCGTCATCGGCTGGCGCTGCGCCAAGGACTCCAAGGCCCCTGAGGCCCCCGCTCAGTAGGCGGACAAGGCCGGCCCAGCCAGCGGCACAAAAAGATCGGGGCGCCGAAGCGCCCCTTTCCGTCAGCGATGTGAGCCCCGCGAGCCTAGCTCGCTTCGGCCTTCTCGATTTCCTTGCCGGTCTTCTGATCGACGATCTTCATCGACAGCCTGACCTTGCCGCGATCGTCGAAGCCGAGCAGCTTCACCCACACCTGATCGCCTTCCTTGACGACCTCGGCGACGGAAGCGGGCCGGCCTTCGGCGAGCTGCGAGATATGCACGAGGCCGTCCTTGGGGCCGAAGAAGTTCACGAACGCGCCGAACTCCATCACCTTCACGACCTTGCCCTGGTAGATCTCGCCGACTTCCGGCTCGGCGGTGATGCCTTTGATCCGGGCCATCGCCGCGCGGATCGATTCCGCGTTCGACGATGCGATCTTGACCGTGCCGTCGTCGGAGATGTCGATCTTGGCGCCGGACTCCGCGACGATCTCGCGGATCACCGAACCGCCCGAGCCGATCACTTCGCGGATCTTGTCGACCGGAATGTGGATCGTCTCGATACGCGGCGCGTACTCGCCAAGCTCCGGCCGGGCGGTGTTGAGCGCCTTGTCCATCTCGCCGAGGATATGGATGCGGCCGTCCTTGGCCTGATCCAGAGCGATCTTCATGATCTCCTCGGTGATGCCGGTGATCTTGATATCCATCTGTAGGGAGGTAATGCCCTCGGATGTACCGGCCACCTTGAAGTCCATGTCGCCGAGATGATCCTCGTCGCCGAGAATGTCCGACAGGACGGCGAAACGCTCACCTTCCTTGATCAGGCCCATCGCGATGCCGGCGACCGGCGTCTTGAGCGGAATACCGGCATCCATCATGGCGAGCGAGGAGGCGCACACCGTGGCCATGGAGGAGGAGCCGTTCGACTCCGTGATCTCCGAAACCAGACGGATGGTGTAGGGGAACTGCTCGTGGTCGGGCAGCACCGGATGAATGGCGCGCCATGCGAGCTTGCCATGGCCGATCTCGCGCCGTCCCGGACCGGTCATGCGGCCAACCTCACCGACCGAGAAGGGCGGGAAGTTGTAATGCAGCATGAAGGACTCTTTGTATGTGCCCTGCAGGGCGTCGACGAACTGCTCGTCCTCGCCGGTGCCGAGCGTGGCGACGGTAAGCGACTGCGTCTCGCCGCGCGTGAACAGCGCGCTGCCATGGGTGCGGGGCAGAATGCCGACCTCGCACACGATCGGTCGGACCGTTGACAGGTCGCGGCCGTCGATGCGACGGGACGTGTCGAGAATGCCCGAGCGCACGAGATTCTTCTCGGCCTCCTTGAAGGCCGCTGACACGTTTGATGCCAACGTGGCGTCGGCGTCCTCGGGCACCAGAGCGGCGATGACCTTCTCCTTGACCTGGGAGATGCCGTCGCGGCGCTCTTGCTTGCTGGCGATGGAGTAGGCGTCGCGCAGACCGGCTTCGGCAAGCTCGCCGACCTTGGACACGAGCTCGGAATTGTCGACCTTCTTGAGCGGCCAGGGCTCCTTGGCGGCCTGCTCGGCGAGCTTGACGATGGCGCCGAGCACCGGCTGGAACTGCTGGTGGCCGAACATCACGGCGCCGAGCATGATTTCCTCGCCCAGTTCCTTGGCCTCCGATTCCACCATCAGCACGGCGTCCGCCGTGCCGGCCACGACCAGATCGAGAGCCGACTCGGGCATTTCGTCGATCATCGGGTTCAGCACATACTTGCCGTCGATATAGCCGACGCGCGCGGCACCGATCGGCCCCAGGAAGGGGATGCCGGAAAGGGTCAGCGCGGCGGAGGCGGCAACCAAGGCCAGAATGTCGGGATCGTTTTCCATGTCGTGCGACAGCACGGTGGTGATGACTTGCGTCTCGTTCTTGAAGCCCTTGGCGAACAGCGGCCGGATCGGCCGGTCGATGAGGCGCGAGGTGAGGGTGTCCTTCTCTGTCGGACGCCCCTCGCGCTTGAAGAAGCCACCCGGGATCTTACCCGCGGCGAAGGTCTTCTCCTGGTAGTTCACGGTCAGGGGAAAGAAGTCGATGCCGACCCTCTCCTCCTTGGCGGCGACGACGGTGGCAAGGACGCTCGTCTCGCCATAGGTGGCCAGCACGGCGCCGTCGGCCTGGCGGGCAACCCTGCCAGTCTCCAGCGTCAGGGGGCGGCCGCCCCATTCGATTTCTACGGTGTGTTTATCAAACATGTTTGTGTCCCATTGAGTGGGGAAGGGTAAGGCGATCCCAACGCCCGGTGGCGCGGGGACTGGCCCGTTCAAATGCGCAAAAGCTCAAACCAAAAAACGGCTTCGCCAAGCGAAGACGTTACCGGCGGATGCCGAGCCGATTGATGAGCTTCTGGTACCTGTCGTGGTCCGACGACTTGACGTAGTCGAGCAGACTGCGCCGCTGGCTGACCATTTTCAGTAGCCCGCGACGCGAATGATTGTCTTTACCGTGCGTCTTGAAATGCTCGGTGAGATTGGTGATCCGCTCGGTCAGGATGGCGACCTGGACCTCCGGAGATCCCGTATCGCCTGCTTTGGTCGCATATTCCTGGATAAGCTCTTGCTTACGCTCAGCGCTAACCGACATCGTAAAATCCTTGCTGTTAGGGGTTTTTTGGGGCCGAGCCGGGATGTCGTCCAGCACGGTCAGCTCAATATATGCGCAATCGGGCCGCCAAAAGCAGCCTCCCGCGCAACCGCTGCAATATAGGGATTATCGGGCTCGAGGCCAGCGGAATCTCTGGCCTTCGAGAGGCCGGAGCCGCCCCGCCTAGCCGGGTAGATTAAAGATTCGCCGGGGCCTGAACTCACCCTCGCTGATCTCGCCCAGCGCCACCAACGCGCCCTTTGAGGTGGCGTAGACCGTCCCGCTCATGATCGGGGCGTCCCGGCCGCGCAGAAGCACGGCCTGACCCTGCCTGAGCCGGGCCGCATCGGCGCTGCTCAAATTGACGGCGGGCACGTCTTGCAGCCCTGTTTCCACCGGCCGCAGCAGGGCAAGGAGGGCTTCGGGGCCTTCCGCGCCCGCCTCCTCGATCCGGTCGAGGGGCACGGCGTCCGCCTCGCCGAAAGCGCCCACCCGGGTCCGCCGCAAGGCCGCCACATGGCCGAAACAGCCAAGCGCCCGGCCGAGATCGCGGGCGATCGACCGGACATAAGTGCCTTTGCCGCACTCCGCCTCGATCACGCATATGTCCTCGTTGGGGCACTCGACCACGTCCAGCCGCTCGATGGTCACGATCCGCGGCGCCAGCTCGAACTCTTCGCCTTCACGGGCAAGGTCGTAGGCCCGCGCCCCGTCCACCTTGAGCGCCGAGTAGCGCGGGGGCATCTGGGAAATCTCGCCGGTGAACTGGATCAGCGCCGCCTCGATCTCGGCGCGGGCCGGACGCTGGTCGCTCGTCTCCGTCACCTCGCCTTCGGCATCGTCGGTATCGGTTTCCGCACCGAAGCGCACGGTGAAGCGGTAGGCCTTGGTCCCGTCGACCACGAAGGGCACGGTCTTGGTGGCCTCGCCGAAGGCGATCGGCAAGATCCCCGTGGCCAGCGGATCGAGCGTGCCGGCATGTCCTGCCTTATTGGCGTCGTAGAGGCGCTTCACCCGCCCCACGGCCTTGGTCGAGGTAATGCCTTGCGGCTTATCGAGGATGAGCCAACCGTCGACCGATTGGCCCTTTCGCCGCCGCGCCATGGTCTTCAGCCCCGAATCCGGCCGCTAGTCGTCGAGGTCGCGGGCGACCTTGGGCGAGGCGAGCAGCTGGTCGATACGGGAGGAGGCTTCGAACGAGACATCCACCTTGAACCTGAGCTCCGGCGTGAATTTGAGGTTCACGCGTTTTGCCACCTCGCCGCGCAGGAAGCGCTTGTGCTTCTCCAGATGGGCGACGACCACCTCCGCCGCCTCGCCGCCGCCGAGCGGCATCACATAGGCCGTGGCGAGCTTGAGGTCTGGCGTCATGCGGACTTCCGGCACGGTGAGTGAATGCTTGCTGACCACCTCGTCCATGACCTCGCCGCGCGCGAAGATCTCGGCCAACGCATGCCGGATCAACTCGCCCACTTTCAATTGGCGCTGGCTTGGCGTCCTGGCGGCCTGAGATTTTGCCCGAGTCATGCTCGCCTAGAGCGTGCGCTGGACGTGCTCGACGTCGAAGCACTCGATGACGTCGCCCTGGCGCATATCCTGGTAGCCCTCGAAAGCCATGCCGCATTCCTGGCCGGACACCACCTCTTTCACTTCGTCCTTGAAGCGCTTCAGGGTGGAGAGCTTCCCTTCGTGCACCACGACATTGTCGCGGATCAGCCGGACATGAGCGCCACGCTCGACCTTGCCCTCGGTGACGCGGCAGCCGGCCACCTTGCCGACCTTGGAGATGGTGAACACCTCCAGGATCTCGGCGTTGCCGAGGAAGGTCTCGCGTCTGGTCGGCGCCAGCAGGCCAGACATGGCCTGCTTGATGTCATCGACCAGGTCGTAGATCACCGCATATTGGCGGATCTCGATGCCGTCCCGTTCGGCGGTCTCCCGGGCTTGCGAATTGGCGCGCACGTTGAACGCGATCAAGACCGCGCCGGACGTCGCCGCCAGCGACACATCTGACTCGGTGATGCCACCGACGCCGGAATGCACGATGCGAGCCCGGACCTCGTCGGTCCCGAGATTGGCCAGGGCCGAGTTGATGGCCTCGACCGAACCTTGCACGTCGCCCTTGATCACGAGGGTGAATTCCTGGACGCCGGTTTCCTTCAATTGGCTCATCATCTGCTCGAGGCTGCCGCGTTGGCCGGCCACGGCCAGCCGCTTGCGGCGCTCGCGCATACGATAGTCGGTGATCTCGCGGGCGCGCGCCTCGCTCTCGACCACGGCGAACTGATCGCCGGCCTCGGGCGCAGAATCGAACCCGAGCACCTCGACCGGCACGGATGGGCCGGCCTCTTTGACCTGATCTCCGAGATCGTTGATCAGCGCGCGGACGCGGCCATAGGCCGATCCCGCCACAACCAGGTCGCCGAGCTTGAGGGTGCCGCGCTGCACGAGCGCCGTGCCCACCGGGCCACGCCCACGCTCGAGCTTCGCCTCGACGATGACGCCTTCGGCGTCGCGCTCGGGATTGGCCCTGAGTTCCAGCAGTTCCGCCTGCAGCGCGATGGCTTCGAGCAGCTTGTCGAGGCCGGTCTTCTTGAGGGCGGAGACCTCGATCTCGAGCGTATCGCCACCCATGGTCTCCACCACGATTTCGTGGCTGAGCAACTCGGTGCGTACGCGCTTCGGGTCGGCGCCTTGCTTGTCGATCTTATTGATGGCCACGATCATGGGCACGCCGGCGGCCTTGGCGTGATTGATGGCCTCGATCGTCTGCGGTTTCACGCCGTCGTCGGCGGCCACCACGAGAATGACGATATCGGTGACCTTGGCGCCACGCGCGCGCATGGCGGTGAACGCCTCATGGCCCGGGGTATCGATGAAGGTGACCTTCTGGCCCGACGGTACGACGACCTGATAGGCGCCGATATGCTGGGTGATGCCGCCGGCCTCCTGGGAGACCACATTCGCCGTGCGGATGGCGTCCAGCAGCGACGTCTTGCCGTGGTCGACATGGCCCATGATGGTGACGATCGGCGCCCGCGGCTGAAGATCCTCGTCCTCGTCCACCGCGCCGATGAAGCCTTCCTCGACGTCGGCCTCCGAGACGCGGCGCACCGTATGGCCGAATTCCTCGGCGATGATCTGCGCGGTATCGGAGTCGATCACGTCGGTGATCTTGTGCATCTCGCCGTCTTTCATCAGGAATTTGATGACGTCGACGGCGCGCTCGGCCATGCGGTTGGCGAGCTCTTGAATGGTGATGACTTCGGGGATCACCACGTCGCGCTGGATCTTCTGCGCGGCCTGTGGGCCCGTGCCTTGCTTCTTCTGACGCTCGCGGTGACGCTTGAGCGAGGCGAGGCTCCGCTGGCGCTGCTCCTCGTCGAGCGCATTGGTGATGGTCAAGCGGCCGCGGACGCGGCGCTCGTCGTTGCGTCGCGGCGTGGGCGTGCCCTTCTTATGACGGGCATCCGGCGTGCGCGTGGGCTGCTCTTCAGCCTCTTGCTTCAAATGCTTGCCGCGCGGCGCTTCCTCGACTTTCGGCGGGGCAGCTTCCTCGACGGCCTTCTTCGCGTCTTCCTTAAGCTTGCGCGCCTCGGCCTCTTTGGCCTCCTTGGCGCGCTGCACCTCGGCGACGGCCTCCTGCGCGGCCGTTTCCTTGGCCTTTTCAAGCTCCTCGGCGTGACGCACCTTCGAATTGGCGAGCGCCTTGGCGCGGGCGTCCTTCTCGTCCTCGGAGAGCTGGCGCAGAACGACGCCCGGACGGCGTGGCTGCGGGGCCGGCGTGGGCTTGGGCTTCGGCGGGACGGGTGCGGCTTCCGCCGGCTTGGCCTTGGCCTCCTCGGCAGGCTGCGCCGCGGCCGCGGAACCGATCGAGCGGCGCTTCTTCTTCTCGACCACGACGGACTTGCTGCGCCCATGGCTGAAGCTCTGGCGCACATGGCCGGACTCCACCGTCCGGCGCACGTTGAGCGTCATTTTGCGCCCAGTCTTGCCTTCAGTCTCGTTGGTCTCACTCATTCTTCGTCCGTATCCGATCCGTTCTGGTCCGCAAATGCGGAGCTACCCTTGCGGTAGCGCTCAACGCGCGAGGCTGCCGCGAGAAACTTTCGAGCCGCTCCGCCCTGGATTAGGGCAGCATGTATCACATTTGTCCTGCCCGATGCCAAACTCAATTCATCCGCGCTAAATGCACGAACCGATGGAATTCCAACGCCGCCGGTGGCGCCACGCGCTTTACCGTCAAGCTTCCGGCAACCATCTTCGGCGGCATCGCTGGCGTGGATCAGCGCGATCACGCGGCTTTTTGCCAAGGCTTCCTCGACATTCGAGTAGCCAAACACGACCCCGCTGGCCTTGTTGGCCATGGCTAGGGCGCCCGCGGCCGCCTCTGCGAGAAGCCTGTCGACCTGGTTCGCAAGCTCTGCCGGAGCCTTGGCTTCCGCCTTCAGCGCCCGGCCAAAGGCCTTGCGCTTGACCGCCTCGGCGACCGTATCATGGGCCGCCGTGAGCCAAACCCCGCGGCCCGGCAGCTTCTCTCTCAGATCGGGTACGATCGTGCCGTCAGGCCCGAGCACGAAGCGCAGAAGCGCGTCTTTAGGCCGATGGGCGCGCGTGACGGCGCAGCGACGAACGGCGTCCGCCGTCTGCCCATGCCGCGTCTCGTCCTGCTTGGCCGCCTCTAACCGCAACGCTTCTGTCTCCTAACCGCTTCATGACGCGGAGGCGTCATCTGCCGCAGGCGCCTCGCCTGCTTCGGGGGTCTCCAGTTCGGCACCGGCTTCGGTCTCGCCTTCGACTTCCGCCTCTTCCTCGACAAGATCGGCTTCGTCGATCCAGCCGGCCTTCACCCGCGCCGCGAGGATCAGATCCTCGATCTGCGGTCGGGTCAGGCCGAAGCCGTCGAGAAAGCCGTTGTGACGGATGGTCTCTTTCTCTTGGCGCTCGCTCCAGCCGGCGAGGTCGTCCGTGGCGCAATCGGCAAAGTCCTCGACGGTCTTCACCCCGTTCTCGCCCAGGGCGACGAGCATCGCCGTATTGAGGCCGGGCACCTCCATGAGCTCATCGGCGACGCCGAGTTCCTTGCGCTTGGCGTCGAGCTCAGCCTCGAGCTTCTCCAGATGCTCGCGGCCACGCGCCTGAATCTCGGCCGCCGTGTCCTCGTCGAAGCCTTCGATCGAAGAAATCTCGGTCGGCTCGACAAAGGCCACTTCCTCGACCGAGGAGAAGCCTTCCGAGGCGAGTAGCTGGGCGATGACCTCATCGACGTCGAGCGCTTCCATGAAGGTTGCCGAGCGCTCGGCGAACTCCGCCTGGCGGCGCTCCGACTCCGACGCTTCCGTCATGATGTCGATGTCCCAGCCGGTGAGCTGGGAAGCCAGCCGCACATTCTGACCTTTACGGCCGATGGCAAGCGACAGCTGCTGATCGGGCACCACCACCTCGATGCGCTCGGCGTCCTCGTCGAGCACGACCTTGACCACCTCGGCTGGGGCCAGGCCGTTGACGATGAACGTGGCGGCGTCGGGCGACCACTGGATGATGTCGATCTTCTCGCCTTGAAGCTCGTTGACCACGGCTTGCACGCGGCTGCCGCGCATGCCGACGCAGGCGCCGACCGGATCGATGGAGGCGTCGCGCGACACCACCGCGATCTTGGCACGACTGCCGGGATCGCGCGCCACCGACTTGATGGTGACGATGCCCTCATAGACCTCGGGCACTTCCTGCGCGAACAGCTTCGCCATGAATTCGGGATGCGTGCGCGACAGGAAAATCTGCGGACCGCGCTGCTCACGGCGCACATCGTAGACAAAGGCGCGGATGCGGTCGCCGTAGCGGAAATTCTCGCGCGGCAGCGTCTCGTCGCGGCGCACGATGGCCTCCGCCCGGCCGAGATCGACGATCACGTTGCCGTACTCGACGCGCTTGACGATGCCGTTGACGATCTCGCCGACGCGATCCTTGAACTCGTCATATTGCCGCTCACGCTCGGCCTCGCGCACCTTCTGCACGATAACCTGCTTGGCGTTCTGCGCCGCCACCCGGCCGAAATCGAGTGGGGGCAGGGGCTCGGCGATGAAGTCGCCGACTTGCGCCGCCGGGTTCTTGCGCCGCGCCTCGGCGATCGAGATCTGCGTGGCATCGACGGTGACCTCGTCGACCACCTCGAGGAGCCGCGCCAGCGAAATCTCGCCGGTCTTGGGATCGACCTCGGCCTTGATCTCGTTCTCGCTGCCGTAACGGGACTTGGCCGCCTTTTGGATCGCGTCCTCCATGGCGGCGATGACCACCTGGCGGTCGATCGCTTTCTCACGCGCGACCGCGTCGGCGATCTGCAAGAGCTCCAGCCTGTTGGCGCTTACGCCTGCCTGAGCCATTTCTGTCTGCCTCCAATATTTACGTTCGCCGCGATGCGCGTTTCTCGCCCACCCGGTCGCTTGCTTAATTCGCGGGCTTGTTGCCCGTAAGATCCGCCCTGAAGCTGTCCGGATTGGGAACCAGCTTCGCTTCGCTGATGAGCGAGAAGGGCAGGCCGATAATGATTGGCTCGGCCTGGCCATCTAGCTCGATCTTCAAACGCACCTCGTCGCCGACCACGTCCTCGATCGCGCCTTTGAAGCGCTTGCGCCCGTCGACCGCTTCCTTCAGCTCGATCTTGGCGATATGACCCGTCCATACCGCGAAGTCACTCGGCCTGACCAGGGGGCGATCGATGCCCGGCGACGAGACCTCGAGGTAATATTGCCCCTGGATCGGATCGTGGGCCTCGAACACCGGAGACAGCCTCCGGCTGATGATCGCACAATCGTCTACCGTCATTTCACCGGTCGGCCGCTCGGCCATGATCTGAACCGTGCCACCGTCGCGAGCCGAAACCTTGACCCGCACCAAACGGAAACCGAGCTCCTCGAGAACGGGCTCGGCGAGATCGGCGATCACCCGCTCCTGCCCGGTCTCACGGGTGAAGCGGCGATGTTCAGGTGTCGCAGAGCTCGGCATCTATGGTGGGGTCTCGTGCTCCTCGATGCGAGAAGGCGAGGAACCTAACAAAAAGGAGCGGGCCGACGGCCCACCCCTGACTAAATCCAATCATGAGTTCGGGGCTAATATACGAGCTTTTTCCGAGGTTTCAAGCCATTCCGACGCGGCGGAAACGCCCCATTCGTTGAGGTTTTCTTAGCCGCCGAACAGCAGATGCCGCTGGATACGGGCGAAATCCTCCACCCGCTCATGGCTCAGCGCGCACAGGCAGGCCGAATAGTTGCCGCCGATCGACGTCCCGCCAAAGGCCAGTTCGTCCTCGAAAGTGCAGTTCTCGTCGCGATAGGCGATCCATGATTTTTGGGCGCGGACGAGGGCGCCAAGCTGTTCGTCGGGGCGTTGGCCCATCTCCTTGGCCCCGGCGCGGATGGCGCTTTGCAGCCGCTTATAAGCCTCGTTCAGCTTGCGGTCGGCCGCATCCGCCGCGCGCGCCAGGCAAGCCTTATATTCGGGATTGGAGGTCGTGCTCCGCTCGCACGCCGCGTAGCAGACGGCGCCGATATCGGTCCCCGCTTGGCCTGCGGCCGTACCGAGGAGGGTCGTCAGCGCCAAGACGCAAAAAGTGAGGGCAAGTGCTCGCATTGGGCTTCTCTCCTAAGAGGTTAGCGACGCTCCCAACTGAGGTAGACAGGCTTCTGGCCGCTCAAACCCTTCCGTTCATAGCGCGTCTCCGGCCAATCGTCTGGCCGTATCCGCCAATCTCGGGCCTTGCGGGCCAGCCAACCGAAGGCGCCGCTCTGCTTCACGGTGAGCAGGGCTTGAGCCGCATAATCATTGTCGTCGCTGGCGAAGCGCAACTCGCCGCCGGGCCGGATGACACGTGCGAGGGATTCCAAAAGTTCCGGCGAAACCAGCCGCCGCTTCATCTGCCGCGTCTTAGGCCACGGATCAGGAAACAGAATAAACACGCGGGCGATCGAGCGATCGGGCAACCAGGCGAGCACGTCGCGCGCATCCCCGTCATGGATGCGGACGGTCTCGATCCCGCGATCCTCGATGGCGCCGAGCAGGGTGGCGACTCCGTTGATGAAGGGTTCGCAGCCGATGATCCCGGCATCGGGGGCGTGTTCGGCCTGCCACAGAAGATGCTCGCCCGAGCCGAAGCCGATCTCGAGCCACACATCCCGGACGGAAACCGGAAACAGCGTGCGTAAATCGTCCGGCGCGGGGTGCGCGAGGTCGGGGCGCAAGCGCGGGAGCAAGTCCGCGATGAGGCGCTCCTTGCGCGGGCTCAAGCGCTTGCCTTTGCGCCGGCCGTAGGACCTGAGTGGCCGTGCCTCGGCCAGGGTGCGCTCTTCGCGGTCTTTCGTCATGCCGGCCTTGTGCCGGGCATCCACGGATTTATCCATCCCTAAAACGACTATGGCCGGGGCGAGCCCGGCCATAACGCAGTCATTCCTGAAAGACCGAAGGTCTGCTAGCTGAGCTCGCCGCGGATCGGCTCGACGAGATCGAGACGCTCCCACGAGAAGCCGCCGTCATTGTCAGGCTGGCGGCCGAAATGGCCGTAAGCGGCCGTGCGCTCGTAGATTGGACGGCTCAAGCCCAACTGCTCGCGGATACCGCGCGGGCTCAGATCCATCACCTTGCGCAGCGCCTTCTCGAGCTCCGCCTCGTCGACCGTGCCGGTGCCGTGCAGGTCGGCATAGAGCGCGAGCGGCTGCGACACGCCGATGGCGTAGGCGACTTGCAGCGTGCATTTGTCTGCGAGACCCGCGGCCACGACATTCTTGGCAAGGAAGCGCGCGGCATAGGCGGCCGAGCGGTCGACCTTGGTCGGGTCCTTACCGGAGAAGGCCCCGCCGCCGTGGGGCGCCGCGCCGCCATAGGTGTCGACGATGATCTTGCGGCCCGTGAGGCCAGCATCGCCGTCCGGTCCGCCAATGACGAAGCGGCCGGTGGGATTGACGTAGAATTTGGTGTGGCCGTTGACCCAGCCCTTGGGCATCACCTCGTCGACGATGCCGCGCACGATCTCCTCGATGCGCGCCATGCTGGCCTCGGCGCTGTGCTGCGTCGACACCACGATAGAGTCGGCGCGCACCGGCTTACCGCCCTCATAGACGAGCGTCACTTGGCTCTTGGAGTCGGGGCCGAGCTCGGTCGTGCGGCCCGAGTGCCGGGCCTTCGCCATCTCGTGAAGAATACGGTGGGAGTAGTAGATCGGCGCCGGCATGAGCGCCTCGGTCTCTTGGCAAGCATAGCCGAACATGATGCCCTGATCGCCCGCGCCTTCGTCCTTCTCGGCCTCCGCGTCGGCGTCGACGCCCATGGCGATGTCGGCCGACTGCTCGTGCAGATAGTTCTGGAACTCGGCATTCTTCCAGTGGAAGCCGTCCTGCTCGTAACCGATTTCGCGCACGGCGCGCCGTGCGGCCTCCTCGATGGCATCGGAGGTGATGCTCTCGGGCCCGCGGACTTCGCCGGCAAGCACGATGCGGTTGGTGGTGACGAGCGTCTCGCAGGCGACGCGCGCATAAGGATCGGCGGCCAGATAGAGGTCGACGACGGCATCGGAAATGCGGTCGCAGACCTTGTCGGGATGGCCTTCCGACACGGATTCACTGGTGAATAAGTAGTTTTCGCGGGACACTCAAAACCCCCATTTGCATAGGTTGACGGGCCCGGAGGCCTCGAAGCTGGGGCCGGTTCTGGCAATCGCGAGGCCCGAGGTCAAGCCCCGAGGCAAAGCCCCGAAGTCTGCACGGCGATTAAGACGCCGGTTTTGTGGGTATCGTGCTGGCGCTCAGCGCGCGGACCAAATCGACCACGCTCTTGCGAACCTTGGCGTCGCTGATCTTGACGAACGCCCGGTTCAGTTCGAGCCCTTCGCGGCTATTCAGGAATTCCAGAATGAAGGCTTCGGAATCGGGCTCGGCCATTCCCCGCGGTGCGCCGGCATCGCCGCCAGCATAGGGCGCTTCCTCGAAGAAGAACTGTACGGGCACGTCGAGAATCTTAGAAATCTGAAACAGCCGGCTGGCGCCGATGCGGTTCACGCCCTTCTCGTATTTTTGAACTTGCTGAAATGTCAGCCCCATGCTGTCGCCAAGACGCTCTTGGCTCATGCCGAGCAGCATTCGGCGCAATCTCACGCGGCTGCCCACATGCGTGTCGACGGGGTTCGGCTTCTTACCTGCCATTCGTTTCTCGCAATCTCAGAAAAAAGAAGGTTGTTCAGAGTCTTGACGGGGGTCCCCCGGCAAGTCGGTTCATAGGGGGGGGTTATTCCCCCGTCAAGTTTGAGACGATTGCAGAACGCATTTCAGCTTGGTTGGCGCATGCGACAGGTTAGCCATCCGGCGAGGGCGAGCAACAAAACCGATATTTCCAGTAAGATTCCGCCGCGCGCGAACAGGGTTGCCGGGCCCACTTTGGGCAGTCCTGCGTCGATAAGCCCTCTCTCGCCGAGACCGATCTCGGCGAGCACGCGACCGTAGGGATCGACCACCGCCGAGATGCCGGTGTTGGCGGCGCGCACCAGCGGTAGGCCCTGCTCGACAGCGCGCACTTGCGCTTGGTGGAAGTGCTGGTAGGGGCCGGCGCTCGTGCCGAACCACGCGTCGTTGGTGACATTGAGAAGCCAGCCGGGCCGCGTTGCCGGGTCGGTGACGTCGTCGGGGAAGATGATCTCGTAGCAGATAAGAGGGCTCGCGGCAGGCGCGCGAGGCACCGGCAGCAGGCGCGGACCGGCACCTTCGCTGAAGCCGCCGCGCACGCCGGTGAGCTGCATGAAGCCGAGGCTCTCGAGGAAATCTTGAAACGGCAGATACTCGCCGAACGGCACGAGATGGATCTTGTCGTAGCTGTCGAGGACCTCGCCCTTATCGTCGATCACGAGCAGGCTGTTGAAGATACGTTGTCCGATGAACCGTCCCGCCGCGTCCCGTGTCTCGACGAGACGGGCGCCGCCCACGAGGAGCGATGCCTCCTCCGGCAGGGCATCGCCGATTATTTTGAGGGCCTCGGGAGAGTCGGCCAGGAGGAACGGAACCGCCGTTTCCGGCCAGATGACAATGTCGATGTCGTCTATCCCTGGAGCCTGGGTGAGCTCCAGATAGTCGGTGAAGATCTCGGCGCTGTTCTCGGGCCGCCATTTGTCGGCCTGATCCACATTCGCCTGGACGATGCGTAGGCGCATGCCGGTCTCGGCGTCGGCGGCGCCCGCCAGCCGCCGGTCGCCCCACATATAGCCGAGGCCGAGCGCGACAAGGAGGCAGACGGCAATCGCGGCGGCCCCTTTGCTAGGTTGAGACGAAGCGCTCCAAATCGCCGCCGGCGCCGCGAACAAGGCGACCGCCACGAGGCTCAGCGCGTAGACGCCGAGTAGGGCGGCGATCTGCATCAAAGGGCCTTCGGGGAGAAGCCCGTAGCCGATCAGATTCCAGGGGAGGCCAGTCAGCACATGGCCGCGGGCATATTCCGTAAGACCGAAGGCGATGGCGAGCGCGAAGACGCGGGCCGCGCCCGGCCGCCACATCGCCATGGCGAGCGCAGCGGCGGCGGCGAAGAACAGCGCCATACCGCCAGGCAGCGCCGTCATGACGAAGGGGATCAGCCAGCCATGCCGCCACGGCTCGACCAGGAAGGCCTCCGCGATCCAGTAGAATCCCGCGAGAAAATAGCCGAACCCGAACCAGAAGCCGGTGAGGGCCGCGCAGCTGAGCCGTGCGCCGGGCGTTGCTTGCGTCTGGCACCCGTCGAGGAGCCAGACGAGCCCGCCGAAGGTCACGAACAGAACGGGCCACGCGTGAACCGGCGCGAAGGCGAGCACCGAAAGCACGCCGAGCAGAATCGCCAAGCCGGCCCGCTTGGCGCCCTGCAAGCGGCCGACCGCGGCAGCTGCTTGGCAGAGAGGGGACACTAGGTCGCGCTCTGCCCCGCCTTAGGGTCGGATGCGGCGCCCGGCGCTTGCGGCAGATGGATGCGGAGCTTCTTGATCCGCCGGGGATCGGCGTCCAACACTTCGAACTCGATACCGCTTGGGTGCCGCACCAACTCGCCGCGCGCGGGAATGCGGCCCATGATCGAGAACACAACGCCGCCGATCGTGTCGATGTCCTCGTCCTGCTCTTCGGTCACCAGCTCGACCCCGAGATGCTGTTCGAGATCCTCGACCGGCGTGCGGGCGTCGGCGATCAGCCCGAGCCGCGGATCGACGCGGATCATCGGCTCATCCTCCACGTCATGCTCGTCGGCGATCTCGCCAACCACTTCCTCGACCAGATCCTCGATGGAGACGAGACCGTCGGTGCCGCCATACTCGTCGACGACGAGGGCCAGATGGAGCTGCGAGGTCTGCATCTTGAGCAGAAGATCGAGTACCGACATGGACCCCGGCACGTAGATCAGCTCGCGCGCGATATGGATTGAGGCCACGCTGCGCTTGAGATTGACCTTGCCGAGATCGAGGCCGTCGTCGCTATTCGCCTCCTCGGTGATCCACGACATGAGGTCGCGGATGTGAATCATGCCGAGCGGATCGTCGAGCGTCTCGCGATAGACCGGCAACCGCGAATGCTCCGCCTTGCGGAACACCCACATCAAGTCTTCTAGCGAGACGCTTTCGTCGATCGCGATGATGTCGGCGCGCGGCACCATGACGTCCTCGACCGTGAGCTTGCCGAAGCGCAAGATCCGCAGCAGCATGCTGCGCTCCTGCGCGCTCAGCGTGTCGCTCTTGCTGCGGGCGAGCGCATCCTCGATCAGCTCGCGAAGGTCGGGTTCCTCGCCGAGACCGAGTCTCTGAAGCAAGCGCTCGAACCAGGACGCATCCTCGTCGGTGCGCCGTGCCTGGTCGGCCTCTTGCTCGTGATCGGCTAAGGGGCCGTCGCTCATCGTGTCGCCTCCGCCAGGCCGGCCTCTCCCTCGTCGCGATAAGGGTCGGCGATCCCCAAGGCGGCGAGGCCGCGCCGTTCCAGATCTTCCATTCGCTCCGCCTCGTCGTCCTGCATGTGATCGAAACCGAGCAGATGCAGCACGCCATGAACCACGAGATGAGAGACGTGGTCGGCGAGCGTGAGGTTCTCGTCGGCCGCTTCCTTCGCCGCGGTCTCATAGGCAATTACGACGTCGCCGAGCGCACCGGGTTCCCCCGGCGCGTCGCCCGCCGGAAAGGACAGCACATTGGTCGGAGCGTCCTTGTCGCGCCAATCGCGATTGAGGGTTCGCATCTCCGCGTCGTCCGTGAGCACGATGGTAATTTCGTAAGACGCCGGCAGTGATGGCGTCGCCTCGGCGAAGGCAGCGTGCGCAGCGAGCTCCACCGTCGCGTCACTGATCCCAGCATCCCCCCAGGGGCCGCCATGGTGGACGACTTCAACCGCGAGCGCCGCCGGTTGGGTAGGCGCAGCAATGCTCCGACTAGGGCCGTCTTCGGTCATGAGCGGCCGCCGTTCTGAGGCGCGGCCTCGTACGCCTCGACGATCCGGCCGACCAGTTCGCGGCGCACCACATCGGCCTTGGTGAAGGCGATATGGCCGATCTCATCGATGCCGCGCAGGATTTCGATCGCCTCGTTCAGTCCGGAATCCTTGCCCGCCGGCAGGTCGACTTGCGTCGGGTCGCCGGTCACGATCATTTTGCTGTTCTCGCCGAGTCGCGTCAGGAACATCTTGAGCTGAACCGCCGTGCAGTTTTGCGCCTCGTCGAGAATGACACAGGCATGAGACAAGGTGCGGCCGCGCATGAACGCAAGCGGTGCGATCTCGATGACGCCGGCGGTCAGCTCGCGTTCGACCCGCTCCGGCGCCAGCACGTCGTAGAGCGCATCGTAGAGCGGGCGCAGATAGGGGTCGACCTTCTCGCGCATGTCGCCGGGCAGGAAGCCGAGCCGCTCTCCCGCCTCCACCGCGGGACGCGACAGGATAATGCGGTCGCAGCGTCCGGCCTCGAGGCAAGCCGCCGCGAAGGCGACGGCGAGATAGGTTTTGCCGGTGCCGGCCGGGCCGGTGGCAAACACCAGATCGTTCTTTTGAAGCGAGTTGAGATAGGCGCTCTGCATCGGGGTACGCGCGGTGACGACGCGCTTGCGCGTGCGGATCTGCTGCGCCGTGGGCACGGCCTCGCCAGGCTCGGCGCCCTCTGCGGGCACGGCCGCGCGGGCATGGCGGATGGCCCCGGCCACATCGCCGACGCCGATCGTCTCGCCTTGCGCCAGACGCCCATAAAGCTGTTCGAGAACGGATTGCGCCAGCGCACAGGCGTCTGAAGGTCCGCGCAGCGCGACAGCATTGCCGTTGACCACGGCCTCGACGCCGAGGCGGTCCTCGAGCACGGCAAGATTTGCGTCATAGTCGCCGAGAAGGTCGCGCACGAGCCGCACGTCGTCGAAATAGACGATGATGGGCTCTCCGCCCCCTTCGCCTGGCGCCAACTCGGGGCGCTTCGCCGCTGCTCCACGCCCGCGGGCCAAGGATGTCTTCCGCACGCTGGCCTTGCTCGTCACAGGGCCGCCTGAACCGGCTCGCGCCATTCAAATCCCGAGTCTATGACACCGGTAAGACTGTTCGGCCCAGCGGCCGAGATGTCAACCTCGGCGATGCCGCCGATCAACGCCTCGGGCGCGTCCACGTGGACCGCCTGGAGATAGGGTGAACGCCCGGCGATCTGCCCCGGTTTCCGCCCTTTGCCCTCGAACAGCACCGGGAGCCTGCGGCCCACCGCCTGCCGATCAAACTCACGGCGGCTCTCCTCGAGCAGTGCCTGCAGGGCGGCCAGGCGCTCTTTCTTGGCCGCCTCGGGCACTTGATCCTCGAGCTTGGCCGCGGGCGTGCCGGGCCGGGCGCTATACTTAAAAGAGTAGGCTTGGGCGAAGCGGACACGGGCCGCCAAGGCCAACGTCTCCTCGAAATCCCGGTCGGTCTCGCCGGGAAAGCCGACGATAATGTCGGTGGACAGCGCGATGTCCGGGCGCGCCTGCCGGATTCTGCCGACCAACGCTTCGTAATGCTCCGCGGTGTGCTTGCGGTTCATGGCCGTCAGGACGCGGTCCGAGCCCGCCTGGAACGGCAGATGCAGATAAGGCATCAGCTTCGGCTCTTCGCCGAACAGCGCGATCAGCCCTTCGTCCATGTCGTGCGGATGGCTGGTGGTGAAGCGCAGGCGCTCGACCGACGGGATCTCCGCCAGGCGCCGCAACAGGCGTGCGAGCGACCAAGCGGCGCCGTCCGAGCCGTCGCCGTGATAGGCGTTGACGTTTTGCCCGAGCAACGTGACCTCGCGGACGCCGCGCGCGGCGAGCCGTTCCACCTCGGCGACGATCTCGCCTGGCGTGCGCGAATATTCCGCGCCCCGCGTATAAGGCACCACGCAGAAGGTGCAGAATTTGTCGCAGCCTTCCTGCACCGTGACGAAGGCCGAGACTTGCCTTTTGCCTGTCGCCCGCACCGGCAGTTCCGCGAATTTATCCTTCGCCGGAAACTCCGTCTCGACCGAGCGCTGACCGGTCGAGGCCGCCTCGGAAACGAGTTGGCCCAAGCGATGATAGCTTTGCGGGCCGACGACGATGTCGACAACCGGCGCGCGGGCGATGATCTCCCGCCCCTCGGCTTGGGCGACGCAGCCGGCCACGGCGATCATGGTGTCACGGCCTTGGGCTTTGCGCGCTTCCTTGGCTTTCCGCACCCGGCCCAGCTCCGAATAGACCTTCTCGGCGGCCTTCTCGCGAATATGGCAGGTGTTGAGGATGACAAGATCGGCCTCTGCCATCTGCTCGGTCAGTTGAAAACCGGCAGGCTGAAGCGCTTCGGCCATGCGCTCGGAATCATACGCATTCATCTGGCAGCCGAAGGTCTTGATATGCAGCTTCTTGGGCACGGTCTTGTCGGAGCTTTGCGCCATGCTCCGTTGTTGGCTGCCGCTCCGGCTTCCGTCAAGGGGAAAGCCAGATGCGCAGACTCCACAACACCTGCCGAATTGGTAAAAATAGAGACGCCCCAAGACCCAGGGAGACGTCGCAGTCGGGGGCCTTGGGGCGGTTTACCGGACCGGACGCCCGGCTAAAATCCGGGCGTCCGCGTCTTGCTCATAAGGGCCTTGCTTACGAGTTGCACTGGCTCATGCCGTGCAAGGCCGACTGGGCCGCCGCCTTCGACGGGTAGCCCCGCGAACCGAGCATCGTCCAGGTCGTCCCGGTGGGCTTCTTGGCCACGATCTCGCACTTATGGTTGCTGCTGTTCTGCGCCACGTAGAACTCGCTGGCGGCGAACGCCGGGGTTACCATCCCGGCAACGAGCAGGCCTGCAATCAGATACTTTTTCATGAGACACTCCTTCGTTGCTTAGGCCTTGAAGGTCATCTTCGAGGCATGGGACATAACTCCCGGAGCCCGGCAGAGTGGCGGCCAGTTCATTATGATGATGTCGCAGGGAGCGTCGCACCCCGCGCCGCACCGCCGGGTAAGTCCCAGCTAACTCCCTGACGGAAATTGCAAGTTTGGCGCAGCTTGAATGCTTCCAAGCCGCCGCAATTGCCCGCGTCATCGCGCCGCGGGCGAGGGTCAGTCCTGAAGCATCTTTGCGACCAGCGCGGGCGGCTTCCCTGGCGGAGCGATTTGCTCGAAGGTGCACTGGGTGGTCGCTTTGTCCGGCCGGAAGCGGATCATCTTGGTGCCGTGGCGAAAGCGCCGGTCGGTAACTTGATCGTAGCGCACCTCCACCACCATTTTCGGCTCAAGCGGCTGCCATTCGCTCGACCGCTCCGTCGACCAGCGGCTCGGGCCGCCCGGCGCCTTGCCGCTGAATCCGGGCGGCGCGATCATGGTCTTCAAGAGTTTTGTCAGCGCCGGGCGCTCGACATCGGTGATGGTCGAGGTAAAGCCCACATGGTCGAGCTCGCCGTCCTCGTTATAGAGCCCGAGCAGCAGGGAGCCGACCTCATCGCTCTTGGCGGCGTAGCGGAAGCCGCCCACGACGCAATCGGCGGTACGCAAATGTTTCACCTTGAGCATGGCGCGCACCCCCGGCGAATAGGGGGCGTCCAGCTCTTTTGCGACCACGCCGTCGAGCGCGCCGCTCGCCCGGGCGAGCCAGTCTTCCGCCTCGGCACGGTCGAGCGTGTAAGGTGACAGCTTCAGATTCTCGTGGTCGCCCAACGACTTATAGAAGGCGTCCAGCGCCGCGCGGCGCTTGGTTAGCGTCTGTTCGATCAGGCTTTTGTTCTTGGGATCGACCAGCATGTCGAACAGGATGAGGATGGCGGGCGTCTCGGCCGCCAGCGTCTTGACGCGGCTCGCGGCGGGATGGATGCGCTGTTGCAAGGCATCGAAGGACAGCGTGTCGCCGTCCGGTACAGCCAGCTCGCAGTCGAGCACGAAGCATTTCGGCTTCAGCGCCTTCAAGAAAGCGACCACTTCCGGGAAGTAGCGCGCCAGCGGCTTGCCGGACTTCGCCCTGAGATCGACCTCGTCGCCGGCGCGGAACGCCAGGCAGCGGAACCCGTCCCATTTGGGCTCGAACTGCCAGCCGGGTTCCTCGGGCAGATCCGTGACGAGCTTGGCCTCCATCGGTTCGAGGTCCAGGGGGACGGCCAAGTCCGCAAGCGTGGTGGGCGCTGCCATGCTTGGTGCTTACAGGGGAAGCAGCCCGTGGCCAAGCGGGAACGCCCTTGCCGGGTGAAGCGTTTCTTGCGTCTGGTTGTGAAACACGGAGATTGACCATGCCAGCCAAGTCAGCAGCCCAGCAGAAAGCCGCCGGCGCGGCCCTGTCGGCCAAGCGCGGCGACACGCCCGTGAGCGAGCTCAAGGGCGCGTCCAAGTCCATGTATAAATCCATGAGCGAGAAAGAGCTCGACGACATGGCTTCCACCAAGCGGAAAGGCAAGCCGGAGCACGCTTCGAAGTCGAAGAACAACTAGTTATTGGAGCCGGACCACGACGCTGTCGACCGTGCCGGCCGCGTCCATCACCGTCAGCCGCACGAAACCCGGGCCGTCCGGCTCGTAGAACAAAGTGCGTGGCGCATTGGTGGTCTCGAACGGCAGACCGTTGACGAGCACATTAAGCGGCGGCGTGCCGCCGGCAATCTTGATGGCGATGGGATCGAGCACGGCGCCGTCCGATGCGAGTGCTAGGCTCGCCCCTTGCGGCGGAAACACGATGTGCACTTTCGAGGCTATCTCGCCCACCGCAGTGCCGGGCGCGCCGAAGCGCTTCAGCGGCGGCGGCAGTTTGGCCGTGCTTGCGACCAAAATCCCTTTCGGGGCCGGGGGCAGAGCTTTAATTGGGTCCCCCAGCCGGGCGAAGGCGTCGAACAGGATCGGTGCGGCGGCCGTGCGACCGACGAGACCGCTGACCGGTGCGCCATCCGGCCTGCCGACCCAAACCCCGATCGTGTGCTGGCCATCGAAGCCGACCGCCCAAGCATCGCGGTAGCCGTAGCTCGTGCCGGTCTTGAAGGCGATGCGGCCGCCGAGCGCATTCTTTGGCGGCGGCGCGCCGCGCAGCACATCGCCGACATACCAGGCGGCCACCGGCTCCAAGAGACGTTTTGTCGGCCGTGGCGTGGCGCCGAGACGCTCGATCAGGGGCGCCACATCGCCTTGTCGCGCAAGCCCTGAATAGAGCGCGGTGAGGTCGATGAGCCGCACGCCGATGCCGCCGAGACCGAGCGCCAGCCCAGCCGTCTCGTGCTTCGGCAAGACGAGAGAGGCGCCCGCTTCCGAGAGCCGCGCCAGCAGACGGCTCGGCCCCACCGCGTCGAGTACGGCAACGGCAGGCACGTTGAGCGACTGTTGCAGGGCGCGGCGCACCGTCACCGTGCCCTGGAAGGTCAGGTCGAAATTCTCCGGCGCATAATCGCCATAGCGGATCGGCCGGTCCTCGATCAGCGTCTCGGGATGGACCAGCCCGTCCTCGAAGCCGAGCCCGTAGATGAAGGGTTTTAGCGCCGAGCCCGGCGAGCGCACCGCCCGCGTTAGATCCACTTGGCCGGCGCGTTCCATGTCAAAATAATCGGGCGTGGCGACCCGCGCCAGGATCTCGCCGCTGTCATTGTCCACCACCACGATCGCCGCCGACATGGCGTCGCCCAGCGCCGCCGATCGTTCATGGGCGAGCCGTTCCAGGCGCCGCTGCAAGCGGCCGTCGATGGTGAGGCGTATGGCTTTTTCTTGCGAGGCGGTCATCGCCTCGTCGGCGGCATGAGGCGCGCTGAGCGGCATGGGCTTGCGCGCATCGGGCACCGGCTCGGTCTTGGCCCGGGCGATCTCGTCCGCGCTGAACGATGCGCTGCCGGCGATGCGGTCGAGCACGCGGTCGCGCGCGGCTCTCGCCTTTTCTGGATAGCGGTCGGGCCGGCGATATTCCGGCGACTGCGGCAGCGCCACGAGCAGGGCCGCTTCGCCCAAAGTGAGCCGGCGCGGCTCCTTGCCGAAATAGGCGAGCGACGCGGCGCGGATCCCTTCGAGATTGCCGCCATAAGGCGCGAGCGTCAGGTAGAGGCGCAAGATCTCGTCCTTGCTCAGCGCCCATTCGAGCTGCAGTGCGCGGGTCGCTTGCCGCAGCTTGGCGGAGACCGACCGCTCACGCCGTGGCTCCAGTAAGCGTGCGACCTGCATCGTGATGGTCGAACCGCCCGAGACGATCTGCCCTTGGCTCATGAGTTGGTAGGCGGCGCGGGTCATGGCCAGCGGGTCGACGCCGTGATGGTCGAAGAATCTTTTGTCCTCGTAGGCGAGCAGCGCGTCGAGGAAGCGTGGGTCCACGTCTTCCCGCGTGGCGGGCAGCCGCCAGCGGCCCTCGTCCGTGAGATAGGCGCGCAACAATTTGCCGTCGCGGTCGAGCACCGTTCTGGAGACTTCCAGCTCCTGACCGAGCGGCGCCGGTCCGTAGGACTGCGCAATGCCGACGGCGGTACCGGACGCCGCCGCAGCGATCCATATTGCGCCGACGGCGGCAATTGACACCCGTCTCCACAGCTTTCTCCCTCCGCCATTGGGGGAGAGGTTGGGGAGAGGGCTTGCGGGGTCCCCTGACGTGACACTCATCTCTAGCGATCCGTCACCGTGACGGCGCCCGTATTGGTGCGGCCGAAACGGTCGGGCCGGTACATGTCTTCCACCACCGCTTGCGGCAGCACGTAGCTGCCGGGCGACACCGCGCGCACCACGTATGCCACGGTGTAGAGCGGCTGGCTGTCGGCTCGTCGCTCGAACGCCGCCACGAACCGGTTGTCGCGGAACGCCGTATGCACTGGGTTCGCCGCGTGGGAGATCCAGTTCAGGCCGCCCGTATCGGCCGACGAGACGAGCCGCGGATTGTCGATCTCGAAGCCCGCCGGCACATAGTCGGTGAGGGCCACCCGAGCGAACTGCGGCTGCGGCTCGGTGACGGTCAGCAGCACCACGATGCGCTCATTCTGCTTTACCGTGGCGATGTCGATCTCTTCGCCATCGAGCCTGTGGTAGCTGCGTTCCAGCTTGAAGCCGTGCTCGGCCGCAGGTTCCGGCGTGGTCGGTGCGCCGCTCACCGAGATCACCGCGTCGAGTTGGGTGTCGCCGGCATTGGTCACCGTCAGCGGATTGATGCCGATATCCTCTTCGCTCAGGGAGCGATAGAGCGGCCCGTCTTGTTCGTCCTCCTGGGTACCGTTCGGCCCGCCGTCCTCGACGGTGAGTTTGACGCCCTGCTTGCCGAGCGCGCGTGCGGCGAGCACGAGCCACGCATCCTCTTGCGTGGAGGTGTAGGTGACGCGATCGCGCGCCTTGTCGATCTGCGTGGTGGCGCGGGTCAGCAGCACCTTGGGAGCATCACCTTCGGCGGCCAGCGTCACCACGACGGCCGCATCCCGCAAGCGCGAGCCGAAATCGGTGCGGCCGATCAAGGGATCGACGTCTTCGGGAAGCGCGCCGGCGGCGGCACGGAACGCAGTCTCGGCGCGAACCTTGTCGCCGAGCATGGCCAGCGCCGCGCCGATCTCCGCCTGAGCGGTCGGCGTGCCGAGCGCGGACAGCTTGACGTCTGCGATGTAGCGAAGGTCGCCGACCGGCGCCATGCCGTTCCGGGCGAGCACGTAGAGCGCGTAGGACAGCGCCAGCCCCCCGTCGGTCGAAACGTCGGGCGCGGTGCTCACATAGTTGCGCAAGCGGTTGAGCGCGAGCTTGAAGCGGTCGTCGGGAACGGCGAAGCCGCGGGCGCGCGCCCGCGTGAGGAAGTCGGTCACGTAGCTGTCGAGCCACGCGTCCTCGCCGCCCGGCGACCAGAGGCCGAACGCGCCTTCATAGCCCTGGCGGGCGAGCACGATCTCGATCGCCTTGGTGATGCGCTCGTCGACATTGGTATCGACCGCGAGCTTGGCGTCGAGCGCCATCTCGTTGACATAGAGCAACGGCAGCGCGCGGCTGATGATCTGCTCCGTGCAGCCGAGCGGATAACGGTCGAGCGCGGCGAGTAGGCTCGCCACATCGAGCGCGGCGGACGGTGTGACTGACAGCGCGATGCTGCCCGTGCCTGGCACGAGACCGGCAAACACGTCGTTGGTCAGCGTGACGCTCTTGCCAGGCTCGAGCGGCGTCACCGTGCGACGCGCCAGGATCTGCGTCGCCGGGTCGACATTCAGCGCGTATGTGCGGGAGACCGCAAAATCGTCCGGCCCGGTGACCGCGACCTCAACGCTGCCCTCGCCCACGCCGAGCGCGGAAATGGGGAAGGTCACCGCGCCGCGCTTCTTGGCGTCGAGATCGACCGACCGGTCCGCGCCTTCGACGCTAAGCGGTCCTCCTGTCGAGATGGCGATCTGGTACGTGCCCGTGGCGCCCTCGACATTGTCGAGGTCGAGGCGAAGCGTCGAGGTGTCTCCTGTCAACAGGAAGCGCGGCAGGGTGGTGGTGACCACGACCGGATCGCGCACAACGACGTCGCCGGAGCTGTGCCCGACCTTGTCCTTGCTCCAGGCAACGGCCATGACGCGCACGGTTCCGGTGAAGGCGGGAATGGGGAATTCCACTTCGGCGGTGCCGTCCGGACCCACGGTGACGATGCCGGAATAGAGCGCCAGCGGCGGCTGGGTCGGCGGGCTGCCCTGCAACACGCCGGCGCCACTGTCGCCGCCTGTGCGGATCTGGCCGCGTGTGCCTTGCATGCCGTCGATCAATTGACCGTAGAGATCGCGCACCTCGGAGGAGAGCTTGCGCTGGCCGAGATAGTAGTCGTCCGGCGATGGCGGCTCGTAACCGGTGAGGTTGAGAATGCCGACGTCGACCGCGGATACCACGATGCGGGCCTGCTCGCCCGTGGCGAGTCCCGCGAGTTTCACCGGCACGCGCAGCGTCGTCTCGGGCCGGATCAGGTCGGGTAGGTCGAGGCCGACGCCGATCGTGTGCTCGGCCTTATCGACGCTGAACCACTGCACGCCGATGGCGCGGCCCGGCATGCGCTTCTCGGCCACGTCGAGCGGCCGCCGCAGCGTTGCCAGCACATAGGCGCCGGTGCCCCAGTCGTCGCCGACCGTGATCGGCAGCTTGACCAGGCCCGCCTCGACGTCGGTGGTGGTGGTGGTGAGCAAGCGGTCGCCGATCACCGAGAGCGTCACCTTGCCCGCGCTGCGCGCGGTGACCGCCACCGTCATGGTGTCACCGGAGACATAGCCCGGCTTATCGAGCGCGATCTCCAGGAGGTCAGGCGTGTCGGCCGAGGCGTCCGCATACCAGCCGGAATCGAAGCCATACGTGGTGAGCGGTCCTTCCGCGTTCGGGCTCTCCACCTCGAGCCGGTAGCGGCCCCAGGTCACCGGCACGGAGATGGCCCCCGGCCGATCGGCGGTGACGTCGATGGTGCCGTCGGCGACGCGGCGGGTGATTTTAATCGGCTCGTACTGCCATTGGCCGTATTGGCGATACCACTGATATTTCGACTCGATGCTAAGCAGCTGCCATTTGAGCCCCTGAGCGGCAATCGCGGCGCCGTCGGGCGCGGCCATCACCACGTTGAACTTGGCGATGTCCTGGTCGCCGAGTGCCGAACCGGTGAACAGCGGCTTCACCCCGATCATCGGGCCGGTCGGCACGATGGGCAGTACCAGCTTGTGCTCGACCGCTCGACCGCCGGGCTCGGCCAATCGCACCACCACATTGGCCTCGAGCGGCTTGGTCGAGGCCGGCACCTTGTCGAGCGCGACCTGGAACGTGGCCTTGCCGTCGGAATCGGTTTCGGGAAGATCGGCCAGCGGCAGGCTCTCGACGCTGAATTGATCCTGCGAGTCCCCCTCGTTGAGACCGAACACATAGCCCGCGAAGCCAGGCCGTTCGGCGGCCTTCATGATGTTCACTTCGCCGTCGACGGCGAGACCCGAGGCGGGCGCGCCATAGAGGAAGCGGCCGTCGAGCGCGATCTCGGCGGGACTGGCGGGGGAGAGGCTCTTCGACTCGGTGCTGAGGTCGAACTCGAGCCTTTCCGGCACATAGTCCTCGACAAGAAAGGTCGCCGTCCCGATCTCGGCCTGCTTCGGATCGGAATAGACCGCGACCCGCCACGTGCCGGTCGGCGCCGAGGCGATGAGCGGCACGTTGAGCGCGCGGCCACCAAGCCCCTCATCGGGCACCACGACGCGGCGGTATTCGATGCCGTCGGGTCGCGCCATCACCACCGTCAGATTCACATCGGGCACGGCCACGCCTTCGGCATTCCGCAGGAGCGTAGTGACATGCACGGTCTCGCCGGTGCGGTAGACGCCACGCTCGGTGAACACATAGGCGTCGAGTCCAGTCGGTGGCTCGCGGCCGGCGACGCCGCGGTCGGTGAGATCGAAGGCAGATTGTTTGAGGTTGAGAAAGGCATAGTCGCCGCCCGCGCCTGAGGCGATGAGCAGCGCCGGCGCGAGTCCCCCTTCGCCGCGGGCCAAGCCCGGCGCGAACGTCGCCGTGCCGTCGGAGTCCGTGGTTTCGGTGGCCAGCACCTCGTTGTTGCGCGCGATCAGCCGCAGCTCGACGCCTTCGAGCGGCGCGGTGCTCGCGAGCGAATTGACGAAGGCGTGGATGCCGTCGGTCCCCGAATAGGCCGTCAGCCCGTAATCGGAGACGATGAACCACTGCGTTGTCCGTTCGCCGTAATCGTCGCCGGGCACGCCGGCCGGCTGGGCGGCGAGGATGTAGACGCCGGGCGCCATCTCAGGCACCGCCTCGCTGATCGGGAAGGCGGTGGTGATCTCGGCGTTGAGCTCCTTCTCGACCTTGAGCTCGCCGGACCAAACTTCCTGGCCCTTCTCGTCGGCGATGTCGTTCAAGCTGTATTGGTAGAGATTGCGCTCGAAATCGTAGCCGAGCACGTTGTCGATCAGGCTGCGGTCGCC
Source organism: uncultured Alphaproteobacteria bacterium (assembly GCA_963731875.1). Lineage (GTDB taxonomy): Bacteria > Pseudomonadota > Alphaproteobacteria > Rhizobiales > Methyloligellaceae > Methyloceanibacter. Next base: position 233,900 of record CAVSXL010000010.1, on the reverse strand, counting down.
GATCCGGTAGACGGTCACCTTGACCGCGTCGGTATTCACCGAAACGAGCGGGATGCCCTGCTGGCCGGTATTCGGCAGCACATAGGCTTTGCCGGCGAGCCGGACCGACGGGGCCCGGTCGCGCACATAGATCGTGAACGCGGCGTCCTTGAGCAGGCTCTCGTCCACCGTGGACGGCAGGCCCTGGCGCAGCGTGACGGCATAGGTCTCGCCGTGCTTCAGCCCTTCGACGCAAAGCTGCTGATCGTCAGCGGAGAGCGCCGGCTTGTCGTCGCCCACGACCGAGACGAAGGGTGAGAAGTCGGCGCGCTTCAGCAGCGGCTCTGTGAACTGGAAGCAGGCGCGCGGGGAAGTGGCGTCGGAGTCGACGGTGAAATTGGAGACGCGAAAGCCGTATTTCTCGCGCAGCTGGTCGTAGGTCGCCTGACGCCCAGAGTTGGCCTCGAGCTTGAGGGCGAGGTGGAGCGCATTCAACGCCGGCCGCCAGTCGCCCTGCTTGCCGTACGCCGTGGCCAGCGTCGTCAGCGCGGCGGCTTCGGACTCCGGCGTGGTCGCCCGCTGATAGGCGATATAGGCGGCGGTCCGTGCATTGCTGAAGCGGAGGCTGCCGTCGTCGCTCTCGTCCGCTGGGATGGCGAGCCACAGATCCGCCAGACGCCGCCACGCAAGGGAATCGTCGGGCGACACGGTGACGATCTGCCCATAGGTGAAGGCGGCGCTTTCCAGGTCCTGCCGCCGCAACTGGACGGCGGCTTGCTCTTTCAGCTTGATGACCGGCAGTTCGACAGTGCCGGACTCATTCTTGAGATCCGCTTCCAGCGTGATCGCCGCATCGGCAAGGGCGTCGTCTTGGAAGGTTTTGTCGGCGGCAGTGGCGGGGGTGAAGACGAAACAAAGCAGCGCGGCCGCAAAGCCTGCGCGGAACCAGGTCAACATGGATGTCCTCCGAGTGCCCAGCCCTCGGCGGCAGGCGGGCGTCGGCGCCCATGGTAATGGACCGTTGTGACGGGCGCCAGAGGTCACCGATGGGCCGCAGCAAAAATCGCCCCGGCAATCTCGTCCTTAAGCGCCCGCGGCGATCTCTTGGGCGATCTTCGCCAGTTCACCGCGCACCCATTGGTGGCACTCGTCCCGGTCGTAGCTGGAATGCCACATGAGCCGGAGCGGAAAGGCGATTGGCGGAAGCGGCTGGGCGATGCGGGCCATGCCGAACTGACTTTGCAGGATGGCGGCCAGCGAGCCGGGCAGGGTGAGCAGGGCGTCGTGATTGAGCGCCACGAGAATGCCGACGAGCGCCGAGGAGACTTGCGAGGTGACGTTGCAGGACCGCCCTTCCGCGCTCAGCGCTTCGTCGACGAGCTCCAGCGTGGGAAGCCCGTTCACGGCGATATGGTCCGCCGCAGCAAAGGCGGCGAGCTTCGGCTTCCGTGTGGCGAAGGGGTGGTCTGGCCGCGCCAGCGTCACCAGCGTGTCGTCGAACAGCTTGGCGACCCGCACGTCGGGCGCCGACACCGGCGTCCCCTCGATATCGATGACGAAGTGGCTGCGCGCATTGCGCAGGGCGTCGATGTCCTCGGCGCGACTCGACGGCGTCCAGTTCACCTTCACGCTCGGAGCCAGCAATTGCAGCCGCTGCCGCAGCGGCTCGACGAGAATCAATTCCCCGGCCTCGCCCGATGCTGCGGCAAACTCGCGCACGGAAAGCGTGGGATCGAAGGGTTTATTGGGCCGCAGGAGACTTTCCATGCCGGCCAGGATGACGTGAACGGTCGGCGCCAGCTCCAGCGCTTTGGCCGTCGGCACGAGCCGCTGGCCGGCCCTGACGAATAGCTCATCGGCGAAAATTTCGCGGAGTTTGGCCAATGCGTGGCTGATGGCCGAGGCGCTCCGCCCTAGCCTTTCGGCGGCGCGGGTCACGCTCGCGTCCACCAGCAAGGCGTCGAGGGTCACCAGGAGATTGGCGTCGACTTCCTTTAGATGCATTTCGCTCAACTATTCTGCTGAAAAGAGTTCACTACGTGCATGTTAGGCTCTCAGCTAGTGTTTTGACAAGACGTTCGGCCGCCCAGCCCGAATTGTCTGGAGCGTCTTCGGCCCGAGCCTGGACGCTTCCTCATCTCAACCTTGCGGCGGTCCAAAGGTCCCGGCCAGAGGACCGCCGCATTCTTCCGCTTTCGGGCGGATTACCGGTGAAATCCGGGCAAAGGGTCCAAAGCCAGTCGCGGAGGGCCGAACTACGAAAAAGGATGCAGATGTTTCGAGGACCGTTGACTGTCTTGCCCGCCGCCGCTCTGGCGCTCGGCATTTGTTTCGCGCCTGCCGCGGCCGACACGTCCACGGACGTGTTGAAGAACTACGCGGATATCGCGCAGGCCGGATACGAGGATTCCCTCGACACCGCCAAGACGCTCAAGCTCGCGGTCGCCGCCTTCATCGCCGAGCCGACCGAGGCGAATTTGCGCGGCGCCCGTGCCGCCTGGATCGCGGCCCGCATTCCCTACATGCAGACCGAGGCCTACCGCTTCGGCAACGCCATCGTCGACGACTGGGAGGGCAAGGTGAATTCCTGGCCCCTCGACGAGGGCCTGATCGACTACGTCGCCGGAGCCTATGGTGACGAGTTGCCCGAGAACGAGCTCTACGTCGCCAACGTCATCAAGAATGTCTCGCTCACCATCGGCGGCAAGAAGCTCGACACCGCGAAGCTCACCAAGGAACTGCTCTCTGACGGTCTGCAAGAGGCTGGCGGCGTGGAGTCCAATGTCGCCACCGGCTATCACGCGGTGGAGTTCCTGCTCTGGGGCCAAGACCTGAACGGCACCGGACCTGGCGCCGGCATGCGCCCCGCCACCGACTTCGATCCTAAGAACTGCACCAACGGAAACTGCGACCGGCGTGCGCAATATCTCAGCACCGTCACCGATCTTCTCGTCGACGATCTCGCCTGGATGGCGGAGCAGTGGGCGCCGGGCGGAGATGCGCGCAAAGGGGTCGGCGAGGGCGAGGCAGGCCTAACGACGATCATGACCGGGCTCGGCTCACTCTCCTACGGTGAGCTTGCCGGCGAGCGCATCAAGCTCGGCCTCATGATCCACGATCCCGAGGAAGAGCACGACTGCTTCTCCGACAACACCCATGCCTCGCACTTCTTCGATGCGCTCGGCATCCGCAATGTCTATCTCGGCCGCTACCGCCGGGCCGACGGGACCTATGTCGGCGGTCCGAGCGTGTCGGATCTCGTGAAGGCCAAGGCGCCAGAGGTCGACGCCGAGATGCGCCAGAAGCTCGACGCCACCATGGATGCCATGAACGTCATGTATCTCCGCGCGCTGACCACCGAGTCCTACGACCAGATGATCGGCGAAGGCAATGACGAGGGCAACAAGGTCGTCCAGGACGTGGTCGACGCGCTGCTCGCCCAGACCAAGGCGATCGAGCGTGCGGTCGCCACCCTCGACCTCAAGTCCATCGAGTTCGAAGGCTCCGACAGCCTCGACGCGCCCGGCAAAGTAGCGGGGGAGTAGGGGAATACCCGTTGACTCGGGGTTTGAGCTAGATAACGTTATAACATAACGACAACGCGCTACCCGTGTTGAGTTCAACTACACTGAACAGAGTAAGAAGCCTTGGGGGGCTCAAACCATGACCAATAACGCGAACGCGCCGAGTGGCGTAACAAGACGACACCTATCCTCGACCCCTGAAGCCGAGTGCTATCCTCGCTCCATCTCGTCGAAGCTCGCCAAAGTGGCCGGGGTGGCTTCTCTGCTGGTCGTGTCACTCACGGCAATGTCGGCAAATGCTTGGGCCAATTGCGACGTGCCGACTGAGCGCCTCGATCCTTTCGTGCATGCCAATGGCCGACTGGATGTCACCGATCACATCACCGGAAATACGGTTTCCAATCTCAACTCCATGGGCATTGACGTGGGCGGTGCCTACGTTTCGGAGCCATTCTACAACTGGGGCGGCCTCGACCAGGGCGGTGAGTATCAGGGCGTCCTCGATCTTTACGTGAACGCTGACATGGGGAAGCTTGGTCTATGGGACGGTCTTTGTTTCCATGCCAACGGCTTCCAGATCCACGGCAACTCGATCACGGGCGCCAATATCGGTGGTCTGATGCCCGTGACCAGCTTCGAGGCTGTTGATTCTACACGTCTGTTCGAACTTTGGTTCGAGCAGCACATGTTCAACGACACCTTAGCTGTGAAGGTCGGTCAGATCGCGGCCGACGAGGAGTTCTTCGCCGCCGACGGCGGCGGATACTTTATCAACGGCACCTGGGGTTGGGCGCCGATCGCGGCCGAGAACAATCCGAATGGCGGTCCGGCCTATCCGTTGGCGACGCCCGGCGTTCGTGTCGCGGTCACGCCGTCGGACAAGACCAGCCTGATGGTCGGCGTGTTTAACGGCGATCCGGCGCCGCAATGTAACAAGGCTGGTGGCGACCCGCAGCGCTGTAATCCCGATGGCCTCGATTTCGGGCTGAGGAGCAGGGCGCTACTGATTGCCGAAGGCGCTTATAGCTACTCACTTGCGGGCGGCGAGCTCCCCGGCACCATCAAGGTGGGCGGCTGGAATCATTTCGGCGACTTCGAGCATCAGCGTGTCGATGTCGGCGGCAATTTGATTGCTGTGACCGGCAACGCCGGCAAGCCGCTCGAAAACGACCATGCGCTCTATGTCATTCTGGATCAGCTGGTGTGGCATGCTCCGGGCACCGAGGAGGGCCAGGGCATCGGCTTCTTCACCCGCTTCGCCGGTGCGCCAGATGACCGCAACCTGGTCGACTTCTACTTCGATGTGGGCGTGACCTTCACCGGCATGATCCCGGGCCGTCCGGACGACGCGCTGGCCATCGGCTACGCCTACACGGGAATTTCCGATCAAGTCCAGGCGTTCAATGTCGACTCGGGTGAGCCGGCGGGCAGCGGATATGAGGCCTTGATCGAGGTGGCATACACGATGGAGATCATGGACGGATGGACGCTCCAGCCTGATTTCCAATATATCTTCAATCCAGGCGGTGGTACCGAGGGCGACGACGCGACTGTCATAGGGGCGCGTAACACCTTCGCGTTTTGATGTAAGCGATTGCAAAGTCCGAGTAACAAGCGAAATCAACATCAGTTGACACCGAACACACCGTTAGGTCAGGCGCGAGCATGGCTTGGCGGTGCGCTCGTTGTCGGGGCGGCCCTGCCGCTGCTCATCGGCACATTGAACCTTTACGGCACGGCGATTGCCGCGAGCATGGAAAGCCTGGTGGCGCCGACCACGGACTTCTCCAAGCTGGAAGAGGGCGAGGACAAGCCTGGCGGCGAGGCCACCTCGCGCGGCTCCACCGACACCGCCAACGCCTTCTCGCTGTCTTCCGGCAATATAGGCTTCCGCAAGGAGCTCAACTTCAAGATCGGCAATAGTGTCTTTCGCCGGCTGTGGGTCTCCGCCCCGTCGTCCACCGACGCGTCCGACGGGCTGGGACCGCTGTTCAACTCGCGCGGCTGTCAGAGCTGTCACCTGAAGGACGGCCGCGGCCATCCGCCGCTCTCCGGCGACGTGCCAGATCAATCGGGCTCCATGCTGATCCGCCTGTCGGTGCCCCCCACGACCGAGGAGGAGAAGGCGGCGCTCGCGGCGCACAAGCTCGCCTCGATTCCCGATCCGGTCTATGGCGGTCAGCTCCAGGATTTCGCCATTCAAGGCTTCGAGAGCGAGGGCAAGGCAAAGGTCACGTATGAAGAGAAGCCCGTCACCTTGGCGGGAGGCGAGACGGTTAGCTTGCGCGTGCCCAGCTATGAGATCGTCGATCTCGGCTACGGGCCTATGAACCCGGACATCATGATCTCGCCGCGCGTCGCCCCGCCGATGATCGGCCTCGGCCTGCTTGAAGCCGTGCCGGAGGAGCAAATTCTGGCCCATGCCGATCCCGACGACGCCGACGGGGACGGCATCTCGGGTAAGCCGAACCGTGTGTGGTCCATTGCACAAGGCAAGCCCGTGCTCGGCCGCTTCGGTTGGAAGGCCAGCGTCCCCAGCATTGCCGAGCAATCGGCGGCCGCCTTCTCCGGTGATATCGGCATCTCCTCCACGCTGCATCCGAGCGGCGGCGGCGAATGCACCGACAAGCAGGAGAAGTGTTGGAACGCGCCGTCCGGCAACTCGCCGAAATATCAGAACGTCGAGGTCGGCGACGAGCTGTTCAAGCTTGTCACCTTCTATTCCCAGAATCTCGCCGTGCCGCCACGGCGCAATCCCGGCGATCCGGAAGTGCTGAAGGGCAAGGCGCTGTTCTACGAGATCGGCTGCGCGAGCTGTCACAATCCGAAATTCGTGACGGGCACGGCGCCGAAGCAGCCGCATCTATCGAACCAGCTGATCTATCCCTATACCGACATGCTGCTGCACGACATGGGCGAGGGGCTAGCCGACAATCGTCCCGATGGAGATGCCGGCGGCACCGAATGGCGCACGGCACCGTTATGGGGCATCGGCCTCACCGAGACGGTGAGCGGCCACACGCTGTTTCTCCATGACGGCCGCGCCCGCAACCTCACCGAGGCCATTCTCTGGCATGGCGGCGAGGCTGAAAAAGCGCGCGACGATTTTGCCGCGCTGTCCAAGGCGGACCGCGACCGCATTCTTGCCTTCGTGAATTCCCTATGATGGCCCCCATGAGGCTTTTGCTGGCTGCCGCCCTTCTGTGTGCCGGATTGCCGTCCGCCCAGGCGGGGACGGATCACGGCGCCATTGCCCGCGCCGCGCTCGAGAACGTCATCCGGCCCGGTTATGCCGCGCTCACGGCGAGCACCGGTGCCCTCAAGGACAAGGCAGATGCGCTTTGTGCCAAGCCTTCGCCCGCGGCGCTGAAGGACACCAAGGACGCCTTCGCCGCTACCGTCGAGAGCTGGAGTAAGGTCGAGCTCTTCCGCTTCGGCCCGATCAACCAGGACCATCGCTACGAGCGGCTGTTCTATTGGCCAGATCCCAAGGGCATCGGCTTGCGCCAGGTGAAGGCCGCGCTCGCCGAGAAGGACGAGACCGTCACGCTTGCCGATACGCTGGTCGGCAAGAGCGTGGCGCTCCAAGGTCTGCCGGCGCTCGAATATCTTCTCTACGGCGACGGCGCCGAGTCCCTGGCAAGCGGCGATCCCGAAGTCGGCTTCCGGTGCAGCTTTGCATCGAGCGTCGCGACCAATATTGACCGCATCGCGCGCGCCGTCGCCGAGGAGTGGCGTGATGGCGCGGAGTACAGCAAGCTCTTCCTGAGTCCCGGCCCCGAAGATCCGCTCTATCGGGCGCCCAAGGACGTCACGCTCGAGCTCTACAAGGCGTTCACTTCCGGCATCGAGCTTGTGCGCGATCAGAAACTGGGCAAGCCGCTCGGCACGTCGGTCGAGACCGCCCGGCCGAGGCTTGCCGCTTTCTGGCGGAGCGGGCTGACCTTTCCGAACATGACCGACAATCTTGAAGGCGTCCGCACGCTCTTTGCCGAAGGCGGGTTCGCCGGCGTCGTCGCCGAAGAATCGCCGGGTGTGGAGAAATCGATCCTGTTCGACCTCGACCGCGTCATCAAAGTGCTCGGCGCCGTCGACCAGCCGATCTCAGAGGTCGTGCGCGATTCCGCGCAGCGTAACAAGCTGGAAGCCTTGCGCGTCGCGTTGAAGTCCGCGCGCGACACTGCCGCCGCGATGATCGCGCGCGGCGCTGGCTTGAGTTTCGGATTCAACGCCTTGGACGGAGACTGATCATGCAGCTCGACCGCCGCGCTCTACTTGCAGGTCTGGCCGGCGGCGCCGCGGCGCTGGCCGTGCCTGAGAGCCTCGCCGCCGCTTTCGCGCCCGAATGCTTCGCCGCCGCGCGCATGGACGATCGCGGCGTCTTTTCAGCCGCGATGTTCGATCTCGAGCGCGGCGATTTGCGCGCCGTCGAACTGCCCGCCCGCGGCCACGACGTGGCGCTCCGCCCCGGCGGCAAGGAATGGGTGGCCTTCGCCAGACGCCCGGGCCGTTTCGGTGTGGCGGTGCCAACGGGTAAAAGTGAGCCCGTCTGGTTCGCCTCCAAGCCCGACAGGCATTTCTTCGGTCATGGGGTGTTCTCGTCAGACGGCAGGCTGCTTTACACCACGGAGAACGATTACGGCCGCGGCCTCGGGGTCATCGGCGTGCGGGACGCGAGCGCCGGCTACCGTCAGATCGGCGAGTTCCCGGGCTACGGCATCGGTCCCCACGATCTTGCGCTCCTCTCCGACGGCCGCACCATGGTCGTCGCCAATGGTGGCATCCTCACCCATCCCGACAGCGCGCGGGAGGAGCTCAATATCCCCACCATGCAGCCCTCGCTCGTCTACGTGGATATCGAGACCGGCGATCTTCTCGAGGAGCAGAAGCTGGCGGCCGACCTGCATCAGCTCTCGATCCGCCATCTCGCCGTGGCGCAAAACGACACGGTGGTGTTCGGATGCCAGTTCCACGGGCCGGAAGGGGAGACGCCGCCGCTGATCGGATTTCATACCCGCGGCGAGAAGCCGGTGATCGTGCCGACGCCGGGCCCCACGCAAAGCTCCTTGCGCAACTATATCGGTTCGGTAACGGCCGATGCGGCCGGCGGCATTGTCGCCGCCTCGGCGCCGAAAGGCGGGCTCGTCACCTATTGGGATGTCGGGGCCAGGCGCTTCCTCGGCACCAGCGAGCTCGGCGATGGCTGCGGTTTGGCGCCCACCCATCACAGCGCGAGCTTCCTACTCACCAGCGGCGACGGCTGGCTGGCCACGGCGCAAGCAGACGGCTCGCTGTGGCGTCACCCCTCGCGCTACCACTGGGACAACCACGCCATCCTGGTCCGCTGACGGGCCAATCCGCCGCACCCTGGCTGACGCTGTGCCGCCCGGTTCCTATTGTTACCTTAATTATCGGGCCTATTCGGGCCTCGTCCGGGACCCCAATGCACAACAGCCAAGACCACCATAAGCCGCATCTGCCGACGCGCGCGCCCGCGACGCCTCCGCGCATGGCGTTCGGCGCGAAGTTACGTGGCATCAAACCGCTCGGCGCCAAGCTGCGTGGCCTGCTGAGGCGACGTCCGGTGAAGCTCGGCGTGATGATAACCGGCGCCCTCGTCGGCGTGCTGGTGCTGGCGCTCCTCGCCGTCAATCTCATCCTTTCGGCCGAATGGGTAACGTCGCGGGTGGCGGCGCGCATCAAGGAGCAGACGGGGCGCGACCTCACCGTCAATGGCTCGACCATCCTGCTATTCACGCCTGGACCGCATGTCGTCATCACCGACGCCACGATCACCGACCCTGACGCCGCAGCCGGCACCGCCGATCTCTCGGTGGCGAAGCTCACCCTCGATCTCAATTTCAGCGAGCTGCTGAGCAGCCAGGTCGATGCCGAGCGCGTGGTCCTGACGCGGCCGGTCCTTACCGTCCGCCTCGGCGACGATGCGCTGCCGCGGCGCTGGGGCAAGAAGGACGACGTATCGAAGACGATTCGCTTCGCCAAGGCGCAAGCCACCGGCGGGATGGCGCAAGCCGGCGGCGCGCCGAAGCAGCGCCGGGAAGTCCGCCTCAAGGACGTACAGATCAAGAACGGCACGGTCGTCATCATCTATGACGACAAGGATGCGAACGCGGAAAAGCGCATTGAGCACATCCAGGCGCAGCTCAGCCTGCCCGCGATCGCCGATCCGCTGACCGGGAACGGTAGCTTCGAGTGGAAGGACCAGAAGGTCGAGTTCAGCGTCGAGGTGACGACCCCCGCCGATCTCAGGGCGGAACGTCCGGCCCGGCTCTTCGTGGCCCTCGACACGCAGGCGATCGCCGCCCGCTTCGACGGCAGCCTCACCACCGCGCCGCAGTTGTCCGGCCAAGGCAAGCTCTCGGCCAAGGCCAGCTCGATCCCCTCCGTGCTTGCCTGGATGCGCGAGAAGCCGACTGTGGCGACGGGCATCGGTGACGGCGAGCTGGCGAGCGACGTCTCCTGGACCAAGAGCGAGATCACGTTTTCCAATGCGCGCTTCGCGCTCGAGCATGCCAGCGGACAAGGCCAGGCCGTGGTCGCGCTAAAGAGCCCAAGGCCGCATGTGCGGGCCGCCTTCGCGCTCGATCATCTCGACCTCAACCCTTTCCTCGCCAAGCCGGAGAAGAATCATAAAAAGAAGAAGGAAGCCGCCGCGCCCAAGGACAGCGCACCCCAAGGCACTGCGCCCGCAGCCGAGAAGCCGGCGCCGAAGGATTGGTTTGGCAATCCCGCACCCGCGGAAGTGGAGACCGCCGTCGTTCCGCCGCGGGCGGCAGATCCAGCACCGGGGAACGCAAATCTGGCCGCAAGCGCCGCGCCCCTCGCCGTGCGCGCCGCCCCGCCGGCGTCTTTCGATGCCGACGTCAACCTCAATATCCGCCAAGCTCGCGTCGGACATCTCGACATCGGCCCCAGTTCCCTTGGCCTCGTCTTCCGCGACGGCGTCATGAACGCCACGCTTGGCGGCATGGAGCTTTACGGTGGCCGTGCCAGCGGCAAACTCGTTGTCGATGCCTCGAAGACCGTCCCGGCCTTCACCGGCGATTTCCGCCTCGATGGCGTCGAGGTCCTGCCGCTGCTCGGCGACGCGGCCCAGTTCACCATGCTCGCCGGCCGCACCAAGCTCGACCTCAGTGTCAGCGGCAGGGGCGACGACGCCGACGCGATCAAATCGTCGCTGCGCGGTCAGGGCAACGTCGTGGTGAGCGACGGGAGCATCTCCGGCATCGATGTCACCGCGCTCATCAGCGGCCTCGGTGAAGGCGACTTCAATCTGCGCCAGGGGCCGGACGCCAAGACGGCGTTCAGCGATCTCGGCGGCAGCTTCACCATCTCCGACGGCATCGCCGAGACGCATAACCTCAAAATGGTGAGCCCGTTGCTCAAGGTGATGGCGGAAGGCACGGTCGATCTGGCCCGGAGCAATCTCGATATTCTGGCGCGTCCGGAGATCATCGCCGGGCCCGAGGGCAAGAGCGGCGCCAACGATCTCGCCGGACTGACCGTGCCGGTGCAGATCGAGGGTCCGCTTGACGACCCGCGGATCACACCGCAAATCGGCGGCGTTTTCGCCAATCCCGAAAGCGCCTCCAAGACCGTGAACAAGATCGGTGAGGTGTTGCAGAAGAAGTTCCAGGGCAAGCCCGTCGGCGAGGCCATCGGCCGCTTCCTCGGCAATGTGCAGATCGGCGGTGGCGGCGGCAAGCAAGCGCCCAAGCGCGCGCCGCAGGCCTTCGCGCCGCAGGCGCCCGAGCCCGATCAGGGCGACGCCGATGAGGGGATGGATCCCGACCTGGAAGAAATCCTGCGCTGAGGTCCGGCGCTATTTGCCCGCGTGTTTTTCGAGCGCGGCCATGCCCTTGCCAAAGCCCGAAAACGCCGTGACCGTCTGCACCGCTTTGCCGTTGAGTGCATAGACCGTGATGGCGCCCTGCTCGGACGCCGCCAGTTCCTTCTTGAGCTCATCCGGGACGAGAAGCAGTGCCTTGCAGCCCATGGGCAGGCACGTCTGGAACGGCATGCGATAGATCTTCTTGGTATCTGGCGAGAACTCGACGCCCCGCTGCAGCGCGACCCCGGTGGGGCCGTCCACGCGCAACACCAGATTGCCCTTTGGCCCATAGGTCAAGATCACGCGGAACACGAGCTTCTGGGTTTCCTTCTCGATCAGCGGCATCACGAGCGAGCAGCGCTCTTTCTCGTCCTGGGCCTCCTTGCCGCAGAGCAGCGTCCAACTGCCGAAGCTGCCGGCGACCTTTGCGGGGGGCGGCTTGTTCGCGGTCTCCGCGGGCTGCGCCCAGTTCGGGGCGGCGGCCGGCGCCTTCTTCTTAGCTGCGCTCGAGTTGCCGCTATTTTGGGCCAGCGCCCCGCCCGTGGCCAAGGCACCAATTAAGAGGGCCCCAAGCAACAAGGCGCCAAGCAATAACGCGGCGCTTGCGACCCTCAAACCCGACAGCTTCATTCCGACCTCGCGATCAACGCCCATGACTTACCGGCCACCTCAACAAGCCCCCGTGGCCAACTCATGGCCGGGATGGCCATGCTTCCCAGGTCTTGGACAACAGGTCTTAGGCAATAAGCTTGCAACGCGCCAGCCTCTGCCTGTATGTGCCTCGCAACCCTGAAGCGGAGCCCCCATGCCGCCAGCCAAGACCGCACCGAAAATCGGCTTTGTCAGCCTCGGCTGTCCCAAGGCACTGGTCGATTCCGAGCGCATCATCACCAGACTACGGGCCGAAGGCTACACGCTGTCGCCGAGCTACGAGGATGCCGACGCGGTGGTGGTGAACACCTGCGGCTTTCTAAACAGCGCCAAGGCGGAATTGCTGCAAGCCATCGGCGAGGCGCTGGCCGAGAACGGGCGCGTCATCGTCACCGGCTGCCTCGGCGTGGAGGCGGACCGTATTCGCGACGAATATCCAGGCGTGCTGGCGGTGACAGGGCCGCAGCAATATGAGGCCGTGGTTGAGGCGGTACACGCCGCCGTGCCCCGCCTGCACGATCCCTTTGTCGATCTCGTGCCGCCGGAGGGCATCAGGCTGACGCCACGCCATTACGCCTATTTGAAAATTTCCGAGGGCTGCAATCACGCTTGCAGCTTCTGCATCATTCCGAGTATGCGCGGGCCGCTCCAGAGCCGGCCGCTGTCAGACGTGATGCGAGAGGCGGAGCGCCTGGTCGAGGCCGGCGTGCAGGAGCTCCTGGTTATCTCGCAGGATACGAGCGCCTATGGCCTCGATCTCGGATACGTCGAGAACACGTGGCGCGACGAGACCTACGAGACGCGTTTCGCCGATTTGGCCGCCGCCCTCGGCAGTCTCGGTGTGTGGGTGCGCCTGCACTACGTCTATCCCTATCCCCATGTGGACCGCGTCATACCCTTGATGGCCGAAGGGCGCGTGCTGCCTTATCTCGATATTCCGTTCCAGCATGCGAGCCCGTCGGTGCTCAAGGCCATGCGCCGTCCCGCCCATGGCGAGAAGACGCTCCAGCGTATCGCCGCTTGGCGGGAGATGTGCCCCGATCTTGCCATCCGCTCGACCTTCATCGTCGGCTTTCCCGGCGAGACCGATCAGGATTTTGCCATGCTCCTCGAATGGCTGAGCGAGGCGCGGCTCAGCCGTGTGGGCTGCTTCAAATATGAGGACGTCGACGGCGCCGCCGCCAATGCGCTACCCGATCAGGTGTCGGACGATGTCAAGGCGGAGCGGTTCGCCCGCCTCATGGAGCACCAGCAGGCGATCAGCGAGGCGTTGCTGGCGGAACGCGTCGGCAGCACGATCGAGGTGATTGTTGACACAGTCGATGAGGAGGGCGCCATCACCCGGTCTCATTGGGACGCGCCGGAGATCGACGGCAATGTCTTTCTCGAGGGCGAAACCGGGCTCAAGCCGGGAGACCGGCTCATGGTCACGGTGGAAGAGGCGAACGAATACGATCTTTGGGGCAGTCCGGTCACGCCCACGCCCGCATCCCCGCCGATCGCGGCGAAGGCGCTGGCCGCTGGCTAGCAGCCGTTATCGGTCTTTGCGACCTTGAGGCTCTGGCGCGGCCGCGTATAGAAAATGCGGTGCATGTCGAAGGAGCCGGGGCTGAAGAAGGTCGTCATCCCGAGCAAGGGCGTGAAGGAGTAGGTGACCTCGGCCACGAGGACACTGGTGTCCGCCTCCGTGAGGCCCGTAGGCAAGGTGAAGTTCGCACCCGCGGTGCGCGCAGTACCTTTGTTGGCGCAGCTCCATTCGACCTTTGTCTTGTTCTTGTCGTCGGCCACCACGCTTGTCAGCACAATCTTGAGCGGCTCCGTCGAATACGGCGCGAGGATGCTGCCCGACGCGGACTGGATGTCCTTGATATCGGACTTTGTGACGCTCCGCACCTGGGCGGTAAGATCGGCGGCGGTGGCGGCGACCTGCGATGTGCGCCGATAGATGGTCAGCGCGTTACCAATCTCGGCCGTGCCGACATAGAGCAAGATCAGCACGGGCACGATCATGGCGAATTCGATCGCCGAGACACCGCGCTGATCGCGGGCCATCCGCGCGATGCGTGACGCCAGATCGGCAATCTTATGATGCGATCGCACGCGTGCGACTCCCTGCACTTTACTCATAGGTCACGTTACTCATAGGGCTCGTTGCGGAAGGCGGCGGTGGCAACGAGCAGCCGGCTGCCGCCCGCCATATTGCTGAGATTGACTTCCGTCGGCAGCAACGTCCCGATATCCAGCGGGTAGAAGGCCCTCACGACGACCACGTCGCCCGCTTTGCCGGGATCGTAGCTGAAGCCCGACTTGAGTTGACCGTTCGAGTCGAGTGGGCTGGTCAAGCCGGCGGCGGCGCCGCCAAAACTGGGGTAGCTGCGGACATCGAGCTTGAGGCTCGAACAGTTAACCGGCGCGGTCAGCTGCTTGCAGACTTCCTGCTTGAACTTCGCCGCATCCAACCCTTGGGTTTGGGCCTGACCGGTGCGGATCAGACGCGCGCCCCGGGCGGTCGCGCTCTCCAGCATGAAGTTCGCGAAAAAGACGATGCCGAGCTGCAGCACGGCTAGAAGGAGCAGAATGAGTGGAGCGGCCACGATGGCGAATTCGAGCGCCGAAGCTCCCGATGCGTCTTGCTGAAAGCCGCGCAAGCGAGCCCAGCCTGTCAGCCGCTCTGCTTCGATTTTCTGTCGCCCCACGCCGTTTGCCATGGCGCTAGGTATAGAGAAGGTTTGCTTAACGAGCCGTGTAGAGGGCGCGCCTACATGCAACAAGGTAAATGCATATCTAAGTTGTACTTTAAGTAACTTTGACTCGAATTTGAATAAACCGGACTACGAAGCGTAAGAACTTTTACGCGTACATTGCCCCTAAGCACGATGAAGAGGTGCGTCCGAGAGGTTAAGCCTCCGGCAATAGGTGGAAGGCGTAACATGCTTCAAGCGGTGGGACTGTGGTTCCGGCTCTTTGCCCGGAATACCAAGGGCAACGTTGCAATCCTTTTCGGACTGTCACTCATCCCAATTATGATTGGCGTTGGCGGAGCGATCGACTACGGGCGCGCGCTCCTCGTGCGCGAACGCATGGCCGATGCGGTCGATGCCGCGGCACTCGCCATCGGCTCGTGGTCCGGTCTCACCGAGGCTGAGCTGAAAACCAAGGCACAGCAATTCTTCAATGCAAATTATCCGCCCTCCGAGCTCGGTGTCGCGGGTGCCGTCGATGTCAAGTTCGTCGGCGATAATATCAACGTCACATTGAAGGGCTCGGTGCCGACAACCTTCATGGAGCTCGCCAACATCCCCTCGATCGACGTCGAGGTTGAAACCGTCGTCACGAGGCGGCAGCGCAATATCGAGCTCGCGCTGGTTCTCGATACGACGGGTTCGATGGGCTCCAACGGCAAGATGGACGCGATGCAGAGCGCCGCGAAGAAGATGATCGAGACCCTGTTCAACGGCCGGTCGACCTCTGACACTTTGACTGCGGCCGTGGTGCCGTTCGCCGGGGCGGTGAATGTGGGCAGCGACAACAAAGACGAAGACTGGATCGACGGCAAGGCCAAGTCTGGCATCGCCACCGAGGACTACAATACCAACACTACGAAGACCTTCGACATCTACAAGAAACTCTCCGATTACAAGAGTTCATGGAGCTGGAACGGCTGCGTGCGCGAGCGGGACGGAGACGCCTACGAGCTCACCGATGCCGCGCCGAGCACGGGAACGCCGGCATCGCTGTTCGCGCCCTACCTTGCGCCCGACGAAGCCGATGACGATCACAACGAAGGCGACAACTACAGCAACAGCTATATCGAGGACGGTGACTGCGGCACGAACAACAAGAACAAGCGCAAGGCCATCAAGTGCCAGGAATATGTGGGCAAGTACGACATGCCAAAGAAGGACGACTCGCGCGCGAGCGGTCCGAATTCGAATTGCCCGCCACAGGCGATCACGGCCCTGACCAACACGAAGAGCACGGTGACCACGGCGATCGAGGCGCTGCAGGCGAGCGGCAACACGGTAATCCCCGCCGGCCTATTGTGGGGCTGGCGCGTGCTCTCGCCGGCCGCGCCTTTCACCGAAGGCAAAGGCCAGGACGAGGAGGAGCGGGTCAGGGCGATCGTCCTCTTGACCGACGGCGAGAACTCGGTGAGTGGCGGGGGCAACGGTAAGAACAAATCCGTCTACAACGCCTTCGGCTATGCCCGGAAGGGGCATCTTGGCGATGCGAACGGCAGCGATGCCGAGAGTGAACTCAACAGCAAGACTGCGACGGTTTGCAGCCGCATCAAGGCCCAAGGGATCCTGATCTACACGATCGGCTTCAAAGTCACCGACACGACCACGCAGAACATGCTGAAGAACTGCGCCACCAAGAACGACATGTATTTCAACTCGCCGAGCAACGATCAGCTGGCATCGGTCTTCCAGGACATTGCCCAGGGCTTGGGTGATCTGAGGATCGCGCAATAGCAGAAGACATCATCTAGGAGCGCCGGTCGCCGGTTCGGCGGTCAAGCCTCCATTTCTAGAAAGGCTGGGTGCCACCAGAGGGTTGGCGCACTCTTCCAAGCAAGAGGAGCATAAGATGCGCAAGATGGCGCTATTCGGACTATTGAGCTTCGCGCGCGAGACCAGGGGCAATGTTGCAATCCTTTTCGGACTGTCACTCATCCCAATTATGATTGCCGTTGGCGGAGCCGTCGACTACGGGCGCGCGCTCCTCGTGCGCGAACGCATGGCCGATGCGGCCGATGCCGCGGCACTCGCCATCGGGTCGTGGTCCGGCCTCACCGAGGCTGAGCTGAAAACCAAGGCACAGCAATTCTTCAATGCCAATTATCCGCCCTCCGATCTCGGCACCGCGGGTGCCGTCGATGTCAAGTTCGTCGGCGATAATATCAACGTCACATTGAAGGGCTCGGTGCCGACAACCTTCATGGAGCTCGCCAACATCCCCTCGATCGACGTCGAGGTTGAAACCGTCGTCACGAGGCGGCAGCGCAATATCGAGCTCGCGCTGGTTCTCGATACGACCGGTTCGATGGGCTCCAACGGCAAGATGGACGCGATGCAGAGCGCCGCGAAGAAGATGATCGAGACCCTGTTCAACGGCCGGTCGAGCTCTGACACTTTGACTGCGGCCGTGGTGCCGTTCGCCGGGGCGGTGAATGTGGGCAGCGACAAGAAAAATAAAGACTGGATCGACGATAACGCCAAGTCCGACATCGCCACCGAGGACTACAACTCCAACAAGGTGAAGACCTTCGACCTCTACAAGGAGCTTTCCGACTACAAGAGTTCATGGAGCTGGAACGGCTGCGTGCGCGAACGCGATGGCGACAGCTATGAACTGACCGACACAACGCCGAGTACGGGAACGCCGGCATCGCTGTTCGCGCCCTACCTTGCGCCCGACGAGGCTGATGACGATCACGACGAAGGCGACAACTACAGCAACAGCTATATCGAGGACGGTGACTGCGGCACGAACAACAAGAACAAGCGCAAAGCCATGAGGTGCCAAAAATATACCGGCAAATACGACCGTCCCAAGAGCGACGGCTACCGCGCGAGCGGTCCTAATTGGAATTGTCCGCCACAGGCGATCACGGCCCTGACCAACACGAAGAGCACGGTGACCACTGCGATCGAGGCGCTTCAGCCGAGCGGCAACACAGTGATCCCCGCCGGCCTATTGTGGGGCTGGCGGGTGCTCTCGCCGGCCGCGCCTTTCACCGAAGGCAAGGGCCAGGACGAGGAGGAGCGGGTCAGGGCGATCGTCCTCTTGACCGACGGCGAGAACTCGGTGAGCGGCGGGGGCAACGGCAAGAACCATTCCGTCTACAACGCCTTCGGCTACGCCCGAAATGCACATCTCGGCAGCAAGAGCGGCAATAACGCCGAGAGTGAACTCAACAGCAAGACAGCGACGGTTTGCGACCGCATCAAGGCGAAAGGGATCTTGATCTACACGATCGGCTTCCGGGTCTACGACTCGACCACGCAGAACATGTTGAGGGACTGCGCCACCAAGGACGACATGTATTTCAACTCGCCGAGCAACGAAAAGCTGGCATCGGTCTTCCAGGACATTGCCCAGGGTTTGGGCGATCTGAGGATCGCCCAGTAAGGCGTCTTGGGCGGTCTGAGGATTGGCCGAGTAGCTGGCCCTGGGACTTCGATGAGGGATATGAGGCGCCTGGCCTAGCCGGGCGCCTATTCTTCCTGCTTGGCGCCTTCGGCCGAGGACTGGCCGATCGACTGCTTCGTCTTGATCTCTTTGGCGATCGCCTCGAAATGCTCCGTCCCATCGCCGATGACGAGCGGGGTCTCGCAATCCGGCGCGCAATGCAGGGTCTGGCGGTTGGAGCCCCGATAAACGGTCACATACCCGCCGCGCGGCTCTTGAACGACCACGCGCCGGTTGATGATGACCTTACCCTGAGCGTCGAGCACGATGAGATTGGTTTGGCCGAACGACTTGCCGGTCAGCACAAGCACCTTGCCGCTTTGCACCGCAACGTCCGCGATTGAGGGATTGCCGACCACGATCTCCGCCGCCGGCCTTTCGAGCCGCAACATCGTGGCCTCATCGATCATCACGACGACCTCGCGACCTGCAGCAAGCGCCGATGGAATTGAAGTGGTGGTCAAGATCGCGGCCAACACAAGCCCGCGGGCCGACCGTACCGGGCGGAACCGGAAAACCATGGCGCCCTGTCCCCTAACGCTGAACTGAAATCGAGGAAGTGTCCGTCATCGTCATCTGACGCCGAAAAGGTGAAGGATTGGCAAACCCTGGCGGCGGGGGAGGCTCGATTAACCCAGTTTTCAGCCCTTCGCGGCCAAAGTCCTCGAGGGTGCATGGGACCGGCGGGACAAAGAGGCCAATGATTACGAACCTTCTCATTATTACGGTCTTCCCGGCGGCAATGGCCCTGGCGGCAGCCACCGACCTCTTCACCATGACGGTTCCGAACAAGATCGCGCTCCTGCTGGTCGCCGGTTTCGCCGTGCTTGCGCCTCTGGTGGGGCTCGGCTGGTCGGATATCGGGCTGCACGTGGTTCTTGCCGTCGCGGCGCTGGTCGTCACCTTCGCCATGTTTTCCTTCGGCTGGATCGGCGGTGGGGATGCCAAGCTGTTTGCCGCCACCTGCCTATGGTTCGGGCCTGAGACTATTCTGATCTACACCCTCTACGCCTCATTGCTCGGCGGCGCGCTGACCCTGCTGATCCTCTTTCTAAGGTCCGTGCCGCTACCGGCCACGCTCAGTTCGCAAGGCTGGCTCGTCAGGCTGCATAGCCCCGAGGAGGGCGTGCCTTACGGGATCGCCCTGGCCGCGGCCGGTTTGCTCGTTTATCCGGGTACCCCCTTCATGGCCGCGCTCGGCGTCTGAACCCGCCGCCCACAGCCTGACCCACCGTGTCGCGGCCCGCAGCGGACAGCGCTGAGTCGCCCGGTTTGCGTGCTTTTTCGCCCGCCCCCCAGCTCTAGCTGTCGGCCAAATTGGCACGCTCATTAACTTCGCGTTGAGATTTCACGGTCAGAGTGAATCCAGTCTTCGCGGGACGTGGGGCGTTCGAGAGAAAGAATCCGTCATGAAAAGAGCAAGAGTTGTCGTTCTCGCCGTCGCCGTGACCGCAGCGCTGGGCGCGGCCTGGATCGCACGGGCCATCGTCTCCGGCG
The DNA here is from genome assembly GCA_963731875.1 of uncultured Alphaproteobacteria bacterium. Taxonomy (GTDB): domain Bacteria; phylum Pseudomonadota; class Alphaproteobacteria; order Rhizobiales; family Methyloligellaceae; genus Methyloceanibacter. Next base: position 214,202 of record CAVSXL010000010.1, on the reverse strand, counting down.
GCCCGGAGATTCGGCAGGTCGAGAAGACCGTGGGCGCCACCGATGTGCTGGTCGCGTCCGCCGATATCAATCTCGGCGACTCGGTCCGCGCCGACGATTTCAAATGGCAGCAATGGCCGGTCGAGGGCGTGACCCCGGGCCTGATCACCAAGGAATCCCAGCCTGACGCTCCCGCGCAGTTGTCTGGCGCCGTTGCGCGCGCGCCGTTCATCGCCGGCGAGCCCATCAAGGAGCAGAAGCTGATCAAGATTTCGGAAGGCGGCGTGATGGCCGCCATTCTGCCTTCGGGCATGCGCGCCATTTCGACACCGATCCGCGAGGAGACTGCCGTCGGCGGATTCATCCTGCCTAACGACCGGGTCGACGTCATCCTGTCCTACAAGATGCGCGTCGGATCCAAGGAACAGCCCGTGAGCGAGGCGGTGCTGCGCAATGTGCGTGTGCTTGCCATCGGCCAGGCCCTTGAGAACAAAGACGGCGAGAAAGTCGCCACCGGCAAGACCGCCACGCTTGAGCTGACGCCCCGCCAGGCCGAAGTTTTGACTCTGGCGCAATCCATGGGCGAGATCTCGCTGTCCCTGCGGAGCCTTGCCGACTCGATTCCCGGCAGTGAGCCCACGGCCAAGCTCGGCGACTCAAGCTCGGGCTCGGTGAAAGTTCTCAAATACGGCGTCCCCTCCCGCGCTTTCGGAATCAACTGACCATGCGGATAGGCAGCAGGCGCGATAAGCGAAAAGGCAACAGGATGCGTCGCTCTCCACTAACGACCCTGGCTGCGCTGAGTGTCTCTGCGGTTCTGGGCTTGGGGCTCTGCGCCGTCGTCGACACGGGCGAGGGCCTGGCCCAATCGCAACACCGGTCGCTTCTGCGCGTCGGGGCGAACGAGGCACCGCGTCAGATCAAGCTCGGTCTCAACAAGTCGATGATCGTCGAGTTGCCGCGCCCCGTGCGCGATGTGATCGTCTCCAATCCCGATCAGATCGATGCCGTGATGCAGAGCCAGACCCGCGCTTACCTCATCGGCAAGAAATCCGGCGAGGCCAACATTCTGTTCGTCGACGCCGATGGAAATCAAGTTGCCACCTTCGAGGTGACGATCGAACGCGATCTCAGCGCGCTTCAGGATCTGATTGCTCGCCTCGTTCCCGGTTCGAGCGTCGTTGTCGAAACCATCGGGGAGAATGTGGTGCTGACGGGCCGCGTGCCGAGGCCGATCGATGCGACGCGCGCGGCCGAGATCGTCAATAGCTTCCTCGGCGCAAACGATGGCGGCAGCTCGACCGCGGCCGCGGCTGGTGGCGCCGCCGTCACCATCAACAATTCGAGCTCCTCGGGCGGTTCCGGTGGCGGCTCAGGCGGCTCACCGAGCCGCGTCATCAACATGATCACTGCCGAAGGTCGCGAGCAGGTGCTCCTGAAGGTCTCCGTGGTGGAGATGCAGCGCAACATCATCAAGCAATTCGGTGTCAACCTCGACGCGCTGGTCAACACCGGCAATTTCGCCTTCGCCGCCGCGTCGGCCCTACCGTTCCCGATCTCTGGAGCACTTGGTCAAGCCGTCGCCGGTGCCGCGTGGTCGGACGGAAGCAGCAATGTGAGCGGCGTTCTGCAAGCTCTCGAGCAGGACGGCCTCGTGCATATTCTGGCCGAGCCGAACTTGACGGCGATTTCCGGCGAGACCGCGAATTTCCTCGCCGGTGGCGAGTTCCCGGTCCCGGTCGCTCAGGACAATTCCGGCTCTGCCACACCCACTATCACCGTCGACTTCAAGAAGTTCGGCATCGGCCTCGCCTTCACGCCCGTGGTGATGTCCGAGGGGCTGATCAGTCTCAAGATCTCTACCGAAGTCAGCGAGCTGTCGAATGAGGGCGCCGTTGTCCTCAGCAATATTTCGATTCCGGCGCTGAAGGGTCCGGCGCGCAGAGACCGCGGTCGAGCTGCCGAGCGGCGGCTCCCTGGTGATCGCCGGCCTGCTTTCGGATCAATCGCGCCAGGCGATCAGCGGGTATCCCGGGCTCAAGAACCTGCCCATCATCGGCACGCTGTTCCGCAGCCGCGATTTCCAGAAGAGCGAGACCGAGCTCGTGGTCATGGTCACGCCGTATGTGGTCAAGCCCGTGGCTCAGCAGCAGCTTGCAAAGCCCTGACGACGGCTTCGCCTGGGCGTCGGATGTGAACACCGATCTGCTGGGGCAGATGAACCGTATCTATGGCCGGGATCCCGAGCGAGCGCCTGTCGGCAACTTCACGGGCGACGTCGGCTTTATCGTCGAGTAGGGGATGGAGAGGGACAGTATCATGGCAACAGTACTTCACAGGGCGCACGCGCGCACGCGCGCACGGCCCGCGATAGCCCTCTTCGCGGTGATCATGATGGCGGCACCGGCCGGTGGCTGCATGAACAGCCCGCGCATGAACGCCCCATTCACGCTCTCCAACCCCAGCGAGCGGCATCCGATTGCGGTCAAGCAAGGCGAGGCGCTGCTCGACTTAGCGGTTTCCCGCAACTCGCGCGGCCTCAGCTCCGCGCAACGGAACCAGCTTTACGGGTACCTGAATGGCTATCGTGAACGCGGCGCCGGGGGCCTTGTCATCAAGGCGCCGTCCGGCGGCGCCAACGAGAAAGCGGCCATGCGTGCCTATGACGACGTGCGCTACGCCATGCGCCGGGTCGGCATCAGCCCGAAGGAGGTTATGCTCCAGCCGTACTCCGCCAAGTGGGATTCAGGTGCGCCGCTGCGGCTGTCCTATCTCGAATATGTGGCGCAAGGTCCCGACTGCCCCGATTGGTCGGAGAACCTGGCGCGCGACCCGCAAAATCTGCCTTGGCCGAATATGGGCTGCGCCACGCAGAAGAATCTCGCCGCCATGGTCGCGGACCCGCAAGATTTCCTCAGCCCGCATCCTGAGATGCCGCGCCCGAGCGAGCGCCGCGACGTGGTCTGGGGCAAGTATGTGAAGGGTGACGATGACCGGATCGAAATGGGCGCCGAACGATCGTCCTCTGTCCGAGCGCGCCAACTCGACCGATGCTGATGTTGGAGGTGATTAGTGATCAGCGACGCCGCATATTCGCTGAACGTCGAGGGCGATCCGGGTATCGCGCCGGAGTCTGCGCCTGAGGAGCCGCGCGCGCGGGCAATCCCGCGCGTAAACATCCAGGCCTTCTGCGAGGACCAGGACACCGCTTCGGTCATTCAGAGAGCGTCCGAGGATCGGCGTCTGGCCAAGGCGCACGTCACCGTGCAGATGGGCGGGGTGGAGGCTGCTACCGCCTTCTACCGGAATGCGTCAACGCCCAATCTGATCATCATCGAATCCCTGCTCGACCGGACGGAGCTGCTCGCCGACCTGGAGCGGCTCGCCGAGGTCTGCGATCCCGGTACCAAGGTAGTCGCTATCGGCCACATCAACGACGTGCTGGTCTATCGCGAGTTGCTGCGCCGTGGCGTCAGCGACTATATCGTGGCGCCCGTGAAGGTGTCGCAGGTGATCGAGAGCATCTCGTCCGTCTACACCGACCCGGAGACGGGTCCCGTCGGCCAGGTCATCGCCTTTGTTGGCGCCAAGGGCGGCGCAGGCTCGAGCACCGTTTGCCACAACACCGCGTTCTCCATCGCCGGCTCCCTTGAGGCCGATGTGGTCATCGCCGACCTCGACCTGCCCTTCGGTACTGCGGGGCTCGATTTCAATCAGGACCCGCTCCAAGGCATCGCTGACGCACTCGCCTCTCCTGAGCGTCTCGACGAGGTTCTGCTCGACCGGCTGCTGTCGCGGTGCTCCGACCATCTGAGCCTGTTCGCGGCGCCGACCGCTCTCGACCGGCCCTATGATGTCGACATGGGCGCCTGCGAGACGGTGCTCGATGTCGTGCGCGAGAACGTGCCGTGGGTCGCCGTCGACGTGCCGCATCTGTGGACGGCCTGGGCCAAAGAGGTCGTGCTCAAGGCGGACTTCGTCGTCATCACCGCGATGCCCGACCTCGCCAGTCTGCGTAACACCAAGAATTTGGTCGATCAGCTCAAGGCCTCGCGCCCCAACGATCGCCCCCCGCTGCTCCTGCTCAACCAGGTCGGCTTGCCGAAGCGGCCCGAAATCTCGGTGAAGGATTTCGGTCAGGCGATCGAACTCGACCCGAAGGTCGTCATCGACTTCGATGCGCATCTCTTCGGCACTGCGGCCAATAACGGTCAGATGATCGAGGAAGTCTCCGACAAGTCGAAGGCGGCCGAGGCTTTCCGGACCCTAGCCAATCTCTTGACGGACAGGTCGGAACAGAAGAGCGAGCGGACGTCGCTACTCGCGCCCCTGCTCAACCGGCTGAGGCTCAGCAAAGCGCGCGCATAAAGTAGGATCATGTTCGGAAAACGGAGTACGCCTGCGGCCCCACTTCCGCCTCGCCCCGAACGGGACGCGGCGTCTGAGCCGCCACGCGCGAAAGCTGGCGGTGGTGCGGTGCCGTCGCCGTCCGCGACCCCGCGTCCGGAGGCCCCTGCAGCGCCACGATCCACGCCGCCGCCGCCGATCAAGGCCGAGCGTAAGCCCGTCGAGCGTGCTCGCTCGGAGGAGTATTACGACGTCAAGACCACGGTCTTCAACGCGCTCATCGATACCATCGACCTGACGCAACTCGCCAAGCTCGAGCCCGACGCCGCGCGCGAGGAAATCCGCGACATCGTCAGCGAAATCGTGGCCATCAAGAACGTGGTGATGTCGATTGCCGAGCAGGAGGAACTGCTCGAAGACATTTGCAACGACGTGCTGGGCTACGGACCGCTCGAGCCCCTGCTCGCCCGTGATGACATCGCCGACATCATGGTCAACGGCGCCGGCGCCACCTACATCGAGGTCGAGGGCAAGGTTCAGGCGTCCTCGGTACGCTTTGCCGATAATGCGCAGCTCATGAATATCTGTCAGCGCATCGTGAGCCAAGTCGGCCGTCGCGTCGACGAATCAAGCCCCATCTGCGACGCCCGACTTCCCGACGGCAGTCGTGTCAACGTCATCGCGCCACCACTTGCCATCGACGGTCCGACCCTCACCATCCGCAAGTTCCGGCGGGAGCGGCTTACCCTCGATCAGCTTGTCAGGATAGGCACTATCAGCCCCGAGGGACGCACGCTTCTCGCGATCATTGGTCGCGTACGCTGCAACGTCCTCATCTCCGGCGGCACGGGTTCGGGCAAGACGACACTGCTCAATTGCCTGACGGGCTATATCGAGCCCGACGAGCGGGTCATTACCTGCGAAGACTCCGCCGAGCTGCAATTACAGCAGCCGCATGTGGTGCGCCTGGAGACGCGGCCGCCGAACCTCGAAGGGGAGGGTGAGATCACCATGCGCGACCTCGTCAAAAACTGTCTTCGCATGCGTCCCGACCGCATCATCGTCGGCGAGGTGCGTGGACCGGAAGCCTTCGATCTGCTGCAGGCTATGAACACGGGCCATGATGGCTCCATGGGCACGCTCCATTCCAATAGCCCGCGCGAATGCCTCAGCCGTCTTGAAAGCATGATCTTGATGGGCGGTTACAACCTTCCCGGCAAGACTATTCGCGAGATGATCACGTCGTCGGTGGACATCATCATCCAAGCCTCGCGCATGCGGGACGGCAGCCGCAAAATCACTCACGTTACCGAGGTGGTCGGTGTCGAGGGCGATGTCGTGACCCTGCAGGATCTCTTCGTCTACGACATGCTCGGGGAGGACGCGAATGGCCGCATCAGCGGGCGCCATCGGAGTACCGGCATCGCGCGACCGTATTTCTACGAGAGGGCACGCTACTTCGGTGAAGACCAGCGCCTTACCGAGGTGCTAGGAGCCGGCGAGGTGCTCGATGAGCACGGCCGCGCATTAGGAGAGCACTTTGCTCAACCCTGAACTTGTCCAACTGGCCGCGATCGTCCTGATTGCGCTGGCCGTCGGCGGCATCGTCTACGTTTTGATGATGCCGTATTTCGGCGACGAGCGCAAAGCGAGCAAGCGCGTCGCCAACGTGGCGCAGGGCCAGAACCGGGTACGCACTCGAGTCGGCGCGGCCCAGCCCCTGCAAATGCGCCGCAAGCAGGTGCAGGACACCATTCGGGACATCGAGGCCAAGCAGAAGGCGAAGAAGCGGATATCGCTTCGCACCAAGCTCATGCGCGCCGGCCTCAACGTCAAACCGCATATCTACTATATCTTCAGCGCGATCACCGGTCTGATTGGCGGCTTCACGGTGCTGCTATCCGGCTTCGCGCCGATCGTCTCCTTGCTCGCCGCGTTCGTCTTTGCGTTCGGACTGCCGCGCTGGCTCCTGTCCCGCCGCATCAAGGCGCGCCAAGCCAAGTTCTTGACCGAGTTCGCCAATGCCATCGACATCATTGTGCGTGGCATCAAGTCTGGCCTGCCCCTCGGCGACTGCATGCAGGTGATCGCGGCCGAAGCGCCCGAGCCCGTCCGCAGCGAGTTCATCGATCTTGTCGAGCAACAGAAGGTCGGCGTGCCCCTGCAGCGCGCCTTCGACCGCATGCACGATCGCATGCCGCTGCAGGAAGTGAACTTCTTCGCCATCGTCGTGGCCATTCAGTCGCAGACCGGCGGTAATCTCGCCGAGGCCCTGGGCAATCTCTCGGGGGTCCTGCGCGATCGCTACCGTTTGGCGGCCAAGGTGAGGTCGTTCAGCGCGGAGGCAAAGGCTTCCGCCATGATCATCGGCTCGTTGCCGCCGCTGGTGATGGGCGTCGTCTACCTCACCTCGCCAGACTACATCTCGCTGCTGTGGACCACCCCGATGGGCAAAGTGCTGATGGCGGCGGGCGCTACATGGATGCTGATCGGCATCCTCGTCATGCGCAAAATGATCAATTTCGACTACTAGGCGAACACCATGTCCTCGATCATGCAGTATCTGCTCGACCCGGAATTCGTGGTCATGGTGTTGGCCGCGGTCGCTGCTTTCGCCACCGTCGCCTCCTTCGTGATGCCGCTTCTGACGGGCGACCGTCTCGGCGCGCGCATGAAATACGTCTCCAGCGAGCGGGAGCGGCTTCGCGCCGAACGTCTCGCCAGCCTCGCCGATGAACAGCGCAACGCGAAGCTCCGCCGCGAGCCTAAGAGTTTCATGAAGCGGGTCGTCGAGCAGCTCAATCTGCGCAAGGCGCTCGAGACCGACGCCACGCGCGAACGGCTGAAGATGGCCGGCTTCCGCGGCCAAGCGCCTGTCGTGGCCTTCCTCTTCTTTCGCGCGACCTTGCCGATCGTCGGCTTCCTGATCGTCTTCTTCTACCTGTTTTTCGTGAAGTCCTACGATCTTGCCCCCATCGTGCGCCTCGGCATGTCCATTGGCGGCGCCTATCTCGGCTTTTATTTTCCTATTATCTTCATCTCCAATCTCATTCAGCGACGCCAGAAATCGATCAGGAGCATCTTCCCGGACGCGCTGGACCTGCTGCTGATCTGCGTTCAGGCCGGCATGTCCGTCGAGGCGGCGTTGAACAAGGTGGCGGGCGAGATCGGCTCCCGCTCGATCGAGCTGGCGGAAGAGTTCAGCCTGACCACGGCGGAACTGTCCTACCTGCCGGAGCGGCGCCAGGCTTTCGAGAATCTTGGCAAGCGCACCGGCTTACCCGGCGTGCGAGCCGTGGGGACGAGCCTGATCCAGGCCGAGCGTTATGGCACGGCCGTCGGCCAGGCCCTGCGCGTGCTCTCTAAGGAGAGTCGCGAAGCACGGATGGCGGAAGCGGAGAAGAAGGCGGCCGCTTTGCCGCCCAAGCTCACCGTGCCGATGATCGTGTTCTTCTTGCCGGTGCTGTTCGTCGTCATCCTCGGCCCGGCGGCGATCCAGTTCTTAGCCACGCGGGGAGGCCAGTAGGCGCGCGCACCGCCTCTGGCCCGCGAAGAGCGTGCCGGCGTCTCGCCACGAAAGCGTCTTCTCGACGCGTCAGTCAGCTTTGCATAAGTGGAAAGGGACTAGCGGATGTCGGCCCTGAGCAGGCTCGTCGGCGCGGCGGGCTTGGCCGTCTCCGCCTGGGCGACCTTGGCGGGCGCCTCGACCTCATCGATCGGCTTGACCACCTGCACGTTGGCGATCCATTTCGCCGGCTGCGGCGCGGTCTCGGCCGCCGTCTGAACGGGTTTCTGCGCCGTAGCCGGCTCATTCGAGGCGAAGGGCGACCAATCCTCGGCGGCGGCTTGCGTCTTCCGCGGTGCGGCCGCGGCGACCTGGGTCGGCTTGGCCAGCATGTTGCGCAAGTAGGACAGGCTCGACTTGGCTTGGGCCTCGGTCATGTCGACCGAGGCGACTTGGCGCGCCTCGTCGAACTTGCCCTGAACACCGAGCACCAGCGCCAGATTCTGGCGAATGCGTTTGTCGTCATGCCCGGTGGCGGCAGCCTGCCTTAGCAGCTCCTCCGACTCCTTTGCCTTGCCGTCGAGGGCATAGGAGAGCGCCAAATTGTTGATCACCGACGCGGAGTCGGGATTCTTCTCCAGGGCCGCTTTGAAATATTGCTGGGCCTCGGCATGCTCGCCCTTTTTGGCGTGCAACGTGCCTTGCGCCGATAGTGTCCGCCAGTCGGAAACGCCTTGCGAGGCGGCCACCGCCAGAGCGTTCTGGGCGACATCCAGATGGCCCGTTTCAAGCGCGGCGCGGCCGAGCTCGGCCGCCAGCTGGCCATCCTCGGGATTGGCCTGGTAGGCCGCTTTGAGAATTTGCAGCGCCCGGTCCTTGGAGCCGATCGCCCTAAGCGACTTCGCGTAGCCGAGAGCCAGCTCCGGATCGTTCGGCTTCTTGCCGTAAGCCACGGCCCAGCGCGACGTAGCGCTCGCGGCCTCCTGCGCCGTCATCTTCACCTCGGTCGCACCGCCATCGCGCGAGAACAGGCCGCCTGTCTGGTTGCAGGCGCCGAGCAACGCCGCGGCGGCGGTGGTCGCGAGAAGAGCGAACACCATGGAGCGGCGTGGTGGGGAGATTCGGGCCATTAATTAAGCAATCCTTAACGGGCACGAGCTGGTCTGCCCGCTCGCGCGTTCGGTTGCTGTTATGATGTGAGACAGGCGTCAAAAAAGTATTAACCATAGGAACTCGGCCCGTCGCTGAAGGGGCCAGCGAGGCCGCAAAGCCTACGTTGCGCGCGCTTTCATTTCCGCCTCGGCGCCCTTGGTCCATTCGTCCATGGCGGGCAAGGCGTAGATAGCGTCCACGTAGGCGGACGCCGCGCCGTGGTCGCCGAACTGGGCGAGGTCGACCCCGTACGTACGGAACCGCGTCGCCACCGGGGCATACATGGCGTCGGCGTTGGAGAAGGCTCCGAACAGAAGCGGGCCACCGTTGCCGAACCTCTCCCGCGTATCCTCCCAGATGGCCACGACGCGCCGGATATTGGCGTCCAGCGCCTCGCTCATGGGCGGGGCCGGGAGCTGCGACAGCAGATCCATTGGCATGTCGTTGCGCAGCGCCTGGAAGCTCGAATGCATCTCGGCGGAAATGCTGCGCGCGGCCGCGCGCGCCTCGCGGTCTTCGGGCCAGAGATGGGCGTTGGGGTGCTGTTCGGCGAGATATTCGAGAATAGCGAGGCTGTCGTGAATGATGCCGATATCGGTTTTCAGCGCGGGCACCTTGCCGGACGGCGAATGACGAAAGATCTCCGCCTTGCTGTCGGCCTGACGCAGGCGGATGCGCTCTTCCTCGAACGGGATGCCGCCGGTCTGGAGCGCGAGCCAAGGCCGCAAGCTCCAGGACGAGTAGTTCTTGTCCCCGATTACGAGCGTGTAGCCTGTCCCTGCCATCGTGCTGCCTTCCGCCATTGTCATGTTTCCGCTCCCCTGCCATTAATGCGCGGCCCCTTCAAGACACTTGCGGATTTTTCATGTCCACCAAAGCTATGACGCTCGAGACCACGCGCCGGCAGCTCGAAGATCTGCTGCTCGAACCCGGCGCGCCCGCCATTCCCATCAAACTCGTCACAACGGAGAGCGATCTCGATGGGCTCGGCGAGGCGGAGCGGCGCTGGGTCGAGGCGCGTGCCTGGACCCCGGCGCAAGGCGCGGTTCTGCCGCTGCCGGGTGAGGGCGGGTCGATCGGCGCGGTGCTGTTCGCAACCGGGGGCGCGGATTGGGTAACGGCGGCCCCCATGCTCACCGGCTTATTGCCGAGTGCGTTGCCGCCCGGCGACTACCGCTTCGACTCTCAACTGCCCGATCCGGAGCTTGCCGCCCTCGGCTTTCTCGCCGGCGGCTACCGCTTCACCCGCTATAAGACATCAAACGGCCAGAAGCCCTGCCGTCTGGTCTTGCCGGAAGGCGCCGACCGCAATCAGGTTCTGGCGCTGGCCGAGGCGCTCCATTTCGGCCGGGACCTCATCAACACCCCCGCGAGCGATTTGGGCCCCGCCGAGCTTGAGGCGGCCGCGCGCGAGCTGGCTACCGCCTTCGGCGGCAGCGTTAAGGTGACGGAAGGCTCGAGCCTGCTGTCCGACAACTTCCCCATGATCCACGCGGTGGGACGCGCCAGCGACCGGCTGCCGCGGCTCATCGATCTGCACTGGGGCTCGGAGCACGCCCCCAAGGTGACCATCGTCGGCAAGGGAATCTGCTTCGACACGGGCGGCCTCAATATCAAGCCCGGCAGCGGCATGGGGCTGATGAAGAAGGACATGGGCGGGTCTGCCGCGGCGCTTTCGCTCGCTCTTCTCATCATGCGCGCGGGACTTCCGATGCGTTTGCGCGTGCTCATTCCCGCCGCCGACAACTCGATCGCCGGCAACGCCTTCCGCCCGGGCGACGTGCTGACCAGCCGCAACGGCATGACCGTGGAGATCGGCAACACCGACGCCGAAGGCCGCCTCGTCCTCGCCGATGCGCTCGCCCTCGCCGACGAGGAAGCGCCTGACTATCTCATCACGCTCGCCACCCTGACGGGCGCGGCGCGCGTCGCGCTCGGCCCGGAGCTGCCGCCGCTCTATACCGATGACGACGCGTTTGCCGATCAACTTCTTGGCGCCAGTCATGCAGTTGGCGATCCGCTGTGGCGCATGCCCTTCTGGGCGAATTACGACAAGCTGCTCAAGAGCAATGTGGCAGACGTCAGTCACATCTCCGAAGGCGCCTTCGCCGGCTCGGTGACCGCGGCGCTCTTCCTCAAGCGCTTCGTGAAGAATGCCAAGCGCTTCGCCCATCTCGACATCTATGGTTGGGTGCCGCGCGAGCAGCCGGGCCGCCCGCAAGGCGGTGAGCCCCAAGGCGCCCGCGCTCTATTCCAGTTCTTCCGCCAAGAGCTCGGGTCATGACCAAGCCGCTGGATCCGCGCCGGCATGTCTATCGCGCGGATTTGGCCGCCGAACATTTGCGCGGCACGGTTCAAGCTCAACGCTATGTGACGGGCGAGCCCCACCAGGTCGCCGCAGCCTCGCTTCCCTTGCGGCGCGAGCCGCGCTTCGATGCGCCCCTCGACACCGAGGCCCTGCACGGCGAGACGGTGACGGTCTACGACGAGCAGGAAGGCTGGGCCTGGGTCCAACTCCATCATGACGACTATGTGGGCTACGTGCCGAGCGGAGGCCTGACCACCGGCGTTACCGCGCCGACCCACCGCGTCTCCGTGCTGCGGACCTATGTCTTCCCGGAGCCCGACTCCAAGGTGCCACCCCAGGCGCTGCTCAGTCTCAACGCCCGGCTCGCCGTGGCCGAGGGCATCGGCCGCTATTTGCGGCTCGAGACTGGCGGCTATGTCTATGCGAGCCATGCCGCATCTGTGCGACAGCATGCTGAAGACTTTGTCGCTGTCGCGGAAGCCTTTGTTGGCACGCCCTATCTATGGGGCGGGAGGACCAGCGTCGGGCTGGATTGTTCCGGCCTGGTGCAACTCGCCGCCGCCGCCGCCGGCCACGCTGTGCCGCGTGACGCCGATATGCAGGCGGCCGAAGTGGGCGAGGCTATCGACTGGCGGGACGGCGCCGCGCTTGCGCGCGGCGATCTCGTGTTCTGGGACGGTCATGTAGGCATCATGACGAGCCCGGAAGAATTTATTCACGCCAACGCCCATCATATGGCGGTTGAGAGCGAGCCGTTCAGTGAAGCCCGCGACCGAATCAAGGCGGCCGGCTTCGAGGTGACCGGCGTGCGCCGGTTGCCGCGCGGTCGCCACGGCTAAAAGACGCCGAACAGGTAAAGCAGAATGATGATGGGGATCGGGATACCGATCAGCCACAACAGAATGCCGCGCATGTCTTGATCCTCCGTTGCCGTGAAACGTGCAGGGCATAAACGTGAGGACGGTGATTGGGTTCCGCTAAGTCGAGACCGCGGATCCGCTCGTGGCTTCGAGCTCGAACGCGGCCGCCAGCAGCGCCTTGGTGTAATCCGTCTTCGGCTTGGAGAACACGGTGCGCGCCGTGCCTTGTTCGACCACCTTGCCGTGCCGCAGCACGATGATGGAATTGGCCAGCGCCCGCACAACCTTGAGATCGTGGCTGATGAAGAGATAGGCCAGCTTGTGCTTGCGCTGCAGCTCGCGCAACAGGTCGACGATCTGCGCCTGAACCGACACGTCGAGCGCCGAGGTGGGCTCATCGAGAATGAGGAATTTCGGCTCCAGCACCAAGGCCCGGGCGATGGCGATGCGCTGGCGCTGGCCACCGGAGAATTCATGCGGGTAGCGGTCGCGGACGCCCGGGTCGAGGCCGACCTCCTTGAGGGCGCGGGCTACGCGGGCGTCACGCTCGGCCCGGCTCAAGTTCGGGGCCTGGATGCCGAGCCCCTCCTCGATGATCTGGCCGATGGACAGGCGCGGGGAGAGCGAGCCGTAGGGGTCCTGAAACACGATCTGGATGTCGCGCCGTAAGGGGCGCATGCGCTTTGAGTCGTAGCCGTCAATGCGGCTGCCGAGATAGACGATCGGCCCGTCGCTCGATACCAGCCGGAGTAGGGCGAGCCCCAGCGTCGTCTTGCCCGATCCGGACTCACCGACCACGGCCAGCGTCTGCCCCTCCTTGATCTCCAAGTCGATGCCGTCAACCGCCTTGATATGCCCGACCGTGCGCCGCAGGAAGCCGCGCTTGATGGGGAACCACACACGCAAATCCTCGGTGCTGAGGATGACTTTGGCTTTGGCGTTGGCCGGCGGCGGCGATCCCTTGGGCTCGGACGCGATCAAATGCTTGGTATAGGCGTGTTGCGGATTGTCGAACACGTCGTGGGTTTCGCCATGCTCGACGATCTCGCCGTTATTCATCACGCAGACCCGTTCGGCCATCTTCCGCACGATGCCGAGGTCATGGGTGATGAGCAGCATCGCCATATTGAACTCGGCCTTGAGGTCGAGGAGAAGCTGCAGGATCTGCGCCTGGATGGTGACGTCGAGGGCGGTGGTCGGCTCGTCGGCGATCAGCAGGTCCGGCTCGTTGGCGAGCGCCATGGCGATCATCACCCGCTGCCGTTGGCCGCCGGAGAGCTGATGGGGATAGGAGGCGAGGCGGCCTTCCGGGTCTTCGATGCCGACCTTGGTGAGAAGATCGATGACCCGCGCCCGGCAAGCCGCGCCCGACAAACCCATATGGATACGCAACACCTCGGCGATCTGCCGCTCGATCGTGTGCAGCGGGTTGAGCGAGGTCATCGGCTCCTGGAAGATCATCGAGATCTTGTTGCCGCGCACATGGCGCAAGCCTTCCGGCGGTAGCGCAAGCAGGTTCTCGCCCTTGAAGCGGATGGCGCCGGAGGGATGCGACGCGGCGGGGTAAGGCAGAAGCTGTAGGATCGACAGTGCGGTCACCGTCTTGCCCGAGCCGGACTCGCCGACCAGCGCCACCGTCTCGCCGTGGCCGATGTCGAAAGACACATTCCTGACCGCGTGCGTCACCGTGTTGCCGGCGGTAAAGTCCACGGAAAGATCGTCGACCGCGAGGAGGGGCTCTTTGCTCATGCTTTGGTTTGCTCCGGCGCTTCATCGGCGCAAGCCGACCGCTCGATCTCGACCGTGGCGTGATCGAGGCCGAATTTGTCCTTGAGCCGCGCCTTGATCGCTTTCACGAGTTCATCGGAATCCTTGGTGTCGCAGATCTGCGCGTGCAGCGTCACCATGCGCCTGGACTGCGTGATCGACCACACATGTACGTGGTGGACCTCCTCGACGTCTGGAATGGTGGCGGTGAGGTCGGGGCCGATGTCCCGCGTGTCGAGCTCCTTCGGCGCGCCTTCGAGCAGGATATGAGCGGAGGCCGCCACCACGTGCCAGCCGCTGCGCACGATGATTGCCGCGACCAGGATCGACAACAGCGCATCGATCGGCGTCCAACCGGTGAGTATGATCACCGCGCCGGCGACCAGCGCCGCCACCGAGCCGAGTAGGTCGCCGAGCACGTGAATGGCGGCGCCGCGCACGTTGAGATTTTCGCGGTCGGCCCCCCGCAGCAGCCAGAAGGCCACGATGTTGACGATGAGCCCCGCGATCGCAACCACCACCATGATGCCGCCAGAGATATGCGGCGTGCCCATCAACCGGTCGATGGCCTCGTAGACGATCCAGCCGGCGATGACGAAGAGAGCCAATCCGTTGGCGAAGGCGATCAGCACCTGGAAGCGGTCGAAGCCGTAGGTGCGCTGCCAGTCGGCCGGGCGGCGCGACAGCCGGAAGGCGAACCAGGCGAGCGAGAGCGAGGCGAAGTCGGTGAGCATGTGGCCCGCGTCGGCGATCAGCGCGAGCGAGTCGGCGGCGATACCGCCTGCAACCTCGGCGAACATGAAGCAGCCGGTGAGGAGCGCCGCAAGCCCCATGCGCTTCTCGTTGTTTGCGTCGACCTCGCCTGGTCCATGGTTATGTCCGTGATCGTGTGAGCCGTGCATAGCCTTGCCTCAGACCATTGTCTTGCGCGGGTCGAGCGCGTCGCGCACCGCCTCGCCCACGAAGATGAGCAGGCTCAGCATGAGGGCAATGACGAAGAACGCGGTCAAGCCGAGCCACGGCGCTTGCAGATTGTCCTTGCCTTGCGCCAGGAGCTCGCCGAGCGAGGGCGACCCCGGCGGCAGGCCGAAGCCAAGAAAGTCGAGCGAGGTGAGCGTGGTGATCGAGCCGTTGAGGATGAACGGCATGAAAGTCAGCGTCGCCACCATGGCGTTCGGCAAGAGGTGCCGGAAGATGATCTTCATGTTGGACAGGCCGAGCGCGCGCGCCGCGGTGACATATTCGAAATTGCGGGCGCGGAGGAACTCCGCGCGCACCACGCCGACCAATGCCACCCAGGAAAAGGCGAGCAGGATGCCGAGCAGGATCCAGAAATTCGGCTCGATCACCGCCGCCACGATGATGAGCAGATAGAGCTGCGGCACGCTGGTCCAGATCTCGATGAAGCGCTGGAACAGAAGGTCCGTCCAACCGCCGAAATAGCCCTGCACCGCACCGGCCGCCACGCCGATCACCGACGAGAACAGGGTCAGCACCAGGCCGAACAGAACAGACAGGCGAAAGCCGTAGATGATGCGGGCGACGACGTCGCGCCCCTGATCGTCGGTGCCGAGCCAATTCCACTCGAGGCTTGAGTCACACGGGTGGAAGCCGCGCTCAACCGCCAGCTTGCAGTCCTCCTTGGTGAGCATCCAAGTTGGCTTCACCGGGAAGGCCATAGGAGGGTTCTTGCTCTGGGTGTTGTAGGAGAAGCGGATTGGCGGCCAAAGCATCCAACCGCCACTATCGGTGATCAGCTCCTTCACAACGGGATCGCGATAGTCCGCTTCGGTCTCGAAGACGCCGCCGAAATCCGTCTCCGGATAGGATTTGAAGATCGGCCAGTATAGCTGGCCCTCATATTCCACGAGGATAGGCTTGTCGTTGGCGATGAACTCGGCGCACAGGCTGATGCCGAACAGGACCAGAAAGATCCACAACGACCAGTAGCCGCGCCTGTTCTTCTTGAACGTTGCCCAGCGCCGCCGGTTGAGCGCCGAGAACCAAACTCGCGGCTGAGGTACGCCTTCGGCGGCGACCTCCTCGGTAACGCTGACGTCGGTGGGAGCGTCCATCGCGTCAGACCTCCCGCGTCTCGAAATCGATGCGCGGATCGATCCAGGTATAGGTGAGGTCGGAGATGAGATTGATGAACAAGCCGAGCAGCGAGAAGATGTACACGGTGGCGAACACCACCGGATAGTCGCGGTTGACGATCGCCTCGAAGCCTAGAAGCCCCAGCCCGTCGAGCGTGAAGATCGTCTCGATGAGCAGCGAGCCGGCGAAGAAGGCGCCGATGAAGGCGCCGGGGAAGCCGGCGATGACGATCAGCATGGCGTTCCGGAAGACATGCCCGTAGAGCACTTTATGCTCGGTCAGCCCTTTTGCTCGCGCCGTGGTGACATATTGCTTGCGGATTTCCTCGAGGAACGAGTTCTTGGTGAGGAAGGTGGTCGTGGCGAAGGCCGACAGCGCCATGGCGGTCAACGGCAGCACCAGATGCCAGAAATAGTCGAGGATCTTGTCGTACCAAGGCAGCGACCAGAAATCCTCGGAGACCAGCCCGCGCAAGGGAAAGATCTGGAAGAAGGAACCGCCGGCGAACAACACGATCAGGAACACGGCGACGAGGAAGCCGGGGATGGCGTAGCCGATGACGATGACGCTCGAGGTCCACACGTCGAAGCGCGAACCGTCGCTGACGGCTTTACGGATTCCGAGCGGGATTGAGATCGCATAGGCGATCAGCGTCATCCAAAGTCCGAGCGAGATCGACACCGGCATGCGTTCGGCGATCAAGTCGAGCACCTTGGTGTCGCGGAAATAGCTCTCGCCGAAATCGAAGGTGACGTATTTCCACAGCATCATGCCGAAGCGCTCATGCGCCGGTTTGTCGAAGCCGAACTGCTTCTCCAGACTGGCGATGAATTCCGGATCGAGCCCTTGCGCGCCGCGATATTTGGAAGGCGCCGCGGAGATGTCGCCCGGCATGCCCTGATTGCCGGCGCCGCCGGCGAAATCGCCGCCGCCACCGCTGAATTTAGCAGTGGCGCCCGGATCGGTGCCGGCAAGCTGGGCGATCAGACGCTCCACCGGGCCGCCTGGGGCGAACTGCACGATGACGAACGTCACCAGCATGATGCCAAGCATGGTGGGAATGATCAGAAGGATGCGGCGAAGGATATAGGCGGCCAATGTCGCTAGAATTCCTGTCGCTAAGGTTTCCGGCCGCTGCCCCGCCCTGGCGGTCCGGAGATCGTGTCTGCACCCTGATGCTTACTGGATTCTGCCCGGGAGTGAAACCCGGCATCCGGGGCCTTTGCCGCGGGCGAATGCGCGCGCCCTCAGAGCCATAGCAGACTCTGAGGGGCTTCGGAACAGATGGAGAAATGGCGGAAAAGTGGCGGCGCTGACCCTACAGGACCGGAACGACGCCTTGGGGCGTTTGGAACGAAATATCGGCGAATTGGCACTTGCCCTCGGTCTGCTGGAAGATGGTCACGCAGATGAGCCACACGCGCACGATCTTCTCCGGCATGGGGCCGCCGATCGCCGCGGCGTAATCGGCGTATATGTCGCGCTCTTCCGAGAGCCATTTGCCGAGATCCGCGACGCCCGTGCGGGCGACCACATGGGTCTCGCGGTGGGTCCAGGTCGGGATCGGACAGCGAAATGTGGTTTCCGGCGGCAATTCGCAGCTCCAGAAATAGGTGATGTCCTGCCCGTTATCGAACTCCACGGCGACGCTCAGATAGTCGTGGGTCGGAAGCGTATCCTCAGCCACCGCCGATGGCAGCTGTTCCATGCACCATGACCAGGAGAGCTTCGTTCCGGGCTGAAGCGGCAGCACGCAGTCCTTGATCAGAAGCGCGCCATTATTATCGCTATGGCAGCAGATGGCGTGATCGTGGCCGTGGGCGTCGCAGTCCTTGTAGATCTCGGACGGACCAATGAACCAGAGATACTCCCATCCCGCCGGTACCGGCACTTGGTTGGCGAGGCGGTCGAGCTCGGTGGCCACCAGGCCGTCCACGTCGCCCACTGCCGCAAGCTGCTTGAGCGCATTCCGGGGCTCGTCCTGCCAGCGCACCACGAGCAGGCACAAATTTCCCTCCGCCATGTCATAGGCCTCGGCTGGCGTGGCCAGTGCGCCCGTAGGGCTGGCAAATTCTCCGGGGAACATGGTGCCGACGTAGAGCCTCCCTCCCTTGTCGACGGCG
This sequence comes from uncultured Alphaproteobacteria bacterium, assembly GCA_963731875.1. Lineage (GTDB taxonomy): Bacteria > Pseudomonadota > Alphaproteobacteria > Rhizobiales > Methyloligellaceae > Methyloceanibacter. The sequence goes on along the minus strand of CAVSXL010000010.1, from coordinate 196,064 downwards.
AAGCTGTTGGAGGCGCGTGTGCCGCGAAAGATCTCGCCGTCCTCTCCGATCCTGAACCAGATTTGGATGGTCGAGGGAAACGAGATCGGCGTGCCTTTCAGCGAGGTCGCGCCGGTGGAGAAGGTCGAGACGTGATCGCCGGCGGCGAGGTCGATGCCGGTATCCAGCCACGGCGCCTTGTCGGACGGGACTTGCAGAAAATGGTGATCCTTGATCGTCCCGCTGGGCGCCTCGCTGAGCAATGCGGCGAAGCGCGACCGGAATGCGCTGTCATCCAATTGCGGGCGATCTTGCATGGACTTTTCCTCCCGATAATTGCCTTCCGATGCCCGTAGCCACCGACTATGGTCGGAACCGCTCTGGCCTCGGCGTGGGTCTTGTCTTTCGCGTGGACCATAGCCGAGGCGTCCCGCCAGAACTTGCATGAACCGGCTATGCAGCAATTTCATCCGTTCCACTCGCAGCTCTATATCGGCAAGGGACGCGCGCTTTATTGCGGGCCGTTGCAGCATCTGGAGGCGCATGGTTACGGCGCCCCGGTCCTCCATGTCGGCATTTACGGCCCCTTCAGGATGAAGCTTGGTGAGGGCGAATGGCGGCCCTATCGCGTCGCCCTGGTGCCCCCGGGCTTGCGCCATGCGCTCGATCTCGCCGGCGGCGTGCATGGCAAGCTGTTCGTCGATATCGACAGTCCGTCGGCGGGGGCCTTCCGCCGCCGGTTTCCCTACCGTAAGGGCGTCGTCGGCGCGTTCCATGATCCGGAGATCGTCGCCGACTTCCAATGGGTGTTCGAGGAGAACCCGCGCCAGCCCGAGGTCGAGCGGCGCTTGGACCGGCTATTGCCCGCGACCGACGGCGAAAGCCTCATCGACCCGCGCATCCAAAAGATCATCGAGCTCATCAGGAACGAGCCGGATCGCAATCATACTCAAGCCGAGCTTGGTGCCGCGCTCGGCCTGTCGCCGTCCCGCGTGTTGCATTTGTTCAGCGAACAGATCGGGGTGCCCTATCGGCGCTATCGCATGTGGAAGCGGCTGTGGCTCAGTGCCGAGCATCTGCATGCCAGTGACAACATGACCGTGGCCGCCATGGAAAGCGGCTTCGCCGACGCCACGCATTTCAGTCACGCCTTCCGCGACACGTTCGGCGTCAATCCCGCGCCCGTATTCCGCAAGATCGAGCGCTTCGAGCGCCTGGTCTAGGCTCTGCGCTTAAGACTTGGGCCTGCGGCGCGCCCGCATCACCATGGTGACGACGAGTCCCGCACCGAGCAGCGCGGCCAGGATCAGCCATAGACGGATGCCACCGGGCTCGGCCTCCTCGGTAGCCGCCGCACCCTCCGACGGTTTGGTCGTCTCGATCTGAGCGGCCTTTGCCTCATCGAACCACCACGTGTCGAGAATGCCCCGGTCGTATTTCGGCTTGGTCTCGGGCCTGGAGAACTTGTCCCAATAGGCGACCGTGTTGGAGCCCTTGTACCAGTGGGGCACCCAGTAATGGCCGGCCCGAAGCACGCGGTCGAGCGCGCGCGCCGCAATGGTCATGTCCTCGCGCGTCTTCGCCGCCACCACGCGTTCGATCAGCGCATCGACCGCCGGGTCCTTGATGCCGGCAAGATTGAGCGAACCGTCCAGGTCCGCGGCTTGCGAGCCGAAATAGCTGCGCAGTTCCACGCCCGGTGTGCTGCGCATCGAATAGCGCTGCGTGGTGATGTCGAAATCGAAATCCTTCAGCCGCTGCTGATATTGCGCGGGGTCGACCATGCGCAAGCGCGCGTCGATGCCGAGCAGTTTGAGGTTCTTGATATAGGGCGCGGCGATGCGCTCCATCACGGGCTCGAACATCAGCACTTCGATCTTGAGCGGCTCGCCCTTGTCGTTGACGCGCATGCCGTTCTTGACGGTCCAGCCCGCCTCGTCGAGCAGTTTGCCGGCCTCCACGAAGAGCGCGCGGTTGCGGCCCGAGCCGTCCGTCTTGGGCGGCACATAGACCGGCCCGAGCGCCCCTTCCGGCACCGGTACGCCGAGGCCCTGCAACAGCGTCAACTCGGCCTCCGACGGCTCGCCCTCCGCTTTCATCGGTGAGTTTTCGAAGAAGCTCTGGGTGCGGTCGTAGAGGCCGTAGAACATGTTGCGGTTGGTCCACTCGAAGTCGAAAGCGAGATCGAGCGCCTCGCGCACGCGCGGGTCCTTGAGCTGGTCGCGCCGCGTGTTGATGAAGAACCCTTGCGTGCCGGAAGGCGTGTCGTCGGGCAGCACCTCTTTCTTCACGCGGCCGTCGCGGATCGCGGGGAAGTCGTATTCCGTCGCCCATACCTTCGAGGTGAACTCCTCGCGGAAATCGTAGAAGCCCGCCTTGAAGGCCTCCATGCCGGCGGTGCGGTCGCGGAAATATTCGTAGCGAATCTTGTCGAAGTTCCAGCGCCCGCGATTGACCGGAAGATCCTTGGCCCAATAGTCGGGGTTGCGACGGTAGACGATGGTGCGCCCTTGCATCATCTGATCGACAAGATAAGGGCCCGAGCCGAGGGGCACGTCGAGCGTAGTCTGGTCGAACGGCTGCGTTGCGTAATAGGTCTTGGAAAGGATTGGCAGCTCGGCAACGGTGAGCGGCAGGTCGCGCACGAGGTCGCCCTGGAAACTATAGCGCACGGTCTGCGGGTCCAGCGCCTCCGCCTTCACCACATCGCGGAGCGTCTGGTGAAAAATCGGGTGGCCTTTCTCCTTCAGCGTCTCGAACGAGAACACCACGTCGTCGGCGGTCAGGGGACTTCCGTCGGAAAACCGTGCCTCGGGCCGCAGGTGAAAGGTTACCGACATGCGATCGTCCGCAACCTCGGCGCTTTCAGCCACGAGCCCATAGACCGCGTCGGGCTCGTCCGCGGCGCGCACCATCAGCGTGTCGAACAACAGCTCCAGCCCCTGCGCCGCATCGCCCTTCAGAATATAATTGTTGAGGCTGTTGAACGTGGTGACGCCGCCCCAGCCGACCAGCGAGAAGGTGCCGCCCTTGGGCGCCTCCGGGTTGGCGTAAGCGAAATGATCGAAGTCGGGCGGGTAGGCGAGGTCGCCGAAGGCCGACAAACCGTGTGTGCGCTCCGCGGCCGAAGCGGAACTGACGGCGAGCGCAAAGAGCAGAAGCGCCCCGGCGGAGAAGCTTGAGACTGCGCGCGTCCCGCCCATCAGCGCTTCGACGGTCCCGGGAGCCGCTCGCCCATTTTCTCGTCATACCACCAGACCTGAAGGAAGCCCGGGGTCAGCCCCGGCAGCTTCTCGGGCTGGCCGTAGCGGTCCCAATAGGCGATGCGCACATTGGGTGAGAACCATTGCGGCACCACGAAGTCGTGCCACAGCAGCACGCGGTCGAGCGCGTGGGTGGCGGCGATGAGCTCTTCGCGGTTCTTGGCGTAGATGACCTGGTCGACCAGCTTGTCGATCGCCGGGTCCTTGATGCCGATCATGTTCATGCTGCCTTCGCGGTCGGCCGCCTCGGTGCCCCAGAAGTCGCGCTGCTCGTTACCGGGAGAGTCCGACTGGGCGAAGGTCGATACGATGATGTCGTAGTCGAAGCCGTTGAGCCGGCGCGTATATTGCGCGGAGTCGACGAGCCGGATCGAACCCTTGACGCCGAGCTTCTCCAGGTTGCGCAGATAAGGCTGCACGATCCGCTCGAACAACGGCGACACGAGCAGGAACTCGACCGTCATGGTCTGGCCGGTCTTCACATTGGTGAGCTTGCCGTCCTTGACCTGCCAGCCGGCCTCTTTCAGCAGCATCACCGCCTTGCGCAAGTTCCCGCGCATGTCGGCTTGCTCGTCGTTCGCGGGATTTTTGTGAACCTTGGTGAATACCTCAGCCGGCACCTGATCCCTGACGCCGTTCAGGATCTCGAGTTCCCGGCCCGTGGGCAGTTCGCGCGGCGCGGCCAACTCGCTATTCTCGAAATAGCTGCCGACCCGTTCATACTGGCCATAGAACAAATTCTTGTTGGCCCATTCGAAGTTGAAAGCGAGATTGAACGCCTGGCGCACGCGGCGGTCCTGAAACTGCGGACGCCGCAGGTTGAGCACGAAGGCCTGCATGGGCTGCGTGCGCTGGATCTTCACCTCTTGGCGCTTGACGTAGCCATCGCGCACGGCGGGGAAGTCATAGCCCGTCGCCCAGTTTTTCGCGCTCGTTTCCTGCCAGTAGTCGAGATTACCCGCCTTGAAGCTCTCGAACGCCACGGTCGAGTCGCGGTAATAGTCGAAGCGGATCTCGTCGTAATTCCACTGGCCCTTGTTCACGGGCAAATCCTTGCCCCAATAGTCGGCCACCCGCTCATAAACGACCGAACGGCCGGGCGTGGCTTCCTTGAGCCGATAGGGCCCCGAGCCGAGCGGTGGCTCGAGCGTGGTCTTCATCGGATCGCGCGGCTCGCCGTTCGCGTCCGTCCCCGTCCAATAATGCTTCGGCAGGATGGTGAGCTGACCCATGATCATGGGCAGCTCGCGATTGCCCTTGCTGTCGAAATAGAAAGTGACCTCGTTGTCGCCGGTCGCTTCGGCCCGGGTGACGTTTTTGTAGTAGAGCCCCATGCGCGGGTTGGCCGTCTTGTTCACCTCGAGGCTGTAGATCACGTCGTCAGCCGTGATCGGCGTGCCGTCATGCCAGCGAGCCTCCTTGCGGAGCTTGAAGGTGACCGAGGAATAGTCGTCCGGATAGGACGCGCATTCGGCGATCAGCCCGTAGGAGGTCGAAGCCTCGTCGATGCTGTCGCTCATTAGGGTCTCGGTAACGAGGTTCAGCCCCGCCGCCTGCTCGCCGCGGTAGAGCACCGGGTTGAGGCTGTCGAAGCCGCCGATCGCGGCGAGCCGGGCTCTACCCCCCTTCGGAGCGTCGGGATTCACGTAGTCGAAATGACTGAAACCGGCGGGGTATTTCGGCTCCCCGATCAGTGACACCGCATGATGGCAGGTGGGCGTATCCTCGGCGAGAGCCGGACTGAGGAGGATGCTGGTGAGAGTTGCGGCAAGGGCGAGGCGAAGCAAGGTCATGAGCAGCGGAACGACTCCATATGGCAGGGATTAGCCTTTTCGAGCGCTCCTGAAGATGCGCGTCAGGCAAGCGCCGGAAGCGCCAAAAGGCTTAGGAAAGCTAGCATGGCAGGCTTCATGACCAAATGAATTATCGGTCATCTGCCTCAGCGCCTGAGGCTTTGCCGGCAGGCAAAAAAAGGGCCTCCCGAGGGAGGCCCTTGTAACTTTCGATTTGCGCCGGCCCTAGTTGGTGTCCGGCGCGCCGTCCGGATAAACCGGCTGCGGCTGGCTCGGCGAGGGGTCCTCGCCTTTGTGCGCTCCGCTGGGCGCGTCCTCGATGATCTCTTCCCGGCCTTCTTCCATCACCTCGTCGGCCGCCGGCTCATCGGTAACGGAAGGCTCCTCGGGCTCTGCGGCGAGAGAGGACGAATTGTCGGGATAGATCGGCTGCGGCTGGCTAGCGGACGGACCCTCGCCCATGGAGGGCTCGGACGGGGCGTCCTCGGAGACGGTCGGAGAGTTGACGATGATCTCTTCCCGGCCTTCTTCCATTACCTCATCGGCCGCGGGCTCGTCAGTGGCGGACGGCTCCTCGGGCTCTGCGGCGAGAGGGGCTTCCTCTTCCGCAGGCTCCTCCGTTGCAGGCTCCTCGGCGGGCGCTGCCGCCTCGGACTCTGCCGGCTCTTCCGTGGCTGCAGGCTCCTCCGCGGCCGGCTCTTCTGCCGCAGGCTCTTCAGCCGCGGGCTCTTCCGCAGCAGGCTCCTCGGCTGCGGGCTCTTCCGCAGCAGGCTCCTCGGCTGCGGGCTCTTCCGCAGCAGGCTCCTCGGCTGCGGGCTCGTCCGCCGCAGGCAACGGGACAGGGTCGTCGCTGAGGCTCCGCAGATAGGCGATCACCTCGGCGCGCTTCTGAGCATCCGGGATGCCGGGGAAGGCCATGGTGGTACCTGCCGCGAAGGCCTGCGGATTGGTCAGCCAATGATCGAGGTTCTCGTAGGTCCACTCATCGCCCTCATGCTTCTTGAGCGCTGGCGTGTACGTGAAACCCTCATGGGCGGCGATCTTGTGCCCGACGACGCCCCACAGATTGGGGCCGACCAGCGTGGCGCCGCCCTTGTCGACCGTATGGCAGACCTTGCAGAGACCGGCGCTCGCCTCGCCCTTCGCCGGATCGGCGGTGGCGATCAGCGCGAGGATCTCCGGCTTGCCTTCGCCGGCTGCGGGCTTCTCGCCTTCGGCCGCTTCCTCGGGCGCGGCCTCTCGCCTTGGGCTCGGGGATGGGCAGCGGGCTGTCGCTGTTCTTGTTCAGGTAGGCGATGACGTCGGCGCGCTTCTTGAGGTCCGGGATGCCTGGGAAGGCCATGCTCGTCCCCGGTGCGAAGGCCTGCGGGTTGGTCAGCCAATGGTCGAGATTCTCGAAGGTCCAGTCGCCTTCCTTGCCTTTGAGGGCCGCGGTGTAGTTGACGCCTTCATGGGAGGCGATCTTGTGACCAACGACGCCATAGAGGTTCGGGCCGATCATCGTGGGACCGCCCTTGTCGAAGCTGTGGCACACCTTGCAGAGCGCTACGTCTTTTTCGCCCTGTGCCGGATCGGCGGTCTGCAGCGCCGCGATGATCTCCGAGTCCGCCGCCGCCAGCGGGCTTCTCGGCCCCGCCTTCGGCCTTCTCTTCCGAGCCGGCCACTTCGAAGCCAGGCTTCTCGGGCTCATGCTCTTCGAAGGCGATGTTGACGAGCGTTCTTGCACCAAAGAACAAGAGCAGCGCGACCAGCACTGCCATAGCGATTTTGTTGAGATAGTAATACTTCATGCCGATGTCCCCCCAGCAGGCAAAGGCTACTTCTTTGTAGCTCTTGCGACGCGGCGTGAGACTATAGGGGCGATCCGGCTGTTGCAACTCAGAGAATTGTCGCGCATTCGTTCTGTCGCCAGGAAATCGTCCTGAACTAACCCACGGAAAATCATGTCAGAATCCCTTATCGTCATTCCTGCCCGGTTGAGCGCGACGAGACTGCCCGACAAGCCCATGGCGATGATCGCCGGAGAACCCATGATCGTTCATGTCTGGCGGCGGGCGATCGAGGCCGATTGCGGCCCCGTGCTGGTCGCCACCGATGCCGATGCCGTGGCCGATGCGATCGCGAAGGCGGGCGGCGAGGCGGTCATGACGCGCCCCGATCACGCCAGCGGCTCGGATCGCATTCATGAGGCGGTCCAAATGGTCGATCCGGACCGGGGGATCGAGGTGATCGTCAACCTGCAGGGCGACTTGCCGACGCTCGATCCGAAGCTCGTGCGGGCCTGCGTGGCCGCGCTGCGCGAGGGCGAGGCGGATATCGGCACCATCGCCGCCGAGATCGTCCGCGAGGAGGAGCGCACAAACCCCAACGTAGTCAAGGTGGTCGGCTCGCCGCTTGGCCGCGGCGGCATTCTCAGGGCGCTTTATTTCACGCGGGCCACGGCGCCTTACGGCGACGGTCCGCTCTACCACCACATCGGCATCTATGCTTACCGGCGCAGCGCGCTGGACCGCTTCGTGGCGCTGCCGCCGTCGCCGCTCGAGAACCGCGAGAAGCTCGAGCAACTCCGCGCCCTGGAGGCGGACATGCGCATCCATGTCGGCCTCGTTGACACTGTCCCGCTCGGTGTCGATACTCCGGCCGACCTTGCGCGGGCGCGCGAACTTCTTGAAGCCCGCAGCTAAACCGCGCCCGCCTTCAGCAAAGACACCTCGCGAAAACCCATGGCCAGACCGCGCTTGAATAAGATCGCCTTCCAGGGCGAGCCCGGCGCCAACTCGCATTTGGCCGCCCGCGACGCCTACCCGGACATGGAGGCGATGCCTTGCGCCACGTTCGAGGATGCGCTTGCGGCAGTGAAGACCGGCAAGGCAAAGCTCGCCATGATCCCCATCGAGAACTCGGTGGCGGGACGCGTCGCCGACATCCACCATCTCCTGCCGCACTCGGGCCTTTACATCGTCGCCGAGCATTTCGAGCGGGTGCGGCACCAATTGCTGACGCTGCCGCGCGCCAGGCTGAACGGGCTGAAGACCGTGCACAGCCACATCATGGCGCTCGGCCAGTGCCGCAAGGCCATCGCCGCCCTGAAGCTGACGCCGGTGGTCGAGGCCGATACCGCCGGCGCCGCGCGCCATGTGCGCGAGACGGGCGACCCCACCCAAGCCGCCATCGCCTCGAAGCTTGCCGCCGAGATTTATGGTCTGCGCATCGCCAAGAAGGACATCGAGGACGCCACCCACAACACCACGCGCTTCGTGGTGCTGGCCGCCAAGCCGCAGAAGGCCAAGGCCGATGACGGTCCCATCATCACCACCTTCGTGTTCCGCGTGCGCAACGTGCCCGCGGCGCTATACAAGGCGATGGGCGGCTTCGCCACCAACGGCGTCAACATGACGAAGCTTGAGTCCTACCAGCTCGAGGGCTCGTTCAACGCCACCATGTTCTATGCCGATATCGAGGGTCACCCGGCCGAGCGCCGGGTCCAGCTCGCCATGGAGGAGCTCGGCTTCTTCACCAGCGAGGTGACCGTGTTAGGCTCCTATCCGGCGAGCCCTTTCCGCGCCGCCCTGAAATCCTGAGGGGGAGCCCCTCAGGATTTGCGCATCTTCTTGGCGATGCGCTCAGCCTCGTTCAGTTCCGCTTGCGGCATGAACGGCTTGTTGGTCCAGCCGGGCCGCGACGAGGTGGGCTTGTACTCGCCAGGCTCGCATTTCGTCACCGGATGAGCGGCAATCTCTGCTGCCAGGCGCGCCGCTTCTTCTTCGCGCGTCTCTCCCGTCAACACCCGCTTCGTCGGCCGCCGTACGAAATTCGGTCTCGTCTTTTTATCTGTGCTCATTGAGTGTCTCCGGTTGGCTGTCGGAATTGGCAGGTGAGTGGCATTGCGCGGTCACGTGGTCAAGTTCGGGCGCATTTACCAGAAGCGGCCGCTCGCGCCCACGACGATCGTGACAAGGCCGAGCACGAGGTTGACCGCGACAATAAGGCGAATTTGATTCAAGCGTTTGGCGGCTTCGGGGAAATCTTTGTTTTCCACAGCGGCGCCAAACCGCCGCCAAGGTCCGAAGAAGAGATGTCCGAATAACAGCATCATCACGATGCCGATGCCCTGCATGACGTGGATGTGCAGGCCGGCGCCCGCGAACCCGCCGAGATAGCCAAAGATGATGCCGTAGCCGGACGCGAGCAGCACGACGACGCACAGCCACACCCAGGGGAAGAAACGGCGAAACACGCCGCGCCAAAGGGTTAGCCGGATCTCGGGCTCCAGCGGGCCCGCCGCCGGGCGCAACGCCATATAGGCGAAGAACATGCCGCCGACCCAGATGACGGCGGCGAGGATATGGAGCGCTATGAGGAGTGACACGGCGCGACGCTAGCACACCGCGCCCCGCGACCACGTCGATTTTTCGTCGCAACCTTCTCGGCGTTGACGCTAACGGGCGTCGCGGCCGTCGTCAGGCTTGCCCTTCTTCTTTTTCTTTTTGTTGGCGGTCTCGGCTGCTGACGCATCGGCCGCCGCGGCGCGCGGCTTCGCTGCGTCCCGCCCGGGCCCCTTGGGAGGCTTGGGTGCCGCCATGCTTTTGGCTTGCTTTGCGCCGGACGGCCCGGGCGGCGCCTTCGGCTTGAGTTTCGCCTCGGGCTTAGGTTTCGGCTTCGCCTTCGCTTCCGCCTTCGGGGCAGGCTTCGGCTTGGGCGCAGCTTGCTTGGCTACGGGCTTCGGCTTGGCATCCGCCTTCGGCTTCGGTTTCGGCTTCACCTCGGCCTTTGGTTTCGGCTTGGGCTCTTGCTTCGGGGCAGGCTTCGGCTTCGGCTTTGCTTCAGCCTTCGGTGCAGGCTTCGGCTTCGGCTTTGCTTCAGCCTTTGGTGCAGGCTTAGCCTGGGGTTTGGCTTCAGGCTTCGGCTCGGGCGTCGGCTTGGCTTCGACCTTCGGTACAGGCTGGGGCTTTGGCGCAGCCTTCAGTTCCGGCGCCGCGTTGGGCTTCGGCTTTGCCTCAGCCTCAGGCGCAGCCTTGTGCTCGGCGTCAGCCTTTGGCTCCTGCTTAGGCCCAGGCTTGGGTTTTGCCTCGTCTTTTGGTCCGGGCTTGGGCTCGGCCTTCTTCTTCCCGGGCTCGGGCGCCGGCGGGGCGCTCTGTTCCGCGGGACTGTCCGGGGCGGCTTGCGGCACGACAGGCGCGGCCTTTAGCTCGGGTTTGGGCTCGGGCTTAGACTCAGGCTTGGGCTCATCGACGGGAGCCTTCGGCGCCGAGTCCTGTTCTGCGGGCGCGGGCTTGGCCTCCGCGCCCGTATCCGCAGGCGGCGACGCCTTGTCCTTAGCGCCCGAGTCCTTGGGACCTGAGTCCTTGGGACCTGAGTCCTTGGGACCCGAATCCTTCGGACCGGAATCCTTGGGCCTCGAGTTTTTGGGGCCCGAATCTTTTGGCCCCGAACTCTTCGGGCCGGACGGAGATTGCCCGTCTGGCTTGTCGTCATCCGGCGCCTGCTTCTTGCGGCCCGGTTTCTCCTGCTCCTCCGCAGGGGGCAGCGTCTTGGGCGCGACGACGGCCGGGGTCTCCGGCGTGGCCTCGCTCTCAGGCGCCGTGACCTCGGGTGCCGTGACCTCGGGTGCTTTGATCTCGGCTGGCGGCGTCACGTCCTGACCCGCGTTCGGCTCCTCCGGCGGCTGTTCCGCGCCCTTCTTGCCGCCCTTCTTCGCATCCTTCGGCGGCGTGCCCGTCTCGGCCGCCGGCGCGGTTATCTCTTGTGCCGGGACCGGCGCAGGCTTCGGCGTGTTGGACGGTGGAGGCGGTGCGTCGGACTCGGTGCCTTTCGGCAGCGCGGGATCGAGCGGGGGCGCCGCATCCGAGCCGGGATCACTGGTCGCTATGCCGCTGTCGGTTTCGCCCTCGGCGGTCTTGCCCTCGGCGGTTTTCCCCTTCCGGTCTTTCGCTCCTTTGCGCTTCTTGACCGCGTCCTGCACCTCCGGCGGGGAGAGCCGATCTTCGGTCGTGGCCTCGCCCTCGGCCTGCGCCTTGGTCTCGCTCGTCTCGGCAATCTCTTCGACCGTCTTCGCCTCGGGCGGCGCGAGCGCAGCGGACGTGTCTTGCGGGTCGGGCTGATAAACCTCGATCGCGTCGCTATCGACCTTGCCGGCCGCTTCCGCATTCGTGGTTCGCGCGATCCGCCGCTTGACGACCTTCTTCTTGGTCTTCTGTTCGACGTAGTTGACGTTGACCACGTTGTTCACGATCGTCGTGTTGTTGACGATGGTGGTGTGGCCGACCGGGCGGGTGCGGTCGAGATCACGGCGCCGGTTCTGATCGCGGACGTAGTAGCGCGGCAGATCGTCGGAGAGGAAGTCGCGCGACGGAACGACCGACCAGTAATAGTCGGGCACGTCCCCGAACGAGATATTGATGTTGATGCCGCTGCCTCCGCCGTTGCGATCGTAACCGCGGTCATAGCCGCGGTCGTAGCCGCGATCGTAGGAAGGCGGGAGAGGAGCCCAGGCGAGGTAGTCGTCGGACTGGCGCCACGACACCCAGGCAGGGGCCCAGCGATTGCCCGGCACCCAGAACCAGCCGACGCGGTCCGAGAAGCCCCACCGGCCGTAGTGATAGGTCGCCCAGCCGAACGGCTCATTGGAGACCCATGTCCATCCTCGGTCGGTGTAGACCCACCGTCCGCGTGTATAGGGACGCCAGTCTCGACCGACGCGGGCGGGCACCCACACATATTGACCTTGGATCCAGGTCCACGACCCGTGCGGTGCCAGGCGGTTATAGAAGACGTTGTCATCCACCCAGCCCTCGTCGCGGGCACGGTCCCAGCGCCCGCGATCGCCGTAGAATGGCTCGTCGCGGTAATTGGAATCCCAATAGGCGCTGATGTTGAAGGTGACGGGCTGATAGCCGAGCCGCGGCGCGTAGTCGCGCAGCAGGTAGTAGTCGCCCTCATAGTAGCCCGACAGATAGCTGGAGCGCATCCAGCCGCGGTAGTTGCGGAAGACGCTGTCGCACCACGTGTAGTCGGGCAAGCAGCCGAGAATCGTGATCGGCGCATCGGCGGGCACGGTCAGAACGACGGGATAATCAGTGCCCGGCCCGGCGCGGAGATTGACGTTTGTGATGGGGTAGCCGTTGGGCTGCTGCGCCATCGCGGGGCCGGCGAGCAATGCCGTGCAACCCGCGCCCGCGACAAAAAGCGCGCGAACGGCGGCTTTTAGGAGAATCATCGACTTAAGCCTCTCTGGAATCTAGCTCGGCAAGCATCTAACGCGCCGTAACCCCTTAGGTTCGGTTTGTACCGTCTGGATGAATTGGGGCAGGCCGTGGGCGGCGCGGTGGCCGTATGGTGGAGCGGGTTGCCACGGGGCCCCCGTTCCCCGATATACTCCCCCAGGGAGGTTGGCAGCAGGCGCGTGCCTCGCCAACCGGGTCAGGTCCGGAAGGAAGCAGCCCCAACGAGCGTTTCGCGGGTTGTTCGTCCAGCCTCCCACCTTGCCTCAAGCGTCCAGTAGAGTGTGGCGGGGCGTCTGTTGCTGCCCCGAATCGTCCTTTAAGCCGCGGCGTGAGTGCGACCCCTCAATGGCTGAAGCCGAAAATCAGAATAGCGCGAAGGCCGGGACCGCCGCCGGTAAGGCGGAAGGCTCGTCGTCTGCCGCCGCCATAAGCCACGCGGCGCTCGCCCGCAAATACCGCCCGCAGGTCTTCGCCGAGCTGATCGGCCAGGAGGCCATCGTGCGGACGCTGCGCAATGCCTTCGCCACGGGCCGTATCGCTCAAGCCTATATGCTCACCGGCGTGCGTGGCGTCGGCAAGACCACGACCGCCCGCCTCATCGCCCGCGCCCTCAACTATGAGGGGCCGAACGGCGAGGGCGCCACGCTCGACATCGCGACCGAAGGCGCTCATTGCCGCGCCATTCTCGAGAGCCGTCATCTCGACGTGGTCGAGATGGACGCCGCGTCGCACACGGGCATCGACGATGTGCGCGAGCTCATCGACAGCGCCCACTACAAGCCGAACTCGGCCCGATACAAGGTCTACATCATTGACGAGGTGCACATGCTGTCGAAGCAGGCCTTCAACGGCCTGCTCAAGACGCTGGAAGAGCCGCCCGAGCATGTGAAGTTCATCTTCGCCACGACAGAGGTGCGCAAGGTCCCTGTCACCGTGCTGTCCCGCTGCCAGCGCTTCGACTTGCGGCGCATCGAGATCGAGACGCTGATGGCCCATCTCGCCCGCATCGTGACAGAGGAGAACGCGGAAGCCGATCCCGCGGCGCTGGCGCTGATCGCCCGCGCGGCGGAAGGCTCCGTGCGCGATGCTCTGTCGATCCTCGACCGCGCCATCGCTTTCGGCTCCGGCAAGGTGGAAGCGGGATCGTTGCGCGAGCTGCTCGGCCTTGCCGACCGCAGCCGCATCTTCGATCTGCTGGAGACGGTGCTGAAGGGCGACACAGGCGCCGCGCTCACCACCCTCGATGAATTGAATCGCGACGGTGCCGAGCCCGGCCAGGTCATCACCGATCTTGCCGATGCGGTCCATGCGGTAACCCTCGTCAAGGCGGCCGGCCCGGGAAGCGCCGATCCGGCCGCGAGTGAAGCCGAGCGGGCCCGCGCCGCCGATCTCGCCAAGCGGCTGTCCATGCCCGCCCTGGCGCGGGCCTGGCAGATGCTGCTCAAGGGCCATGACGAGGTGCGCAATTCTCCACGCCCGCTGGCCGCCGCCGACATGGTGCTGGTGCGGCTCGCCTATGCCGCCGACCTGCCGCCGCCGGGCGAACTCGCCCGGCAACTGAAAGAGGGCACCGCCGCGCCGGCCAAAAATCCCGACAAGAGTTCCGACCAGAGCGCCGAACGGGCGCCCAAGCCCGCGCCCGCGGAGAGTCTGGCGCGCGAGCCAAGCCCGGCACCGCGGGAAAGCCCCGCACCGCAGAAAAGTATGGCTGTCAAGGACAGCACGGCCATTGAGGACAGTCCGCCTTGGGACGAGGCGCCACCCCCTTACGACGACATCCCGGATATCGTCTCTGACTCCGATCCGGAGCCGGAACGGACGGTGTTGAATAGCTTCGAGGATGTGGTGGCTCTGGCCGAAGCCAAGCGCGAGTTGAAGCTGAAGAATGCGCTTCTGGAGCAAGTCAGGCTGGTGCATTTCAAGCCGGGCAATATCGAGCTCAACCCGCTCCCCGCGGCACCGCAACAACTCACCCAGGAGCTGATGCGCAAGCTGAAGGCTTGGACCGGGCGGGTGTGGATCGTGGCCGTGAGCGACCAAGAGCAGGGCGCGGAGACCCTGGGCGCCCAGCGCCGCGCGCGCGAAGCCCGCGAGATCGATCAGGTGCGCGCCCACCCGGCCGTGCAGGAGGTCTTGCTGCATTTTCCGAATGCCCGCATCGCCGCGGTCCGGCCGACCGCGCAAGCGGCGCCTGACGACACTGGCGATGAGGAGCCCGAGCCATTCACGGAGGACGGAACGAATTAGATGAAGAATTTCGCGCAGATGATGAAGCAGGCGCAGGAGCTGCAAGGCCGCATGGCCGACATGCAGGCCGAAATGGAGCGGACCCTGTGCGAGGGCCGCGCCGGCGGCGGCATGGTGGTGGTGACCTTGAACGGCAAAGGCGAGATGTCGGGCGTCAAGATCGACGCCTCCCTGCTCAAGCCGGAGGAGGGCGAGATCCTCGAGGATCTGATCGCCGCAGCTCATGCCGACGCCAAGGCCAAGGTCGAGGAAACCATGAAGGAGAAGATGCAGGCGCTCACCGGCGGCCTGCCGCTCCCGCCCGGCCTCAAGCTGTTTTGACGATCGTTCGTTAGATGGCGCGCGCGGCGGCAGGCCCGGAGATTGAGCGGCTGATTCAGCTTCTGGCGCGGCTGCCGGGGCTAGGGCCTCGCTCGGCACGGCGCGCGGCGCTCCATCTCGTCAAGAAGAAGGAGCAGCTGCTCATCCCGCTCACCGACGCGCTGGCCGAGACGCGCGACACCATCCTCACCTGCGAGACGTGCGGCAATATCGATACCCACAGCCCCTGCACGCTGTGCTGCGACAACGTGCGCGACCGCTCGATGATCTGCGTGGTGGAGGAGGTCGGCGATCTGTGGGCGCTGGAGCGCGCCGCCGTGATCAATGGCCTCTATCACGTCCTCGGCGGCACGCTCTCGCCGCTCGACGGTATCGGCCCAGACGATCTTCACATCGCCAAGCTGATCGAGCGCGCTCGCGATCCGCAAGTCACCGAGGTTCTGCTGGCGCTCAACGCCACGGTCGAGGGCCAGTCCACGGCGCACTACCTGATGGATCAGCTCGCCGGCTGCAACGTCTCCGTGTCGCGGCTGGCGCAAGGCGTGCCTATCGGCGGCGAGCTCGACTATCTCGACGAAGGTACGCTGGCCGCGGCCGTCAAAGCCCGCAAGGCGATGTAGCGCCTGATGTGAGGCCGACCCGATCGATCGTCATGTCGACTTTTCCTTCAGGCGTTCGAGTTCCTCGAGCTCTTCGGCGTCAGGCCCACTGTCCGACCAGGGCGCCACTTTCAGCAACAACAGCATGCCGGGAATCGCGATGATGGCGCAGATGACGAAGAACTGCGTCCAGCCGACGGCTTCCACGATGAAGCCGGTCGAGGCATTGGCCACCGTGCGCGGCACCGCGATGAAACTTGAGAACAGGGCGAATTGGGTCGCGGTAAAAGCCCTGCTGGTTTCCCTGGCCATGAAGGCCGTCAGCGCGATGGTGCCGAGGCCGACGCCCAGATACTCCCCGCTCACCACGACGAACAGCCCCGGCAGCGAATGCCCGGCCTGACTCAGCCAGATATACGGAACGATGGTGAACACCTGTACGAAGCCGAAGAGCCAAAGCGCCCGGTTGATGCTCACCTTGAGCATGATGATGCCGCCGAGCACGCCACCGGCGATGCTGGCCCACAGGCCGGCGACCTTGGCCACGGAGCCGATCTCGCTCAAGGAGTAACCCATGTCGATGTAAAACGGCGTTGCTAGCGCCGTGGCCATGTTGTCCCCCAGCTTGTAGAGGAATAGGAAGGCCAGGATCGCGAGCCCGGCCTTGATCCCGCCATCGCGGGTGAAGAATTCCACGAAGGGATCGATCACCGCCTCGCGCAGAGTGTGCGGCGCCAGCGCGTCATCGCTCACTTCTTTGATCGTCAAAGTGGTCACGATGCCGACGAGCATGAAGGCGCCGGTGACCCAAAACACCACGGTCCAGGGCTGGTGGTCGGCCAGGATCAGAGCCAGAGAGCCCGGTATCAGTCCGGAAAGACGGTACGCATTCACGAAGATCGACGTGCCGGTCCCGAGTTCGTCATCGGCCAGCAGTTCGCGCCGGTAAGCGTCGATGACGATGTCCTGGCTGGCGCTGAACAGGGCGACGACGAACACGACCGCGACGATCGCTTGCAGCGAGGTGGAAGGATCGAACTGGCCCAGCGCGCCGATCGCGATCAACAGCACGAGCTGCGTCAGGACCGCCCAGCCTCGCCGCCGCCCGAGGAACGGCAGCTTGTACCGGTCCATCAGGGGGGACCACACGAATTTCCAGGTGTAGGGCAGCCCAACCAAGGCGAACAGGCCGATGGTGGCAAGGTTCACGTCGTTGCTGCGCAGCCACGCCGGCACGAGCGAGATCAGGACATAGAGGGGCATTCCCGAGGTGAAGCCCAGGAAGATGCAGGTGAGCATCTTCCGGTTGAACAAAATCTCGGTCCAGCTCCGCCGCACGTCGGCCAAGCCCGATTGTTCTGTCGTTCCCCCGGTGCCCATCATCGTCAACGCTCATAGCAGGCTGTTGCCCTGCCGTCATGCCTCCGCATGACGGTGCAACTATGCTGAACGGATCTCGGGGACAGGCGTTCTCCAGGGATCATTCCAGCGCAAGGAGAACAAGACATGGTGCGCGTCGTCGGCATCGATCATCTGGTCATCAGAGTGGGCGACTACGAGAAATCCAAGTCCTTCTACGGCAAGCTGCTCGGCTTCCTTGGCTTCAAGGTGCTGGGCGAGTACGGCGACACCATCGGCTGGACCAATGGCAAGACGCGGTACTGGATCGGCCAGGCGGATGCCGAAGCGAAGGAGCGCGGCTACCGCATCGGCGATATCGGCTTTCACCACTATGCCTTTGAGCTCAGGAGCCGGAAGGATGTCGACGGCCTGGAGGCCTTTCTGAAGGCGGAAGGCGTGAAGATCGTCGACCCGGCGGGCGAGTATTATGACGACTATTACGCCGTGTTCTTCCTCGATCCCGACGGGCTGAAGCTCGAGGGCATGAAATGGGGCGAGGCGACGGCCAAGGCTCGCGCAGCGCGGACCAAGGCGAAAGCGGCCAAGGCGGCCAAGTCTGCCAAAACTTCCAAGACCGCCAAGTCGAAGGCTAAGAAGGCATCAAACCCCAATAAATCCGCAAAACGCCGCACGAAATAGGGGCCAGTGGGCGCAAAACGCCCCCTCGAAGCCAATATTTCTCTTGCGAATAAGTTGCAATTGCACCTATGATCCTGGCTTGGACGGCTCGAACCGGGCCGCAGCAGGAGATTCATATGGCGAAGGGGCTCGGGCGGCTCCGATTGATCGGCGCCGCACTGGCGGTGCTGAGCTTGAGCTTGCTTGGCGGATGCGGTGAGCCTACCGGTCAATCCAGCGCTTCAGACGGCAAGTTCCGCATCGTCACCACCTTCACCATCATCCAGGACATCGCCCAGAACGTCGCCGGCGATCATGCGGTGGTCGAATCCATCACCAAGCCCGGCGCCGAGATCCACGACTACCAGCCGACGCCGCTCGACATCGTCAAAGCGCAAGATGCCGATCTCGTTTTGTGGAACGGCTTCGGCCTCGAACGCTGGTTCGAGAAATTCTTCCAGAACGTCAAGGATGTGCCGAGCGTGGTGGTGAGCGACGGCGTCATCCCCATGGGCATCAGAGAGGGGCCGTATAACGGCAAGCCCAATCCCCATGCCTGGATGTCGCCGAAGAACGCGCTCATCTATGTGGAGAATATCCGAAAAGCGCTGGTCGAACACGATCCGGCCAACGCGGAAGCCTATAACCGCAATGCGGCGGCCTACGCCGCCAAGATCAAGGCGCTCGACGAGCCGCTGCGCAAGCGGCTGTCGGCGATCCCTGAGCCGCAGCGCTGGCTCGTCACCAGCGAAGGCGCATTTTCCTATCTCGCCCGCGACTACGATATGCGCGAGGCCTATCTGTGGCCCATCAACGCCGACCAGCAGGGCTCGCCGCAGCAGGTGCGCAAGGTCATCGAGCTGGTGCGCGACAACGACATCCCCGTGGTGTTCAGCGAGAGCACCATCTCCGACCGTGCCGCCAAGCAGGTCGCGAGCGAGACCGGCGCGCGCTATGGCGGCGTGCTCTATGTGGATTCCCTGAGCACCCAGGGCGGACCCGTGCCAACCTATCTCGATCTTCTCGGTGTCACGGTCGATACCATCGCCAAGGGATTTGAAAATGGACGCACTTAATCTCCTGACACGCGACGAGGCGGCGCTGCGGGAGGCGAGCATCACCGTCAGCAATGTCAGCGTCACCTACGCGAATGGCTTCACCGCCGTGCGCGACGCGAGCTTCTCGCTCGGACCGGGCACCATCTGCGCCCTGGTCGGCGTCAACGGCAGCGGCAAGTCGACCATCTTCAAGGCCATCATGGGCTTCGTGAAGCCCTCGGCCGGCGAGGTGCGGCTATGCGGGCTGCCCGTCGATCAGGCGGTGGGTGACAACATCGTCGCCTACGTGCCGCAGAGCGAGGACGTGGATTGGAATTTCCCGGTCCTGGTCGAGACCGTGGTGATGATGGGCCGCTATGGCCACATGAACTTCCTGCGGGTGCCGTCCCGCGTCGATCGCCGAAAAGTGGACGAGGCGCTCGAGCGCGTCGGCATGAGCGCTTACCGCAAGCGCCAGATCGGCGAGCTTTCCGGCGGCCAGAAGAAGCGCGTATTCTTGGCGCGGGCGCTCGCCCAGGAAGGCCGCATCATCCTGCTCGATGAGCCCTTCACCGGCATCGATGTCACCACGGAAGCCGCGATCATCGATCTCTTGCGTGATCTCCGCGCCTCCGGCCATCTCATGCTGGTCTCCACCCATAATCTCGGCACCGTGCCGGACTATTGCGATCAGGTGGTGCTGCTCAACCGCACGGTGCTCGCCGCCGGTCCTACGGAGAAGGTCTTCACCCCGAAGAATCTCGAGCTCACCTTCGGCGGCGTGTTGCGCAATTTCGAGTTGGGCGGCCGCCAGCTTCACGACGACGACGATGCCCGCAAGGTGACCGTCATCACCGACGACGAGCGGCCGCTGGTCTTCTACGGCGACAAACCGCCCCAGCGCCAAGATCGGGATCGTCCGGAATGAGTTCCTTCCTCGCCGAGCTCATGGTGCCGTTAGGCTACGACTATATGTGGAAGGCCATGTGGGTGAGCGCGATGGTCGGCGCCGTCTGCGCCTTCCTCTCCGCCTATCTCATGCTCAAAGGCTGGTCGCTGATGGGCGATGCGCTCGGCCACTCCATCGTGCCCGGCGTGGCTGGCGCCTATATCATTGGTGCGCCGTTCGCGGTGGGTGCGTTCTTCGCCGGCATCCTCGCCTCCCTCGGCATGGCCTTCGTCAAGCAGCACTCCAGGCTACGCGAGGACGCCATCATCGGCCTTGTCTTCACTACGCTGTTCGCGCTCGGCCTCTTGATGGCTTCGTTGTGGCCGACCTCGGTGTCGATCCAGACCATCGTGCTCGGCAACATCCTGGCCATCCCCGATGAGGATGCGACCCAGGTCGCCATCATCGCCGCGGTCTCCTTCGTCGTCATGGCCTTCATCTGGAAGGACCTCATGGTGACGTTCTTCGACGAGACTCACGCCAAGAGCATCGGCATCAACACGAACCTGCTCAAGCTCGTGTTCTTCACCCTGCTCAGCGCCTGCACGGTGGCCGCGCTGCAGACCGTCGGCGCCTGTCTCGTCATCGCCATGGTGGTCACCCCCGGGGCCACCGCCTATCTGCTCACCGACCGTTTCGGCAGGCTGGTCCTTATCGCCATCGCGCTCGGTGCGGTGACGAGTTTTGTCGGCGCCTATCTCAGCTATTTCGTCGACGGCGCCACCGGCGGGGTGATCGTGTGCTTGCAGACGGTGATCTTCCTCATCGCCTTCTACTTCGCGCCGAAGCATGGCGTGCTGGCCGCGCGCCGCAAGCGTCAGGCCGTAGTCGAGGCCGCCGCCGAGCCCAGAGCGGAGGCCGCTGCATGATGGATATCATCGGTTGGTTCACCGACCCTTTCGCCTATGAGTTCATGCAGCGCGCGCTGGTCGTGGCTCTGCTGGTCGCCGCCGTCTGCGCCGTGCTGTCCTGCTATCTCGTGCTCAAAGGCTGGTCGCTCATGGGCGACGCCATCTCGCACGCCGTGCTACCGGGCATCGTCATCGCTTATGTGGTGGGGCTGCCGCTCGTGGTTGGCGCCTTCGCCGCCGGCCTGGGCTGCGCGCTGATGACCGGCTATCTCAAGGACAACAGCCGCGTCAAAGAAGACACGGTGATGGGCATCGTGTTCTCCGGCATGTTTGGCCTTGGCCTCGTCATGTTCACCAAGATCGAGACCGATCAGCACCTCAATCACATTCTCTTCGGCAACGTGCTCGGCGTCACCACCGGCGATCTCATCGAGACGGCCATCATCGCCGGCGGCACGCTTCTCATCGTACTGCTCAAGCGGCGCGACCTGTTGCTCTATTGCTTCGATCCGAACCATGCCCGCGCCATCGGCCTGCCCGTGCGCGTGCTGCATTACGGCCTGCTGGTGCTGCTGTCGCTGACCATCGTCAGCGCGCTGAAGGCCGTCGGCATCATTCTCGTCATCGCCATGCTCATTGCGCCCGGCGCCACCGCCTATCTGCTGACCGATAGTTTCGGGCGCATGCTGGGAATCGCCGTTGTCGTGGCCATGGTCTCGGCCGCGGTCGGGACGCTGGTGAGCTTTCACATCAACGGAGCGACGGGCGCCTGCATCGTGCTGGTTCAGGCGCTGGCCTTCGTGATCGCCTTCCTGTTCGCGCCGAAGCGGGGCCTGCTGACGGCTCGGCATGTTCGGCGTCCGGCCGGCGGCGGTGCTGAGACGATGCCCGGCCCCATCCTCGGCAGCCCGCGCGACGCCCTCACGGGCTTTCCGGCTGTGTCCGCGATCGATGCAGGATCTCGAAGATCAACGCCGTCGACCAGCCAATCAGCATGACGCCGTTGAGCGCCGTCATGGGGCCGAGCAGGTGCCATTTCGGCACCGGCACCACGTCGCCATAGCCGAGCGTCGTGTAATTGCCGAAGGCGAAATAGACGAGATCCGTGTTTGGCGGCGTGGCGCCGACAAGTGCGTAGGTATAGGCCCACAGTACGACCTCGCCGAAATGCCCGATGACCAGCAGCGTGCCGGTGGCGACGATCACCAGGGTATATTGCAGAAAGCTCGGGAATGAGCCGTCGCTCGTGCGCAGGCTTTGCACCACCCACCCGATGGCGCCCAGCAGAATAGCGTGGACGATCAGGTTGGCGAGGCTGGCACCGCCGCCGACAATGACCTGGTCGATCATCGAGCCGTCCATCGTTTGCAGCATCATTCCCCCGCGAGTAGATCTGGCTGTCGGATGATGCGGGCGCCCCCGTTGCGCGGCTGCGGGGCCGGCGCGGGTTCTGGCGCGGGCGCAGTCTTGGGCGCAGTCGTGGGCGCAGTCGTGGGAGCACGCACGGCGCCGTTCTGTTGCGCGATCACCGGTGCCGCCGCGGGCTCCTCCAGGTCCAAGGTCTCGATCTTGCGCCCGCGCGAGGCAATCTTCTCCGACGAGGTGAGGATCTTCTCGATATCGCTGTTGGCCTGGCCGAAATGCCGCTGGAGATCGAGCACGCGGTCGCGGAACCGGCCCATGTCTTCCATCAGCTTGGCAACTTCGGCCTGGATCAAATGAGCCTGCTCACGCATCTGCACGTCCTTGAGGATTGACTGCATGGTCTGAACCGCCAGCATCAGCATATTGGGCGCGCAGATCACGATGCGCGCGCGATGCGCCTTCTGCACGATGTCCGAGAAATGCTCGGCGAGATCGCCGTAGATCGACTCCGACGGCACGAACAGGATGGCGGTGTCCTGCGTCTCGCCGGTGATGAGATAGCGCTCGGCCATCGCCTCGATATGGCGGCCCACATCGGTGCGCACCTGACGCGCCGCCAGCTTCTTCTCCTCGTCGCGCCGTGCCGTGCGGAAGGCCTCGAAACCTTCGAGCGGAAACTTGGCGTCGATCACCACGCCGGCCGTCGTGTTCGGCATATGGAGCAGGCAATCGGGGCGCTTGCCGTTGGAGAGCGTCGCCTGGAACGTATAGGCGCCCTTGGGCAGCCCGTCCTGGACGATGGCCTCCATGCGCATCTGGCCGAAGGCGCCGCGCGCCTGCTTGTTGGCCAGGATCTCCTGCAGGCCGACCATATTGCTGGAGAGGTCCGTGAGGTTCCTCTGCGCCGTGTCGATCACCGCCAGCCGCTCGTTGAGCTTGGCGATCGACTCATGCGTCTTGGTCGCCGTCGCGTTGAGGTCGCTGCCCACTTTGTGGGTCATGCGGTCGAGCCGCTCATTGACCGCCCGCGCCAGCTCGCCGTGACGGCTGACGCTGATCTCGGCCAGCGTCTGCAAGCGGACCTTGAGCTCCCCCATCTGGGCGTCGCTGGAGGAGGCCTCGCGACTGCGCCGGCTCATATGCACGATGAGGACGATGGCGAGCAGCAGCAGCGCGAACACGCCCAGGCCCGCCAGCGCGAGCGCGACGAGAATCGGGTCGAGCGTGATGCTCCCCACCTGCACGGGCGCAAAGTCCATGAGAACCTATAGCCCGATTCGTTCTTTTGGACCAAAGCGGGAACATCAGGCCTCCGATGCGGCCCAGACCGCCGCGAGATTGACCGCGCGGCCCCACAACCTTATGTCAGCCCCTGAAATGGCCATCCATCCCATCATCACCATCCCCGACCCGGTCCTGCGCAAGGAGGCCGACGCCATCGAGCGCGTCGACGCCGATCTGCGCCGGCTGATGGACGACATGCTCGCCACCATGTACGACGCGCCGGGCGTGGGCCTGGCCGCGCCGCAGATCGGCATTTCGCGCCGGCTCATCGTCATGGACGCGGGCCGGGACGACGAGGATCGCGACCCCCTGGTCATGGTCAACCCTGAGATCCTCGACCTCTCCGACGAGATGCGGGTTCACGAGGAGGGCTGCCTGTCCATTCCCGAGGTGACCGCCGAGGTGGAGCGCCCCGCGGAGGTTCGCGTCGCCTTCCTCGACCGCGAGGGCAAGCCGCAAGAGGTCGAGCTCGAAGGCATCTGGGCCACCATCGTCCAGCACGAGATCGACCACCTGAACGGCGTGCTGTTCATCGATTATCTATCGCGGCTGAAGCGCGACATGATCGTCAAGAAATTCACCAAGGCCAAGCGCGCCGAGGTCCTGTAGGGCCGATCTGGACCGACTGCGCTTCCCTTCGCCTCCCAAGCAGAATAAGACGCGGACCCATGCGCATCATCTTCATGGGCACGCCGGATTTCGCCGTGCCCGCGCTTCAGGCGCTCCTCGAAGCCGGCCACGACATCGTGGCGGTCTATACCCAGCCGCCGCGCGCGGCCGGCCGCGGCATGGCGTTGCGCAAATCGCCGGTCCATGAGGCCGCGGACGCCGCGGGGCTGACCGTGCTCACCCCCGAGCGTTTGAAAGCCAAAGAGGATCAAAACCGTTTTTCCGCGTTCCAGGCCGACGCCGCGGTCGTCGTCGCTTACGGCATCATCCTGCCGAAGGCCGTTCTCGACGGCACCAAGGCGGGCATCTTCAACATCCACGCCTCGCTCCTGCCGCGCTGGCGGGGCGCCGCTCCCATCAACCGCGCCATTATGTCGGGCGATGCCGAGACCGGCGTGGCCATCATGCGCGTGACCGAAGGGCTCGACGCGGGTCCCGTTTGTCTCGTGGGGCGCGTCAAGATCGCCCCGGAGATGACGGCCGGCGAATTGCACGACCAATTGGCGCCGCTCGGCGCCGAGCTCATGGTCAAAGCATTGGCCGCGCTCGAAGACGGCACGCTCCACTGTCACGCCCAGCATGACGAGGCCGCCACCTACGCGCCCAAGCTCGACAACAAGGAGACGCGCATCAACTGGCGCCTGCTCGCCCGCGACGTGCACGACCGCATTCGCGGCCTGTCGCCCTATCCCGGCGCCTGGTGCGAGATCGACGTCAACGGCAAGCGCGAGCGGATCAAGGTGCTGCGCGCGGTCTTGGAGGACGGCGAGGGCGCGCCCGGAACGCTGCTCGACGGCCGGCTGACGATCGCTTGCGGCGAGGGGGCCGTGCGCCTCACCGAGATTCAGCGCGCCGGCCGAAAGCCGATGAAGGCGGAGGCGTTCTTGAACGGCGTGACGCTGGCCCCCGGCGCCGTCTTGGACTGACCATGCCGCGCTACAAGCTCACCATAGAATATGACGGCACGCCCTTCGCCGGCTGGCAGATGCAGGATCGCCCCACCGTGCAAGGCCGCCTCACCGAGGCGCTTCTGGCCTTCTCGGGCGAGGACATGATCCCGCGCGGGGCCGGGCGCACCGATGCCGGCGTTCATGCGCTCGGCCAGGTCGCCCATGTCGATCTCACGAAGGACTGGCCGGCCAAGAAAGTGCGCGACGCACTGAACGCCCATCTGCGCCCCGATCCGATCAGCGTTCTCGCCTGCGAGCAGGTCACCGAAGGCTTCGACGCCCGCTTCTCGGCCAAGACCCGGCACTACCGCTATCGCATCATCAATCGCCGCAGTCCGCCGGCGTTGGAGCGCGACCGCGCCTGGCACGTCATCTACCAGCTTGACGCGGACGCCATGCATGACGCGGCGCAGGTCCTCGTCGGCCATTACGACTTTACGACCTTCCGCTCGACCGAATGTCAGGCGGCCTCGCCGGAAAAGACGCTCGACCGCCTGGCCGTCACCCGCCACGGTGAGGAGGTCTGGGTCGAGGCCTCGTCCCGCTCCTTCCTGCACAACCAGGTGCGCTCCATGGTGGGCTCGCTGAAGCTCGTCGGCGACGGCAAATGGACCGCCGAGGATCTGAGAAAGGCCCTGGAAGCCCGCAAGCGCACTGCCTGCGGCCCCGTGGCGCCGGCCTGCGGCCTTTACCTGGTGCGCGTGGACTACTGACGGGCCCCACGGACGAAACGTCCGCTAGTGACCCAAGCGGACGACCGAAGCTGGTGATTGACGCAAATCAAAGCAGAGCACCATCTGTGGAGCAAGCTATGGGCTAGCGACACACTCCTGCTCGATGTCTGGCGCCGAATGGCAACACTGGCGGTAATTCGACGACTACGCCCTATTCAATCAAGCACCCGCAGAGAGAGACACGACATGAGACCGTTGATTATGATCTCCCAGCTGCTGCTTGCCGCGGCCATTGTCGCACCGGCGGAGGCTGAAACCTACAAGATGACGACTCCCATCGCACCGGGAGTGGCGACCCCGGATGAGGTTGAGACCTCGATCGGAACTCTCAAGCTGCATGATGGCGTTCCTTCGGACGAGACCACCGAAACGGTCGACGACAATCTTGACCGGTCGCGGGCGCTCCAGGCTTATCTGCTGGGTATTCCCATCGTGAACCAGGTCGCTATGCGCAATGCCTTGCGCGAACACGGTCCAGTCAACACGACCGACGTGATCTGGGAGAACCTCGTCGACTCGAAGACAGTCGAACTGACTGCCAACGACAATACGGTCTACAGCTTCATCTGGCTCGATACGACCAAGGGGCCGCTGGTTGTCGAGATTCCGCCCAAGGTGCTCGGGCTCATCGACGACATGTGGTATCGCTGGGTGGCTGATGTCGGCATAACCGGCGCGGACAAAGGCAAGGGTGGCAAGTATCTCATCCTGCCGCCCGGCTACAAGGGCGAGGTGCCGGACGGGTATTTCGTGGTCCGGCCGAGCACCTACGGCAACTGGATGCCGTTTCGCTCGTTCCTGGTGGATGGCTCTCCTAAGCCCGGCATCGATCTCGTCAAGCAGCACCTCAAGATCTACCCGCTCGGAGATGAGGAGAACGCGCAGCCGATCAAGTACGTCAATCTGTCCGGCGTTCCGTCCAACTTCGTCGCGCCTGCGGACAATTCGTTTTGGGCGCTGCTGAACGAGGCGATCCAGGAAGAACCGCCTGAGGGCTCCGATCCGACGACCCTCGGCCTGTTCGCGTCTATCGGAATCCAGAAAGGCAAGCCGTTCGCACCCGACGCGCGGATGAAGAAGATTCTTACCGACGCCGCCAATATCGGCGCGGTCACCGCACGCGCCGTCGCCTTCAAGCTCCGCGACAAGGATGGTTTCATCTATCCGGACAGCTACTGGCGCAAGCCGTTCTTCGGCGGCTACAAATTCGAGGTATCGCCGGGGGTCAGCAATCTCGATGGGGCGCTATTCTTCTACTACATCGCCACCGGCGTCACCCCCGCAATGGCCGAGAAGATGGTCGGTGAGGGATCGCAGTATCCTTGGACGGCGCTCGACGCGGACGGAAATCCCTTTGACGGCGGCAAGACCTACAAACTGACCTTGCCTCCGAACATCCCAGTGAAGAACTTCTGGTCGGTCATCGTTTACGACACCCAAACGCGGTCCATGCTGCAAACCGATCAGCAGTTTCCCAGCGTGTCCAGCCAGAACAAGGACGTGAAGGTCGATGCCGACGGGTCCGTCGATATTTGGTTCGGCCCGAAAGCGCCGGAGAGTATGGAGAATAATTGGGTGCAGACCATTCCCGGCAAGGGCTGGTTCATGATCCTGAGGCTCTACGGCCCTCTCGAACCCTGGTTCGACCAGACCTGGCGCCCCGGGAACATCGAACTGACAGGCAACTGAGCCGCGGCAAGCCCGTTACCAATGCGGTGATCGCCACGAGTGGAGCTTCTGCGTACTGGGCACCATCAATCTGATGTCGGCTTTTGGCACTTAGCGGACGACTTATCCCCGCCTCCCAAACCTCCCGTACAATGCCCCCACCTCGTCCGGTGAAGGGGCGCGCTCATGAGGCGTCTTGAGATGCGGGACGGGGTGCGGCGCCTGCAGGTTTCATTCGCATTGAAACTTCCGGGCGGCGCCGGAGCCACCCCCCGGGGCCACTAGGAGCCCCCGCCAGAAGCTGGCTGAGATTTGGTCTCGCGTGATAGCGGGTCAAAGGCCGACGGCGCATTCGCGCTCAAGGAGGCCGGAGGCCGGTAGCGCAGATTCAATGAAAAGCGGGGCCCGACGCCGATAAGACGCCGCGATTGGCGCGCCGTGAGGCGCCCGCGTGCCGCAAGGCACGAGCCAAAAGGATTTGCGCTTCTCGGCGCGCCATCCCCCCTTCGCGGGAAGGGGAGACAAAGCAAAATCCGGGCGCGCCCGCGCCGCGGCAAGGAGCCCGCGCGACCAGAGAAGGCATGGTCAAGTGCCTGAAATTCATCTACGGCTCTGCCGCGAACGGGGAGAGACCATGAGGGTCCGCAACAAGCCATGATCAGGCGCATCGCCACCGTCGGCGGGCTGACGCTCGTCTCGCGCCTCACGGGCTTTATCCGCGACGTGGTCATGGCCGCCATTCTCGGCGCCGGGCCCATGGCCGATGCCTTCTTCATCGCCTTCCGGCTGCCGAACCATTTCCGCGCCATCCTCGCCGAAGGGGCGTTCAACGCGGCCTTCGTGCCGGCCTATGCGCGCACGCTGGAGGAAGACGGGGCAAAGGCCGCAAGGCTGTTTGCCGACCGCATCGCGGCGGCGCTGCTCGCCATCAACGTGGTTCTGTTGGCCTTGGCGCTCTTCTTCACGGCCGATGTGGTGGGTCTTCTCGCGCCGGGTCTCTCCGAGGATCCCGAGCGTTTCGACCTGGCTGTGACGCTCACCCGCATCACCTTTCCCGCGCTTCTGCTCGTCTCGCTGCAGACCATGATCTCCGGCGAGCTCAATGCCAACGGCAGGTTCGCCGCCGCCGCCGGCGCGCCGGTGCTGCTCAATATCTGCATGATCGTCGCGCTTCTGCTTGCGGCCTGGTTTCCCAACGCGGGCTATGCCGCGGCCTGGGCCGTGCTCGCCGCCGGCGTGCTGCAGGTGGTCTTGGTGGCGGTCGATGCCGAGCTGCACAATTTCGGCTTGCGGCTTCGCCTGCCACGGCTCGATCTGCCGACGCGAAAATTCTTGAGGGCTCTGGGGCCGGCCATTGTCGGCGCCGGCGGTGTGCAGCTCGCGCTCTTCGCCGACACGCTGATCGCGTCGTTTCTGCCGATTGGCGCCCTGTCGGCGCTCTATTACGCCGACCGCATCAACCAGCTGCCCATCGGCGTGGTCGGCATTGCCGTCGGCACCGTGCTTCTGCCGGAGATGTCGCGGCGGCTTGGGGCGGGCGACGAGAAGGGGGCGGCTTCGGCGCAAGCCCGCGGCATCCAGCTCGCGCTTCTGCTCACCGTGCCCTGCGCGGCCGCGGCGATCACCATCCCGGATCTCATCATGCGCGCGCTCTTCGCCCGCGGCGCCTTCACCGCCGCCGATGCCGCCGCTGCCGGCGCGACACTGGCCGCCTACTCGGTCGGGCTCTTGCCCTTCGTGTTGCTCAGGAGCTTCACGGCACCGTTTTACGCGCGCCGCGATACGCTGACGCCGGTCAAGGCGGCGCTCCTTGCCGCGGCCGTCAACATCGCCTTGAAGTTCGTGCTGATGGGGCCCCTTGCCCAAGTCGGGCTCGCGCTCGCCACGGCCGCCGGGGCGTGGATCAATTTGAGCCTGCTCGCCTATTTCGCCCGCCGCCAGGGCTTTGCCGTGTCGGGCGCGGCCATTGGCGGCCCCGTGGCCAAGCTGATCTTGGCCGGCGTTGTGCTGGGCGTCTTGCTGTTCGCCGGCGCTTATGGGCTCCAGCAGGCGCTTGCCGGCCTTACCCATTTCCGCGACGAGACGGCGCTCGCGGTTCTCATCGTCCTCGGCGGGATCGTCTACTTCGTGCTGGTTTGGCTGCTGCTCGGGCGCAAATGGTTCATGGGCCTGCTGCGGGAGGTTTCCACGGCCGCCGAATCCACGGCGCCCGTGAATCTCGAACAGCCGGATCTGACCGACGATTCCTCGGCCCTGCCGGATTCCGAGCCGCCGCCCAAAGGTTAGCGCGTGAGGGCTAGTGAGTGCGGGTCAGCTAAGCGTTGCGCAGGTCGACCAGTTCGACGTCGCCCTCGTCGATCTCCCGGCCCAGGAAGATCGCGCCCACTCGGGCGAAACGCTCTGGCGAATCGGTGGCGAAGAACCGGATCGCGCCGTCGCCCGTCTCACCGGTCGCCAGTCCCTCGGTGGCAAGCGCGTCGGCTACGGCGCCGGCGGTGGTCTCCGCCGAATCCACGAGCGCGATCTCCGCGCCGATGGTGCGCTTGATGGCGTTCGCCAGCACCGGAAAATGCGTGCAGCCCAGCACCAGCGTGTCGGGCGCATTCGGCCCTTCGAACAGCGGCCCGAGATAATGCGCCGCGGTGGCCAGCGTCGCCGGGGTCTCGGCCCAGCCTTCCTCCGCCAGCGCCACGAAGACTTGGCAGGGCTGCTGCACCACCTCTGCGTCGCCCATCAGCCGGTGGATGGCCCGGGCATAAGCGCCGCCCTTCACCGTGCCTTCGGTGGCGATCACGGCGATGCGCTTGTTCTTGGTGGCGGCCACGCCCGCCCGCGCGCCGGGCTCGATCACGCCGATCACCGGCACCGGGTCCCAGGACTCCTGCAGGACATAGAGACCAACGGCCGAGGCGGTATTGCAGGCGATCACCACCATCTTCACGCCTTCGCCGAGCAGTAGACGCGTGGCCTGCAGCGCATAGGACTGCACGGTCTCCGCGCTCTTGGTGCCGTAAGGCAGCCGCGCGGTGTCGCCGAGATAAACGAAGCGTTCGGTCGGCAGGCGGGCCGTGAGCGCCCGCAGCACCGTCAAGCCGCCCATTCCGGAGTCGAAGACCCCGATCGGCCGGCTGTCACCTGCCATCGGGCGCCCCCGCGAAATTCTCGAAGTAGCGCTCGATGAAGCGGCGATAGATGGCGGTGAGCTGCTCGAGATCGCTGACTTTTGCGTTTTCGTCCGCCTTGTGGATCGTCTCGGTGGTGAGACCGAACTCCACGACCGGGCAATAATCCTTGATGTGCCGCGCATCCGACGTACCGCCATCGGTGGACAGCGTTGGGGTGAGACCCGTTATCTCGCTCACCGCCTCGCTGAGCAGCGCATCGAGCGGCCCCGGCTCGGTGAAGAAGGCTTGGCCCGGAGGTTCGAAGTCGAGCTTGAAGCTAAGCTCCATCCCGGCCAGCGCCTGGGTGATCTCCTCCTGCAGCAAGGTGTGCAAACCGTCCGGCCGTTGCCGGTCGTTGAAGCGGATATTGAACTTGGCCTCCGCGGAAGCCGGGATCACATTCGTCGCCGGATTGCCTACATCGATGCTGGTCACTTCGAGATTGGACGGCGAGAAATGCGCGCTGCCGTAGTCGAGCGGTGTGTCGTAGAGCTTGGTCAGAACCTGCACCAGACCCTTGATCGGATTGGCGGCGAGATGCGGATAGGCTACGTGGCCCTGTTGGCCGGTCACAGTCAGCCGCCCGTTCAGGCTACCGCGCCGGCCGATCTTGATGGCCTCGCCGAGCTGGGTTGAATTGGAGGGCTCGCCGACGACGCAATGGTCCGGCTTCAGGCCCTTCTGCTCCATCCATTTCAGCACCTTGGGCGTGCCGTTGATGGACGGACCTTCCTCGTCGCCGGTGATGAGCAGGCTGATCGTGCCCTCGATCTCCCGGCCTTTTGACTTCGCGTAATCGAGCGCGGCGGTGACGAAGCAGGCGATCGCCCCTTTCATGTCGGACGCGCCGCGGCCGTAAAGCACCCCGTCGGCGATCTCCGCGGCAAAAGGCGGATGGGACCACAGCGCCTTGTCGCCCGGCGGCACCACGTCCGTATGCCCCGCGAAACAGAGATGCGGCGGCCCATCGCCGAGCCGGGCCACGAGATTGTCGACATCCGCCGTGCCCTCCTCGCTGAAAGTGAGGCGGTCGCACGTGAAGCGCGCCTTCTCCAGCGGCTCGATCAGCACTTGGAGCGCGCCCTCGTCGCGCGGCGTGACGCTGGGGCAGCGGATCAAGCCTTGCGCGAGCGCGACTGCCTTCTCGCCGAGCGTGGTCATGGGATCGTTACCTTAAGCCTTGCGTGGCGGTACGCCACCGGCCGCAAACATGACCGCCACATGACAGCCTGGCAAGCGGGTGCAGGGCGGCGACGCGTTTGTTTTTGCGCAATTTGCCTTGCGCGGCGGTTAAGCCGGGATGCCGCCTAGTTGATGGCCGTCAGGGGATCGCCGCCGAAATGGTTCTGCCCCGGCGTTCCCTTGAGAATGCCGAGCTCGATGATGAACCATAGGGCCACACCCCAGAAGATGAGAATGCAGATCCAGCCAACAGCATTCGGCTCTTGCGGCGCGCCGGTGGCGCCGATGGCCTCCAAGAAATTAGCGAACAGCATTGGCACCAGGCCGTAGAGGGCAGTTCGGCCCGGCCGGTCACGGTCCTGGAAGCGTTTCGCGCACACGGCGTAGCTGGGATAGAACAGCACCAGCGTGATGAGGATGAGCAGGAAGGCGCCGAAAACGCCAAACCCGAAAATTCCCGCCACGAGGAAATTGAGCACAAGGCTGATGACGCCCAGGACGACCATGCCAACCCACCATTTGGCCCGGTTTATGCGCCCGTCGAACGATGCAAAAATGTATTGCAGATCCATCATTCCCCCCTTGGCGGCCCGGCTTTTCCAGCAGTTGTAAGGCCGAATGGCCGCCTTGCGAAGAGGGATGTGATCCCATCCCCGTGAAGTCGCGGCAAGGCGTTAACGAGGACTTGCGTCGGCCTAATGACGCCTGAAACTCGCGGCCTAGTCCCGCAGGAGCTCGTTGATCGAGGTCTTGGACCGTGTTTTCTCGTCCACGGTCTTCACAATCACCGCGCAATAGAGCGAGGGTCCCACCGAGCCGTCAGGCAGCGGCTTGCCCGGCATGGCGCCGGACACCACCACGGAGTAGGGCGGTACGCGGCCCTGATGCACGAAGCCCGTGGCCCGGTCGATGATCTTGGTCGATTGGCCAAGATAGACGCCCATGGACAACACCGAGCCCTCGCCGACGATGACGCCCTCGGCCACCTCGGCGCGGGCGCCGATGAAGCAATTGTCCTCGATGATCACCGGGTTCGCCTGCAGCGGCTCCAGCACGCCGCCAATGCCGGCGCCGCCGGACAGATGCACGTTCTTGCCGATCTGGGCGCAGGAGCCGACGGTCGCCCAAGTGTCCACCATGGTACCGCTGTCGACGCGCGCGCCGAGATTGACGAAGGACGGCATCAGCACCACGCCCGGCGCGATATAGGCGGAGCGGCGCACGACGCAGCCCGGCACGGCGCGAAAGCCCGCTTCCTTGAAGTCCTTGGCCTTCCACTTCTCGAACTTGACCGGCACCTTGTCCCACCAGGACGAGCCGTCGGGACCGCCGTCGATCTTGTGCGGGTCGTGCAGGCGGAACGACAGGAGGATGGCCTTCTTCAGCCATTGATGGACGGTCCACGCGCCGCCGATCTTCTCGGCGACCCTGAGCTCGCCCTTGTCGAGCAGGTTCAGAACCTCCTCGACCGCATCGCGCACCACGCCCTTGGTGTCGGGAGTGATCTCCGAGGCGTGATCGAAAGCGCCGTCGATGAAGGTCTTGAGATGGTCGTGCGTCATAAGGCCCCGTCAGGTCAGGCAGAACTGCGCTTGCGGCGGACGCGCGGCATCGGCGTCATTCGCCTCCGCGGCAAGAGCGGTTCCAATGGCGGCAAGGAAAGGCGCTAGGGCCTCGGTGCGGTGGTGGATATGGGCAGGCAATTCTGTCCAGTCGGTGACAGCCTGATGCTCCGGCCGCTGCGTCGTGCGGCAGTCCACCAGGACCGTGGTCATGCCGAGCACATGCGCCGCTTCCAGATTATGCGCCAGGTCGTCGAACATGGCTGCACTTGCCGGCGCCACGCCATGGGCGGCGATGAAGCGGTCATAGGCTTCGCGCGACGGCTTCGGATAGATGTAGTCCAACGCGTGGATGTCGAAAATGTCCTCGAAGCGATCGAGCAGACCAAGCCGGTTCGCCACGGCTTCCGCATGTTTGCGCGAGCCATTGGTGAACACGAGCTTGCGGCCCGGCAGCGCATCGATCGCGGCGCCCAGCGCCGGCGCCGGCTGTACCGCGTCCAGGTCGATGTCGTGCACATAGTCGAGAAAGCTGTTGGGGCAGACATCGTGGAGCCGCATCAGGCCAGCGAGCGTCGTGCCGTGCTCGACGTAATAGCTCTGGCGCAGTTTCTGCGCCTCGTCGAACGGCAGGTCGAACGCGTTGGCGATGAACTCGCCCATGCGCCGGTCGATCTGGGCGAACAGATTGCAATCGGCCGGGTAGAGCGTGTTGTCGAGATCGAACACCCACGTCTCCACATGGGCGAAGCCGCCTGCGGGCGCACGCGTCATTGCGGCGACCTCGTGCGCCGGGGCTTCCGCCGCTCGATCAGCGTGCCCGCGCCGTGGGCGGTGAACAGCTCGAGCAGGACCGCGTGCGGCACCTTGCCGTTGATGATGACCACCGCCTCGACGCCCTCGGCGATTACGTCCATGCAGCTTTCGATCTTGGGGATCATCCCGCCGGAGATCGTGCCGTCCTCGATCAGGCTCTGCGCCTCCGCCGTGGTCATGGAGCGGATCAGCTGGCCTTCCTTGTCAAGCACGCCGTCGACGTCGGTGAGCAGCAAGAGCCGCTTCGACTTGAGCGCCACGGCCAGGGCCGCGGCGAATGTGTCGGCGTTGATGTTGAGCGTCTCGCCGTCAGGCCCCACGCCGATCGGCGCCACCACCGGGATCAAGTCCGATTGGATGATCACGTCGATGATGTGCGGCTCGACCAGCGCCGGCTCGCCGACGAAACCGAGATCCATCACCGTCTCGATATTGGAGTGGGGATCGCGCACGCGCCGCACGAGCCGCTTGGCCCGCATCAGATTGGCGTCCTTGCCGCAAATGCCGACCGCCTTGCCGCCCTGGTCGTTGATGGCGGACACGATCTCTTTGTTCACGGAGCCGGCCAGCACCATCTCGACCACATCGACCGTCTCCCGGTCGGTAACGCGCAAGCCGCCTTTGAACTCCGATTTGATCTTCAGCCGGTCCAGCAGCGCACCGATCTGCGGTCCGCCGCCATGCACCACGACCGGGTTCACGCCCGACTGCTTGAGCAGCACGATGTCCCGGGCGAAATCCTTGGCCAGTTCGGCGTCGCCCATGGCGTGGCCACCATATTTCACCACGACCGTCTTGCGGTCGTAGCGCTGCATATAAGGCAGCGCCTCGGACAGCACCTTGGCCTCGGCGTGCACGCCCGCGAGGACGTCGGCTAAGGGCGTCGCATCCAGTGCGGGCGCTTTCGGCTTTGAAGGTGATGACTTCGCCGGTGATGCCTTGGTCTTGGCCATGTGCGCCTTATACCGGCGCTTTGCCCGACGGCACAACGCCGATTGGCGCCAAGGACGCCACGGCGGCACGCAAGTCAGGGATCCCCATGCCGGTGCGGGCCGAGGTGGCGAGGATTTGCGGGTAAGCCGCCGGGTGCTTGGCCAGTTCATCGCCCACCTGGGCGATGACCGTGTCCAGCTCGCTTTGCTTCGGCTTGTCGGCCTTGGTCAGCACCGCCTGATAGGAGACCGCCGACACGTCCATGAGTTTCATGGTTTCCCGGTCGTTCGCCTTGATGCCGTGGCGGGCGTCGATGAGGAGGAACACGCGCTTCAGCTCGCGGCGGCCCTTGAGATAGTCGCCGATCAGCCGCGTCCAGCCGCGTACGGCCGTTTTCGGCGCTTTGGCGTAGCCGTAACCTGGCATGTCCACCAGATAGAGCTCGGCCTGATGGCCCAGGGTGAAGAAGTTGAGCTCCCGCGTGCGCCCCGGCGTGACGGAGACCCGCGCCAGCGTCTTTCGCCCCGTCAAGGCATTGATCAGGCTGGATTTGCCCACGTTGGAGCGCCCGGCGAAGGCCACCTCCGGCTTATCATCCGCCGGCAGGTCTTCGATGCTGGTAACGCCTTTGACGAATATGCACGGCGCTTTGAACAGAGCTTCGCCGCGGGCGATCTCCTCGGGGGTGAATTCAGTGTCATCCATTGTCATCGCCGGACTTGACCCGGCGATCCAGTAACCACCGGGCTCTGTGAAACGCGAGGACAGGGGTTACTGGATTGCCCGCCTTCGCGGGCAATGACAAGCGACCATGAGAAATTCCCGCTTAAGCCGGGCGGTCCTCGTCAGGCCCATGCTCCTTCGGATTCGCTTCCTCGGTCGGCTTTGCGCTGGATTGCTTGGCCGCGCGGCTGGCGCGCCGCGAGGCCTTGGCGCTGCGCTTCTCCTCCGCCTCCGACTTGCCCTCTTCGGTGCCGACATCTGCTTTCGGCTTGATGCCGAGATTCTCCAGCAGCGGAATCTCCACCCCCTGACGCGCCATGATCACCGACTGCTGGATCACCGACAGCGTGTTGTTCCACGCCCAGTAGATCACTAAGCCCGCCGGGAAGGAGGCGAGCAGATAGGTGAAGAACACCGGCATCCAGGTGAAGATCTTCTGCTGAATGGGGTCCGGCGGCGCCGGGTTCAGCTTCATCTGAATCCACATGGTGATGCCCATGATGATCGGCCACGCGCCGATCATCAAGAAGGCCGGCGGCTCCCAGGGGATAAGCCCGAAAAGATTGAATACGCTGGTCGGGTCGGGCGCCGACAAATCCTGGATCCAGCCGAAGAACGGCGCATGCCGCATCTCGATGGTGACGAACAGCACCTTGTAGAGTGAGAAGAAGATCGGAATCTGCACGAGGATCGGCAAACAGCCCGAGGCGGGGTTCACCTTCTCCTTCTTATACAGTTCCATCATCGCCTGCTGCTGGCGGGCGCGGTCGTCACCGAAGCGCTCCTTGATGCGCTGCATCTCGGGCGCCAACAGCTTCATCTTGCTCATCGAGACGTAGGATTTGTTGGCGAGCGGGAACAACACAATTTTGATGCACAGGGTGACGATGAGGATGGCGACGCCGAAATTGCCGACGAGCTTGTAGAAATAGTCGAGCGCGAAGAACATCGGCTTGGTCAGAAAGTAGAACCAGCCCCAGTCGATCAGGAGGTCGAATTTGGGGATGCCGAAGGTCGCGGCGTAGCCGTTGATGACATTGACCTCCTTGGCGCCGGCGAACACGTTGCCGGACACTTCTGCCGTGCCGCCGGCTTCCACCGTAACCGCGCCCATCAAATAATCGGTCTGAAAGCGTGTGCTGTCGCCTTTGGTCGAGCCCGCGAATTTCGCTTCGAAGCTCTTGCCCCGTTCGGGGATGACCACGGTCGCCCAATATTTGTCGGTGATGCCGAGCCAGCCGTTCTCGCTCTTGAACGTAGCCGCCGGATCCTCGATCGCGTTGGCGTAGCTGATCTCCTGAAGCCCGTCGTCGACCACGCCGATCAGGCCCTCATGGAGAATGTAGAAGCCCTGCACGTGGGGCAGCTCGTGCCGCGAGACGAGGCCATAGGGATAAAGCGTGACCGCCTCCGCGCCCGAATTGGTCACCTTGTCGTCGATCGTGAACATGTATTTGTCGTCGACCGAGATGGTACGGGTGAAGGTGAGGCCCTTGCCGCTGTCGTAGGTCAGTGTGATCGGCGTCGACGGCGTGAGCGCGCCTTGGCCTTGCGCCGTC
Organism: uncultured Alphaproteobacteria bacterium; assembly: GCA_963731875.1. Lineage (GTDB taxonomy): Bacteria > Pseudomonadota > Alphaproteobacteria > Rhizobiales > Methyloligellaceae > Methyloceanibacter. The sequence continues at coordinate 159,174 of CAVSXL010000010.1, read as the reverse complement.
CACAGGGTGTCGCTGGTGGGAAGCGCCAGATCGCCGGAGCCCGAGCCGACAAAGCCGCGTTCGGCGTAATAGGCGTGCACGTCGCCGGCCGGTGACAGCAGAACGACCTGCGGGCTGTCGGGATCGACGGTGACCCGGTAATCCTTGAGGATCAGGTCGTCGATGCGCGCGCCCTTCAGCGAGATCGATCCTTTGACGCTCGGCGTGTCGATGGCGATGCGCGGCGAGGCGGCCAGCGCCTCTTCGCGGGTCATCCCGGTCGAGGTGGCCGCGCTTGGCGCCTGGCTTCCGCCGGGCCGGGGCACGTCGGCATTCGTGTCGCCGACCTGGGGCGCTTCACTGCCGGCGCTGGGCTGGGGCAGGCCTTGATCGGTCTGCTGCTGGTCCTGGGCCAGTTCTTGGTCGGGCGGCGTGTCCGGCACGAAGAAGAACTGCCAGGTGAACAGCACGACCATCGACAGCACGATGGCGAGGATGAAATTGCGGTTGTTCTCGTCCATGTTGCTTTCAGCTCAAGGCCGCTTGGTCCGCGATGCGCGAAGGGAAGAAGCTAATTGGGTCAGGATTGGCGGCGCGTCTTTGTCGAAGAGGGCTCGTGCACCTTGGCAAGCGCGCGTTCTAGATCCTTGACCAACTCGGTGAAGGGCCGTTGTACCGTGCCTCCCCGCGCGATCAACACATAATCATAGCCTTCGGCCGCGTGAGCGGACCCCGTAAGCCGCACCGCCTCTTTGAGGCGGCGGCGCGCACGGTTGCGGACGACCGCCCCACCGAGGCTTTTAGTCGCGGTGAAGCCGAAGCGGGCCAGATGTGCCGGTTCGGGCGCGGCCCGGCGGCGCGCCTGCAGCACGAGCGAGGGCGTCGCGAAGCGCGTGCCGGCCTTCACGTAGAGGAATTCAGAGCGGTTTTTGAGACGTCCGATGGCCGTCACCGGGGTGTGGCGGCTAGGCCGACAGGCGCTTGCGCCCCTTGGCTCTGCGCCGCGCGATCACCTTCCGGCCCGCTTTCGTCGCCATCCGGGCGCGAAAGCCGTGACGCCGCTTGCGGACGAGCCGCGATGGTTGATAGGTGCGTTTCAAAGGACTTCTCCTGCCTGCCGTCCGCGCCCCATGAGATTTGCGGGCGGGCCTTGGCGGCTTAAAGCTTCGGGCGGCTTATAGGTTGCGGACACGCGCAAGTCAACAAACCAGGGCCATTTCGGCGATCAGAACAGTCCGCGCGACGCGCGGAGGCGTCAAACCGTTCCCTGGGAGGCTGTTGTCGCGCCACCCCAAAGTCAGTTAATCAGTATAAAGTCCCGCCAAGGTCGGGCGCGCAAGCCTCCCAAGTCAGTCCGCAAAGCATGCCAGACCGTCAATCTGCGCCAAAAGGCCCGTTTTGCATCACGCCGAGTGACGGACCATCACAATGGCGAGAAAGCCCGTTTCCGGCCACGGAGGGGTCTGCCTATGTCTTGGTTCAGGGCGGCCAAGGAGCACCCTTGAGCATGGATACTGTGTCGGACATGGCGCGCGGCGCCGCGAATTGGCTAAAGCGCCTTTGGCCCCTTTTGCTGCTTTTGGCCGTGGGCGCCTTTATCATCGCCATGGGATGGCACCGCTACCTCACGCTCGAGCACCTGGCCGCCAACCGGGAGACGCTGCGCGCGCTCATCCAAGGTCATATGCTGCTGGCGCTCGCCGCCTTCCTCGCCCTCTACGCCATGACCGTGGCCTTGTCGCTTCCCGGCGGCGCGGTTCTGACCATTGCCGGCGGTTTCCTGTTTGGCTGGATGCTGGGCGGCGTGACCTCGGTGATTGGCGCCACCCTCGGCGCCACCGTCGTGTTCATCGTCGCCAGGAGCACGCTGCGGGACGTGCTCGTGGCGCGGGCAGGGCCGGCCCTGAAGCGGTTCGGCGAGGGCTTTCGCGAGGACGCGTTCAGCTATCTTCTTTTTTTGCGGCTCGTGCCGATCTTTCCGTTCTGGCTGGTCAATCTCGCGCCGGGTCTTCTCGGCGTGGGTTTTGCCACATATGTTGTGACCACTTTCCTTGGCATTATCCCGGGAACATTTGCTTTTGCGCTGGCGGGTAATGGGCTCGACAGCGTTATCGAGGCGCAGCAAGCTGCCCATCAATCCTGCCTTGCAAAGGTGGGCGAGGGGGCTAAAGAGTCGTGCCCGTCGGGTCTCGATCCGAGCGCGTTGCTGACGCCTGAACTTATTGCGGGATTGGTGGCGCTGGGCCTCGTGTCGCTTATTCCGGTGGGGTTAAAGTGGTTCAGGCGCCGGGCGGCCTGAAGCGGTTATGGGGGACTAGACGATCATGGAAGAGGTACTGAAGCCCGACCTCTGCGTCATTGGCGCGGGCTCAGGGGGCCTATCGGTAGCGGCGGCGGCGGCGCAGTTCGGCGTACCCGTCGTGCTCATCGAGAAGGGCCTTATGGGTGGCGATTGCCTCAACTATGGCTGCGTCCCCTCCAAGGCGCTGCTCGCGGCCGGCAAACGTGCCGATGCGGTGCGCACCGCGGCGACATTTGGCATCGAAGTGCTCGAAGCGCAGATCGACCATCGCGGCGTCCACGATCATGTGCATGGTGCCATTGCCGCCATCGCCCCGAACGATAGCGTCGAGCGCTTCACCGGGCTCGGCGTCCGCGTGATCCAGGCGCAAGCCAATTTCCTCGACAAGTTCACCGTGGAGGCGGGCCGCGTGTTGGTGAAGGCCCGGCGCTTCATCATCGCCACCGGCTCCTCGCCAACGATCCCGTCGATCCCCGGGCTCGACGAGGTCCCCTATCTTACCAACGAGACCATCTTCGACGTCAGCGAGCGCATTCAGCATCTGATCGTGCTTGGCGGCGGCCCGATCGGGCTCGAGCTCGGCCAGGCCAATCGCATGCTCGGCTCCCACGTCACCATCTTCGACACCGCCGATTTCCTAACCCATGAGGATCCGGAGGCCGCCAAGGTCCTGCTCAAGCGCCTCGAGGATACCGAGGTCGTGCTCTACCCCAATACCCGGGTGGAGCGGGTCGAGCCGTCCGTGCAAGGCGTCGCCGTGCATTTCCACAAAGACGGCGAGAGCGTCATCATTAAGGGCTCGCATCTCCTGGTGGCCACGGGCCGCAAGCCGAACCTGAAGCAGCTCAGTCTCGACCGCGCCGGCATTTCCCACACCGCCGACGGCATCAAGGTCAACGAGCAACTCAGGACCACCAATCGCCGGGTCTATGCCATCGGCGATTCCATCGGCGGGCCACAGTTCACCCATCTCGCCAACTATCACGCCGGCATTGTCATCAAGAACGCGCTGTTCCGGCTCAAGCCCGACGTGAGCGCGGCGAACATCCCCCGGGTCATCTACACCGATCCCGAGCTTGCCCAGGTCGGCCTCACCGAGGCCGAGGCGCATAAGCAGTATCGGCGCATCCGCATCTTCCGCGCGCCCTATGCCGACAACGACCGCGCCCAGTGCGAGCGCAAGACCGAAGGCTTCATCAAGGTCATCACCAAGAAGGATGGCACCATCCTTGGGGTCACCATCGTCGGCGCGGAAGCCGGCGAGATGCTCCAGCTGTGGATCGTGGCCATGGCCAAGGACATCCGGATCGGCGATCTCATCTCGCTGGTGCTGCCCTATCCGACCCTGTCGGAGCTCGCGAAAAAGGTGGCTTACGCCTATTATCAGCCCACCCTGTCCAAGAATTGGCTGCGCACCGTCATCGGCTTGTTGCGTCGCCTGGGCTGATCCTCGGATTTGCAGAAAACCGCCGGATTTTAGGGTAGAATGAGGTCTTGGGCGTTAGACTTCGCGCCTCAAGATCTTAGGTCACTTTTTGCGAGCGTCCTGACGTGAACGACGAGGCTCCAAGCAAAGTGCCGGTAGCCCAGCATCTGTCCCGCTATGTGCCGGGGCTGTCGGCCAAGCTCCTGCTGCTCACCATTCTCTTCGTCATGGTGGCGGAGGTGCTCGTCTTCGTGCCGTCGGTCTCCAATTTCCGCCGCCAATGGCTCATGGAGCGTCTGGCCGCGGCCCAGATCGCCTCGCTCGCGGCCGAGGCCGCGCCGGGCGGCGAGCTACCCTCCACGCTTCGTGACGAGTTGCTCGACAGCGCCAAGGTGAAGGCCATTGCCGTGAAGCGGGCGAACTCGCGCGTCCTCATCATCGAGATGGATATGCCGACCGAGATCGGCGCCTCGTTCGATCTCCGCAATGCCTCATGGCTCAGCCTGATCACAGACGCGCTCATGGTCTATGTCGCCCCCGACGATCGCGTCATCCGTGTCGTGGGCGAGCCGGGCTTCAACCAGGGCGAGACCATCGACGTGGTGATGGGAGAGGGGCCGCTGAAGACGGCGATGCTCCGCTATGGGCTCGACATTCTGGGCTTGTCGATCTTGATCTCGATCATTACCGCGACGTTGGTCTACCTCGCGCTCGACGCGCTGCTGGTGAAGCCGATGACCAAGCTCACCTGGAACATGGTGCGCTTTGCCGAGCAGCCCGAGGACCCGACCCGGATCATCATCCCCTCCTCGCGCCGCGACGAGATCGGCACCGCCGAGCGCGAGCTCTCCGCCATGCAACATGAGCTGTCGGAGACGTTGTCGCAGAAGACGCGGCTCGCCGCGCTCGGTCTCGCCGTGAGCAAGATCAGCCACGATTTGCGCAACATGCTATCGAGCGCCCAACTCCTCTCCGACCGCTTGGCCGCGGTCAAGGACCCGACCGTGCAGCGGCTCGTGCCGAAGCTGATCGTCTCGCTCGACCGCGCCATCCGTCTTTGCGTTCATACGCTCGATTTCGGTCAGGCGCAGGAGTTGCCGCCGCGGCGTAAGCGCTTCGAGCTTGCCCCATTGGTGAGCGAGATCGGCGACAGCCTCGGCCTGCCGCGGGACGATCACATCGCCTGGAGACTCGACATCGAGGATGCGCTCGAGGTCGACGCCGATCGGGACCAGCTCTATCGGGTGTTGAGCAATCTTTGCCGCAACGCTGTTCAGGCGCTGGACAGCGACAGCGGCCCCGCCGGCGAAATCATGGTCGTGGCGCGCCGCGAGGGGACCGTGGCCATCATCGACGTCGCCGATACGGGGCCGGGCGTGCCGGAGCAGGCGCGCACGCGCTTGTTCCAGGCGTTTCAGACGGTCTCGCGGAAAGGCGGCTCAGGTCTTGGGCTGGCCATCGCCGCCGAGCTGGTGCAGGCGCATGGCGGCCAGATTGAACTGCACCGGAATGACGGCGGCGCCACCTTCCGCGTCACCATTCCCGACGTGGTCGTCGAGTTGGAACGGGCAAGGCAACGCCGCGCGTAAGTGTCAGGCGCCTTAGTGTCAGGCGTCTAAGTGTCAGGCGTCGTTACTCGACCTTCTTGGCGGGCACAGGCTCGCCATCGGCTGTTCCGCCCTTATAGCCAGTCTTGGTGTAGTTATCGCCGTCCTTGGTGATCTTGGTGGCCCAATCGTCGGACCACGTCACCATGACGCCGCTGCCTTCTTCCTTCCACGAGCCCGTCAGGGTCTCGTCCGCGCGGGTGCCGGAAGCAGCGCCGTCTTCGGCGAGGGTGATGGTCATGGGCTGGCCTTGGGTGTCCGTGGTCTCATATTTGCCGGCGTAGGCGCTGTTTGCCCCATCGCAGCTCGCCAAGCCTAGGGCGAGGACGGCGGCGAAAAGAATGGCTGAGGCATAGCTAAGAAAACGATGCATGGGTGCTTCTCCCTAATGGTTGTCGGCGCAACATACTCGAAAACTGTTTCGATTCGGCCAAGGTTCCCAAGTCTTCCCAGGTTTTCAAGTCTGAGGCGCCCGTTCGGCCGTGTGGGCCGGCCTTTGTCAGTCTTGCCTTCGGTCGTCCGAGGTATTAGGTAGGCTCCCTGCCTGTCCCACTCCTTGATTTAGCGGAGCGATCGGCAGACGCGCCCGTAGCTCAGCTGGATAGAGCACCAGACTACGAATCTGGGGGTCAGAGGTTCGAATCCTTTCGGGCGCGCCATTCTTCTCAGTTACTTAGCTTCTCCTTTATTCCGCGGCGTGCGCGCGTAGCGCGGCCAAGACGTGAGGGGGGGCCGCATCGGCGACAGGAAAAACCTCGGCTGCCCTTAACGGGTCACCGTGCACTTCTTGTATTTGCGACGCTGCCACAGGGACAGGGCGCATTTCTGCCCGTCTTCGCAATGTCGTCAGCGCGCTTCAGCACAGTCGCAGAGCTTTGTCGGCTTGCGACATCAACTCCAGCAGCAACGGGTTGGGAAAGCGCGCGGTTGCGTAATGGCGTAGAAGTGCTCTTTCACATTCGGAAAGAGAAGTGTTCGACCAGGACGCCCGACGCAAGCTCGTCGCGGACGACGATCGGCGGCACGAGCGTCACGCCATCGCTCTCTCTCGCCAGGAGACGCACGGCATGAGCAGGGTGCGCGCTGTGATGGCGCCAAGCGCTGCCGCGACGTCGCCGTTGAACGCCTCGTTGGCTGATGTCGTTGGATCCACGTCCACCTGAAAAACATCCCGGCGCTAGAAGAATTTCAGATAGCGCGCCTGCTCCCAGTCGGAGACGTGGTTATGATAGCTCGACCACTCCTCGCGCTTAAAGTCGATCCAGGCCTTGTGCATGCTGGAGCCGAAGACCTCCTTCGTCAGCGGGTCGGCCTCGAACGCATCCACGGCCTCTTCCAGCGTCCGCGGCAGGAGCTTGACGCCGAGCGCTTCGAGCTCCTCCGGGGATTTCCGGTACATGTTCTCGCGATAGGGCTCGCCCGGATCCATCCGCTCGCGGATGCCTTCGAGCCCGGCGGCGAGCGTCAGCGCCGCGCCGAGATAGGGATTGCAGGCGCTGTCGGCAGGCCTCAGCTCGACCCGGCCGCCGGCCAGCGGAATGCGCAAGGAGTTGGTGCGGTTGTTGTTGCCGTAACAGGCGAACACCGGCGCCCAGGTGAAGCCGGACATCGAGCCCTGCTTGATGAGCCGCTTGTAGCTGTTGACCATCGGCGAGCACACCGCGCAGATCGCCTCGACATGTTTCAGCACGCCGCCGAGGAAGAAATAACCGAGCTCCGACAGCTTGTTGCCGCGGGCGTCCGCGGCGGCGGCGAACAGATTTTCGCCGCTTGTTGGATCGGCCAGCGAGATGTTGAAATGGGCTCCGGAGCCCGCCCGGTCGCCGAGGGGCTTCGGCATGAAGGTGGCAAACGCGCCGTGCTGGCGGGCGATGGAATTCGCCATGAAGCGGAAGAACACATAGCGGTCGGCCATGGTCAGCGCGTCGGCGTAGTTGAAGTCGATCTCGAACTGGCCGATGCCGTCCTCGTGGTCGAAGGAATAGACGCCCCAGCCGAGCCCGTTCATGGCATCGACCAGGTCGGCGACCCAGGGCAGGTTGTCCAGCAAGCGCGTGGCGTCATAGGCGGGCTTGTCGAGATGCGGTAGCGGCGAGAGCGGCTCGAAGCCGCCATCCCCGGTGTCCTTGAACACGAAGAACTCGGCCTCCATGCCGAACTTCATCGCGTAGCCGAGATCGAGTGCGGATTTCAGCTGGCGCTTGAGAATGTTGCGGGAGCAGGCATCGAACGGCTTGCCCTCGCACCATAGATCGCTGGCGAGCCACGCGACCTCGGGTTGCCAGGGGAGCACGGTCGCCGAATCCGGGTCGGGATGGGCCGCGACTTCCTCGTCGCTCACGTCCTGCGGCACGCCGTCGAGCGCGGCTCCCGTATAGAGCTCCGAGCCGTGCAGCATTTGGTTGATGTGGCTGAGCGGCACCATCTTCGCCTTGGACACGCCATGCATGTCCGCGAAGCTCGCCATCAGATATTTGACGCCCTTGTCGGCCAGCGACTGTTTCAGCGCGGCGACGTCGTCCGAAACTTTCTGCTCCATGGCGCTTTCCTCCCACGGTCGACTATAACCCAAGCATCGCCCCTGGCGCAGCGAAGCCCTGCCAACCCCGTGGAGGGCTGACAAGGCTTCACCTGCGCGGAGGGCACGCTATTTCTTGTCTTCCAGCTTCTTGAAGGCTTCGATCTCATGGATTCCCGCCATGATGATCGTGCCGAAGGTGATGACGATCGCTGCCGCGAGGATGAGGTACATCACGATCGGTTTGTCGGCGAAGGTGAAGTAGGCGGCAGCCCCGTCCCAGGTTGTGATCGGACTCGTGTTCATTCTTGTCTCCTTTCAATGACTGGCTCGAACTGCCGTCTATTCTGCCGGTATGAGCGTCGCGCTCTTGCTGCCGACGGCTTCGGGATAGGCCTGGCAGGGAACCTCCGCCAGATCGAGGCCAATCTCTTGCGCCTTGTCCGGAACCCTGAGCAGGCCGAAGCTCTTGAGAGCCAGCGAGACGAGGTAGCCGGGGATGAAGCCGCAACACAGCATCACGATGAGGCCGACGAACTGTCCGATGAACGAGGTCGGAGGTGCGTCACCAACATTGGGATAGCCCGCGGCCAGCACGCCCACCGCCAAGACGCCGAGGATGCCCGAGAAGCCATGCACGGATACGGCGCCGACGGAGTCATCGATGCCCATGCGCGACAGGAAGTCGTTGCCGGGCTTGATGATGACGCCACCGACGATGCCGAGCAGGAAGGCGAGCGGCGGATACCAGACGTCGAGGCCGGCGGCCGCGACGAAGATGCCCGCCAGAGCCCCCGACATCATCCAGAACGGATCGCGTGTCATCGCCCAGGCGCCGATAATGCCTCCCGAGAAGCACATGAGCGTGTTGAAGGCGTAGGACGACAGCGTTGCCGGCTGACCGTAGATATTGGTCCACTGAGCACCCGGGTTGAAGATCAGGCAGGCGCCGAGGAAGCCGAAGAAGCCGACGATAATCAGCATCAGGCCGATCAACACCATGGGCACGTTATGCGGCAAGAGATCGTTCGCCGTGCCGTCGGCATTGTACTTGCCGATGCGCGGCCCGAGATTGAGCAGCACGCCGAGGGCGAAGAAGCCCGCCACCACGTGGATCAGGCCGGCGCAGCCGACATCGTGATAGCCCCAGTCCTTGACCAGCCAACCGTCCGGATGCCAGCCCCAGGACGCCGCCAGGATCCAGGCCACGGAGCCGAGAACGATGGCGAGCACCACGAAGGCCGAGACGCGAATACGCTCGATGACGGCGCCGGAGAAGATCGACGCGGTGGTCGCGGCGAACAGCACGAAGGCCGCCCAGAACACGCCCGATGCGTTGTCCGAGAGATTCGGTCCCATCTCCGCGGCCCACGGCAGGCCGGCGGCGCCGGACTCGCCCGGAATGATGCCGCTCGGGAAGGCGAGGTAGATCCACCACCCGAAGAAGAAGAAGGTTGGAACGATGAAGGCGAAGGCGAGAATATTCTTCACGCCCGACGCCAGAACGTTCTTGGCGCGCGAAGCACCCATTTCGTAGGCAAGAAATCCCGCGTGGATGCAGATCATGATCGCCGTGCACCACCAGTAAAAGATTTCCATGTCGACGGTACCGAGCATGCCGCTCGATTTCGTTAGTTCTGCAATTTGCCCTTCCATGAGCAGCACCCCCATCCAAACGGACAGGGCATTCGGCGACGCCGAAGACCCAGTCCACGCTGGCGTTATCGTTTCCTCAGAGGAAACTATATTTACTGTCGCAAGGAGCGTGCCAGGGAGGAGAGTCCAGCGAATCAAGCTGTTGCCCAAAGCGGGCTCAAACAGCAAAAAAAGCCTCTGCCCAAATGGGCGGCTCGGTGCCTAACCGATTGGCTCTTTTTGTGCCGTCGCTTTAGAAAAATTTGAGGTAGCGGTTCCGCTCCCAGTCGGAGACCGCGTTGTGATACGCGTCCCACTCGTCCCGCCGGAAACGCGCGTAAGCGGCGAACATGCTCCCGCCCATGACTTGGGCCGAGAGCGGGTCGGCCTCGAAGGCATCGACGGCCTCTTCGAGATTTCGGGGCAGCAGCGTCATGCCCATCTCTTTCAGCTCGGCGTCGGACTTGCGGTACATGTTCTCGGTGTGTGGCTCGCCCGGATCGAGATCCTCGCGAATACCTTCGAGCCCGGCGCTAAGCACCATGGCCGCCCCGAGATAGGGATTGTTGGCGCTGTCGGCCGCGCGCAGCTCCACCCGTCCGCCCCCGAGCGGAATGCGCAGTGCGTTGGTGCGGTTGTTGTTGCCGTAGCAGACGAACACCGGCGCCCAAGTCGAGCCCGACATGGAGCCCTGCTTGATGAGGCGCTTGTAGCTGTTCACGGTCGGCGACACGACGGCGCTGATGGCCGGCAAATGCCTGAGCACGCCGGCGACGAACTGATAGCCGAGCTTGGACAGGCCGCAGCCGCGCGGATCGTTTGCGTCCTTGAACAGATTGTCGCCGCTCTCCGCGCTTGCCAGCGACATATTATAATGCGCGCCGGACCCGGTGCGGTTGGCGAAGGGCTTCGGCATCCACGAGGCGAAATGGCCGTGCTTGCGGGCGATGGCGTTGGCCATCATCCGCAGGAATACGAACCGGTCGGCCATGGTCATGGCGTCGGCATAGCTGAAGTCGATCTCGAACTGGCCGTTGCCGTCCTCGTGGTCGAACGAATAGACGTCCCAGCCGAGCGTCTCCATGGCGTCTACCAGCTCCGAAAGCCAAGGCAGGTTGTCCAGCGCGCCGTATCCGTCATAGCAAGGCTTATCCAGCGTATCGCGCTCCGATACCGGAACTGCGCCCGCCTCGCTGTCCTTCAGCACATAGAATTCCGCCTCGAGCCCGAGATTCATGACGAAGCCGAGATCGGCGGCCTGCTTGGTGGCACGGGCCAGGATGTTGCGGCTGCACGCCTCGAACGGCTGGCCCTCGCACCACAGATTGCTGGCGAACCAGGCGACGGACTTCTGCCACGGCAGCACGATGCAGGACGCGGGATCCGGCCGCGCCGAGACCTCCTCATCGCTCACGTCCTGCGGCACGCCGTCGAGCGCGGCACCCGTATAGAGTTCCGAGCCGGCCATCATGTCTTCGAGATGGGACAGCGGCACCATCTTGGTCTTCGACACGCCATGCATGTCGGAGAAGCTCGCCATCAAGAACTCAACGCCTTCTGCGTTGAGCTGCTCGCGAAGTGAGTTGAGATCCTTGGCCGGCTTGAGCATCTCTATCGCACCCTCGGTTGCTAGCATCGCCAAACGTGGCGACGATGCTAGCAATGCGATTGCTCCATGAGAAATATTTTTTCCCGAAGATAAATCTTGCGCGCTGTGATGTCGCGGCCGTGCGCGTCGTTACGGGCTCGCCGCCTTGACGAGATCCTCGCGCGCCGTCTCCAGATGCTCGCCCATCAACGTCTGCGCCAGCTGCGCGTCGCGCACATGGATCGCGTTGAGGATACCGCGATGCTGGCGGTTGTAGGCGGCGATCACCTCCGGCGTCAGGATCTTCTCCTTCATCGCGTCCCACTGCGCATGCAAGCGCACGTGATTGATCTGGCGATAGACGCTCAGAAGCAGCGGATTGGCGGACGCGCGCGAGAGGAGCAAATGAAACTCACCGTCCCACTTGGAGAACGCATCCTTGTCGTCCATCGCGGCTTCCGCGTGTGACAGCACCGTCTCCATCTCATCGAGAGTCCGCCGTGTAGCATGCAGCACGGCGAGCCGCGTGGTGAAGGGCTCCACGGCCATGCGCGCCTCGATGAGTTGCAATGGGCTCAACTCGTCGACGAGATCGGCGGGACGCTGGCCGGCGGGGACGGACGTGCCGACGAAGGTGCCGCTGCCGAGCCGACGCGACACCAGCCCTTCCTTCTCGAGCTTGTCGAGGGCGCGGCGCACCGTGGAGCGCGCCGCCTTGAATGTTTCGGCGAGTTGCCGCTCCGGCGGCAGCCGGTCGCCTTCGCTATAGGCTCCGGTTTCGATGGCGCGTTGCAGATAGGCCGATATGGCGCCGACGCCGGACCCTGGTTTTGCTAATCGCGCGAAGGCCGCCTCGGCCTGTCTGAAGGACTCATTGGTCACGGCGAAGTCTCCTCTCGGGCCACTGTATCGGCCCGCTTTGGGCTCGTAAACAAAAAATTGGTTTACAATGGTCCTAGAGCGTGCGGTAATGGCTGTACTGGGATTAACATAGCGCTGGGCATTGTTATGACGGTAGTGACGGCATTCTTGCGTTCGCTTTGGCCTGTTAATGAGGCCCAATTGAGGACCAATTCAGGCATCGGGCGGGCCCGGTCATGAGTCTCCCCAGCGGCGTCAAATTCGTGATCATCGGTGCCGGAATCCACGGCCTGAGCACGGCGTATCATCTCGCGCAGAAGCTAAAAGCAAGCGGCCGTGGGTCCGGCGCGGACATCCTGGTGATCGACAAGACCGGGATCGGCGGCGGCGCTTCCGGCATCGCTTGCGGCGTGGTGCGCAACAATTACTTCCAGCCGGCCATGCGCGAGCTGATGGTGCATTCGGTCGAGGTTTGGGAGAGCGACCCCAAGGCTTATAGCTATCATCCGGTCGGCTACATGCAGATCAGCCCCGAGGTGATGCATGCCGATGTCGGCACCATCTACGAGCAGCAGAAGGCGCTCGGCTACGAGTCAGCCTTCATCGAAGGCGCTGCCGACTGCCAAAAATATATGACCGGCCTGTTCGACGACTGGCAGGCGAAGAACATCACGTCGGTGCTGCATGAGAAGCGGGGCGGCTACGCCAACAACACCGCCTCTCTCTATGGGCTCGCTAACAAGGCGGAAGCCGAAGGCGTGCGCATCGCCACAGGCGTCGAGGTGCTCGGCTTCGAATATGGCTCGAACTCCGGCGCGGTCACTGGCGTGGAGACCAATCAAGGCACGATCGCCTGCGAGACCGTGGTGGTCGGCGTCGGTCCCTGGGTAAACAAGGTCTGGGACATGCTCGAGCTGCCCAAGACCATCACCGTCAAGGATCTGACCGGCCGGGTTCACGAGAACGTGCCGATGTGGAAGTTCTGGTGCCTCGAGGAAGGCACGCTCGGGGTCGACCCCGAGATGCACAAGACAAATGACGGGAAAATGCCGCCGGTCATTCATGTGGACACCGACGCGCCGCTTTACTCCGACGTCGACGGCTCGCTGATCACCGACAAGCTGTGGGGTCTTTATTACAAGCCGGACTTCAATTTTGGCGGCATCCAGGGCGGCGCTTCGCCGTACAAAGTTGAGCAGGACGCCGACAGCGTAGCCATCGATCCTTACGGGCCCGACTCGCCCGACTTCATCGTCGGCGACGACTTTATACATATGTGGTGCTCGATGCTGGCCCATTGCCAAAAGCGGTTTGAGGGCCAGATCAAGCACTACAAGCACAAAGAGAAGTCGGGCGGCCTCGGCTGCTTCACGCCGGACAATTTCCCGGTGTTCGATAATTACCGCGAGAATGTCTACGTCATCGCCGATTCCAACCACGGCTATAAGATGATCGGCGTGGGCAAGCTCGTGGCCCAGGAATTGATGGGAGAGAAGAGCACGCTGCTGGAGCCGTTCCGCTTCGGGCGCTTTGCCAAGGGTGAGCTTCACCCGGTCTCCCACAGTCCATTCCCATGGAGCTGAGTTAAAGGGGACAGTCGATGGATATCGAAGGTTATGTAGACGATCCGGAGCGCCAAGAGCGCGTCAAGGAAGTTCGCCGCAGGATCGACGAGCTTGGTATCGAGTATCTCTATTTGCAGTTCGTGTCGGTCACCGGCCGCATCATGGGCAAGGGCATCCCGGCCGATCACTGGGAGAGCGTCGCCAAGAAGGGCTTCCAGCTCGTTTATGGCGCCACCGTCAATCTCTTCCTCGACCGCCATGGCGAGTATCTCGGCTACGGCCCGGAGGCAGCCGAGCTTATCGGCATTCCCGATCCCGAGACCTTCATGCAGCTGCCCTGGGACAAGCGGATCGCGCGCATGTACTGCACGCTGTTCCGCAACCGCGAGGAAAAGAAGGACCCAGGCGGGTTCCTCACCGCGGATTGCCGCGGCAATCTCCGCCGCCTGCATCAGGCGTTCCAGGACAAGCATGACGGGCTGCAGCTGCGCATGGGCACCGAGCCTGAGATGATGTGGCTGAAAAAGGATGAGAACGGCAAGCCGAACGGCGGCTACTCCAATCCTTATTGCTACCACATCGACCAGTTCGAGAGCCTGCGCCCGGTCTACATGAAGGTCATGGAGTATTCCCGCAAGATGGGTCTCGACATGATCCAGGGCGACCACGAGGACGCGCCCGGTCAGCTTGAGCTGAACTGGATGTTCGACGACGTTTTGCGCAATGCCGACCGGCTGACGACCTACCGCCAGATCTGCGCGCAAGTTGCGCGCGAGTTCGGCATCATCGCCTGCTTCATGTGCAAGCCATTCATGGGCGTGTCGGCCAATGGCTGTCACCACAACATGTCGCTATGGCGTGGTGGCGAGGACAAGCTTCGTCCCACCGGAAACGACCCCGATAATCTGCCGGGCCTGGCGCACAACTACATGTATGTGTCGGGCGGCGACAACACCTTCATGCCCGACGGCGACGATGTACAGATGCCGGGCAAGGCGGGGCTGGCGGCGATCGGCGGCATTGTGCAGCACTTGCGCGCGCTGACCGCGGTGGGCTCGTCAACGGTGAACTCCTATCGCCGGCTGTGGGACACGGGGTTCTGGGCGCCGGTCTTCGCCGACTGGGGTTTCCAGAACCGCACCACGGGCTTGCGCGTCTCCGCGCCCGGGCGGTTTGAGTATCGCTCGGTGGATTCCATGGTGAACCCCTATCTGATGGGTTCGACAATCCTGGCGGCGGCCGACGACGGCATCGACAACAACCTCGATCCGGGCGAGCCGGAAGAGCGCAACATTTACGAAGCGATCGAGGCCGGCAAGCAGGTCAAGAAGCTGCCGATGACGCTCGGCGAGGCCCTCGAGGCCTTGGCCGCCGACAAAGTCGTGCAGCGCGGCATGCCGGGCGAGATGTACGCCCTCTACCATCAATACAAGCAGGACGAGTGGGAGCGTTTCAACCACACCGTCACCGAATGGGATGTGGAAACCTATCTCGATTGCCTGCCGTAAACACCTACGAACGAATTGAACCACGGAGATTAAAAAATGTGCGGGATTGCCGGAGTGATCCATCGCGGCGGCGCCACGGGTGTTGGCCAAGAGATGACCTCGATGCTCCAGAGTTTGCGGCACCGCGGGCCGGACTCCACGGGGTTCGCCGTCTACGGCGTCACCACCCCTGACGAATATGTCATGCGCCTCAAGCTTGCCGAGGCCGAGGATCTGGAGACGGATCACAAGATCCACGACAAGATCAGGGAGCGTCAGAGCCTGGTGGATAGCCGTCTGGCTGAGCTGGGGGCCGAAACGCTCGATGTAGCCGAGCCGCGGCCTTACGCCTTCCGCTATCGCTTGCGCTATGCCGGCGACACCAAGCAGCTCGCCGCCGATATCGAGCAGATCGAGGGCGCCGAGGTGTTGTCCTTCGGCAGCGCGCTCGAACTGATCAAGGATCTTGGCGACGCCACAAAGGTCTCCGGGCAATATGGACTGGGGACCTTCCGCGGCACCCATGCCATCGGCCATACCCGCATGGCGACGGAGTCCGACGTGGATATTCGTTCCGCCCATCCGTATTGGGCCTATCCCTATAACGACATCTCCGTGGTCCATAACGGCCAGATCACCAATTACTGGATCATGCGCCGCGAGATGGAGCGTCTCGGTCACCGCTTCATGTCGAACTGCGACTCCGAACTGCTCGCGGTCTACACCGCCAACAATCTGGAGCAGGGCGCCACGCTGCTCGACTCGCTCAAGGCGTCGATCAACGAGATTGACGGCGTGTTCACCTATCTTGTCGCCACCGACAGCGAGCTCGGTCTTGCCAAGGACACCATGGCGGCGAAGCCCATGGTTCTTTACGAAAGCGACGATCTCGTCGCCCTCGCCTCCGAGGAGGTGGCCATCCGCGCCATCGTTCCCCGTGAGATCGATACGTCTGACCCTTACGATGAGGAGGTGCGCGTATGGCAGCGCTAACGCGATCAGCCCCGAGCGAGCAGGAGCGCCTGTCCCATGAGATGGGCATGCATACCGAAAAGCTTGCCGGCCGTTCGATCCAGAACTTCTTCGACATCGACCTCGGCGAGGACCATCACGGCTTCTCTCTGCCCGATGCCTTCGAGGTCGACTTCAACAAGCGCGGCGAGATCGACGCGTCCAACATGGACGCGAAGGCGGTCAACTTGCGCATTCGCGAGCTGATGACCGAGGGCTATGGTTCCATCGTGCTCAAGAATCCCGGCGCCAAGCATTCGCTCGCCGTTGGCATTCTCAACCGGCTCAATCTCATCATCGAAGGCTCGCTCGGCTATTTTGGCCTCGGCCTCATCGACGGGCCGAATGTTCGCATCTCCGGCCGCGTCGGCTGGTCCTGCGCCGAGAACATGATGAGCGGCACGGTGCTTATCGAGAAGAATGCCGGCTCGCAGTTCGGCGCGGCCATCAGAGGCGGCGACCTTGTGTGCAAGGGCGATGTCGGCTCGCGCACGGGCATCGACATGAAGGGCGGCAACATCATCGTCGGCGGCAACACCGGGGCCTTCACCGGCTTCATGATGCAGCGCGGGCGCATGGTGATCTGCGGCAATGCCGGCAAGAATCTCGGCGACTCCATGTATGACGGCGTCATCTACATCGCCGGCGAGCCGCAGAGCCTCGGCGTTGACGCGGTCTGGAACGAGATGACCGACCTCGACCGCCAATGGCTCGAGCGCAAACTGCGCATGTACGGCATCGAGCCGAAAGGCGGCATCGAGTCATTCCGTAAGATCGGCAGCGGCAAGCAGTTGTGGAACTACGACAATCTGGAGCCGAGCGAAAAGAAGATGGTGCTTTAGGCGCCGACGAAGGGGCTGGGTAAATGGCAAAGACCAAGAAGCGAAACGGAAACGGCGCAACGGAGCCGGCGGAAGCGAGCCGCTTTATCCTCGGCAAGAGTCAGATCTTCACGCCGAATGTGATGAACGACATTCACGTGAAGTCGGAGCTCGGCCGCTACCGCATGCGCGGCTTCTCGCTGTTCAAGAAGATTCCCCATTGGGACGATCTGACCTTTCTGCCCGGCACGCTGACCCGCTTCGTCATCGAGGGCTATCGCGAGAAATGCGACACCAAGACGGTGATCGGTCCCAAGGCCAAGCGCCCCATGGAGCTGGACATTCCGGTCTATGTGACCGGCATGAGCTTCGGGGCGCTGTCTTTCGAGGCGAAGATCGCGCTGGCCCGCGGCGCCACCATGGCAGGGTCCGCCACCTGCTCGGGCGAGGGCGGCATGATTCCTGACGAACGGCGCTATTCCTCGAAATGGTTCTACCAGTGCATCCAGTCGCGCTACGGCTTCAACCCGCATCATTTGCGGCTGGCCGATGCCTGCGAATTCTTCATCGGCCAAGGCTGCAAGGTGGGCTTGGGCGGCCATCTCATGGGCCAGAAGGTTACCGACCAGGTGGCCGAGATGCGCTCGCTGCCTGCCGGCATCGATCAGCGGTCGCCGGCCCGCCATCCCGACTGGCTCGGCCCCGACGATCTTGCGCTCAAGATCGAGGAGATCCGCGAGGCGACCAATTGGGAGATCCCCATCCAACTGAAGCTCGGCGCGGCGCGCGTCTATGACGACGTGCGCATGGCGGTGAAATGCGGGCCTGACTCCATCTATATCGACGGCATGGAAGGCGGCACCGGCGCCGGCCCCCATATCGCCACGGAAGATACCGGCGTGCCCGGCATCGCCGCCATCCGCCAGGCGCGCCGCGCCATCGACGAACTCGGCAAGCGCGGTGAGGTGACGCTCGTTTATGCCGGCGGCATCCGGAATGGCGGCGACGTCGCCAAGGCCTTGGCGCTGGGCGCCGACGCCATCGCTATCGGCCATTCGGTGTTGATGGCGCTCAACTGCAACAAGGAGATCCCGGAATCGGATTTCGAGGCCGAGATGGGCGTGCCGGCCGGCTATTGCTACCACTGCCATACCGGCCGCTGTCCCGTCGGCGTCGCCACCCAGGATCCCGAGCTCAGAAAGCGGCTCGACCCGGATGAGGCGGCCGAGCGCGTCTACAACTTCCTGCACACGTTGACATTGGAAGCGCAGATGTTGGCGCGGGCCTGCGGCAAGACCAACATCCACAGCCTCGAGCCGGAAGATCTCGCCGCGCTGACCATGGAGGCTTCGGCCATGGCTCAAGTGCCGCTCGCCGGGACCGACCTGACGGTCGGTGTTCCGAACTATCACAAGCTGGGTTGAGGGGAGCAGAACCGATGGCAAAGGATCTGAAGAACGGCAAGGGCGCCGGTAAAGGCGCCGGCAAGTCCGACGACGTCGACAAATATCTGAAGGACGCCGCCGGGCTCGACACCGACCGCGAGAAGGTGATCGGTCAGCACATCGGCTACCGCTACGACGTCAACCTGCTGCCCGACTACGGCCAGCTGACGCCCTTCCTCAAGGACTATATGGAGTTCATGGGCTGGGACGACCTCAACTGGCTCGAGGACGTCCATATGGGCTACGAGGCGGGCGAGCCCGCAATCTTCGACCGCAACATCAACGGCTGGGTGCGCATCCCCAAGTCGATGAAGCTGCCCAACAGCCAACAGGCCCGAGACATGCTGGCCCGCGAGATGCTGATCCGCTTCCAGACCTCGCCGAACCACCCGCTCCACGAACTCAATAAAGCATACCGCAAGTTCTAAGAATGGCCGGTCAACGAGCCCGCGAAACGACAAGTCTGCCGTCAGCTTTTGGTTTCGGCCGCATCCCAATTCGGTTTGAAAGCCAAGACCTGCGCCGTGTCGGGCAGAGCAGGATTGAACACCCGATTATGCCAGATCGCGGCCGCGCGGTCCGCGCTGTCCATCTTCAGCCTCTTGACCTTGCACGGCAGGCGGAAGGCATAGCGTCCTTGGGCGAACGCCAGAACGCACCGCTTGGTCGCCATGAGTGTCTCCGCGAGGGGCGCGTCGCCCGGCAGCGTTGCGAGCAGCCGGCTGCTGAATGCCTTGCCATGCTGGAAATAGTCCGCCTGCAAATAGGCCAGGGCCTTCTCGTAGGTCTCGCGCGGGTCGGCATATTTCAGCACCTGAAATCGAAGGAAGGCGGTGCTCTCCTTCGGGTCCTTCGGCGCCATCAGCACGGTCAGCCTGGGCGCGAGCTCGGCGCCCGTCTCGTCCAAGACCCGCGGCTGCATGCCGGGGGAGGGACGGCCGCCGTCCTCGCGCATGGCCACCTGCCGCACCTGGCACTGCCAAGTGAGAAAGCTATCCCGGAGACCCTTGTGCTTCGATTTGCTCACCGTTTCTCCCTGCCCCGTCAGGGGGCCTCTCGTCAAATTCGGGCTGTAGACTGGATTTTGCGCGCCGTCCGGGCCAATAGGAGCAGATATTTCCTCGGAGGAAAACTAATTTCATCTTGGTTGACGGAGCTAAGGTCACCGCCTAGCATTAGGTTACAATGGGGTTAATCTCGGACGGACACCGTGGAAGAACGGAGCGCGTACAGGCGTTCGCGCGGAATGAATGCATGAGGAAGGCACGATGTAGCTGACTCATCCATCGAGCCCGGGGGACCGAGCGTCCCGCCGGCAGTGAACCTAGGGGGGTTATATCAATGGGCAATAACTTAGACGCGCTGACAACCGTCTTCACCGAGTTCTATTACTGGGTGACGGTTGTCTTCATGTTTCTGATCCATGTGGGTTTCTGCATGTACGAGGTCGGCGTCAGCCGGAAGCGGAACCACATGCATACGCTGATGAAGAACACGATGCTGATCCCGTTGGTCACCATCACCTTCTTCTTCTTCGGCTGGTGGATTTATTGGGCCTTTCCCAACGGGCCGTGGATCACCGGACCACTGCTGAGCGAGGCTGCGGCGCCGAACTCGCCTATTTCGCCGACGATGGGCACCAATCTCGGTGACCGCATCACCGGCGTGTTCTGGGCGGCCTTCCTGCTGTTCTCGTGGACGGCGGCGTCGATCGTCTCGGGCGCGGTAATCGAGCGCATCCGCTCGGGCGCGTTCTGGATCATCGCCGTGATGCTCGGCTCGGTGACCTGGATCATCGACGCGGCTTGGGGCTGGCATCCGGAAGGATGGATGGTCAAGCTGCTCGGCTATCATGACGCCTACGCCTCTGGCGTCATCCACGCCATCTCCGGCGGTACGGCGCTTGGTGTGCTTGTCGTGCTCGGGCCGCGGATCGGGCGTTTCATGGCCGACGGTACGCCTCGCGCGTTCGTTCCGCACAATCCCTGGCTGGTGACGATCGGTCTGTTCTTGATCTACACCGGCTTCTGGGGCTTCTACGCCGCGTGCAACGTGCCGATCATCTCTCCGGAGGCTATCGGTGGCCAGATCACCGGCGAGACGTGGACGGCGACGACCATCTACCTGACGCCGACCACGTTGGGCGCCATCACCGTCAACTTCTTGATGTCTCTCTCGGGTGGCCTGATGGTCGCCTACCTCATCTCGAAGGGCGATGCGTTCTGGACCTATTCGGGCGGTCTCGCCGGCGTCATCACCGCGTCGGCCGGCAACGACCTCTACCACCCGATCCAGGCTTTCGTCATCGGCGGTGTCGGCATCTGGATCGCCTACTATCTGCACTACTGGGTGGAGCGTAAATTCAAGATCGATGACGCGGTGGGTGCCGTGGCGGTTCACGGTTATGCCGGCTTCATCGGACTTGTAATCTGCGGCTTCGTTCTGTGGGGATACCCGTCGTCGCCATTCGAAGGCTACGCCACGGTGAACCCGCTCGGTAACACGATTGGTGCCGTCATCATGTTCTTCGTCCTCGGCTTCATTCCGGCCTGGATCGTCTCCAAGCTCTTGGATGCCGGTGGCCTCCTGCGGATCCCGCGCGAGGTCGAACTCATGGGGCTCGACTTCAGGACGCTCCATGAAGAAGAGGAAGCACGTGCTGAGGTCCGGGCGGCCGAGAAGGCTCTCGTCTGATCAGCGCCATAACCGAAACAAAGGAGAACCGAAATGGGTAGCACTTGGGCAGTCGACCTTGCCGATACCGGGGCGGTTTACCCCTGGCAGGGTTATGAGCTGATCATGGTGATTGTCGCCGTCGCCTTATGGATCCTCTGGCACATCATCCAACTCCGCGAGGAGAAGGCGGAGTTTGCCGAGGACGTCAGGAAATACGGCAGCAAGGAATCGATCAAGAAAGCTCTCGACGAGCATCCGGTCTGACCTAGCGGACGGTCTGACCCTCCAGAGGGGCGTCGGCTCAACCGAGCCGGCGCCCCTTTGCATTTGGAGCGAGGTCTCTGCGGTAATTGTGCGTGAGACGCAGCTGATGGCTGCCGCTACCTAGCCCAGGTGAGGAAGAGGCGGTGGCGGACGAAATCTGTCCGCCGACCCTAGTGTCATGCGGACGCCGTGCGTGGGATCGCGGTCGAGCGGCTTAGCGGAGTTCCCTCCGCCCTCCTAGCAGTCGAGGGTCGTGGCCCGTTCCCAAGGCGTCAGCTGTCGCTGGCACTCGTTCCAGTCCTTGGTCTTGAGCTTGACGTAGGAGTCGACGAACTCGTCGCCAAGCTGGCTTCGCAAGACCTTCGATTTGTCGGTCAGGCGTAGCGCATCGAGCAGGTTGAGCGGCAGCTTCTTCACGCCGGCCGGCGCCTTGTGTCCTTCGGCATACATGTCGATGTCGAGCGGCTTGCCCGGGTCGGTGCCCTTGGCGATGCCGTCGAGACCGGCAGCCAGGACGGCGGCGGGCAAGAGATACGGGTTGACGGCGCCGTCAGGGAGGCGGAACTCGAACCGCCCGCCGCCCGGCACTCGGATCATGTGGGTGCGGTTATTGCCGGCGAAGGTGACCGTATTGGGCGACCAGGTGGCGCCTGACGTCGTCACCGGCGCATTGATGCGCTTATAGGAATTCACCGTCGGATTGGTGATCGAGCACATCTCGTCCGCGGCGGCGATCAGGCCGCCGATGAAGTTGTAGGCCACCTTGGACAGGCCCAGTGGGTCGCTCTTGTCATCGAATGCGTTCTTGTCTCCCTTCCACAAAGAGACATGCACATGGCAGCCATTGCCGGTGAGATGTGCGAACGGCTTCGGCATAAAGGTGGCGCGGAGCCCGTGCTTCTCGGCGATCGACTTCATCATGTATTTGAAGAAGGCCATGCGGTCGGCCGTCTTGAGCGCGTCGTCAAAGTCCCAGTTCATCTCGAACTGACCGTTGGCGTCCTCGTGATCGTTCTGATACGGGCCCCAGCCGAGCTCGAGCATGGAGTCGCAGACCTCGCTGATCACGTCGTAGCGCCGCATCAGCGCCGACTGGTCGTAGCAGGGCTTGGATTGGGTATCCGATTTGTCGCTGAGCTCCTCGCCGTCGGCACTCACCAGGAAGTATTCGCACTCGACTCCGGTCTTCACCGTATAACCGGCGTCCTTGGCCGTCTTGAGCATCTTCCTGAGGATGTTGCGCGGCGCCTGGTCCACTTCCTTGCCATGCATGTGAAGATCGGCGGCGAGCCAGCCGACTTCGGGCTTCCACGGGAGCTGGATGAGGCTATCGGGATCGGGGATGGCGAGGATGTCGGGATAGGCTGGCGTCATGTCGAGCCAGCTGGCGAAGCCGGCAAAACCGGCCCCATCCTTGGCCATGCCGGTGATGGCGCTTGCCGGGGCGAGTTTGGCCCTGAGCGTGCCGAATAGGTCGACAAAGGAAATCAGGAAATATTTGATCCCGCGCTCGCGGGCCTCGATTGCCAGATCAACCGCCATGCTACTCCCCTTGGTTATGCGTCCAGGCGCGCTCTTTCGCGTCGCCTTACTCGTGCGATTTCGATCCCGGAATCCAGTCGGTGCCGGCAAGCGGCACCTTGGCCATTGCTGCGGCCTCGACCGTCAGCGCCACGAGATCCTCGGGTTCCAGATTATGCACATGACTTTTGCCGCAGGCGCGCGCGATGGTCTGCGCCTCGAGCGTCATGACAGAAAGATAATTGGCCAGCCGGCGACCGCCGAGAACCGGATCGAGCCGCGCGGCCAGCTCCGGGTTTTGGGTATTGATGCCGGCCGGGTCTTGGCCCTCGTGCCAGTCGTCATACGCGCCCGCCGTGGTGCCGAGCGCCTGATAATGTTCCTCGAGCGCCGGATCGTTGTCGCCGATGGCGACCAGCGCCGCGGTGCCGATCGACACCGCGTCGGCGCCTAGCGCCAGGGCCTTGGCCGCGTCGGCGCCGTTCCGGATGCCGCCGGATACGATGAGCTGCACCTTGCGATGCATGCCGAGGTCCTGCAGGGCCTGCACGGCCGGGCGGATAGCGCCAAGGATCGGCAGACCCACATGCTCGATGAAAACTTCCTGCGTGGCCGCCGTGCCGCCTTGCATGCCGTCGAGCACCACCACGTCGGCGCCGGCCTTGATGGCCAGCGCCGTGTCGTAATAGGGCCGCGAGGCGCCGACCTTGATGTAGATGGGCTTCTGCCAGTCGGTGATCTCGCGCAGTTCTTGGATCTTGATCTCGAGGTCGTCCGGTCCGGTCCAGTCGGGATGACGGCACGCCGAGCGCTGGTCGATGCCCTTGGGCAGCGTGCGCATCTCGGCCACCCGGTCGGAAATCTTCTGCCCCAGCAACATGCCGCCGCCGCCTGGCTTGGCGCCCTGGCCGATGACGATCTCGATAGCGTCTGCGCGGCGCAGGTCATCGGGGTTCATGCCGTAACGCGACGGCAGGAGCTGATAGACGAGAATCGTGGAATTCTGGCGCTCTTCCTCGGTCATGCCGCCGTCGCCGGTGGTGGTGGAGGTGCCCACTTGGCTGGCGCCGCGGCCCAACGACTCCTTGGCCTGGGCCGACAGCGAGCCGAAGCTCATGCCGGCGATGGTGATCGGAATCTTCAAGTGAATCGGCTTTTCGGCGAAGCGGGTGCCGAGCCACACATCGGTGGCGCACTTCTCGCGATAGCCTTCGAGCGGGTAGCGGCTCATGGAGGCGCCGAGGAACAGCAGGTCGTCGAAATGCGGCACCTTCCGCTTAGCGCCGCCGCCACGGATGTCGTAGATGCCGCTAGCCGCCGCACGCCGGATCTCGGACAGGCTGTAATCGTCGAACGTTGCGGACTTGCGCGGCGTGGTCCGGGGCGTCGCGTCCATCAATACTCTCCTGCGTGATCGACATTGAAAGTGTAGAGCGTCCGCGCCGAGCCGTAACGCTTGAATTCGCCGGGATCGACCTCGCCGTCGAAGCCGGCCTTCTTCAGGACCTCATGCACGGCGGACTTATGCTCGTCACGCATCTCTTTCTCGATGCAGTCGGCGCCAAGGCTCTTGACCGTGCCCCGCACGAACAGCCGCGCCTCATAGATGGAATCGCCGAGCGCGTCGCCGGCGTCGCCGAACACGACGAGATTGCCGGTCTGCGCCATGAACGCGCTCATATGGCCGACGGAACCCTGCACCACGATGTCGATGCCCTTCATGGAAATACCGCAGCGCGACGAGGCGTTTCCGTCGATCCGCAAGAGGCCGCCGCGTCCCGTGGCGCCCGCCGCTTGGCTCGCATTTCCGGATACGTGGACGAAGCCGCTCATCATATTCTCGCCCACGCCCACACCCGCGCTGCCATGCACGAGCACGGTGGCGAGCTTGTTCATGCCGGCGCAGTAATAGCCGACGGGGCCGTTGATCTCGACGGTGACCGGCACATGGAGGCCCGCCGCAATGGCATGGCCTCCGGCCGGATGCTCGATGATCCAATGGCGCTCGTTGGTTTCGGGCGTCAACCGATGCAGGGCGGCGTTGAGCTCCCTGAGCGGCGTGACGCTCAGATCGATATCCGGCATGTCTAGCGTTCCCAGAAATAGACGGTGGCGGGCTCGGGCTCCCAGATGCGGGCTTGCTCGATCCCCGGCAAGTCCGCGAGCACCCGGTATTCGGAGCCGAAGGCCACATATTGGTCGGTCTCGGCCATGATGGCCGGCTTGCAGGCAATACCGTCGCGCAGAACCCCGAAGCCGTTCTCGGTGCCGACCACGAAGGTGTAGAAGCCGTCGAGGTCGTCGAGGCTCACTTTCAGCGCATCGCCGAGCGACAGCCCCTCGCGCATGCGCCAGGTGAGATAGCCGGCCGCGACTTCGGTGTCGTTCTCGGTCTCGAATTTGAGCCCCTCGCGTCTAAGTTCGCGGCGAAGATTGTTGTGGTTGGAGAGCGAGCCGTTATGCACCAGGCACTGGTCCTTGCCGGTGGAATAAGGGTGTGCCCCGTCGGTGGTCACCGCCGATTCCGTCGCCATGCGGGTATGACCGATGGCGTGGGTGCCGCGCATCTTGGCGAGCCCGAACCGCTCGGCAACCTGAGCCGGCAAACCAACCTCCTTGAAAATCTCCATGCGCGCGCCCCGGCCGACAATCTCCGTCTCCGGCGCCTCGCGCTCGAGCCATTTGATCAGCGCCTCAACCTCTTGTTCGGGCACTGAGATCACGGCATGCGTGTCGTGCAGGGCCGTGTGCGCTCCGGGAAAAGCCGCCTCGATTTCGGCGGCCCGTTCCTCGATGCTGAGGGGGGAAGTCCCGCGCACGGTCAGCTTGGTCTGGCCTCTCTCGCCCGCGCCATAGACGGCGAAACCGGCGCTGTCCGGACCGCGGTCCGACATTGTGGCCAGCATAGTGGCAGTGAGCCGTCCAAGCTCCGGCTCGAGCGATGGGTCCTTGAGAAACAATCCGACAATGCCGCACATGGCAGAAAAGCTCCGAGTTAAAGCGCCGTTCACAATGCTACGGCGCGAGTGGTGTCGTCAACCCAGGTGAAATAATATTTCCTTGGGGGAAAGTCCAGAGGCGCGGAGCGAGGGAACTAGGGGCGGGGATAGATAATGATGGAGAGATAGGTCATCGGCCGGTCGATCAGCTCTTCCGGCCCGTGCGGCGCGCCCGCATCGAAGAACAGCGCGTCACCCGGGCCCATCGGATAGAGCTTGTCGGCATGCCGGTAGATGACCCGGCCCGATAGCATGAAGATGAACTCCATGCCGTCATGCTGGAACTGGGTATAGGGGTTGGCGTCCTCGCTCAGGGTGATGAGATAGGGTTCGACCACGATGTCGCCCGACAGCGAGTGTCCCAGCAACTCGTAACGGTGGCCCGCTTTGGTGCCCCGCCGCTCGATCAGCACGCCTTGCCCGGCATGGACGTAGGAGCAATCGCGCCGTTCCTCGAAATCGGCGAAGAAGCTGGTCATCGGCACGTTGAGCGCTCGCGCCAAGGCGCGGAGCGTCGAGAGCGACGGCGACGTGCCGCCATTTTCGATCTTCGACAACATGCCGGGCGACAGGCCCGCCTCCGCCGCCAACTCCGTCGCGGTGAGTTGCAGGCGCTGGCGCAAGTGCCGCACGCGCCGGCCGATGGAGACCTCGAGATTGAGCTCGCCCGTGGTGGGGGCGTTGGAGCCGGTGGCGTAGCTGTCGTCGTCCGTGGTCGCTTCCTTTGCGGACTTGGCCGACTTGGCGCGCGCGGGGCCGGATCGCTGCCGCGCCTCGGCGCGCTCGCGGAGTTGCTTCGAAGAAAGTCTCGTCGTCGCCATCAAGCCTCCCAATGCGAGCATTTCGGCGCGCTGCACCAAACCTAGCACCAAAAATTTGGCGGGCCACTATTTAGGCGCTGGCGCGGGTGCGGCTCGGTGGCTCGCCGAAGGCGCGTGAATAGGCCCGCGCAAACTGGCTCGACGAGGCGAATCCCGTGGCCAGCGCGACGTCCAGCACCGGCAGCGCGGTTTCCCGCAGGAGCTGGCGGGCGCGCTCGAGCCTCAGCCAGCGATAATGCTGGTGGATGCCGTGGCCCACATGCGCGCTGAACAGCCGTTCGAGCTGACGGAGCGAGATGCCGGCTTGGCGCGCCAGCTCCGCGCGCGTCAGCGGCGTCTCCAGGCTCATCTCCATGGCGCCGAGCACGCCCAGCAATTTCTGGTCGGCGATGCCGAGACGGTAGCGCAGGTCCATGCGCTGGGGACCATAGCCTTCGCGGATATGGGTATGCAGGAACCAATCGCCGACCGCGGCCGCAAGTTGTCGGCCGTGATCGCGCTCGATCAGCGCCACCATCATGTCGAGCGCCGAGATGCCGCCCGAGCAGGTGATGCGGTTGCCGTCGATCTCGAATAGCGATGGCACCACGCTTACATCTGGGAACGCCTCGCGGAACGCCGGCAGATGCTCCCAGTGCAGCGTCGCTCGGCGCTCGTCGAGCAGGCCGGCGCGCGCCAGGATATACGGTCCGCCCGAGATCCCGCCGAGGACCGTGCCGCGGCGCGCCAGGCGTCTGAGCCAGGCGAAGGTCGGCTTGTCGGCGAAAGTGGCGGGATTTCCCCCGGCGCAGACGAACACCATATCGGCTTTGCGGTCCGTGCCGGTGCCGCAGTCCGGAATGATGGCGACACCGTTCGAGGCGGTGACCGGTTCGGGCCTCGGTGCCGCATGCCACCAGCGATAGAGCGTCCTGCCGGACAGCAGGTTGGCCGCGCGCAAAGGCTCCATGGCCGCCGCGTAGGACATCAGCGCGAAGCCCGGCACCAGCAAAAAGCCCACTGTTTTGGTATCACTCTTGGGGTATGCCGTCATGACGCAAAACGTCAATTAAGCGGCGTGAAATGTCAACCGCCCGCTTAAAAACGGCGCAAACATGTGAGCATGCGCTACTCGCTCGGCAGCCTCCTCACGAACGCTCTGACCGGTAACCGGAACTGGAAACCGGTGTGGCGTGAGCCGGAGCCCAAGCCCCAATACGACGTGATAATTGTCGGCGGCGGCGGCCATGGCCTCGCCACGGCCCATTATCTCGCCAAGCAGCACGGCATCACCAATGTGGCCGTGCTGGAGAAGTCCTATCTCGGCTCCGGCAATGTCGGGCGCAACACCACCATCGTCCGTTCCAACTATATGTTGCCTGGCAACGCGCCGTTTTACGAATGGTCGATGAAGCTGTGGGAAGGACTGGAGCAGGACCTCAACTACAACGCCATGGTCAGCCAGCGCGGCGTGCTCAACGTCTTCCACTCCGATGCGCAGCGCGACGCGTTCGTACGGCGCGGCAACGCCATGCGCCTACACGGTATCGATGCCGAGCTTCTGGATCGGGACCAGGTCAAGAATCTCGTACCTCATGTCGATCTCGATAATGCGCGCTTCCCGGTGCGCGGCGGTTTGATTCAACCGCGCGGCGGCACGGTGCGCCACGATGCGGTGGCTTGGGGTTATGCGCGCGCCGCCGATAGCCGCGGCGTCGACATCATCCAGAATTGTGCCGTCACCGGCTTCCGCATCGAGAACGGCCGGGTCATCGGCGTGGAAACCGAGAAGGGTTTCATCGGCGCCAAGAAGGTCGCGGTGTCCGTCGCCGGCAGCTCGTCCCGCGTCGCCGAGATGGCGGGCTTGCGGCTTCCCATCGAGGCCCACGTGCTGCAGGCGTTCGTCACCGAAGGCATTAAGCCGCTCCTCGATACCGTCATCACCTTCGGCGCGGGGCATTTCTATTGCAGCCAGTCCGACAAGGGCGGCCTTGTGTTCGGCGGCGATATCGACGGTTACAACACCTACGCGCAGCGCGGCAACCTGCCGGTGGTCGAGGACGTCGCCGAAGGCGGCATGGCGCTGATGCCGGTCATCGGGCGCTTGCGGCTCTTGCGCTCCTGGGGCGGACTGCTCGACATGAGCATGGACGGCTCGCCGATCATCGACGTGACCCCGGTCGAGGGCCTCTATCTCAACGCCGGCTGGTGCTATGGCGGATTCAAAGCCACGCCCGCCGCCGGCTGGTGCTTCGCCCACCTCGTCGCCACCGGCCAACATCATCCTTACGCCGCCGCCTACCGTCTCGATCGTTTCGCGCAAGGGCGCGTCATCGACGAGAAGGGCATGGGCGCGCAACCGAACCTCCACTGAGACAGGCTATGCGGATCAAATGCCCTTATTGCGGTGAGCGCGCCTTGGAAGAGTTCACCTATCGTGGCGACGCCACCGTTACGCGGCCCGAGAGCCTCGATGCGGAGTCCGCCGGCGCTTGGGTCGACTATGTCTATCTCCGCGATAATCCCGCCGGCCCGCACAAGGAGCATTGGCACCACAGCGCCGGCTGCCATTCCTGGCTGGTGGTGACACGCGATACCCGCACCCACGAGATCCTCGCCGTCGAATTCGCACGCGAGGGGAGCTGACATGTCGCCACCGCAAATCAATCGCTTGCGCAACAAGGGGCTCGTCGACCGCAAGAAAGTTCTGCGCTTCGACTTCGACGGTACAAGGCTCACCGGCCATCCCGGCGACACGCTGGCCTCGGCGCTACTGGCGAATGGCGTGCGCCTGGTCGGCCGCTCGTTCAAATATCATCGCCCGCGCGGCATTCTCACCGCCGGCTCCGAGGAGCCGAACGCGTTGGTGGAATTGCGGACCGGCGCACGCCGCGAGCCCAATACGCGCGCCACCACCGTCGAGCTTTATGACGGGCTGAACGCCGCGAGCCAGAATCGCTGGCCGTCGCTAAAATACGATCTGCGCGCGGTGACCCAGTTGGCCGGACCGGTCTTCGGCGCGGGCTTCTACTACAAGACCTTCATGTGGCCCTCCGCCTTCTGGGAAAAGGTCTACGAGCCGCTGATCCGCCGCTCCGCCGGCCTCGGGCGCGCCGCGGATGCCGCCGACCCGGACCACTACGAGAAGACCAATGCGTTTTGCGACGTGCTGATAATCGGTGGCGGTGTTGCCGGTCTCGCCGCCGCCCTGACCGCGGGCCGTGCCGGCGCGCGGGTGATCTTGTGCGATGAGGATTTTCGTCTCGGCGGGCGGCTTCTGGCCGAACGCGACGAGATCGACGGCCAGCCGGCGCTCGATTGGCTCAAAGCGGCGGAAGAGGAACTCGAAAATCTTCCCGACTGCCGCATCCTGCGCCGCACGACCGTGTTCGGTGTTTATGACGGCGGCACTTATGCCGCCATTGAGCGGGCCTACGACCACGTGCCGGTGCCGCCCGAGCACGCGCCACGCCAGCGCCTCTGGCGCATCGTCGCCAAGCAATCGGTCGTTTGCGCCGGCGCCTTCGAGCGGCCGCTCCTGTTTGGCGACAACGACCGGCCCGGCGTGATGCTGGCCGGCGCCGTGCGCACCTATGTCAACCGCTTCGGCGCGGCCCCCGGACGTCATGCGGTCGTTTTCGGCGATAACGACGCGGCCTTCCGTACCGCCGCCGATCTCGCTGACGCCGGCATCGCAGTCAGCGCGCTTATCGATGCGCGCCGCGATGCATCGCCGGTCGCGCAGGCCGCCGCGGAATCCGCGCGCAGCCCCTATTTCGCCGGCGCCTCCGTCACTAGCGTGCGTGGCGCTCATGGCATCAAATCCGTGCTGGTCACCGAGGCGAACGGCCACTCGCAGCAATTTGACTGCGATGTGCTCGCCATGTCCGGCGGCTGGAGCCCGACGCTCAACCTCACCACCCATCTGGGCGGCAAGCCTGTGTGGGACCACGGGTTATCGGCGCTCGTCCCTGGCGATCTACCGCCCGGCATGCACGTTGCCGGTGCCGCCGCCGGAAAATTTACATTGACCGCTTGCCTTGCCTCTGGCGAGGGGGTGGGGGCCGAGGCCGCGCGAGCTTGCGGCTACTCTCCTTCGGCCCCCGCTCGCCGCGCCTCCACCGAACAGAGCGCGCCCGCGAGCCCGCTCTGGCAAGTGGAGAAGAGCCGCGGCAAGGCCTTCGTCGACTTCCAGAACGACGTGACGGTGTCCGACGTGAAGCTCGCCACCCGCGAAGGCTTCCGCGTGCCCGAGCACGTCAAGCGCTACACCACGCTCGGCATGGCGACCGACCAGGGCAAGACCTCGAATTTGAATGGCGCCGCCGTGATCGCCGGGCTGACTGGGCGCTATGTCGGCGCGGTCGGCACCACCACCTTCCGCCCACCTTACACGCCGGTGGCCATCGCCGCCCTCGTCGGCCATCATCGTGGGCCTGACTTCCGGCCCACGCGCCTGACGCCGTCCCATGCCTTCGCCAAGGAGCGCAACGCGGTCTTCGTCGAGGCCGGCGCATGGCTCAGAGCGCTCTATTTCCCGCAGGCCGGCGAGGCGCCGCAAGAGACGGTCAACCGCGAAGTGGCGACGGTGCGGAGCAAGGTCGGCGTGTGCGACGTGTCCACCCTCGGCAAGATCGACGTGCAAGGCGCCGACGCCGGGACCTTCCTCGACCGCGTCTACGCCAACACCTTCTCCACGCTCGCGGTCGGCAAGGCGCGCTACGGCGTAATGCTGCGCGAGGACGGCTTCGCCATGGATGACGGCACCACCGCGCGGCTCGCCGAGGACCACTATTTCATGACCACCACCACCGCCAATGCGGTCAAGGTGATGCAGCATCTCGAATTCTGCCAGCAAGTGCTGTGGCCCGAGCTCGATGTGCAGACCGTCTCCGCCACCGAGCAATGGGCGCAATATGCCGTCGCCGGGCCGAAGGCGCGCGAGGTCATCGCGGCGTTGCTCGATCCCGGTCAGGATATCTCCAACGAGGCCTTTCCCTATATGGCGGCGGGCGGCTTCACGGTATGCGGCGGCATCAAAGCGCGTCTCTACCGGCTCTCCTTCTCCGGCGAGCTGGCTTACGAGATCGGCGTTCCGGCGCGCTACGGCGACGCCCTGATCCGCGCGATTGTCGAGGCCGGCGCCCCTCACGGGATCGTGCCTTACGGCACCGAGGCGCTCGGCGTGATGCGCATCGAGAAGGGCCATGCAGCGGGGCCGGAGGTGAGCGGTCAGACCACCGCGCACGATCTCGGCCTCGGCAAGATGGTATCGAAGAAGAAGGACTTCATCGGCCGCTTCATGGGCGAGCGGCCCGCGCTCACGGAAATCGATCGCGCCGCGATGGTGGGCTTACGGCCGGTCGACAAGGACACCCGCATTCGCGCCGGTGCTCATCTCGTGCCGAAGGACGCCGACGCCACCGCCGCCAACGATCAGGGCTATGTCACCTCCATGGCCTACTCACCGGAGCTTGGAAGCTGGATCGCGTTGGGGCTGCTTGCCCGCGGGCCGGAGCGCCACGGCGAGGTGATCAAAGTCTGCGATCCCTTGCGCGGCACCGAACTGCTCGCCGAGGTCGGTCCGACCTGCTTCATCGACCCGGAAGGAGCGCGCCTCCGTGTCTAAGCTCGCACCCAAGCTCACGCCAATGTCGGCGCTCAATGGCATCGCCGCCCCCGGCCGCTTCGGCAAGGCGGACGGCGCTCCCGGCGTCACTATCGTCGAACGGACCAATCTCGGCCTCGCCACGGTGGCTGCCCGCAAAGGTCAGGACCAGGCCCTGCAGGCGGCCGTGCGCGAAGCCTACGGCGTCGATCTTCCCGCGCAGTCATCGACGGCGACGGGGAAAACGGTGAGTTTCGTCGGCTATGGGCCTGGCCAGTGGCTCGTGGTGTCCGAGACGCTTGCGCATGAGGCGCTGGCCGAGGATCTCGCCATGCGCCTCAAGGATCTCGCCTCCGTCTCGGACCAGAGCGGCGGCCGGGCCGTGTTGCGCGTGAGAGGGCCCCGCGTCCGCGACGTGCTGGCCAAGGGCCTCGCCGTCGATCTCGACCCCCGCGTCTTTCCGGCCGGCGGTGCCGTGACCAGCACCATGTCCCATATGGGCGTTCAGCTTTGGCAGGGGGATGAGGCGGACAGCTATGATATCGCCATCTTCCGTAGCGTGTCGGCAAGCTTCTGGCGCTGGCTGACGGCGAGCGCCGCCGAGTATGGCTATGAGGTGGTCGCGTCGTCGTAAGCGGCAAGAAAGAAGCCCCGCCGTGTCCGGCGAAGCTTCTTCCTCTCGGGCGTCACTAGGGGGGGCCTAGTTGCCCGGATGCGGATCGCTGCTGCCGACCTTGCCTGCATCCTTGGCGCCGACGGTCGAACCCTCGTCGCCCACCATGTTCGGGTCATCGGTCGTGGGATCGTCGGTCATCGGGTCATCGGCCATCATCCCGGCGTCGTCGCCGGCCTGGTCTGCGGGCATGGGGGTGCCATGGGGATCGCTGCTCATCGGCTTGCCGGGCTCGGCGGCCATAGCCGTCGTCGACAGGGCGGCGGCCGACAGCAGCAGGGCGGCTGCAAAAGTCAGGGTCGCGGTTTTCATGTTGGTCTCCTTGGGGTTTCTATGGGCCTATCAACCCCTTGCCGCCGATAGCGTTCCCGCGAATGTGATCGCCGTTGCCCGTGGGGGACGTTAGAATGGATCTAAAGGGCATAGCCCATGCGGCCCCGGCCGGCCGCAAGCGAGGCTCGAGCCAAAGAGCACGGCCGTCGGCTCTTGGAAGTGAGACGTCGCCATGATTTGTTATTTGATTGCCGCGCTTGTGTTAGGGCTCATGACGTGTGGCACCGCCGCCGCCGCCGAGCCGGAAGCAAAAGCCGAGTCCGATCCATCCCAGCCCACGCGCATGGGCGAGGAAAAGGAAAAGCCGGTTTACGTGCAGCTCATCGTCAAGGCCTGCCATCGGGCCGAGACGCCGCTCGAGCCCACGGGCCAAGGTAAGATCTACGACAACGAGAAGCCTTTATCGCTTGAGGAGCGGAGGGCCGCTCTGACGGCCATCGGTTGCATCGACGTGCCGGTGCCTATGGAGTTTCTTGCCGACCTCATGTCGCCCAATGCCTGTATGGGGCGCGCGGGATTTCTCGCGGCCATGCAGTTTCTCGAGCAGCGGCAAGATCTCGCCGAGTTCCCGGCCGTCGGCGCGTGGCAATGCGTGATCACCGACCACGAGGTGATCGGCGCGACGACGATGTAGCGCCGCCGCGCGCGAGGGAACTGTCCTCGCGCACCTCCGGGAAGGTCCCGTTCAGCAACCAGTGCTGGGGAATTGGGTGGGGCTTAGACCGCGTCTTGGATCTACTTAAGAGGCTTGCTTAAGAGGCCTTGGCCTTGACTTTGACCTTACCTGCCCGGGCGATCGTCTTGATGGCAGCCCGGGGACTGCCGGACATCTCGCCGATCTTGCGGTCCTGACTCTCGACGAAGCTGCGCGCGGGCGCATCGCCGTCCAGGCCGCCGAGCTCAGTGACGGGCACCTTCCGGTTCGACGTCTGCGTGCCGTCTTCGTAGAACACATCGAATAAGACGAAGCCGCTCGGGCGCGCCTGCTGTTTTTTAGCCATGATACTCCAACCTTGGGCTAGGCCTCGTCCGTGCTCTTCTCGGTATCGCCGACTGTCTCGGTCGCGGCCGGCGCGGCCTCGGCCGTATCGCCGGGGGCCGTTCCGTCTTCGGGCTCATCGCCTCGGGCATCGGCCTTGCGCTTCAGCTTCTCCTGCTTCTTCAGCAGCTTGGCCCGGGCTCGCTCGGCTTTCTGGAAGTTGTAATTGGGTTTGAACGCCATCCTCGCTCAGTCTCCTCTAGTCCGTGGCTATCTTTGCTTTCCGTGGCTTGCGCGTCTTGGGCGGCGCGGCGGCTGCCGCCTCCGCGTCCGCCGCCTCTTTGGCTAGGCGCAGCTCACGCAACCGGGCCGTCTTCAGCATCATGGCGTCATGCGCAGTCTTCTGATCCAGCTTGAAGCTCTCTTGCCGCTTCCGGCTCTGGCTCAGGATGGTCTCGGCATTGCGCCGGGCCGCTGAGACGCGTGGGGTAGACTTGCTCATATGCGTGCCTCCGGTTGACGAGGTGCCCCGCGCGACTTGCCGACAGCGGCGGCCGCGCCGTTCGGACGGCGGCCGCGAGGCCGTCTCCGACGCTTATTCGCAGAAGGCCGATCCGCGGCAGTCCGCGCCGGCTGGCGCTGCGCCGCCTCTTCCCGTGTTTCCGCGAGACGATGCTCGGCGACATCGACATCCGTGCGCATCAGCTTTTCGATGGCCCGGAGGTAAGCCCGCTCGCTGGGGTCGCAGAGCGACAGGGCGACGCCTTGTGCACCGGCCCGTGCCGTGCGCCCGATACGATGGACATAGCTCTCCGGCTCGTTCGGCAGCTCGTAGTTGATGACATGGGAGATGCCGGGAACATCGATGCCGCGCGCGGCGATGTCGGTGGCGACCAGAACGCGCACGCGGCCCGAGCGGAATCCGTCGAGCGCCCTGACGCGTGCGTTCTGCGCCTTGTTGCCGTGCAACGCGACCGTGGAAACGCCCGCCTGGGCGAGATGTTTGCAAACTCGGTCGGCGCCGCGCTTGGTGCGTGTGAACACGATCGCCTGGCCCGTCGCCTTGTCGTTGACCAGGTCGGTCAGCACCGTGCGCTTGTCGTTGGCGCTGACAAAATAGACCTTTTGCTCGATACGCTCGACGCTCACCTTGACCGGCGAGATGTCGACGCGGACCGGATTATCAAGAATGTCGTGCGCGAGTTTGGCGATCGTCGGCGGCATGGTCGCGGAGAACAGCAGCGTCTGACGGTCCTTACGGCAGAAACCGACGATCTTCCGCACGTCGTGGATGAAGCCCATGTCGAGCATGCGGTCTGCCTCGTCAAGCACGAGGATCGAGACCTTGTCCAGACGCACGAGGCGCTGGGAGCAGAGATCGAGCAGGCGGCCCGGCGTTGCGATGAGAATGTCCACGCCGGCGCGGAGCGCCTTGACCTGAGCACCCTGGCCGACACCGCCGAAGATCACGGCCGAGCGCAGATTGAGCTGGCGCCCATAGGCGTTGACCCGCTCGGCGATCTGGCCGGCAAGCTCGCGCGTCGGCGCCAGGATGAGGGCACGCGGGGCGGATGGCGTCCGCGGTTCGGTATTGAGGGAAAGGCGGTGCAGCAGAGGCAGCGCGAAGGCTGCCGTCTTGCCAGTACCTGTCTCGGCGACGCCGAGCAGATCCTTGCCTTCGGTAAGAATGGGAATCGCCTGCACCTGGATTGGCGTCGGCGTCAGATAGCTTTCGGCTTTGAGGGCACGCAGAATTGGCTCGGCCAGGCCGAGCGTGTCAAAAGTAGGTGTCACGTATAATTATTCCTTGAACGCCGAACACGGCGCACGGACATGCGCGATCGTGAGGACGCTTGCCTCACCCCACGCGCTTCTGGGGACAGACGAAAATCGGGAAATTGTCTCGGGATGAGGCGCCGCAATTGTTGCGGCAGCTACGCGCGATCGCGAGCAATCAGTGTGCCTGCAACATGGAGGCCAGCCGCCGCAGTGTCAAGGAGAGATGCCTAACGGCGTAAACGCCTTATGGCGCTTGAGTGTCGCACGGCCCGGGAAGGCGCTTTATGACAATCGAGGGATTGTCCCCGCCACAATTCGTTGTCACGCTAGGGAAACAACGGCCGCAACGGCCGCCGCACCCGACCTAAAGGCCCGTTCATGCTGCATGTGCCGCCACTCGTATCGACGCTGACGATTGGCCTCGTGCTCGCCTTCAGCCTCGGCCTGCTGGCGCACCGCCTCAAGCTGCCGCCGCTCGTCGGCTATCTGGTCGCCGGCATTGCCATTGGCTTTACCCCCGGTTTCGGCACCGACGTGAACATCGCCAACCAATTGGCGGAGGTGGGCGTTATCCTCCTCCTGTTCGGCGTCGGGCTGCATTTCTCGGTGCAGGACCTCATGTCGGTGCGCGGCATCGCCGTGCCCGGCGCCATCGCCCAGGGCCTGGTGGCGACGCCACTCGGCATGGCGCTTGGCTGGTGGCTTGGTTGGAGCCCGGGCGCCGGCTTCATCTTCGGCCTGGCCCTATCGGTTGCCAGTACCGTGGTCCTGTTGCGCATGTTGCAGGAGCGGCGCCTGTTGGAGACCGAGCGTGGCCGAATCACCGTCGGCTGGCTGATCGTGCAGGACATCGCCATGGTTTTGGCCCTCGTCTTGCTGCCGGGTCTGACTGGGCTGTTTCAGGAGGGTCACGCGGCGCCGGACCTCGCCCAGATGGCCCGCCAGACCGCCGAGGTGCTCGGCAAACTCGCCATTTTCGTCGTCGGCATGCTGCTGATCGGCAAGAAGCTGATCCCGATGCTCCTGCATTATGTCGCCCATACCGGCAGCCGCGAGTTGTTCCGGCTCGCGGTGCTGTCGATTGCGCTGGGCTTCGCCTTTCTCGCCGCCGAGCTGTTCGGCGTCTCGCTGGCGCTCGGCGCCTTCTTCGCCGGCATGATGTTGAGCGAGTCGCAATTGAGCCAGCAGGCGGCGACCGAGTCCCTGCCGTTGCGTGACGCCTTCGCCGTGCTGTTCTTCGTGTCTGTCGGCATGTTGTTCCATCCGGCCATCATCGTCGACGCGCCGCTCGCCCTTCTCGCCACCGTGCTGATCATCGTCGTCGCCAAGTCGGCAGTTGCCTTCGCCATCGTCCGCCTGTTCGGCCACGCGCGCGCGACCGGGCTCATCATCTCCGCCTCGCTGGCGCAGATCGGTGAGTTCTCCTTCATCCTGGCCAATCTCGGCATGCGGCTCGGCCTGTTGCCGGGAGAGGGGCGAGATCTGATCTTGGCCGGGGCCATCATCTCCATCCTGCTCAATCCGATCCTGTTCGCCCTGCTCGATGCCTATTTCGCCCGCCGCGAGAAGGCCACGGCCGATGCGGCGGAGGTGGCCGCTCCCGCGGAAGTAGAGGAGGAAGAGGAACTGCCCACGCGCGAGCCGATCCACCCCACCACGCTCGAGGACCATGTCGTGCTGATCGGTCATGGCCGGGTCGGCAAGTTCATCTCCAACGCGCTGCGCGATCGCGGCACACCGCTCTTCGTCATAGAGGACAATGCGGACGACGTTGCCGCGCTGAAGGAGCAGGGCATCGAGGCGGTGAGCGGCAACGCCGCCGATCCGGAGCTTATCGAGGCCGCCAATCTCGGCGCGGCGCGCTGCCTTCTGGTGGCGATTCCCGATGCCTTCGAGGGCGGCCAAGTGGTCGAGCAGACGCGAGCCATAAATCCCGTCTTGCCGATCATCGCCCGGGCCCATTCGGAAGCCGAGATCGAGCATCTCATCAAGCTTGGCGCCAACCTCGTGGTCATGGGCGAGCATGAGATCGCCAAGGCGATGATCGGCGATGTCGGCGACGTGCGCTCGCCGACAAGAGCCGACGCGGGCGACCCCCAACCGGCCGTGGAAGACGCCAGGGTCGTCGTGGTCGCCGCCGACGAGGTGCAGTGACGGAACTTCAGGCCTCCGCGCGGCGTTGATTTACCCTAGATAGCGGCTGGGCTGGAAAGGGTGAACCATGAGCAATACGGGAGAGGTCTTCGGCGCGCATGGCTATGGCGCGACGGCGCGCGGTGCGAACTATTCGGCGCCGAACTTCGTGCGCGAGCTGACGTCCGGCATGAGCCATGAAGAGCGCCTCGCCCAGGCGAAGTGGCTTGCCCAGCTCATGGACAGCAATTTCCGTGTCCCCGGCACGCCGTTGCGTTTCGGCTGGGATACCGTGCTCGGACTGTTTCCCGGCGTCGGCGACGCGCTGACCAGCGCCATCTCACTGCTCATCGTTCATCATGCTTGGGAGACCAAGGCTCCGGCGCATGTGCTCGCCCGTATGTTGGGCAATGTCGCCATCGATTTCGTGCTCGGCGTCGTGCCCCTCGTCGGCGATCTCTTCGACCTCGTGTTCAAAGCCAACCGCAAGAACGCCATGCTGCTGGAGCGGCATTTGACGCGGCAAGTGGAGAAACAACGCCTGGCCAGGGCACGTTTCCCAAGGATCTGATACGCTCACGAAAAGCTTCACGGAGGAACGTCCCATGCCGAGCAAGACCGGTCGAGCTTTCGGGCTCCTGATTCTCGCTGCGGTGCCCGGCCTGGCGCTCCTGCCGTCCGCGGCCGCGGCCGAGGGCAACACCGAGACGATCGGGCCCTGGGAAATCGAAGCGGCCTACCAGGGCGATACGTTCGATCGCTGCACCATCAGCCGAAAACTCGACGACGATATTGTCGCGACCTTCACGCGCGCAGGCGAGGGGCTGACACTGCTGCTCTCCTCGCCGAACTGGAAGCTCGAGCGCGGCAAGCAATATCCGGTGACTATGAAGCTCGCCGGCCAAAGTTGGGATAGGGAGGTCGCCGCGGAAGCGAGCTCCGTCTCCATGGAGGTCGACGACGCGAAGTTCGAGCGCTCGCTGAAGTCGGCTAGTGCCCTGAACGTCGTCGCCGCCGGTGCGACCATCCGGGTGCCGCTCGACAGCAGCACGGCGGCATTGGACCGTCTCGACCGATGCGTCGAGAAAAATGAGAGGGCGGTCCAAACCAACCCTTTTGTGGTCCCGGCACGCCGGCCCTAGAGGCGGGCGTGCCGGAGGGCCAAGCCCCGGCGTGCAAGGAAAAGACAGAGACCGCCACGGCGGATCCGCAAAGCGCGGGGGCCGGGGACGCTACGGCGGACGCCCCGCCGCCGCCCGAGGCAAAGCCGGCCAAGGTCGAGGATAAGGCTGAGGCGAAGCCCAAACCGAAAACAAGGACTGCGAAGAAGCGTAGCCGGAGCTTGCGCCGCGAGGTCGAACGCTTGTTTTCGGCGCCTAGCAAGTATTTCTCGGGCCAATAGGGTCCGGGCGCGCCGACCCGGCTCCCCCGGCCCGAAGCGCCTTTAAGAGCGGCTTAAGTCCGTCTGCGCATATTACGCGGCGGAGAAAACGCCATGCATATTGTCTTAGTCGAACCAAGCCACGTCGTTCAGGCGGCCCTGGTAGAGATGTTGAAGCCCGCCGGCCATGTCGTGACGGGGCTTGCCGACCCCCGCGAGGCGCTTGACTTGATCAAGGCGGACGAAGGCATCGATGCCGTCATCACCGCCTCTGAATTGACGCCCATGACCGGGGTCGAGCTCTGCTGGGAGGTCCGCCTGATCGCCGGCGAGCAGCGGCCGATCTATGTCGCGCTGATGTCGTCGAACATCGATGGGCAAACGGCCATTGAGGCCCTCGACGTTGGCGCCGATGACCTCATTCAAAAACCGCCGAAGAAGCAAGAGATCCACGCCAGGCTGAGGGCAGCGGAGCGCCTGCTGACTTTGCAGCGCAAGTTGATCCGGCTTGCCACCATCGACTCGCTAACCGGACTGCTCAACCGTCGGGCGTTCTTCGAGCGCGCCAGCGAAATCTGCGCGCGAGCGCCCAACACCGGGAGCGTCTCGGCCATCCTGCTCGACATCGATTTTTTCAAAGAGGTCAACGACCTCTACGGCCATGCCACCGGCGATGAGGCGCTGCGTGCTGTTGCGGGCGAGGTGAGACGAGGCCAGTCGATCGTCGGCCGGTTGGGCGGCGACGAGCTCTGCGTTCTCCTCGAGGGCTGCACCGAGGCCGAGGCCTTGAAGATGGCTGAGAAACTGCGGGCAGGCATCGCCGGGCTGTCCGTCAAGACGTTTGAGGGAAAGACCAGCCTCACATGCAGTCTCGGCGTCAGCGAGCTTGCTTCCGACGAGGACATTGACGGTCTGATTAGAAACGCCGATCTCGCGCTCTACCGCGCCAAGCTCGAGGGACGGGATTGTGCCGCCACCCCGCCGCCGCCGGTTTGGCTCGAAGAGAATCCCCTCAAGTCGTCCGGGGTCGCCCGCGCGGTCAAGCGAAAGACTGCGGCTTAGCCTAGCCGGGCAATGGGATCACTTTGCCGACCTCGGCCATGAGATTTGCCGGGTTGGCGCCCCTCGTCATGAAGGCGGCGGCTTGGCCGCGGCCGAGCAAGTCGCGTTGAATGGCGAATTCCTCGCCCTTGCTGAGGGTCGTGCCGGTGTAGACGATCACCGGGATATGCTGGGTCGATG
Organism: uncultured Alphaproteobacteria bacterium; assembly: GCA_963731875.1. Classification (GTDB taxonomy): domain Bacteria; phylum Pseudomonadota; class Alphaproteobacteria; order Rhizobiales; family Methyloligellaceae; genus Methyloceanibacter. Next base: position 118,541 of record CAVSXL010000010.1, on the reverse strand, counting down.
GCGAGCCCTTGACCCGGCTCAGCAAATAGTGACCGCTGCCTGCCTCCATATCGTATTCGGTGAGGATGAGGTCCGGCTTGCTCCTGAGCGCGAGCAGGAACCCTTGCGTGCCGCCCGATGCCTGAATGACGTTCAGCTGATATTTCTGCAAGCGTTGCGTCAGTTCGGTCAGCACTGCGGGATTATCGTCGACCACGAGGACAAGCGGCGCGGCCGCCAGCTGCGGCTCCTCCTCCTCCTCCTCGGGCGCCCCTGGCTTGCTGGCGAGTAGCTCGAAGATCAGCGGCTCGACGTCCGCCCAGGTCTCCGTGCTCTTATGGACGTAGAAGACGTTCAAGTCCTCGCAACGCTGTTTGGAGGCTTCGTCCGAACGTCCGGTGAGAATGATCACGGGCACGGGCGCGAATTTCGGATCGGACAGCCGCTCCACGACCCTGAAGCCTTCCACGTCCGGCAAGTTGAGGTCGAGGATGAGCAGGTCGGGTCTCGCCTTGCCGACTTTGAGGACCGCGCGGAGGCCATCGCTCGCCGTCTCCACCTTCAGACCGAGGTGACGGCAGCGGAGTTCGAGATAGTCCAGGATGATCGGATCGTCGTCAGCGATGACGACGGTCTTGCCTTCGAGGCTTGGCCTGCTTTGAGGCCCTGAAAGTGCTGTGCTGATCGCCGGCATCTCGCGTGCATCCGTTGACGCCCGATGGGGCTCACCAAGCTCGCCGAGGTGAAAAATATAGCCCGAATCTAGGCGTTAAACCCTAACAGGTTACTGCGATTCGGCCCAAACCGGGAGCTAACCGGCGGTCGCCAGCGCGTCCACCTCTTCATCGGTGAACACGCGGCTCCGCGTCAGGAAGCGCAGGCCTTCGGGGGCTTCAAGCGAGAAGCCCGAGCCGCGTCCCGGCACGACGTCGATGATGAGCTGGGTGTGCTTCCAGTAATCGAACTGGTCGGCGCCCATGTAGAACGGACAGCCGCCGATCTCGCCGAGGCGAACGTCGCTGTCGCCGGTCTTGAACTCGTTAGCCGGATAGCACATCGGCGCCGAGCCGTCGCAGCAGCCGCCAGACTGATGAAACATCAGCGGGCCATGCTGCCGCTTCAACTTCTCGATCAGGTCGAGCGCCGCTTCCGTCACCAGAACTCTATCGACCATGGATCCGATCTCCTTCGTCGAGGGCGTCATTCGCCGCCGGCTCAATCCTACCGCGTTGTTGCAGCCAATGGAAAACCGTCCAGCAGATGGCGGCCCAGCCGGCGCCCACGCACCAGCCCGCCAGCACATCCGTCGGGTAATGCACGCCGAGATAGATGCGGGTGACGCCGACCGCCACGGTGAGGGCGATGGCGATACCGAGGAAGAAGATTTTCAACCGCCGCGAGGTGTGCAGGCTGGCAAGCAGCGCCCCAAGCGTGAGGAAGGTCACGGCCGACAGCGTGGCGTGGCCGCTGGGGAAGCTCGAGGTGAACACCTGCGTGGCATGCGCCACCAGGTCCGGTCGCGGACGCTCGAAGGTGAGCTTCAACACATTGCTCAACACGACGCCTCCAACGGTGGAGACGGCGATCCACAGCGCCGTCGACCGTCTTTGCGTCATAAGCAGAAAAGCGATGACGGCGGTGAAGATGATGCCGAGCACCGAATAGCTGCCGAGCGCGGTGATGTCCCGGGCGGCTTCCTCGAGCCAGGCCGGCCCGAGCGGATCGGCGTGGTCGGCAGGATTGCGTAACGCCAGCAGAACGGTCTGGTCGAACTTGGTGGCGTCGCCTTCCAGCACCTCCTCGGCGATATGCCCGAACGCCAAAAGGAGGAGCCCGGCGAGAAAAATCCCGCCGAGCAACCACAGTTCCGGTCTTTTGCGCCAAGCCCAAACAGGAAGGCTGTTGACCAGCGCGAAAGCGCTGTTGGGCTTGTGCTGCGTCACGCCGTCTAGAAGAAGCCGAGCGCTTTGGGGCTATAGCTCACCAGCAGGTTCTTGGTCTGCTGGTAGTGGTCGAGCATCATTTTGTGATTCTCGCGTCCGATGCCGGACTTTTTGTAGCCGCCGAAGGCCGCATGCGCCGGATAGAGGTGGTAGCAATTGGTCCACACCCTGCCGGCCTGGATGCCGCGGCCCATGCGATAGGCACAGTTGATGTCGCGGGTCCACACGCCCGAGCCAAGGCCGTAGAGCGTGTCGTTGGCGATCTCAAGCGCCTCCGCCTCATCCTCGAAGGTGGTCACCGACAGCACCGGGCCGAAGATCTCCTCCTGGAAGATGCGCATCTTGTTGTGGCCCTCGAACACCGTGGGCTTCACGTAATAGCCTTCGGCGAGATCGCCGTTGAGCTTCAGCCGCTCGCCGCCGGTCAAGAGCTTGGCGCCTTCCTTCTCCCCGATATCGATATAGGAGAGGATCTTCTCCATCTGATCGTTGGAGGCCTGCGCTCCGATCATGGTGTCGCCTTCGAGCGGGTTGCCTTGCTTGATCTTGTTGACGCGGGCGACGGCCTTCTCGATGAAGCGGTCGTAGATCGACTTCTGCACCAGCGCGCGCGACGGGCAGGTACACACCTCGCCCTGGTTCAATGCGAACATGGCGAAGCCTTCGAGCGCTTTGTCGAAATAGTCGTCATCCTCGGCCATCACGTCGGCGAAGAAGATGTTGGGCGACTTGCCGCCGAGCTCGAGTGTCACCGGGATCAGGTTTTCAGAGGCGTATTGCATGATCAGCCGGCCGGTCGTCGTCTCGCCGGTGAAGGCGATCTTAGCGATGCGCTTGTTCTGGGCGAGCGGCTTGCCGGCCTCCACGCCGAAGCCGTTGACGATGTTGAGCACGCCCGGCGGCAGGAGGTCGCCGATGATGTCCATCAGCACCATGATGGACATGGGCGTCTGCTCGGCCGGCTTCATGACGATGCAGTTGCCGGCGGCAAGTGCGGGTGCCAGCTTCCAGCAGGCCATGAGGATGGGGAAGTTCCACGGGATGATCTGCCCGACGACGCCGAGCGGCTCGTGGAAGTGGTAAGCGACGGTGTCGTGATCGAGCTCGCCGAGCGAGCCTTCCTGCGCCCGGATGCACGCCGCGAAATAGCGGAAATGGTCGATGGCGAGGGGGATGTCGGCGGCGCGGGTCTCGCGGATCGGCTTGCCGTTGTCGATGGTCTCGACCGTGGCGATCAGCTCGAGATTCTCCTCCATGCGGTCGGCGATCTTGTTGAGGATCGCGGCGCGCTGGGCCGGAGAGGTGTTGCCCCAGGCGTCCTTCGCCTTATGCGCGGCGTCGAGCGCCAGCTCGATATCGGCCGCCTGCGAGCGGGCGATCTGGCACACCGGCTTGCCGGTGATGGGGCTGATATTGTCGAAATACCGGCCGTCGGTTGGGGCCACCCAATCGCCGCCGATGAAGTTGTCGTAGCGGGAGCGTATAGCCACCCGCGAGTTCAAGGTCTCGATGACCTGGTGAAGCATGAGATCCTCCCTTACGCGTTTGTGTCTTATGGTTATTTGCCGTCAATCAGAGCCCCGTCCTTGACGCGGGTCAAGCGACGATTTGGGCTTCCAAAGGACAGCTTGGGCCGGAGCCTACGCGCCGCAAGAGCCCGTGGGAATTGTACTTTGGGCCAACGGCTGAAGTGGGGCGAATGGGGACGGAAAGAGGCCGGGCACGTCCTCGCGACAGGTCCGATTTGCTGCGCGGTTTCACACGTCAGACGGCCTATCGGCGCGAAATCGAGGGTGGTATTCTACTTTTGATCGATAAGACACTGAGCGCCCCAGCTTGGCGGATCGCACCGACGGCAACGAGAAAAAGACCGGGCAAATGGGGTCCTGGGAGGATGTCCGTGCACCACGGGGCCCGAGTGAAGCGTCATGTCTGCGGCGTCCAAACCGCATGGACCGGCGCGGATTCACCCGAAATCGCCGTCGCCGGGATCGCCGAAATCCTCGATCGGTCCGACCTTGGACAGCTCCTGGTCTTCTTTTCCAACCGCTACGCGGCCGACGCCCTGAGCGACGCCTTTTCGCGATTTTTCGAGGGCATTCCCGTCGCCGGTTGCACCACGTCCGGAGAAATAACCCCTGACGGCTTCACCGACGGCAGTCTCCTCGTCGTGGCCTTCCCCAAGCAGGGCTTCAACTTCGTCAGCGCGCTCATTCCCGACGTGCGCGGTCTGACGGTAGAGCGCGGCACCGAGGCCGTGCGGACCTTGCGGGCGAAGCTCGATCGGCTTGGCGCCGAGCGGCTTGCCAATCGTTTCGCCGTGTCACTTATCGACGGATTGTCAAAATGCGAGGAGGTGATCGTCTCCGCCATCGCCTGGGCTCTCGATGACATTCCGTTGGTCGGCGGCTCCGCCGGCGACGACCTCGCGCTGACGGGAACGAACCTGCTCCATGACGGCCAGGTTTATCGCGGCGCGGCCTTGCTGCTCCTTGTCGAGACGGACCATCAAGTCCGCAGCTTCAAGCACGACCATTTCGAGCCGACCGAAACGAAGCTGGTGGTGACCGCGTCCGACACCGAGAGCCGGACTGTGTACGAGCTCAATGCGGAGCCGGCGGCCCTTGAATATGCAAGTTCCGTCGGTCTCGAACCGGCCTCCTTGGCGCCGATGAGTTTTGCGGCGCATCCGGTGATCGTTCGGGTCGGCGGCGACTATTATTGCCGGTCCATCCAGCGCGTGAATCCCGATGGCTCGCTGTCATTCTTCTGCGCGATCGACGATGGCGTGGTGCTGACGGTGGCGGAGCCCCGGGACATGGTTGCATCCATGACCTCCGAGCTCGCTCGTCTCGATGATGAGATCGGCGGCGTCGATCTGATGCTCGGATTCGAATGTGTCCTGCGGCGGCTCGATGCCGAGAACCGTCAGGTCAAGCATAAGATCAGCGATCTTTATCGGCGCTATCATGTGGCCGGCTTTCACACTTACGGCGAACAATACAACGCGATGCACCTGAACCAGACTTTCACCGGTGTCGCGATCGGCTGCCAGGGGGCTTGAGCCGTGTCCATCCAATGGGATGAGAGGGACCCCGGGGGCGATCCAGCGGCGCTCGAGCGCCGGTTGGAGAAGCTCCTCAAGATCAACGCGGTGCTTATGGACCGTGTCGAACGGTCCATGGACCAGCAGGGCAACGCCTTCTCCCTGTTCCAGACGGCGATCGGGCTCGAGGCCAAGGTGCGCGCGCGGACGGAGGAGCTCACCTCGGTCCTGCGCCGGCTCGAGCGCTCGAACGAGGAACTCGTCGTCGCCAAAGAGGAGGCGGAGCGGGCGAATCTCAGCAAGACACGCTTTCTTGCGGCCGCGAGCCACGACCTGCTCCAGCCCTTGAATGCGGCGCGGCTGTCGATCTCCGTGCTCTCGGAGCTCCAGACCACGGACGATGCCGGCGCGCTGGCGGGCCGGATCGACCAGTCGCTCCAGACCATCGAGGACCTGATCAAGACGCTCCTCGATATTTCTAAGCTTGATGCCGGCGTGGTGAAGCCGGAGGTGAGGGCATTTCCCCTCGACGAGCTGCTGTCGGTGCTTGAGGCGAGCTTCCACGCGCAAGCCGCCGCCAAGGGGCTGAAATTCAAAGTGAGGCGTTGCGGGCTTCTCGTGCAAAGCGATCCCATGTTGCTGTTGCGCGTGCTGCAGAACCTCGTCTCCAATGCGGTGCGCTATACGCAAGAAGGCGGCGTGCTGGTTGGCGTGCGGCGGCGCGGCGAACATTGCGTGATCGAGGTCGTCGATACTGGAAGCGGCATCTCGGAAAACGAGCGCGAGACGATCTTCGAGGAGTTCTACCGGGGCAAGGCGGCGGCCGGCGGCGCGCATGCGGGATTGGGTCTCGGGCTCGCGATCGTGCAGCGCACGGCCTCGACGCTCGGTCATTCGCTGGTGCTGAAGTCGGAGCCCGGCAAGGGGTCGACCTTCCGGCTTGAGCTTCGCCATGCGGGCCCGGTGCCGAGCGCATTTCTGGTGGCTGAACGGCGGGAGAACTCACATGCCGCCAGGGACGCCGTCGTGCTGCTCATCGAGAACGATGCCGATGTCCGTGATGCCACGCTGCGGCTGTTGAGAGGCTGGTCGTGCCGTGCGGTGTCCGCGGCGCGGCTGGAAGACATCCCGCAAGCGATGGAAGGCCTGGACGGTCCGCCGGATATCATCCTCGCCGACTACCATCTCGACGAGGGCCAAACAGGGCTTTCCGCCGTGCGCGAGCTGCGGCGGCTTGCCGGGCGAGACATCCCCGCGGTGGTCATCACCGCGGACCGCAGCAGCGCACTCGTCGGCGATATTCAGGCGGCGGGATGCGAGCTGATGCACAAGCCGATCAAGCCGGCGGAGCTTCGTGCGCTGATGACCCATCTGTTGGCGCAAGATCGCGCGTCGCGCGCCTAGTTTCTCTAGTGTTTGTTGTGCTGATTGCCGCCGAGGATCGCCTCGAAATCGAGCTGCGCGGTTTCGATGACCGCCTGCGTGCGGCTCACCACGTTGAGCTTGCGCAAGATCTCCGACACATGCGCCTTCACCGTGGTCTCGCTGATACCCAGTTCATGCGCGATCTGCTTGTTCAACCGGCCGTGCCGTAGCAGGTGGAGGACGCGCATCTGGGCCGGGGTCAGCTCCGCCAGCCGGCTGCCGATATCGCCCGGCGCATTGCCGCCGCGCCCGCCGGATAGGGCCGGCGCAAGATCGGGGGGCACGAACACCGACCCGCCCAGCACTTCGGATATCGCTTCGGCAAGAGTCTTCTTATCCACGGATTTGGAGACGAAACCCGCGGCGCCCAGCTGGATTGCCTCCTGCACGATTCTGGGATCGTCGAGGCCGGACACGATCATGATCGGAATTCGCGGGAAGGTGGAGCGCAGCAGCATCAACCCATCGAAGCTCGATGTTCCTGGCATCGACAGATCGAGCAGAATGATCTCGATGCCCGGCTCGCTGCGAATAGCCCCACAGGCTGTGTCGATGCTCCCCGCCTCGAACACCTCCACATCGGCCAGCGCGAACTGGACGGCGCCCCGCAAAGCCTCGCGAAACATCGGATGATCGTCGACGATGAGGACCTTGGTCATAGGAACCGGGACCGGCGGCCTTCCCTCAGTTGAAAACCCCGAAAATCGTGAGCCGCGACCCACCTATAGTAGTCCTGCCGTCTTTTCAGGCGAGTACTCTTTCTGACGAGTCACTGTAAGACATGAGATCGGGGCTTGAGCGGAACCCTCGTCGGAAAGGGGGCGTTCAGTTCCAGATGATTACCAGGAGGGGATATCATGACCGATGCAAACCGAAGCGGACCCAATCCGATCCTCGCCGTCCTGCTCGCCATTGCAGTGATCGCCTTGGGCGTGCTGGGCTATCTCTACTATCAGCGGCAGCAAGAGGTGGTGAAGATCGACGTGCCCGGCTTCGAGGGCTCCATCACCAAAGACGACGGCCTCGACATCCAAGTCGGCAAGGACAAGGACTAGCCGTCCGGCAGGAGCACCGCGGCGCCGGACAATTCGCCGTGGCGCAAGGCTGAAAGCGCCGCGTTCGCGTCCGACAATTTCATCGGCACCACGCTGGTCATGACCGGAATGGTCGGCGCCAGCGCCAGGAACTCGCGCGCGTCGTCGCGGGTGAGATTGGCCACCGAGCGCACCACCCGCTCCTCCCACAGGATGTCGTAGGGGAAGCTCGGAATGTCGCTCATATGGATGCCGCCGCACACCACGACGCCGCCCTTCTTCACCGCGCGTAGCGCCGCCGGCACCAGCGCGCCGACGGGCGCGAAGATGATGGCCGCGTCGAGCCGTTCCGGCGGCGGCTGGTCCGAGCCGCCCGCCCACACGGCGCCGAGCGAGCGGGCAAAGTCTTGCGCCTTGGTGTCGTCGGGACTGGTGAAGGCGTAGATCTCGCACCCTTGCGCGCGCGCCACTTGCGCCACGATATGCGCCGCGGCGCCGAAGCCGTAGAGGCCGAGCCGCTTGGTCTCACCCGTTAGCGCGTCGTTCGCCAACTTGAGACAGCGATAGCCGATCAGCCCGGCGCAGAGCAGCGGGGCCGCTTCCGCGTCCGAATAGCCCTCCGGCAGCGGAAAGCAGTAGCGCGCGTCTGCCACCGTATAACCCGCATAGCCGCCGTCGATCTGGTAGCCGGTGAAGCGCGGGTCGTCGCAGAGATTCTCGCGTCCCGACCGGCAATAGGGACAGGTGCCGTCCGTGAACCCGAGCCACGGCACCCCGACACGCTCGCCGATCTGGAAGCCGGAGACCCCGGGTCCCAGCGCCTCGACGCGGCCGACGATCTCATGGCCGAGCACCAGCGGTAGCTTTGGCTCAGTCAGCTCGCCGTCGACGATGTGCAGATCGGTGCGGCACACCCCGCAGGCGAGCACCTTCAGCAGGATCTGGTCGGGCCCCGGTTTCGGCACCGGCAACGTGACGGACTTCAGCGGTTCGCCCGCCGCCTCCAGCACCATGGCCTGCATAGTTTCCGGCGGCATGAGGCGAGGGACCTACTGCACGCCGCTCAGGATCGCCGCCTGAATGGCGGGGTCCGGCCGTCCGATCCATTGCCGCTTGTCGCCGGGGCTGATCAGCAGTCCCCACGCCTGGCGCGCCTCCGGCGTGAACAGAACGTAGAGCTGGTTGTCGCCGCAGTCGTGCGGCTTGCAGATCCAGCCGAGCGTGTAGGGCTGGCCGCCGACCGGAATGGACTTAGCGGGCGCCGAAGTGGCGTTCTGCGTTTTCGTAAAGCTGTCGACCCACGGCGGCACGGTCTCGCCGGCCAGCATGGCCTTCCACGCCTTGAGATAAGCAGGTTGCTCCATCAGATCGGGTAGATAGGTCTCCGCGTCGGCGGCCTGTGCCGCGACGGGAGCGAGGAGCAGGAGAACGAGCAGAAGCCTGGCGGGCATGGGAAACTCCTAAGGGTCAAATGCGGGTCGGCGGCGCGGCCGGCTATTTCCGCAAGGCGCCCGTGATTGCGTCTTGGATTCGCTTGTCCGGGCGGCCGAGCCAGGAAACGCCGTCGGGCCCCGCCAGCATACCCCAGGCGTCGCGCCCGTCGGGCGCGAACAGCACGTAGAGCTGGTTGACCTCGCAGTCATTGGCTTTGCAGGTGAAGCCGAGCGTATAGGTCTCGCCGTCCAGCGGCACGGGAATCGTCGGCGTCGGCGGTCCGTCCAAGGTGGCGCCGAACTCCGTCACCCAAGCCGGCGGCGTTTCGCCCACCAGCATGCCCTGCCAGGCATAGACATAGGCCGGCAGCCGCATCAACTCTCCCATGGACGGGGCTTTGGCTGGGGTGGTGCCCGCAGGCCCGTCCTTGGCGGTGTCAGTGGGTGTGCTCTGGGCAAGCGCCGGCGCGGCGAAGGCCAGCAGCACGGCAAACAGCAGTCTCGCAATCATCATGACTCCGTCACGCGCGTTAGGTCAGGGCCGCGGAGGATGCCATGGGCAAGCGCGAGCGTCATCCCTCGAGGGCGCCGCTGTGGCGGCGTCCTCAGAATGACGATTATTATGAGAGTTTAATGACGGGGCGGCCGCGTGGGCGGGCGCGCCTAGTGACGGACGAGCGGCCAGCCCTGGACATGCGGGCGCAGAGCGGTGATCGGGGCATCGGCGGTCCGCTCGTAAGCGCCGGACGGCTTGGCGCCGGTGCGCGCCAGCAGATGCCGTTCCGGCACTTGCGTAGAGGCGCCCCACAAAGCGGTGAAGGCGCGCTGCGCGAGAAACGCCGCGTCTGGCGCGTCCATGTGGAACAGAACCAGCGGATTGCGCTTGTCGGCGTCGCGGCGCATGGCGTCGCCCGACCAGCACATATCGGTGCCGCAGGTCAGCTGCTCATGGGCGTCGAGCAGGCGCGGATTGCGCGCCCAGCGGATCAGCGCCGTGGCCGGTGCGTCGGGGGACAGCGCCGAAAGCGTGTCGAACAGCTGCCGGAGTTCGTCTTGCGGCTCCAGATGAGCGAGAATGGCGGAGGCCTGGACGCCGGCGTCGGCGAGTGCGTCCTTCATGGTGATGAGAGCTTGCGCCGGGGTCGAGCTGGCCGAGCGCAGGATCATGGTGCAGGAGGGCGCGCGCGCGCCGGTCTCGCGGGCACGCTCGACAAATCCCGACAGGGCGTCGAGATGCCGATCGAGTTCGGCCTGCTTGAATTCATTGGTGAGTTCCGAACCGACCACAAGGCGCATGAAGTTCCCCCGCTGATGTGGAAGTGGCTGTTGGGCCGACGCTATGGCGCTTGCCCCCGTCGCTGACAGAAATAGCCCGCGCGAGGTTAAGGAAGCCTTGACCGCCGTGCTTTTTCGCGACGGCAAAAGTTAACGTCCGCCGGCTGACCGTTCCGGGCGGGTCCTTCCTTCTGGGGGTCGTTGCGTAAATTGAGGACGCATATATCCGTCCTCCGAAGGCACTCAAAGACCGGCCGCGGCGCTCCCTCCCGGCTGATCCATGCCTATTGAAGGCGTCAAATGTGACGGGGGTGGGACGAGTGGCGTTGGCCCCCTGGGAGAGCGAGGAAATCCAGGAACCTAAGCTTTTTGCTCGCGATCCAAGCCGCGACTGGCCGGAAGCCTCTTGCCGAACACGCTTCCTATTTAGGCTCGTCTTTGGAGTGGTTGCGCCTCAGCTGCCGCCATGTCTGGAACAGCACCCAGACAAAAACGATGCCCACGATGATCGCGGCGGTCATCAGGGCAATGGCTAAGTTTTCCCCGTCCATCCCCCATTTATAGTGTTCTTGGGCTAGGTGTCCAAGTAAGTTGAAAACTTAATGATTTGAAATCTTAGGTTGCAAAACGCCGGATTTGCCAAATGCCACAACCGCCATGCGCTTACCGGCCGATCTAACCGCCTAATGCCTTGGTGTGTTTGCTAACCCAATACACCGGGCAAGCCCGGCCGATACGCTGGATATCAGCTCGTCTCGGTGCATTTGCGCCGCACGGTAGCCGAGCCCCCCGCGCGCATCAGCTAAGCCGCCTTGGACTCCCCGGGATGGCTGCCGGCTCTTTGTGGAATCAGGAGGATGCAGCCTATGATGAAGGCGGCGAGCACCGCCGAGGCGATGGGGCGGCTCAAGGCGAGCCCGCCCTGGTCTAGGGGCTTGTCGAGGAAATCGCCCACCGTGGCGCCGAGCGGACGCGTAAGAATGAAGGCGGCCCAGAACAGCAGGACCCGTGACAGGTTGCTCCAGAAATAGGCGGCGGCCACGACCGCGAGCGCGGCTCCGAACAGCAGCGCGCCGCCTTCATAGCCGAGCCCCGAATCGGCGACCCAGTCGCCGAGTGCCGTGCCCAAGGTCTGCGAGACGGTGATCGCCGTCCAGTAGAAGACCTCAACCTTGGGCGTGCTCACCGTGTCCACCGAAACGGAGCCTTGCGACCAGTACCAGATGGCGAGCACCGCCATGAGGCTCACGAACAGGATCGACGAGCCTCCGAGATAGCCGATGCCGAGCGAGCGGTCGGCGAAATCGGCGAGCGTGGTGCCGACGGTGGTGGAGGCGACGATGGTGGCCCAATACAGAAACGGGCGAAATTTCTTCGCTGCGATCTGGAGGACTACCAGCACCACCAGGATCGACAGAAAAATGGCCGTGCCGATCAGATAGCCGAGATCCATCGTCATGCTGACAGTGTCGCCGCCGGTCTCGCCCAGAGTCGTCGCGGCGATCTTGATGATCCAAAAGCCGAGGGTAACCTCGGGGACTTTGCTGGCGGTGGCCTCGGCAACACGGTTCATGGCAGGCCTCCTGATGGGCGCGCGGACTGCATCTGCGACGGCGCCTAACACAGGTCAATAGCGTTTAAAAAGATCGGTGCATGAGGGTCGCGGGATCCGCCCCCGCGCAACAAGGTCGCATCCCCATGTTTGCAACCGGGTTGCGCGCCGCTGTAGCAGCGTTGTCATAAATCGTCGCTAACTTCGGAGGCTCCTGATAAGCGCCTGTCAAAAGCCCCGGCCCGCTCTTAAACTGCGGCCGGGGCTTTTCTTTCTTGGTGCCGGTTTAGGCTCGAGACGCTTAGCGGGGTTCGTCGCGGCCATGCACCTCCGCCGGGGGCGAGGTGGCCTCGACCGCCGTGAAGGGCTCGGAGATCGTATAGCGGTGCGAGGCGCCCGCCGGCACGAGCCAGGAATTGCCCGGCGTCAGGGTCATGGTCTGTCCTTCGATCTCGAGCTTGGCCTGACCCGAGATGACGAAGCCCACGGTCTCGTAATCGCGCTGCGACGGGGGCTTCTCCTTCTGCGTCGGCTCCTCGATCCAAAGGCGCATGGAGACGCGCTTGCCCGAGACGAGATAGCGCTGACCCAAGTCGCCCTTGGGCGAGGTATCGGCTTCGACTTTCTTGAGGGTTGTGTCGGACATTTCGGGGCTCCTTCGCCAAGAGCCGGGAGGAATCCCCCTGGCCCGGTGGGACAAGACTGCCTCTGCACAACGATGCGCCATGGGATTTGATCCCTCGAAGCCCCGTTGCCGGCGGCGCCTTGCCCGGACGGTGCGCCTCTAGGCCCCGGATTTCTGCGAAAAACGCCGGATTTGACGATTTTCAAATTTTTTTCGGAAATCGGGGAACCAACCGGGCCGGTGCAGGTTCTGCTCTCACGGACCCGGCGCGGCGCGATGAGCCCCCCAGCCCCAACCTGCGCCGGCGCTCCGAAACTTCCCTCATCCAAGCCCGGCTCTTCGTCGGGCTTTCTTTTTGGCGTGGTGGCAGAGCGTCGCCCTCCAATTTGCTATTTTGCGTTGCGGACGTTCGTCACTACATTCCGAAAGATGACCGAGACACTGACCAAAGATCAGATCCTCGCGGCGCTGAAAGGCGTGCGTGATCCCGACCGCGACGCCGATATCGTGTCGCTGGGCCTCGTCTCCGAAGTGGTGATCCACAAGGGCAAGGTCTATTTCGCCATTCAGGTGGACCCGGCGCGCGCCGCCGAGCTCGAAGATCTGCGGCGGGCGGCCGAGAGCGTGGTGAAGGACATCCCCGGCGTCGAAGGCGTCGCCGTGACCCTCACCGCCGACCGCAAGCCCGGCTCCGCCGGCGCGGGTGCCAACGGTAATGGCGCGGGCGCGGGGAATGGCGCGGGCGCGCAGCCCGCACCTCACACGCACCAAGGTCATGCCCCGCAAGGACACGCTCCGGAAGGTCCTGGCGTCACGGCGCCGGGGGCTGCCCGCGACGCGCGGCACCGTCCTGGCGGCGTACCCGGGGTGAAGCACATCATCGCCGTGGCCTCCGGCAAAGGCGGCGTCGGCAAATCCACCACCGCGGTGAATTTCGCCCTGGCGCTCAAGGACCAAGGCCTGAAGGTCGGCGTGCTCGATGCGGATATTTACGGGCCGTCCATGCCGCGGCTCCTCGGCATTCACGGCCAGCCGCAGCAGCTTGCCGGCAACAAGCTCGATCCTATGCGCGCCTACGGGCTCAAGGTGATGTCCATGGGCTTCCTCGTCGACGAGGAGACGCCCATGATCTGGCGCGGGCCCATGGTCATGTCGGCGCTGACGCAAATGCTGAAGGACGTGGCCTGGGGCGAGCTCGACGTGCTCGTGGTCGATATGCCGCCCGGCACCGGCGATGCCCAGCTCACCATGGCCCAGCAAGTGCCGTTGGCCGGCGCGGTCATCGTGTCGACGCCTCAGGACCTGGCGCTGATCGATGCGCGCAAAGGTCTCAACATGTTCAAGAAGGTCAACGTGCCGGTGCTCGGCATCGTCGAGAATATGTCGACCTTCCTTTGCCCCCATTGCGGCGAGCGGTCCGACATTTTTGGCCATGGCGGCGCCAAGGACGAGGCAACACGGCTCGGCGTGCCTTTCCTGGGTGAGGTGCCGCTGACCATGGCGTTGCGCGAGACCTCCGACGCGGGCAAGCCCATGGTGGCGACCGATCCGGACTCGCCCGTCGCCGCAGCCTATCGCGAGATTGCCGGGGCCGCCTGGACCGAGCTTGCGCGCGTGTCGTCTGGCGCGGATCGCCAAGCGCCAAAAATTGTCATGGAAAACTAAAGGCTTGCGGGGCAGGAGCCGACTCAGCTAACTCAAGTGGATCGTGAGTGACGAGCGTATCGGCGAAACCTCTGCCATCGGCCGTCCGTGATCCCAGTCGACACAGTCAACCTGCCGGTCTGCGCTATTGGCGCCGGTGTCGCTCATGCCGCGGCCCTGGCGCTGGTGCTGCCGCTCATGATCACCCTGCCGGCGCCTGGTGAAAGCAGCACCTCCAAGCTCGTTACCATTCCCGTCGAGATCGTGGCCACGGCCGCGCCTGCATCCGTGACCGCCACGCCGTCGCCTGCCGATCTCATTGGCGCGCTGATGGGCAATGCGGGCGAGGGGGACGCTGATCCGGACCCTGCCGGCAGCGTCGCCGACATCCCGGCCGACACGCCCACCGATGGGGCTGACAGCAGTGCGGACGACGTCACCGCCGCCTTGTCGGAGGACGTCACCGGCGCCTTGCCCGACCCCTCGCTCACGGAAGAATCTCCGGCGGTGGACTTGCCCGCACCTGACAGCGGCATGGAAGCGGACGCCCAAGATGTCCCGCAAGGGGAGCCGGCGCCGGCCGAGATCGCCAATGTGGATGCTGTGATGCCGCCGCTGCCCATTCGGGTCCGCCGCGACGATACCGGCGAGGCCATTCTCCGCTCACCCGCGGTGGCGCGAGAGCCTGTGCGGGAGCCCGTGCAGGCGGCAAAGCCTGTCCACCGCGCCGCCCCGGCGCCGAAGCGCGGCTTGTTCGGTCTTGCCCAACCACGACCCCCGGCCGCAAGCGCCCGGGCCGGTGATCCCGCGCCCTATAAGGGCTCGTGGGACGCGCTGCTCGGCAAGCCGGCGCACTAAGTCAAACCATCAGTTGCTGGAACGAGGTGGTGTCAGGCGGCGCTGGGCCGCCGCCGGATGGGCGTGACCTTGCCGTCGGTGCTCTCTCTCGGCTTGGCGTCGGTTTGCGCCGCTTCGGGGTATCCATAGAGGAAGCCCTGGACCTGGCGGCAGCCGAACTTGCGCAGCATCTCGGCCTGCTCCGGCGTTTCCACCCCCTCCGCGGTGATGGTCACGTCGAGCGACTTGCCGAGCGCGATGATGGTCTTGACGATCGCCCGCATAGCCGGGTCCCGCGTCATGTTGCGGATGAACTGGCGGTCGATCTTGATCTTCGAGAACGGGAAGCGGGCGAGATAGCTCAGGCTCGAATAGCCGGTGCCGAAATCGTCCATGGCGATGGCCACGCCGAGATCGCGCAGGCGGTTCAACTTGCCCAGCACTTCCTCGGTATCGTTGATCAGAAGGTTCTCGGTGATCTCGAGTTCGAGACGGTTGGCCGGCAGGCCCGTTTCCTTGAGCACCTCAGCCACGGTCTCGGCGATATCGCTGTCGCGGAACTGCGCCGGCGACAGGTTGACCGCGACGCTCAGGGACTCGGGCCACGTCACCGCGTCCATGCAGGCGCGCCGCAGGACCCACTCGCCGATGGGGACGATGAGGCCCGTCTCCTCGGCCACCGAGATGAAGTGTCCCGGGGCGATCTTGCCGTGCACCGGATGGTGCCAGCGGATGAGCGCTTCCGAGCCCGATTGGCTTTCCGAAGTCAGATCGTATTGCGGTTGATAGACGACCTCGAACTCCTCGCGTCCGAGCGCCAGGCGAAGCTCATGCTCGACCGTGCGGCGGCGTTGCAGCGCCTTGTCCATGCTCTTTTCAAAGAAGCACATGCGTTGGCCGCCATCCCCCTTGGCGCGGGACAGCGCGATGGTGGCGTGGCGGAGCACCGTCGCGGCCTTGTCGCCGTCGGCCGGCGCGAGCGCGATGCCGACGCTGGTGGTGATTAGCACCTCTTTGCCGACGATATGGAACGGGAGCCGCAACGCGGCGACGAGCCGGTTCATGAACGCCATGACGTCGCCGAGATTGGTGATGTCGACAAGAGCGATCGCGAATTCGTCGGCCCCGAGACGGGCGATGATATCCCGGTCGCGCAGCGTACCCCTGATGCGCGAGCCGATCTCGCGCAGCACCTGGTCGCCGCCGCCATGCTCGCTCGCGTCGTTGATCTCCTTGAACTTGTCTATGTCGAGACAAATCACCGCGATGTGGGTGTTGTCCTGCGTCATGCGGGTCATGGCCTCGCCCAGGGACTCGGCGAAGGCCCTGCGGTTAGCGAGCCCGGTCAGGGCGTCGTGACTTTCGAGATAGCGCACCTGCTCTTGCGCCGCGCGCCGCTCTTGGCTGCGCATCCAGGCGAAGGCGACCGGCGTAGCGATGCCGACGCACAGCAGAATCAGCGTGATCAAGGCAATGAGGTCGAAATAGCCAGAGAAGATATTCGCCTGGTCGCTCTGGTCGAGATAGACGACGAGCGTTCCGCGTGCATGCTGGTTGAGGTCGAGAGGAATCCTCAGCACCGCGAAATGCGATGCCGCGCCCTCGTCGGCTCCGGTGTAAAGACCGATGGCGCCGCCGTCCTTTGCCGGAGTGACGGCCACGTCCACGAGTTGGTCGTCGACGGGGAGGCCGGCCTGGCCGCTCGTGAAGGTAAGCCGGCCCTTCGCGTCGTAGAGCTCATAACGCAGCAGGCGGTGCGCGTATCCCGATTTCTGGAAGATCTCGCTGAGTTGTGGGGCGAGGCCGGGCCGCGTCAGAGCGTCGATCACGATGTTGGGCTCTTCCACCACCTGCGCGCGGATTCGCTCCTCGGCCACGAGCGCTTCACGCTCGAGCTCTAGGAGGCTCACGCGGCCAGGCACGACGAGCGCCGTGGCGGCGATCAGCGCCCCCAGCACTGCCAACGCAGCCCAATGCCAATATTTGTTGAGCGTCTCTAGTCCCGACATGTTCACCGCAGCTTGTTCAGTGACCGGGCATAGCTCACTGATCCCGGGGGCAAAACTACCGAGCGTAAGTTAAAAACGCCGTAAGCTGAGTGATTAACAAAACAATGCAGGGCCAAAAAGCTTGTTCCCTGGCGGGGATTGACTCACCGGGTCGTGAAATTCGCTAACGGTCTCTTAACCCTGGGGCGCCTTATCCGCCGGTCGCCGACATATGGCGCGAAATCGACGGGGCGGAGGTTCGATCGATGATGAAGTCGTGGCCCTTGGGCTTGCGCCCGATGGCTTCATCGATCGCGGCGTGCAGCAGCGCGTCGGATTTGCTGGCACGCATGGGCAGTTTGAGATCGGCGGCATCCTCCTGGCCCAGGCACATAAAAAGTGTGCCGGTACAGGTAACGCGCACCCGATTGCAGGATTTACAGAAATTATGGGTCATCGGCGTGATGAAGCCGAGCCGGCCGCCGGTCTCGGCGACGTTTGTGTAGCGGGCCGGGCCGCCCGACTGAAAGGGGATGTCGGCGAGCGTGAAGCGCTGCTCGAGGCGCGCCCGCACCAGCGATAGCGGCAGATATTGGTCGGTACGGTCCGCGTCGATCTCGCCCATGGGCATGGTCTCGATAAGCGTGAGGTCAAAGCCGCGTCCGTGGCTCCAGCGCAGTAGATCTGCGATCTCGTCCTCGTTGCATCCTCTGAGCGCCACGGTGTTGATCTTGATCTTCAGCCCGGCGCGTTCCGCCGCATCGATGCCGCGCATGACCTTATCGAAATCGCCCCACCGGGTCAGAACGCGGAACTTGGCGGCATCGAGCGTATCGAGCGATACATTGATGCGCTTCACACCGCTGGCGGCCAGCGCCTCGGCGTATTGCTCGAGCTGGCTGCCATTGGTGGTGAGCGTGAGCTCGTCCAGCCCGTTCCCGAGATGCCGCGACAGCGCCTCGATCAGCCACATGATGTTCCGCCGCACGAGCGGCTCGCCGCCGGTGAGCCGCAGCTTGCGCACGCCTCTGGCCACGAACGCGCTCGCCAGCCGGTCGATTTCCTCCAGCGTCAGGAGATCCTTGCGCGGCAGGAAGGTCATGGTCTCGGCCATGCAATAGGTGCAGCGGAAGTCGCAGCGGTCGGTCACCGAAACACGCAAATAGGTGACGGCGCGGCCGAAGCGGTCGACCATCGGGGAAAGGGACTCACTCATCTACGCGTCTTCATCCTCCGGCACCGCCGTCTCGGCCTTGCGGCTATAGGCCTTGGCGCTTCTGACCACGCGCTTGCGGTAGCGCGCGTCGGCAAGCGCGGCGGCGGCCACGTTCTTTGGCTTGACCGTGCGCTTCGGGTTCATTTTGCCGGCTCGCGCCTTTGGATTGGCGCGGCCCGTGTTTTGCGTAACCGCCATCGTCTTTCGTCTCTAATGGGCGTCGAACTGTAATATATATCGTTCTGTTTCCATATCACGGGACAGGACGGCGGAGGAGGCCAAGATGGACGAGCAGCGCTTCAACATGTCGATGCGGAAATTCCTGAAAGAGGTCGGCGTGACCTCGCAACAGGCCATCGAACGCGTGGTCCGCGAGGAGGGGCACGGCGGAAAGGGCAAGCTTCGCGTAAAAATGGTGCTGACCGCCGAAGACACGCCGCTCGACCATGTGGTCGAGGGCGAGATCGACCTGGGCTGAGGCCATGGCGGCATCCTGGCCCACCGAGCTCAAGCTCGACGCGGAAAAGCGCAATCTTGCAGTGAGCTTCGACGATGGACAGAGCTTCACCTTGCCGGCCGAGCTCTTACGCGTGATGAGCCCGAGCGCCGAGGTTCAGGGCCATAGTGCGGAGCAGCGCATCACCGTGCCCGGAAAGAAGAACGTGCGCATTCTCCGGCTCGAGCCGGTCGGCAACTATGCGGTGCGTATCGGCTTCGACGACGGCCACGACACTGGCCTCTTTGTCTGGGAGTATCTGCGCGATCTCGGCGAGCACCAGGAGGCGCGCTTCCGGAGCTATCTCGACGAGCTCGCCAGCAAGGGGCTCACCCGTTAGCCACTGGATTTCTCTTTCGCAAGCAACGCGCGCTTTCGGTCAACGCCCCAGCGATAGCCCGAGAGCGATCCGTCGCCGCGCACCACGCGGTGGCAGGGGATGGCGATCGCCAGCCGGTTCGCCGCGCACGCGCCGGCGACGGCGCGCACGGATTTCGGCGCGCCGATGGCCTTGGCGATGTCGGTGTAGCTCACTGTCGTGCCGGCGGGGATGCGGCGCAGCGCCTCCCAGACTCGGTGCTGGAACACGGTGCCTCTGATGTCGAGCGGCAGGTCGAGGCCGGCGCCCGGCGTCTCGACGTGATCGATCACCCTGGCCGCAAGCGCTGCGAAGTCCTTGCCACCGCCGGCGACCGCCGCGCGAGGGAATTGCCGGCGCAGCTCCGCAAGCAACGCCTCCGGCCCATCGCCGAGCAGGATGGCGCATACGCCCTTGTCGCTGGCGGCGACGAGGACGGAGCCGAGCGAGCAGGCGCCCACGGCATATCTGATTTGCATATCCGCGCCGCCGGCGCGGAACGCGGTTGGGCTCATGCCCAACGCCTCGGTTGCGGTCGCATAGAACCGGCCGTTCGAATTGAAGCCCGCATCGTAGATCGCCTCCGTCACTGTGGCGCTTCTGGCGAGGCTTGCGCGCACCCGTGCGTTGCGATGCGCGTTCGCGTAGGCCTTGGGCGTGACTCCGGTCGCCGCCTTGAACAGGCGATGGAAATGATAGGGGCTTAAGCCCACGGCGGCGGCGAGTTGGTGGAGCGTGGGCGGCTCTTCCGCCGCCTCGATTACGCGGCAGGCCTGCGCGACCTTCGCCCCATGTTGCGACACGGACTGATCCGGCTTGCAACGTTTGCATGGGCGGAAGCCGGCGGCCTCGGCCGAAGCCAGACTGTCGTGGAACCGCACATGCGCGCGCTTAGGGCGCCGGGCGGGGCAGGAGGGCCGGCAATACACGCCGGTGGTTGCCACGGAATAATAGAAGCCACCGTCGTATTGGGTATCCCGCGCCAGGACGGCGGCCCACCGTGCATCAACAAGCTCATCCTCGGGCGCGGGCACCGGTGGTCGTTTGGCGGATGAGGCCGTCTGCGGCATCGCGTGATCCTTTGCGTAAGCGCCAGACCGGACCGTAACCCTGCGGCCCGCGCTCCCGCACCCCGATCCTTGCTTTCAAACTCGATGATACACTGTTTAACAGGTCTGGCATTGCCGGGGGCGCCGCCCCACATCCACCCTGAGACGAGGCGCTGCGTGCCATGCCACAGACTCCCTTTGTAACGAAGACGTCGCAGACGGGGAGGGAGCTTTGTCGCAAAACCGTGATAATCCAGGGACAAAGATAGCCAGGATCGCGGACGCGGCGATTCGTAGCGGAGTCCAGGAGAAGGTGTTGACCAACCAAGCGGAACAGGACACGCGAGGGATGCCTCCGGGCCTCGTCTGGCGTGCCGGACAGGCCGCCCGGCGGGGCGTGCGCGAGCTCGCCGCCAGACTCTGGACCTCCCTGTGGCAGGTCGTGATCGTCGCCGTGATCATGGCCGCCCTGGTTGCGCTCAGCGACCTTTCGGTGCCGTTGGCATTGACGGCCTTTGTCAGCTTCGTGGCCTCGGTGGCGCTGCTTCCCCGCCAGGACGTGGACCAGGTCCTGGGGCCGGACGTGCCGCGCTTGGCATCCTCGGTTCGCTCCACCTCGGCCATGCATGTCATGGCGGAGGCGTTGCCGGATCCGGTCATCCTGCTCGATCGGTCGGGCCAGGTGCTGTCATGCAATGGCCCGGCGCGCGGCCTCTTCGCTCCCTTGCGCGAGGGTAGCCACATCTCCTCGGTGATCCGCACCCCGGAATTTCTCGACGCGGTCAGCGCGGCCCCCAAGCGCGGACGCGCCGTCACCGTCACCTATGCGGAGCGCGTGCCCGTCGGCCGCCGCATGGCCGTGACCGTGGCCCCCTTGATCGGGGGGAACGAGCGGAGCGGCAACATTCTCATATTGCTGCGCGACCTGACGGAGATCGAGCGCATCAATCAAATGCGCGCCGACTTCATCGCCTTTGCCAGTCACGAACTGCGCACGCCGCTGGCCGCGCTGCGCGGCTTCATCGAGACGCTGCAAGGCACGGCCAAGCAGGATCCGGGCGCCCGCGAGCGCTTTCTCCCCATTATGGCCGAGCAGGCCTCGCGCATGACACGCCTCATCGATGCGCTGCTGTCGCTCAGCCGCGTGGAGATGAATGCCCACGTGCCGCCGAGCGATCTCGTCGATCTGAACGATGTTTTGGGCCATGCGGGCGATACGCTCGAGCCGCTCGCCGTTGATTCGGGCATGCGGCTCGAAGTGGAGCGCTTCCCGCGCCCGGCCATTGTCCGTGGCGACCGGGACGAGCTCCTGCAAGTCCTGCAAAATCTCGTGCAAAATGCCCTGAAATACGGGAATCCCGGCGGCCATGTCCGCATCGAGGCCAAGCACATTCCCTCGCTCGGCCGTCAAACCACCGGCCGCTATGCCATCGCGGTGGTGGATGATGGGCCGGGCATCCCGCCGGAGCATCTGCCGCGCCTGACCGAGCGCTTTTATCGCGTCGATGTGGCCTCAAGCCGGGAAAAGGGCGGCACCGGGCTGGGCTTGGCCATCGTCAAGCACATCCTGAACCGCCATCGCGGCGAACTTGCCATCGCGTCCAAGCCTGGCAAGGGCTCGACCTTCACGGTCATGCTTAACGAAGTCCGCGCAAGTTGACGCGGACGCCAAGCTTATCCACAGCCTAAATCTACAAATTATATCTAATTCAGCGACTTAGACTGTCATAAAGTCGAATCATCGCTGTCATAAAACCAATATCCCTGGGGACTAGCGTGCCCGCGAGCTGGCAGCGTTGCTCGCGCTGGCGGAGGCTCACATCCAAAAAGGGAGAGTGAAGTGAACAGGATTGGTATCGCAGTGTCGACGCTCGCCGTCGCCGCTCTATGCACGGGCGGCCCGGCGCTGGCTCGTGATCAGATTCAGATTGCCGGTTCCTCTACGGTTCTGCCTTACGCGCAGATCGTGGCCGAGGATTTCGGCAAGACCTACTCGAAGTTCAAAACCCCGGTTGTCGAGTCTGGCGGCTCGTCTGCGGGTCTGAAGCAGTTCTGCCAGGGCCTTGGTGAGTCGACCATCGACATCGCCGACTCCTCGCGTCCGATCAAGGACAGTGAAATCAAGGCCTGCGCCGAGGCCGGCGTGAAGAACATCATGCCCGTTCGGTTCGGCTATGACGGCATCGTTTTCGCCACGGACATCAAGGGCCCCGACTTCGCTCTTGAGCCGAAGGACGTCTATCTCGCCCTCGCCGAGGAAATCCCGGTCGACGGCAAGATGACCAAGAACCCGAACAAGACCTGGAAAGAAGTCAACGACACGCTGCCGGACTGGAAGATCGTCGGTTACATCCCCGGCGAGAAGCACGGCACGCGTGAAGTGTTCGAGGAGAAGGTGCTCGCCAAGGGCTGCGAAGCCGCTGGTGGCACGAAGATCCTCGTGGACGGTGGCATGGACGAGAAAGCCGCCGAAAAGGCCTGCATCAAGGTCCGTAAGGACGGCGGCACGGTCGACATCGACGGTGACTACACCGAGACGCTTGCTCGGCTGCAGTCCAACCCGGAAGGCGTGGGTGTGTTCGGCCTGTCGTTTTACGAGAACAACACCGACAAGCTGAAGGTTGCCACCATGAGCGGTGTCACGCCTTCGGTCGCGACCATCTCGAGCGGTGAGTATCCGGTTTCGCGTCCGCTGTTCTTCTACGTCAAGAAGGACCACATGGGCGTCATCCCTGGCTTGAAGGAATATGTCGAGTTCTTCACCAGCGAGAAGATGATCGGCCCCGACGGTCCGCTTGCCGACTATGGCCTGGTGCCGCTGCCGGACGATCAGATGGAAGCGCTTCAGGCGGAGATCAAAGAGGGCAAGGTCCTCAGCATGTAGGGCTGCAACGTCAGCCGAACCCTTTGGGGGAGCGGTAGGCCGAACCAGGCCGCTGCTCCCCCGATTTGGGCCCTCGATCCTTGGAGAGTTAAGAGCGTGTCCAGCCTTTCCATCCTCGCCGTTCTCTTGATCGCCGGTGTCATCGCGTATTTCGTGGGACGTATCCGCAGCATCAGAGTCTGTAAGGGCGAACAGCACGCGCTTCACTCCCGGCCCTCTTATCACGGCTTTTATTTGGCGGTTTGGACCGTGCTGCCCGCCGTCCTGGTCCTTGTCCTATGGGCCGCCGCCGAGCGGCCGGTCCAGAACTACCTGGCGATGAAAGAGATGCCGGCCTCGGTTCTGGAAACCTCGGACGCGCAGAAGTCGCTGACCATGAGTGTCGTCGACTCGATCGCCACGGGCCTGCCCAAGCTTTCCAGCGAAGAGCGCGAAGTCGTGCGCAAGGCACGCTATGGATTTGTGACCTCGGCCGACGCCCGCGATGTGCTGGCGCGCCATGGTGTCATTCTCGGCTCCCCGCCCGAGCGCTACGTTCTTGCCGCCGCCGACGAGTTGGCGATCAGCCGCGCCTGGAGCCGGGCGATCATTCCCGTTCTCTGCTTGCTGGTTGCGGCGGCCGGCTTTGTCTGGGGCTATACGCGCATCGCCCCCAAACTGCGGGCCCGCAATATCGTGGAATCCGTCATGCAGTGGGGGCTGCTGGCGGCATCGACCGTCGCTGTGCTGACCACCATCGGTATCGTTCTCTCCGTTTTGTTTGAGACCATCCACTTCTTCCAGCTGGTTCCGCCCCAAGATTTCTTCTTCGGCACGGTCTGGGATCCGAGATTTTCCTCGGCCGGGAGTTCCGGAGGGGCTGAGGGACAGTTCGGTCTGTTGCCCTTGCTGTGGGGCACCATGTTCATCTCCATCGTGGCACTGCTCGTCGCGGTCCCGGTCGGGCTTTTTGCCGCCATCTACATGTCGGAATATGCGGGGCCGAGGGTCCGCACCTTCTCCAAGCCGGTGCTGGAGATTCTGGCCGGCATTCCCACCATCGTTTACGGCTTCTTCGCGCTCGTCACCTTCGGCCCGTTCCTGCGTGACACCGGCGCCCATGTCGGCCTCGACATCTCCGCCTCCAGCGTGCTGACCGCCGGCATCGTCATGGGTGTCATGATCATTCCGTTCGTGTCGTCCCTGTCCGACGACATCATGAGCGCGGTGCCGCAATCTCTCCGCGAGGGGTCCTACGGCCTCGGCGCGACCCAGTCCGAGACCATCAAGCGTGTGATCCTGCCGGCCGCGCTGCCGGGCATTGTGGGCGCCATCCTACTGGCTGCCTCCCGCGCCGTGGGTGAGACCATGATCGTGGTGCTCGCGGCCGGTATTGCGGCCAATTTGACGCTCAATCCGCTTGAGCCGGTGACCACGATCACTGTGAAGATCGTCAGCCAGCTTACCGGCGACCTCGAATTCGACAGCCCGCAAACGCTCGTCGCCTTTGCGCTCGGCTTGACACTCTTCGTCATCACGCTGGGGCTCAACGTCTATGCCCTCTACATCGTCCGCCGCTACAGGGAGCAATACGAATAATGACCGACCAGGCGGCTACGATCCCATCCTTCGGCACCGGCTTGGCAGCGACGGCCAAGCTGCGCAAGCGCCATGCCGCCGAGAGGCGCTTCCGCCTTTACGGCATCCTCGCGCTCTTGTTTGGTTTTATGTTCATCGTGGTGCTGTTCGGGACAATCATCAGCAAGGGATGGACCGCCTTCGTTCAGACGTCGGTTCACCTATCGATTTACTTCGACCCGGAGGTGGTCAACCCCTCGGGCGATCCCACCGACCGGGATGAGTTATTCCGGGCCGACTATACCAAGCTCGCCCGCAATGCCCTCTACGAGGTCCTCGACGTCAATCCCGATGACCGCAAAGAGCGCCGCGCCGCCAATGACTTGCTGTCGCGCGGCATCGATGTCCAGCTCAAGGACGCGGTGGTCGCCGATCCATCGCTGATTGGCCAGACGCGGGAATATTGGGTGCTCGCCAGCGACAATGCCGACGCCCTGCTGAAAGGGTCCATCAACCGCGATACCGACAATGAACGGCGTGCGGTCAGCGATCAGCAGATCGCCTGGATCGACCAGATGGTCAAAGAAGGCGTGATCGAAAAGCGCTTCAACACGGGACTGTTCGTCAACGGTGCATCGAGCAGCCCGGAGACGGCCGGTCTCGGCGTGGCGTTGATCGGCTCGGCCTTCATGATGCTGACGGTGGTCCTGCTGGCGGTACCGCTCGGCGTCGCGGCGGCGCTTTACCTCGAGGAGTTCGCCAGCAAGAACCGCTGGGCGGACATCATCGAGGTGAACATCAACAACCTCGCCGCGGTGCCATCGATCGTTTTCGGTCTTCTAGGCTTGGCCGTTTTCATTAACTTCCTAGGGTTGCCGCGGTCGGCGTCGCTCGTCGGCGGACTCGTCCTTTCGCTCATGACCCTGCCGACGATCATCATCGCCACCCGCGCGGCCATCAAGGCTGTGCCGCCCTCGATCCGCGAGGCAGCTCTCGGCGTTGGCGCATCCAAGATGCAGCTCATCGGTCATCATGTGCTGCCGCTGAGCCTGCCCGGAATTTTGACCGGCACGATCATCGGCTTGGTGCAGGCACTCGGTGAGACCGCGCCGCTGCTGATGATCGGCATGGTGGCCTTCGTCGTCGACTATCCGACCACGCCGCTTGAGCCGTCCACGGCGTTGCCGGTGCAAATCTATATGTGGGCAACCGCCGCCGAGCGCGGCTTTATTGAACGAACTGCGGGTGCCACCATGGTGCTGCTCGCGTTCTTGATCGTCATGAACAGCGTGGCGGTTTACTTCCGTCACAGGTTCGAACGGAAATGGTGAGGGGTATGGGAGCTATGGAAGCCAAGGTGGAGGAACATTCGGCCATCCGCGTACAGGCGCCCACTGCGCGCGAGCCTAGAGAGGGCGAAACGGCGGCTAATCAGCATGAGCTGAAGATGGCTGCGCGGGACGTCAATCTCTGGTACGGGGCTAAGCAGGCCCTGTTCGACGTCAACCTAGATATGTTTGATCGGTCGGTGACGGCGCTGATTGGCCCCTCGGGCTGCGGCAAGTCGACTTTCCTGCGCTGCCTGAACCGCATGAACGATGTGATTGACATCTGTCGCATCCAGGGTGACATCAGATTCGACGGCGAAGACATATACGCGCCGGATGTCGATCCGGTGCAGCTCCGCGCCCGGGTCGGCATGGTGTTTCAGAAGCCGAACCCGTTCCCCAAGTCGATTTTCGAGAATGTCGCCTATGCCCCGCGCATTCACGGCCTTTGCAGCACGAAAGCCGAGATGGAGGAGGTTGTGGTCAAGAGCTTGACCAAGGCCGGCTTGTTCGACGAGGTCAAGGACCGGCTGGACGAGCCCGGCACCGGCCTGTCGGGCGGTCAGCAGCAGCGGCTTTGCATCGCCCGCGCCATCTCGGTGAACCCCGAAGTGCTGCTCATGGACGAACCCTGCTCGGCGCTCGACCCCATTGCAACGGCCAAAATCGAGACCCTGATGGATGAGCTCAGGGAAAGCCTGTGCATCGTCATCGTTACGCACTCGATGCAGCAGGCCGCCCGCGTCTCGCAACGAACAGCCTTCTTCCATCTCGGCAAGCTCGTCGAGGTCGACGAAACGTCAAAGATTTTCACCAATCCGACCGACCAGCGGACGCAGGATTACGTCACCGGACGCTTCGGTTGATATCGGCGCTTTAGGAGCTCCCCATGGACCAGCAGCATGACCACATCGTCAGGTCTTACGAGGAGGAGCTTTCGCTCCTCAACAACAAGATCGCCAAGATGGGCGGCCTCGCCGAGCAGGTACTCGGCCAATCCTTCGAGGCCTTGGAGAGGCGCGATCCCGAACTCGCCGCCTCCACCATCAACGAGGATGAGGAAATCGATGAGATCCAGCGTGAGATCGAAGAGCAGGCCGTGGTGATGATCGCCCGGCGGCAGCCTATGGCCTACGATCTGCGTCAGATCATGGCGGCGTTGCGCATCTCGACCGATCTCGAGCGCATCGGCGACCTCGGCAAGAACATCGCCAAGCGGGCCGTCGCCGTCGTCGCCGAGCAGCAGCCCAAGCAGCTCATGCTCGGCCTCAAGCATATGGGCGAGCTTTCTCTCGGTCAGCTGAAAGAGGTGCTCGACGCCTTCATCGAGCGCGATGCGGATCGGGCGCTTGCCGTCTGGTACAAGGATGAAGAGATCGACGCGATGTACAACTCGCTGTTCCGCGAGCTCCTCACCTATATGATGGAGGATCCGCGCAATATCGGGCTCTGCACCCATCTTTTGTTCGGCGCCAAGAATATCGAGCGGGTCGGCGATCACGCCACCAACATCGCCGAGACGGTCTACTATCTGGTGCATGGCCGGGCCATCACCGACCAGCGTCCGAAGGGCGACACCACAGCCTCGACGCCGGTCTCCATGAAGCGGACTGCGGTCTAACAGATGCTGCAGACAAACGTGATGAACGCTGGAGCCAAGGTCCTGGTTGTCGAAGATGAAGAGCCGTTAGCTCTTCTCCTGCGCTACAACCTCGAGGCCGAAGGCTATTCCGTCGATGTCGTCCACCGCGGCGACGAGGCCGAGGTGGCCATCGCCGAGAGCTCGCCCGATCTGATCGTGCTTGACTGGATGCTGCCCGGCATCTCGGGCCTCGAGCTGTGCCGGCGCTTGCGTACGGGCAAGGACTCGCGGACCATCCCGATCATCCTGCTGACGGCGCGCAGCGAGGAGAACGACCGCATCCGGGGCCTGACCACCGGCGCCGACGATTATGTGGTCAAGCCGTTCTCCCTACCCGAGCTCATGGCCCGCGTGCGCGCCATCCTGCGCCGCACCAACCCGGAGCGGATCGCCTCGGTGTTGACCGTAGGCGATATCGAGCTCGACCGGGATTCCCATCGGGTGACCCGCAACGGCCGCCAGATCCATCTCGGTCCGACCGAGTTCCGGCTGCTCGAATTCCTCATGCAGAGTCCTGGCCGCGTGTTCAGCCGGGCGCAATTGCTCGATGGGGTGTGGGGCCGCAACGTCTATGTCGATGAGCGGACCGTGGACGTGCATATCGGCCGTCTGCGCAAGGCCATGATGCGCGGCAATGAGTGCGATCCGGTCCGCACCGTGCGCGGCGCCGGCTACGCCTTCTCCGACAAACTCGAAGAAACCGCCTAGATTATCCAACCAGCAACTGAAAAAGGCGCCGGGATCAGCCGGCGCCTCTTTTGTTTCTGGCTCTGCTTGCCGCTGGTCGCTAGCCGGATGCGAAGCGCTTCTCGCGCCGGCGTGCCTGCGCGGGCTGGTAGGCCATGCGGGCGTGGTGCTCGCAATAGGGCACGGCGCCCTCCTTCTTGCGGCCGCAGAAGTGGAACTCTTCCTCGGTCGGATCGCCGATGGGCCAACGGCACATCGACTCCTTCAGCGTGAGAATGGTCGCCCGCTCATGCAGCGGGATGACCAGTTCCGTGACCGGCGCCGGAGCCGGCTCGTATTCGGCGTCGTATGAGGGCTTGAGCGCCACGTTGCCGCGCGTCCCGAAGGTGAGCGACGGCGCTCGATTTTGCCGCGGTGCGTGCGCGCGCCGTGGTCTTGGTGCGCTCGACCGTGAGCTTGTGGCTCGCCCCGAAAGTCCGAGCCGATGAACCTTGCCGATCACCGCGTTACGGGTCACGCCGCCTAAGCGACCCGCGATTTGGCTCGCGCTCAATCCCTCCGCCCAGAGTTTTTTCAGCAGTTCGACTCTTTCTTCAGTCCAACCCATGGTTTGGCCTCCTCGTTTGGACTCAGAATCCCCCCGTCCCGTGAAGAGACGGCATTTTCGAAATACTCGGAATTTACTGCTGAGAATGACCGCTCGGGCGCCTACAGCACCCACGACATCTGGTAGCCGAGCAGTTATTACCCTACTAAAGCCGGTAGAATCCGACAAGCGTCCGCCACGCTTGAATGCCTCGTTTTCCACCGGAACAAGCCGATTCTGCCACTTCTTTTGCGAGAACACAAACCGATGCGTTGATGGAAGGGTGGAGAAGTCTTGGATAAGCGGTTGCCAGGGCAGATTGACAGGCTCGAATGCGAGACCTAACACTCTGACTTTCCTTGCTGCCGCCCCTCGGCGGCAATTTTGTTTCAGGGATACGCAACTTTCATGTCGGCCCTCCTTCCGACCTATGCCCGCAGCGAATTATCCTTCGTGCGCGGGGAAGGCGCCTTTCTCTTTACGGAGACAGGGGAGCGCTTTCTCGACTTCTCGAGTGGCATCGCCGTCACCGCGCTCGGCCACGCCCATCCGCGCCTCGTCGAGGCCCTGACCGAGCAGGCGAAGAAGGTCTGGCACGTCTCCAACCTGCACCACATCGCCGATCAGGAGCGGCTGGGGCAGAGACTCTGCGACGCCACCTTCGCCGACCGCGTCTTCTTCGCCAATTCGGGCGCGGAAGCCGTCGAAGCGGCGATCAAGGCCGCGCGGCGCTACCACTTCGTCAACGGCGCGCCCGAGCGCTACCGGCTGATCACCTTCCAAGGCGCCTTTCACGGCCGCACGCTCGCCACCATCGCCGCCGGCGGCCAGGGCAAGCATCTCGAAGGTTTCGGCCCGCCGGTGGACGGCTTCGACCAGGTCGTAGGTTTCGACATCGAGGCGGTCGAGGCGGCCATCGGCGATGAGACGGCTGGCGTTCTACTTGAGCCGATCATGGGCGAGGGGGGCATGCGCGAGGTGCCTTGGCGCTTCTTGCAGGACTTGCGCGCGCTCTGTGACGACAAGGGCATCCTGCTCCTGCTCGACGAGGTCCAGAGCGGCGTCGGTCGCACCGGGCGCTTCTACGCCCATGAATGGGCCGGCATCACGCCCGATATCATGGCGTCGGCCAAGGGGCTCGGCGGCGGCTTCCCCGTGGGCGCCTGTCTCACCACCGAGGCGGTGGGCTCCGCCATGACGCCGGGAACTCATGGCTCCACCTTCGGCGGTAATCCGCTGGCCATGGCCGTCGGCAATGCCGTGCTCGATGTGGTTCTGGAACCGGGCTTTCTCGAAGGTGTCGCGCAAATGGGCCTAAGGTTGAAGCAGCGGCTCGCCGGGCTCGCCGATGAGCATGGCGACGTCCTCGAAGAAGTGCGGGGCCAGGGCCTCATGGTCGGACTGAAGTGCAAGGCGCAGAACTTGAAGCTGATCGCCGAGTTGCGCGACCGGGGGATGCTGACCGTCCAAGCCGGCGACAACGTCGTGCGCCTCCTGCCACCGCTGATCGTCGGCGAGGACGAGATCGACCTTGCCTGCGCCACGATCGATGCCGCCTGCGTCGCCGTGAAGAGCCGCGCGCGCGAGCAAGCCTAGCCTCCTTTCCGAGACCTTCCGACTGAGATTCCACCTATGCCACCGTCAACCAAGCATTTCCTCGATCTCGACATATTGGACGCCGCGACCTTGCGCGCCATCGTCGACACCGCCGCCCGCATCAAGAAGTCCGGCAAGATGCCGAAGGCCCTCGGGGTGCCGGCCGGTGCGGTGCTGGCCATGATCTTCGAGAAGCCGTCCACCCGCACGCGCGTCTCCTTCGAGGTTGCCATGCATCAGCTTGGCGGCACCTCCATCGTGCTCAACCCGCAAGACATGCAGCTCGGCCGCGGCGAGACGATCGCCGACACGGCGCGGGTTCTGTCGCGCTATGTCGACGCCATCATGCTGCGCACCGGGCCGCACGCGACGCTGACCGAGTTTGCCGACAATGCGTCGATTCCGGTGATCAACGGGCTCACCACGCGGTCCCATCCCTGTCAGGTCATGGCCGACGTACTGACCTTCGAGGAGCGCAAAGGCCCGATCAAAGGCCGCACCATTGCCTGGATCGGCGACGCCAATAATGTGGCGACCTCTTGGGTCCATGCCGCGGCGCGCTTCGGCTTTACCTTGCGCATCGCCACGCCGGCCGAGTTCGCGCCGGCGCCCGAGCTCCTCGCCTGGGCCTGGACCGAAGGCGCCGACGTCGAGGTGAGCGAGAGTGCGCTCGATGCCGCGCGGGGTGCCGATTGCCTGGTCACCGACGTCTGGGTGTCCATGGGCGACAACGACGAGGAGAAGCGCAAAGCCCTGCTCCGTCCGTTCCAGGTCGACGCGGCCCTGATGGGCGCGGCCAAGAAGGACGCGATCTTCATGCACTGCCTGCCGGCCCATCGCGGCGACGAGGTGATCGCGGACGTCATCGACGGCCCCAAATCCGTCGTGTGGGACGAGGCGGAGAACCGGCTCCATGTGCAGAAGGCCATTCTCGCCTGGTGTCTCGGGACCGGCACGCTCGGTCGCCCGAAGGCGAAGCGCGCCAAGGTCGTGAATCTCGCCGACGCCAAGCGCGCGATCAAACGCCGCAAGGCGGCATCGAAAGTGGCCAAGCCCCGTGTGGCCAAGCTGAGCGGGTCCAAGGCGCTCGGGTCCAAGACACCCCTCGGGCCAAAGGCGCGCGGAGCCAAGAAGTGAGCGAGCAATCCTCGGAGGCCGAACTGGTCATCCCCGCCGACGACCTGGTCCTGCCCTTTCAGGCGGAGCAGGCCGACGTTCTCGGCCGCCTGGTCAAGCTCGGGCCTACCGTCGACAGCATCCTATCGCGGCACGCTTATCCGGAGCCCGTATCGCGGCTTTTGGGTGAAGCGGTGGCGCTGACTGCGCTCCTTGGCGCCGCCCTCAAATTCGAAGGCAAGTTTATCCTTCAGGCCTCGACCGACGGGCCTGTTGATCTTCTCGTCGCCGATTATCAGGTGCCCGGGGCGCTGCGCGGCTATGCCCGCTTCTCGGCCGAGCGCCTGGCGGCATTCGAGGCTGGCGATGAGCTTTCGCTGCTCGGCCACGGCCATCTCGCCATGACCATCGACCGCGGCCAGGATACCGAGCGCTATCAGGGCGTGGTGCCGCTGGAAGGCGAGAGCCTCACCGAGGCCGCGCACACCTATTTCCGCCAGTCGGAGCAGCTTCCTACCCTCATCCGCCTTGCCGTGGCGCGGCATTACCGGGCCGGGACGGGCGGCGAGGGCGCATGGACCTGGCGCGCCGGCGGCCTGCTGGTGCAGAAGCTCACCCGCGAAGGCGGCAAGACGAGCGCCAAGGATTTCGAGGAGGACTGGACCCGGGCCAAGATGCTCGGCGAGACGGTCGAGGATCACGAGTTGCTCGATCCGCTGCTGCCGCCGGAGCTGCTGCTCTATCGCCTGTTCCATGAGGAGCAGGTGCGCGTCTACCGCGCCGTTCCGCTCGAGACCTATTGCAGTTGCTCGCGCGAGCGGGTCGAGGAGTTGCTTGGCCGCTTCACGCCCGAGGAACTGGCCGACATGGTCGTGGACGGCGAAATGTGGGTGACCTGCGAGTTCTGCAACGCCCGCTACCAGTTCGACCCGGCAACGTTCGGCGTCGAATAGCCGCTCAGCGGCTGAGCCGATCCGCGAGGTCTTCGAGAAACTTCAGGCAGGACTCGATCTGCGCGATCGAAACGAACTCGTCGGCCGCATGCGCTTGCGCAATGTCGCCCGGTCCGCACACCACCGCCGGACAGCCCGCCGCCTCGAACAGTCCGGCTTCCGTGGCATAGGACACCGCGCTGGTGCGGTTGGCGCCGGTGAGCGCCAGCGCCAGCGCCACGGCGTCCGACCGGGGCGCGGCGGTGAAAGCCGGTACCGATGTCTGGCTCTCGGTCTCGATCGCGGCGTCCTTGGTCACGTCACGCATATTCGGCAGCAGGGTCTCGGCAAAGGCGGCAAGGTCGCGCGGCGCGTCGAGGGACGTGTCCGGTAGGCTGCGGACCTGCCAGCGGAAGGCGCAATGCTGCGGCACGATGTTGGCCGCCGTGCCGCCCTCGATCACGCCGACGCTCATGGTGGAGTAAGGCGGCTCGAAGCGCGGGTCGTTCTCGGTCGCGGCGGTCTCGCCGGCCATGCGGTCGATCTCCCCGATCAGCTTTGCCGCCACCGAGATGGCGTTGACGCCGAGCGCCGGCAGGCTCGAATGCGCTTCCTTGCCGGTGACCTTGGTGCGGTAGACGTCGATCCGCTTATGGCCGTCGATTACCGTCATGTTTGTCGGCTCGCCGACGATCACGGCGCGCGGCCGTGGCAAGTCGGCGCCAAGCTGCGCGATCAGCGGCCGCACTCCGGCGCAGCCCACCTCCTCGTCATAGGAGATGATGATGTGGATCGGCTCCTTCAGCGTCCGCGATTTGAACAGCGGCGCGGACGCCAGCACGCAGGCGATGAAGCCCTTCATGTCGCAGGTGCCGCGGCCATAGAGCTTGCCGTCTCGCTTGGTCAGCGTGAACGGGTCGCTCGTCCAGTTCTGGCCGTCGACCGGCACGCAGTCGCTATGGCCGGACAGGCCGATGCCGCCGTCGCCCGCGCCGATCGTGGCGTAAAGGCTCGCCTTCTCGCCGTCATCAGAGGTCACCAGCGTCGAGGCGATGCCGTGGCCGTCGAGATAGTGCTGCACGAAGCCGATCAGCGCGAGATTGGACTTGGCGCTCGTGGTGTCGAAGCCCACGAGCGTGGCGAGCAACCCTTCGGCGGCCTTGGTCACCGGCATCTATCCCCTCGCTGCCGCCAAGGCGTGATCCAGATCGGCTTCGAGATCGCCTGCGTCTTCGAGCCCGATCGACAGGCGAATGGTGGTGTCGAGGATGCCCAGTTCGCCACGCGCCTCCTCGGACAGCCGCTGATGGGTGGTCGTCGCCGGGTGCGTGGCAAGGCTCTTCGCATCGCCGAGATTATTGCTGATCTTGAAGATCTGAAGCGCGTTCAAGAACCGGAACGCCGCCGCCTTGCCGCCGGTGATCTCGAAGGCGACCATCGGTCCGCCCCCCGTCATTTGCCGCATGGCGAGCTCGTGCTGCGGGTGGTCGGCGCGGCCGGGATAGAACACCCGCGCCACTTCTGGCCGCTCTGCCAGGAAATCGGCGATGCGTGCCGCCGTCTCGTTGTGGCGCCCCACGCGCAAGGGCAGCGTCTCGAGACCCTTGAGCAGGACCCAGGCATTGAACGGGCTGAGTGAGGGGCCCGTGTGCTTGAGGAAATTATGCAGGCTTTCGTCGATGAAGTCGGCGGGACCGAGCACCACGCCGCCGAGGCAGCGGCCTTGACCGTCGATATGCTTGGTCGCCGAGTAGACGACGATGTCGGCGCCGAGCGCCATCGGCCGCTGACCAAGCGGTGTGGCGAACACGTTGTCGACGATGGTGAGCGCGCCGGCCGTCTTGGCGATCTTTGCTACGCCCTCGATGTCCACGAGCTCCAGCACCGGATTGGTCGGCGACTCGAAGAAGAAGGCGCGGGTGTTGGGCTGGACCGCCGCTTCCCACGCGGCCAGATCGCGCCCGTCGACCAGTGTCGAGGTGACGCCGTAGCGCGGCAGCAGATCTTCCACGATGTAGCGGCAGCTGCCGAACAGCGCCCGTCCCGAGACCACGTGATCGCCGGCCTTCAGATGACACAGCAACGAGGCCGCCACCGCCGCCATGCCGCTTGCGGTGCCGCGCGCGGCCTCGGCGCCTTCGAGCGCGCACATGCGCGTCTCGAACATGGAAACGGTCGGGTTGGCGTAGCGGCTATAAACATAGCCGTCCTCGTCGCCCTTGAAGCGGGCTTCGGCCTGCTCGGCGGATGTATAGACATAGCCCGAGTTGAGGAAGATGGCCTCCGACGTCTCGCCGAATTGGCTGCGGAGCGTCCCCTCATGCACGAGCCGCGTGGCGGGCTGCCAGGCTCTGCTCCGGTCTTTTTCGTTCTTAGCGGCCATGCTCAGAACTCCTGCCTCTGTTGTGGCCGGCCCATAAAAAAACCCGGACCTTGGCTGCCGCCAAATGACCGGGATCGGCTGAAACGCCTCGCACGGCCTTTTAGCGACTTGTTTTACGTGGCTGCAAGCCGGCCGGCCAAATCACCACGAGAGATGCGATTAATGTCGCGGGCTGGCGCTGCCGTCAAGTCCGGCGCGGCGGTCACAGCCCCGAAGGCAGAGTGACGCCGAGCCGTTTCGCCACCGCCCGAGCGGTGATTTCCCGCCGGGCCATGATCTCCGCGGCGGACGCTCGCACCGCCGCGACGGCTTCCGGAGGTGCCGTCTCGGGGCTCCCGGCGTTGAATGGCGGCTCCGGCGCGTATTGCATATAGAGCTGAATGGTTTCGGCCGCCGCGTCCCCACGCAGAAGGGCGGCCACCCGCAAAGCGCCGTCGATGCCCGCGGTGACGCCCGCAGCGCACACCAGATTGCCGTCCACTACCACCCGTTCGCTGACCGGCGTCGCGCCAAAATAGGGCAGGAGATGAAGCGCCGCCCAGTAGGTCGTGGCGCGCCGCCCCTTGAGCAGTCCCGCCGCGCCGCAGATGAGCGCCCCGGTACACACCGAAAACACGATCTGAGCGCCCGCCGCCTGGCGCCGGATCCAGCCCAGCACTGCCTCGTCCGCCATCAGCGCTTCCTGGCCGGGCCCGCCGGGCACATGCAGCACGTCGAGCTGGGGCGCCTCGCTCAAAGCCGCGTCGGGGGTGAGCCGCAAGCCCTTCACATCCCGAACCGGGTCAGCCGACAGGCCATAGATGCGGTAGGTGGCATTGGGGATGCGGGACAGCACTTCGAACGGCCCGGTGAGGTCGATCTGGTCGAGTTCCTCGAACAGGAGCGAGCCGATTTGCAGGGACTGGTCTTGCGGGATCATCGCGGGGGGCTTTCGGATAGGCGGCCCGGGACTATTGGACCCTTGTGAATCCAGGGGAGAAGGCCGAGCTAAAGGTGACCGAAGCCCCGGCAAATGCCAAGAACATCGTCCATGCTGCCTGAGAGCCGCGTATAAGAGCCCTAATGAACACGTCCGACCAGCTTTTCGAGGCGCTCCCCGAGGACGCCGCGCCGTCCGGTGAGCCCCGGAAGACCGGGCTTGGCCGCACCGGCATCCTGCCGAGCCAAGCCATCCGCGCGCTGATCGCCGCCGGCGAGATCGCAGGCCTAGCCGAGATCGAAGACGCCCAGATCCAGCCTGCCAGCCTCGATCTACGGCTCGGCAAGGTGGCCTACCGCATTCGCGCGAGCTTCCTGCCGGGCACCAAGGCCACCGTGCGGGAGAAGCTGACAGCGGTGACTTTCCACGAGATCGACCTCACCAAGGGGGCGGTGCTCGAGGCGGGCTGCGTTTACCTCGTGCCCCTGGTCGAGCATTTGAAGCTGCGCCCCACCATCGCCGCCTTCGCCAACCCGAAAAGCTCGACCGGCCGGCTCGACGTGTTCACGCGTCTCATCGGCGACTATCAGGGCAGCTTCGATGCCGTGGCGGAAGGCTATGCCGGACCGCTCTTCGCTGAGATTTGCCCGCGCACCTTCTCCATCAAGGTCCGCTACGGCTCGCGCCTCAGCCAGATTCGCTTCCGTCGCCGGGTTAGCCAGCAGATCGACGCCGATGAGAGGCCGGGCCGGGTGGGCGACCGAGCCTTGCGCGCCATCCACTCCGATGTCGGGCTCGTCGAGGGCGAGGCCGCGATCCGCGAAGGGCTCAATCTCAGCATCAGCCTGGCGCCGATCGAGCCGTCCGGTCCCGTCGGCTACCGCGCCCGCCGCTATGCCGGCGTCATCGATGTCGATCAGGTCGGTGCCTATGACGTCCAGCAGTTCTGGGAGGCAGTGCATCTCGGCGGCGACCGTCGCCTGGTGCTCGACCCCCACGAGTTCTACATCCTGGCATCCAAGGAAAGCGTCTCCGTGCCGCCGGAATACGTGGCCGAGATGGCGCCCTTCGATCCGCTGATCGGCGAATACCGTGTGCACTATGCCGGCTTTTTCGATCCGGGCTTTGGCTACAGCGAAGGCAAGGCGCCGGGCGCCAAGGCGGTGCTCGAGGTGCGCAGCCTCGACATTCCCTTCATCGTCGAGGATGGCCAGATCGTCGGCCGGCTCGTCTACGACAGGCTCACCGAACTGCCGGAAACCCTTTACGGCCAGGGCATCGGCTCGCATTATCAGGCCCAGGGGCTCAAGCTGTCCAAGCACTTCCGCCAGGAGTGACTGGTCACGAGTGACGCGCTGGGGGGCGCGGGCGACAGCCAAACAATCAGAATAATTTGGGGGGATGTAGCATGGAGTCTGTCACCAAGGCTGTGGAATGGCTGGACGGCCTCGTCTGGGGCGTGCCCATGCTGGTGCTGCTGCTCGGCGTTGGGCTCTACCTGACGTTTGGCTTGCGCCTGCGCACGCTGCGCGACCTGCCGTTTGCCTTCTGGATGCTGTGGCGCGGCCGAGTTGCCGAGGGCAAGGGCGACATCACCCCGTTCAACGCGCTGATGACGGCGCTCGCCGCGACCATCGGCACCGGCAATATCGCCGGCGTGGCCACCGCCATCTTCATCGGCGGTCCGGGTGCGGTGTTCTGGATGTGGATGACGGCGCTGGTCGGCATGGCCACGAAGTTCGCCGAAGCCGTCCTCGCCGTGAAGTACCGCGAGCGGGACAAGCGCGGCAACTATGTCGGCGGCCCCATGTACTACATCAAGAACGGGCTCGGACCGAATTGGGCTTGGCTCGGGGTCTGCTTCGCGCTGTTTGCCGGCTTTGCCGGCTTCGGCATCGGCAACATGGTGCAGGCGAACTCCGTGGCCGACGCGCTGGAGGCTTCCTTCGGCGTTCCGTTCTGGGCGACTGGTTTGGCGCTCGCCGCTCTCGTCGGTCTCGTCCTCATCGGCGGCATTCAACGCATCGCCGCGGTCGCCGGTTGGCTCGTGCCGATCATGGCCATCAGCTATGTCGGCGCCGGTCTTGTCGTCATCGCGCTCAACATTCAAGCCGTGCCGGACGCCTTTCGGCTGATCTTCGCCCATGCCTTCTCGCCCATCGCGGCGACGGGCGGATTCGCTGGCGCGGCCGTGTGGGCTGCGATCCGTTTCGGCGTCGCGCGCGGCGTCTTTTCCAACGAGGCCGGGCTCGGCTCGGCGCCGATCGCCCACGCCGCCGCGGAGTGCAAAGGGCCGGTGAGCCAAGGCTTGGTGGCCATGCTCGGCACTTTCATCGACACCATCGTGGTCTGCTCGTTCACGGCGCTGGTGATCTTGACCACCGGCGCCTGGACCAGCGGGGAAACCGGCGCCGAGCTCACCTCGCTCGCCTTCGAGACGGCGCTGCCGGGCGTGGGCAGCGAGATCACCTCCCTGGCGCTGGCGGTCTTCGCTTTCACCTCCCTGCTCGGCTGGAGCTATTACTGCGAGCGCGCCTGGCAATTTCTGCTCGGCGTAAAGGTCATCTTCCCGTTCCGGATCGTGTGGTCGATGGCGCCGATCATCGGCGCCACCGTCAAGCTGAGCTTCATCTGGCTGCTCGCCGACGTGCTGAATGCGCTCATGGCCATTCCGAACTTGATAGCGCTCGCGCTGCTGAGCCCGATGGTGTTCGCCGCCGCCCGCGAATTCTTCAGGACGCGCGGCAAGTCGGAGAACAATCCGTTCTGAAGATGGCCCCCATCATTCGACAACGCGGTTGATCTCGTCCGCCCAAATCAGAATGCCGAAGGCGATGGCGTTGACAAGAACCCAAGCGCCGACGAACCAGTAGACGCGTGTCATCATGGCGCTCGCGTGCTGTCCGTAACGGCCGGCACGGATGTCCTGCAGGATCGAGACGCCGTCGCCGGCGTTGTAGGCGGCGTCGGCTAAGGATCCACGCGCCCATGTCCGCGCACCGCGCTGCCGCCGCATCAGCGCCCTGCCGCCGGTGCTCTGTTTGATGCCGCGGTGAAACCAGATCGCGAGCGCCACCATCGGCAGGAAGATCAGCGCAATGCAGCCGATGAGGTACCAGCCGCGGGTCCCGGGATCGGCGAGAGCGTGGGCGATGGCGTGCATCATCTCATTCTATAGAGAGCCGCGCAGCCGGAACAATGCCGATCACCGTTCATCGCCGATCGAGTGGCAAAAACCCAATCCTTATGCGATGCTCCGGCCGCTAACCGATCTTGCGGCTCGGGGGAGGCCATCATGAAACACGCTGTCTTTGCGCTCGCCGTTCTGGCCGGCGCATATTTCGCAGGATCCGCTCACGCCGAAGAGCTGACGGACCTGGCGAAGCAAGCCGAGAGCGATGCCAAGGCGGGCAAGCATCTCGAGGCCTATGACGCAATGCGCAAAGCCACGCTCAAAGAGTGGCAGGCGGCGCCGTTGCTGTTTCGCAAATCGCTCTTCGTCGCCGGGGAGCCCGGGGGCTTCGGCATCTACAACCCGCGCCCCGACAATGTCTTCAAGCAGGGCGAGAAGCTCGTGATCTATGCGGAGCCGGTCGGCTTCGACTGGCAGCCGAAGGACGGTCTCAATCACGCCCTTCTGGTCGCCGATCTCGTCGTCAAGGACGGTGAGGGCACGGTCGTCGCCCAGCAAGAGGGCTTCGGTACATTCACCTTCAACAGCCATGACCAGAACATGGAAGTCATGTCCGTTCTGACCGTGGACTTCGGTGGCGCGCCGGTGGGGAAATATATTGCCGAGCTGAAATTCAACGACAAGCTGGGCGACAAGTCGGCGAGCTTCGAGCTGCCCTTCGAGATCAAATAGGCGGTCAGGCGGAGCAGGCGCCGCCGCCGAGCACGCAGAACTTGGCGCAATGCGGATGGCAGAGCTTGACCGCGCCATGATCGAACATGCCGCGGTTGATAGAAGCCGCCTCGGCCAGACTGGCGCCCATCTCGAAGGCGGGGTCGTAGGGGAGCAGCGTGCAGGGCAGCACGGTGGGGGCGCCTGCGCCTTTGCGCTTCACCACCATGCGGCTTGAGGCGCACATCACCTCGGACGGCGACTTGCCGAGAATGTCCCAGCAGTCTTGCGTGATTTCCGGCACGTCCGCGGTCTCGTCCAGTTCGGGGAACAGCACGAGCGAGCCTGGATCGTCCGCATCGACCGGCCAGCTCCGTTCGGCGATCAGCCGCGCATAGCCTGCGCGCGCGTCGGCCTCGCTCTCGCCCCAACAGGTGCGCCCGGCGAGCGCCAAGGAGAAACCTTCGCGGGCCAGCCAGTCGATCCCCTGAAGCGTCTTGTCGAAACTGCCGGGGCCGCGCTCCTCCTCATGCCGCGCTTGCGTGTAATGGTCGAGGCTGACGCGCATGGAAAGCCGATCGCCATGGGACGCGCGTAAGGCGTTGAGCCCGTCGCGGATGCGCGGTCGAAGCATGGGCTGCATAGCATTGGTCAGCACCAGCGCCTTCAGGCCGCGCCGTAGCACGTCCTTCAGCATGCCGAGAATGTCCGGGTTCATGAACGGCTCGCCGCCGGTGAAGCCGATCTCGGTGACGGGGAGGCCGTCGCGCGCAATCTCGTCGAGAAAGGCCGCCGCCTCGGCGCGGGTGATATAGGCGAGCCTGTCATTCTCCGGGCTCGATTCGATATAGCAATTGCGGCAGGTGATATTGCAGAGGCTGCCGGTGTTGACCCACAGCGTCCGCAATGCCGTGAGCGGCACGAACGCGCGGGGCGCGCCGGTCGCGGTCACGTCGGGATCGGCGAATTTCGCGGGCCTCGTCAGCAGCGCGGCATCGGTCATAAAGCCCTCCAGCACGGGCCATTAACAGGCCGGCGGGCCTTAACCGCAAGACCTCGGCCCTTCACCACTGCGTGAAGCCAACTTGCTTTCCGCCGCCCGCGTTTCATTGTATGAGGCGAAGAACGCGGGTGTAGCTCAGTGGTAGAGCAGTAGCTTCCCAAGCTACGTGTCGGGGGTTCGATTCCCCCTACCCGCTCCAATTCCCCTCAATTGCGCGCATTCCTCAGGGCCGACATGTTCGGTCTTCTCCCATTTGAACGGCGCGGTCATGAACTGCCAGAGCGCGCGGTAGGCCGCGGCCGAGATCAATAGCCAATAGGCCGGCATTAGCAGGATCTGCCAGGACAGGCGCCCGAGCCTGCGGCGGCGTACCGCGAGGAAACCGAGCGCCATGGCCGCCACATAGCCGGTGACGAGGTCAAACCAGGCGATGGCCCAGAAGGGGAGGCCGATGAGGCTCTCGGGCCGCGCCAGGAAGCCGCCGCCGCCGACCATCTCGAAGCCGAGCAACACATAGAACCAAGGATGCACCAGCGCCGACAACACGGTGCCGCCCACCATGACCTGAAAGGCGAGAAAGCCGCGCGGACCGAGCTCCCGCCACAGCTTTGCGGGCGCGCGCATATGCACGAGCCAGGTCTGCACGAAGCCCTTGAGCCAGCGGGTGCGCTGGCGGACCCAGCCGCCGAAGCGGCGCGGCGCCTCCTCATAGGTGGTGGAGGCGATCACCTGGCAACGATAGCCGGCCCGCGCCAGCCGCGTGCCGAGATCGGCATCCTCGGTGACGTTGTACGGGTCCC
Organism: uncultured Alphaproteobacteria bacterium; assembly: GCA_963731875.1. Taxonomy (GTDB): domain Bacteria; phylum Pseudomonadota; class Alphaproteobacteria; order Rhizobiales; family Methyloligellaceae; genus Methyloceanibacter. Next base: position 77,364 of record CAVSXL010000010.1, on the reverse strand, counting down.
AAGCCATCAGCCATTTCAACGCCGAGACGCGGAAATGATTGGATGTGCCGCCGAGCGGGATCGGCAGCTTGAACTGGTCGAGCGCCGGTAGCAGCCCGTCGAACAGGGCGGAGTATTCGACCGTGAACTGCCGCGTCAGCCAGCTGTCGTCGGCGTTGTAGATATTGAGCCGCGCCTGCACCGTGGCGAGATTGGCCGGGCCTGCAGCAAAGGCGTGGAAGGCGCGGCGAAGCTGGTCGGGCTCGGGCCGGTCCTCTGCGTCGTAGATCACCAGATATTCACCCCGCGCCAGCGGCAGCGCGTAGTTCAGCGCTTTCGGTTTCGTGCGCGGGCCGACATCCGGCACGACGATGATCTCCACATTGCCCGGAAGGGAGAGCGCACGGGCTGCGGCCACCGTCTCGCGGTCCGCCGCTTCGAGGATCAGCTTGATGTCGAGCTTCGCCGCCGGCCAATCGAGGCGCCGCAGCGCACGGATCAGCGACGGCAGCATATGGGCCTCGCGGTAGAGCGGCGCGAGGATGGTGTAGGTGGGCAGATCCGCGTCGGAGACGCGCGGCAGGGGTAGCTGTGTGTCCTCTGCCTGCCGCAGCAGCCCGTAGGCGGCGATTGCGCGGAGCCCGATTACCGGCACGAACAGCACGCCCAGCAGAAGCGTGAGGACACGAATGGTCTCGGGTGGGGCCAGGAGAAGCGCGCATATGAGGGTCGTCGCGCCGATGGCGAAGGTCAAACGCTGCCAGCGCGGCCCATGCGTGCGCGCGCTCTGCGCGGGGCGGCGCGACGCCAGCGCTTCGACCGCGCCCCGCGCCAGGACAGGGGCGAAGTGATGATAGATTGCGTCCCGCACGGCGCGCGGCGTGGCGAGCGCGATGTCATACGGGGCGAGCTGCGCCAGCATCGTGCGCAGCGCGGTGGGGCGTAGACGCTCCGGTGCCAGCACGAACCGGCGCGCTTTCGCCCGTTCTTTCAGGAGCCCGGTCGCCAGACATTGCCTTGGCGTCGTCTTGGCGGCGGGCACGGCTTCGGCGGGGGACAGCGCCTCTTTGAACGGCGCGCCGCAGGTGCCCGCTAACGCGCGGTAATAGTCGTCCGCGCCGAGCCAGCCATTGGCGATCAGCACGTCATGGGGATGCACGCCCCATTGAGCGGCGAGGCGGCAGGCCTGTGCCAGTGTCTCGGCGTTAATGAGCTGACCCAGGAGAAAGTGGTAGTCGGCGTCAGCGGAAACATCCGCGATCGCGGCCACCCGCGCGCGCAAGTCGGGTCCCGCGACCGGGCGATTATCCACAACAAGCGACACGGGAACGCCCCCAGCAACTCCCCTAAGCTATCTTTGCACGTCTAGGATGAGACGCAATATAGATTGAAGACCGGAAGTTGAGCTGCACGCGATGCAAGCAAAATGTGTATAAATTTACTACACAACTTTTGCGTGTCACGTCGCTCTGGCGGTGCCGGCGAAGCCGCGCTAAGAGGACAGAGTGAAGAAGAGCGGCCCTGTGATTCCACATTCGACGAGACATCGTGCGGCGCCTTGCTGGCTTGCCGTGCTCGCCTTGGCGTTTGCCTTTGCCTGGCTGCAGCCGGCCCCTGCCCATGCGCAAGGCCGCAGCGCCATCGTCCCCGACAATTGGCAGGGCGATGCGCTGCGCCCGAAGCCGGACCTGAAGGGGTTGGATAAGCTTCGCTTCGTCACCGATTCCGACTACCCGCCCTTTCATTATTATGACGAGGTGGGCGCGCTCACCGGCTTCAACGTCGATCTCGCCAAAGCCATCTGCGAGGTGCTCGAGGTCCAGTGCGAGATCAACGCGACGAATTGGAACGACCTCATTCCGAGTCTCGACAAGGGTGAGGCCGACGCGGCCATCGCCTCCATCCGCATCACCGAGGAGGCGCTGAAGTCGGCGGACTTCACCTCGCGCTATTACGCCACGCCGGCGCGTTTCGTCGCGCACAAGGGGACCGACCTTACAGATATTCGCCCGGAGACGGTGGAGGGTCTGAAGATCGGCGTGGCCAAGGGGACCGGTCACGAGGCCTATCTCAAGAAATTCTTTCCCGACGCTGCGGTCGCCGCCTTCGACACGCCCGAGGATGCGCAGAAGGCGCTGAAGAACGGGGCCATCGATCTCATCTTCGGCGACGGCATCACGCTGACATTCTGGCTCAACGGCGTGACCAGCGAGGGCTGCTGCGAATTCCGCGGCGGCCCTTATCTCGACTCCAAATATTTCGGCGAGGGCGTCGGCATCGCCGTCAAGAAGGGCAACCACAAGCTCGCCGAGACGCTGAGCTACGCGCTCGAGCAGGTGCATGCGAGCGGCCGCTACGAGGAGCTGTTCCTGCGCTACTTCCCCATGAGCTTTTTTTAGACGGGCTTCTTTTAGACGCGCTTCTTCTAGGCGGCCGTCTTCTCTTCGCCCTTAGGTGGCGCCGGCGTCGTCTTGAAGCCAGACCGCCGAAACGGCAGCCACAGGCTCCAGCCGAAACGGGTCGGGTCCTCGCTCTGATAGGGGGTGAGGCCGATGGTCATGCCCTGATGGCCGCCTTGCGGCTGCGCCGTGTAGGTCCTGAACAGTCGATCCCACAGCGAAAGATTGAAGCCGTAATTGGTGTCGTGCTCGCGGCGCAGCACCGAGTGATGCACCCGGTGCATGTCCGGCGTCACGATCAATAGCCGCAACGGCCGGTCTACCCAGCCCGGCAGCGCGATATTGGCGTGGTTGAACATGGCGCAGGCATTGAGGATCACCTCGAACAGGAACACCGCCAAAGGGGCGGCCCCGAGCGCCATCACCACGACGATCTTCCATAGCATCGACAGCGCGATCTCCACCGGGTGAAAGCGGATCGCCGTGGTCACGTCGATGTCGCGGTCGGCATGATGCACGCGGTGCAAGCGCCACAGGATCGGGACCTTGTGGGAGACGAGATGTTGCGCCCAGATGGCGAGGTCGAGCACGATCAGCGCGATGGCGATCTTCACCCATTGCGGCCAGGCCACGCTGTTGAGGAGTCCGACACCGGTCTTCTGCGCGTAGAATGCGGCGGCGATCGCGGCGACCGGTACGGCCGTCGCGGCCATCAGCCGGAGCAGAAATGCAGCCGTCACGCTGATACCCACATTGGTGAGCCAGCGACGCCCCTTCGGGGCAATGAGCGCCCGCTTCGGCCAGCCGAGTTCGACCAGCGCCATCACGAGGAAGACCCCGATAAACACGCCGAGCCGGATCAGGCTGTCGCCTTGGCCGAAAAGATTATCCATGGAAGCCGCATGATTTGAGTGCTGATGCTCAGCTAGTGTGCCGCGCGGCGCGCGACAAGCCAACCACACCAAACATCACAAGGCCGAGAGACGCGAGCCTGATCGAGGTCAGCGGCGCCGGACGGCCACGAGAAAGGGGCGGTGCCGAAGCCCCGCCCCTCAAAAATCACGGCACCGGTGCGGAAGCGGCTAGGCCTTCTTCGCCGCCGCCGCCGTCCTCGTGGCCGTTTTGGCGGGACGTTTGGCGGCGGGGCTTGCCGCGGGCTTTTTCGCCTCGCGCTCTTCCTTTTTGCCGTGGAGCTTGAAGGCCAGCACCAGAAGAAAGACGCCGAAGACGATGGCATAGGCGCCGAGCCACCAGGTGAGCACCACGGCGCCCACCAAAGGCGCGATCAACAGCACGATGCCGAAGATCACCGAGGCGATTGCGCCGAGCGCGAGCCACCAGCGGCCGTGGTCGAGCTTCAGGGTTAAGGCGGCCCCGAGCATTAGCGCGCCGGAGATGATCGCCCACACGGCGATGAGGATGATGAAGGCGACAGCTGTGATCGCCGGCCATAAAAAAGCGATGGCGCCGGCGGCGATATCGACGACGCCTTCCAGGACCAGCAGTCCCCAGCGTTCGCCGTTGCGCGCCGCCTTGATGCCGGAGGCGATGGCGAAGACGCCGTCCACCAGCATATAGGCGGAGAATAGAAGGATCAGCGCGAGGATCGCGGCTTGCGGCACCAGCAGGCAGATGAGACCGAAAGCGATGCCGAACAGGCCGCGCAGGCCGACGGCCCACCAGCTATCGGCCAGGACCTCGCTCAGCGCATCGCAGCGCTCCGCGCGATCTTTGGCGAGTGAAGTGCTCGTAGCCATCAACAACCTCCTTCGAATCGAAATCGCGCCAATGATGCAGCCATTATAGGGCGGCGCGCCGCCAAAACGGCAGTTGTCCACATCCCAAGGACGCGCCTCAGAGCGCGAGATTGTCCTCGGAAATCAGCCCCGCCAGAGTCTGGCGCAGCCAGAGATGCCCGGGATCTCGATCGAAGCTCGCATGCCACAGCAACGAGATGGTGAAGCTCGGCAGATCGATCGGCACCGGGCTCGTGACAAGACCGAAGGTCTCGGCGAAATAGCGCGCGAGCCGCGACGGCATGGTGGTGAAGACGCGCGCGCGGCGCACCACGAAGGGGACAGCGAGAAAACCGGGCGTGGTCATCACGATGCTCCGGCTGAGTTTGTGCTTGGCCAACGCCTCGTCCACCGCGCCACGGGAATCGTCGGCGAGGCTCGTCAGCACATGCGGCCAGCGCAGATAGTCGTTCAGCGAGATCGGCGGCGTGAGGTTGAGCTGCTCGGCGCTGAACAGGCACAGAAAGCTGTCAGTGTAGAGCTGACGTCGCTTGTGGTGGGTGCGGCCATCGTCGAACACCCCGATGCCGAGATCGAGCGCGCCGGTGTCGAGGTCTTCCAGGATGCTCATGCGGTTGGTGGAGCGGAGCCGCAACGAGACGCCTGGGGCGGAGTCCTGCAGGCGCTCGATCAGCGTGGGGATGACGGCGACCTCGATGGAGTCGGCAAGCCCGATCCTGAACACGCGGTTGGCGGTTGCCGGCTCGAACGCCTCGCGCTGCAGCACGGTCGACTGGATCTGCGCCAGCGTCATGCGCACGGGATCAGCGAGCGCCATCGCCCGCGGGGTAGGGCGCATGCCCTCGGCGGCCCGGGTCAGGAGCTCGTCGGCGAACAGGATCCTGAGCCGGGCGAGATTGTGACTCATGGCCGACTGGCCGAGCCCGACGCGCGCCGCGGCCCGCGTGACGCTGCGCTCGGTCAGGAGCGCGTCGAACGCAACCAGAAGGTTGAGATCCAGCCGACTGAGATTGGCATGATCGATACTCATCATCGATCCTATCGATTGGAATAATGCTAATGGAGCACCCATGTTTGAGGCAACAGCAAACGGAGCCTCGCTCGGAGAGTTGCCGAGCGACCATGCGCCGAGATGGGCGTTGGAGGCTGGCTGAGACGCGGGATTCATTTGGCCGAAGGCGCCGGCTTGCCACTCTGGCGCCTTGGGCAGAACGAAGGACGACGAGACCCAGGAGATGCGCGGATTCAAGGTCGACCTCGCGATCGCTCCCTAGCGGCGTAAATGTGCGAGGCCCCGGCCGTCCTTCTGCCGCGAGTTGGAAGGACGGCCGGACACTCCGGTGGCTAGGCATGGCAGATCGGCGGTAACCTTTTGTTATGGTTAACGCGCCGGCCATTAAATCGCCACGAAACGCTTGAAAATCATGGTGTTTCGCGCTGGCCGCAGGCTGGTGCGCGTTAACTATGTCGATGTAAATCGTCAGCACTCTGGGGCCGGGGGGAGGAAGCTGATGACATGCGTATCGCCACGACCATAGCGCTCGCCGCGTCCGGCGTTCTCGCCATGGCGTTGCCTTGCGCCGCGCAAAGCCGCGCGGTGTCCGAGGCGCCCAAGTCGAGTTACGTGCCGAAGCAAGTGACGCCGCAGCGTCTGGGTCCGCCGGAGTCGCCCGTTCCGCAAGCGGCGCGAGCGGACAAGGCGGCGCGTGAGGACGTCCAGCCCCTAGCCCCCCAGCCGGCGGTTGCCGCGCCGGAGACGGTAACGCGCCAGCGGGTCCTGTCGCCGCAACCTGCCCCGCAACAGTCCGCGCCGCAGCCGGTCTATGCCGCCCCGGTGCAAACCACCCCCACCTTCGCGCCTCCGCAGCAGGCGCAGCAGTCGGCCTTCTCCTCGCCCGAACGGCTGATGGAGTGGGTTTCCAACTATCGCAAAGAACCCGATCTGTGGAACGTGCCGCCTGCGGTGCACGCCATGCTCGATTACGGTCTCTTCGGCGACGAGGAGAAGCAGTGGTTCTGCATCGGCTTCATCGCCGGGGTGCTCGGCACCAATCCCCATGACGGCCCCGCGCTCGTCGCCCGCATGTTCCCCATGCCTGACAAGGAGCAGGAGGTCATCATCAGGGCGATCGTCTACTCGGGACGTCCCGATTGGCGGACCCTGCTTGAGCAGAACTCCTCCCGCATGCCGCTCAGGCGCCCGCTCATCGACGATTTCCTCAATGAAAAGCGACCGGCGTTGATGGACCTGCCGCTGGAGCAGGGCGGCGCGCCAGGCATCTACGCGCTATGGGGCTATTACGTCGCCACCGGTCAGCACCAGCCGGTCATGCGCATCATGCAGGCGCTGAAATGGTCCAAGCGCGACGAGGACTCCAACTTCTCCTTCCGCAAAATCTTTTCCGGCTGGAGCACCGATCCGAGCGCCGTCGACAAGATTTCCACCGGCGGCACCGCCAAGTGGACCCTTGCCTCCTACGCCGAGCGCGACCGCGAGCTGATCAACCTCTACCGCGCTGAATATGATCGCCAGCCGCCCGAGGTAGCCAAGCCCCTCAAGGATGTCATCGAGGCCGCCGAGCTCTTCGAGTCGGAGAAGATCCGCAAGGATCAGTTCGGCGCCATCGAGGATGCACAGAAAAGGCAAATGAGCGCGGAAGCCGGCATGTCAAAAGGCATGACCGCCGGCTCCCTCGCAATTGCCACGGGCTGTGTCGCGGCCACCGCGCTGGGGCAGGCCCAGATCACGCTGCCCTGCGTGATCGGCGGGGCCCTGTTTACCGGCGCCGGCAAGCTCGCCCGCTAGGCGCTAATCGGTGCCGCGGCGGAGGAAATAGCCGACAACGACGCCGAGCCCCATGGCGATGACCAGTGAGGCGGCAAGGTTGTCTTTCATCGTATCCCCGGCGTCATGCGCCGCTCCGGATGCCAGATCTCGCGCGCGCTCGTAGCCATGGCCGGCACTCTTGCCGGCGCTGCGCGACAAATCCTGCACGTAACCGCGCAGCGTATCGAGTTGGTCGTAGATATCGTCCGTGTCGAAGTCTCTTCCGAACCTAGACGTCTTGCGTTCAGCCAAGCCCCACATGGTGTTGTCCTCCTAGTTGGAATACAGGCGCGATCGTCGCCTTGAGAATGGTCATACATGATAACGGACGCGCGACACCCTTGGTTCCAGGCGTCCGTGTTCGCATGACGCGATCAAGCGTCGCCTTCGTCCCACCGCTGGCGGTCGGTCGGGCCCTTTTTCGTCTTTTATGTGCGGAAGAAGGGCTGCGGGCGCCGCGCCAAAGCGCTGACGCCCGCAGGCTTCACCGGTCAGGAGAGGGTCTGACTAGTTGCATTCCTTCATATTGGTCATGGCGGCGTGGGCCTCGGCCTTCGTCGCATAGGGGCCGCCCATGCTCTTCATCGAGCCGCTGGGCTGGCTGTGCATCATCTCGCATTTATGGCTTGCGGGATCGAAGGCGACATAGAATTGCTCGGCGAGGGCCGGTGTGGCGAACGCGACCACCAGAGCTGCGGCAATGAGATATTTGCTCACGGGAGACCTCCATCGGTTGGTAGCTAGACTGCGAGTCTTGCAGCCGCGAATCCAAAACTTTCCCTGCTAAGCGGCCTGCATTTAGGCGGGAAATCGAGGGGAATTGGCCACAATAGCCGTGCGTGGGGTTAAGCGTGCGCGGCCTGCACGGTTGTCACGATCACCCGACCCGCCCGGCTAGACTGCCGGGTGCTGCGCTTTTTTGGGTTAAAGCCCGAAGGCGGATCGCCGCCTCAGAGCACCGTGTTGCGCGCGCGGATACCCCGTTCGATCGCCGTGGTGGTGAGCCTGTCGAGCTCCAGACTGTCGCCCAGCATCTCGAGGAAGCGCGTCTCCTCGGGCCGCACCTCGAGGTCGGCGGCGGCCACTTCGAGTGCCACGGCATAGGCCGTCTCGCGCAAGCGTTTCGGCAGGGCGAGCCGAAGCATTTGCAGCACCTCCTCGAGACCGTTGTCGCGGCTCAGGAGTTCGCCGCAGGCCTGGGAGGCGGAGATCAGTCTATTCGCATCGTAGTTGGCGAAGACGGGAAGGTGGGACACGATCTCGCCGATACGGCCGAGCTCGGCGTCGGTCATGGTGCGGTCCACGGCCGAGATGGTGACCATCGCGTAGATCAGTGCATCGTGATGGTCCAATGGCGCGGTCATAGGCTCTCCACCCCTCATTTCCTTGTTTGTCCCGAAGCGGCGCGACGGTAGGAAATTGCACGTTTCCGGGCAAGGGCGGAGTGTGGCGCGGGCGGAAATAGTGGCGTGCCGTCGAAAACTGTGAAATTTGTCGGCCAACAGTCCTTCGACATTCCCGACATCCACACCTACGGCTTGACCACCCATGGCTTCCCCGCCCACCGCCAAGATCGAGATCCATTCCGAGCTCCTCGCCCACGCCCATGTCAGCAAGGCCTGGCCGTTCGAGGAGGCGCGGAAAGTGCTGAGCCGCATCAAGCGGATTCCGCAGCCGACCGGGCCGATCATTTTCGAGACGGGCTACGGACCCTCGGGACTTCCGCATATCGGCACCTTCGGCGAGGTCGCCCGCACCACCATGGTGCGCCACGCCTTTCGTGTGCTCACCGAGGACAAGGTGCCGACCCGGCTGATCTGCTTCTCCGACGACATGGACGGCTTGCGCAAGGTGCCGGACAACATCCCCAACAAGGAGATGGTGACCCAGCATCTCGGCAAGCCCCTGACCCAGGTGCCAGACCCGTTCGGCGAGCATCCGAGCTTCGGCCAACACAACAATGCGCGGCTCAAGGCCTTTCTCGATACATTCGGGTTCGACTATGAGTTTCTCTCGGCGACCGAATGCTATGCGTCGGGCCGCTTCGACGCGATGCTGCTCAAGGTGCTGGAGCATTACGAGGCGGTCCGCGACGTCATCCTGCCGACCCTCGGGCCGGAGCGCCGGGCCACCTACAGCCCCTTCCTGCCGATCTCGCCGGCGACTGGCAAGGTGCTGCAAGTTCCCATCATCGACCGCGACCTGGCCGCGGGCACCGTCCTCTACAAGGACCCCGACACGGGCAAGCTCACGCAAGTGCCGGTGACGCGCGGCCATTGCAAGCTGCAATGGAAGGCCGACTGGGCCATGCGCTGGGCGGCGCTCGGTATCGACTACGAGATGGCGGGCAAGGATCTGATCGACTCGGTGCGCCTGTCGGGCCGCATCTGCCGCATTCTCGGCCGCCAGCAACCTGAAGGCTTCAATTACGAGCTGTTCCTCGACGAGAACGGCGAGAAGATCTCAAAGTCGCGCGGCAACGGTCTCACCATCGAGGAGTGGCTGACTTATGCCTCGCCGCAGAGCCTCGCGCTCTACATGTTTCAAAGTCCGAAGAAGGCGAAGCGGCTTTATTTCGACGTGATCCCGCGCGCGGTCGATGAGTATGTCGGCCACCTCGCCGCCTATCCGAAGGAAGAGTGGGCGGCCAGGCTGATGAACCCGGTCTGGCATCTGCATGAGGGAGCGCCGCCTGAAGCGGAGCTTCCCATCAGCTTCGCACTGCTGCTGAACTTGGCTTCCGCCTCGAACTCCGAGGACAGCGAGGTGCTGTGGGGCTTCATCCGACGCTATATGCCCGACGCGACGCCGGAAGGTCATCCGCTGCTCGACGAGTTGGTCGGTTACGCCATTCGCTACTTCCATGATTTCGTGAAGCCGGCGAAGCGCTACCGCTCACCCACGGACAAGGAGCGTGCGGCGCTTGCCGACCTCGAAGCACGCCTCGGCGAACTTCCCGACAAGGTTCTCGCCGAGGAGATCCAGGCGCAGGTCTACGCGGTCGGCAAGGAGCACGGCTTCGAGCCGCTGCGCGATTGGTTCTCCGCGCTCTACGAAGTACTGCTTGGCCAGACGCAAGGGCCCCGCTTCGGCTCCTTCGTGGAGCTCTACGGCATCCCCGAGACCCGCGCGCTGATCGGTCGAGCGCTCAAGTAGCGCGAAGCGCGGTAGCGCCGACAAGCGCTCAAGTAGCGCGAAGCGCGGTAGCGCACCAAAAGCCCTAACGCATCTGCGGCGTCCTGCTTGAGTAAGCCGCAATACCTCACATTCGGAACTCAAGCCCCAAGTGCGCGTTTCGTCAGCAATGGGCTCGCGGAAGGAACCGCTTCCGCGCTGTTCGCGCCGTTGGGGCCTGAGCCCAAAAGGAAACGTTAGGAGATAAGTTATGAGACTCACCACCCTCACCACCGTGATGCTGCTCACAAGTGCCACCTACGCCTTTGCCGGTGGCGGAGCGCCCGTTCCGGAAGGTTCGCAGAAGGACGACCCGTCTGGCCGTCCCGGCAAGATCCTGACCGAGTTGGAGTGTCAGAAGGCCTGGGAGATGGCTGGGCCGGATGGCGATACCCTGTCGCAAGACAAGGCCACCCCGTACATCCTGAACTTCCAGATGGTCGACTCCTCCAAGGACGCCAAGATTTCCGCCGATGAGTGGAAGGACGGCTGCTCCAAGGGTTGGGTCAGCGCCGATGCGGCAACCGAAAACGACATGGAAGGGACGCCGTCCGATTCCGGCATGACCGACGAAAGCACGACCGACGAATCCGACAGTGAGAAGATGTAGCCTGACCGCCTCCTAAAGCGGACACTGAAGCGGGCGGCTCCGAGTTTCTCGGGGCCGCCCGTCCTGCGACGGAACTCATCCCGCCCGCATGCATTGACTCCATCTGCGGGACGGCATGGATGCACGCCCCGCCATCACTGCGCTCAAGGTGCAGTTCGATGCTCTCGCCCGAGCCCAGCGCCGGCGAGCAATTTTCTGAACCAGAAGGAGGAATTCCCATGAACAAGCTTATTCCCATGACTGCCGTCGCTTTGATGTGCACCACCGGCTTGGCGTTTGCCGCCGACAGCCCCTCGGGTCGCCCGGGTCAGGTTCTCGACAAGGCGCAGTGCAAGCAGGCTTGGAAGGCGGCCGGTCCGGAAGGCAAGACGCTCTCCAAGGCCAAGGCCGCGCCGTACATCCTGAACTTTGCGATGGTCGACACCTCGAACGACAGTCAGATCTCGTCCAAGGAGTGGAAGGCCGGCTGCAAGAAGGGTTGGGTCAGCGCCGACGCAGCGACCGGTAACACCATGAAGAGCACGCCGTCTGAGTCCGGCAAGACCAAGGACGGCAACGAGAAAATGTAGTCGACCGCTCGTGAGCGAACAAATCTAGGAGTTCTAAGCGGCCTCGGGTTATCCCCGGGGCCGCTCTGCTTTTATACGGCGCGGCGCGTCTGCGTCGCGGCACCCTCGGCGATCAGATCCGGCCCATGAGCAGGAGGATCAGGAGCACGACCAGGATGATGCCAATGACACCGATGCCACCGTTTCCGTAGCCATAACCGTAACCGCCGAAGCGGCCACTGAAGCCACCCAGCAAAAAGACAATGAGAATGATGATAAGTATGAGTCCGATCGACATATTCTATCTCCCGTTTCAGGATTAGCGTCTCCGACGGATCGGCATCCGACCAATGTGATCCGCTGACGGCCACGGTGCAATCGCCCGCGCGCGATTGCACACAGCTACCTCCGCCTGCTGCCCCGAAAATCTCTGGCAATTTCTCGGCATTTTGCACGAACCGGATTAGGCGCGTTTTAGAAAGTCTCTGGCTATGTCCGGCTACTGTAACCCGGAGGAACCCCATGTCTGTGAAATACGCTCTCGCCGCCGTTCTGGTTCTCAGCTTTGCCGGCGCTGCCGCTGCCGCTGATGCCAGCCAGTTCGTCATCATCAAGGACAAGAACCAGCATTGCCGCGTCATCGACAAGAAGGTTGTCAGCGAGGACGAGCTCGGCATGCAGATCGGCAAGCAGGGCTATCCTACCCGCGAGGAAGCCAATATCGACGTCCAGGTCATCTGCGACAACTCGTAGGCGACTCGTTCGGCGCCGCTCTTCTCCGAGCGGGGTCTTATGTCTCAAAGATGCGGATCGGGCTTCGTCCCCTGGTCCGCATTTTCTTTATGGGTGCAGGCTTATGGATGCAGGGCGCTCAGCGCCAAAGGCCGATGCGCTTCTTGCGTGCGGCGTCCGCCGCCTTGGCGAGCTTGGGCTCCGCCGGCGCAGCCGCCTCGGCCCAGCCTTGGTCCACCATCCAGGCGGAGAGGTCTTTGCCGCCCACGCTGCAGCGCGCCGTCAGCGATTTCGGCGCTCCTGAGACGGGGGCCGCGCATGTGACCGCGCGGCCGCGGATCAGCCGCGTCAGGGCGAGCCGCGCACGTGCACCGCAGGCCCAGCTCCGCCCCGTCTTGTCCTTGCACTTGGCGTTCGCTGCCCGGGCCTCGATGCCCTCGAGGGTGATGACGGTGCTGGCCGATTCCAGCGTCCCGCCGTCGCGGACCATCACGCGGTAATAGAGTTTCGGCGCGAGCTTAGGTTTGGGTGTTGCGTCCGCCGTCAGCGCCGCCGTCTGCTCCCCCGGCTGGGCGCCTTGCGGTACGGGGACGGCGTGGCCGGCCGTATCAGGCACCGGCTTGGGTGCTGCGAGGTTGGGCGTAGCGGCTTTTGGGGCAGGGGCGCTAGGGGCAGCGGGCTGTGTAAACAGCCGTCCATCCTGCCCGGCCGGCGGCGGCGATACGGCGGTCACCACCTCGTCACTGCCGCCGCCGAACGGCCAGAAGTACCAGATCAGCGCCAGGCCGAGCAGCGCGGTGAGAAGTCGTGAGGCGAAACGCATGACCGCGATCTTAGGCGAGATGCGCGGCAGCTTTAAGGTCTGTCGCGCCTATTGGCTCGCCCAGATGATCCGGGCGATCCAGTCGATGCGCTCGACCGGGAACACGAGATTGGGGTGGGCCGGGTTGAGCGAGGCAAGCTCCACGGTCTTGGCCGTGCGCCGCACGAGCACCTTGGCCATCACCTCGCCGTCGAGGGTACGCAACACCACCCGGTCGCCTTTGCGCGGCGCGGCGTTCGGCGACACGATGATCACGTCCCCGTCGCGATAGAGCGGCGCCATGCTGTCGCCGGTGACCTCGAGCGCATAGGCGTTGTCGTCATCCACGCGCGGAAAGCGGATCTGGTCCCAGCCGCCGCCGACCGGGAAGCCGCCGTCGTCGAAGAAACCGCCGCCGCCGGCCTGCGTCATGCCGATCAGCGGGATCGGCTGGGCGGGATTGCGCCGCCGGGGCTCCGCGGTGACCAGCGCGGTGAAATCGTCGAAGGAGGCGCCGGTGGCGCTTAGCACCTTGGCGATGCTCTCGGTGGTCGGCCAGCGCGGGCGGCCTTCGCCGGTCACCCGCTTCGATTTGTTGAAGGCGGTGGGGTCGAGGCCGGCCTGCTTGGCGAGGCCGGAGGCCGACAGCCCATAGCGGCGCGCCAACGCATCGATCGCCGACCAAACCCGGGCATGGGTGAGCCTGTTCAAGGAGTGTGCCTCGAAGCGGCGGCTTGAGCCTAAGGGCGCGTGCCGAATCGGAATAAATGCCTACAGATAGGAATTATGGCTTATTTTCACGCCGCTCGTCCACCGCATTGTGGGGAGGCGCGCCTAGCCGGACCGTTCCCGCAGCGATTCGAGGACCCGCTCGAGATCCTTGAGTTTCACCGGTTCCCCGCGGCTATTGAAGATACGGAACTCGAGGTCGCCGACTTCGATCAATTCGCGCGCCTGCTTCACGGTGTCCCTGGTCGTCAGGCGCATGACGGTTCTGGTATTGGGCGGGGTCCCCCGCCGAATCGAATAGCTCATTGTTTCTCCGGAGATAGCGTTCACGGCACCATATAGGAGCCCGGCGGTCCGAGGCCACCCCAGAAGCCATTTTTGGATCGAGACCGCGCCGACCTTGTTGGGGCCCTGGGGGACGGTTAGTCTCGCCGCGAAGCCCAAAACTCGGAGGTCCCCGTCCAAGATGTCCCAGCCCGTCTACAAGATCCTCGCCGATGCCGCCTATGAGGCTGCGAAGAGCGAAGGGTGCATCATGGGCTCGGCCGACGACCTCCGCGACGGCTTCATCCATCTGTCCACCGGCCCTCAGGTCGCCGAAACGCTCGCCAAGCATTATACGAGGCAGGAAGATCTGCTGCTGCTGACAGTCGATGCCGAGCGGCTCGGTCCCGGCCTGAAATGGGAAGAGTCCCGGGGCGGCGACCTGTTCCCGCATCTCTATGGCCCGCTTCCACTCGACGCCATTGTCTCCGTCGATGCGCTGGAGCTCGACGACGACGAACGCCACATCCTCCCCGAAGGCATAGCGGGTTGAGCGCGCTCTTTGGTCTCGGTCAGACCCTGCTGCTCGCCCTCGATCCGGAACGCGCCCACGAGCTCGCCGTCAAGACCCTCGAGCTCGGGATTTATCCCCGCCGCGCCGGTCCCGACGACAAGCACCTGGCGCAGACCTTGTTCGGACTCGAATTTCCCAATCCTATCGGCATGGCGGCTGGCTTCGACAAGAATGCCCGCGTGCCGCGCCAGCTTCTCGACATGGGGCTGGGCTTCGCCGAGGTGGGCACGCTGACGCCACAGCCGCAAGCGGGCAATCCATGCCCGCGCGTTTTCCGCTCCCATGCCGACCGCGCCATCGTCAATCGGCTCGGCTTCAACAATGAGGGGCAGGCGGCGGCGCTCGCGCGGCTTGAGAAGAACCGCCCGCGCGGTATCGTCGGCGTCAATCTCGGCGCCAATCGCGACAGCACTGACCGCATCGCCGACTATGTGGAGGGCGTGAAGCGCATGGCGCCGGTGGCGAGCTACTTCACTGTCAATATCTCCTCGCCCAATACCCCTGGCTTGCGCGATCTTCAGGCACCGCGGAAGCTCGATAAGCTGCTCGGCAAGGTGCAAGCCGCGCGCAAAGGCCTTGGCCCCAAGGCCCCGCCGCTTCTGATCAAGCTCGCGCCAGATCTCGCTGACGCCGATCTGCCCGAAGTGACAGGCGTCATCGAGGCGAACGGCATTGACGGCATCATTATCTCCAACACCACGCTCGCCCGCGATGATCTCCGCGACCAGACCCTTGTGCGCGAGGCTGGCGGGCTCTCTGGCCGTCCGGCCTTCCTGCGCTCGACCCGCATGCTGGCGCGCGTCTACCGGCTCACCAAAGGCAAGCTGCCGCTCATCGGCGTGGGCGGCATCGACTCTGGTCAAAGCGCGCTCGACAAGATCGAGGCGGGAGCGTCTCTCATCCAGCTCTATACGGGTCTCGTGTTCGAGGGGCCTGGCCTGATCGCCGACATCAAGCAAACCTTGGTCGAGACCATGAGCGGCTATAAAGCGAACCGGCTCTCATCCCTGATCGGCGCCCGCGCGGACCATTGGGCCGAAGCGAAGCTGCCGGAGATCGTCGTATGACCGTCACCATCTACCACAACCCGCGCTGCTCGAAGTCGCGCCAGACGCTGGCGCTGCTCGAGGAGAAGGGCATCGCCCCGAAGATCGTGAAATATCTGGAGACGCCCCCGTCCGCCGCCGAGCTGAAGCGCATCCTCAAGAAGCTCGGCCTCAAGGCCCGCGACATCCTGCGCAAAGGCGAGGCGGCCTATGACGAGCTCGGTCTCGAGGACAGCGGCCACACCGACGACGAGTTGCTCGCGCTCATGGTCAAGAACCCGATCCTCATCGAGCGCCCCATCGTGGTCTCGGGCGATCGCGCGGCCATCGGCCGTCCGCCCGAGGCGGTGCTGAAGATCGTCTAAGCCTGGCGCTTGGAGGGAGCGGTGTCCGCCATCTCGCGGGTCTCGCGGCCGGCCACTTTCACCAGCCGCATCACCACCCAGACCGGGAAGACGATGACCGCGCCGAGCAGGAAGTAGCGGAATGCCTTCTCCACCGCGACGAAGCCCATATCGTAGATGCGAGTCGCGAGATCGCGGATGTTCTGGATGATGTCGTAGGGGCTGAAGCCCAGCGCCGCCAGGACGACGCCGACGATCAGCGATAGAATCGCCAGCCGGAGCAGGACAAGTGCCGGATTGCCGCCAAAAAACCGTTCCATCTGTCCGCTTCCTTTGTCGTCCTGAGCTTCGACTCGAATTTTATCACAATTGGGGCCGGAGCCGGCCAAGATCAAGAAGGGCAGGATTTTGAGTACGGCGAAGCGCGTGAGCGCGAAACGGAGCCGCGCTGTGGACGCGGGCCAGGCGCGCCCGCCGCAAGGCCCTCTGCCGGAGCCCTTCGCCGGCTGGTTCCGGGCTCGAGGTTGGCAACCCCGCGCGCACCAGTTGGCCCTCCTCGATACGGTCACAATGGGCCGCGACACGCTCCTCATCGCGCCGACCGGCGGCGGTAAGACCTTGGCCGGCTTCCTGCCAAGCCTCGTCGATCTCGACGCGCGCGCGCCGAAGACGGAGCCTGCCAGGGGCATCCACACGCTCTATGTGTCGCCGCTCAAGGCGCTCGCCACCGACATCGCCCGCAACCTCGCCACGCCCGTGGCCGAGATGAGGCTGCCCATCACGCTTGAGACACGCACCGGCGACACGCCGCCCGCGCGCCGGGCGCGCCAGCGCGTGCTGCCGCCCGACATTCTGCTGACGACGCCCGAGCAGATCGCCTTGATGCTGTCCCATGAGAGCGCCGCCGAGCTGTTCGGCTCGGTGAAATGCGTGATCCTCGATGAGCTGCATGCGCTCGCCACGAGCAAGCGCGGCGATCTTTTGGCGCTCGATCTCGCGCGGCTGCGGACCCTGTCGCCTGATCTCACAGCCATCGGCCTGTCGGCCACGGTGGCGCGGCCGTCCGAGCTCGCCGCCTTCCTGGTGCCGCATGAGGGCCAGACCGCGACGCGGCTGGCCGAGATCGTCATGGCCGAGGGCGGCGTCAAGGCCGACATTTCCATTCTCAAGTCCGAGGCCGAGCTGCCTTGGGCGGGTCACGCCGCGCGCTATGCGCTGCCGGAGATCTACGCGGCGATCAAGGCGCACCGCCTGTCGCTCATGTTCGTCAACACGCGCTCGCAAGCCGAGATGCTGTTCCACGAGCTGTGGCGCTGCAATGACGACAATCTCGCCATCGCGCTCCATCACGGCTCGCTCGATGTCGGTCAGCGCCGCAAGGTCGAGGCGGCTATGGTCGCGGGCAAGCTCCGCGCCGTGGTCTGCACTTCCACGCTCGATCTCGGTATCGACTGGGGCGACGTCGATCTCGTCATCAATGTCGGCGCGCCGAAAGGGGCAAGCAGGCTTAGTCAGCGCATCGGCCGCGCCAATCACCGGCTCGATGAGCCGAGCAAGGCCCTGCTGGTGCCGGCCAACCGCTTCGAGGTCATGGAATGCCAGGCGGCGCTCGAAGCGGCGGAAGAGGGCGCGCAAGACACCCCGCCGTCGAAGCCCGGCGCGCTCGACGTGCTCGCCCAGCATATCCTCGGCATGGCCTGCGCCGGGCCGTTCGATCCGGACGCGCTTTATCGCGAAGTCACCAGCGCCTCGCCGTATCAGGGCCTGACCCGCGACGGTTTCGATCAGGTCTTGGCCTTCGTCGCCACCGGCGGCTATGCGCTCGCCAATTACGACCGCTACGCCAAGCTGAAGCGGACGAAGGAAGGCCACTATCGCCTCGCCCATCCGCGCCTCGCCCAGCAATACCGGCTCAATGTCGGCACCATCGTCGAGGCGCCGATGCTGCGCGTGCGGCTGGCACGGGGAAGAGGCGCGCTGAAAGCCAGCAGCGTGCTGGCCGGCGGCCGCGTCCTCGGCGAGGTGGAGGAATATTTCATCGAGCAGCTCACTCCCGGCGACACTTTCGTATTTGCCGGTGAGGTGCTGCGCTTCGAGGGCCTGCGCGAGATGGATGCGATCGTCACCCGGGCCCACGCCACCGATCCCAAGGTGCCGGCCTATGAAGGCGGTAAGTTTCCGCTTTCCACCTATTTGGCCGATCGCGTGCGCCACATGTTGGCCGCGCGTGAGGCCTGGGCGAAGCTCCCCGACCAAGTCTCCGACTGGCTCAGGCTCCAGGCCGAGTTCTCCGTGGTACCCGCCGCCGACGAGATGCTGATCGAGACCTTCCCCCGCGGTCAGCGGCATTACCTCGTCTGCTATCCGTTCGAGGGGAGGCTGGCCCATCAGAGCCTCGGCATGCTGCTCACGCGGCGGCTCGAGCGCGCCGGTGCCGCGCCGCTGGGCTTTGTCGCCAACGAATATGCGCTTGCCATCTGGGGCCTCAACGACATGAGCGCGATGGTGCGGACAGGGCGCATCGATCTCGCGGAGTTGTTCGACGAGGACATGCTCGGCGACGATCTCGATGCCTGGCTCGCCGAGTCGAGCCTGATGAAGCGCTCGTTCAGAGTCTGCGCCATCATCTCCGGCCTGATCGAACGCCGCCATCCTGGCCGCGAGAAGACCGGGCGGCAGATGACCGTCTCCTCCGACCTGATCTACGATGTGTTGCGCCAGCACGAACCGGAGCATGTCCTGCTCAAGGCCGCCTTCGCCGATGCCGCCTCGGGTTTGATCGACGTCGGCCGTCTCGGGCAATTCTTGAAACGGATCGGCGGACGAATCAGGCATAGTGCGGTCAGTCATGTTTCGCCGCTCGCCGTGCCGGTCATGCTAGAGATCGGGCGCGAGAGTGTCCCGAGCGACGTTGGCGACACCTTGTTGCGTGAGACCGCCGAGGAACTCATCGCTGAAGCATTGGGGGAACATGCTGCGCGCTAGGCCAGATCTCATGCCGGAAACGGCGCCCACGCTCCGTTCTCATGTCGAGGTCGCGGGCCATGCGCTCAAACCGCTTGCCGCCGGCGCTCTCTACTGGGAGGCGGAGGACACGCTTCTCGTCGCCGACCTGCATCTGGAGAAGGGCGCCGCCTATGCGGCGCTCGGCATGTTGCTGCCGCCTTACGACACCCGCTCCACGCTTTCCCGCCTCGGCAAGATCATCGCCGCTGTCGATCCGGGCCGGGTGGTCGCGCTCGGCGACAGCTTCCACCGCAGCGAGTGCGCCGACAATCTGGTGGCCGACGATCTCGCGCTGCTGACCGCGCTTCAGCACGGCCGCGACTGGTATTGGATCTGCGGCAATCACGATCCGCATCTGCCCGCGAGCATTGGCGGCACGGTGTGCGCTACGCTGTCCATGTCCGGCGTGACGCTGAGGCACGAGCCGTCGGAAGCGCCCGCAGGGCCGGAGATCGTGGGCCATCTGCATCCTATCGCGCGCATCGCCCGGCGCGGCACGGTGATCCGGCGCCGCTGCTTCGCCACCGACGGCAAGCGCTTGGTGATGCCGGCCTTCGGCGCCTATGCGGGCGGGCTGAACGTGCTGCACGAGGCCTTCCGGCCTCTATTCCTGCGCCAGCAGCTCGAGGCCTGGATGATGGGCCGGCACGCGGTCTATCCCGTGCTGGGCAGCCTGCTCCTGCCCGATAGCCTTAAGCGCGAGCGCTTAATCGCGGCGGAAGGCGAACCATCCGGCGAGCCCGGCTAGCACGGCAACGATGACCCCGAGCAGGCCATAGAGGAACGGTCGCCGGAACGCGAGCTTGTACACCAGCTTTTCGATTCCGGCCTTGGTGACCTCCAGCGATCCCTGGCTTTTGCTCGCCACCTTCCCGTCGCGAAACAGGTAGACATCGACCGTGTAGCGCCCGATCGGGACATTGACCGGCAGCGCCACCGTCGCCCGGAACAGGCTACGCCCGATGAACTTCACGGCGTCGTCCCGCTCCTGAAACAGCTTCCTCTGCTTCTTCAGCCGGATCAGGGCGGAGAGGTAGGCCTGCTCTTCCGGATTGCCGATCGTATCGCGCCCGAAGTCCAGGTCGGAGAGACCGATGCCCAGCTTCTTCAGGGTCTGGTCCGAGGCGATGGCCCTGACCGGCCGCGTCGACAGCACGGCGTAGAACCCCGGCACCATGCTGTAGGTCTTGCCCGGCCCGTTCACCCAGATTCCCGCGACCCGCTCCTTTTTGCGCAGGACGATAGGCTCGTTGGGACCGCGTACGACGGAGATCACGTCGTAGGTTCCCTCGCCGGGCGTCCGGGAGTCGCTGAAGTCGACGCTGCCGAAGATCAGGATTTCGATGCCGGTGAAGTTCGACTGGATAGAGATCTCGCGCGTCGAGATGTCGGACTGCACCTGCTCTTGGCTCGCCGCCGGAACCGTCGCTTCCGGTGGCGGCGCCTTCTTCTTTTGTGCGAGCGCCGGCGTCACCGATAGCGCGACGGTCACCGACAGAGCCAGGACGAGGGCGCTTATGCGCAGGATCGAGCTCTTCATCAGACCCCCGCCAGCGGCACGATGGAGAACAGCTCGGACGGCTTGAGCAGGAGATCGAGCAGGATGCGGATGGCAACGCCGAGCACCATCAACGCAAGCATCGCGCGCAATTGCTCGCCACGCAGCTTTTGCCCGGCGCGCACGCCGAATTGGCCGCCGATGACGCCGCCGATGATCAAGACAAAGGCGAGCATGATGTCGAGCGTGTAGTTGAGCGTGGCGTGCAGCAGCGTGACGATGGCGGTGATGAAGATGATCTGAAAGATCGAGGTGCCGATGACGATGTTGGTCGGCATGCGCAGCAGATAGATCAGTGCCGGCACCATGATGAAACCGCCGCCGACGCCGAGGAACGAGGCGAGCAGGCCGACCAGGCCGCCGATCACCAGCGGCGGGATGGCGCTGATATAGAGGCGCGAGCGCGGAAAGCGCATCTTGAAAGGTAGGCCGTGAATCCAATTGTGCTGCCCCGACCGGCGTGCCGACACGGTCTTGCCGGCGCGTGCCCGCCGCATCGCGTTGACGCTCTCCCACAGCATGAGCGCGCCGATTACGCCAAGGAAGCACACATAGGTCAGCGAGATCATGAGGCCGGCTTGGCCGAGCTCGCGCAGGATCTTGAGCAGGAAGACGCCGACAACCGCGCCGATCACGCCGCCGACGATCAGTACGAAGCCCATGCGCAGATCGACATTGCCGCGCCGCCACTGGGCCAGAGTGCCCGAAACCGACGTGCCGACAATCTGATTGGCGCCGGTGGCGACCGCGATGGCCGGCGGGATGCCGGAGAGCATGAGAAGGGGTGTGAGCAGGAAACCGCCGCCGACGCCGAACATCCCCGAGAGAAAGCCGACTGCCGCGCCGAGTCCCAGCATCACCAAAAGGTTCACTGAGATTTCGGCAATAGGCAGATAAATCTGAAACATCGGCCGGGGCGTTGGAAAAGCGGGGCGCTGTGGCAACCTGTTCGCCGCACGCCAGCCTGTCAATGCGTTAGGCTCGGGACTTACCGAAATGTCATCATTTTTTGAAATAGGCGCGGCATCGATGCCGCAGGGGGCCGCTTGGCGCGGCCCGCGTCCCGTCCCGCGCTAGCTGGACAGGCGCTCGAGCTGGGTCACGAGCGGGATCGAGATCTCGCCGGTCTCGGCGAGGCCGTTGCGGCTCTGGAACCGCTTGACCGCGGTCTTGGTGCGGTCGCCGACCACCCCGTCGGGCGGGCCGACATCGTAGCCGAGCGCGTTGAGCAGGGTCTGCGCCCGGGTCACGAGCGAGGCGTTATGCGTCGCCGGCGCCTGGGCCGCCCAGTTCGCCTGCTCCGCCACCTCATTGGCCTCCGCCGGGGGCACCTTGGCCGTCCAGGCCTTCACCGCGGCCTCGGCCTTCGCGAGCGCCGCAGGGTCCAGCTGCACCCGGATGATCTCGCGACGCTTGGCGGCGTCCGCGTCGCCGCTCGCGGCAGCCAGCGAGAACCATTTATAGGCCTCGCTGAGATTCTTCGTCATGCCGAGACCGTACTCGGCCAGAACGCCCAGATTGAACTGGCTGTCGGCCAGGCCGTAGGCGGCGGCCTCGCCATACCATTTGACGGCCAGCATGTAGTCGGGGTCGCCGCCGTCGCGGCCGCTGACGCTGACGGCGAGGTTGTGCATCGCCTTGACGTTGCCCTTCTCGGCCGCCGCTGCGTACCAGAAGCGCGCCCGGCTGAGATCCTTGTCGACGCCGATGCCGCGCTCATACATGGCGGCGAGCCGGTATTGGGCCGGCGCCAGGCTGGCGGCGGCGGCGCGCTCGAGCCACTTGGCGGCCTCTTTCGGGTCGGCCGACGTGCCCACGCCGTCCGCGTAGCGGATGGCGATGGCGTATTGCGCGGCGGCGTCGCCCTTGGCGGCGGCCTCGCGCAAGGGAAGCGGGCCGAGCGCCTCGGGCGGCAGGGGCAGCTGTGCCGGCATGGCGGTGCTGCCCTGTGTGCCGTTGGGGCCGAAAGCAGGGTCCTCGATGGAGAAGGTCACGCCCACCGGCATCGCGGATACACCGGCCGGCTTCAACGAAGCGAGTTGGGGCTGAGGCGTCAGCTCGCTGGCCGGCATCGGCGGCACTTGGCCAGACGATTTGGCCATCTCGGTGAAGCCCGTGGTCCCGCTGGCGGCGCTGTCATCCGGGTTTGCGTCGATACCGGGCATCGGCTCCCACGATCCCGACTTCTCGGGCTCGGCCGTGGGGGCGTCGCCCTCGGTGCCGGGAACCGTCAGGTCGTCGGTGCCGTCGCTCGGCGCCGGCGTGGTCTGCTCGATCTCCGGCGCGGTTGCTTCCGGCCGCGAGCCCAGGCGGGAATAGAGCAGGACCGCGCTCAGCACGAGAAGGACGGCGGCGGCAATGATCAGCAGGGACCGTTTGCGGCGTCCCGGTTGCTCGCCGCTCGCCGCACTGCCGGGAAGAGGACTGGAAGACTGGCGTCCGCCCCGCCCTTCGGCCCGCAACGCCGCGGCTTGCGCCGCACGGCGTGCAGCCGCCACGAGATCGTCGGGCGCATCGGTTTCCGCGTCGGGCCCCATCCCCATCCGGGCACGGAGGGAGGAGGCCGCGCTGTCGTCGCCGCGGCCTGGCATACCCGCATCGAGATCGACGGCCTCGTCGTCGGAGGCGAGGCGCTTGGCGCGGCCGAACGGCGGCGGCGGGGTCTCGGTCTCGGTCTCCGTCTCCTTGAAGTCGGGAATGGACGCGCCAAGCCGGTCGCGCAGCGAGCGCTCCCGGACCGGAGCCTCGGTAGCTTGTTCGGTCTTGACCGGCGCTTGCGGCGCAGGCGTCGGCGTGGGGGCCTTGGCCTTGACCGCTTCACCGGCCGGCTGTTCGCTCGCGGCCGGCGCGCTGGGCCGCGGCTGCGGCATGGCCGGCTTCGCCTGCGGCTGCGCGGGCTTGGCTTCAGCTTGGCGGGCCCGCTCCACGAAGGGCGGTCGCGGCTTCGGCTGGAACGCGGGAGCGCCCCGCTCGACCTGCTGCACCAGCTGTTTCAGGGACTCATGCACCGCTTCGAGCGTGCTCACGAGCCGGTCGCCGCTCTCGCGGCCCTTGTCGCTCATGGCCGTGAGGTCGCGATGCATGGCGTCGAGGCGTTCGTTGGTCTTTTGCGTATCCGCGGCGACGAGGCGCGCGGCGCCTTCGGCGGCCTTGTTGGCGATCTCTTCCAACTGCGCCGGGTCGGCTTGCGGGGCCGGCGCTTCCGCCTTCTCATCCAAGCGTGCGATGAGCTTGAGCAGGTGGTCCTCGACGCCGGCGACCTTGCCGAGCTGCTCCTCGGCCCGGTTAACCTGCTGGCTCATATCGGAAATTTGCTGCTCTACGTGCTCCAGGGCGGCGCGCGTCGGGGCCGCTTCCAGGGCTTGGCTGAGTTGACCGCCGATTTCGTCCAATCTCGTGTTCAACGCCTCGATGGCCCCGGTCGGCATTGCTGTGCCGATGGACTCTTCGAGCCGCTGGGCCATCTCCACCAGCCGCTTGTCGAGATCGCCGGCCCCGCCGGCGGTGGGCTCGCGCCATGCGGCCTGGGGAGATTCGCTCGCGCTGTAGCCGAAATCCGGATAGCCGGCGCCGGTCTCCGCGCCGGGCGCAGGCTCGCCAAAATGATCACCGCCCAGGGCAGCCTTGGCGAACGGGCTCGGCTCGGGCGTATAGCCGAACGGCTCAGGCGCCGGATAGGCCCCGTCGTCGTCAAAATTGCTTTCCGGGTCGCCGTGAAGGGCGCCCGACAGGGCCTTGCCGAGCCGCTCGAAATCGTCGAGCGGCGTCGAGGTGTCATGCTCGAGGCGGCGGGCGAGATCGCTGACTTGGGCATGCAGCCGGTCGAAGGTATCGCTGTTCTCGGGCGCGCCGGTATCCCGCGCGGCTTCGGTGGTCTGCGACAGCCGGTCGAGCCGCGCGTGAAGCTCATCGAGGGCTTCGCCGTAGCGGCGCTCGCTATCCTCGACGCGTTCCACCAAGCGGCGTAACAGGCTTTCGACGGTGCGTTGATCCATTGGCTGCTCCGTCGAGAAGGCGGTGCTGCCCCCGCCGGCATTGCTGGTTTGCCAACTTGCTTCTGAAGCCATACCCGTTCCCCAAGGCGTTGACGCCGCTGAACCGCGCCCCGTTGCGTTGAGGGACCGGTCCGAGGAGACGCGTGACGAAGCGGCCGTAGTGACGGTGTCAAGCCCGAGTAAATTTTGTGTTAAGGAGTGCGCTAGAGCGGGACAGAGAATCGCGCCTGCCAAGGGAAGAGGGGGGGACGCCATGGCCGATCTGGTGCAGGCGAGCCATGTTTTGGCCGTCCCGACGCGGGGCAAGGGCTTCGTCGAGTTGACGCGTCCGCTTTCGGACTGGCTCGACAGCTTCGGGGCCGCAGACGGCCTCCTCACCGTGTTCGTCTCCCACACCTCCGCCTCGCTCACCATCCAGGAGAATGCCGACCCGAATGTGCGCCGTGACCTGCTCGACGCGCTGGAGATCCTGGCGCCGGTGGATCGGGACTACGCCCATCACGAGGAGGGCCCCGACGACATGCCGAGCCACATCAAGGCGATGGTCACCTCGGTGAGCCTGTCGATTCCGGTTCTGGGTGGGGCGATGACGCTCGGCACTTGGCAGGGCGTGTATCTGATCGAGCATCGCGACGCCCCGCATCAGCGCCGCGTGGCCCTGAGCTTCATCGGCGAAGTGGCTGGCGGCTAGCGGCGATCAGTTTCCGGAAAAGATCCGCGTCGCGGCGATAAGCTCGTGCATGATGCCGGGCTCCGTCATGGCGTGGCCCGCATCTGGCACCACGCGCAAATCGGCCCTCGGCCAGGCGTGGGCGAGATCGAAGGCATTCTTGACCGGCGTCACCACGTCGTAGCGGCCATGCACGATAACGCCGGGGATATCCGCGAGGCGGTCCGCGTTGCGGATGAGCTGATCGTCGGTCTCGAAGAAGCCGCCATTGATGAAGTAGTGGGACTCGATCCGTGCGAAGGCGAGCGCGTAATGGTCCTCCGAGAATTGCCGCACCCGGTCGAAGTCGGGCAGCAGCGACAGGGTGCGTCCTTCCCAAGCGCTCCAGGCGCGCGCCGCCTCGACTTGCGTCTCGGGGTCCTCGCTCGTCAGCCGCCGGTAATAGGCCGCGATCATGTCGCCGCGCTCGGCCTCCGGGATCACCGTGACGTAATCGGCGAACGCGTCGGGGAAGAGCCAGCTGCAGCCCTCCTGGTAGAACCATTCGAGCTCGGCGCGGCGCAGCGTGAAGATGCCGCGCAGGATGAGCTCGGTCACACGCGCCGGATGCGCTTCCGCGTAGGCCAGCGCCAGCGTAGAGCCCCATGAGCCGCCGAACACCTGCCAGCGGTCGATGGCGAGATGCTCGCGCAAGCGCTCGATATCGTCGACCAGATTCCAGGTCGTGTTCTCTTCCAGCGAGGCGTGCGGGATCGAGCGACCGCAGCCGCGCTGATCGAACAGCACGATGCGGTAGAGGCGGGGGTCGTGATAGCGCCGCATGATCGGCGAGATGCCGCCCCCCGGACCGCCATGCAGCATGACCACGGGCTTGCCCGAGGGCGAGCCGCATTCCTCGAAATAGAGCTCGTGGATGTCGGAGACCTGAAGCCGGCCGGTGCGGTACGGGACGATCTCGGGGTAGGGCGACAGGCGTGACGAGCCCGGTGTCCGTTGTGGGTCCATGGCTAGAGCTCACTCAGCTCATCGGTCTCGCGCGCCGAAGCCGTCAAAGCCCGCGCTTGCGCCTGATCGAACATCGTCTCGCCTTCGGGTTTTCGCATCTCTTCGTAATAAGCCGCCTCCGAGGCGGTCGGCCCCGGCCCGTACAGGCTGGCGCCGACACCGGCGCCGAGCGCCAGAATGGTGGCGATGAGGCTGGCGACCCCGGTGCCGACGGCCGTGTCCGCGATGCCGAACAGGCTCCCCACCGTCACGGCGAGAAACAGGATGCCGAATCCGGTCCCTAAGGCCGCAAGCGCCCCCCACACCGTGCAGCGCGGCCACCACAGCGCCAGCAGGAGGACCGGGAAGAAGGTCGCGGCGGCGAAGGCGAACGCCGTCACGGCCATGCGCAAGATATCGACATCGGCGATCAGCAGGAAGACGAAGGTGAACAGCGCGCACGCCCCGATCGCCGCCCAAGCCGCCATCAGACGCGGCAGCGCGATCGGACGCTTGTCCAGCACGCCGTAGATATCGTCGGCGAGGCTCGCCGACAGCGTGAACAGGTGAGAGCTCGCCGCCGCGAGCGCGATCGCTATGCCGGCGGAGGCCAGAAGCGCGGTCAGCACGAAGGGAAGCTGGGCCAGCATCGGCAGCGCCAGCGCCACGCGATCGCGCATGACGAGAAGCTCGCTGGCCACGAGCGTGCCGTCGCCGTTGAGATCGCTCGCCTGCACCAATTGCCGGCCGCTCAATTCCGAGAGCCATGCCGGTAGACCGGCGGTGGGGGCGAGCGCCATGTCGCGGAACATCAGCAGCTTGGCGAACACCGCGAGCGACGGTGCGGTGATCACGAACAGCGCCACCAGCGCCAGTGCCCAGGCGGTGGAGCGCCGCTGATCGGCGACCGAGCAGGTGACGCCGCTGCGCACCAGCAGGCTCGGCAGGGCCGCGGTGCCTAGCGCGAAGCAGAAGAACAGCGTGAGGAAGCCCGCCTCGTTGATGGCCCCGAAAGCCTGCAGGAAGGGCTTGGTGACCGCCGTCGGGGCAGGGCCCGTCAGGGCCGGCGCAAGCGCGCCCGGCGTCACCGGCAACATGCCGGTCGCGGTCTCCGCGCCTCTCAACGAGCCGAAGATCTCGCCATAGGTGAATTGCGGCGCGGGCAGGTGGGTGAGCAGCACCGACACGACGATGAGCGGCACGGCGAGGCCGACGGCGCCGGCGATGAACTCCGCGCTTCCCGACCAGGTCAAGGCGCGCATGCCGCCGAGGAGGCCCACGGCGGCGACGAACAGCGTGACGAGCAGGACGGCGAGCCAAAACGACACCGGCAGGAAGATCGAGGCGACCACGGCGGCGATGCTCATCTCGGCGGCGAGCAGCAGCGTCGTGGGCACCACTTGCGCCGCGCTGGCGGCCATGCGGAGCTGGCGCGAACTGAAGCGCTGACCGAGAAAGGCGGGCAGGGTGTAGGCGCCGGCCTTGCGCAAATACGGCACGAACAGCACCCCGGCGAGCAGCAGGCCGCAAGTCCAACCGAGACCGATGGCGAGCGCGTCGAACCCGAGGAAGAACACCGCGCCGGTATAGGCGAAGAAACCGACGCCCCCGACCGTGATGGCCGCCAGCACCAGCGCGTTATAGACCTGCGGCACCCGCCGTCCCGAGGCGAAGAAATCTTCAGCATCGAGGGTGCGCGAGCCGACGGCGATGACCAGATAAAGCGCGAGCGGCAGGAGGATCATGGAGCGCGCGATCACGCCCTGGCTCCAGCCGAGTTGCTCGAACATGGCCAGCAGGATCGCCAGGGAGGCGATGGCGGCGGTGATGATGCCGTAATACGCCCCGAGATGCGGGTTCGGCGTGTGCTGACGCGACGGGGCTGCCATCGTCTACACGATCTCTTCGGTCACGCTGCGCGTGTGGTCGATGCGCTCTTGCACGCGCACATACCAGAACATCACCACGACGGCGAAGATGAGCAGCCCTTGCGCCAGGAGATAGAGCCCGAGCGGAAAGTGCAGGAACCAGAGCCGGTTGAGCGACAGCGCATAGACGATGACGACGATCACCGCGCACAGCACGGCCGCGAGCGTGGTGATGGCCACGGCTAGCGTCCGCAACTGATGGCGGTCGCGTACCGCGTGCTCCGTATCGGGCCCTTGCGCCGTCACGCTCCCTCCTCCCCAACTCCACCAAGCAGGTAGCAGCTAGGCGCGCGCTTGCAAACTAGCCTTGGGATGCAATTTGCGCCGAAACATGGCAGAGAGTTGACGGGCTCTCGATGACGCAGGGAGGTGCGGAATATGCTCAAGGAATTCAAGGAATTCGCGCTGCGCGGCAACGTGGTGGACATGGCGGTCGGTATCGTCATCGGCGCCGCCTTCTCGACCATCGTGAAATCGCTGGTGGACGACATCATCATGCCGCCGATCGGCGTCATCACCGGCGGGGTCGACTTTTCCGACATCTATATCCCGCTCAGCGGCGCCCATTATGACTCCCTGGCCCAGGCCCGGGAGGCGGGCGCGCCGACCATGAATGTCGGCCTGTTCATCAACAGCGTCATCAGCTTCACCATCGTCGCCTTCGTGCTGTTCATGGTGATCAAGGCCATGAACCGGCTCCGCCGCAAGCAGGAGGAAGCGCCGGCGACCGAGCCGCCGGCGTCGCAGGAGGTGGTGCTGCTGCAGGAGATCCGTGACGCGCTGGTGAAACGCGGTTAGCGCAACCCGCGCTCCCAAAGGCCGGTAGTGCAATACGCGCTCAAGCAGGCCGCAGCCCGGAAGGGCCAATACGGAACGGCCGGTAGCGCCAAAAAAGTTCGCTACCAGTTGAAGCGCATGCCGCCCTTGACGCCGAGGCCGTGGTCTCTTCGCCGAACGTGACGTCGACCTTGGCGAACACGGCGGTCTGGGCGCCAGGGTTGAAGAAGTTGACGCCGCCCGAGACCACGCCCCAGATCTCGTCGGGATCGTCCTGGTGAACTCGAAGGTCTGCCCCGCTCGAGTTCAGCGTCGCTGAGTGTCGACCCGATAAATTGCCCCACAGGCTTCCGATGACGAAGGGCTCCATCATGGTGCCCTCCCAGACTTCGCTGCTGGTGCCGAGCGCGCATGCCCAGCGGCCGCGCACATCCTCGTCGTCGTCGAAGTCGATGGTGTTGCCGTCGACGATGAAGTCGTCGGTCTCGTTCCACGACACGGCGATGGTCGCCAACGGCTCGAAGAATGCGCCATGCCGCACGCCGCCGAAGCGATAGCCGGTATCGGTGCGGAACCCGTAGGTCGTGCTGTCGAGTCTTGCCGGGGAAGCCGCGCACGTCGGCGGGATCGATCTTGAAGAATTGCGCCTTGAACAGCGTGTCGACGAACAGCCCGCCGTTGAGATAGGTGGCGTAGGCGCCGGCTTCGGGGCCGCCCAGATGGAAATTGCGGCTCAAGGATTTGTAGTCGAGCGAGGCTTCGACCGCGCCGCCGAGAACGCCGAACACCAGAATGTCGCCGTCGGCAAACAGGTCGCGCTTGCCGAAATCGATCCCGGTCTCGAACGTCCAGATGTCCAGATCGCGATCGAGATTGTAGCGGTAGGTCTTGCCGTTGGCCTGTGTGGTGGCGTTGTCCTGCAGGTCGAGAAAGGCTCCGGCGCCGCGCGCCCAGACGCCCGGCGTGAAATCGTAGAGCTGCTGGCAGCGTACGACGTCCTGCCGGTGCGCGGGATCGTTGCACACCGAGCCCTCGGCCAGCAGCGCGCGCAAATCCGTGCTCTGGTCGAACCACGTCTCCGTCGTGTTGTGGAACGTGTCGTGGCTGAAGGTCACGAGATGCGGCAGGATATGGGAGCCGCCGCCCGGATGGCTTTTCAGCTCGAACACGCCGCTGCCTGTCGGCCGGAAGATCAGGTCGTAGTCGAAGAAGCCCGCGTCGATCGGCTTCTCCAGATAGAACTTGCTCTTGTTCACGTCGCCTTCGACGAAGACGACGGGGATGCCCTTGCGGTCGAACTGCGCCGCGCCCGGGTTGGTGTTGATCACCTCGACCGAGCGTCTTGCCGGTCACGTCGCCCTCGACGATGAGAATGTCCGACTTCGAGGTTTTGGGCCCGCCGAGGAAGGTGTCGACGCCCAATGTGGAGTTGCCCGAGCCGTCGAAGCTGAGGTCGGTGCCGCCGACGGTGTTCGAGATCATGAACACGTCGCCTTGCTTGCCGTCCTGCATGGTGATGAGGCCGCGGTTCTTGAACTGCTCGAGCCCTTCGAAGCTGGTGAACTCGCTGTTGTTGCGGTTGTCCGCCGTCCGCAGCGTGGCGCCGGCATTGTTGATGAACACGTCGCTGCCGCCGCCGAAATAGCTCGTCTGCATGGCGTTGAACTCGCCGCCGGCATTGTTGTTGAAGATGTCGCGGCTGCCGGTGAGGTCGACGAAGCCGGTGATCAGTCCCGTATTGTTGATCGTGGTGCTGGCGCCCTCGGTGTCGATGGCAAGCCCGCTGCCTGCCGAGATCGAGCCGCTATTGACGATCGTCGTCGAGGTGCCGCTATAGGTGTAGATGCCGACGCTCGTGCCGTAGATCTCACCGGAGTTCTCGATCTAGATCGGCGACGCCGGTTCAAAGGTCTGGGCGTAGATGCCGTAGCCCGAGAGGCCGCGGCCGCGCACGGTGCCGCTGTTCACGATGGTGATCGAGCTGGATTCTCGTCGAACGTCGCGGCGTTGATGCCGTCGGACACGACGCCTCGCGTGGCGATGTCGCCGCTATTGTTGATTGACGATCGCGTTGACGCCATGGGTCGCCGCGTTGATGCCCTCGGCGAACGCCCGCGTGTTATCGGCCGCTGTTGTTGACGCTGATCGGCGTTCGGCCCTGGTCGTGGCAAGATGCCTTCCGCCTCGTCGCCGCGGTGAAGATGTCGCCGCTATTCTCGACGAGAGTCGCTGTTGCGCCCGGTGTAGGCGTGATGCCGTCGGCGTTGAGGCCCGCGTCGCGATCCCGCCGCTATTGGATGATCGCTGATGGCCGCTCGATGCAGTCGCGCAGCCCGCGTGGCATTCGCGCGGTATGATGCCGATGCGCGGATGCCGACGCGCCCGCCGGTGGCGATGTCGCCGCTATTGGTGATGTTGATGGGGCTGAATGGTCCGACGCGTCGTAACGCTTCGATGCCGATCGCGCCAACGCCCGCCGTGGCGATGTTGCCGGTATTGTTGATCTCGATGGGCGCTCAAGCTGAGCGTCGGTGAGCGTGCGATGCCGATCGCGCCCGGCCCGAGGGTGGCGAAGTCGCCGGTATTGGTGAAATCGATGGAGGCGCCAAAGCCGGTGGTGATGATGGAGGCGCAAGTTGCCGGTGGAAAATGCAGTCGTCGTTGTTGGTCACGTTGACCGAAGAGGCCGAGACGATGTCCACCGCCTGCTGCGCCGAAGCGGGCGACGGCGCTGCCGCGAGAAGGGTCGAGACCAGCGCCGTGCCGGCCAAGAGGGCGCCGCGCTCGGCGCCGGTGAGAAACATCCGAAGGGGCCTTGATGGCGCGTGCCTGGAATTTTCATCCCTAGCGGCACGCAAATTACGCCCGTGGCGATGCAAGCGCCCCATTTCAGTCCCCCAATAAAAATCCCCGCCCCAATTGTTGGTCGTTTCCGGCGGCGCGCCAACCCCCGGCGCCGAATCGTCCACAGCCTGTGGATGATTTGCCAGCGGACTCCGTGTCTTAGGCCCGCCAGGACACTTTTTCCGCGTATTGGGGGGAGCAGAGATTCAGCGTTCGCCCGGGAACCATAATGAAAAAATATTCGTCCAAAAGTGGACAGACAGAAACAAAGTTCCACTTTTTCCGCCTCTCTCCCTTCTTAGGAGAATTATTTTTCAGTACTGTCCCCCATATTGTAGGGACCTCTCGGGCCAGGGCTTGAGAGAAACCGGTATTGGGCGCGCGACATGATCATCGACGGCAACGGCGCAGACTTCGCGGCGAACGCATCGGGCATAGGCACGTCCGGGCGGCGTCTTGACGATCTTGCGCCTGACAAGCCGTCACGTTTCAAGTACACGAGCGAACCGCAAAGCATTGCGAGGGTTGCCTAAACATGTTCGTCAATGTCCGCATGCCCGACGGCACCACGCACCGCCTCGAAGCCCTCGAGGGCTGGCGCGTGATGGAAGTGATCCGCGATTGGGGCCTCCCCATCAAGGCGGAGTGCGGTGGCGCCTGCGCTTGCGCGACCTGCCATGTCTGGGTCGGCGAGGCATGGGTTGCCAAGCTCGTGCCGCCGACCGACGAAGAATCGGAGATGCTCGACGGCGCCTTCCAGGTCGACGAGCGCTCGCGGCTGTGCTGCCAGCTCATCATGACGCCAGAGCTCGACGGGCTCGAGGTCGAGCTCGCGCCCGAGAGCCTGACCGATTCTGCCGCCGAGCCGGTGGCGGTGGGAGGCCGGGGCTGATGCGCACCTTTCCCATCTTCGTGAGCTTCGACGGCAAGCCGCCTTTGGTGGTTGGCGGTGGCGAGCTCGCGGCCATCAAGACGCGTCTTCTATTGAAGCGGGCGCCCGTGGTCGAGGTCGCAGCAGCAGACTTCGTGCCTGAGCTTGCCAAGCTCGCCGAGGCGGGCCGCGTCGTCCGTGTCCCCCCGCAACCCGGCATCGATCAGGTGCGCGGCCGGCCGCTCGTGATCGCCGCCACCGAGGACGACGCGGAGGACACCCGTGTCTCCGCCATGGCCCGCGCGCTCGGCGTACCGGTGAACGTGCCCGACCGCATTGAGCTCTGCTCCTTCGTGCTGCCTGCGATCGTCGATCGCGGCGAGGTCACCGTGGCCATCGGCACCGCCACGGCGGCACCCGTGCTGGCGCAGCGTCTCAGGGCGTGGCTCGAGCGCGAGCTGCATCCGCGTCTCGATTCGCTGGCGAAGCTCGCCGGCGAGTTCCGCGGCCAGGTCGCCGAGCGCGTGCCGTCCGGCCCGCCGCGCCGTAGATTCTGGGAGGCGGTATTCGAAGGTGCCGCCGCCGAAGCCATGCTGGAAGGCGACGAGCCGAAGGCACGCGCCCTCATCGGCGAGGCCATCGAGAAAGCGACCGGCGAGGGCGCCTCGCAGGGCCGCGTGCTCCTGGTCGGCGCCGGTCCTGGCGATCCCGAACTCCTCACCATGAAGGCGGTGCGTGCGCTGAAATCCGCCGATGTCATTTTCTACGACCGCCTGGTCGGCGACGGCGTGCTCGATCATGCCCGCCGCGAGGCCGAGCTGGTGCCCGTCGGCAAGGCTAAGGGCGCCCATAGCGTGCCGCAGAGCGAGATCAATGCGCTGCTGATCGCCCGCGCCAAGGCCGGCCAGACCGTCGTGCGGCTCAAGGGCGGCGATCCGTTCATCTTCGGCCGTGGCGGCGAGGAGCTCGACGCGCTGCGGGCAGAAGGCATTGCCATCGAGATCGTTCCCGGCGTTACCGCCGGAATCGCCGCCGCTGCGAGCCTGCAGATCCCGCTCACCCATCGTGACGTGTCCCACAGCGTGACCTTCGTCTCCGGCCATGAGGCGAGCGGCTCGGAGCCTGGTTTCGAGTATCTCGACCTCGCCGCGCTCGCCGCCGGCAAGAACACGCTCATCGTCTATATGGGCGTCACCACCGCATCCGCCGTCGCGCAGAAGCTGCTCGAGGCCGGTTTTCGGACCGGGCTGCCGGTGCTGGCGGTGGAGAATGCCAGCCGCGACGACGAGCGCCGCGTCGCCACCACCATCGCAGCCCTTGCCGCCCATCCGGAAAGTCTGGGGCTCAAGAGCCCGGCGGTCCTGATCTTCGGCGAGGTTGCGGGGCTGCCGACGTCCGGCGTGGTCGAGGACATCCTCGCATCGGAGGAGGTCAAGCGCGCCTATGCCTAACGTCATCACCGCCAACCGCCTCACCGACGGCGTCGTCGTCTATCTCGCCGCTGGAGGCCAATGGACGGAAGCCATCGCCAATGCCCAAGTCGCCGACGGCGAGGAGGAGACCAAGGCGCTCGAGACAATCGCCGAGAACGCCGTACGTGAGCGCGAGGTTGTCGGCGTCTATCCCATGCCGATCGCGCTGGTTGACGGCGCGGTCGATCCGCTTTCGGTGCGCGAGCGCATCCGCGCCGCCCACCGCACAACACTGACGAAGGACTGGTACGATGTACCGCTATGATGAGTTCGACCACGCATTTGTTCGCGATCGCGTGGCGGAGTTTAAAGATCAAGTGGAGCGCCGCCTATCGGGTGCGCTGAACGAGGAGGAGTTCCGGCCGCTTCGGCTGAGGAACGGGCTCTACCTCCAGCTGCACGCCTATATGCTGCGCATCGCCGTTCCCTATGGCGTGCTGAGCCCCCGCCAGATGCGTCAGCTCGCCATGATCGGGCGCAAATGGGACCGCGGCTACGGCCATTTCACCACGCGCCAAAATCTGCAGTTCAACTGGGTGAAGCTCGTCGACATCCCCGACGTGCTGGCCGCGCTCGCCGAGGTCGAGATGCACTGCATCCAGACGAGCGGCAACTGCGTGCGCAACGTCACCGCCGATCCCTTCGCCGCCGCCGCCAATGACGAGCTCGAGGACCCGCGTCCCTGGTGCGAGATCTTGCGCCAGTGGTCGACATTGCATCCGGAGTTCAGCTGGTTGCCGCGCAAGTTCAAGATCGCCATCTCCGGCGCCGCCGAGGATCGCGCCGCAACGGCGTTCCACGACATCGGCCTGCGCATCGTCAAGGGACCGAACGGCGAGAACGGCTTCCGCGTGCTGGTTGGCGGCGGCATGGGCCGCACTCCCTATGTCGGCCAGGAGATCAGGGCCTTCCTGCCGAAGGAGTATTTGCTCTCCTACATCGAGTCGATCCTGCGCGTGTACAATCTGTTCGGCCGCCGCGACAACATTCACAAGGCGCGCATCAAGATCCTCGTCAACCAGCTCGGCATCGACAAATTCCGCGAGGAGGTCGAGGCCGATTGGGAGGCGACCCACAAGACCGCCGTCGATCTGCCCGAGGACGAGAAGCGGCGCATCATGTCCTATTTCGCCCCGCCCGATCTGCCCCCAAGGCCCGAGCGTGACGAGACGGTCGCCGCGCGCCGCGAAACCGACCCCGCCTTCGCCAATTGGTACAAGCATAATGTGCTGGCCCATCGCGTGCCGGGCTATGCTTCGGTGGTCATCTCGCTGAAGGAGCCGGGCCGCACGCCGGGCGATGCGTCCTCAGACGCCATGGACCTGGTCGCCGATCTCACCGAGCGCTTCGGCCATGACGAGGTGCGCGTCAACTACACCCAGAACCTGGTGCTGCCTCATGTGGCCATTGCCGACACACCGGAGCTGTACGACGCGCTGGTGCCTGCGGACCTCGCCACCGGCAACAACGAGCTGCTCGGCGACATGATCTGCTGCCCGGGCCTCGACTACTGCAATCTCGCCAACGCGCGGTCGATCCCCATCGCCAAGGAGATTGCTAAGCGCTTCGAGGATCCCGCGCGCCAGGAAGAGATCGGCAAGCTGCGCTTGAATATGTCGGGCTGCATCAACGCTTGCGGACATCACCATTCCGGCAATATCGGCATTCTCGGCGTCGACAAGAAAGGCACCGAGCTTTACCAGATCACGCTCGGCGGCAACCCGAAGGACAGCGCCTCGGTCGGCACCATCATCGGACCGGGCTTCCGCGCGGAAGCGGTGCCGCAGGCCATCGATACCATCGTCGACACCTATATCGAAAACCGCGATGAGGGAGAGAGCTTCCTCGAAACATGGCGGCGCGTGGGCGCGGCGCCGTTCAAGGAGGCTCTTTATGGTGCTCGTTGATCTCGCCACCGGGACGCTCGTCGCCGAGCCCGACGACGTCGCCACGGTGCTCGAGCCGACGGCCGACGAGGCCGCGCTCGCCGCCGCGGCCGGCGGCAATGCCGGACCCATCGCCATCGCCTTTCCGAGCTTCACCGACGGGCGCGGCTTCAGCCTGGCACGGCTGCTGCGCGAGCGGCACGGCTTCAAGGGCGAGATCCGGGCGGTCGGCTATCTCATTCCCGATCACGCACAGTTCCTGCTGCGCTCCGGCTTCGACACCGCCGAGATCGCCGATCCGGAAGCTGCGCGCGTGTGGAAGGCCTCGCTCGAGCGCATCACCCGCAACTATCAGCCCGCCGTGCGCAACCCCCTGCCGCTGCGCTGGGAAGCGTCGCGCAAGGCCGCGCTTGCCCTCGACGAGACCCTGCGGGCGACCGACGATCTCGTGGCGCGCATCAAGGCGGTGGGCGAGCAGATCGAAGGGCGCATCGCCTTCTCCACCAGCCTCGGCCTGGAGGATCAGGTCATTCTCCACGCCGTCGCCAAGTCCGGCATCGCCAAGTCCGGCGACGTCGACGTGTTCACCCTCGATACGGGCCGGCTGTTCCCCGAGGTGTTGGAGACCGTCGAGCTGTCGGAGCTGCGCTTCCGCATTCGCATCCGTCTCGTGACGCCTGACGCATCCGAAGTCGAGGAGCTCGTCGCCCGCGACGGCGTGTTCGGTTTCCGCCACGCCATCGAGAATCGTAAAAGCTGCTGCGAGATCCGCAAGGTCCGTCCCCTGAACCGCGCCCTCGACGGCGCCCAAGGCTGGATCACGGGACTGCGCCGCGAGCATTCCGACGCAAGGGCCGATGTGCCGCTGGCCGTATGGGACGCCGAGCGCGGGCTCACCAAGGTGAATCCGGTCGCCGACTGGTCGACGGACATGCTGATGGACTATATCGCCGCCAACAACATCCCCGTGAATCCGCTGCACCAACGGGGCTTCGTCTCCATCGGCTGCGCGCCGTGCACCCGCGCCATTCAGCCGGGCGAGAACCCGCGCGCCGGCCGCTGGTGGTGGGAGAACGAGGAGAAGAAGGAGTGCGGCTTGCACGTGAACGAGAACGGGAAAGAAAAAGAGAAGGCCGCATGACCGCGCTCACCTCGCATCTGAAGCTCCTCGAAGCCGAGAGCATCCATATCTTCCGCGAGGCGGCGGCGCAGTTCCGCTCGCCCGTGCTACTCTATTCCATCGGCAAGGACTCCACCGTCCTGCTGCATCTGGCGCGGAAAGCCTTCTGGCCGGCCAAGCTGCCATTCCCGCTGCTTCACGTGGACACCACCTGGAAGTTCCACGACATGGTCGCTTTCCGCGACCGCACCGTGAAGGAGCTCGGTCTCGACCTCATCGTGCACACGAACCATGACGGGCTCGCCCGCGGCATGAACCCATTCGATCATCCGCCCTCCGTCTACACCGACATCATGAAGACGCAGGCGCTGCGCCAGGCGCTCGACGCCGGCGGCTTCGACGCGGCCTTCGGCGGCGCCCGCCGCGACGAGGAGGCGAGCCGCGCCAAGGAACGCGTGTTCTCTTTCCGCGCCGCCGGGCACACCTGGGATCCGCGCCTGCAGCGTCCCGAGATGTGGCAGCTCCTGAACGGCCGTCTCGGCCGAGGCGAGACCGTGCGCGCCTTCCCGCTGTCCAATTGGACCGAAGCCGACGTGTGGCGCTACATCATGCTGGAGAAGCTCGAGGTGGTGCCGCTCTATTTTGCGGACCGGCGCCCGGTGGTCGAGCGTGACGGTCAGATTATCATGGTCGACGACGAGCGCATGCGGCTCTTGCCGGGGGAAGTTCCGCAAACGCGCAAGGTTCGCTTCCGCACGCTGGGCTGCTATCCGCTGACCGCGGCCGTGGAGTCGGATGCTGCCGATCTCGAAGCCGTGGTACAGGAGACGCTGTCTGCGCGTGTATCGGAGCGGGCTGGGCGGCTGATCGACCACGATCAGGCCGGCGCCATGGAGATGAAGAAGCGTGAGGGTTACTTCTAATGAACTTGGCTGCGCTCGACGAACCAATCACCGCAGGCACCTTCCTGGCGCCGGACCAGAAGTCCGAGGCCATGCTCAAGCTGCTGACCTGCGGCTCGGTCGATGACGGCAAGTCCACGCTGATCGGCCGGCTGCTATGGGATGCGGCCGGCGTTACCGACGACCAGCGCGCCGCCATTCTGCACGACTCCCACAACCGCGCGGTCAACGGCGAGCGCATCGATTTCTCGCTGCTGCTCGACGGCCTCGTGGCCGAGCGCGAGCAGGGCATCACCATCGACATCGCCTGGCGCTATTTCGAGACAGCGCGCCGCCGCTTCGTCATCATCGATTCCCCGGGCCATGAGCAATACACCCGCAACATGGCGACCGGCGCCTCCCACGCCGATATCGCCATTCTCCTGGTCGACGCCCGTCACGGCGTGAAGCGACAGACGCGCCGCCATGCCGCGATCTGCAATCTCGTCGGCATCAAGAAGGTCATTGTTGCCGTCAACAAGATGGATCAGATCGACTGGTCGGAGGAACGCTACCGCGCCATCGAGGCCGACTTCGCCGCGCTGGCCGGCAATTTCAGTTTCGCCGAGATCACCGCCATTCCCGTTGCGGCGCTGACCGGCGCCAACGTGGTCGCCCGCTCAGCCGAGATGGCCTGGTATGGCGGCCCGACCCTGCTCGAATATCTCGAGGCCGTCGATCCCAAGGTCGAGCCGGAGGACGCGCCGTTCCGCATGCCGGTGCAGCTCGTGCTCCGCGCCGCGAATGATTTCCGCGGCTATGCCGGCACCGTCACCTCGGGCAGCATCAATGTCGGCGACCGCGTGGTCGATGCGCGCAGCGGCCTCGGCGCCACCTTGCGGCGAATCGCCACCATGGACGGCGATCAGCCCTCCGCCCACAAGGGTGATGCAGTGACGCTGGTGCTCGACACCGATCTCGATATCTCGCGCGGCGCCGTGCTGTCCGAGATCAAGCGTCGGCCGGTCAATGCCGACGTCATCGAGGCGCGCCTCGTCTGGCTCTCGGAAAAATCCTTCGACCCTGAAGCCGGCTATCTGTTGCGCACCGCCACCGATCTCACGCCGGTCACCTCCATGAGCGTGTCGGCGCTGGTGGACTTCGAGACCCTCGGCGCCACGCCCGCCCACGAATGCGGCGTCAACGACATCGCCGATTGCCGCATCCTACTCGGCCGGGCCACCGCGCTCGACCTGTTCGGCGACCTGCCGCTTACCGGCAATTTCGTGCTGGTCAACGCCGTCGACGGC
The DNA here is from genome assembly GCA_963731875.1 of uncultured Alphaproteobacteria bacterium. Lineage (GTDB taxonomy): Bacteria > Pseudomonadota > Alphaproteobacteria > Rhizobiales > Methyloligellaceae > Methyloceanibacter. The sequence goes on along the minus strand of CAVSXL010000010.1, from coordinate 38,277 downwards.
GCTACCGTGGCGGGTGGCGTGATTACCTGGGTGCAGACAGGTGCTGCGGCTGTCGGCGACAATGTCCTTGTCCTTGACCGTGCGCGTCTGGCAGGGCTGTGCTCTGATCTCGGCGATTCCCCGGCCGATCGTGCCGAATTCGAGCGGCGTGCCCAAGAAGTGGCAATTCTGCTACGCTCGGCGGGGGTTCCGGTTCTGATCGAAACTGACCAATAATAACGGTGCGATCTCGCCGGTAGCGTAGGGGGAGGCTCTCATCAATGGTTGACCTCAGCTGGGCTGCGGCCCTGCTGCCGCTGGCTGGCGCTGGCTTTGGTGTCGGGTTCCTCGTGGGCCTGACCGGAGTCGGTGGCGGCGCTCTGATGACGCCGTTGCTCATCTCGACCTTCGGCGTCGCGCCCGCGGTCGCGGTCGGCACCGACCTGCTCTATGCGTCGGTGACCAAGACGGTGGGCGGTTGGCGCCACCATGTGGCCGAGAGTGTCGATTGGCCCATCGTGCTGCGCCTGGCCACGGGCAGCATCCCGGCCGCCATCGCCGTGCTCGCGGTCATGGCCTTTATCCCATTCGACACTGCCGTGATGGCTGGATGGATTCGCTATGGCCTCGCCTTCGCGCTGCCGATCAGCGCGGTCGCCATCGTGCTCTATCCCATGCTGATGAAGGGGCACATCGCCAACAACCCGGCCGACCCGGTGCCGCCGCGCACCATTCCCACCGTGCTGTTCGGCGCGGCGCTCGGCCTGCTTGTTACCTTGACCTCGGTGGGGGCCGGCGCCATCGGCGTGGTGGTGCTCGCGTTTCTGTTTCCCACGCTGCCGGCTAAGCGCATCGTCGGCTCGGACATCGCCCATGCGGTGCCGCTCACCCTCGTCGCCGGCGCCGGCCATCTCGGCCTCGGCCATGTCGATCCGGGCGTCCTGGTGGCGCTGCTCTGCGGCTCGATCCCCGGCATTCTCATCGGCACGCGTCTGGCCGGCGTGGCCCCGGAGTGGCTGCTCAGGCCTCTTCTGGCGCTGACCCTGTGCTACGCGGCTTACGCGCTACTCTATAAGTAGGCCGCAGCTAGGCCGCGTCCTTCTCGAGATCGCCCAGCGCCGCGTCGATATTGCGCTTGGCGGCGGCGAGCGCCTCGTCCTGGTTGAGCGAGAGCGTGAGCAGCGGCGATTGGGCGAGAATGGGCAGGTCGGCCCGCGTTGGATGCACGGCCGCACACCAGTTCGACCATTCATGCCGCAACTGAATTTCGTAGCCGCGATATTCCGGCCGTTCGCCAGGCTGCTGGCCGGCCAGTTGGTTCGTCAGGTCGTCAAGCATGGGCATGCTCCTTAAAGCGTGCCCCCCGAATGCTGATAGTTAAACGCCGCGTGTGGCCCGGAAGTTTCACTCGCTTTGTGGCGAGAAAGCGCACGAAATAGGCAGAATCCGCCGTTAAGGTTGAGGCGGCTAGAGACCAGGCCGAGAAAAGGCCGTTCAGTGTCCTTGGCCAGGGCAAAAGTGCTCCGGTCGGGGCGGCGCGGAGCCCAGACAAATGAACTCGATAGAGCCTCCGTATGCTGCGGAGCAAAGAAGGCGAACGTCAGGGAAAATAGACCAGCAGATCTCCGGCCCTGGTGCCGCCGCTCAGGATTGAACTGAGGACCTCGTCATTACCAATGACGCGCTCTACCACTGAGCTACGGCGGCGACTTTGAGACCGGTGGATCGGCTCGGGAGGCGAAACCCTCGAAGATTTCGGGTGGCCTCGCGTGCGGCGCGCAAACTGCCATAGGGCGACAGCGCGTGCAAGGCGCGTGAAACCCCGGGGCGAGGCGGGTGCGAGGGCCGTCGCGTAAGCGTTGCACATGATATAGGACGGCTTTGATGACAGGACCGAAGGACGACAGCGGCGAAGGCGGCAAGCCGAAAGGAGCGGATGCCACGGCGGACGCTCGGCGCGCCCGGTTGGAGCAGGAGCTCCGCGCTAACCTGTTGAAACGCAAGGCGCAAAACCGCGCCCGAAAAGCCCCTCAATCGTCCCCCAAAGAAGGGGGACAGACCTGAGGCTAGGGGAGTAGACTGGCTGCCCGCCGCCCCGCCGAGGGGACGAATAGGCGGCCGAACGGGGATTTTGCCGGCGCGAGGGGTCTTGATCGCGCGAGGGGAGCCAACATCATCATGGATCGTATCCGCATTGTCGGCGGCGAGCGCTTGAGCGGCACCATACCCATTAGTGGTGCCAAGAACGCTGCGCTGCCCCTGATGATCGCCAGCCTGCTCACCCGTGAGACGCTGACGCTTCATGGCGTGCCGCGCCTCGCCGACGTCACGCTGCTCGGCCGCATCCTCGGCAATCATGGCGTGGATATCACCATTGCCGGCAAGCGGGTCGGCCAGAGCACCAGCGACGGCCAGACCTTCCGCCTCACCGCCGCCGAGATCGTCGACACCACCGCGCCTTACGAGATGGTCGCGCGCATGCGGGCGAGCTTCTGGGTGCTGGCGCCGATTCTGGCGCGCTGCGGCGAGGCCACGGTGTCCTTGCCCGGCGGCTGCGCTATCGGCACGCGGCCCGTCGATCTTCATCTTACGGCGCTGCAGGCGCTCGGCGCCGATATCGAGCTCGACGGCGGCTATGTCATCGCCAAGGCGCGGAAAGGCCTGATCGGCGGCCGCATTCACCTCGCCAAGGTGTCGGTGGGCGCCACCCATAACGCGCTGATGGCCGCCGTGCTCGCCCGCGGCGACACGGTGATCGAGAATGCCGCCCGCGAGCCAGAGGTTGCCGATTTGGCCACCTGTCTCTTGGAAATGGGCGCGAAAATCGAGGGCATCGGCACCTCCACGTTGAATATTCAGGGCGTGCCGTCGCTCCATGCGGCCGAGCACGCCGTGCTCCCCGACCGCATCGAGACCGGGACCTATGCCATGGCGGCCGCCATCACCGGCGGCGACGTGTTCCTCGAAGGCGCCCGTGGCGACCTGCTGCACGAGGCGCTTCAACTGTTGCGGGCCAGTGGGGTCGAGGTCGAGGAAAGCCCCGCCGGCATCCGCGTGGCGCGGAACGGCCATGGTCTGGACGCGGTCAACGTCGAGACCCAGCCCTTCCCCGGCTTCCCCACCGATCTCCAGGCCCAGCTCATGGCCCTGATGTGCACGGCGCGCGGCGTGTCCGAGGTGCGCGAGACCATCTTCGAGAACCGCTTCATGCATGTGCAGGAGCTGGCCCGGCTTGGCGCCCGCATCGATCTCAAGGGCGATACGGCCCTGGTCCACGGCGTGAACGGCCTGCGCGGGGCGCAAGTCATGGCCACCGATCTGCGCGCCTCCGTGTCGCTCATCATCGCCGGGCTGGCCGCCCAAGGCGAGACGCTGATCGGCCGCGTCTATCATCTCGACCGCGGCTTCGACCGCATCGAGGAGAAGCTGCGGTCCTGCGGCGCCCAGATTGAGCGGCTTTCCGGTTAGCCTCCGCTGGGTTATGCATTCCTTCTCAATCCCGGCGCATGGGACCCCATGCGAGAGAGGCTGCCTTTTTGACCATGACCCCACTCAAGCTGCTCGCCCTCGATGAAGAGGACCTCGCGGTCGTGTCGTCCCATCTTCAGGACGCCGTCGTCCGCGTTGGCGACATGGCCTATCTGCCCTCGCAGAAGCGTTTCGCCGCGGTCCTCAATCGGTTCGACTGGGAACGGGCGGTGCGCGGGAAGGTTGAGGACTACCGGCGGCGCCGCACCGCGCTCCGCTTCGACCGCGTGCTGAGCGCCAAGCACAAGGATCTGAGGCCCAACGCGCCCGATCGCGTGCTGGCGCTGCTCGCCATAAACTTCGAGGCGACCGATGCGCCGAGCGGCCGCGTCACGCTCGCCTTCTCCGGCGACGTCACCGTCCAGCTCGAGGTCGAATGCCTCGAGGTGGAGCTGCGGGACCTCGGGCCGGCCTGGCCTACGCGCTCCAAGCCCGAGCATCCGGGTCAAGACACTGCCGAAACAGGCGCTGCGGAAAAGGACAGCGCCGAAAAAGGCGCTGCCGGCCAAGAGGCCGCAGCCGACTCGGAAGACGCCGACGCGTCGGGCGCATAGGAACTCCTGTCATGGCTCAGAGGCTCGATACGCGCGATCGCGATTTCGAGGCGCGCTTCGCCGCGCTCCTCGGCGAGAAGCGGGAGAGCGCCGCCGATGTCAATGACGCGGTCGCCAAGATCATCGCGCGGGTGCGCGACGAGGGTGATGCCGCGCTGATCGATCTCACCCGGCAATTCGATCATCTCGATCTGAACGAGACCGGCATTGCGATAGGGTCGGACGAGATCGACGCCGCCCGCGCGCAAGTGGACGACGCGACCGTTGAAGCGCTCGAGCTGGCGCAAGCGCGTATTCTCGATCATCACCGCCGCCAGCGTCCGCAAGACGACCGCTACACCGATGACCGTGGCGTCGATATCGGCCAGCGCTGGACTCCCGTCGCCTCGGCCGGGCTTTACGTGCCGGGCGGCACGGCGAGCTATCCGAGTTCCGTGTTGATGAACGCAATTCCCGCCAAGGTCGCCGGCGTGAAACGCCTCGTCATGGTGGTGCCGAGTCCGCGCGGCGAGCTCAACCCGCTGGTGCTGGTGGCCGCCAAGCTCGCCGGTGTCGATGAGATCTATCGCATTGGCGGCGCGCAAGCCGTCGCAGCGCTCGCCTTCGGCACGGAGACCATTCAGCCGGTGGTCAAGATCGTCGGCCCCGGCAATGCCTATGTGGCCGCGGCCAAGCGCCAGGTGTTCGGCCAGGTTGGCATCGACATGGTGGCCGGTCCCTCCGAGGTCGTGGTCATCGCCGATGCCGAGAACGATCCGGCCTGGATCGCCGCCGATCTGCTCGCCCAGGCCGAGCATGACGCCGCCGCCCAGTCGATCCTCATCACCGACGATGCGGCGTTTGCCGACGCGGTGATCGAAGCGGTCGAGAGCCAGTTGGCGACGCTGCCGCGCGCCGAGACGGCACGCGCGAGCTGGGATGAGTTCGGCGCCGTGATCCTGGTGGCGAGCCTGGACGAGGCGCCCGCGCTCGCCGACCGTCTCGCGCCGGAGCATTTGGAGATCGCCACCGCGAATGCCGATGCGCTCACCGAAAAGATCAGCGATGCCGGCGCCATCTTCGTCGGCCGTTACACGCCCGAAGTGATCGGCGACTATGTGGCCGGCACCAACCACGTGCTGCCGACGGCGCGCAGCGCCCGCTTCGCTTCCGGCCTTGGCGTGCTCGATTTCATGAAGCGTACCTCGATCCTCAAGCTCGACGCCGACAGCCTGAAGGCGCTCGGCCCCTCGGCCATGTCTCTGGCCCGGGCCGAAGGTCTTGAGGCCCACCGCCGCTCCGTCTCCATCAGATTGAATTTGCCGGAATAGACATGGCCGACGACACGCAAGAAACCGAAGCAGAAGAGCGGTCGTGGGGCGAGGACGCGCGTCTCGTCGAGGTGACCGTCGATGAGGCTTCGCTCGGCCGCGACAATTCCGAGGTCGAGCACGAGCGCGAGGTCGCCATCTTCGACCTTCTGGAGAAGAACAAGTTCTCGCTCGAGGGCCATGACGGCCCGGGTCCCTACACGCTGCGCCTGTCGCTCGCCGACAACCGCCTCGTCTTCTCGGTGAGCGATGCCGAGCACGCTCCGCTCCAGCATGTCATGCTGTCGCTGTCGCCCTTCCGGCGCATCGTCAAGGACTACTTCCTTATCTGCGACAGCTATTACGCCGCGATCAAGACCCAGCCGGCCTCCAAGATCGAGGCCATCGACATGGGTCGCCGCGGCCTGCACGACGAGGGCAGCCATCTTCTCATGGAACGGCTGCGCGGCAAGATCGCCGTCGACATCGCCACCGCACGACGCCTGTTCACACTGCTCTGCGCGCTGCACTGGAAGGGCTGATGGGTGGGTGATAGGGGCGATCTGCCAGGCGCCGTGCTCTTCGCCTGCAGCCGCAACGCCGTCCGCTCGCCCATGGCCGCCGCCATTCTCAGATATCTCGCAGGCAACCGGGTCTATGTGGAATCCGCCGGCGTGCGCCCGGGCGAGCCGGACCCTTTCGCCATCGCCGTGATGGAGGAGATCGGCATCGACATGTCGCGCCATGTCCCGGTGTCGATCGCCGATCTGCACGACACCTCCTTCGATCTCATCGTTACCTTGGCGCCGGAGGCGCATCACGCGGCCCTCGATCTCGCCCATGCCTACGCCATCGACGTGGAGTACTGGCCGACGCCCGACCCGACGCTCGCGACCGGCAGCCGCGAGCAGATCCTAGACGCCTACCGCGACGTCCGCGATCGCCTGTTCGCCAAGATCAAGCAGCGCTTTTCCGTCTCCGGTGCGCCGAGCGTTTAGCGCCGAGCGGAACGGCCCGCGTGTCCGCGCGTTTTCTCTGCTGCAACATAAGGAGAGATTGATGCCGACCCCTGCGGAAATGAAAGAAAAATTGTGGAAAGCTCTGGAGTCCGACCGGACGATGATGCTGGGGCTCCAGGGAAGCGAAGACGTTCACTGCCGCCCCATGACGGCCTTGGTCGAGGATGAGCATGGCCCGATCTGGTTCTTCACTTCGAATGAGACCGAGATTCCACGAGCGCTCGGCTATGAGGCGGGCCGGGCCGTGGCGACTTTTGCCTCGAAGGGCCACGATCTTTTCGCCACCCTCCATGGCAACCTGCAAGTGAGCAACGACCGAGCGATGATCGACCGCTTGTGGAATCCCTATGTCGAGGCGTGGTTCGAAGGCGGCAAGGACGACCCGAAAGTGACGCTGCTGCGTTTCGACGCGGAGAATGCCGAGATCTGGCTCGATGAGTTGAGCCTCGTCGCAGGCATTCAGATGCTCTTCGGCGCCGACCCCAAGGAAGAATATAAGGACAAGGTCGCCGAGGTCGGCTTGCGCTGATCGCCGGCGCTATCCAATGACTTTCTTGAGCTCGTCAAAGGTCATGACCGGCGCGATCTCGTGCACGTTCAGATCCGTCCACGGCTCGTAGAGCTTCATGACGGCCGCGGCGTCGTCCGCCTCGAAGATCGCCCAAGTCTCCTGCAGGGTCAGCGAAATCCAGGCGCCGAGCAGCTTGGCCCCTTTCGGCTCGACGATGCCCTGCTCCTTGAAGCGGGCGAGGCTCTCGTCGCGATTGTCGGGGTCGATGGTCACATAACAGACAAACAGCATTAGCTTTCTCCGGTGCGGTGTTCCCCTTGAGCCGCGCTGTCTCAAGCCCGACCAATCTGAGGGAGTTTAAGGCACGTCTGTTAAAGAAATTCGGCTATCGATCCTCCCGCGGCGGCATCGATCCGCAAGACCGTTTAAGGCAGCATGGAGGCGAGCGAACAGCATGACTTTCGATAAATTGACGACAATCTCCGCCCTTGCGCTGACGCTCTCGGCGAGCGCGCTTGCGCTCCCCCCGGTGGCGCAAGCGTGCACGCGCGCGCTCTACACCGGCTCCGACGGCATGGTGATCACCGGCCGGTCGATGGATTGGATGCAGGACATTCAAACCGATCTTTGGGCGTTCCCCGCCGGCATGGCCCGCAACGGCTCGGCCGGACCGGATTCGCCGGAATGGGTGGCCAAATACGGCAGCGTCATCGCCTCGGGCTACAACATCGCCACCACCGACGGCATGAACGAGAAGGGGCTCGTCGCCAACTTGCTCTATCTCGCCGAGTCCGACTACGGCAAGCTCGATGACAAGCCGCCGCTGTCGATCGGGCTGTGGGCACAATATGTGCTGGACAATTACGCCACCGTGTCCGAGGCGGTGGACGGTCTCAAGGCGCAGCCTTTCCGCATCATCGCGCCGAAGCTGCCGGACGGCTCGGCGGCGGACCTGCATCTGGCGATCTCCGACCCCAGCGGCGACTCGGCCATCTTCGAATATATCGGCGGCGAGCTCGTGATCCATCACGGCAAGGAATACGTGGTGATGACCAACTCGCCGACTTACGACAAGCAGCTGGCGCTCGACTCCTATTGGAAGCGGATCGGCGGCTTGAAATTCCTGCCCGGCACCAACTCGGCGCCCGACCGCTTCGCCCGCGCCTCCTTCCTGATCGGCGTGGTGCCCGGCAAGACCGATCCGAACTTCATCACCGCGGTGCCCGAGGGGACGTTCGCCAACCAGGCCGTCGCCGAGGTGACCTCGGTGATCCGCTCCGTCAGCGTGCCGCTCGGCATCACAACGCCCGGCGAGCCCAACATTGCCTCGACCCTGTGGCGCACGATCTCCGACCAGAAGAACAAGGTCTATTTCTTCGACTCGGCGACGAGCCCGAACACGTTCTGGGTGCCGTTGGCGGACTTGGATCTCTCCAAGGGCGCGCCGGTCAAGAAGCTGGCGATCGCCGGCGGCAAATATTACGCAGGCAACGCCGCCGAGCATTTCGAGAAGGCTGAGCCCTTCCAGTTCATGCAGGCCGATCCGGCCACGAACTGACGCGCGCGGGAGGGTCCGTGATCCCACGGGCCCTCCCGGCGAGACAAGACTCTGCCGTCTTTTGTCCCTAGGTTGGGCCACCTTGGCGCCATTTTTGGCGACAGCCGGGGTTTCAGCCAACTCGAAGGGAAAAAATTTGCGACGCATACTCATTGGCCTTGCGATCCTCGTCGTCCTCGGCGCATGCCTTGTCTTCATCGCGCCGCTCTTCATCTCCACGGACGCTATGTGGAACAAGGCCATGGCCCAGGTGGAATCCACCACGGGCTATCGCGTGCGGGTTGACGGCCCCGTCAAGATCACGCTCTTTCCCTCTCTCGATCTCGTCGCCTCCGATGTCGGCATCGCCCAGCCTGAAGCAGGTGGCGCGGCCGAATTCGCCACGGCGCGGAACGTGAGATTTGACCTCGTGCTGAGCGGCCTGCTGACCGGCAAGGTGCAGTTTACCGAGATGACGCTCATCGACCCGGTCATCACGTTGCCGCTGCCGCAGAGCGCGAGCCCGGAGCCCACAGACGGCGCGGCCAAGCCGGCAAGCACGATGCAGCAGCTGACCCTGGACAAGCTCCATATCCGTAACGGCACCGTCGTTCTGCCCGAGTCCGATGGCGCCCCAGGCAAGCAGGTCACCGGCCTCGACCTCGACGCCACGCTTCCCAGCGCAAGCGGGCCGCTCACATTCGACGCATCGGGTAGCTATGACGGCGACCGGGTGACGGCGTCGGGTTCGATCGGCGGCTTCGCGCATTTCCTCGAAGGCGGCCCTGCGCCGGTGAAGCTCTCGGTCCAGTCCCCGGACATCCTGCCCGACGGCGCCACGATCAACGGCACCGTCACCTATAAGGACGAACTGCTGACGCTCGCGCGGTTCGCCGCTCAATCCGGTCCGCACGCGCTGTCCGGGAACGCCACCTATCGCGACGACACTCTGACACTCACCCAAGCGATGTTCGACAAGACGCCCTTGGCCGGCACGGCGAAGCTTGCCGACGACAAGCTGACCATCGACGTCAATGCCGCCATCGACGGCAAGCCGATCCGCGTGGCCGGGACGGTGGGTCAAGTCGGCCAGTTCTTCGCCGGCGGCGAGGCGCCGCTCTCGCTGGGTCTTGCGGCGCCCGATTATCTTCAGGCCAACGCGACCCTTGCCGGCACCGCCACATATAAAGACGGCGCTTTCGCTCTGCCCCAATTCACCGCGACCTCCGGCGCGGACACGGCTTCCGGCGCCGCGGTCTACAAGGACGACGCCCTGTCCTTGCGCGGGATCACGGCAAAGCTGGGAGAGAGGACGATCGCGGGCGATGCGACCTACAAGGATGACGCGGTCACGCTCGATGTCACGGTCACGCAAGACGGCAAGCCGGCGAAGATCGCGGGCTCGATCGCCGCGATCGACAAGCTGCTCGGTGGCGAACCGGCGCCGATCAAGCTCACCATCGACGCGCCCGACCGTCTGCCCGCCACGGCGACCGTCGACGGCGAGGCCTATTATAAAGACGACACGCTGGTTCTCACCGGCTTCACCGCCGTCTCCGGCGCCTACCGGCTGACCGGCAACGGCACCTATAAAGACGACATCCTGGTTCTCGACCCGATCACCGCCGAGACCGGCGGTCAGGCGGTGACGGGCGTGATGACCGCGAATCTCGCGGGCGACGTGCCCAGCATCAAGGCGACGCTCACGGCGACCTCTGCCAGCGCCGGCAAAGATGCGGTCCCGCAGCAGGAGCAGGCCGCCCCGACCGAAAAAGCCAAGAGCCCGCCGCCGACGGCAGCAGGCAACCCTATGGCGGCGCCGCCGGGCGGCGAGACGGAAATTGCCGTCGCTCCGCCGGCCGCAGATATCCCTGCCTCCGAAGCGCCGGCACTTGCGCCTGAGCCTGCGCCGGCACCGAAGGCCGGCGCGCGCGACAGCGGCTTTGGCTGGCGCGCGGAGAAGCTCGGCGTCCTGGCGCTGAAGGGAGTCAACGCCGATGTCACCCTGACGCTCGATCAAGTTGCCCATGAAGGCATCCGCATCGGCGGCGGCACCGTCAAACTGACGCTCGCCGGCGGCAAGCTCACGGTCGACGCCCCTAGCCTCAAGGCCTATGGCGGCGGCGGCGCCGTCAATCTCGTGATCGATGCGAGCGGCGCGGCGCCGGCCTATCGCCTCAAGCTCGCGCTCGCCGGTCTCGATGCCTACCCGTTCTTGCGCGACGTCGCCGACTTCACCACCATCGAAGGCAAGGCGGCGCTCGACGCCGATCTCACCGCCGGCGGCGACAGCGAGCGCGCCTTGGTCTCAAGCCTCAACGGCACGGCGAAGTTCGATTTCACCGACGGCGCGTTGCGTGGGCTCAACGTCGCCAACATGTTGCGCACTTTGACCACCGGCATTCTCACCGGCTGGCAGTTCAAGCAGGAAGCCAAGACCGTCTTCAACAAGTTCGGCGCCAGCTTCAAGATCGCAGCCGGCCAGGCGGTGACCGACGATCTGCGGCTCTTGGGTCCGCTGGTCTCTGTCGGCGGCGCCGGCACCGTCGATATTCCGGCCCAGCGCCTCAAGTTCCGCGTCAATCCGTTCATGCTCGCCAGCGTCGAAGGGCAAAGCGGCAAGAACAACATGCTCGGCTTCCCCGTGCCCATCGCCGTCACCGGCCCGTGGGACAATCCGGCGATCTATCCCGACATTGTCGGCGTGCTCGAAAATCCGGTCGCCGCGTATAATCAACTCAACACGCTCGGCGGCGGCTTGATCTCCATGCCGACCAATCTGCTCGGTATCGATACGGGCGAGGGCGGTCTCGTGGAGAAGAGCGTCGCCGTTCCGACCGCCATCACCAAAGGCGTGCTCGGCGGCATCGGCCAGGTGCTCGGCGTCAAGAAGAAGGATGCGCCGCCTCAAGGCGAGGCCGCTGCGCCGGCTTCTAGCGAAGCCGCGCCGGCCGAAGCACAAGCCCCGGCTGCCGCGCAAGCGCCTGCGGCTGATGCGGCCGCTCCCGCCGCGAGCACCGCGCAACAAGAGCCAGCGCCCCAAACCGCACCGCAAGCCGCGCCCCCGGCGAAGAAGAAGGGCCCGGCCGGAACATTCATGGACGGCCTCTTCGGCAACTAGGACTTTATTCCAGGACGTTACGATCGGTGAGTGCGGCTTTCGCCCTCCGAGGCTGCGGCGGCGCGTGAGTTGTATCGCCGCCAGCGCTGTGCATACTGGCGGGGACCTCCGGGGATGCTCCACCACATGCCGCCTTCGACAGAACTGTTTGAGAATGTTGCGTGCCCGTTTTGCGGCATGCTCTGCGACGACCTCTCGGTCGAGCGCAACGCCGATGGGCTCAAGGTTCGCAAAGCGGGCTGCGGCCGCGCCGTGGCCGGCTTTGAGCGCAAGCTGCCGGCAGCCGGTCCGCAGGTACGCGGCAAGGATGTGCCGCTCGACGAGGCCATCGCGGCGGCGGCCGATTTGATCGGCAAGGCGGCGCTGCCGCTATATGGCGGCCTCGCCACCGACGTGGAAGGCATGCGGGCGGCCATGGCGCTGGCCGAACGCTCGGGCGGCGTCGTGGACCACGCCTTGAGCGAGGCGCAGTACCGCAATTTCAAAGTGCTCCAGTCCGTGGGCTGGACCCTGTCGACCTTGACCGAAACGCGCAACCGCGCCGATCTCATCATCATCGCCGGCACCGATGTCGACGCGCTGCACCAGCGCTTCTTCGAGCGAATCGTCGCGCCGAAGGAATCGATGTTCGGCGTCACGGCGAAGAAGCGCACGGTCGTCGTCATCGGCAAGGGGCTCGACACTGCGGCGCGTAAGGCCGGCGTCGGCAAAGTGGTGACGCTTCCCTGCAGGCCCGACCAAGTCGGCGAGGTCATCGGCGCGCTGCGTGCGCGGCTCCGCGGCTTCACGCTGGGCCAGCTCAATATCGGCGGCGTGAAGCTCGCCGACATCGATGCTCTCGCCGAGCGCTGCCGCAAGGCGGAGTATGGCGTCGTGGTCTGGGCGCCGGGTGCCTTCGACGTCCCGCAGGGCGAGATGACCGTCGATCAGCTTGCCGGGCTGGTGAAGGACATGAGCGCGACCAATCGTTTCGCGGGTCTGACGCTCGGCGGCGCGGAGGGCGCCACCACCGCCGCGTCCGTCGCCACCTGGCAGAGCGGCTATCCGTTGCGGGTCAGCTATGCGAGCGGCGCGCCCGAGTTCGACCCGTATCGCTTTTCGATCGCGCGTATGCTCAAGGCCGGCGAGGGCGATCTGCTCGTCTGGACCTCCTCCTTTTCGCCGGAGCTGGCGCCGCCTGCGACCAAGCTCCCCGCCATCGTGCTCGGCACGCCCGGCATCAAGCTCCCCCGGTCGACCGAAGTCTTCATTCCCATCGGCACGCCGGGCGTCGACCATGCCGGCCGGCTGATCCGCGTCGATGCCGTGGTGTCCTTGCCGCTGAAGAATCTCGGCCGCAGCGAGTTGCCGTCCGCGGCGGACGTGCTCTCAGGCATCGAAGCCGCACTTTAGGTCTGGAGTCTTCAATGCTGATCAAATTGACGGGCGGCAAAGTCTACGATCCCGCGAATGAGGTGTCGGGCGAGATGCGCGACATCTACGTGCAGGACGGCAAGATCCTGGCCGGCGTGCCCGACGCTACGCCCGACAAGATCTACGACATCAGAGGCAAAGTCGTCATGGCCGGCGCCATCGACCCGCATACCCATATCGGCGGCGGCAAGATGACCATCGCCCGCATGCTTTTGCCCGAGGACCATCAAGGCGACCCCGTCGCCCGCACCGAGCTGACCCGCGCCGGCTGCGGCCATGCCGTGCCCTCGACGCATCTTACCGGCTACCGCTATGCCGAGATGGGCTACACCGCCTGCTTCGAGCCCGCCATGCTGCCGGCCAATGCGCGCCAGGCGCATATGGAGATGGGCGACACGCCCATGGTCGACAAAGGCGCCTACGCCATGCTGGGCAGTGACGATTTTTTCCTGCGCCAGCTCTCGGAGAAGAAGGATTTCGAGGCCATCAAGGATTATGTCGCCTGGACCATGCACGCGTCGCAGGCCATCGCGGTCAAAGTGGTCAATCCCGGCGGCATCAGCGCCTTCAAATTCAACCAGCGCAAGCTCGATCTCGATGAGGAGCACGCCTATTACGGCGTCACGCCGCGGCAGATCATCGTCAATCTCGCCCGCGCGCTAAAAGAGCTCGGCGTCACCCATCCGCTCCACATCCACGGCTGCAATCTCGGCGTGCCGGGCAACATGGAGACGACGCTCGAGACGATCCGTGGGGCGGAAGGACTGCCGATCCACCTCACGCACATCCAGTTCCACTCCTATGGGACGGAGGGGGATCGCAAATTCTCCTCCGCCGCGCCGCAGATCACCGAGCTCCTCAACAAGACGCCGAACGTCTCCATCGACGTGGGCCAGGTGCTGTTCGGCCAGACCTGCACGGCCTCGGGCGACAGCATGCGCCAATACGCCATCGGCAAGAGCGCGCACCCGAAAAAAACGGTGACCATGGATATCGAATGCGACGCCGGCTGCGGCGTGGTGCCCATGCGCTACCGCGACAAGAGCTTCGTCAACGCGCTGCAATGGGTTATCGGGCTCGAGACGTTCCTGATGTTCGACGATCCGTGGCGCCTCTTTCTCACCACCGACCATCCGAACGGTGCGCCGTTCTATACCTACCCGCATCTGATCCGGCTGCTCATGGACAAGAGCTTCCGCGACGACATGTTCCAGAAGATCAACGCGGATGCGCAAGCGCAAAGCATTCTGCCGTCGCTCACCCGCGAATATACGCTGGACGAAATCGCCATCCTGACGCGCGCCGGGCCGGCGCGGAGCTTGGGCCTGAAAGATCGCGGGCATTTAGGCGCGGGCGCCTCCGGCGACATCACCGTCTACAAGGACAACAAGGACCGCGAGGCGATGTTCGCCACGCCAGAATTGGTGTTCAAGAACGGCGAGCTGATCGTCAAGAACGGCAAGGTGGTGAAAGTGGTGCAAGGCGCGACCCATGTGGCGCGGCCCGATTACGACCGTGGTATCGAAAAATCGCTCAAGGATTATTTCGACCGCTTCCACACCGTGTCGCTGGAGAACTTCAAACTCGCCGACGACGAGATCGTCACCGGCGACAAGGGCGCTCTCGTCGTCCAGCCCACCGCCGCGCGGGTAGCCTAGACCTGACTTATCCCCGCCGCTCAAACCTGCCGTATCATGTCTTCACCTCGTCCAATTGAGGGGCGCGCTCATGAGGCGTCTTGATCGCGGGACGGGGTGCGGCGCCCGCGGGCTTCATGCGCGATGGAGCACTCGGGCGGCATCGGAGCTCCCCCCGGGACCACTAGGAGTCCCCGCCAGGAGCTGGCAGTTAGATCCTGGACAGACAGTCCGGGATTGAAGCGGGGCCCGAGGTCGTAACCGCCGTGATTGGCGCGCCGAGAGGCGCCCGCGTGTCCCCGCAAGGGACACGACACCAATACGGACTGCGCTTTTCGGCGCGCCATCCCCCTTCGGGCCTCGCGGGTGTCCTCCCGGCGGGAAATATCGGCGTGCTCTTGTTTCATCCCTCCCCGCAAGGCGGAGGGAAGGTCGGGGCGGCCAAGGGGGAATGGTCCTTGATTTTACCGGGCGGGGCGACCATTCTCCGCCGCAATCGGCGGATGCGGAAGGAGCCTTATGACGAAGGAAGAAATGCTCGAATTTCCGGGAGTGGTCACAGAACTACTCCCGAACGCCACCTTTAGGGTGAAGCTCGAGAACGAACACGAGATCATCGCCCATACGGCGGGACGGATGCGCAAGAACCGGATCAGGGTGCTTGCTGGCGACAAGGTTCTAGTCGAGATGACACCCTATGATCTCACTAAAGGTCGGATCACTTACCGGTTTAAGTAGCAAACTCGGGCTGAAGCGGAGCGATCCCGCTGGGCCTGAGTCTGCGCTTGCGGCGCCGAAGAAGGCGAAGGGCACGACTCGGCCGCCGCGCCGCCGCGCGCCCACGCCAGGCTCGAGCTTCCGGCCAAAGCTGGTGCTCGCCTCCGCGTCACCCCGGCGTCTTCAGCTTCTCGAGCAGGCCGGCATCGCGCCCGACGCGCTGCGCCCGTCCTCGGTCGATGAGAGCGTGGCCAAGGGCGAGGTGCCGCGGCATATCGTGCGCCGGCTGGCCCGCGCCAAGGCCGAGGCCGCGCTCAAGATCATCAAGTCGGAGCCTGAGTTCGCCAAGGCCTTCCTGATCGCCGCCGATACGGTGGTGGCGGTGGGACGCCGGGTGCTCGGCAAGGCCGAGCTGGAGCATGAGGCCGCCGATGCGTTGCGCATGCTGCGCGGCCGTGCCCATCGGGTTCATACGGCCATCTGTCTCGTCACCCCGGAAGGGCGCTGGCGCGAGCGGGTGGTGGAGACGCGTGTCCGCTTCCGCAACATCTCCGATCAGGAGATCGGCGCCTATCTCGCCAGCGGTGAGTGGAAGGGCAAGGCCGGCGGCTACGCTATTCAGGGCATCGCCGGCGCCTTCGTGGTGAAGCTCGTCGGCTCCTACACCAATGTGGTCGGCCTGCCGCTCACCGAGGTGGTGAGCCTGCTGGCGGGCGAGGGCTATCCGGTGAGCCTGCTGTGGCTCTCCAAGGCGGAGGTCGAGACCGAGTGACTGCGCGGTCGCGCAAAGCCGCAGAGCCCAACACGACCGGCCGCTGCCCGATCTGCGGCAAGCCATCAGCGCCCGATCGCCGCCCGTTTTGCGGCAAGCGCTGCGCCGATATCGACCTCGGCCGCTGGCTCAAGGGCGCCTATGCCGTTCCCGGCGAGACCGGCAAGATCGATGACGGAACCCTCGACGACGAGTTGGATTGAGAGGAAGCGACATGGCCTATAAGGCGATCCTCGTGCATGTGCCCTTGGTCGATTCCAAGGTTCAGGTCGAACTCGCCGCGCGCCTGGCCAAGGCGTTCGGCGCGCATCTGACCGGCATTTGCAGCCTTACCGAGACGGCCATGCTGCGCAGCGCCGTGCAGAACCCCTTCATCCGTCTCGAGCCGGAAAAGGTCGAGGGCCTGATCGAGCAGGAATTGTCGGAGGCCTCCGTGGCCGAGACCGAGTTCGACGCCATCGCCGACCGCGTCGGCGTGGCGCATAGCTGGCTGACCGGCGAGGGCGAGGATGCCGATCTCATCGTTCATGCCAGCCGCTTGCAGGACCTCGCCGTCGTCGAGCAGGCCCGCGATCCGAGCGATCTCTTATGGGGCCCCGCCGTACAGATCGCGCTGTCCGGCCATCCCGCGCTCATCGTGCCGCGCGTCTGGACCTCGCCGGAGTTCGGCCGCCGCGCCGTCGTCGCCTGGAACGGCAGCGCCCAGTCGGCCGCCGCGGTCCGCAAGGCCGTGCCGCTCCTGCAGCGGGCCGAGCAGGTGACCGTGCTGATCGGCACGTCGCGCGCGACCTTTCCCGCGACCATGCGCATCGCCCATCTCGATGTGGTCGCCTACCTGCGGCACCACGGCGTCACCGCCGATGTCGGCGAAAGCGACACCCCCGATGACGATGCCGGCGCGGCGATCCTGAAAGCGGCCTCCGCGGCCGGTGCGGATCTCATCGTCATGGGCAGCTTCGGCCATTCGCGGTTCCGGGAATGGGTCCTGGGCGGGGCCACCCGGCATGTCCTGGAGCATATGGACGTGCCGGTGTTCATGGCCCATCAATAGGGACGAGGGCCCTCCTATCCGGTCTCGACAGAGGCGGGACGATTTCCTATAAGCCAGGGCCTTGCGTGGCCCGCTTCGGCGACAGGCCCAACAAGCAGGCCCAGGTAGCTCAGTTGGTAGAGCAGCGGATTGAAAATCCGCGTGTCGGTGGTTCGAATCCGCCCCTGGGCACCATTCTTACCGCTGCGCGCTGGCCTCTGAATCGGCGCCTGACAAGAATTTCCTTACCATCGTCGGCAACACTCCCGCCGGGCAGCCGGACGCCAGGGGTAAAACCGATGACGGAAGTCAAAGAATCCAAAAAAGAGAGCCTCATTTCGAGGATCAACACGATCCTTGCCACCCGCATCACGATGATTGTCGGCTCGATTTGGGCCTTTTACGCCTTCGTCATCTTCGGTCTCACGCCGGTCTTCTGGCCGAGCTACGAGACCGAGATTCTCTATTGGTCGAACTTTCTTCAGCTCATCTTCCTGCCGGCCATCACGGTCGGCACGGTGATCCTCAACCGCGACTCCGAGGCCCGCGCCGCCGAGGATCACGCAACGATCCGGCGCGAGTTCGATCTGCTGCAAGAGGCGCACGGCATGCTGGACAAGTCGCTGAAGGAGATTGCCGTCGGCGTGCGCGAACTGCTTGTGCAGAGCCGGCATGAGAGAAACACGGCCGTGCCGGGCTGAGGGCAGCCCGGTCAGCAAGACGACATCCGAAAGCTAGTCGCCCGGAGTGCACAGCCTCAGGACGTGAGGACGCCCGTCACCTGGAGCTTCGCCTGCCAAATCCTCGTGTCGCCCAAGATGAACAGCACGTCGTTCTTCGGCCCGCCGAAGGTGAAATTCGCTACGCCTGGGGCGATGATTTCGCCGAGGAGATCGCCGTCAGGGGTGAACACCTGCACGCCTGTCCCCGACGACGTATAGACGTGGCCGTGGCCATCGATCTTGAGCCCGTCCGGCACGCCCGGACTGACCACGGCGAATAGCCGCTCGTTTCTGAGATGCCGGCCATCCGCCACGTCGAAGGCGCGCACATGATGCGGCAGGCCGACAAAATACGTGCCGGGTGCCTGATTGGCGCCGGTGTCGGTGATGTAGAGCACGGTCTCATCCGGTGAGAATGCGAGACCGTTGGGCTTGTTGAAGCTGTCGGCCGCCACCGACGTCTCGCCTGTCGCCGGATCGTGTCGATAAACGAAAGCGCCCACCTCCGGCTTCGGCTTGAAGCCCTGGATCTCGCCATAGTTCGGGTCGGTGAACCACACCGTCCGATCGCTCTTCACCACCACGTCGTTGGGCGAGTTGAAGCGAAGCCCGCGCCATTGATCGACCACCGTCTCGGTCTTGCGCGTTTCGAGGTCCATGCGGCTGATCTGCGCGCACGTCGCCATGGTCCCTTGCTCGCAGATCACGAGCTTGCCGTCGCGGTCGAGCACCATGCCGTTCGCCATGTTGGACGGCTGGCGCACCGTTTCGAGCTTTGCCGCGGTGAAGGGAAATTCGTCACCCGCCAATTGCAGACGCATGACGGCGATGTTTTTCGGACCGGGCTCCGGCACGGTGGTGAAATAGAGCGCATGCTCGGCGGCCACATAGACCGGACCTTCATGGGCGTTGGTCTCGATCAACTCTGGCCGCTGAAAGTCCGTCCCGAGAATCTCGTGAAACGAATCGCGGTAGACGGCGAAGGTCGCCATGATCTGTCTCCTAAAGCAGGGGCTCAACCACTTCCTTCAGGGCGAGGCCCAATTGCCGCTGCCCCTGCGCATCGAGATGGACGCCGTCGGCCGCGCTCGCTTGGCTCACCTGGCCCGCATCGAAAAATACCGCGCCGCGCGCCTCGGCGATCGTACGATAGGCGGCGGCGAGCCCGCGCGAAGTCGCCTCTCCATCGGCATAGAAGAGCGCCATCTCCGCACTGAGCAGGCCGAGGGGAGGGGGCGCGACGAGGATCGTGCGCGGCGGGCCGCCGCCGGGAGCAGACGGGCCCGCATTGACGGCGCGGATCAGTGCGGCGCAATCCATGGCGATCTCGCCGGCGGTTAGGCGATAGCACGGCGCGCTGTCATTGGTGCCGAGCATGATGATGACGATGTCGAGCGGCGCGTGTGCTTCGAGTAGCGGCGGCAGCAGGGCGAGCCCGTTGCGATTCGGGCGCGACGGCTCATCCGTCGCCACCGTGCGCGCGTTCAGCCCCTCTTCGACCACCCGTGGCGCGGCCCTGCAATGCGTTCTCGAGCACGCGCGGCCAGCGGTCCTCGGGCGGCAGGCGCGAGCCGTCCTTCGGATCGTAGCCCCAGGTGATCGAGTCGCCGTAGCACAGGATGGACTTCGCCACGTTGGGAGCTCTCCTCAGGTGGCGCGTTGGGACTTTCGTGCGCGCCGCGCCTTCCATTGCTGGTTGGCATCTTCATGGAGCGCGGCCATGAAGCCAACCCCCAATGCGACCAGCACTATGGCAAAGGGCAGCGCCGCCGCCACCGCAATCGCTTGCAGAGCCCCAAGTCCACCGGCCACGAGCAGCGCCCCCGCCACGGCGCCAATACCGACGCCCCATTGCACGCGCTCCAGAATGGGCGGTTCCGTATGCCCGCCACATTGCATGGTGGTGATCACCAGTGTGCCGCTGTCAGCACTCGTGATGAAGAAGATCGCGACCAGTAGCGTGGCGGCGCCGGCGATGAGCGTAGCGAATGGCCCCGATTGGAGAAAGTCGATCATCGCGTACAGAGACAGCGCCGGCTCGTTACGGGCGATGTCGATGATGGCCGGCCCCGCCCGCGCCGCGGAAATGGCCGCGCCGCCCATGATCGACAGCCACACGAAAGTGATGGCGGTCGGCACCAGAAGCACGCCGAGGATGAATTCCCGCACCGTTCGTCCACGCGAGATTCGGGCGATGAACAGGCCGACGAAGGGCGTCCAGCTGATCCACCAGCCCCAATAGAAAGTGGTCCACGACGCAGCCCAGCCCGTGTCGTCACGTGCCGTCTCGTAGGTGAGCCAGGGGAGGTTGGCGAGATAGTCGCCGAGTCGCAAGGAGACGTTGCGCAAGATCGGCTCGATTGGGGCGGACATCAGAACGACGAGGAGGATGAGCGCCGCAAGCCAGACATTGGCGAGCGACAAGAGGCGGATGCCTCGCTTGAGCCCGGAGCTGACGGACAACACAGCCGCGCCGGCGATCACCGCCACGATCAGCAGCTTATGCTCGGTCGAGACGTGCCAGCCAACCAGGCGGTTGAGGCCGGAATTGATCTGCGCCGCGCCGAAACCGAGGGAGGTGGCGAGACCGAAGACGGTCGCGACGATGGCGACGACGTCGGCGAGCTTGCCGGGCCAGCGCCCGACCGCATCACCGATCAGCGGGCGCATGGCCGAGCGGACGGTGAGTGGCTCGCCCTTGCGGAACGAGAAATACGCAAAGATCAGTCCGGCCATGGCGTAGAGCGCCCAGGGCATCAGCCCCCAATGGAAGAAGGTGATCTCCATGGCTACGCGGGCCCGCACGGTGCTCGACGGGTCAGGGCCCCAACTGGCGATTAGCGGGTTGCCCGCATAATGGGTAAGTGGCTCGGCGATGGACCAGAAGACCAGGCCGATGCCCATGCCGGCCGCGAAGAGCATGGCGGCCCAGGACAGCCACCCGAACTCGGGCCGCTCATCGTCCGCGCCGAGCCGCACCGAACCCCAATGTCCCAGCGCCAGGACAAGGCACATGATCAGCGCTGCCGACACCACGCCGCTGTAGAACCAGCCGGCGGATTCCGAGATGACGTCCCGGACGGCGGCGAAGCTGTCATTGGCCAGCGTCGGCCAGCCGATGGTGAGAACCACAAAGGCCGCGACCGCAAGCTTGGCGCTGGCGGGGACCCCGATCGTGCAATGGGCTAGTGGGGGGCTTGAGCCGCTGTCACGGCCTGCCTCCACTACGACGCCTTTCGGAAATGCATGATGCCCCAGGCGAGTAGCCCATCCTCGGCCCCCGACACCCAATGGCGCAGTCCCTTGAGCATGCGGTCGACGAAGGCATCGCTAGCGTCGAGCTCATCGCGCCGCGCGTCCAGCTCTTCGCCGATCCGGGCGTAATGCGTGCGCATCTGGCCGGTCAATTCCTCGACCTCGACCTCCTCGAAGCCGCGCTCGGAGAGCTCTTCACGATAGAAGCCGAACGAGGCGAGGTCGGGCAGATGGATACGATCATAGATCGGCTGCAATGCGTCCTTGCTCTGCAGCGCGTCGGCTTGCATCGGATCGGTGAAGATGAAGTCGCCGCCCGGCTTGAGCACGCGCGCCACCTCGTCCAGGACCGCGCGCCGGTCGGGCGCATGCAGGATTGCGTCCTGACTCCACGCCAAGTCGAACCGCTGGCCCTCGAACGGCACGGAGTCGAACGAACCGTCGACCACCGTGATCTGGTCTTCCAGTCCAGCCTCGCGCGTCAATGCGCGGTTGCGCTCGTTCTCCACCGCCGAAAGATTGAGGCAGGTCACTTGCGCGCCATACTCCCCGGCGAGCACACGGGCCGCCCCGCCGTAGCCCGAGCCGAGATCGAGCACGTGCTTGCCTTTGAGCGTGCCGGCCTTGCCGGCCATGCGTTGCACCGTCCGGCGGCTGGCGGCGGTGATATCGGGCCCGGTGTCGTAGAGCCCGACATGGATGTCCTCGCCGCCCCAGATCGTGCGGTAAAAATCGTCCGCCTCGTCACTGTCGTAGTAGTCGCGGGCAAGGGCGATGCTCTGATCAGTTTGCGCCATAGCTCTTCTCCGCGACATGGATGAAGAAATCGGGATCCGTTTCCTCGCCCTCTTCCTGGAAGTCGCCGTAGCTATGGAGCTTCTGGAACCCCGCCTCGCGTAGCAGGCGGCGCGTATAGTCCTTGCGCAACGGAAACATGTTGAGATTGTGCCGCGAGCCGTCTGGGAACGAGTACTCGAAGCGGGCTAGGCCCTCGTCGATATGCACGGGCTCGGCCACGACCTTGTCGCCGCAATAATAATATTTGTGCTTGCTGGCAAAGCCTTCGTCGAGGATGCGGTCGTAGTTGCGCTGGTCTAGGATCAGAATGCCGTCATGCTTCAGCGCCGCGTAGAACTCCGCCAGCGCGCGGCGGCGGTCATTCTCATCGAACAAATGCGTGAAGCTATTTCCGAGACAGATGATGGCGTCGAACTTGCCGCGCACGCCGCGGTTGAGTTGCCGCCAGTCGGCATGAATGGTTTTGAGCACCACACCCTGGTTGCAGCCGTTTTCGAAGGCCTTGGCCAGCATCTCCGCCGATCCGTCGACGGAGGTCACATCGAATCCGGCTTTGAGCAGTTGAACCGAATGAAATCCGGTTCCGGTGGCGACATCGAGCACGCTCTTCTTGCCGCGTGCCTTCAAAACATCGATGAAAAAGCGGCCTTCACTTTTCGCGCGCTGATTCCAATCGATGAGTTCGTCCCACTTTTCGACAAAACCACGCACATATTCAGAGACATAAGTATCGGTCTCCCGAACGGCGATTGGATTGTCGCCATAATCTTGCGTGGTCGTTGGAACGAACGTAGTTCTCGTTGCGTCCGAGATGGGGACCTCCCTTTCTCTAGGATTGGATGTTGTTGCGCACTGGGATTTTTTGAACGGGTGAGCCTATAGCATCGTGAAGCGGGTTTGGCCACCCGGCCGGGATAATGATCTGTGTGCGTAGGATTTTCTTCGCGAGGCGACGTTTATTTTTTCGCCGCCGCGACGCGCCACACCGTATGGCCCACGTCGTCGGCGACGAGCTGCGCCCCGGATTTGTCGATGGCCACGCCGACGGGCCGCCCAAAGGCGTTGCCGTCCTCGCTCACGAAGCCGGTGAGAATGTCTTCGGCGCGCCCGAGGGCTTGCCGTTATCGAATGGCACGAAGATCACCTTGTAGCCGCTCAAGGGCTTGCGGTTCCACGAGCCGTGCTGGCCGACAAAGGCGCCGCTGCGATAAGCCGCAGGCAGCAGTGTGCCGTCATAAACGGCGAGGCCGAGCGATGCGGTATGCGGCCCGAGCACATAGTCGGGCGCGATCGCTTTGGCCACGAGGTCCGGCCGTGGCGGCTGCCCGGTCCAGACGACGCCGGGCCAGCCCCTTGCCGCCTAGACAAAGGACAAATTGACGTGAGGATGGGGTATACGAGGCTGTTTTCGCCGTCGACGGCTGCGGCATGCGGTCGTTGCCCCTGTGTTCACCGATCCGAATAGGGTAGCGTTCCTTACAGAAGGCGCTAGGGGCGGATTACGAGGCGGCGGCCCGCACTGGACCGGCGTGTACGAAGCTTGATAAGCGGTCATGATGCAGCAGAGAAATCGAAACGCGAGGCGCGCGGTGCCCGACGAGGATATCGAGCCCGAAACCCAGTCCGAGGAGCCGAAGGCGCGGGAAACGAAGGCCCCGGCTTCCAAGCCGTCGGGGACCCCTGCGTCCAAACCTGCGCGCAAGGAAGCACCGCCGCCGCCGGCCGCGCAGCGCAGCGGCCGAATTCTGCTGATTTCGCTCGCCGTCATTGCTGTCGCGGCGATTGCCTATCGCTACATGATCGCCCCGCAAGGCGAGCAGGCAGCCCCTGCCGGTCCCCCGCCTCCCGCGGTCACCGTGGCTAAGCCCTTGGTCCAGGACCTCAAGGAGTGGAGCGACTTCACCGGCCAGTTCGAAGCCCGCGAGTCCGTGGAGATTCGCGCCCGCGTCAGCGGCTATCTCGAATCCGTCAATTTTACTGACGGCCAACTCGTGAAGAAGGGAGACCTTCTGTTCGTCATCGAGCCGCGGCCCTATGAGATCGCGCTCGATTCGGCCAAGGCCCAGCTGACGCAATCCGAGGCCCAGCTTCAGCTCGCCAAAGTCCAGCTCGATCGCACATCAAAGCTGCTCAAGAACGATTTTGCCTCCAAGGAGACATTCGACGAGCGGACAGCCGAAGTGCAAAGCGCCACCGCCTCCCGGGACAACGCTCTAGCGGCGGTCAATCAGGCCCAACTCAACCTCGATTACACGCGGGTCACCGCGCCGGTCGCGGGGCGCGTCGGCCGTCATGAGGTGAGTGTCGGCAATCTGATCATGGGCGGTACTGGCGAAACCACGCTCCTGACAACCATCGTCTCCCTCGATCCGATATGGCTCATGTTCAACGTGAGCGAGGGCGACGGGATGACCTATAAGCGCCTGGTGCAAAAGGGCGAGATCGCCTCGGCCCGCGACAATGGCATCCAGGTCGAAGGACAGTTGATGGATGAGAAGGCGTGGGACCTCAAGGGCGCCATCGACTTCGTCGACAATCAGTATGACCGCTCATCGGGGACCATCCGTGTGCGCGCGTCTTTCGCCAATCCAGATCTGTTCATCACGCCCGGTCAGTTCGGCCGCGTGCGCGTGCCCATGTCGCAGTTGAAGCCGACGATCCTCGTGCCCGACGCGGCCGTGGTCACCGATCAGTCGACAAAGATGCTGTTTACGGTGTCGCCCGACGGCACCGTGGTGCCGAAGCCGGTCGAACTCGGCTCGGTGACCGATGACGGCTTGCGCATTATCCGGAGCGGCATCACGCCCGACGATAATGTCATCATCAACGGGCTCTTGCGCGCGCGGCCCGGTCAGAAAGTCACGCCCGAGCAAGGCACGGTAAAACCGCCCGAAGCCGCCCCGGCCAGTCAGCAATAAGCGGCCGAGACCGGACCAGGCTATGAACCTCTCGCACTTCTTTATCGACCGGCCAATTTTCGCGGCCGTCATCTCCATCCTCATTGTGATGGTTGGCGGCGTGGCCTATTTCAGCTTGCCCGTCGCCCAATATCCCGACATCGCGCCGCCTTCGATTCAGGTAACGGCGCAATATCCCGGCGCCTCCGCCGAGATCGTCGCCAAGACGGTCGCCACGCCCATCGAGCAGGAGGTGAACGGTGTGGACGACATGCTCTACATGACGTCCCAGTCCACCAGCGACGGGTCGATGGCGCTCACCGTGACGTTCAAGCTGGGCACCGATCTCGATACCGCTCAGGTGCTGGTGCAAAACCGCGTGTCGACCGCGCTCCCCCGCGTTCCGGAGGAAGTTCGCGCGATCGGTGTGACCGTCAACAAGCAGTCGCCCGACCTGATGATGGTGATCCATCTGAGCTCGCCGGATGGCTCGCGCGATCTGCTCTACATCTCGAACTACGCCACCTTGCATGTCCGGGACGTGCTCTCCCGCATCGATGGCGTGGGCAACGTGACCATCTTCGGCGCGCGTGACTACTCCATGCGCGTGTGGCTGGATCCCGAGAAGCTCGCCGTTCGGGATCTCACCGCCGGTGATGTCATCACCGCGCTGCGCGGCCAGAACGTGCAAGTCGCCGCTGGCGTCATCAATCAGCCTCCCGTGCCGCAGCCCGGGGCGTTTCAGCTCAATGTCGAGACGCAAGGTCGCCTGACCACGCCGGAGGCCTTCGGCAACATCATCGTCAAGGCGGAGAGTGACGGACGGGTCGTCCGGGTTCACGACGTGGCGCGGGTGGAGCTTGGCGCCGCCGACTACAATCGCAATGGCTATCTCGACGAGCGCGTGGCGATTCCCATGGGTATCTTCCAACGCCCGGGCTCCAATGCGCTCCAGACTGCCGATCAAGTTCAAGCCAAGATGGTGGAGTTGTCGAAGTCGTTTCCGCAAGGACTGCAATACGACATCGTCTACAACCCAACGGTCTTCATTTCCGATTCAGTCGATGCCGTCATCGAGACGATCTTCGAGGCAGTGGTCCTCGTCGTGATCGTGATCATCCTGTTTCTGCAGACGTGGCGCGCCTCGGTCGTGCCTATCGTGGCCATCCCGGTGTCGTTGATCGGCACCTTCGCCATGCTCGCCGCGCTCGGCTACTCGCTCAACAACCTGTCTCTGTTCGGACTGGTGCTCGCCATCGGCATCGTGGTCGATGACGCCATCGTCGTGGTGGAGAATGTCGAGCGCAATATCCGCGAGGGGCTATCGCCCCGCGAGGCCGCCTATCGCACCATGGAGGAGGTCGGCGGCGCGCTGGTCGCCATCGCGCTCGTGCTCACGGCCGTGTTTATTCCCACCGTTTTCTTGAGCGGCATTCTCGGCCAGTTTTTCCGTCAGTTCGCCGTCACCATCGCCACCGCGACAGCCATCTCGTTGATCGTTTCGCTGACCCTCAGCCCGGCGCTATGCGCGCTCCTGTTCAAGCCGCACAATCCGAATGAGGACCGCAGGACTCTGGCGTCGCGTCTGATTGGCGGGTTCTTCCGGGGCTTCAATCGCGGGTTTGAGTGGATCTCGTCGCGTTACGGCGCTTTGACCGCGAAAGTGGTGCGCCTGTCGGTGATCATGCTTACGGTCTATGCCGGTCTGATCGGCTTGACTGTTTATCAGTTCAGGGCGGCTCCCACCGGCTTCATTCCGAACCAGGATCTGGGCTACCTGATCAATATCATCCAGCTGCCGCCCGGCTCCTCCCTGGCGCGCACCGACGAGGTGGCGCGGCGGGTAACGAAGATCACGCTCGAGACACCGGGCATCGCTCATGCCGTTCCCATCATTGGCCTTGACGGCGCGACCTTCACCACGGCCCCGAATGCGGCTGTCGTGTTTACCCCGCTCGATCCATTCAAGGAGCGCGCTGCCAAGGGCCAGAGCGCAGAAGCGATCTCCGGTGCCCTCAACAAGGCATTTCAGGGCATCCAGGATGCGTTTATCATCAGCGTGTCGCCGCCGCCGGTCCGCGGCATCGGCACCACCGGCGGCTTCAAGATGGAAGTCCAGGACACCCACGGAGGCGACCTGTCTCAGCTCGAGGCGGTGGCGCAGTCGATCGCCGGAGCGGCCAATCAAACGCCTGGCCTTGCTGGCGTGTTCACCACCTTCAACACGCGCACGCCGAAGGTGTATGCCGATATCGATCGCGTGCGCGCCGAGATGCTTGGCGTCAGCGCCGACGACATCTTCCAGACGCTCGAAGTCTATCTCGGCTCGCAATATGTCAACGACTTCAACTTCCTCGGCCGTACCTATCGGGTGACCGCGCAAGCCGACGGTCAGTTCCGCCAGGACCTCCATGCCATCTCGGAGTTGAAAACGCGCAATGCCAGCGGCCAGATGGTGCCGCTCGGGTCGGTGGCCTCCTTCCGCGATATCACCGGTCCCTATCGCGTCGAGCACTTCAACGTCTACCCGTCCGCCGCGGTGCAAGGCGGCACGGCCCCGGGATACTCGTCCGGTTACGGACTTGAGACGATGGCGCGGCTGGCCGACGAGAATCTTCCGGACGGCTACTCGTTCCAATGGACCGAACTCGCCTTCCAGGAGCAACTCGCCGGCAACACGGCGGTCTATGTCTTCCTCGCCTCCGTCGTTTTCGTCTTCCTGCTGCTGGCGGCGCAATATGAAAGCTGGCTGCTGCCACTGGCAGTGGTGCTGATCGTGCCCATGTGTCTGCTCGCCGCGGTCAGCGGCCTGCTCCTGCGCGGCATGGACATCAACATTCTCGCCCAGATCGGCTTCGTGGTGCTGATCGGCTTGGCGGCGAAGAACGCGATTCTGATCGTCGAGTTTGCCAAGCAGAATGAGGAGAGTGGCGAGGACCGATTCCAGGCCGCTACCGAGGCCGCCCGGGTTCGCCTGCGTCCCATCCTCATGACGTCCTTCGCGTTCATCCTCGGCGTGCTGCCGCTGGTGATCGCCACCGGCGCCGGCTCCGAGATGCGTCAGTCGCTCGGCACCGCCGTCTTCTTCGGCATGATCGGGGTGACGGTGTTCGGCTTGATCTTCACCCCTGTGTTCTACGTGGTGGTGCGGAAATTCGCGCAGAAGCCCGCCGCGCCTGAGGGTGCCCATCGGACCCCGGCCGAATAGAGGTGGTCGAGAGGCCCTAAAAGCGCGGGAGTTGCTCAAGAGTGCGGCATCGGACTATGATGCCCGAAAATAAGACGCTGGGATGGAAAACGCAGGATAATGAGGGCGTTCAGGAGCGCTTAACCGGGACGGGTATGCTTGCCGCAAACCACTGAGACATTCACGGCCGAGGCGAAGGCAGACGATCCCGCCGACCTTTACCGCAAATTCTTCAACGAGATGCGAGAACCGGACGGCACGGTGCGGCCGGCCTATGCGGCGCTCGCCGACCTTCTCGACAATCTCTCCATCGAATCCCTGGTCACCAAGCAGCATGCCGCCGACGAGCTGTTCCGTCGCTTGGGCATCACCTTCGCCGTTTACACGGAAGGTGGCTCCACCGAACGGCTGATCCCCTTCGACCTGATCCCGCGCATTCTCGATCGCTCCGAGTGGGACTTCGTGGAGCGCGGCTGTCTGCAACGGGTCAAGGCGATCAATATCTTCCTCTACGACATCTATCACGACCAGGAGATATTGAAGGCGGGCCTCATTCCACCGGAGCTGGTGCTGCTCAATTCCGCCTACCGCCCGGAGATGCATGGCGTCGATCTGCCGAACGATGTCTACGCCCATATCGCTGGCATCGATCTGATCCGCACCGGCGAGCGGGATTTCTTCGTGCTCGAGGACAATGTGCGCACGCCATCGGGAGTGTCGTATGTGCTTGAGAATCGCGAAATCATGATGCGGCTGTTTCCCGACGCCTTCGACGGGCAAAGCATCTCACCGGTCGGAAATTACCCAGAGCGCTTGCTTGAAAATTTACGCGCTGTGGCGCCGAGCGGCGCCGACGACCCCGTGGTCGTGCTGCTCACGCCCGGCCGATTCAACAGCGCTTATTTCGAGCATGTGTTTCTCGCCGAGCAGATGGGCATCGAGCTTGTCGAGGGCGGCGACCTCTTCGTACGCGACGGCGATGTGTGGATGCGGACCACCGAGGGTCCCGTCAAGGTCGACGTGATCTATCGCCGTGTCGACGATGAATTCATGGATCCGCTGGCATTCCAGCCCGACTCGATGCTTGCGGTGCCTGGTCTCCTCTCGGCGATCCGCTCGGGGCGCGTGGCGCTGGCCAACGCGCTCGGCACCGGCGTCGCCGACGACAAGTGCATGTATGTTTACGTGCCTCGTATGATCGAGTTCTATCTCGGCGAGCACGCCATCCTCAACAATGTACACACCTACATGCTGCGCGAGCCCAAGCAGTGCCAGCACGTGCTCAACAACCTCGAAAATCTCGTGGTCAAGGAAGTGCAGGGCTCGGGCGGCTACGGCATGCTGATCGGCCCGGCCTCGACGGCCGAGGAGCGCGAGGCCTACAAGGCGCGCGTTCTGCACAATCCCGACAATTATATCGCCCAACCCACCCTGTCGCTGTCCACGGCGCCGACGCTGTGCGACGGCCAGATCGTGCCGCGTCATGTGGATCTGCGACCCTTCGTGCTGTCCGGCAAGGAGACGACCGTGATTGCCGGCGGGTTGACGCGCGTCGCCCTGCGTGAAGGCTCGCTCGTCGTCAATTCCAGCCAAGGCGGCGGCACCAAGGACACGTGGGTTCTGGAGCGCTGAGATGCTGAGTTGCACCGCCGATAATTTGTTCTGGATGGCCCGCAATATGGAGCGCGCCGAGAATACCGCGCGCATGCTGGACGTTAGCTTTCGCATGTCGCTGCTGCCGTCGTCGCTCGATCGGCAGACGCAATTCGAGCCGATCCTATCCATAGCCCCCGGCGACGGGCGTTTCGACGAGCTTTACGACAAGCTCACGCACGAGAACATCATTCGCTACGTGGCGCTCGATCAAGAGAACGCCGGCTCGATCTGCTCGCTGATCAAGAACGCCCGCGAGAATGCCCGGGCCCAGCGTTCGGCGATTTCCAGTGAGGCGTGGGAGAGCCTGAACTCGACGTGGCTGCAAGTGCAGAATCTCGACTACGACGGGCTGATGCATTGGGGGTACCGGGACTTCTTCGACTGGGTGAAGGAGCGTTCGCATCTCTTCCGCGGCGTCGTGTTCGGCACCATGCTGCACGACGATGGTTTCCGCTTCATCCGGCTCGGAACCTTCATCGAGCGCGCGGACAACACGGCGCGTATTCTCGATGTCAAATACCACGTACTGCTGCCCGACTCCGAACAGGTCGGCGGCTATGTCGACTATTACCAATGGGGCGCGTTGCTGCGCTCCGTCGGCGCGTTCCGCGCTTATCGCCGCGTCTATCACGACATGGTCTATCCTTGGCGCATCGCCGAGCTGCTTATCCTACGCGAAGACATGCCGCGGTCACTGCATCATTGCTACGAGGTCGTGGTGAGCACGCTGGAAGATCTCGCCGATAAGAAGCAGCTCGAATGCACGCGGATTGCCGGCCAAACTTATGCCCAGCTTCGCTACGGCCGGATCGATCGGGTCTTCTCGGAGGGGCTGCACGAGTTTCTGACGGAGTTCATCGACCGCAACAACGCTCTCGGCGTTCAGCTCCAGGAGGACTTCCTGATGGTGCCTATGATCATGGCGGAGGCGGTGTAGGCGAACCATGTTGATCCGGGTCGAACACGCGACGTCGTATGAATACTCCGAGCCGCTGCTCGCAACGACGCAATATCTGCGCATGACGCCGCTCTCGGGCGGCACGCAGGCTGTCGAGAGTTGGGCGCTCACCTGTCCAGGCGCCGCGATGACCCAGTGGCAGGACCAGTATGGCAATGTCTGCCACACCCTGACCCTGCCGAAACCGGTCGAGCATCTCGACATCAAGGTCTGTGGGCTGGTGCGGACCCGCGACACGAATGGCGTGGTCGGCACCGCGTCGTCCGAGCTGCCGTCAATGCTCTATCTTCGCGAAACCCCCTACACGGTTGTGACCGACTCGATCCGCGACTTTGCCGCGCGCTATTCGGCCGAGCCCAAAGAGGACCTGATCCAGACGCTGCACGCGGTCATGCTCGCCGTCGCCGACCAGGTTGCGTATCGCCCTGGCGACACCGATGTGCAGACGACGGGAGCAGAGGCGCTGGAGCAAGGCAGCGGCGTTTGCCAAGACCAGGCCCATGTTCTCTGCGCCGTCTGCCGCGCTTTGGGCGTGCCGGCCCGCTATGTCAGCGGCTATCTAAGCCACGGGTTCGGCATTGAGGCCCATGCGGCAAGCCATGCCTGGGCGGAAGCCTTCGTTGACTCTTTGGGCTGGGTCGGTTTCGATCCGACCAATCGCGTGAGTCCCAACGAATCGTATATTCGTACTGCCGTCGGCCTGGATTATGCTGAGGCCAGTCCGGTTCGGGGGGTGCGCGCCGGGGGTGGGGTTGAGACGATGACTGTCAAAGTGAGCTTTCCAAGCCAGCAACAAACCCAGTGAGGGTTGACCAGGTGACGTACTGCATCGGCGTTCTGCTCGATGAGGGAGTGGTGCTTGCGTCGGATTCGCGCACCAATGCCGGCATCGACCGCGTCTCCACCTTCCGCAAGATGTTCTCGTTCGACAAGCCGGGCGAGCGCTTCTTTACGCTCGTGACCGCCGGCAACCTCTCGCTCACCCAAGGGGTCGTCAGCTTGGTGACCGAATGGCTCAACAACGAGAATCCCGAGCAGGACCTTTATGCCGTGACCTCGATGTTCGGGGCGGCCCGCGTCGTGGGCAATGCCTTGCGCGAGGTTCACAAGGTCGACGGCGGCTATCTGCAACAGCAGGAGGTGGATTTCACTGCCACCTTTATCCTTGCCGGCCAGCTCAAGGGCGGTCAGCTCCGCCTGTTCATGATCTACGATGCCGGCAATTTCATCGAAGCCATGGGCGACACGATCTATTTCCAGATTGGCGAGGTAAAATACGGCAAGCCCATTCTCGACCGGATTATCCACCACGATACCAGCCTGAATGACGCCGCCAAATGCGCGCTGATCTCGTTCGATTCCACCATGCGCTCGAACGTCTCGGTGGGGCCGCCCCTCGATGTCATGATCTACCGGCGCGACTCGCTGAAGCCGGGCTTCACGGTCAGGCTCGAGGACGACGATCCGTATCTGCAAGCCGTCCGCGAAGGATGGGGCGGGGCGATCCACAAAGCCTTTCACGACATTATTCACGATCCGGGCTGGGACATCTGAAGCCACGGCCGTTAATGCGCCGGCGAGCGCGCTAACCTTTGGCAAACCTGCCATGCGGTAGAACTCTGCCGGGCATGAACCGGAGAGTTGTGGCGCAATGAGTATCCATATCCAATATCTCGAGCCGGGCGGCACGGTGGACGACGCCCCGGCGCTCGAACAGTTTCAGAAGCAATGGGCCACCTACCAGAAGATGGTGGACCACGACTCGCTGGCCCACAAAGAGGTGGGCGCGGTTCTCCACCAAGCCCTGGCGGCGCTTCCCAAGCCTTTCGATTTTCTGGACATTGCCTGCGGCGACGCCGGCCAGATGAAGCGCGCGCTGGAAGGCACCAAGGCCCGCCGGTATCGCGGCATCGACCTATCCGAACCCGCCCTTGAGCTTGCCGCGAGGAATTTGGCCGGCGCCCCCTTCGCGGTCGAGCTCGACGATGGCGATTTCGTCAAGACGCTGACCGAGCAGCCGAAGCCCACCGACATCGCCTGGTGCGGACTGTCGATCCACCACCTCACCACCGACGGAAAGCGCGAGCTGCTCGAAGCGATCTGCGGCGCCACGCGCGATGCCTTGATGATCTATGAGCCGACCTTGGCCGAGGGCGAGGACCGCGAGGCCTATCTGGCGCGCTTCCGCCGTGTGAACCGGCCAGCGTGGACGTTCCTAACGGATGAGGAATGGAACCAGATCGAACATCATGTGACCACCTGCGACTTACCGGAGCATGCCGCCACATGGCTCGCGCTTGGCCACGAGGCAGGCTTCTCAAAGGCAACGCAGATCTTCCTCGATCCCACCGGGTTCTACGGCCTTTACCGCTACGACCGCGAGCGCCCGTCGATCGGCGCCTAGAAGCGAAAGAGACAAGTCATGTTGCATGCAGGCCCCTTGCTCGAAGCGCCGCTTCAGCTGTCGGATCTCCTGAAGGTCGGACTGAGCCATCGCCCCAACGATGCGGCGGTGACGTCCCTGGAGTCGGTGGTGTCATGGACCGAGCTGGACAACGCCTCCAGCCGTCTCGCCGCCAACTATCTCGCGCTCGGCCTTCGTCCCGGCGACCGTGTGGCGTCGCTGATGCCGAACCGCACGGCGCTTCTTGTCCACTACGTCGCCTGCTTCAAGGCGGGACTCGTTCTGACACCGCTCAACTATCGCTATATGCCGCCCGAGATCGATCACGCTCTGAATGTGAGCGACGCCAAGATCATCCTCGCGCATGCCGAGCGCGCCGCCGACATTGCCGCGAGCAAGGCTGCGAACTTGTCGCTGGGCGTCGTCTGGTATGGGGCCGATGAAGCCAAGCAACCAAGCCTCGAGGCCCTGAGCAAGACCGAGCCGCGGCGCGCCGATCTACCGGCCTTGGACCCGAAGGCGCCGGCAGCTATCTTCTTCACCTCCGGATCCACCGGTCCGGCCAAGGGCGTGACCCATACCCGCGAGTCGCTGGGCTGGATGTTCGCCAGCGCCGCCCAAGGCTTCGAAGTCACGCCGAATGACGTGGTGCTGCCGGGATCTTCTTGCACCCATATTGGCGGCTTCACCTTCTCCATGGCGGCGCTTGCCGCCGGCGCGCGGCTCGTCATCGCCCGGGCCTTCGACCACGACGAGATCGGGCCGCTTTTGCGCACCACGCGGCCGACAATGTTGTCGATGCTGCCTACCGCACTTCTCCACCTCATCCGTGAGCACGGCATGTCGAGCGAAGACTTCAGCTCCTTGAGGCTCTGCCGCTCGGGTGGCGACAAGGTGTCCGCCGAGCTGGAGAAGGAGTTCATGGCGTTGACTGGGAAAACCGTGAGCGAAGGTTACGGCATGACGGAGTTCGGCCTTGCCGCGCTCAATCCGCCCATGGGTGTCGACAAGCTCGGCTCGATCGGACTGC
Source organism: uncultured Alphaproteobacteria bacterium (assembly GCA_963731875.1). Taxonomy (GTDB): domain Bacteria; phylum Pseudomonadota; class Alphaproteobacteria; order Rhizobiales; family Methyloligellaceae; genus Methyloceanibacter. The sequence goes on along the minus strand of CAVSXL010000010.1, from coordinate 4,263 downwards.
CCGGTCCCGGTTTCGTATTCACCATCCGCAACGACCAATGGCATGAGTTGCCGAAGGGTCAAGAGGGCCGTCTCTGGGTCAAGACGCCGACCCAATGCGCCGGATATTGGGACGACGAAACGGCGACCGCCGAGGTCCTGCGCGACGGATGGTTCGATACCGGCGACGAGATGAAGGTCGACAAGGACGGCTATAATTGGTTCTGCGGCCGTCAGAAGCAGATCATCGTGCATGACGGCTCGAACATCTCGCCACAGGAGGTCGAGGACGCGCTCCTGGAGCACCCGGCGGTCGAGCTTGCCGGCGTCGTCGGCGTGATTGACGAGGCCCATGGCGAGAGCGTGCGCGCCTATGTCGAGATCAAGAAGGATACGGCATCGCCGAAGGCGGGCGAGCTAATCCAATTCGCCAAGGCGCGGGTCGGCTACAAGGCCCCCGAGGAGGTCGTCATCATCGACAAGATGCCGCTGAACCCTACGGGCAAGGTCGATCGTGTCGCCCTGAAAAAGTTTGCGGCCGGCGATCACGGCCACCACGTCTAGCAGGCGAGACCAGCCCAAACTCTGCTGAGCAAACCTTGCCACCTTTCGTGTTGGCGCACGATTGGCTAGAAGGGGATCGTCGTCGGGCAATTGCGCCGAGGGATAAGGGCTCGATAATGCAAGCAAGGCGCAAGGCCGCGGGCCGGTCGACGTCGACCAAGGCCACCTCCAAGGGCACTGGCAGTAAGGTCGCCACGACCAAGACTGCTCCCAAGAAGACCGCCGCGAAGGCCAGTCCCAAGCTGCGCCCCGACACGGGCGGCTTCGTGGAACGCTTGCGCCCGGAATTAGGTCTGATTGCCGGCATCGTCACGACGGTGATCTTCTTCACCGTCGGCAAAGAGTGGCTTGCCGATCTCGAGAATGCTCCCCGCGTCGCCCTGCTGTTCGCTTGGCTCTTTGGCGTGATGATCTGGTGTGCGTTCGGCGTCGTACGCCATGCCGACGCCTTGGCCGAGCTCCTAGGCGAGCCTTACGGCACACTGATCCTGACGCTTGCCGTCATCAGCATGGAGGTGGCGATCCTCGCCACGGTCATGCTCGGCGGTGACCCCAACCCGACGCTGCCGCGCGAGACGATGTTCGCTATCCTGATGATTGTGCTGAACGGCATGGTGGGCACGGTGCTGGCCATCGGCGGGCTACGTCATGTCGAGCAGGAATATAATCTGCAAGGCGCCATGGCCTATCTCGCGGTGATTACCCCGCTGGCCATCATCGCACTGGTCATCCCGACCTTCACCCAAGCGACCACGGGGCCGACCTTCACCACCCAACAGGCCGTGATCTTCGGGCTGCTGACGGCGCTGCTTTACGCCGCCTTCCTCACCATCCAGACGACGCGCCATCGCAGCTTCTTTATACAGCCGAAGAAGACGCCGAAAGATGTCGAGCCGGCCCAGCCGGCGAGCGCCGAGCCGCATCAGCACGGCAAGGTCTATTCCGCGCCTTATCACGCCATCCTGTTGCTTGCGACGCTGCTGCCGGTGGTGCTTCTGTCCAAGCCTCTGGCGAAACTGATGGACTTTGGTACCGAGCAAATGGGCTTGCCGATCGCCCTCGGCGGTGTGCTGATCGCGATGCTCATCCTCGCACCGGAATGGACCTCTGCCTGCCAGGCGGCCGCCCGCAATCAGCTCCAGCGCGCCGTCAATCTCAGCCTCGGCTCCGCGTTGTCGACCATCGGCCTGACCGTGCCGGTGGTGCTCGCTATCAGCGTCTTCACCGGCACCCCGATCGAGCTCGGTCTCAACAATGTCGAGATCGCACTCCTCGCCGTAACGCTCTTCGTTTGCCAGATGACCTTCTCAGGCGCGCCGACCAATATCCTTCTCGGCTTCGTCCATCTGGTGCTGTTCTTCGCCTATCTCGTGCTGGTGTTCACCCAGTAGGACCGCGCGTCAGCCCCACTTTTTGCCGAGGTCGTCGAGCCCGGCCTGCGCCAGATCCTCGGGGCTCATCACGATTTTCAGTTCGCAGTCGGCATTAAACTTGAGAAAGAACGGTTCGACGAATCGCGGAAGGTCCGACGCGGTCGGCATATCGATGATGAGGACGGCGGTCCTCTCACCGCAATCATCCGTGAAGTAGACCGCCTCGGGCTTCAAATCGGCCAGGATGCTCTGCATGAGCGGTCCTGCCTGCCCATTGCGCACCAAGTCGTTGAAGCTGTCGGTGGGGAAACGCGCAGTCAGCATCATTCTCATGGTTCTTCCTCCCAATTGGCGCGAGGCTCGTCGCGAAGGCTTAGCCTAACCTCGAACGCCGTAATCAGACGACGGCGACTAGTCCACGATCAAGCCTGTGAGCGTCTCCAAGCTATCGGCCTCGTCCGCCGGTTTGTCCCAGCGGATGCGGTGAATACGCGGAAAGCGCATGGCCACGCCGGATTTGTGACGCTTGGACTGATGCACTGAATCAAAGGCGACCTCAAACACCAGCTTCGGCTCGACCTGGCGCACCGGCCCGAAGCTATCGACCGTGTGGGCGCGCACGAAGGAATCGAGCTGCTTCAGTTCCTCATCGGTGAAGCCGAAATAGGATTTGCCCACGGGCACGAGCTCGGGCTCGCCGGTCTCTGCCGTACGCCAAGCGCCGAACGTGTAGTCCGAATAGTACGACGACCGCTTGCCGCTGCCGCGCTGGGCATACATGAGCACGGCGTCGATCATCAGCGGCGCCCGCTTCCACTTGTACCAATGGCCCTTGGGACGTCCGGCGATATAGGGGCTGTCGCGGCGCTTTAGCATGAGGCCTTCGATTCCAGTCTCCCGCGCGCCGGCCCACAGCGCCTCCAGTTCACCGATCGAGGTGAAGGCGATGATGTCCGAGACGTCTGTGCGCCGCGGCGCGTGCGCCGCGTGCCAGACCTCGAGGCGGGCGCGCCGGTCCTCGAAGGGCAGGGGCCGCAAGTCCTCGTCGCCCTCGAACAGGATGTCGTAGAGCCTGATATGGCCCGGGTGCGATTTCAGCATGGAGGCGGTGACGGATTTGCGGTTCAGCCGTTGCTGAAGATCGTTGAACGGGGCGACTTCGCCGTCACGCAGCACCAAGAGTTCGCCGTCGAGCACGACGCCTTCGGGCAGGGCCTCCACGACGTCGGGAAACGCGCCCGAGATGTCGTCGCCGGTGCGCGAGAACAGCCGCTTCTCGCCGCCATGGTGGCTGGCCTGCACGCGGATGCCGTCCCACTTCCACTCGGCCACGAAGTCGGACGGGCTGATGCCGGCAAGTTCCCGGTCCTCGATGGCATGCGACAGCATCAGTGGCCGGAACACGGCTTTGCCGGCCGTCTCTGGCCGCGGCGCATCGCCCGCAAGCCATGCGAACAGGGCGGTATAAGGAGGTGTGAGCCCGTGCCACACCTCCTCGATCTCGGTGAGCGGCTTGCCCGACCATTGGGCGAGCGCCGTCTTGGCGAGCCGGGCCGAGACGCCGACCCGCAGCGCGCCGGTGAGAAGCTTGAGCAGCGCCCAGCGCCCGGTGGCATCGAGGCGATCGAGCCAGCCGGCAAGCAACTCCGGGATTTCCGTCTTGCCGGCGGCCTGAACCGCCTCGACCACATCAGCCAGACGCGGCGGCGCCACATCCTCTTCGCGGGACGGCCATAACAGCGAGATGGTCTCCGCCGTGTCGCCCACATAGTCGCGGGAGAGCTTGAACAACACGGGATCGACCCGCGTCTCCAGCATCTCGGCGAAGATGCGCCGGAACGGTACCCGGAAGAACAGGCCGTCGGTCAGCGCCGCGAGCGCATAACCCCGGTCCGGATCCGGTACGCTCGCAAAATAATCCGCCATCAGTCGCAGCTTGTCGTTGCGTGACGGCGTATAGGCAAGCCGGTCGAGGAGTGCGGCGAAGGCCTTCACTGGTCCTCGTCCTCGCGGCCGACAAGCGCGAGCGCGCGGCCCCGCCGCCCCGTCATCCGGATATGGTGGAGCAGGGCATCCTCGCGACCATGGGTCACCCACACCTCGTCCGCGCCGGTCTCGGCGATGGTGTCGGTCAGTTCGCGCCAGTCGGCATGGTCGGAGATGACGAGCGGCAGCTCGATACCCTGCTGCCGGGCGCGGGCCCGCACGCGCATCCAGCCTGAAGCGAAAGAGGTGAGTGGGTCGGGCAGCCGCCGCGACCAGCGGTCGGCGATTGCGCTTGGCGGCGCCAGCACGATCTGGCCTTTGAGCGCGTCGCGCTTGGCACCGGTCGCGGGCTCCAGCGCGCC
>CAVSXL010000009.1:0-341809 GCA_963731875.1 uncultured Alphaproteobacteria bacterium | reverse complement strand
GAGCGCTCAGGGTCTTTTCGTATGTCCGGAAACAGTTCCTGAGCCCCGAAATAAATTTTTCCTGCCTTCGTCAAGCGAAAGCCGCACACCCTGCCCCCGGGATCGATGGTGATCGGCCATTCGACCTGCGCTCGTGTCTCTGCTGGTCTTTGCGGCAGCTCCTTGTGCTGCGGTGCTCGCACGTGTTGCCGCAGGGCCACCGGCGCCCGAATAGTCGCCGCGTGCCGGATCGGTCAGCCAGCCAACGAAAGCGAGGCTGCCATCGGCCAAGGCAAGTCCATCCTGGAACGCGCAGCGCGTCGCCGGCCGGTCGCACGCGACTTCGGACAGGTGCGCCAAGGGCGCCGGTCCCGGCATTCACCTTCCAATACGCCCCGACGGTGGCGGCCTTGCCCGAGGCATCGCCTTCGCTGCGCCCGCCAACCAGCACGGCGCCATCGCCCAGCGCGGTCACGAAGTAGCAGCGCTCGTGGGCCGGGCCAGTCGTCGTCGTGCTCCAGCGGACCGATCCATCGGGCGCAGCCCGGATCACCCAGCAATTGTCGCTTGTTGCGCCGGTTCGCTGGATCCAGCCGGTGGCGACGATATCACCATCCGCAAGCCGGATAACGTCGGCGAGCGCGGCGGATACCGCATCCCGTGGCCGTATCGTCCGATCAATAAGAAGGGCTCCGCCGGCGCCGAAGACCCGCATCTTGGCTACGCTCTTGGGCGGCCGCTCGGTGTTCTGGGCACCAACGACGATAAAGCCCCCGCTCCCATCGCCGACGACGCCGTTGTACTGGTCGTACTGAAGAAGCCCGCTCAAGGCTTCGTTCTCTGCCCGCGCCGGCGCCGCGCCGCAGAACAGCGCAAGGACCAGTGCCGACGCCGCGACGATCCACCCCCACGTTCGCATACCAGCCCCCAGCCTGCGTTTCCTGCAAAGTTCTTGTGGTTATTGAAACGCGTCGGCGGCGGAAGATCAATCGCCATCGCCAAGATCCGCAGCTCGCCCGACGGATCCGCCGGCTGATGCGGGAGAACGGGTTGTTGGCGCCACACCGGGTCTGCAAGCGGCCGGACAAGGCGCACGACGGCACCATCACCACCGACGCCGTCGACGTCCTGTGGGGGACCGACATGAACCAGACCATCACCGTGGCGGAGGGCGTGGCCCGTGTCTTTGTCGCCGTCGATCACTGCAACAGCGAATTCGTCGGCATCCACGCCGACAAGAGCGCCAATCGCTTCCAGGCCCTGGAGCTCGTCCGCCAAGGCCTACGCCAGCACTTCGGCGCCATCCGCAAGGACGTAGCCCACGGCCTCAAGCTCCGCCACGACCACGGCTCGAACTACAATGCATCGGGGCCTCACCGTCCTTCGCCCGCGAGCCGGAGGGCAACGGCGTCGCCGAGCGCTTCATCCGCAGGCTGAAGGAGAACCTGCTCTGGGTCCGCCACTTCGAGACCATCGAGCAGCTGCGGCTCGCACTGCTCGACTTCGCCGCCTGGTACAATACCCACTGGCTGGTCGCCCGCCATGGCCACCGGACACCCGCCCAGGTCAGGGCCCATGGATCGGGTCGCATGACCGTCGCAGCCGCTTGTCTCAATAACCGTGGCGCAGTACAGCTTGTTTGTAGAAATCAGGTGCCCAGGCTGCATGTAGGCGCAACCGCAATTCGGCCTCCCGGGCACGTACCGCAATCTCATTGACTACCCGTGCACGCGGTGGGGCATCTGCAGTCGAGCACAAGGCGCAGCGGCAGTCTTGGAGGAAATCCCGGTGAACGGGGTTGCGAGCCGTCTCGAGAGACTGTGGTGGGAGCGCCTGCCGCGGGCGGCGGCATGGCTCTCCCCGACCGGAGCGGCCGCTATTGCCGACGCTCCCTATGTGCGCGCCGCTTCGCCGGTGGGGCTGCTCGGCATCCTGGCCGCGCTCGCGGTAGGTATCGCCGCCGCTTGGCTCCAGTTTTCCGGGACCAGCCGACTACCCTTCGTCAGCCTGTTGCTATCGGCCGTCTGCGCCTTCGGTGTTGTCGGCGTTCTTTCGGCCGGCTGGGGTCTCGTCGCGCTTGTGGCCTATGCGGTAGCCGACCAAACGCTTCTGGCGATAATGGATAACCGAGCCATTCAAGGGTTCCTCAGGTCGCCAGATGCCTTAGGCTTTCTGCTGCAGGTGCGGGCGCCGCGCCTGATCGGCTACGCCCTTCTGTTGGCGCTGTGTGTCGGCGGGCCGCTCGGTGCACGTGCCTTGGCGGGTCTGCAGGGCGGCCCGGCGAGGGCAGGGTGCTGCGCGGCAGTTTCTCCGGGCCGTCGGCTATCTCGTCACCATCGCCTTCCTCACCTTCGCCTGGACTCAGGCCTTCCCGACGCTGTCCCGGCCGATCTGGGTGTGGTCCAGCGTCCGCCACCGCCAGAGATGATCCAGCCGATCCGAACAACCCGGCGTGGATCGTCGGCACCATGCTCGCCGCGGCGTTCTGCCGGCTGTTGCTCGAGGCCTATGCGGACACTGCCGTCGTGCAGGCGCCGCCCCGGCGAATTGCCAAGCGCCCGTGGTGCGGAGCCTCGGCGAGCGGCTGCCACTCTGGATGAAGGCTGCGGCCGGCGTCGCGGCGGGCACCTTCCTGCTGTCCGGTCTCGTCCAGAGCTGGGGCCAGGCGGCCCTTGTCGCCGGCGTCCTGCTCGCCGCGCTGGTTCTGAAGTGGCTGCTGGGGCGGCGCGAGACCCTTTGGCTGCAGTTGATGAAGCGCATCCCGGTGCTGCTGCGCGTCGCGGCGGCGACCTCTCTGGCATATGCTGCGAGCCTCGCCGTCGTCACCCAACTTTGGCGCACGACCGAGACATTCCTGCCGGTGATCGCCGCCATGGCCGCCTCGATGGTTATCCTCAGGGTCCTTCTTCCCGACGCTTGGCAATGGCAGATGTCGAGGCTTCGTGCCGGGTCGTCAGCGGAGCGGCGGCCCGATGCGTGACCTTGCGGCACGGCGAGCGCTGCGGCTGACGACGGCCGGCGTGGTCACGCTGGCACCGGGGCCGGCGTTCGCTGACAATTGCGGCAACCTTTCCGACTGCTATCAGATCCCGATGACCGCGGCGCTTGCTGGCCTCGGCATCAGCGTTTTTGTGTTCTTCTTGCCGGAACTGCTGGCGCTTTGAGCACAGTCGGCGGTTCAAGATCTCAGCGATATCATGGACAGCGCCAGGGAGCGCTTGCGGACCGCGGCCACGGCTGGAGCGATTGATGAAGCCGCCAGCGCACTGCTGGAGAGTTTGATCCGCCAGGAGGCTGTCCCCACGGCGGGCGGCTTTGCCTGGGCCATGTCGGAAAGCTACGCCGAGCAATATGCCCTTGAGAACTGGGGACCATCTTGGTCGCCAATAGCAGGAGAAGCCGTTCACCTCATGAACATCGGTGTACAACTCGCCCAAGGCCACGAGCCCGGCGTGTTGGCGGGTGTGACTTTGCATACCTCCAAGAGATTGATTGAAGCGGGCCACTCGGCATTCATGTTTTACGAGGAATACAACGCGGCCAAAAATACGTGAGGCCCGCGCCGAAGCGGCGCAGGCAATCCTCGATCTGCGAGCAGCGTACCGAAGCACCGGAGACCTAGATACTCGGCGGATCTTGTTGGCGCAGATTGAAACTGTTTCACGGGCCGCTTACGGCGAGCAGTTTGCGAGAACTGTGGTTGAAAGCCTTGAGACAGCGACCACACAACAGGCTACCGGAAACAAGTTGATATCAGGACAGTTGGATCCCGCGACTTGTCCCGAACAGCCGGCGTCAGTTTTTCAACCTGAGCCGTGGGCGAACAGACTTCCTCTCTTTCCAAAGGACACGAACGGGACCATAAGCCAAGGGTACGGATGGTGGGACCTGTATGGTGAAACCGACTTTCATGAGGGCATCGATGTCGTCGTGCCAGCCGGAACCGAAGTTCGCAGCGTAACAGGCGGTGAGGTAGCGATTGTTCGGAATGCCGACGATCCCGCCGAGACCGGGATCGTCATTCGGAACGGCAATATGACCCACACCTATTGGCACGTGACACCCGCAAGTAACATGACCTCTGGAACGCCTGTTTCTGCTGGAACGCCGATAGGTCAAGTTGCAGCTTGGCATCATCCAGACGGTCGCGACCGCACTCACCTTCATTATGCCGTTCACCGGCCGCCAGAAGGCGCGCCAAGCCTCCGTTCGGACCTGAACTCGCAGAGCCCTCTTTAATCGAGGCCAAACAAATAAGGTAGTTATTGGAGAAGGAGGGTTTCGACGAAGCGGAAATTGTTCGGGATTTGGCTGGCGGCGGCGCTGATGGTTGCCGTCCCGGCGGTGGCGGAGGAGATGGCGCGGCCCGGACACCCGGGCTGGCAGGCGACGGAAAACACCGGCTGTCTGCGCAGCACGGAGCAGCGGGCGGCTTGGTACGTGCCCCGCCACCAATGCCCGTAATATCGATGGCTAAACCCGGGGACGACCGCAGGCCGGCCGGTCTGCCTTCAATGCTGTCAGTCGACGGCCTGCGCTTCCATCGCGGCGCCGTACCGGTCATTGAGAACCTGTCCCTCCGATGCGGCGCAGGCGAAGTTTTTGTCCTTCTGGGTCCTTCCGGTTCGGCAAGACCACGCTGCTGCGGCTGATCGCCGGCCTCGAGCGGCCCGATGATGGCGAGATTCAGATCGGCGGCCGGTTGGCGAGTACGCCGCGCTATTTGTTGCCGCCACACCGGCGGTGCGTCGGCATGGTGTTCCAGGGATCTCGCTGGGCCGCACATGACGATCGCGCAGCATCTCGATTTTGTCTTGCGAACTTCGGAACGGAGCGGCGAAAACAGACGCCACAGAATAAGGGAACTTTTGGACATCGTTTGTCTGCCAAAGCCTCAAAACTGCTACCCGCATGAACTCTCTGGTGGCGAGCGTCAGAGGCTGGCGGTCGCCCGGGCGCTGGTGGAGATCCCCGGGTTCTAATGCTCGACGAGCCACTCGCCAATCTCGACCGTCGGCTTAGACGAACGCTTCTCGAGGAAATCAACGACCTTTCGCGACAACTGGGGACCACCATCATCTACGTCACCCACGGCCTCTGGGAAGCGCAGTGTCTGGACAGTCGTGTTGCAGTTCTTGTCGACGGCAGTATCGAGGCAATCGGCACGCTGGCTGTACTAATCAAAAGCGGCCAATCTCGTTTCCTGTCAGAGATCGCCTTAATTTATTAAGTGATCTTTTACCATAGGAAGGCAAAAATATAGCCGAGAAGTGGCGGTAAAGAGACAAAGCAACCAGGATAATGCACAGTGCGGAGAGAACGTCGTTGGCTCCGTAATGCATCAGATTGTAGATACGAAGCGACAGCGTCTCCCAGCCCGGCGGAATAACGAGGAGCGTGACGCCCAGGTCGGCCAACGATAGAACGAACGCCACCGACCACGCAACGGCGATTGCCGGCGCCGCCAGAGGAAGTACGATCCATACCATTCTCCTAAGCCAACCTTCTGAATGCAGCAAAGCCGCCTCCTCCAGAGGCATGCCGATCTGACGGATGCCGGACGAGAGGACACGCACGGCGAACGGGCTGCAAAACGCCACATAACCGAAGAGAAAATCATCAACAACGTCCCGTATGGGGAAAAGTGCATCGGCCAATTCCAGAGACCGATGAGCCCGATGCCGACGGTCGTTGCCGGGACGGCAAACGGGAAGACGGAAACAAAATCCGTAAGCTGACCGACAATGCCCCGCGATTTCTCTATGACGCAGGCGATGGGAAAGGCCAGCAGGACCGTCAGAGTCGCTCCGGCGGCGGCCAACCCAATGCTCACAAGAAGCGGCTCGCCAGCACTGGCGATTGCCTCCGAATAGGCGTTCAACGAACGCGACCGCACCAGCAATACGCCGAGCGGCACGAAGACCGCAATTACGACGACAATCCACGCCGAGACCACGGTAATGGATCGCAGACCAGCAAGGTTCACGCGGTACGGCGATCCCTGGCCCGCCGCGATGGTGACGTAGGATCGTTTCCCCATAATCAGCTTATGCAGGGTGAGGAGCACGACGGTGAATGCGACGAGCGGCAGGGTCAGCGTGGCGGCGAGCTTTGGTCGTAGAACGTCGAGTACTGGACGAAGATCTCGATCGGGTAGGTGTTCAATTCCCAGACCGCCGGCACGCTGTAGTTGTTGATTGCGAAGACAAAAACCAGGATTGCGCCGGCCATGAGATGGGGCAGACGAGGGGAAGAGTGATCCGCAGCAGGACGAGGCCTCCGGGCCGATGCAGCAGAGCTGCTTCCTCGATGCGGCGGTCGATGCCGGCAAGCCCGCTGGACGTTAGGAGAGCGACGAAGGGAAGAAGTGCCAGCGCCAAAGTGAACATGGCACCATAATAGCCCGGAAACGGTAGCACATCGCGCCAGGCGATTGCCTGGATGTGTGGCGGGATCAGCAAGGGAAGAAGCAGAGCAGCCTGCAGGAGCCGTGCACCCGGCAGATCAGTTCGCGCGGCGATGAAGGCGAGGCGAGCGCCGATGATTGTCGCAGCGAAGGAGGAGCCCAGCGCCAACGATACGCTGGTAAGAAGGAGATTGAGCTGGCGTTGGTCAAGAGCAATTGCTATTAGAGCCGCCAGGGAAAAATCGCTGTCGACCAGAATGGCGGATACGATCACGAAGAGGGGCGGCAGCAACACGAAGACGCTAAATGCCATCAGCGAAAGCATGGCCACCGGTTTCGGCAGCAGCGGATTTGTGGACAATGCCAAAGATAGGTTACCTGACGAACATTTCGTGCACGTACTGCATAATTTCGTCGATCATCGGTGAGGGCAATGTAGTCCACCGGCATTGTCTTGATCTCGCCTAGTAAAGGTACGTGCGGCGGTCGTTCGACATACACGCGCACTGGGATCTGTGCTCGCCACCAAACGCCAGCTTTCGCTCGATCTCAGGATCGAGAAGGTAGTCGATGAGCGCCTTGCCAGCCTCAGGATTGGGCGAGCCGTTAATCAAAGCATGACGACGCCGAGGGCCACGCGGCGGCCGTAAACCCTATAGGTCAGGGCATAGAGGCATAGCGTCGCCCCAGCGACATAGAAATTGGATAGGCTTATAGTCGCCAGCTCGCTGTCGCCAAACATGCGAAATCCAGTTGTAGAGGACAAACTGATATAGAGGCGGATGGACTGACCTGGCGAGCGCGCGGATCGAAGAGAAGACGTTATCGTAGTATGTGCCGTAATAGTATATCGAGAGGTACTCGTCGTGCCAGTAGGACGGCCAGGTTGACAGATAGCTGCGCATCATAAAGCCGAGAAACAGCACGACGACGAGGCCAGAGTGCTGCTGCAGGAAGTCGTAGCTGTTTGTCTTTCGGCGTGTCATGCTTCGCGCTCCGGATGCTTTTTTGTGCGCCTCGCCGACGAGACCGTGTGCACCTTCGATGCGCCGAACAAGAAGAATAAGACGTCCCCGCTCACCGTAAGCAGTCGGAGCAGGCCGGCGATCAGTACCGCGTCGGCGGCCGGGGCGATCGGGCTAAGGCCCACCACGAGCACGGCCTCGCGAATGCCGAGACCCGAGGGCGCCCCCGGCGTGATGACACCCGCGGTCCAGGCAATGGCAAAGAGACTGATCAGCGCTGGCCAGTAGCCGAGAGGCACCGGCGCCTTGAGCACCACGTCGGCAACGATCAGCAACACAAGGCCGCCGATCAAGAAGAACGCCGCGTGGAGCAGTCCGACAGGCCACAGCGCGGAAATCTTGCGGCTCTTGAAGCTTGTCGGCGACCTCCGGCCATCTGCCGGCAACCAGCCGCGGCATGAGGCGCACAACGGCAAAGGCGCCAGCAAGCAACGCGGCGACCAGCGCCAAGAGCACGGGCATGTCGACCAGGCCAACCTTCATGCCGGTGATCGCGAGGCCGGCAATGGCGATGACTGAACTGACGCATAGCAACGACAGCATCTCGAATGCACTGGAGAGCACAAGCCCCACATGCGACCAGCCTGCTTGCCGGCCTACCACGTGTCGCCCGAGCAACTGCATGACATTGCCGGGAACGTATTTTGCCAATTGCGTGCGCGCATAGATCCGCCGGCTCTCGTGCCAGCAGACCTCGTCTTCACCCGACCAGCGCAGCAGGAGACGCCACGCCATCGCCAAGAGCACACCGGCGGCGCCGTAGATGACGGCGCCGATCACCAGCAAGACCACGCCGCCAAGACTGGGGCGAAAGTCGAGCACCACCTGCCTGTGCGACCAAACAAGCATGCCGATGAAGGCGAACGACGCGAGCATGAGCAACACGCCGGCAATCTGCGGCAGGGAACGAAATTTAAGCAGGGCGATCATGGGGCCGACACAGGACCACGGTCCAAGGGAGTGGCGCGCGGACGATCACCGGCTCGAACGCCTGGCTGATGAATTTAAGAAACCCTTCTGGCTCCAATGCTGAAGATGGCCGGGACTGTTTCCGAAGTCCTTCAGATAAGCCCCCCTCGCCATGTTCAGCGCGCGCCAGATCGGCTCGCGAGGCACGCTCAGCAGATACCAGTTCGCCCGTTGGCGCTGCAACGCAGCCAAACCGCCTAGCGGATCGGGAAGATGCTCCAGCACCTCGCAACACACGACAAGATCGGGCGCCGGCTCTACCGGCTCAAGCGCCATGATGTCGGCGACGCGAAAGCGCACCCGGTCCGAAGGGACCGCCTGCTTTGCTTCCGCAAGCACGCTTTCCGAAAGGTCGGTGGCAAGGATGGGCGCGTCGGTCGCCTCCAGCAGCAGCTTGACCACGTGGCCTTCGCCGCAGCCGACCTCGAGGATGCTCTTGGGGGCCGCATGGGCCGCAAGCTCGGAAATTGCCCGATCGAACTCGTTAAGAGATGGATCGCGAGAGGATTCTTGCTCTCATATTTGGCGCCGGAAGTCCCGACGACCACGCCGTGTTCGATCCGTGGCCCTGTCATGCCTCAACTCCTTAAAGGCCCGGGTTCCAGTGCCCTGATACCCGCAACCTAGGGTTCTCCTAGAGCCAAACGATATGTGCTGTCCAGCAAGACCGGGCACCAGCCATGCCCACCAGGCAGAGCCCCTGAGAGACGGCGCTCAGCGGATGCCCTCGACCACGAGCTCTGGGTCCTTCGCCGAGCCAGGCTCCATCGACTCGACCTCGGCCACCAACTTGCCGACCGGACGGGGCCCCGAGCGGAACAAGAACATCTCCGCCAGCATGCCGAAAGTCACGAGTTGGGCCGAGAGGATCACGAGCATGATGCCGAACGGCAGCAGAGGGCGATTGTAGATCGGCCCGAACAGCCAGGACAAGAACAGGTAGAGGAGGATGGCTGTACCCGGCGAGCCCGCAGATCACACCAAGCCCCCAAACAGATGACCGGGCCGATGACCGTAGCGGGTAATGGTGAGCACGGTCAGCAGATCCAGAAATCCGCGCACGAAGCGCTCGAGGCCGTATTTCGATTTGCCGCTCGTGCGCGGGTGATGCAGCACCGGGATCTCGACGATCCGGTAGCCCATGTCATGCGCCAGGACCGGAATGAAGCGGTGCAGCTCGCCGTAAAGCGGCACCGCGCGGTAGACCTCGATGCGCGCCGCCTTGAAGCCGCAGTTGAAATCCTGAAGCTTGACGCCGGTGACCCCGCGCACGATCAAATTGAAGACTTTGGACGGCAGCGTCTTCGACAACGGATCCTTGCGATCCTTCTTCCAGCCGGAAACCAGATCGTAGCCCTCATCGAGCTTGTCGAGGAAGTGCGGCACTTCGGCCGGATCGTCCTGCAGATCGGCGTCGAGCGTCATCAAAGTCGAGCCCCGTGCCACCTGAGCGCCAAGCGCGAGCGCGGTCGCCTTGCCGAAATTCCGGCGCAGCCTATAGCTCACCACCTTAGGGTCGGACTTGCCCAGAGATTGCATGATCGGCCACGACTGATCAGAGCTGCCATCGTCGATGAGGATGATCTCGTAGGAGCTGTCTCCCCGGTCACGCATCGCCGCGTGGAGGCGATCGACAAGGGCCTCGATTGTTCCCTCCTCGTTGAGCACGGGAACGACGAAGCTCACGCTTAGACAGGTGGACGCAACAGTCACAAGACACCCCCATGGTCGGAGTCGCATTATAGTCGGCGATGTCATTAGGGAATCCTCTTTGGGCTCCGGGCATCGCGGAAGCGTGTCGCCAAGGCTCCAGGTGCCCGGGCCGTCCCATTTCGGGAAAATCTACCGGGAGATAAAGTCTGGAGGAGCTGATCCCCGATTGCTACTGATGACAAGACATCTTGGGAAAGAGTTCGGCATTTGGAGACTTCAAGCACCAAGGAATACGATACCCGTGCGCGGCTCAGGCCCCTCCTCGGCAAGGCCAAGTCCGCGGTTTGGGGGGGTCTCAAGCGTTCCCTGTTGCGGCCGCTGATCGAGGCATCCGTTAAGCAAGGTGAGGATTCCGTCCATGCCGCCACCAACCAAAGGATCGAGGCGACGCTTGCCAATCCGCCAGCGAATTGGACGCCGGAACAGCAGGTGTTCCTGGCCCATGCCCTGAAACACGTCGATCTTCTACCTGAGCACGCGCTATATGTTTTCATGGGGCGTCTGCTCACCAACCGCCAATTGGACGTACTCAATGCGCTGATCGACGATGCCGATCTCGGCTTCGACGAGGTGCGCGAATATTATCGCTTGGCGGTGGCGGTCTATCTCGGCGACCAGAGCGTCCCGCTCGATGAAATCGCCGAACTTTATGCCCGCACCAAGAGCGAGTATCTGCGCTCTCGGATCCTCAACCAGCTCTTGACGCTTGCGGTCCGGACGGGCGCCACCGACCGCATCGACAGCATTCTGACCGAGATCGACGACGATGTCCTCGGCCGGCTGCGGAAGAACACGGTCTTTGGCATTTCACGGCTTCTAGTCGAGAACGGCAAGCCCCGAGCCGCCGCACGACTCTTGGATCGTTATGCCGGGCGGTTGCGGCCGACGCTCCGGCCCTATTTTCTCGAGCAATTGCTGCCGCTCGATGCCCTCGGTCTGTTGAGCCCAGCATTGAGCGCGTTCTGCGCCGACTTCCGTCAGCGCCGGGCGCCGCCATGCTTCGATATTTGGGACACAACTATGACGCCGTCGATGCGGCCGACGGTCTGAATTTCGACGAGTTTGTGTTGAAGCCGCTCTCCGATCTGCCGGAGGGAGAGCGCAATCTCATGGATATGCGCTTCGCGCCGGATCAGAGGCAAAGCCTCGTCGAGACTATCAGGACACATTTGGCCGACCAGCGCCCGCTATCCCTGCTGCGCCTCGGTGACGGCGAGGCCTATGCCTATGCCGCCCCTTCGATGGGCGGCATCGATCCGGATCTGTTCCGTGCGGACAACGAAACCCGCGAGCGCCATTGGTGGGGTGCGGCGCCGTCGCCCGACATCCGAAACGACATCGTGCGCCGCGTCCGCAAGGCGGTCGACAGATGCGACATCTTAGGCCTGCCGTCCCTCTACCGCATTGTCCGCGACCTGCCGGGACCCGGGCAGCGTTTCGGCAGTGGCCGCTCACAACGCGGGCTGGCGGTCGTCCTCAGCGCCTGCGGTTCGGAGATATCCCTGGACGGCAAGATCGTCACCGAGGAACGCTGCCATCAGGTCTCGCTTAGCCCGGCTGTGCTGGCCGAACTCGCCTCCGCCGCCAAGGCGGTCCTGGTGGTTTCCTGCTGGCCGGCGGATCAACTGCGCCTACCCTTTGCCCCGTTGGAATACATCACGGTGCCCCCGGCGCAGAAACTCAAGCGCTTGGACGAGGCAGGAAAGCAGCGGCTTTTTGAGGCCTACCCGCACATTTTGCCGCAGATCCGCGCCGCCGCCGCCCCCGGCACGCTGGTCCTCGTGGGCGCGGGGATCATCGGCAAATTCCTGGCCGGAGAGGCGCGAGAGAGCGGCGCCGTAGCAATCGACGTGGGCTCCATGTTGGATTATATGGCTGGGAGTAAAACTCGCAGCGTCGCCGATTTGATTTGAAGCACAGTGCGTTGGCCCGCGGACCGGCCAATAAGCTGGCGGACATCGCGTCGCCGTTGGGAGCGGAGAGCGTCGAATAAGTGGAACTCAGCGATGACCAATGACGCATATGACGGATGCCCCGATTTTCGTGCGTGGCATGAGCCGCTCAGGGGCACGCTGATGGTCACCCTGCTCGATGCGCATTCCGACATCGCCATGTCGTATGAGCTCTATCCGGCCCTGGTCGAAACGGGATCCGACTTCGATCTGAGGGCGCTGGCCGCCGAGATCGCTAGCGCACGCAACCACAAAAAGGTCGCCGAATGCGCGCCCACGACGCACTTCTCCACTTTCGTCGCCCGGAGCCTGCGCGGCGGCCTGTCCTACCAGGACTTCGCCCGCCTTCTGGTTCAACTGGTTGACGAAGGTCACACGCTGACCGAGTTGAAGGGCCGCATGCGGCTGATCGAACTGTGCGGCCTCGAGAAGATGAGGCGTGTCGGCAAACGCGCTGGGGCATGAAGTGTGACAACGCGTTCGAGGACTATCTGGGGGTTTGGCCGCAAGCCTGCTTCCTCAATATGCTGCGCGATGGGCGCGACGTCCTCGCCAGCCAGCTCAACACCGGCAATTTCAAGCAGTCGCCCAAGGAAGTGGCGCGAGGGCTGGCAGAGCACGATCCGCCGGTTCGAGCAGCTCATCGAGCGCCCCGACGCCAAGGCCCGCATGGTGCGCTACGAAGCCTTGACCGAGGATCCGGAGCCGGAGCTGCGGGACATCTGCACCTTCCTCGGTCTCCCCTTCGACCCCGCGATGTTGCACCATCAGGAGCTCGACCTCACCATCTTCAAGGCCAACCATCTTTCGAAGGCGCGGGTGAGTAGTGCTATCGACACGTCCATGATCGGCCGCTGGCGCAAGGACCTTAATCCCGAGCAGCTTGCCGATTTCGTTTCCGTCGCCGGCGAGGACCTCGCCCGCCACGGCTACGCATGAGGAGGCGCTAAGAATGCTGAGTGACGCGAGAGAGATCGCGATAGCGGCGAATGCCAAACAGAAAAACATCCGCGATCCGACGGCGCAATCGCCAACCGTTCTTCGACATCCTCGAAGATTTCTTCGGCGGCAAAGCCCTCAATGGACGGTATGTCGACCTCGGTCCAGGGCAGTTCGATTTCGGCGAGATCGTTCGCGAACGCGGCGGGACCTGTGTCGGCGTGGATTTCGATCCGGCGGTCGCGGAGCTCGGGCGATACAAGGATTTCGATGTCGTCGAGATGAACATTCAGACCCTTCCGGGCCATGACTTCGGCGAAAAGTTCGACGGTGTGTTCAACAAGTTTTCGCTGAACGCCTTTTGGCATTGGGACGACGACGAGGCGCATCGCGCCTTCGTGGCGGCAATCGCAAACCTGATCCACCCGGACGGCTGGGCCTGGATCGGCCCATGGAATGGCGTGCCTAAGAAGGCCGAGCTCGACCAGGCCGCCATCGACCGCGTGCTCGATTTCCAGCGCGAACTCTTCGAGCAGCATGGATTCACCACCGTCCCCTCACGCGGAAGGCACCAAGCGATACGGCATTCACGGCCAGGTGGCGAACAACGTCGTGTTCTGCAAAACCTGACGCCGCCTCCAAGGTCATCCCGCAATGAGTAGGCGCCGGCCGCCATGGATAAGACCGAACTGGTTCTAGACGAGACCGCGCGACTTTCCCGGGAACTCCGTCTTGAGCCCCCGCGCCGGCGCCTATTTTCCACGCCGCTACCTGACCGACTTCTTTCGCTTTGTCGAGGCGCACAAGGCGGACCTCGAAGTTATCACCTATGCCGATTTCCCGTGGGGGGACGATTGGGACTTCGCTGGCGGCTATCCAGCGGAGCACAAGGCATGGGCGGCGCAACTCGCCAGCGGCGAGCGCGATCCGAACAAGGCCTACATCCTGCTCCAGTACGACGTCAATTCATTGCCGGACCGCACCATGGGGTCTGCTGCGCGAGCCTACGCAAGTGATCTGTCCCGCCAATGTCATGATCTTCAACAAGCGTATTGACCGCCGCCGCCTCAAGACGACCGGCGAGCTCGCCTTTACAGATTATGATCTTGACGACGATCTGCTTCGCACACTCAGCGACCAGGGCTTTGTCGTCGGCTATCACATGAATGCGCACGAACAGGCTCTATTTGATATCGATCGGGCGCTCGATCTATTTGACCGCGACGTACGCGAATTGTCCGAGCGGTTCCCCATCAATTTCTTCTCCGCCCATGGCGGAGTACCCGGGCCCGACGGCCGTAACAACAACGGCATGCCCTTCCACCCCGATTGGCAGACAAAGCTACGCTGGGTTCATAATGGCCATTCTCCCAAGTTCAGCAGCAGTTTAGCGATGGCGGGCACAACTCGCCAAAGCTCGATCCAGCCGATCGCGACCTTCGCGACTTCGTTCGCACGTTTAAGCCAGGCAACCGCTACCGCATCCTGTTGCATCCTCAGTACTACTCGGACGCCCCGCTGCCGTCCCCGCGATATAGCGGCACGGCCTGGTATGATGAGATCATGAGCGAAAGCGCAGCCAACCCCGCCACCTCCCTTTGGAGTGATGTAAAACTGGGCCGGCCGGAACCTACAAGATCGCGGCGCAGCTTTTTTGGCATTCGCTGGTCCCGATAGCGTCTTGGGGTGCCGCAAGAGCGCGGCTGGTGGCGGGAGCTAGCTCGTGAAAATCATTCTCTGCCTTCACGCTCTTTTGCCCAACTCCCGCGGGACGACCTTCAAGAACATCTATTCGCTGCCCCGCCACGGGCCGGGCAATCTGCTACGTCTTTCACCACCTGAAGGCGCCCGTGACCGATGCGCTTCAAGCGGATTCAGTTCGACGGGATCATTCTGCATTACTGCTTTCTTGGGCACCGGCTCCGCGCGCGCGTCCACACCTTCATGGAACTCTATTCACTTCGTCGTGAATCGTCGGCCACCAAAATCGCGATCTGCCAGGACGACTATACCTGCAACGAGAGTTCTCGACACGTTGGCTCGATGACTTGGCGTCGATATCGTCTACAGCCCGATCACGCGCGATCTGGACGCCCTTTATCCCAAGCTGTCGGCAAACCGGGGGTTGAGTTCCGTGAGGGGCTCACCGGCTATGTCGACGACGATATGCTCGCCGGATGATGCTTTGGCCTGCCCCTTGCCGAAAGCACCATCGATGTCGGCACCCGGGTTCAGGGCCTTCCGCCGCAGCTCGGGCGGCACGGCCAACAGAAGGCGCTCGTGGCGCAGCGCTCTGCGAGGCTGCGGCGGACGCGGGGTTCGTCACCGATTCTCTACCGACCCAGGCGCAGGTGCTCCTCGGTAATGATTGGATCCGCTTTCTTGGTTCGTGCCGCGCGACCATCGGCAGTCGTGGCGGCGCCTCGGCGGCCGACCCGACGGGTCGACCAAGGCGAGATGCCTCGCCTATTTGGAGGCGCATCCCGATGCCGCCTACGACGCCGTGAAGGCGCACTGCTTCCCCGACACGCCGGATGACTATCGCTTCGACGCTATCAGCCCACGCCTGTTCGAGGCCGCCGCAACGCGCACGGCCCAAGTCCTGACCCGGGACGAATATCTCGGGCTCGTCGCGCATGACGACTACATTCCGCTCGAAGACGATTTCTCGAACTTGCCCGAGGTCTTCACCGCCTTGCGCTGCCCCGACACACTCGCCCGCCTCACCGAGAATGCCTATCGAAAGCTGATCGCATCGAGGCGTTTCAGCTATGAGAATTTTGCCACCGAGATTCTGGAGTCGGTTCCCGAGCCGGAACATATCGATTCGGACGCGCCGGCGCTGATCGCCGAGCACTTTAACGCACTCCGTGCCTTCCTGCAGCTGGACAAAACCCTAGGGACACTGACCGCCCAGACTACCAAGCGCGCGATCCAGCGGCACCTGCGGAACGAGCCGGCTGAATCCGTCCCGTCGCCAACAGTTTCCGCCACTGCATCCCTTGTTACGTCCGATAAGTTCCTGGCCTACCCCGACCGCGCCTTACAGTTTCACATGCTGGTAAATTGGGCACGGGCAGAAAACCCATCGCCTAGTGCTGGATCTCGATGAGATCCTCATGGGCCGCGACGCGTCGTCGCTTTACACCAGCAGAAGCCTGGAGCAATGGGGATTCTGCGAGTGCATTCTCGATGAACCCTCGTCACGATAGGCACCTGCCTCTCACCGCCTCCACAGGCGGCGTGAGCGCGACTCCCGCAACGCGCCGGTTTTTTTCAGGGTCGCGGCCAATGACGGTTCGAACTGAGCACCAGTCAGGCCAAATTTCGTTAGGCAATCCCGAATCTCGCTGCATATCCTGTCGAGCCTCTCGGTCTGCTTTGTCCGTTTTGCGCGCAAGCCGAGCTGCGCGAGAACCACCAAGGCGATCTCTGCGACTGCCATCGGCTTGGGCGACCCGGGGTCGCAGCTGGCGTTGACATCCACCTCATGGAGATAGGCTTCAAGCTGAGTCGCAGCAGCGTGTCACGCTCTGCAACCATCGGGTCCGCCTGAGACTCGAGGCTGCGGCTAAAATGGACCAGCAAGACCGTCGCCACGAGATCCTCCGCAAGCGGTATGCCGGCGTCGGCCGGAAGCGAGATCGCCGGCTGAACATCCACGGCTAGGCACACCGTGACATGTCTCCTCTCGTCGCTTCGCAGCCTGCCAAGCACGGCCCCAGCAAGGCCGCTATCGAGAGTGGCCAGCGCCTGCGCCAGCGCCGCCGACAGGATCGCGGTTAATGAGTCGTCCAGCGGATCGCCATTGTCGAGCGCCTCCAGGAAGAGGGCTTCGGCTCCCGCGGCATTGCGATGCAGAGCGCAGTGCATGGCTAGCTCGCAGAGATACCGGCTGAGCCTCGGAGCATCTTCGGCAAAATAGACGATAGCCCATTCGCGCGCTTGATCGTGACGCTGATCGTGGGCAAGCCGGGCCCCCATGCCGCCGGGATCGTCGGACAGGGCGATGGCGCCGAGCGACTGGGCATAGGGCAGTGATGGCGGCGTTTTGCTCATCGCAGGTTGTCAGTGCAAATTTCGGTAGAGGTCGGCGAGCCTTCTGCCCACGACTTCGTAGCTATGAAATGCCTCGATCCAGCCTCGCGTCCGCCGCGATAGGTCCGCTCTGTCCGCATGACTGAGCCGCAAGAGTTCTTGCATCGTTTCCCTGATGCCCTCGACTCCCATGGGCGTGTTCACGATGGCGCAGGTGTCGCGGATATCACATCCCGCCGCTGCCGCACGCGCAAAAGCGTCGTCAGAAAGATGGGCGATCGTCGGAATGCCATGAACTGCCGCTTCCAAGGCCGAGTTGGCATACCAGCCAATAACGTCGCTGACGCCTAAGGCCGCTTCGCGTCCAGCCTGGTCGAAAAAGAGTGAGCAGGTTTGCTTTCGCGCCAGACACTCCGCATGAGATACGCCCGTTATGACATCTAGGGAAAGATCGAGACCTTCGACGGCCGCAATCAGTTCATCAGTCGCCTTTCTTTTCGGTATTGATGGCGAATGCCCTAGCTTGGTCCCGTCCGTCCAGGAATACCGGAAGCGCTCGGTGTCGATCCCGTGAGGGATGTAATGCCCGGAGAACCACGCGTAGCAAAGGTCCGGCGTCATGGCCACGCGTGCGGCGAACCCGCTTACAAATGCTCGGTAAGCAGCGTCGTCCTTGACTTTTGCGCATTGCCCCCGTAGTGAGTGAACACGATAGGCTTCGTAGAAGCGGCGACAATCTCCGCCACCTGGCTGCGTTGCCCTTCGAAGATCGTGCTCTCATCCTTGAGGTGGATGACGTCGGCTTCGTCGACCAGAGTACTGATATCACCCCTCACCACACGCTGGTCGGGGAACAACAGATCGCACCCGTACCCGAATTGGTGAGCTTCATACACGACCACGCGAACGGCGTAGTCACTTTGGCTGTGAACGGCATCTGCCCATTTCATGAAAGAACCGGCAAATCCTGCGGGGCCAAGTACAACACGCGGCGGACGTTAGAGCGCGCCCATTTCTCTCTCCAAGCCTCGATCCCAGGGGAATAGCTGCCGAATCAAATCTCTGGGCTTTTGCCAGCTCCCGCTGGAGTAGACTGACCCGTTCACGCTCCTCCATGAGCATTCGTGCGAAAACGCTGGCGTGCAATGGCGGCAGCAGCGTTTTTCTTGTCCTTTAGCTCCGCAATTTTCGCTTTCCGATTTGCGGCCGTCTTGCGACGCAATTCTGCGATCTGCCGCTTGTGCTTGTGCTCGGCCTTGGCCAGCTCAAACACGAGATACCGCTTGGCTAAGGCCTTGACGCGGCGTGGGCTTAGGATCCGCCGGATACCATTGAGACCTTTGCCGATGATGCTCACGCGACAATCCCTCCTTCCGCCAACCAACTCTCGACGACATCCCTCATGGTGCCAGCGACGGGAGCCTGGCCCCCCCCAGGGCCGTCACCCATTGGTCTTCCACTATTCGCCTGCATCGAGGATAACGTCTTCCCGACAAGCACGGCGGCTAATTTGCGCAGGAAGCCGTGCCGACGAGTGGCGTGGGGTTCTCCAGGGAAGTCACGAATTCCCGGAAGCCGCGGCTCGAATTTGAAGCCCGTCCTGTCGTACTCCCACGGCCCCTGAAGCGTGGAGCTGGAGAGGGCGGTCGTATATTCCGCTGACAAGGCTTCTGGATTGTACAGCGTTGCGATGCCCGTCCATGAACCATCCGGCATCTCTCTGATGTATGACATGTCGACCTTGTTCCGCGCCATGCTGTAGAGCCTCGACTCGGCATGCGCGCCAAGCAGTGGGCGATCGAACCAGATCCGCGTTCCCTCTTGTTTCGTGGCAGCAATGGGCTCAGCCGGTGATCCCGCAATGAGCAAGGGTATCCCGATTGGAACACTGGCGGCGGCGATTACAAGTCCATCATGCTCGCCGGCATTGCCGGTGACGGTTCCGGAGAAGCCGTCCCACGATTTGATGATGGCCTTGTCGGAGAACTTTGACGTCGGGTCGGGGGCCGTCGCAACCAGGGCCACACCCTTGGCCAAGCCCGCATCGTAGCCGTGAAACAGCAGCACCATCTCACCTGAAGATTGGCGGCACGCATAGGAGATGGACAAACCCCCGGCCTCCTCGGGGAGCGAGGCTGAAATGGCGATGCCCCTGCGGGTCCATGCTTTTCCATCGGGGCTCGTAGCGATGGCAATATAATCGCCGGATCCTTCTGGCCCGCGCACGAGATAGTACATGACGTAAAGATCGGACCCCTCTGGATCGCGCATGACATAGGCGGGGCCGATCCCGTGGGGCTCATCGCCGTTCGCCGCGAAGACGGGCCCCTGGTCGATGAACTCCACACCATGACTTGCCGTATAGAGCCGGACGGTCTTCCAACCTTCGTTGTAGACCGAGGCATAAGAGGCGAGTGGTCGGACCATCCTCGATTGCCGAAGGCCAAGCAATGTGGTTCTCGGCCCGCACGACGGGCGCCGCGGCTAAGGGCAGCCCGTTTTCGCCGAAGGCCCAGATGCCATAGGGCGTATCGGAACCTTTGCCATTGAGATACCACGTCCCAGCAGATGCCGCCGAACTCGCAAGACAAGCGAGGACGGCAAGGAGCGTGGTCGCCATGCGTCTCATCACTGGTTGGCTCATAGGTCGGGTTCCAGTAAGGCCGAGCCTGTCAGCCAGGCTCGCTCTGTGGTATCACGGGGCTAACATGGCGGAAAGCCTAGGGAATTATTGGCGCGGGGACCCTTTACCGGAGCCACGCTTGACAGTTGGGAAGCTCGCATGCGACCGCCGCGTTTGGGCTCTTGGAGGGAGTACTCCGTGTGTGTGGGGTAGCCGGTATCGTTAGCCTCTCCGGCGCGCCAATCGAGCGTCTCGAGGCCAAGCTGCGGGTGATGAACGATCTCATCGCTCATCGCGGACCCGACGGCGAAGGCGTCTGGTGCGCTGCCGACACGGCCGGCAGGCCTCGCCCATCGCCGCCTCAGCATTCTCGATCTGTCGCCGGCGGGCGCGCAGCCCATGGTCGCGCCCAACGGCACGGTGCTCGTCCATAACGGCGAGGTCTACAATTATCGTCGAGCTCAGAGACGCCCTCGAAGGACAGCTGGACCTTCCGCGGCACCAGCGACACCGAGACCATTCTCGCCGCCTATGCGCGCTACGGCGACGACTTCCTCGACCACTTGCGCGGCATGTTCGCCTTCGCGCTCTGGGACGACCGCAACAAGCGCCTCTTCGCCGCGCGCGACCGCTTCGGCATCAAGCCGTTCTACTACGCCGAGATCGGCGGCCTTCTCTACTTCGCCTCCGAGGCGAAGGCGCTCCTGCCGTTCCTGCCCGAGCATCGAGACCGACCCCGACGCGCTCGGCCGAGTATCTGACCTTCCAGTACACGCATCGGCGACCACACCCTGTTCAAGGGCATCAAGCAGCTGCTGCCGGGCCACGCGCTTGTGGTCGAGCAACGGCAAGGTCGAGGTCCGGCGCTATTGGGACGTCAACTACGAGATCGATTGGGACCACTCGCCGGCCTATTTCCACCGGCGCCTGCGCGAGCTGCTGGACGACTCCGTCGCCCTGCATCTGCGCAGCGACGTGCCGGTCGGCGGCTACATGTCCGGCGGCATCGACTTCGAGCCTCATCGCGATTCTCGCCGCGCGCGTCGAGCCACCAGAACCGGCAGTTCTTCCACGGCAAGTTCACCGAGTTCCCCGGCTACGACGAGAGCCCCTTCGCGCGAGCTGGCCGCGGCCGTCGGCCGAAGGCGAGCTCCACCAGATCGACATCACGGCGCAGGACTTCCAGGACAACATCGACAAGGTCATCTACCACCTCGACTACCCGTGCGCCGGCCCCGGCTCGTTCCCGCAATTCATGGTCTCGCAGCTCGCCAGCCAGCATGTGAAGGTCGTGCTCGGCGGCCAGGGCGGCGACGAGATCTTCGGCGGCTATGCGCGCTACCTCGTCGCCTATTTCGAGCAGTGCATCAAAGCCGCGCATCGACGGCACCTACCAGAACGGCAACTACGTCGTCACCATCGAGTCGATCGTTCCCAATCTCGGCGTGCTGCGCGAGTACAAGCCGATGATCCAGCAGTTCTGGCAGCGAGGGATCTGTTCGGCGATCATCGACGAGCGCTATTTCCGCCTCATCGACCGCTCGAGCGATATCGGCGACGAGGTCGACTGGGGCGCGCTCGACAAGAGCGGGTGTCTACGAGCGCTTCCAGGCCATCTTCAACAACAGCGCCAACGTCCGCAAAGAAGCCTATTTCGACAAGATGACCCATTTCGACTTCAAGTGCCTGCTGCCCGCGCTGCTCCAGGTCGAGGACCGCATGAGCATGGCGCACGGCCTGGAGAGCCGCGTGCCGCTTCTCGATCATCCGCTGGTCGAGTTCGCCGCGAGCATTCCGGCCGACGTGAAGTTCGAGGGCGGGCACATGAAGCACTTGCTCAAGGTCGCGTTCGCCGACGTCCTGCCCAAGCCGTTGATCGAGCGGCGCGACAAGATGGGTTTCCCGGTACCCTTGCGCGAATGGTATGCGGGCGAGCTCAAGGATTTCGTCGGCGACATCTTCGCGAGCCAGGCGGCCCGCGACCGCCCGTTCATGCGGAGCGACAACGTGCTGGAGAGTTTCACCAAGGAAGCGCCGTTCTCGCGCAAGACCTGGGGCCTCCTGAACCTCGAGCTCTGGCATCAGATGTTTCACGACCGCGCAGCGGAGTGGCGCAAGAAAGCCGAGCAACGGCCGGCGCCGATGGACGAATATCAGCCGCAGTCCGACCCGGCTCAACTGTAGGGGCTCTCCGCTTCGCGCAAGCGGGTGCGGACCGGCTCGACCAGGGGGTCTCGGGAGGCCATGATGCAGAAGGCGACCGCCTGGAGGCTCCGGTATCTCTGCCCGGACTGTCGGGCACCGCTCGGCGGCGAGACTTGCGGCGAGTGCGGCTGGCGCCTGACTTTTGCGGACCACATTCCAGTCCTCTTCAGCACGCGTGACGCTGCTTCGCCGCTGCAACAGGGCTACATCGCCAACTATCAGCGGATCGCGCGGGATGACATCAAGGCATCCATGATGGACCCGGCCTTTTGCACCGAGCTCGCAAGCAAGACCGCTGAACTACTCGGGCCGCTCGATAATCTTAGCGTTTGCGATGTCGGCGCCGGCAAGTGCTATCTAGTGCGGCAGCTCATCGACAGAAGGGCGGCCAAGATCACGGCGGTCGATGTGGTCCCCGACTACCTGGCCAAATTTTGCCAGGGGGACAACGTGGCGCCGGTTGTCGCCAATGCGGAGAACCTGCCCTTCGAGGACGAATTCGACCTCATCACGTGCACTGACGTGGTGGAACATGTCCTCAACATCAGCGCCTTGTTCTACAGCCTCAACAAGGCTCTCAAGCCTGGCGGCAGGCTCGCGATCCGAATTCCCTATCGGGAGGATTTGTTAAAATACGCGCCGCAGACCGGCTACCCATATGATCTCGTCCACTTGCGCACATTCGACCGCCCCAGCCTGCGAGACCTTCTCGCGGAGGCAGGCTTTCGCGTGAGCCAGTCCTATTTCGACGGCTTCAATTTCAGTATCCGGCGCGGCATGTGATGTCGGCCTTCAACGCCTTGGCATCCTCTCCGGAAAGCAGAAACGCAAGCTCTGGAAGCGTCTGTACTCAATGCTGCCACCAGGAGTCAATTCCGTGGCGATTTCGGCGTGCAGCTATATAGGCCCATCGAGATCATCATGGTGGCGCGCAAAGTGGCCACGGTCCCCTTGCCTTGCCCCCTAACGCTCTAGCGGTGAAATAGCGGAGTGTCAGGTGCCTGAGTTAAGCAAACATTTTGACGCGGTCATAATGTTGACCCAGAGCGATTGGCATCGGGAACCACGGAGCAATCGCTATCACTATGCAACGCGCTTCGCCCAAGATCTTCCCGTCTACTTTGTTCAGCCCACTCCCCCCGTAGAGACACCCGAGCTCGGCGAAACCGAGATCGAAAACATTTGGGTCGTTCACGCTGGCACGGACTACGGCGTGGACCAATCGATCCGCCTAGAGCGATTGCTTGCAAAACGGCACGTCCGCCGCCCGTTACTTTTTGCTTACAATCCGCTGTTCGTGGATTTCATTGCACGCAATGCCGGCTTTTACGCCGTCTACCATGCGACTGAAGATTACTTCGGATCTGAGTTCGACGACGCCGTTCGACACCGTGAAATGTTGACGCGGGTTCTCGGCCTGACGGACCTCTTGGTTGCGTGCACGGATGGCGTGTTTGCCAGCTATAGGACCAACGGCGCCCATCGTGGCCGCAGTATCGTGTTGAAGAATGGATGTGACTTTGAGTTCTGGCGCCGGAGCGATGCGGCCGCGTTTCAACCACAAGCGAGTGGCCGGCCGGCCGCGCTATATCAAGGCGCCCTCAACGATCGACTAGACTTTGACCTTCTCTCGGAACTCGCCGACCGCGTGAATGACTGGGACTTGGTGTTCTGTGGTCGCGACAGCGATGAGCCGGGTTGGACCCGGCTGCGCGAGAAGCCCAATGTTCGCTATCTAGGCGAGCTTCGGCCAGAGCAGATTGCCGAAACATCAAGACAATCGAGCGTTGGACTGATCCCGTTTCGTGACTACTCCCTGGCGCGGGTCTCGCTGCCTCTTAAGGCCTACGAATATGTTGCGTGCGGCCTTCCGGTCGTCTCCACGCCGATCGACGAACTCGCTGGGGATCCCGAGTTATTTTCGATCGCTTCCAATGCAGCGGAGTTCGAAAGCGCCATCCGACAGCTTGCTGACACCCAGAGATGACTCGGACGCCATAGGCCGGCGGCAAGCGGCGGCGGCCCAACAGTCCTACGACAAGCGCTTTTCGGAGCTTCAAGAAGAAATACGACCGGGCAATGATCTCTGCTCGGCGAGACAACGACAAATATAATGTTCTAGTGCTTTACGACGAAAAATCTACACATGTTAAAACTATCGAAGAGAGTTTGAATGCATTTAGTTTATATTCAATTAATAGTGTAATTTATTTACCCTGCACCGGAGCCTTTATTCTAGGCAGTGACGAGATAGATACGAACCCATGGGACTTTGACTGCTTCGACGTTATTGTCATTCACTACAGCGTTAGAGTTTGCTACTCGGACCATATGAACAGTTTCTTTTCAGATAGCATAGCTAGATTTACTGGCCTCAAGGTATTGTTCGTCCAGGACGACTACAACGACACTGAGAGCACACGGCGTTTCATCGAACAAATTGGTTTTGATGCCGTTTTCACAAGCGTCCCAGACGAGTTTATTCCGACCATCTATCCTTGCGAACGCTTTCCCCGCACCGAGTTCCTCCACACTTTGACAGGCTATGTCCCTGAGCTTGAGGCAGAGGAAAGAGATTGCCTTCCAATCTCGAGCGGCCCTTCTGGATCGTGTATCGGTGGTCGAAGCCTACCCTTTCACTACGGTGAACTCGCGCGAGAGAAGCTAGATATCGGACTCGAGGTGAAACGGCGTGCAGACGCGCGCGCCATGCCCGTCGACATTGAAGTCGAACATGCCTCACGCATCTATGGCGCTGACTGGTACAGGTTCCTGGCATCGGGTCGGGCGACGCTAGGAACAGAGAGCGGCTCGAACGTCTTCGACTTCGACGGCAGCCTGGCGGAACTTTCCAGGGCAAACGCGGATTTGCCCTATGCACAATTTCGGGATCAATTTCTCGTCGGCCGCGAAGGGCCCGTTACGATGAACCAGATGTCGCCGAAATTCTTCGAAGCCATACATCTTCATACGGCTCTGGTCTTGTTCGAGGGAGATTATTCCGGCGTCCTTGAGCGTAATGTCCATTACATTCCGTTGAAGAAGGACTACTCAAACATCGACGACGTCTTCGACCGCCTTGAGGATGTCGCGTTCCTGGAAGAGATGGCGGACCGTGCATATCGCGACATCATCTCATCTCGCGCTACGCCTATGAGCGCTTCATCGCCGACTTCGATGCGCTGTTGGACCGTCGTTTGCTGCGGTCACGGCGGTGCCAAATCATTGACGCACCGATCATGTATAAGCGGAAGGACCGTGATCTATTTCCCATCACAATGAACGAAGGACCCGTGGCCGCTTTGATGTCACGAGGGATTTTGGCCGGTCCAACAACCCGGGATGAACTCCTTGCCGCGCGGCTGGCACGTAGCGATCGAAACAAGTTCGATACGCTCAACAAAGCACAAAGAGAATTTCTAGTTACAAAAGAAAGATTGAACGCCTCAGTAGGACGCTAGGAGACTCACTAGGACACTTGAGAAACGCAACGCCAAAATCGAACGGTTGTCGTGCGTGACAACCGGCCAGCAGATGCCGATACATCAAAGATTGATGTTGGCGATTGCATTCCGGGGTAGAGCCTACGTGACAGCGCTACGCCGGCACCTTTGGCCGCAAGGCTGATCCCGATAATGTCGCATGTGTCATCCAATCCCGGGCCGAACGGTCAGGCGGAAATAGACAAGGCCAACATGGCCTTCTGGGACGAGCTTTGCGGCAGCGCGCTGGCGCGACGGATTGGCGTCACCGACAGCTCGCCGGAGAGCCTGAAGCGCTTCGACGATTGGTACATGTCCTACTATCCCTATCTTGAGCGCCACATTCCGTTCGAGACCATGTCGGGCGCGCGAGTGCTTGAGATCGGGCTTGGCTACGGCACGGTAGCCCAACGCCTCATGGAGCACGGCGCCGACTACAACGGTCTCGACATCGCCGCCAATCCCGTCGTCATGGCGCAGCACCGGTTGCGGCTCCTCGGCAAGCAAGGCACGGTCAAGCAGGGCAGCGTGCTGGAGTGCCCTTCGGCGACGCGATTCGACTGGGCCATCACGATCGGCTGCCTCC
Organism: uncultured Alphaproteobacteria bacterium; assembly: GCA_963731875.1. Classification (GTDB taxonomy): domain Bacteria; phylum Pseudomonadota; class Alphaproteobacteria; order Rhizobiales; family Methyloligellaceae; genus Methyloceanibacter. The sequence goes on along the minus strand of CAVSXL010000009.1, from coordinate 315,892 downwards.
ACCATACCGGCGACATGGCTCGCGCCATCGCGGAAGTGAACCGCGTACTGAAACCCGGCGGCCGGCGACGGTGATGGTCTATAACGCCGCATCTTACCGGCAGATCTCAAAGGACCCCTGGGCCACGATCAGGCTGCGCTGGCGCCCCGGAAACGCCTCGCCGCGAGCGAGGCCATGCGCCGGTCCTACGACGCCAACCAGGCGGGCCACGCCGCCCCCGAGACCGAGTTCGTCACCGCAGGCCAACTTCGGCATCTCTGCCACGACTTTCGCAAATGCCGGATCCGCAGGGAGAATATCGGCAGCGACGGTTGGTTTAAGAAGACGCCACGGCCGGTGGCGCTGCGCTATTTCGGCCCATTTTTGGGAACCGATCTCTATGCTTGCCTACAAAATGAACCGCCCTCAGATGAATGCATCCCAAGGGTGGTCGCTGGATTGAATCGGGCTGGCCGTTGCCATAGGGTCGCGCCCGTCAGTCGGCTTGACTGCAAGTAATTTGTTCGGGGAGGCCCCCATCGCTCAGCCCAGCCACACACCCGCTACCCGGGCCGACCGCGCCCGGGTCGTGATGCTTGTATCCAATTCTTGCACCAACGATACACGGGTTATTCGTGCAGCCGAGACCGTGGCGCAGCAGGGCTTCGATACGGTCGTGCTCGCCCTCTCCGACGACATGGACACATTCGAGGAAAGCTGCAACGGCGTGCTCTACCGTCGGATTGGCCGGCCATGGGTCAAACTAAAGCCTCCGCCGTCGGCAAAGGTCGCAAGTCGGTTCACGGTCCTTTTCGGCTGCATCGCCGTCTGCGGAAGGCGGGACCCGCATCCGCATGAAGGGCAAAATCCAGCGCTTCGCGCGCTGTCTAAGGTCTCATCGAGCCTTGCTGCGGGAACACTAGTGGTCGGCACGGGCCTCGCCCAAGCTCTTTCGCTCAGGCCCCTGCCCTCGGCCCAGTTTCGCCAATGCTCAGCGCCGGGCAATCCCTACGTTACTACATAGCCAACCGATATTTCAGTTGGTTTCTGTTCCGCCCTCTCGTTGAAACGCGGCGCATGCGAAGGGTGTTCAAGAGCGATCTGATTAAGTTGCAGCCCGACGTGTATCCATGCACATGACCTCGTGATGCTTCCGGCGGGCGCGGCCGCCGCCGAATCGCCTCGGCGCCAAGCTCATCTACGATGCGCATGAACTCGAAGTGCATCGGAACACTAAGTACCGGGCCCATCGACAAATGGCTGCGCTATTACCTCGAGCGCAAGCATATCAAGCAGTGCGACGCGGTGGTCACCGTCTGCGACAGCATCGCCGACCATCTCGCGCGTGAGTACGCAATCGAACGCCCCACGGTCGTGATGAACGCACCGGATGTCGAGGGGGCTTCCGAGCGACACCGATCTGCGTTCGAGCTTGGGCCTGTCCGGCGACACGCCGCTCGCCGTCTATGTCGGCCGCATCACTGTCGGCCGCGGCATTGAGCAGATCGTTGACGCCCTGCAATATCTGCCCGGGTATCATCTCGCCCTTGTCGGGCCGGTGAACAAACCGACGGTAGACGAGGCCAAAGCGACGGCTCAAGCGCTTGGCATCGCCGACCGTCTTCACATCGTGCCGCCCGTCTCACCGGCGATGGTCGTCTCCTTCATCAGCTCAGGCGACATCAGCCTCGTGCCGATTCAGAATGTTTGCTTGAGCTATTATTACTGTCTGCCAAACAAGCTTCTCGAAAGCGCCATCGCCCGGCTTCCCGTCGTCGTTTCAAACCTGCCCGAGCTGAAACGTTTCGTGGAGATCAGCGAGAGTGGCGTCGTCATGGACGAAACGGACCCTCGCGACATCGCGCGCGCCATTCATGAGGCCTACGAGAACAGAGACCGACTGCGGCCTGACGCCAATCGGCTGCGCCATGCCGAAGAGATCTATGGCTGGCAGAGACAGAAAGATGCGCTGATGGCGCTCTACTCATCGTTCAATCTGCCGACACCCGCTCGCCGTAAGTAGAGCCGCGGCCGCCGAGCCTTAGCAGCGATGGCCTAGCTGCAACATCAGCCAGCGATCGCGCTACGCCATCTCCTCGTCTTCGTCGAAATCGACTCTTGATGTCCTTCTTCGCCGCCCTCTGGAACGCCTCTTCCGCCGCGCGCTCCCAGCTCTCGGCGAACGGACCGACCGCAAGAATCTCTACACCGTCGCTCACCACGAGCAGTGTGTCAGGCGAGGGCGGCTTGGGCCGCTTCGGTTCGGCGACAACGACGAAGACAATTCTGTCGCGGCAGAAATCTTTCGCCTTGCCGCTCGTCCACAGATGCTCCCAAGCATCGAGGGTCAGCGCCACAACACCGAGTTGCTCGCTCTCGAGCGCGGCATGGCGGACGGGCAGATGGAGCGTCTGCTTCTTGTCGCCGATCTGCATCGTGGAGTCCGGCGCTGTCGGCAGTTCGCCATCGACCAACGCCTCGAGCTCCGGCGTATCGAGAAAGACGATATGGCGCAACACCGGTTGCCGCCGGCATCTTGAGGATCTCCAGCGCATTTGAAAGTGGCAGCAACTCGAACGCGCGCGACGCCATCGGCATGACCACGAACACCGGTTGGCCCTTGCATACCGGGTAACGCTCCCCGTCATCTCCGGCCGCCAGACTAAAGACCGCGTCGGCCGGCGCGCCTGCGCATTGCAGCCACCCGCTTGCGCCGCGGGTGAAGATAGGCGCGCAACGTGGCGAGGCTCGTGTAGCCGCGGCTCAGCCGCGATATGAGCATGGCGAGCCCGAGCGCCGACCTCATCATGAACAGGAGAACCACGAAGAAAACGATCTTGTCGCGCAGGAAGGCCGACAGGCTCGCGCCGTTGATGACGTAGATGACCGCGATGGATGCGAAGACGTGCAGACTCCAGAATAAGGCTGACGAGATTCAGCCCCTGGAGTTGGGCATTGACCATGCCGTATCCGGAATCGAACCGGCGCGCGGCCTCGGCAGTCATTTGGCTCGTGTCGATTCGCCGGCCGGGGCTCGAGACCACGCCCTGCAGCACCTGCTTGAACATGGCCTGCTCTTGCGGCCGATTTCGTGAGCTCTGCTGCCGCACGCCGACAAGGCCGAGCAGCGCCCAGGCGTAAAGCGGCAAGCACAGAAACGCCATGAGGATCAGCACCGCGACACTGATCGGATCCAGCCAGGTGAGGACGATGAGCGCGCCAGTGGCGATGACGAAGTTCGACAGGCCGATGGCGACGATCCGGCCGACCAGAAAGCCCGAGCGGATGATGGAGTTGAGAAAGCTGCCGAGGCGCTCCAGCCTCAACGGCATCGGGATGGCCGTCTCGGTGTCCCAGCGCGCCATGACCGGCAATTGGTTCACGGCCCGCCACAGCAATGATGTTTGCCAGGCTGTCGTCGCCTTCAACGACAGCCGCGCGGTGAAATAGTTGAAAGTCAGCGTCACCCCGGCCAAGATGAGGGCGTAGAGGAAGGCGCTGTCGACGCCAACTTCTGTTTTCCATCGGCTAAACTTGATGACGCTGGTGTGGTGCCCGGCCATCATCGCGTAGATCGCCGCCGCCATGATCGCGAATGGCAGCGGTGAGAGCAGGCCGGCCACGACGACCCCCCCAAGCACGGGGATCGCCTTCGCCCCCAAGAAGGCGATGTAGTCCTTCACCAGCAATACGTAGGTGGACCAGTAGTTGACGCCCCTCTTGAGCGTGGATGGTTTCATTGCGCGGCTCCGCCCGACGCGGCGCACACTGGGAGGCGCGAAATCTTTGCGACGATGATCGATGCCGGCCTCAAGGCTGGGAATGCAATCAAGTTAGCCACCATGGCAGTGCCCAGGCGCCGCAGACGGTCAAGGCCGCTTGGCCATAAATTTCACGCGCGGATCGAGGCAACCTGACGGCGAGATAACCCCATGCGCGTGACCGAAGAAAGCGGTGAATTGTCCCTACCCGCCAAGGCCCTGGCTAAAGCACGGACCTCCAGGCCAGTCAATGAGAGGGCCGTAGCAGGTCGAGGCAGGGGGCCATGAATGGGACCATGGGCGCCGTGCTGACCGGTCGATTTCCGCAAACTTGTTGCACTCCCAACTCCCCCAGCGCGCCGGCGGGGGTATAAGCACCCCATGTTGTACGTCTTCGCCGGCGGCCACCGCATGGGCTCGCACTTTCAGACTTTCGTGGTGACCCACGGCTTGTCCCAGCTGGGCACCAAGTTTGCCTGGGTGGATCGCGCCGCGATGAACACGTTCCATCTCGGGGCCATTCGCCGCGGTCTTGCCCGCTGCGATGCGCTGCCGGCTAAGAGCTTTGTGGCCAAGACCCATGCCTCCTTCCCCATCCAGATCGATACCCTGTTGTCCGCCCGGAATGTGCGCGTATTCCTGATCTGGCGCCCCTTACGTGATTGCCTGGTCTCCGACTATCACTTCGCACGATCGAACGCCGGTCACGCCTACAAGGATTTCGACGACTACTTCGCCAAGCGCGGCCGCCGCGTCATGCTCCGTAACCGGCTGCATGAAGTTACGTGGAGCACCCGAACCGACGATCGTGTGCGCGGCTGGCAATATCTCGATCTCCGCGACGATTTTGCGCGGGTCGCCGGTGAGATGCTGGCATTCGCCGAAATCGACGGCGTGGACATCGACCGGCTGGCGGAAGGGCTTCAGATCGACAAGCTCAGGGCCAAGTATCGCGACCCTGAAGGAAAATTCTTCCGGAAGGGCGGCGCCGGCGAACTGAGCGAACTCGAGCCATCGGAAGCCACCATGGCGCAAATTTCGGAAATCGAAGCCATGTCTGATGCCGCCACGCTCGGACGGGAATATTTACGCTGTGACCGGTGGCAGAGCCTCTTATTCGGTAGCGAGGTCGAGGAGGCGGGTTTGCGCAAGAGCTTCCAGACCTGGCTCTATCGGTCACGCCGAATTCGCAGGCTGCGCCGCCGCGCGCTCTCGAGCGCTCGCAAGTCGTTGCATCGTCTGGTGTCCCGCAGGTGACCGATTTGTCGAACGATCACAACCTTGAAGGCCGGACGATTTGCGTGGTGACACCGGTCCCGCTGATGCGCGACAGCCGCACCCTGAAACAGGTTTGCTCGTTGCGCCGCTGGGGGGCCGACGTCATCGCCGTCGGCGCCGGCAAGGTCACGTCAGGCGAAAGCGACGATCCGAGCGCCGCATCGCCGCCAGACGCGCCCGGAAGAGGCGCCACCGTCTCGCGTGTCTGGAACTGGGTGAAAACGACGCGTCAGCCGGCCATCGTCGTCGCACCATTTTTCATGGCGTGGCTTTGCATCTTTATTCTGCAAACCATCCGCCTGTCCTGGAAGCTGCCGCAGGCCAATCTGTTCGTCCTGCATGGGGTGACGGTCTATCCCGCCTTTGCCATCTCCGGACGGCGTGCGCCCTTCATCTACGACATCCACGACTTCTATTGCGGCGTGGAACCCGATTCGGAAATCGGCACCTTCGAGCGCGCCTTCTTGCGGCCGTTCCTTCACTTTGTCGAAGCACGGTGCATTGCTGCGGCGGCGGAGACGGTGACCGTCAGCGACGGACTGGCGGACCTTATCGAGGGACGCTATGGGCGCCGGCCCATCGTCTTCCGCAACGTCCACAATTCGCGGCTCGATCATGAGCCTGAGAAAGACATCCGTGCGCGGCTCGACCTGCAGGAAGGCGACGTCCTTATCGCGGTCATCGGCAATCATAAGCCGGGCCAGCGCTTCGACGCGCTGTTCGCCGCGCTGGCCAAGACCACACCGAACGTTCATGTCGCGCTGATCGGCCACGGCTACGACGGTCTTGGCCGCGCGGATCGCCCATGCCGGATTGTCGAACCGCGTCCACGTCACGGGTGCGCTCGCGCCTTGGGCCATCGTGCCGTCGGTGCGGTCAGCCGACCTCGCTGCGCTCCCTTATTATGGCCGTTCGGACAATTACAGCTTCAGTCTGCCGAACGGGTTTTTCCAGAGCATCGGCGCTAGCCTTCCCCTCCTCTACCCCGATCTCCCCGAGATGCGTTCTCTGGCCGAGCGCTATGACATGGGACTGATCGTTGACTGGGAGTCAGCAAACGATATCGCCGCCAAGATCACCGCGTTCGGTGACAAGACCGAACTGAAGGCACGGCTGCGACAGGGCGCCGCCACCGCGGCCGAGGACCTGTCTTGGCAAAACGAGGAAAAGTCCTGGTTCAAGCTCTTCTCGCACATTGTTTCTTGAACTTGTCGGTCTTGACCCTGCCTGCGCCAAGCATCCGCCCTTGATCTTCCTGGGAAAAATCTTGTAGTGAACCCACCCCCAAGCGCTTCCAAAATCCGCTAGGTTGCCGGCATCCCGGCACGCGCCGGGGCCATGAAGGGTGAGTTCGGCGCATGAAGGTATTCATTTCGGGCGGTGCAGGGCAAATCGGCTCCCACGTGGCGGAGCTGCATCTGGCCCGCGGCGATCAGGTGCTGGCGATCGACAACTTCGATACCGGCCGCCGCATCCATCTGCCTGACGAGGCCAAGGGCCTCACCTTCGTTGAAGGGACGATTTCCGACCAGGCGCTCGTCGATCAACTGGTCGGCGACTTCAAGCCGGACGTCATCGTCCACACCGCCGCATCCTACAAGGACCCGGAGAACTGGTACGCCGACATGCTGACCAACGGTGTCGGCGGCGTGAACCTCATCAAGGCGGCCAAGACCAACGACGTCGGCCGCTTCGTCTATTTTCAGACGGCGCTGACCTACGGCCTCAAGCCGCTCCAGAATCCCATTCCGCTGGATCACCCCAAGAACCCGGCGAACTCGAGCTACGCCATCTCCAAAACCACCACCGAGGACTATCTGGAGATCTCCGGCCTCGACTACGTCACCTTCCGGCTCGCCAACGTCATCGGCCCGCGCAATGTCTCCGGCCCGCTGCCGATCTTCTACGAGCGCCTGAAGGCGGCGAAGCCCTGCTTCGTCACCGAGGCGCGCCGCGACTTCGTGTTCGTGAAGGATTTGGCGCGCACCGTCGTCAAGGCCGCCGACGGCACCGGTCACGGGCCCTACCACTTTTCATCGGGCTCCGACATTGCCATCATCGAGCTCTACGACGCCATCGTCGAAGCCTTAAAGCTCAACGATTATCCCGAGCCTGAGCGCCGCCCCCTCGGCCCCGACGACGCCGCCTCGATCCTGCTCGACCCGTCCAAGACCGTGGCCGATTTCGGCGAGATCGAGTTCACGCCGCTCAAAGAGACCGTCGCCGCTGCAGTCGCCTATTACGACACCTACGGCGTTCACGGCGGCTACACGCACCTGAAGCACAGCGAGAGCAAGTAGCGTCTTCATGCGCATCCTCATGACCGGCGGCGCCGGCTGCCTCGGCTCAAATCTCCTCGAACGCTACCTGCCCCAGGGCCACGACATCTTGGTCATCGACAACTTCGCCACGGGACACCGCGAGGTGGTGCCCGCAGGGCTCGAGCGCCTGACCGTGGTGGAAGGCTCCGTGGCGGACGCCGGCCTCGTCGAGCGCTGCTTCGCCGACTTCGCGCCGACCCATGTCATCCACAGCGCCGCCGCCTACAAGGATCCGAGCGACTGGCGTGAAGATGCGCGCACCAATGTCACCGGCACCATCAATGTCGTCCGCGCCGCGGAAGCCGCGAACGTCAAGCGTCTGGTGAACTTCCAGACCGCGCTCTGCTACGGCCGGCCCGACGCCGTGCCGATCCCCGTCGATGCGCCGCTGCGGCCCTTCACCAGCTACGGCGTCTCCAAGACCGCCGGCGAGCAGTATTTGATGATGTCGGAAATTCCCGTCGTCTCGCTGCGGCTCGCCAATGTCACCGGCCCACGCCTTGCCATCGGGCCGATCCCGACCTTCTACACGCGCCTCAAAGCCGGAAAGTCCTGCTTCTGCAGCGACACCGTCCGCGACTTCCTTGACATGGAGGACTTCTTCTCCGTCATGGACATGGCACTCGCGGACGAGGCGCCCACCGGCGTGTTCAATGTCTCGACCGGCGAAGGCAAGACGATCAAGAACGTCTATGACGCCGTCGCCGCCTATCTCGGCATGGAGCCGCCCGAGGCGCCCATCGTGCCGCCGGGCGACGACGACGTGCCGGCGGTGGTTCTCGACCCGGGCGCGACGGAAGCCACGCTCGGCTGGCGCGCGAAAATCGGCTTCGACGATACGATCCGGCGTATGCTCGCTTGGTACGACGCCCACGGCGTCAGCGCCATCTACAGCCACCTCGCGGCCCCAACCACGACGCCGGCCCCATGAGCGAATTCAAGAACGCGAGGATCCTGGTGGTCGGCGGCGCCGGCTTCGTCGGCTCCAATCTGGTCCATCGCCTGCTCGGCGAAGAGCCCGCCGCCGTCTATGTGGTCGACAATCTTCTTTCGGCGGAAGCCGACAACGTCCCGAAGGACGACCGGGTCACGTTCAAGCTCGGGCTCCATCGCCGACGACCGCGTACTGGCCGGCCTGCCGCGCGACCTCGACTATGTGTTTCATCTTGCCTGCTATCACGGCAATCAGTCGTCTATCGCCGATCCCATCGCCGATCACGACAACAATACCATCACCACGCTGAAGCTGTTCGACCGGCTGAAGGACGAGAAGAGCTTGCGCGCCGTGGTCTACGCCGCGGCCGGCTGCGCCGTTGCCGAGAAGACCTTCGACGGCGCCCGCGCCACGGCCGAAGACGCGCCGATCTCGCTCTACCACGACAGCCCGTATTCGATTTCCAAGCTGATCGGCGAGTTCTACGGCAACTACTATTTCCTTCGTTACGGACTGCCGATCGTCAAGACGCGGTTTCAGAACATCTATGGCCCGCGCGAGATCCTGGGCGCCGGGCGCTGGCGCGGGACGCCGCACACCGTCTGGCGCAACGTGACGCCGACTTTCATCTGGAAGGCGCTGCACCACGAAGCGCTGCCGCTGGAGAATGGCGGCATCGCCACCCGCGACTTCGTGTTCGTCGAGGATCTGGCCGAAGGTTTGAGTCTCGCGGCGCAAGCCGGCAAACCGGGCGAGGTCTACAATCTTGCTTCGGGTGTCGAGACGGAGATCGTCGAACTGGCCAAGCTCATCAACGAGATCGCCGGCAATCCCACGCCGCCCGACATCAAGCCCGCCCGCGACTGGGACCGGTCCGGCATGCGCTACGGCTCCACGGAGAAGTCGCAAGCGCGAGCTTGGCTTCGAGGCCAAAACCAATATTCGTGACGGTTTGCAGACGACCGTCGACTGGACACGCGCCAACAAAGACCTCATCGCCCGCTGCATCGCGCGTCACGACCGCTTCATCAACGACCCTCAGCTTGGATCATGGCGCTGAGATTAATGACCGTGGTGGGCGCGCGCCCGCAATTCATCAAGGCGGCGGCGATTAGCCGGGCCCTCGCCGAGCGCAACGACATCACCGAGATCATGGTCCACACCGGCCAGCATTTCGACGACAACATGTCGAAGGTGTTTTTCGACGAGCTCGACATCCCGCCGCCGGCTTACAGCCTCGACATTCATGGCGGCAGCCATGGCGACATGACCGGCCGCATGCTGTGCGCCCTGGAAGCGGTAATGAGCGATGAGCGTCCCGATTGGGTCATGGTCTATGGCGACACCAACTCGACGCTTGGCCGGCGCGCTCGCCGCGGCCAAGCTCAACATTCCGGTGGCGCATGTGGAGGCTGGCTTGCGGTCGTTCAACCGGCGCATGCCGGAGGAGATCAACCGCGTGGTCGCCGACCATCTCAGCGCCCTGCTGTTCTGTCCGACGGTGCAGTCGGTCATAAATCTCGAGCGCGAGGGCATTACAGCAGGCGTCCATCACGCCGGCGACGTCATGTATGACGCGACCGTATTCGCCGCCGCCCGGGCCCGCGAACGCTCCACGATTTTGGAGAATTTGCAACTCGCACCCGGCGGCTACGCGCTGGCCACCATCCACCGCGCCGAGAACACCGACGATCCCGAGCAGTTGCGCGCCGTCATGGACTGGCTGTCGGACAAGGCCGAGGAAGCGCCGATCGTGTTCCCCGTGCATCCCCGCACCCGTGAAGCCCTCGCCCGGGCCGGGCATTGTGCCGCACGGCGTGACGATCATCGAGCCCGGTCGGCTATCTCGACATGGCGCGCCTGCTTGACGGCGCCGTCGCCGTCTACACCGATTCCGGCGGCCTGCAGAAGGAGGCCTATTTCCACCGCAAGCCCTGCGTCACCTTGCGCTCGGAGACCGAGTGGACCGAACTTGTGGAGTGCGGCTGGAACCGGTTATGGACGGAGCCGGATTATCACCCCCGCAAGGACGTCACGGACTACGGTGACGGGGACGCCGCCGGGCGCATTTTGGACGATATCGCCCGCCATGGACTGAGGACCCGCTAGACCTCATTCATAGCCTTGGCTATGTTGCGCCGATCGGCGGCCATCACACCAAAGAAACTGAAGTATAATCAACCTGTTAGTTGTAGTCGGGGGCACTCTGATGCGCGTAAACGGCAATGGCCCGAAGACCTTCGCCCTGATTGGGGCCGCGGGCTATATCGCCCCCCGGCATATGCGCGCCATCACGGATGTGGGCGGTGACCTGGTTGCTGCCTTCGACCCGGCCGATTCCGTCGGCCAGATCGACAGCTATTTCCCCGACACGCGCTTCTTCGTCGAATTCGAGCGATTCGACCGCTACATCGACAAGCTTCGTCGCCGCGGCGCGGCCACCGACTATGTCAGCATCTGCTCACCCAACTATCTGCACGACGCCCATGTGCGCTTTGCGCTGCGCTCCGACGCCGACGCGATTTGCGAGAAGCCGCTCGTGCTCAATCCCTGGAACATCGACGGGCTCGCCGAGATCGAGCAGAGCACCGGGCGGAAAGTGAACACCATCCTCCAGCTCAGGCTGCATCCGTCGATCATCGCGCTCAAAGAGAAGATCGCCGCCGCCGGCGACCGCATGCACGAGGTGGATCTGACCTACATCACTTCGCGCGGGCGCTGGTACTACGTGTCGTGGAAGGGTGACGAGCACAAGTCGGGCGGCATCGCCACGAACATCGGTGTGCATTTCTACGACATGCTCACTTTCGTGTTCGGCCCCCTCAAGCACAACTACGTGCATCACCGGGCGGTCGACTGCGCCGCCGGCTATCTCGAATATGAGAAGGCGCGCGTGCGGTGGTTCCTGTCGATCAACCGCAACGACCTGCCGCAGAATATTCCTTCCGGCCAGACCACGTTCCGGTCCATCACCATCGACGGAGAGGAGCTTGAGTTCTCGGGCGGCTTCACCGATCTGCATACTCAGAGCTATCAACAGATCGTCGCCGGCAACGGCTTCACGCTCGAGGACGTGCGTCCCTCGGTCGAGGCCGTCTCCTACATTCGCACGGCAGACATCGACGCCGGCCAAGGCGAGCAGCACCCGTTCCTGAGCGGTGCGCTCGACGAAGCGAGATACCGCAATGGCCTCCCCGTCTGAGGGCGTGTTCATCCACGAAAGTGCCTACGTGGACGAGCCCTGCACGATCGGCGCGGGCACCAAGATCTGGCATTTTTGCCATGTCATGCCGCATTCGGTCATCGGCAAGAACTGCATCTTGGGTCAGAACGTCGTGGTGGGCCCCGAGGGCCGCGTCGGCGACAACTGCAAGATCCAGAACAATGTCAGCCTCTATAAGGGCGTCGAGCTCGGCGACGGCGTGTTCTGCGGCCCGAGTTGCGTGTTCACCAACGTTAACAATCCACGCGCCGAGATCGAGCGCAAGAGCGAGTTCCGCGTCACTCGCGTCGGCCGCGGCGCCACCATCGGCGCCAACGCCACCATTGTTTGCGGCAACGAGCTCGGCGCATATTGCTTGATCGCCGCGGGCGCCGTGGTCACCAAGCCGGTTCCCGATTACGCGCTGATGGCCGGCGTACCCGCGCGGCGGATCGGCTGGGTCAGCAGGGCCGGCACCATTCTCGGCCCAGACCTCACCTGCCCCATCGACAATGTCCGCTATAGAGAGACCGAAGATGGACGCCTCGAACCCACAGAGTGAGGCGTTAAGCCCTCTCGCGTTCAACGACCTGGCGGCGCAGCAAGACCGCATCAAGGACCGTCTCGACGCAGGCATCGCCGACGTGCTGGCACGCGGGCAGTACATCCTCGGGCCGCAAGTCGCCGAACTCGAAGACGCTCTCGCCAAATTCTCCGGCGCCGCGAATTGTGTTGGGTGCGCCAACGGCACCGATGCCTTGAGTCTCGTGTTGATGGCGGAGGATATCGGACCTGGCGATGCCGTGTTCGTTCCGAGCTTCACCTTCGTCGCCACGGCGGAAGCTGTGTCGGGCCGGGGCGCCACCCCCGTCTTCGTCGATATCGACGCGACCACCTACAACATGGATGCCGAGAGCCTCGCGCGCGCCATCAACGCCGCCCGGCAAGCAGGTGTCCGTCCGCGCATGGTGATCGCCGTCGATCTTTACGGTCAGCCCGCGGATTACGCGGCACTCGGCACGGTCGCCGAGGCACACGACCTGATACTGGTCGCTGATGCGGCCCAGTCCTTCGGCGCCACCTTGGGCGGCAAAGCCGTCGGCACCCTTGCCGATTACACCACCACGAGCTTCTTTCCGGCGAAGCCGCTCGGCTGCTACGGCGACGGTGGTGCCATCTTCACCGAGGACAACGGCAAGGCGGACATCCTCCGCTCTCTGCGTTTTCACGGCAAGGGCAGCCACAAATACGAGAATGTGCGCGTGGGCCTGAATAGCCGACTTGATACGCTGCAGGCGGCGATCTTGCTGGTGAAACTCGACATCTTCCCGGACGAGATCGCGTCACGGCAGAAGATCGCCGCGCACTACAGCAAGATCTTGCGCGGTGTGCAAACACCGCAAGTCGCCACGGATGCGACCTCGGTGTGGGCGCAATACACCGTCCGACTCCCTGACGGTATCGACCGGGAACAAGTCCAGACCGCCTGTGGCAAGGCGGGCGTGCCGACTGTCGTCTATTATCCAATTCCCTTGCACCGCCAGCCTGCGTACGCGCAAAATCCTAGCTGATCCCGAGGGGCTCGGCCGTTCGGAAGCGGCCGCGGCGAACGTGCTCAGCCTGCCGATGCATCCCTATCTCACGCCCGACATCCAAGCCCGCGTCGCCGAGACCCTGGCCGCGGCACTCGAGGAGCCGGCGTGACCGCTACGCGAGACGCCATCAAGACCTTGGTGCTCGCTCTCCGTTATCCCCATCGCGCGTCCTACTACGACGACTGGGCCGACGCGTTCGCTTCGGCGCCGTTCTTCACAACGACGTTTCTCAATGTTCTCGACCTTTCGCCGGCACATCTCGCTCGCGAGCTCGGCGAGCACGACCTCGTCGTCCTGCTTCATAACTGTACCGCCGACACGACCGACGATCTGGAGCGCCTCACGTCTACGCTGGGAGACCGAACGCATGCGCGCCTCGTGGCTTTCGTTGGCAACGAGTACAACTCCCCATACGCGCCCATGGCCCGTAAGATCGCCGCGCTCACGGCCTGCAATCCCGATATCGTCGCCACGCAGCTCCTGCACGAGGCTGGTGAGTATCTCTACGGCGGCGTTTGCGCCAACGTCATTTCGTTGCCCCACGCGCTGAACCCGGATGTCTTTCGCCCCGGACCGGAACAGGGCCGCCGCGTCGTCGACATCGGCGTGCGCAGCTTTCGCTACTCGCCGCTTCTGGGAGACAAGGAGCGGAACGACATCATCGATTATTTTAGGCTTCACGGGCCCGAGCACGGCCTCAGCGTCGACGTCAACTCCACCGGCCGCTTCGGGCGCGAAGACTGGGCCGCGTTTCTTGCAAACTCCCGGGGTACGATCTCGAGTGAGGCGGGGAGCTGGTATCTCGATCGCGACGATGCCCTGGTCACGCGCATCCACGACGCCATCGGACTTGAGCGCTCCGGCTTCGTCATCCACCAGGGCGAAGGCCTGCGCCGCCTGGTGCGCCGCTTGCCCCTATCCGTTAAGTCGGCGCTCGGCTTCGCGCTACGCCGCGGCCCCATCAAATTTGCCGGCTTCGAAGACGAGAGCCTCGACTTCGACGATCTTTACGAACGCTTCTTCAAGGACGCGCCGCGCTGCCCCGCTTACTCCAAGGCGCTGTCGTCCCGCCACTTCGACGCCATCGGCACCAAGACTTGTCAGATCATGACCACAGGGCGGTACAACGACCTGCTCACGCCGAACGAGCACTACATCGCGGTGAACGCCGATCTGGCCAATGTCGATGCGGCCATCGACCAATTCAAGGACGAGGGCGAGCGGGAGCGCATTACGGCGGCAGCTTACGAGCACACGATGGCCGCGCACACCCATGCGCACCGTATGGCGACACTGCACGACAAGCTGCAATCGTTGTGAGACGAGCAGGCTAGGCTGAGCCTTGAGCCCGCCGCCACGCCTCGAACATCAGCACGTTCCACAGGAAATGCTGCCAGTTGCGCTTGCCCGACTGGTGCTCCGCCCATTTTTCCTGGATCGGGCCTGAGTCGAGCAGACCCGCACGGGTCATGGCGGCGGGATCGAGCAAATCGGCGGCCCAGTCCTTCAGCGGCCCGCGCAGCCACGCATCGATCGGTACGCCGAAGCCCATCTTCGGCCGCTCCACGAGCGACTTCGGCACATATTTATCGAGCACCTGCCGCAGCAGCCACTTGCCTTGGCCGCCGCGTATCTTGAGCCGGGCCGGCAAACGCCAGGCGAATTCGGCCACGCGGTGATCGAGCAGCGGCACCCGCGCCTCGAGCGACGCCGCCATCGACGCCCGGTCGACCTTGGTGAGGATGTCGTCGGGGAGATAGGTGACCGAGTCGGCATATTGCATCCAGGACAGCTCGTCCTTGAAGCGCGCCCGGGTCGCCTCGCTGAACGCCGGCTGATCGAGCGGCGTGGCGCCTTTGACCAGCGACCACGCATCCGGCCATTGCGCAATCAGGCCACGGTAATAGCCCGACGCATCGTCGCCCAGCACGCCGGCGAGCTTCTGCAGCTTCTCGCCCGCAAGCCTCGGACGCATGCCCTCGGGCACCACATCGAACAGGCGATCCCAGGTCGATGGCGGCACCGCCCCGATGGCGCGCGAAAGTCCCATTGCCACCGGGCGCGGCAGCACCCTTAAGGCGCGCGCCACGCGCAAGCCCTGGCCGTAGCGGTTATAGCCCGCGAACAGCTCATCGCCGCCGTCGCCCGAAAGCGCCACGGTCACGTGCTTCCGCGTCATCTCCGAGACGAGGAAGGTTGGGATTTGCGAGGAGTCGGCGAAAGGCTCGTCGTAGAGGCTCGGCAGCCTCGGCACCACGGCTAGGGCCTCGTCTGGCGTCACGTAAAGCTCGGTGTGATCGGTGCCGAGATGGGCCGCCACCGCCTTCGCCTGCGTGGCCTCGTTGTAGGCCTTCTCGTGAAAGCCGATGGTGAAGCTCTTCACCGGGGTGGAACTGTTCGCCTGCATCAGCGCCGTCACCGTCGCCGAGTCGATGCCGCCGGAGAGAAACACGCCGAGCGGCACGTCCGCCACCATGCGGCGCGTGACGGCGTCGGTCAGCAGCGTTTCGAGCGCATCGCGCGCTTCGGTCTCGCTCATGTCGAGTGGCGCCGCCTGACCGCGCTCTGCTTCGTCGAGCAGCGACCAATAGGATTCACCGCTCGTCCGACCGTCCTCGGCAATATGCAGCAGCATGCCGGGCTCGAGCTTGGCGATGTCCTGATAGATGCTTGCCGGCGCCGGCACATAGCCGGTGCAGAGATATGCACCCAGCGCTTGGCGATCGATGGCCGGGGCAAAATCGGGCAGCGTAGAGAGCGCCTTCAGCTCCGAGGCGAACACGACGCGTCCGTTGGCGTGGCCCCAATAGAGCGGCTTGATGCCGAGCCGGTCGCGTCCAAGGGTGATTGTGCGCGTGGCTTTATCGAACACCGCGAAGGCGAACATGCCGATCAGGCGCTCGACCGTCGCGCGCACGCCCCAAGCGGAGAAGCCCTCCACCAGCACCTCGGTGTCGGAGTGGCCCCGGAAGACGTGACCCTTCTGCTCCAGCTCGGTGCGGAGCTCGCCGGCGTTATAGACCTCGCCGTTATAGGAGAGGACGAAGCGGCCCGACGCCGACAGCATCGGTTGGGCGCCGGCGGCGCTCAGATCGATGATCGACAGCCGCGCATGGCCCAGCGCGACGCCGGCCTCCGCGTCCACCCACACGCCGCTGGCATCCGGACCGCGATGGTGCAGCGCGCCCGCCATGCCGGCGGCGAGCGCGCGCAACGCGTTGTCGCCAGACCGCCGTTTGGGATCGAGAAACCCCGCAATTCCGCACATTTATTGGGGTCCTGCCCGACGCGCCATCATGGCTGAGAGACGGCACTTTCGGTCACAAGTTGTCAAGGCGACCGCGTGGGCATCCCTAAGGCGTCGGGCCGTCGCGCAAAGACAGGATGGAGTCCTTCCACCCCTTCTGGGTCTCGTCCAGTCTACCCTGTCCGTCGAGGGCCGCCAGGATACGAAGCGCTTCGTCGATCGCCGCCTCCTTGTCGCTGCCCTTCGACGTCCTGGCGAATTTGTAGAGGCTGATCACGAGATCGGTCTGCGGTGGCGTTTCGGCTTGGCGCGCCTCAGCAAGCGCACGGGTAATGCCCAGGTCCTCCTCGTAGGCGGCACGCGCACCGGCCATATCGCCCAAGTCGAAGCGCACATTGCCGACCCGCTCGAGGCTGAGAGTGAGCTCACGCCGCAAATCTTCGTCGTCCTGTGCGGCCACCACGATCTTTCGCTTGAGGGCCAAATCTTCTTCGTAAGCCTTCAGCGCACCCTTGAGATCACCGATCTTGATCCTCATCTCGCCAACCTTCTTGAGGATCAGCGCAAAATCCTTGAGCGATTGGATGTCGTCGTCGTCCTTGGCGAGCTTACGGGTGAGGGCGAGCCCCTCTTCGTAATTGGCGAGCGCGCCGCTGAAGTCGTCGATGGCGGCGCGCATATCGCCAACCTTTTTGAGGCTGAGAATCACATCCCGCTTCCGCTGGATGTTCTTGCTGTCGGTGTCGGCGACCATGCGGTCGATGGACAGCATCTCCTCATAAGCGCGCAGCGCCGCGCGCGTGTTGCCAAGCTTGGACCGGGTATTCCCCACCCGCTCCAGGCTAACCGAGACGTCGCGCTGCCAGTTGAGGTCATTCGGCGCCGAGAGCGCGATATGCCGCGCGATGGCTAGGCTCTCCTCCGCGGCGGCAAGAGCGCCTTGCGTGTCGCCGGCCTTGAGCTTCAGGTCGGAAATCTTGTTGAGATCGACCGACACAATCCGCTGCCGCTTTGTCTCGCCGATATTGGCGGCGGCGACCTCCCGGTCATAGTCAAGCATCTCGACATAGAGCGCGAGCGCACCGTCATTGTCGCCCATTCTGCGCTTCAAGTCGCCGAGCCGCTCGAGCGTGAGGGACAGATCAAGCTGGTAGCGCTCGTTTTCTGGGTCCAGCTTCACCAGCGCACGGCGGATCTCGAGACTCTCCTGGTAGAGCGCCAGCGCACCCGCCTCATCGCCGGATTTGAGCTTCACCTCGGCGATGCGCTGCTGGCCGATCCCCAAATTCCGCTGCCAGTCGGGATCGTCTGGCTCCGCTGCCACGAGTTTCCGATCGGCGGCAACCATCTCCTCATAGGCCTTGAGCGCCGCCGCCGCGTCACCCTCATCCCGCTTCAGATCGCCGATCTTTTCGAGTGTCACCACTGCGCCGTACAGCCATTTCGAGTTCTTCTCTTCGGCTGCGACAAGGCGCCTGCGGATCGCCAGAGCCTCCTCGTAGTCGGACAACGCACCTTCGGAATCCTCGAGGCGCAGCTTGAGCGAGGCGACGTCCTGGAGATTGACCGAAACGTCGTATTGGTAGTCGACATTGCCCGGTTCGGCTGCCGTGAGTTTGCGGGCCACCGCCAGCGCTTGTTCATAGGCGGAAAGCGCACTGCGCGGGCTTCCGTCCTCGATCAGAATCTCGGCGAGTTCGCGCCGTTCTTTCTCGCTCTCGCTATAGTCAGCGATCGCCGCGGAGGCGTCCCCGGCGTCGCGCTTGATGTCGCCGATATCTTCCAGCAGCGACCCGATCTCGAACAGGTGCTTGGTATTCCCCTGGTCGGCTTCGACCAGCTTACGGCGAATGGCTAGGCTTTCTTTGAAGGCTGCGAGCGCACCCTCCGTGTCGTCGAGCGCGAGCTTCGCCTCGCCCAAGCGCTTGAGGTCGATCGACACGTAGCGCTGCCATTGGATCGTGTTCGGCTCGGCCTCGTCGGACGCGCGATCGATGCCAAGCATTTCCTCGTAAATGGCAAGCGCCGCCGCTTTGTCTCCCGCGTCACGCTTGAGGTCGCCGACCTTTTCGAGGATGAGACTGACATCCTGCTGCCGCTTAATGGTCTTTCCGGCCGCGAGCAAATCCCGGCGAATAGCCAAGCACTCTTCGTAGGCCTTGAGCGCACCCGCCTTGTCGTCCAGCTTGCGCTTGACGTCGCCTAACCGGTTGAGGCTGAGGGTCAGATTGCGCCGCGCTTGAAGATCGTCGGGTTTGCTCGCGACCAGAGCGCGGTCGATACCAAGCATCTCCTCGAAGATGGCCAGTGCGCCTTCCTTGTCGCCGGCCGCAAGCTTGAGGTCGCCGATCGATTCGAGATTGGACGCCACGTCGAATTGCCAGCCCGCGAGGTCGGTCTTGGGCAAGCCTCGGCGGATGGCGAGGCTCTCTTCATAGGCGGCGAGCGCACCTGAATTGTCGCCGGCGCTTTTCTTGGCCGCGCCCAGCTTGGTGAGATTGGCCGAGACCTCGCGTTGCCACGCGATATTTTCGGGCTCCTTCTCGGCCAGCTTGCGGGCGATGGCCAGGCTCGGTTCGAGCGCGGCGATCGCGCCATCGTAGTCTTCTGCATTGCGCTTCACGTCGCCGATCCGCAGCAGCACATAGATCTGGTCGGTCAGCGCTTGCGTATCCTCGCCGCCCGCTTTCGCCAGTTTTTGACGGATCGCGAGACTTTCCTCGTAAGCCTTGAGCGCCCCAAATTTATTTCCGGAGTCACGCTTCACGTCCCCTACGCGGTTGAGGCTGACGGAAAGATCGCGCAGCAAGGCGGTATTGTCGCCGTCGTCTGCCAAGAGGCTGCGCAAGATGCCCGCGCTCTCCTCGAAATCGGCAAGGGCCGCTTTCCGATCGCCCTTGGCGAGCTTGGCATCGCCGAGGCCGCTCAGGCTCGCCCCCATCATCCGTGGAAAATACGTGTTGGACTCGTCCTCGGCCGCGAGCGCGCGCCGGATCTCAAGGCTTTTGTTATAGGCCTCGATAGCGCCGTCTTCTTCACCCGTGTCGAGCTTGACGTTGCCGATACTCATCAGGACGGAAGCGACGTCGGCCCGCCACAGGCGGTTCGTCTGATCGGTCGCGACGAGAGCCTCGGAATAGGCGAGGCTCTCCTCGTAGGCGGCCAGGGCCGCCGCGGGATCGCCGGCGCTCTCCTTGGCATAACCGTCGGCGCTCATCGCCACGGCCAGATCGCGGCGCCATTCGGAATTTGCCGCATCCATCGCCACCACGTCGCGTCTGATGGCGACGGCTTCGCCATAGGCTTCGAGCGCGCCTTGATAATCGGTGGCCCGCAGCTTGAGGTCGCCGATCGTGTCCAGAGTCGCCGCCACGTCGCGAAGACGTTCCGCATTGCCGCTTTCCGTCTCGGCCAGCTTGCGCCGGTTGGCGAGGATCTGCTCGTAGACCGCAAGCGCACCCGCGTCGTCCGCCGCCTTGAGCTTGAGATCGCCGATCTGCTCCAGCGTGCTCGAGATATCCTGCTGCCCGCCTTTGCCATCATCATAGGTATCGAGCTCGGCCAGGCGCAGCTTGATCTCCAGGCTCCTGGCCGTGCTTTCCGCCGCTTGCTCGGACTCCCCCTCGGCCGTATGGGTCGAAGCGAACTCCTCGAACATGGTGGCCTGCATGCCGAGCAGTTGCGCGTCGTCCGGCGATGCCTCCACCGCGTCGTCGAGCGTCTTGCTGACCTGGGCGAAGATCTTCTGGCGGCTTTTGACGCCCATGCCCTCGACATTGCGCAAGCCCCGCGCGATATCGGTGACGAGCGCGCTCGCCACATCGAAATTTCTCTTGGCCCGGCGCTCGGCCTGAAGCGCGATCACACCGGCGACGGTGGCGCCAACCGCCAGCACGGCGAAGACTACTGCCGCGCTGCCCACCAGACGCTGTCTGAACCGCGCCCGTTTCCCCGACGCGGCGATGAAACCAAGTATCGGGGGGCCGAGCTCGCCGGGATAGCGCTTGGCGATGCTCTCGGCTTCCGCCAGCGGCACGCCTTTGGGAATGAGCAGGTCGCGTGCTTTGTTCGCGATCTCCCAGCGGCGGCGCAAGCCATCGACGTCGTCGCGGATGCGATAGAACTCGGCGTTGGCGGCGACGATCTCCTGCGCGCGGCGCCAATTCTCCAGCACACGCTGATGCGCCAAGCGAATCGTCGCCTTCTGCTCACTCCCTGAGGACAGCAGGATGCGCGCATCGACCAGCGCGCGGACCAGCCGTTCCGCTGGCGGATCGTAGGCGGCTGCCTCGAATGGCACCGATAAAATTGAGAGCCCCGCGCTGGCGCCTCCCCCACCGGGCTCCGCCGTGTGTGCCGGCGTCGCCAACTGCCGCAACAGACGCGGCAGCCGCTCATGCTCCTCTTTGCCGAGACCGGCGATGGCGCGCTCGCCTTCCCGATCGATGGCGCCGGCCAGACCGCCAAGCTCGTCATAGGCTTTGAGCGTGAGCTTGGTCTCGCCATCCTCCGTGACACGCTTCTCGAACAGAAAGTTTAGCGTGAACTGAAGCAGCGGCAGCATGTCAGGCCGATCGATGTCGGCGATCAGCCGGTCGTCGAGACGGTCACCGGTCTCCGCATCCGTCTCATAGACGAGGCCCGCGGCGTCGGCGGGGCCGCGAATGATCTCGTCGATCTCCGCCGCCCCGGGCGGCGCCAAATCGTAGGTCGCCCCCTTGCTCTTCAACGCGAGCAAGTCGGGTTCTTTCAGGAAGCGCTCGTAGAGATCCGCACGCAGCGTGGCGATAACCCACACGCGTCCCGTATCCACCAGAAGGGCAAGAAGCTTGGCGAAGCGGGCCCGTTCCTCGGCGCTTACTTGCCCGGCGAACAACTCGTCGAGCTGATCGACCACGACCAGAAGATCGGCCCGCGCCGCCCGATCGCGTCCGCTCTCTTTCGCCTCCGCTTCCGCCACCCGATCGAGCGCACGCAAGATGGGCTTGGCGCAGGTCTCATCGGCATGGGCGAGCAGCCCGGCGAGCTCAGTTTCCGACGCGTAGTCGCTTTCGGCAATCTCCGGCAGCGCCTGGAGCCGGCCCATATCGTCTTCGTCGAGATCCTCGCCGCCCTGGAGCAACGCGGCGGCGAGCCCCGCCACGGGGCCGTTCGGATGCTCGCCGGGGCGCATCGCCGCGACCCGCCAGAGATCGACCGACGGCACGACGCCCGGCGTCGTCAGCCGCGGCTCGAGACCCGCGAGCGCCAGCGACGACTTGCCCGCGCCGCTCGCTCCCACCACGAGCAGGAAGGGCGAGCCCCGCTCGCCCGCGTCCTTCAGTCCGTCGACTGCCTTGGTGATGTCGCGCGAGCGGCCAAAGAACACCGGCGCGTGCTTGGCGCCGAACGACGCCAGCCCGCGGAAGGGCGAGCCCTTGATATCGACCGGCCACAGCACCGAGCGGCCCTTGAGGATTTTCTCCTCGAGCCAGGTCCTGAGCAGCTTGTCGACATCGGCCTCGAAGGCATCGGTGTGCTGGAAGGTGTGGAAGGCGAGCTTGAACTTGCCGTCGGCCGTCTGGAACCAGGTCTTGAAGAAGGTCTTGAGCCGCTCCCACTGATCGGTGACCAGCCGGTTGGTGTTCTCGTCATCGAGGCGCACGGTCGGCGGCTCGCTGTAGCGGAACACATAGACGTCGGGGACCGACTTGTCCTTGCTCGCCTCGATGGCAGACAAAATTTCATAGGCGGTGCCTGACGGATAAGGCTCGCCGTTGGGCATGGCGGGGAAGCTGTCGGGAAGTTCGGTGCCGATGCGATGGCGCAAAATCGCGACCACGACATCGCAATCGGACGCTTCGGGAATTTGCTGCTGGAAGGTGGCGTGCGCCTTGTAGTGCTGGCCTTCCCAGCGGATAGCCTCAAGGCGCGCAATGCCGGCGAACTCGCCGTTCAGGCGCTCGACGACCCGCTCGACGCGCATCCGTTCAAAATGCGTGTCGCCCGGGGAGGAGACGAAAACTCGAACCGATCGCATGCGAAGACGGTCCCAAGCTGCGGCAACCTGGTAATCGACTAAACCGAAGTATAGCCGCTACCGCCGCCTCCCCCTAGACGTCAGGTTGCAGGTTTGGTCTTCGCTCCTTGATGCCATTCTGTCCGGGACTGTGGCCGCAAGACGGCTTTGAAATTAAAAGCCGTCCACGTTCGCCCCGTTACTCGCTGCCTTTGCGCAAGGGCATGATCGGACCGCTGGTCATGCGCTTAGCGTGGACCTCGAGGCTGTCGAGATCGGGGTTCTCCGTCTCCACGAAGTCCTTGAGCGCCTCGACCATCGCCTTCTGCTGCGCCGGGCTCGCCTTCGGCGCCGCGTTGCGCTGCCCGGGCGCGGTCCCCGGCCCCCAGCGCGGACCAAACAGATAGACGGCCCCGTACATGATCTTGGCCGTGTTCTCGTCCACGCCCGCCGCGCGCATGGCGTTGTAGAAGACCTTGTGGGTGTCCTGCCAGCTGCGTTGCTTGTTGTCGCAATAATAGTCGTGGATCACCGCCGCCGACCGGTAAGCGCCGGTGAAGGGCGGATAGAGCGCCCACAAGGCAGTTGGCACTGAGGCCCCATCGGTGAGATAGCCGGCCGGGACATCCCATTGCTCGCCGGCTGGATCGACATAGCCGTAGGGCTCGATGAGCTTCACCTTGCGGCCGTCGACGTCGAACTCGGCGACGAACTTGCCGACATAGTGGCCGTATCGAGAGGCGGCCCAAGCCGGCGATAACCCGGCGACGATCATGGCGGCGACTAAGATGTATCGGAGCGTTTTAATCATCGGCGTGTATTCCGGCTCATCACGATGAGGGCGGCTTTCTCTGGCTGATATGCATTGCGGTCGCAACATAGCGAAGGCAGCCGGTCTCGGCGAGGAACGGTTGCTGCGCCCACATGCTGAAACAGGGCGGCGCGGCGTATTTCATCACCATGCTCTTGGCCGGCAGCCGTTCATCCAGCTGGCGGCTATAGAAGCTGCGCTCGACGGTGAGCTTACCGAATTTTTCGTCGGCTTGCGCCAGGGCCCGGTCGAACGCGCTTTGCGTCGAGAAATCCGCATTCTGCACGATGCTCAAGAAGTCCTGATAGGCGGCGATCATCTTGGCCTTGTCCGCCTCGTTGGTGACCTCGTTGAGACCCGACTTGGCCAGCAGGGACGTGCGTACCTGCTCGGATGAGAGCAGCCCGAGCAGGAGACCCGTCGCGGATTTGGCGGCGAGGCTTGCGAGCGCCACCTGGCCTTCTCGGGTTCGCGGGTCGGCGCCGGCCAGCAGGCTCTCGACCGTGCCCTTCACCGCCGCGTCGCCTGCGGCATAGGCGCGGGCGATATCGGCGGCGATGGCACGCGCCACCGCGTCGCGCGGCATGTAGAGGCGCAGCAGCCCCCAAGCCAGCGTGGCGATGGTCATGGGCCGCGCGATCAAGGCTTCGGCGTTCTTTGGCCCATAGGCCTGCCACCCCTTGATGTCCTCGGCGATCCACTCGAGCGCGATGCCGTGCCGGTCGGTCGCTTTCAAGACAAGCGCCTGACCGCCGCTGATGCCGCCCTGCTCGGGCCCGAGCGCCAGCAGATATTCCCAGCCGATCGCAGGATTTTTGCGCCGCTCCTCAAGCTCCATGCCGTCATAGCCGGGTGCCGCCTGGAAATTATCGATCAGGCGGCCGAGGGGCGTGGCGCCGTAACGGCTCTTCTTGAGCAGCGTGCCGCCCGCCTCGTCTTCCTGCGGCCCGAGATTGGCGACGACATATTGGCCTTCGGCGCAATAGAACGCCCCGTGCTTGTCGAGAAAGGCCTTGCTGTCGAGGGTGGCGAGCGAGGCTGCGATCTCGCGCGCGGAAGCCTGATCGAACACTTCGAGCGGGTTATATTGGTAGTCGCGGAATTTCGGGTCCGGGTCTTGGTCGGCGAACGGCACCAACATCGCCGCGCAGCAATCCCACATATCGGCGTTGCGGTAATAGGCGGCCATCGTCTCGTCGGGTATCGGCGCCTCGGTGCCGGCGGCATAGTCGATGGCGATCAGATGCGCGTTGTAGGTCTTATTGTTGTTGCCGAGCCAACCGTAGCTGCTCGGCCAATCGCTCTTCACCGCGATCGGTTTGCCGTCGATGCTGTAGCCCGCCGCGAAGCCGCCCGCATGGGTGGAGCCGCCGACGCCGTCGGCGACGATGGCGTCGGGCGTACCGCCTTGGGACTGCAGATTGAAATGGACCATCTGCTTGATGAGCCGGAGATTTTTGCCGGCAAGCGCGGTCACCAGCTCATCGATATGGCGGTGGCCGAGATCGACCGTCTCGCCGTCGATCTTAGTCTCGCCGTAGAACACCACGCGGTTGCCGAGCCCCTCCTCAAGATGGAATTGATGAGCCGGCGTGCGGATCGCCACCATCTCACTCAAGCCGTCGAGGAGCGGCTGCACGGCGTCCGGCGGCAGCCCACCAGCCTTCAGCATCTGGCTCATGATCAGCCGCACCGGCAAAAACGTCTTGCCCTGATAAACCTCGCCGCCCTCAGCAAACGGGCCGACCAGCGGTTCGCCGTCCGCGCCTAACGGCGTATCGATGAACGGATTGAGGTCTTGGTTGACCGCTTCGAGGCTGAGCGCCTCATCGGCCGGCCTGACGATATCGGCGAGAGAAGCCGGCAGCGCCACCGGATCGCCGACCGGGTCGAGATGGCCGGTTTCGATCGTGCCGCTACGGCCCACACGGAGCCCGGCGACGTCGACGGGAGCGCCGGCACGCAAACCCAGCCGCATCTTGGCGGCAAGGCTGCGCTCCACCGTCTGCCACTGCTTTGGCTCGACGAAGGTCCAATCCGCGGGCAGGCCTTGACCGTCGCCTGTGAGAGGGATCAGAGGCGGAACATCGGCGGGCTTCGGTGCGGCTTGCGAAAGCGCCTTGCGGGCGAAGCTGGGGAGAAGCATGCCAGAAACAGCCAGCATTTTCAGGAGCTTGCGACGATCCATGGGGTTCTCGGCTCCTTCGATCTCTCCGCCTCGTCTACCGTCCGCCCCTGGAAAGGCCCGCCACTATATCGCGGCGCCGCCGAGGGCGAACACCTCCGACCGGCCCCGCTTCCTGTCATACTCGGCGGCGAAGTCGGCGATGGCGCGGGCGATCTTCGCACCGCCGATCACCGAAGGCTCGATGGGATTGGCGAGGTCTTCCGCCTTGCAGCAGATGACGCGCAGGTCGATCAGGGCGATGCCGCGCGCGGCGGCCTCCCGCGTGATGCAGTCGTTGAAGATGGTCAGCCCCACCGAGGCGAGCCGGCGCTGCTTCTTGTCGGGAAAGCGCGCGTCGTAGATCGTGCAGCAGGCCGCCGGCAAGCCGCGCGCCGCGACCGCGTCCAGCATCTTGCCGTAGTCGGCCGTGAACCGCTCGCGCACGGTGCCGAGCTTGTCCAGCGCTTCGCTCACCGAACCCGCCTTCTCTTCCAGCACTTTGGAATAATGCAGCGCGTCGTTGCCGCCGGCGCTGATCACGAGATGGGTGGCGTCGTCTGGCACGAGTTGCAGCTGCACCCTGACGCCTTCGGTGATCGAGCCGTCGACCGCCTCCAGCGTGGCGGTGTCGCCCGCCGGCAACCGTGCGCGCAACTGCTGCACCACGTCGGGGCCGTTGCCCACATAGGCACCGTTGTCGAGCACGGAGTCGCCGAGAAGGACGATATGTCTAGGGCTCGCGGCGGGTTCTGCGCGCGCGGCCCTGGTGAAGGTTATCGCGCTGGTCGCGGCGGCAATCGTACCGCCGAGAACGGCGCGGCGGCTCTGTTTATGTTTGAACATGGTCTTGCTCCGGTCATCCGTTATCTCACCCACGCTCCTCGAAGGAAATCCCCCCGCAAGAAAGGCGCGGGCGCAAGGTGGGGGGACCTTGCGCCCGCTACGCTGAAAGGGAGGATGCTGACAGGCCAGGGCAGGAGCGGACCCGGACCCTTTTTCCCCTTCCAGCTCTTCGGCGCTTGGCTCGGTGGGACAAGCATCGCGCCGATCGTGTTACGCGAACAGAACACGACAGTTTTCGTTGGCCTTTGGGGGGAGAGCCCCATCGGCAAGGAGGGAAATAGGGGGGCGGGCGCGGGTCCATTGTGAGCCCCGTCACATAGAGGCGCCCCGGCCATGACCTATAGCTCTGGCCTACAGCTTTGCCGGCAATGGCGATCGGGACCTAGCCCATCCGGCGCATGCGACTTAAAGTTGGCCAAGCCGAAACCAGAGAGAGCCGTTCCGTGCCGGTTTACGACGCTTTCATTTCCTACAGCCACGCCAAGGACAAGCCGGTCGCGGCGGCGCTGCAGTCGGTCATTCAGAAGCTCGGCAAGCCGTGGTACCGGCGCCGGGGCCTGCGGATCTTCCGCGACGACACCAGCCTGTCGGCGACGCCCCAGCTCTGGCCGTCGATCGAGCAGGCCTTAGGCCAATCGCGCTATCTCATCCTGCTGACCTCGCCCGAAGCGGCCGCCTCGCCTTGGGTCGGCAAGGAGATCGAATACTGGCTCACTCACAAGAGCCCCGACACGCTGTTCATCGGCGTGACCGACGGCGAGATCGATTGGGACAACGCGAAGGGCGATTTCAAGTGGACGGCGCAGACGCCGCTGCCCGCTGCGCTTAAGGGCCGTTTCGCCGCCGAGCCGAAATGGATCGACCTCCGCCCGTACCGCGAAGGCGCCGATCCCCGCAAAGCGGCGTTCATCGAGCTCGGCGCCGACTTCGCCGCCGCCATCCACGGCATGCCCAAGGAGGATCTCCTGTCCCAGGAGGTCCGCCAGCAGCGGCGCGCCCTCACCCTTGCGGTCAGCGCGTCCGTCCTGCTTTTCGTGCTGGCCATCGGCGCGGTGACCGCCGGCATCATCGCCCGCTATCAGCAGGACAGAGCCGAGAAAAATTTCGCCGCCGCCAAGGATACCGTGAACGGCTTGATCTTCCAGATCGCGCAAGGTCTCCGCGACGTGGAAGGCATCCGCGTCGAGAGTCTCGACAAAATTCTCGGCCAGGCCCGCAGCACGGTCGAGCGCCTCACCGAGACGGATCCCGACAATCCCGAGCTGGTGCGCAGCAAGATCGCCATGCTCGACGAGTTCGCACAGACCTATCTCGCCGCCGGCAATCTCGAAGCCGCCCTCAAAAACGCCGACGCGGCCCTCGCCATCGCCAGGCGCGCGATGGCCGAGGAGCCGCGCGACAATCACGCAATGCGGCGGCTCTCTGTCGTGCTTGTGCATGTCGGAGACATCAAGCGCGACATGGGCGACAGCGACCAAGCGCTCGCCGCCTATCAGGAGAGCATGGGCATTCGCCACGCGCTGGCGGCGCGCGACCCGGACAATCCGCAGCTCAAGCTCGACGTCACCGTTAACCTGGAACGCATCGGGGACGTCAAGGCGCAGACGGGCGACACGGTGGGGGCGCTTGCCGCCTATGAAGAGAGTCTGGCGGTTCGGCGCCGCCTCGGCGAAGCGGACGACGACACATTCGAATGGCGGCGGTACATTCCCGTGCCCCTCGGCAAGATTTGCGACCTGAAGCGGGACACCGGCGACCCCGCAGGGGCTCTTGAGGCCTGCAACGAAGCGCTCGATCTGGATCGGCGCCTTGCCCAGTCGGATCTAAGCAACACCGAGTGGCGGCGCGGCGTAGCGGTATCGCTCGAGCGGGTGGGACATCTGAAGCTGCAGAGCGGCGACGCCAAAGGAGCGCTCGAGGTCTTCCAGGAAAGCTTGGCGATACGCCGCTCTCTCGCCGAGCTCGACCCTGGCAATACGACCTGGCAACGCGACGTCGCCTCCATGTACAGCCTGGTCGGTCAGGCGCAGCAAGACCTCGGCGACAAGGCCGCCGCCCTCGCCGCCCAGGAAAATGCGCTGCAGATCCTGCGCCAGCTTGCCGAACGCGATCCCAACAATTCCGTCTTGCTCGATGACATCGCGATAACGCTGAACCGGCTCGGCTACGCGAAGCTCACCATGGGAAATGTCGCCGGCGCGCGCGAAGCTTGGGAGGCCCGGGTGAACATCGCGCGGCAAGTCGCCTCGCTCGATCCCGACAATTTGACCTGGCAGCGCGGCATCGCGCTTGCGCTCAACACAATCGGCACCTTGCAGCAAGCCGGCGGAGAGTCCGCCGCGGCGCTCGCCTCCTATAGGGAAAGCCTCGAGATCTTCCGCAAGATCGCCACGGCGAACCCCGACAACGTCATGGCTCAACCCGACCTCAACGTGGTCCTGCAAAAAATCGGCGCGATCAGACTGGGCGCGGGCGATCGGGACGGCGCGATCTCCGCCTACGAGGAAGCGCTTGAGATCGCACGCAGGATGGCCAAGGCGTTTCCGGACAAACCCGTGTGGCGGGACGACATCACGACCACGCGCAATAAGATCGAAGAGATCCGGCGCCAGGCTGAAGCGACCGAGCGCTGACCCGGCGACTGTGAGGCCCCTCACAGAAGCCCCGGCCCCCACGTGTCACCCTGAGAATCGACATTGGTGCGGCGCAAGACGAGGCCCATGAAGCAGCTCGACGACCTCCTGATGCCGTTCCTCGCCGCCGCGGTGATCGTCTCCCCCTTCGCCGGTCTCGGGCGCCTCTTGGCGCCGCTCGAAGCACACGCCCTGGTGTGGACGCTCGCCTCATCCGGTTCCGATGCGCTGTGGGGATGACGATGACTGTCGACTTGCATCCCGCGCGGCGGTTGGTGGGGACCGCCGAAATGGACTACCCTCTCGGTTCGCCGGCCGAGATTCCGATAGGCATTGCTCCGACAGGCATGAACGAGACCCCCGAAGATCTGGTCGCGCAATCCGCCCTGATGCGCGGGACGGGCGAGGAAGCTCGGGCGCATCTGCGCCGCGCGCGCCTCTCTTTGCGCACGCTCGATCCCGGCGAGCACGTGTTCTCCCCGGGCGACACGGCGGACGCCATCTATTTACTCGTCGGCGCGCGGGCGGGCGGCGACGGCCTCGACGTCGATCCATTGGTGCAGGTCGAGTTGAAACCGCCGTCCGGCAAGCGCACGCTGCGCTTCGAACGCATCGTGCATGGCGAGATCTTCGGCGAACTCGAGATCCTGGAGCAGGGTCTGCTGCCGAAGCCCGTCAAGCGCTCCACCTCGGCTATCGCGCTGACGCCCGCGGCCATCGTGCCGCTGCCGTTGTCGCTGCTCACGGATCTCATCGCCGACGACGCGGTGCTGCGCACCCGCCTGATCCGCATAGGCTCGCAACGGCTTCTGTCCGCTCTGAAGCAGGAGCACGACAAGGTGCACATATTTCCCGATCTGCTGCTGGCCGATTGGCTGGTTGAGCTGTCGGCGGATAGCGGCATCGCCGAGGGCAACCGCGTGCGCTTCCCGCGCAAGATCGCGCAAAGCGACATCGCCGCCGATCTCGGCGTCAGCCGCGAGACCATCAGCCGCCGCCTCAACGAGTGGGAACGCGCGGGGCTGTTGCGCACCGGGGCGCGCAGCCAGCAGATCGAGATCATCGACTATCAGCGCATCAGCCGGCTCGCGAGCCTGCGCACGGCCAGGAGCCGCGCAGCGCTCGAGCGCACCATCGCCGATATCGACGCGGCCATCGCCCATGGCGATTTGATTCGCGCCCGCAATATCGGGCTCGACATTATGCGCTATTACCCGTCGAGCCCGGAACTGCAGCACCGCACCGCGCTGGCCGCCGCCCGCAGCGGCGATGCCAAAGGCGCGCTCCAGCTGCTCATCCGCTCGGGCCTGCCTATGAGCGGGGACCTGAGCGCGCTGGACGACACGGTGCGCAAGGCCCGGCGCAATCCCTTCCTGCCCATGGACCGCATCATCGCCGATCCTTTTGTCGACGAGGGCTATGGCGAGGACGAGCCGGAGCCCCGGCGCCGTGACGACGCCCAATGGGAAGCGCAACTGGTGGAGGATCTCGCCGCACTGCACGCGCGAGTTCTCAAGGAGCGCGCCTTCGAAGCGGCAAGCGAGGGAGACCAGCGAACGCACGCGCTTGCGTCGTTCGAGGCCTATCACCGGCTGTTCACCGCCAAACGCGGCTACTATCCCGGCATCAATGCCGCCACCATGGCGCTTTGCGCTGGCGACACGGCCACGGCCACGGCTATCGCGCGGAAGCTCGTCGCCACGCTGCCGTCCGAGTCGCAGGACTATTGGCCGCTCGCCACGCTCGCCGAGGCGCTGGTGATCCTCGGCAAAGGCGGACGCGCCAAGAACGTGCTGCTCAAGGCCAGCGAGGCGCGCGGCGCGGATGACGGCGCCAAGGCCTCCACGATTCTGCAGTTTCGCCGGATCGGCACCGCTTTCGATATCAATTTCGATGTACTCATCGATGCGCTCCGGCCGCGCAACGTCGCGGTGATCTCGGGCCATTTGTTCCGGGGCTCCGAGCTCGACGCCACCGCGCAAGACGTCACCGAATCGAAGATCCGTGAGGCTGCGGAGAAACTGTTCGCCGCGCATAATGTCGGCTTCGTCTACGGCGCCCTTGCCTGCGGCTCCGACATCATTCTCGCCGAGACGGCCCTCAAGATGGGTGCGGAGTTCGAGGCGGTGCTGCCGTTCAACAGCGAGCGCTTCGTCGACATGTCGGTGAGGATCGGCGACCCGCCGGGCGAGCCCGGAAAATGGGAGAAGCGCTTCCGCGCCATTCTCGATGGGACGCACGGCCCATGTTCGCTCACCATCATGGATGCGCAAGACCCGGCCGAGCGCGATGTCGACGGCTATTTCTTCTACGGCTTCCGTTATGCCGCGGGCTGCGCGCTCCAGCGCGCGGCTATGCTGCAGACGGCGTGCGGGCTCATCGTGGTGTCCGACAATACCGAACCGGACACGGTCGCCGGCACCAGCCGCGTATTCGCCGATTGGCGCGCGGCTGGGCGCCCCTTCGACCTCATTCGCTACCCGCACCAGCGGCCGCCGCGCCCCAAGCGAGGCCGGGGCGAAACCGCGTTCCGGCCCGTGGTGTTCCTGTGGGACGGCGCACCCGGGGCCAAGGATGGCGGCACCGCGCTCGACAAATTGTTCAAGAAACTGGCCAAGGGCCTGGATAGCATCGAGCGCACCCACCGTGATGGCCGGCGCGGCTGCTGCCTCCTGGCCGGGACCACGGAGCAAGCGCTCGAGCTTGGCCGCGCCGCGGCCGAAGCGGCGCGGAAAGCGCGACATCCGTTGCGGGTGATCTGCGATTTCGGCCTCGTTCTCGGGGCCAATCTCAAGCCCGACAAGAAGCTCATTGCCCGGCTGCAATCCGCCGACGATCTGCCTGGGCTGCCGCTCGACTGCGTGCTGGCGACCGAAGCCTATGCGGCGCAGGCCAAATTCGACCAAGGCAGCGACGTGCGGCTTGTCCCGGTCGGCCGCGCCGAGGCGATACCGTCGGCTGATGACGGCGGGCGCCAAACCATCCGCGGCCGCCCGTCACTGCCGATTTTTACCGTAGAACCCGTTAAAACGCCCAAAGCCTAAGACGAGGCCTGAGAAGAAGACCCATGACGATCACCATCACCCATCTCGATGGACCGCTCAAAGGCGAGACGCAAACTTACGACGACAGCGTCGACGCGGTCGTGTTCGGCCGCGACCGCGAGACGGCGCAAGTCGTTTATCCGCCCGAATACGACGTGGTCGGTCGCCGTCATTTCGAGCTGCGCCGCACCAAGGCGGGCGACTATTCGGTCGAGCTGTTCGGCACGCGCTATGTGGAGATTGACGGCAAGCCCGCCGACAACGGCACACCGGTGAAGTCAGGCAGTCACTTCCGTCTCGGCCGCAAGCTCGGCCCGGCTTTTACGGTGGAGATCGGCGCACCGTCGGTGGAAGGGCTCCCCGTCACCGCCGATCAGAGCCGGATGACCACATCCAGCCAGCGGCTCGGCCGCAAGGTCGCCGCCGGCGGCGGCCTGCTGGCGGTCCTGCTCATCGGCCTCTTCGGCTATTTCACCTATCTCCATTCGACGCTCGCCGACCAGATCGAGATGACACGGGCCGAAGCCGCCGAGCGCGCCGCGCAGGAATTCTCGGCCGCGACGCTGAAGACCCTCGAAGACGCGGTCTATCTCGTCGCCCGGCAGGACGGCGGCGTCGAGACGGCGCAAGGCACGGCCTTCGCCTTCGCGCCCGGCAAGCTCGCCACCAACGCCCATGTGACCGAGGCAATCAAAGGCAAGGAGAAGGAGTTCTTCCTGGTGGCGCCGAACGGCGACAAGATCGCCATCCAAGGCGTCGTCTCTCACCCCGGCTATCTCGCCTTCAAGAGCTACAAAGCGACCCAAGGCACGACCCGCTGGGGCGAGTTCACGCCGCTCGATCTCATCAACGAATATGATGTGGGCATCATCGAGATCGATCCTAAGATCGCGCTGCCCGCGACCCTTGCCTTCGCCTCGCAAGAGCAATTGGAGGCGCTCAGCCCTGGCACGCCGGTCGCCTCGGTCGGCTTCCCCGTGGAGGGCTTGGCCGGCGGCGCCACCGCCACCAAGGCCCCTGGCACCCTGCATTTCGGCCATATCAGTGCGCTCACCGATGTCTTCATGGTGCGCGCCGACCCCGAGAATCGCTTGCTCATCCAGCACTCCGTGCCGGTGACCGGCGGCGCGTCGGGCAGCCCTCTCATCGATCCGAGCGGCAAGGTCATCGGCATCGTCAATGGCGGCAACACCACCGTGTTCAAGGACAAGGCCGAGTTGGTGACCGCCAAGGTCCGGCTGCCGAGCGCGGCGCTGATCAACTTCGCCCAGCGCGCCGATCTCCTGCGGGCGCTCGCCGACGACAAGGCGGCGCAGGAACTGGCGGAGGACGAGCTCTATTGGACCGCAAGCGCGCACGCCTTCGACGACTATTTCGACGTCGCGGTCGGCGACTTCGAGGCGTTGGCCAAGAAGCGCTACGCGGTGAGCCAAGCCACCAATGAAGTGATCGGCGCCGGCAAACTCGATGCGGGTGAGGTGGAGTCCTTCAAACTCGTGTCGAAGAGTTACCCATTCAAAGCCGAGCCCGGCAAGGTCTACGGCTTCATCGCCGATGCGGAGAACGGCGTGCCCATCGGTATCAACGTCAAGAACCAGGCGACGTCGCAATTCCTGCGTGACGCCAAGGACAAGCGCCAGACGAGCGAGCTCGAGCTGGCGCCCACGGCCTGGGTCACGGTGAACGAGCCCGCGACCCTCGACGTGATCGTATGGAGCCTCATCGCCCAACCCGCCAAATACGAACTGCACGCTTATGAATGGACGGCCCCGAGTGCTACTCAGCCTGCGCCCTGAGCATTTCGGCGATCGCTTGGAGGTCGCTCAGCCGGCGTGCCGGGTCTGGCAGCAGCATCCGGCGCACCAGCTCGCCGATCTCGCGCGGCATCCCGTCCGGCGCGCTTCTCTTCCACAGCTTGCCGATCCCGTGATGGGCCGGAAGCTCTCCGCCCCAGATCTCGGCGATCATCTGACCGAGCGCATACACGTCGGCCCGCGCGTCGACCGCCGCGCCCGCCGCCTGCTCCGGCGCCACATAGGGCGGCGTGCCGAAATGCTTGAGCGCGTCGGGGCGTCCCGCCACCAGCGCGATGCCGAGATCGATCAGTACCGGCATCTCGCCGCCGCGCCCATCGCGCGCGACGATGACATTCTCGGGCTTGAGGTCGCGATGGACGATCCCGCGGGCATGCAGCACCGAAAGCGCATCCGCGGTGCCGGCCAGGAGTGCGAGCAGACGCGGCGGCGCGGCGCCCGACCCATAGACTTCGCGCAAGGTCGGCCCGGCGACGAAGCGCTGCACGATGTAAAGCGCGCCACCCGGCGCCATGCGCAGATCCAGCACGCGGGCGAAGCGCGGGTCGTTGAGCGTCCCGGCCGCGGCATATTCGGTCTTTATCGTGTTGATCGCAGCTTGCCGCTGCGCGGCCGCATGTCCTCTGAGATCAACCGTCTTCAGCGCCACATCCCGCCCGTCGCCGAGATCGATGGCGCGGTACACGTCGCCCATGCCGCCTTTGCCGAGCGGACAGACGCGGATGAAGCGGCGCTCCAGCGCGCTGCCGCCGCCGATGAGGTCGATCGCTTCCGCCAGCTCTTCCAGATGATCGGCGCCGGCACTCTTCAGCATGTCGGCGCGGATGTCGTCCGCAACCTCCACGAGATTGTTTTGCAGGGCCTTGCGCAAGCCTTGCGCCAGGACATCCCGCGCCCGGTCGTTCTCGCCGAGCGCGAACAGGGCGTTGGCCAGCGCCCGGCGCGCCACCGCCTCCCGCACCACCAGATTTTGCTCGTCATATTCCGCGATGAGGTGTTCGAGGCTCTTGACCGCGGGCGGCCCGCCTTTGACCTCCTGCAGCTCGGTCACCGCCTGAATGAACTCGGCATGCTCGAAGGCGCTGTCCTTCGCCGGCAGCAGCTTCTCGGCATCCAGCAGGGAACGTTCGGCCTCGTCGAAGCGGCGCAACGCCCCATAGGCCTTCGCCTCTTCGAGCCGCGTCAGAAAGTGCAGACGCGTCTCGGTGTCCGGCAGCGCGGCGCGCAGGGCGGCCACATGCTGCAGGACCTCGTCGTGGGCGCCGAGACGGTTCAGCGCCTGGCACAGATTAATGCGGATACGCTGCGCCTCGCGCGGGGACAATTTGCTGTCCTTGCCTTGCGCCACGAGATGGCGGAACAGCATGGCGACGTTGGCGAAGCGCTGCGCCTCGAGCTCGATACGCCCGAACTCGGCAATGATCTTGGCAATCTCGCGCTCGTCGCCGGCGAGCGAGGCAAAGGCCAGCGCTGGCAGCAGCTCGGCGGCAGCAGCTTTGTCGTCGCCGCGCCAGGCATAGACGACCGCCGTCTCCCGTCCGATCTTGGCCAACTCGGCAAAGTTCGGCGGCGCGACGCCCTCGGCCAAAGCCTTGGCTTCGCGCAACAAGCGCAGCGCATCCCGGTCGAGCTTCAGGCGGTTATGCACCACGCCCATCAGCCGGTGCACCCGGGGGCGATGCACCGAGTCGCCCTGGAGGCTGAGGAGCACGGTTGCGAGCTTCGGCATCAGCACATCGGGATCGGCGCGCCTGAACTCGACATCCGCCTCGATGGCGTCGAGCGCCGCTTCTACATCCTGGGGCTCAGTGGTCATCTGGATGGCCTCGATGAACAACTCGCGACAATGCCGCAAGATGCTGCGGGAACACGCCCTATCTCAACAAAGTTTAATGTACAGCGGAATTGAGCATAGTTAAAATGGCGGCCAAACAAACCGAAGCGTCAAGAGATCGAATCTCACATAACAACAAAAATGAGCGGAGAAGTTAGATGACGCGCGTCCAACTGCTTGTTTCCAACTGTCTGTTGACCCTCACGCTTCTGTTCGGTCTCAACGCACCGGCCTTCGCCGAGACCGACACCGAGATGATCGTCGGCGGCCAGCCGGCGGCTCAGGGCAAGTACCCCTGGCAGGTGCGCCTCTATGAATCCATGGACGACGACATCGGCTTTTGCGGCGGTTCGATCGTCGCGCCGCAATGGGTGCTGACCGCCGCCCACTGCCTCGTCGATACCGACAAGGTCATCGTCGGCTTCGGCAATGTCGACCGCACCCAGACGACGAAGATCGCGAGCGAGAAAGTCATCGTGCATCCGGCCTATCTCGACGGCAAGAAGGCCGATCTTGCGCTGGTCAAGCTCTCCAAGCCGATCGACGACGCACCGGCCGTCCCTCTGGCCAATGCCAGTTCCACGCGCAGCCTGGTGAGCCCCGGGGCCAAGGCGACAGTGACCGGCTGGGGCGCAATCTGGGATTTCCAAGCCTTCAACAACGCCATGGACGTGATGGCGGGCCGGCGCAGCCTGTCCGAACGCCGCCTCCTCGACGACGAGGAGTTGCAGGCCCCGCGCAAACTGCATGAAGTCGACATCGAGGTAATCGATCCCGCCGAATGCAAATCGATCTACGACTCGCTGCAAGTCTCCGCCTTCACCATCGGCGACACCGAGATTTGCGCCACGGGTCCGCGCGGCGGCAAGGATTCCTGCTTCGGCGATAGTGGCGGGCCGCTCGTAGTGCCCTCCGCCGGCGGCTATGTCCAGGTCGGCATCGTCAGCTGGGGTCCGCAATGCGGCAATCCACTATTCCCCGGGGTTTACACCCGCGTGTCCTCTTTCTCGGACTGGATCGACGGCACCATGGAGTCGAACTAGGCGCTCACTCTCCGCCGTCCCGTACGGAGTCCCATAAAATGAAACAGATTCTTTCTCTGATCTTGGTGTTTCTCGGCGGGCTGTCCGCCGGCGGCCTCGCGCTCGCCGAGGAGGACACCGAGATGATCGTCAACGGCAAGATCGCGCCGGAGGGCAAGTTCCCCTACCAGGTTCGCCTCTACGCATCGCTCGAGGACGAGAAGGGCTTTTGCGGCGGCTCGATCGTCGCGCCGCAATGGATCCTGACTGCCGGCCACTGTGCCGTTGCCGACAACGGCGCCACCGAGAACCTTCAGCCGGCGGAGACGATCTTTGTCGGCTACGGCAGCACCGACCGAACCAAGACGACGAAAATCGAGGCCGAGGAGATCATCGTCCATCCCCGGTATCTGGAGAAGGCGCTCGCCGGTGGCAGCGACGTCGCCCTCATCAAGCTGAAAGAGCCGATCCCCGACGCCAAGAAGATCGAGATCGCCAACGACGACACCGAGCAGAAGTTGGTAACGCGCGGCGTCAAAGTCACCGTCACAGGCTGGGGCGCCATCTGGGATCCCGAGGACAAGGAGGTGGTCGAGCTCCTGTCGAAGATCGACCCGCAAGCCGACGTCTCCGAGAAGCTGAATTTCCCAAAGAAGCTCTATGAGGCGGACATCCATGTCATGGACCGCGAGGAATGCCGCTCCGTCTATGGGCCACAAGAGCTCAAGATCGCCGACAGCGAGATTTGCGCCATGAAGCCGCGCTCGGCGTCGAATTCCTGCTACGGCGACAGCGGCGGCCCGCTCGTCGTGCTCGCCGAGGAGCCGAAGCGCTACGTGCAGATCGGCGTTGTCAGTTGGGGCGACCGTTGCGGCCGCGCCGGCAATCCGAACGTGTTCGCCCGGGTGGCGAGCTTCTCCGACTGGATCAGCGAGACCATGGAATCGAACGCCGGTCCGGGCGAGGAACCGGAAGCGCCCGCGACCATGTCGGCCGAATAGGGCGGAACGGTCATGGCGCGTACGGCAATCGTCCTGGCCGGTCTCTTGGCACTCGGTGCCCTGGCACTCGGTGCGATTGGCGCACTGGACATGGCTGTCGCCGGCGATGACACCGAGATGATCGTGGACGGCACGCCGGCGCCCGAGGGGAAATACCCGTATCAGGTGCGCCTCTACGATTCTCTCGAGGACGAGAAGGGCTTTTGCGGCGGCTCGCTGATCGACGGGCAATGGGTTCTGACCGCGGCGCATTGCATGTATGCGGGCCGCGGCGACGAAAAGCGTGCCATCGAAGGGAGCGAGGTGGTGATCGGCTACGGCAGCAACGACCGTAGAGAGACCGCCAAGGTGGAGGTCGCCGAGATTTTCGTCCATCCGAAATACGCGGCGTGCGCGGGCGACACAGAATGCGCCGACCACTCCAAGGCCGATATCGCGCTCCTGAAGCTGGCCGAGCCTATCGCCAAGCCTGAGACCGTGGCGCTGGTGGATCCGGAGACGGAGAAGACGCTCCTCGTTCCCGGCGCCAAAGTGGTGGTCACCGGCTGGGGAGCCATGTGGGACCCCTACGATGAGGATGTCGGCAAGCTGCTGACGGCTTTCGGCCCCGGCAACACGCTGCAGGACAAGGTGAACTACCCGCGGAAGCTGCACGAGGTGGAGGTCGACTGGATGGACAACGCCACCTGCGCCGCGGCATTCGAGGCGGGCGGCGGCGGCGCGATCGCCGACACGGAGATCTGCGCCATGCGGCAAGGCACGCGCAAGGACTCCTGCCAAGGCGACAGTGGCGGGCCGCTCGTCGTGCCGGCGAAGGACGGCAATGGCTTCGTTCAGGTCGGCGTAGTGAGTTGGGGTCGTGGCTGCGGCGGCGCATTTCCGGGCGTGTATTCGCGGGTCGCCGCCTTTTCAGATTGGATCCACCAGACCATCGACACTGATGCGGCGCCTGCGCCCGAATCTCCCGCGCCCGAATCTCCCGCGCCTGAGTTTCCCGCCCCGCCGGAGCAGTAGCGGCCAGCCAAGGCCTCAGCCAATTCCATTGATCGGGGGCACGCCTTTGGCTACGGTCCCCGCCTCGGCAACCATAGGTGAGGGAATCGCATGCCCCTGTCTTTCGGCATATTCGGCAAAGCTGTCGCGGTTCTCATGGTCGTGGCCTTCGCCATGTGGCTGATCTTCACTTATGTGTTCGTCAGCGACGAGGATGCAGACCAGGACGCCGAGCGCATCGGCGCCATCGAGACGAGTCTCGACGCGGCGGCTTGAGCTTAGACCTGACGCGCCGCGACGAGCCGACCAAGCAGATAGACCGCGTCCGTCCTGAGCCCGCTTAAGCGCGCCAGCACGACGGAGCAGGCGGTGAGCCAAAAGACCGTGGCGATGGCCACCGCCAGCGCCGCCCCGATCACGCCATAAAGCGGCGCCAGCACCAGATTGCCGAGCGCCAGGACGACCAGCGCCGCGCCGGCGAGCGCCGCGTTCTGGCGTTGCGCGCCGATCACCGTCAGCAGCGGCACATTCGGCCCGAACACGGCGCGGGCGAGTTGGCAGACCAGCAGGATCAGCAGCGGCAGCTTGGCACCGGTGAACTCGGGCCCGAACAGCGACAGGATCGTCTCGCCCCACAACGCCACGATGAGGATGGCGGCGATGGTCACCGCGAGCGGAAAAGCGAGCGCCTTCAGCACCACGTCGCGGATGACGCTGTGATCCTTGCGCGCGTGCGCGTCGGCCAAGTCGGGCACGACCACCTGATGCGCCACCTGCACGGCGAAGCCGACCAGCAGCGCCAATTTCAGACACAGACCGACGATTGCCGTGTCGGCGCTGGCGAGCAGCGGCGTGACCATGAGGATGTCCACGTCGGCGAAGAAGAAGGTGAACAGCGCCACCAAGATGAGTGGCGTCGCCTCGCGGCGCCAGATCTTGATGAGACGCGGTGGCGCCGCCGGCGTGGTGCCCGCAATGGCCGGCACGTCCTTACGCAGCAGGAGATACTGAGTGAGCGCCAGTCCCGTGAACACGAGGGTCAGCAATAGCGTGACGTTGCTCGCCGTGAGCGTGATGCCCGCCGCGATGAGCAACAGGATGCCGCCGAGCAGCACGAACGGCCTGAAGCAGGTGTCGGGCAGATAGGCCAACGCGAAGCGTCTAATCGCGGCGGCGAGCGAGCCGTTGAGCCGGAGCGCGGCATTCGCCGGGATGGACAGCGCCGCCGCGGCCGTGGCGAGCCGCGCCTCGAGCGACAGCGCAGGCCACCATAAGGCGATGACGAGCACGCCGGCCGTGGCGATCGCCGCATAGACCACCGCGTCCTTGCGCGCCCGCGACACGAAAGCGGCGATCAGCCCATCCTTACCTTGCTCGCGGTAGCGAGACATGAAGCGCGGCGCGATGGCCGGGTAGCCATGGGCGGCGATGAGCCCCACCACGGCGGCCAGGCTGGTGACCGAGTAGAACACGCCGAGCGCCGACGCCTGCAGGGTCCGCGCCAGCACGATCTGGGTGACGAATCCGGCAAGCGCGCCGGCGACGCGCGCCAGCGACAAGAGTGACGACGTGGTGACCAAGCGTCCCGCCTGCGTCAAGGCCATTGCCAACCACGCGCTTCCTTGGGCGCTCGCACGGCTTGCGGAAGGGGTCATCTTGAACAGCCTCAAGCGACTTTCAGCGACGCGGATTCATGCGCCGTGTCCGCCGCCTTCGCCCGCACGTCTGCGAGGTCGAGCGTCGGGTCGACCTCCCAGCGGCCGACATGCCCCGGCTCGTCGACATACCATTGCAGCAGGGAGCGGAATTCGTCGCGCGGCATCACCTTGAAGCCGAGGCTGGCAAGGTCCGGCGTCATCCATTTGGCGTCGCAGAGCTTGTAGCCCCACGCGACGAGGTGCCGGTGAAGAACCGCCGTGGCCACCTTCGAGGCGTCGCGCACGGCGGAGAATTTCGACTCACCGAAATAGACCTGGCCGATGGCGATTCCGAAGCTACCGCCGACCAGATGCCCCGTCTCGTCCCAGACCTCGACGGAATGGGCGTAACCCGCCCGGTATGCGTCCCAGAAGGCGCGCATGATTCGCGGCGTGATCCAGGTGAGCGGCACCTTGCCCGGACGCGGACGCGCGCAGGCCTCCATCACGCCGGCAAAGTCCTGGTCCATGGTGACGGTGAATTTGTGCTGGCGGAGCAGGCGCTGGATGTTGCGGCTGACATGACCGTGGGCCGGATCGATGACGGCGCGCTCTTCCGGGCACCACCACTTCATCGGCCCCATATGGCAAACCGGGAAGAAGCCGCGCTTGTAATTGGCGAGGAGGGCCGGGACCGCGAGATCGTCGCTGATGCCGACCAGTCCGCGCTCACTGTAGAATTGCGGCAGTTCGGAAAGCATGTCGCGTTCGGACTTCGGCGCGAGATAATGAGCCAGCGTGAGGCGCCACAATTTGGGCAACAGCGAAATGCGGTTGGGCCTGAGCGCATAGGCGGCCCCGAGCACCCAGCGCCGGAGCCGCTGGGTCAACGTCTCGTGGAAATTCGGCTCGGTTTCGGGCCGGTTCTCAGTCGAAGAGGTCTCGGCCGCGCCTTCCCTTGGTTCGGTCATCACGCCCATGCGCCTTGCATCTCGTCCCGCTACCGAACCCCACCATCGCGCGGCATTTGCCGCAGGCGACGCTCATGGGGTTGCGGTTTTTCTCTTACGCCCCCACTCCTTAACAACAGGATAGGCGCTTGGAGCGGGTAGCGATCTGTTAACCTTGCCCGATCGTTAAACGCCCCAAGCCCAAAGGAAAATCGGAGGACGAATGGAATATCGGGAGCTTGGCCGCACGGGCGTCAATGTCAGCGCGCTCACGCTGGGAACGATGACCTTCGGCGAGCAGAATACCGAAGCCGAAGGTCACGCGCAGATGGACTACGCGGTCGACAGCGGCATCAACATCTTCGACGCCGCGGAGATCTACCCGATCCCGCCCAAGCCGGAGACCCAAGGCCGCACCGAGGAGATCGTCGGCACCTGGCTTGCAGCGCGCGGCAACCGGGACAAGGTCCTCATCGCCACCAAGGTCGCCGGTCGCAGCAAAACGATCGACTGGCTGCGCGATGAGGCCGCGACGCTGTCCCGGCAGAGCCCGGCCCAGATCATGGAAGCGGTCGACAAGAGCCTCGCCCGTCTCAAGACCGACTACATCGACCTCTACCAGCTTCATTGGCCCGACCGGCCCATGCGCATCTTCGAGGGACTCGAATATGTGAAGCTGCCCGGCGACGCTCACCCGATCCACGACATCCTCATCACGCTGGGCAAGCTCGTGGCCGACGGCAAGGTTCGCTTCATCGGCCTGTCCAACGAGACGCCGTGGGGTGTGATGACCTTCTTGCAGCTCGCCGAGCAGCACGGCCTGCCGCGTCCCGTCTCGATCCAGAACGCGTTCAATCTGGTGAACCGGTCCTTCGAGGTCGGCCTGTCGGAGATTTTCTATCAGGAGCAGGTGAGCCTGCTCGCTTACTCGCCGCTCGGCCAAGGCTACCTCACCGGCAAATACGAGAATGGCGCATTGCCGCCCGGCTCGCGCAAGACGCTGTTCGACAGGCTCGGCCGCTATGAGAAGGGGAACGGCCCGCGCGCCATCTCGGCCTATGTGGCGCTGGCCGAGAAGTACGGCCTCGACCCGGCGCAAATGGCGGTTCGCTACGCGGTTTCGCGCCCCTTTGTCACCAGTTGCATCATCGGCGCAACCTCGATGGCACAACTCAAGAGCGATATCGAGGCGGCGGACCTCACGCTTCCGGACGACCTGCTTGAGGACATTGAGCAAATCCACCTTGACTACCCCAACCCATGCCCCTGATTGTTGTCATGCGGGAAGTGAGTCGCTTGACATGCCACGGCTTTTCTCAGCTATCGAGATACCGCGCAGCGTCGCCGAGCGACTCACTGTGCTCCGTGCCGGTTTGAGCGGCGCGCGCTGGATCGATCCCGAAAATTATCATCTGACCTTGCGCTTCATCGGTGACGTCGATAGCGCGACCGCGCGCGACTTCACCTTCGCGCTCGGCAAGATCGACATGCCGCCGTTCGAATTGCGGCTGAACGGTCTCGGGAGTTTCGGCGGCAACAAGCCCCGCGCGCTGTTCGCCAGCATCGTGCCGTCGGAAGATCTCGACGCCCTGCACCGGGCCAATGAGCGCGCCGCGCGCGAAGTGGGCCTGCCGCCCGAGGGCCGCAACTACAAGCCCCACGTTACGCTCGCGCGCCTGAGAGGCACACGCCCCGGCGCCGTCGCCACCTATCTAGAGCATCAGGGCGGGGTCGCCGGCGAGACCTTCACCGTGAACCGCTTCGTGCTTTATTCGTCGCGGGATTCCGTCGGCGGTGGGCCATATGTCATCGAAGCCGCCTACGACCTGGATGACGCCGGCGAGCAGGAAGACAGCTACGAGTCCGGAGACCATTATGTCTTCGGGGATGCCAACGCCGGAGACGCCTACAACTTCGGAAAGTAAGCGCGTCTCACGTATCACCGGTCTTTTCGGCGCTGTCGGCAGTGAGATCGGCGAGCAGGCCTTGCGCCGCCGTCTCGATCAGATCGAGCGCGTGGTCGAAGCCTTCCGTGCCGCCAAAATAGGGATCGGGCACGTCGTAGGTGTCCGTATGCGGCGCGTATTCGAGAAAGCGGCGGATCTTGTGACGCGCGGCGTGCGGCGCGATGTCGTAAAGGTCGGCCACGTTCGTTGCGTCCATGGCGAGCACGAGGTCGAAATTGTCGAAGTCTTCGATCTCCACCTTGCGCGCGGCCTGACCGGAAATATCGATGCCGCGGGCGTGCGCCGCTTTCTGCGCGCGGTGGTCGGGCGCCTCGCCCTTATGCCAATCGCCCATCCCCGCCGAATTGATCTCGAACAGATGGAGCAGGCCGGCCTCCTCGGCGACGCGGCGGAACACGCCCTCGGCCATGGGCGAGCGGCAGATATTGCCGAGACACACAAAGAGCAGGCGGTGCTTAGCCATGGCGGCTCCTTCGCATAAGCGGCCGGCACCGTGCAAGTTGCACGCGTGCGACTTCTTGCACGGACCGTTGCTGCTCCCTATATTTATCAACGGCT
Source organism: uncultured Alphaproteobacteria bacterium (assembly GCA_963731875.1). Lineage (GTDB taxonomy): Bacteria > Pseudomonadota > Alphaproteobacteria > Rhizobiales > Methyloligellaceae > Methyloceanibacter. The sequence goes on along the minus strand of CAVSXL010000009.1, from coordinate 272,303 downwards.
TGAGGGCCCCGAGACCATCACCAGGGTAAGAGACAGATGATCGCCTTTAACGATGCCAGCAAATTGCGGGACGCAGCCCTCGGGCGGCAGATCTCGCTTCGCGCCTTCGCCGAGCGGGAACGTAAGGTGCGCCGCGATTTCTGGGCCAAGCTCAAGCGCTTTGCCGGGCGGGTGCCCTTCGTCGACGATCTGGTCGCCGCCTATTATTGCGCACTCGACCCGGCGACGCCGCTGCGCGTGCGCGGCATGCTGCTGGCGGCGCTGGCCTATTTTATCCTGCCGACGGATCTCATTCCCGACATCCTGGGGGGGCTCGGCTTCGCCGACGACATGGCGCTGCTCACCGCTGTGACGGGCTTGGTCTCGTCGCATATCACGCCGACCCACCGGGCGGCGGCCGCGCGTGCGCTCGACAAGGAACTCCCCAAGTCCAGCTAGCTTGAAGTCTAGCTAGGCTTGAAGTCCAGCCAGTTGAAGTCTCGCCAGGCTTTGCGTGGAATCACGCTTGCGGGTTGATGATCACCTTGCCGTTGACCTTGCGGCCCTCGATCTCCATCAAGGCTGTCGCGGTCTCGGCGAGCGGATATGTGCCGTGGATGTGGGGCACGATCTTCCCCTCCTTGCACCACTGAAGAAGCTGCGCGGTGTTGGCGCGATGCTGCTCTGGCTCGCGCTCGACGAACGACGTCCAGAACACGCCGATAATCGAGCAGCCCTTGAGCAGAACGAGATTGAGCGGAATCCGGGGAATCTCGCCCGACGCGAAGCCGAGGACGAGATAGCGCCCTTCCCATGCCATGGCCCGCAACGCCGGCTCCGCGCTCGCGCCGCCGACACAGTCGTAGAGCACGTCGACGCCCTTCGGCAGTGTCAGCGTTTTCAGCGCCCGCTTGAGATCCTCGTCGGTGTAGTTCACGCCTTCGTCGGCGCCATGCGCCTTGGCGAAGGCGAGCTTGTCTTCCGACGAGGCCACCGCGATGACCCGGGCGCCCATGAGCTTGGCGAGCTCGACCGCCGCCACGCCCGCCCCGCCGGCGGCACCGAGCACGGCCACGCTTTCCTCGGACTTGAGATCGGCGCGGTCTTTCAGCGCATGCAGCGCCGTGCCGTAAGTGATGACGATGCCCGCCGCCACTTCGTCGCTGACGCCGTCGGGAATCGGGATCGCATTCTTGATCTTGATCACCAGCCGTTCGCGGCAGCCATTGCCGCCGATGAACGCCACCACGCGCTGTCCGACCTTGAAATCGGTCACCCCCTCGCCGATCGCCTCGATGGGTCCCGCAACTTCCGCGCCGGGCGAGAACGGCAGCGGTGGCGACATTTGGTATTTGTCGCGCAGCAGCAGCGTGTCGAAGAAATTGAGGCCGACGGCCGTAACTTTGATGAGGATTTCGCCTGGCCCGGGCGACGGTTCAGCGACCTCTTCCAGATGCAACGCCTGGGGACCGCCAAACTCGGTGAACTGGGCAACACGCATAAAGCACTCCTGTGGAGCTGCTCAAGGCGTCGGCGCGGCAGCTCTCGTTTGCATAAGTCGTGGATGGTCAGAGGTTTTGCCGCCGTCTTCCGGCGAGCGCAACCTTTCAGACCACCGACGGGACAACGTTGCTATACAGGCGCTTGTCTTTTCGGGGTCCGGCTCCGCTTTTGCTCGGCCCCAGTCTATGGCAGAGAAAGGTTGTGAAACCTCTACCACCACACGTTCGCGGCTATTTCGGCATCGGCGCCGAAGGCATATCCAAGTCGGTCAATATGGGCAATCTCCTGCGCTCGGCCCACGCCTTCGGGGCGAGCTTCATGTTCACCCTGGGCGCCGACGAGCACGCGCTGGAAATGCGCTCCGACACCTCACGCGCCGAGACCCACTTGCCGGTCTATCATTGGCGGACCCTCGATGAGATGCGGTTGCCCAAGGGTTGCAGCCTCGTCGGCATCGAGATCCTCGACGGCGCAGCCGATCTGCCGAGTTTTCCACACCCTGTGCGGGCCGCTTATGTGCTTGGGCCGGAGCGGGGCGAGCTGTCGCCCGAACTGGTGGCGCGCTGCCAGCACCTGGTCCGAATACCCACAGCCTTCTCTCTCAACGTGGCCACGGCCGGGGCCATTATGATGTATGACCGTCTGCGGACGCTGGGCCGTTTCGCGCCTCGCCCGGTCACCGAGGGGGCGGCCGCGGGGGCGCCGGCGCCACACGTTCAAGGGGCGCCCAAGCGGCGAAGGCCACAGGGTTGACCTAACGGCCTGATGTAGTGAAGATTGGGGACATTCATGCCTAACGCTTGCTCACGAATTGGGGACGGGGAGATGCGCCGAGCCGTTCGAGCTGCTTGCGTGATCGTGGCGTTGTTCAGCACGACGCCGGCCTTCGCGCAGGAAGTCAAACTTCTCGAGAAATACAAGGACTGGTCGACCTATACGGCGACCGGCAGCCCGAAAGTATGCTTCGCCGTTTCCCAGCCGAAGGACTCGAGCCCGAAGAACGTCCGGCGTGGTCCCATCTACGTTTATATTTCGCACTATCCCGCCGATAAGGTCACCGGCGAGGTCAGCGTGAAGATGGGCTATCCCTTCGCCGCCGGCGCCAAGGTCACGGTGACCGTGGGCACCGACAAGTTCGAGCTGTTCACCAAGGACGAAGGCGCCTTCGTCGAGAAGACAGAAGACGAGGCCAAGCTGGTCGCCGCCATGAGAGCCGGTAGTTCGATGAAGGTGCAGGGCCGGTCGGCCCGCGGCACGAATACGAGCGACAATTACTCGTTGAGCGGCATTTCCGACGCGCTGGACCGCATCGACAAGGAGTGCGGCAGCTAGGGCTGCCGCGTTTCCGGCCTTTCCAGGTCTTTCGGTCTCCGGTCTTGGCTTTTTCCCCGCACCGCATGATATGAGGACGATGGCCCCGGCCCCCGCCGGCGCCCCCCTCTTAGGTGCCGTGCCGTCACATGACCGTATCGACTCTCATAGGCCACGAGGCCGAACCGCTGGTGGACGCGACAGCCGCCAAAGAGTCCCTCGTGGGCCTCAGCCGGGAGGTGCTCGCCGAGCGCCTCGCCGGGCTCGGCGTGCCCGAGCGCCAGCGCCGCATGCGGGTGAGCCAGCTGTGGAGCTGGATCTATGTGCGGGGCGCGACCGATTTCGCCGCCATGACCGACATCGCCAAGGAACTGCGCGCCGAACTCGCCGCCCATTTCACGGTTGCGCGGCCGGGCATCGTCTCCGAGCAGGTCTCCGTCGACGGCACGCGCAAATGGCTGCTCGCTCTTGCCGACGGCAAGGAGGTGGAGACGGTCTACATCCCCGAATCGGACCGCGGCACGCTGTGTATCTCGAGCCAGGTCGGCTGCACGCTCACCTGCACCTTCTGCCATACGGGCACACAGAAGCTCGTGCGCAATCTGAGCGCGGGCGAGATCGTCGGCCAGATCATGCTCGCCCGCGATCGCATCGGCGACTGGCCGGGCGCCACGGCCGCCGATACGCGCGGGCTTCCCGACTCGATGCGCAAGATCACCAATGTGGTGCTCATGGGCATGGGCGAGCCGCTCTACAATTTTGACAATGTGCGCGATGCCTGCGCCATCGCCGCCGACGGCGAAGGTCTTTCCATCTCCAAGCGCCGCATCACGCTCTCGACCTCGGGCGTGGTCCCGGAAATCCCACGCTGGGGTGAGGAGGCCGGGACCATGCTCGCCATCTCGCTCCATGCGGTGCGTGATGCGTTGCGCGACGAGCTCGTGCCCATCAACAAGAAATGGCCGATCAAGACATTGCTGCAGGCCTGCCGCGATTACCCGGGCCTCTCCAACGCCAAGCGCATTACCTTCGAATACGTGATGCTGAAGGGCCTGAACGATTCCGTCGACGACGCCAAGGCCCTGGTGCGGCTCTTGGCCAAGATCCCCGCCAAGATCAATTTGATCCCGTTCAATCCCTGGCCCGGCGCACCGTATGAATGCTCCGACTGGGAGCAGATCGAGAAATTCGCCGAGGTCGTGAACCGCGCCGGCTATGCGAGCCCCGTGCGAAGCCCCCGCGGCCGCGACATCATGGCCGCGTGCGGCCAGCTCAAGAGCGCCAGCATCAAGCAGCGCGCATCCGCGCGCCTCGCCACCCCGGCGTGAGCCGGCTCGACGAGCTGCCGCCCGATCTTCCCCGCCCGCACGACGACGGCGCCTGCGATCACCTCGTCGGGCTCGCCATGCCCCATGTGCATCTCGCCTCCACCTCGGGCCGCACGGTCGATGTCGGTGCGCTGGGGAAAGGGCGCACGGTCATCTACTGCTATCCGCGCACGGGCGTGCCGGGCGAGAGCCTGCCCGCGGGTTGGGATGCCATTCCCGGCGCGCGCGGCTGCACGCCGCAAGCCTGCGCCTTTCGCGACCACGCGGCGGAGCTTGCCGACCTCGATGCCCGCCTGTTCGGACTGAGCACGCAAGACACCGCCTATCAACGCGAGATGGCGGAGCGGCTCCACCTCCCCTTCGAGGTGCTGAGCGATGCAGACTTCGCTCTGACCAACACGCTCCGCCTGCCGACCTTCGCGGCGAGCGGCATGCGTCTCATCAAGCGTCTGACGTTGGTGGTGAAGGACGGCACGATCGAGCAAGTCTTCTATCCGGTGTTCCCGCCGGACGAAAGCGCAACCACCGTCGTCAATTGGCTAGGCGACAAGCGCGCGCCGTAGAACTCAGTGACTCTTGGCCCACTGAAGTGCAGCTTCCAGCCGGTCGTTACCCCAGAACAATTCCTCGCCGGCGGTGAAGGACGGCGCACCGAACAGCCCGAGCGTCACGGCCTCGTCGTTCTGCGCCCGCAAGCGCGCTTTGATCTCCGGCGTATTGGACGAAGCGAGCGCGCTGTCCGCATCGACGCCGAGGCGATCGAGGATCGCATGAAGCGTCGTCTCGTCGGAAATGTCCTTCTGCTCGGCATAGTTCGCGGCGAACACCGCGCGGGTGAAGGCCGGCGTCCAGCCATCCCCCTCGCCAACGAGCGCCAGCCGCGCCGCCTTCAGTCCGTTCTGCGGAAAGCGCACCGGCGGCAGGTTGAGCGCCAAGCCGTCCGCCTCGCACACGCGCGTCAGGTCGCGCCACATATAGCGCCCCTTGGCCGCGTAGATGTTGAACGGCGAATCGTTCCAGCCGAGCGCCTGGAAGATCGGGCCGAGCAGGAAGGGCCGCCAACGCACCGCAACGCCTTCATCCGCCGCCAGCCGCTCGATGCGCATGGCCGTCGGATAGGAATAGGTGCTGGCGAATTCGTACCAAAAGTCGATAGACGTCATGGGCCCCGGTCCGTTAGTTGGAGCGCATCTATACAAGCTCTGACGCGGCCGGGACCAGCGTGACGAGGGGAAGGGGCGAATCTTGCGTTATGTGGGCCGCGTCGTGTGGGTAATGATTGCCTTCTTGCTTGCCGTCGCCGTGGCACTCGCGGTCCTGTTCGCGCTCGGCGCCATGTGGGTCGGGGACGAGCTTCGTGCCGCAGCACCGCCCAACGATCCGATCCTCAGCCATGGCGGTGCTACCGTCTTCGGCATCGTGCTGTTCGCCGGCACCGTCACGCCCGCGTTGACCGCGCTGCCGGGTTTGATCGCGGTGGTGGTCGGCGAGGTGATGCGGATGCGGTCGTGGATCTACTACGTGCTGGCTGGCGGGGCCTCGCTGATCGCTATTCCGATCCTCGCGGGGCCAGCGAGCACGGGGCTGCCTGAAATTCCAGCCGGCGAATATATGACCATCTTCGCCGCGGCGGGCTTCGCCGGTGGCTTTATCTATTGGCTACTGGCCGGCGCCCGGGCTTGAACGGCAGACCCGTCCCATCGCGATCCAGCGCCACGAGCCACGGCTCCGGCTTGTAATGCGTCACCGTCTGCCGCCAGGAGTCGGCGATCGACTGGAGGCGCTTCCGTAGGGCAAAGCCCGGTTCGTAGCGCGGAGGGTGCGCCGGCGAAGGCGGCAACTCTCGATGAATCCATGTCGTCATCATCACTCTCCTTCGGCAATCGACGGCTTTGGACAACGCCGATGTCTCACCCGAGTTCCACCGGCCCGGCGATGTCTGGAGGAGAATGTTGGTTCACCGCGTCCGCGCTGATGCGGATCAAGAGTGTCACGCAACCGTCGGCCGCGCGGCGCCGATACGCCATATAAACTTCATAATACTCTCACGGAACTGTGTTACCCCGTCGCTAGCGTCGGACGCACGTTTGGGGTTTGGGGGTTGCCGTGACACGCGGCTGGTTGCTCGCATCTGCTGCACTTGGTCTCGTTTTGGGGGCCGTCTTCGCCTTTTATCCCGTCATCGACCTTGAGGTCGCCGGCCTGTTCTTCAACGATCACGCGGCGAAATTCCCCGCTTCCACCACTTACGAATGGAATCTGGTGCGCCAGATCGCCAATTGGATTCCGTTCCTGCTTGTCGCGCCCGCCCTGTTCGCGCTCATCCGCAAGATCGTCTTTCCGGGCTCCAAGATGATGATCGCCCCTTCGGTGGTCGTGTTCCTCATCGCCTCATTCATCATCGGCCCTGGCCTCACCTCCAATCTCCTGCTGAAGGAGAATTGGGGACGCCCGCGGCCAAACCACGTGCATCAGTTCGCCGGGACCGCCGACTTCCAGCCCTGGTGGCGTCCGAGCAGCGAATGCAAGCGCAATTGCTCCTTCGTCTCGGGTGAAGCGAGCCAGGCCTTCTGGGTGGTCGCGCCGGCGTCTCTGGCGCCGCCTCAGGTGAGAGCGACGGCCATGGGGGCCGCCGTCGTCTTCGGCGCCGCCGTGGGCACCATGCGCGTCATCTTCGGACGCCATTTCATCAGCGACATTATCTTCGCCGGCATCATCACCATCGCCATTGTCATGGGGCTATACCGGCTGCTGCTGGATCCCGTCCGGCGCAACGACGCGCGGCTGGAAAAGGGCATCGAGCGCACCTCGATCGCGCTCCATCGGGGCATCGCCGCGCTTCTGGGCGGCGCGGGCACGGTGCTAGCCCATGCGGGCGGCACGCTGCGCCATACCGGTCAGCACCTGCACAAGCGCATCGCCTGTCTCTAGACGGAAAAGCTCGCCGGGTCCGGTACGTAAAGGGCCCGGCGCCAATATGGCGCCGAGCCCTGATTCTCGGACCACGAACGGTCCCTGACCTTAGAACGACGCGGACGTCTTTCACGCTAGTAGCAATAGTCCCAATAGCCGTGGGTTCTAGCCGGGTTGGTCCAGTACCAGCACAGATTGTCGGCCGGCGGACGGGGCGCCGCCGCGGCAGCGATGACGGCGCCGAGCGCCACGCCGGCGATGACGTTGCCGTAATAAGGCCTGCGGTTCCAGCCGCGCACATAAACGCCGCCGCGCCTGGGCCCCACATAGATATGCTTGTTGCCGTTCCACTTCTTGCCGTTCCAGTTCTTGTTCTTCCATTTCTTGACCGGGGTCACGAGCGGGGCGGCCGCCTGCGATCCGGTGGCAAGTCCGGCCGGCGACATGCCCGCTATCGCCATTTGAGGCAGCGTTAGGCCAAGGCTGAGAAGACCCGCCAAAGCGAGCCGAGGCGCGAACCGAGCTGTCCGAGAACGATGTTTCATCGTGCTTCCTCCATTTTGCCGGCAAGACTACAGGGCCGAGGCGGCGGATTTGGGCGAGCGCGAGCACGCCGGTCTCCCCTATGCGCCGTGACCAGCACTTGCACAAGCGCATTGCCTGCCTATAGTCGCGGCGGCTTTAACCCTTTGACCCCGGCCGTCCGCGAGGCCTCTTTCCATGAAGACCGACATCAAGAAGGTGGTGCTTGCCTATTCCGGCGGGCTCGACACGTCGATCATCCTCAAATGGCTGCAAGAGACCTATTCTTGCGAGGTCGTGACCTTCACCGCCGATCTCGGTCAGGGCGAGGAGCTCGAGCCGGCGCGCAAGAAAGCCGAGATGCTCGGCATCAAGGAAATCTTCGTCGAGGATCTGCGCGAGGAATTCGTGCGCGACTACGTCTTCCCCATGTTCCGTGCCAATGCGCTCTATGAGGGCGTCTACCTGCTCGGCACGTCCATCGCCCGGCCGCTGATCGCCAAGCGGCAGATCGAGATCGCGCGCGAGACCGGCGCCGACGCCGTTTGTCACGGCGCCACCGGCAAGGGCAACGACCAGGTGCGCTTCGAGCTCACCTATTACGCGCTCAACCCCGACATCAAGGTGGTGGCGCCGTGGCGCGAATGGGACTTTGTTTCGCGCAGCGATCTCATCGAGTTCGCCGAGAAGCATCAGATCCCGGTGTCCAAGGACAAGCGCGGCGAGGCGCCCTTCTCGGTCGACGCCAACCTGCTGCACTCCTCATCGGAAGGAAAGGTGCTGGAGGACCCGGGCGTCGAGCCGCCGCCTTACGTCTACCAGCGCACCATCTCGCCGGAAGAGGCGCCCGATAAACCGACCCTCGTCACCATCGGCTTCGAGAAAGGCGATCCCGTCAGCATCGACGGCAAGGCGATGTCGCCGGCGACGCTGCTGACCAAGCTCAACGAGCTCGGCCGCGACAACGGCATCGGCCGCGTCGACCTGGTGGAGAACCGCTTCGTCGGCATGAAGTCGCGCGGCGTCTACGAGACGCCGGGCGGCACCATTCTCTATACCGCGCACCGAGCGATGGAATCGCTGACGCTCGACCGCGAGGCGATGCATTTGAAAGACAGCCTGATGCCGCGCTACGCAGAGCTCGTCTATTACGGCTTCTGGTTCGCGCCCGAGCGCGAGATGCTGCAGGCGTTGATCGACAAGAGTCAGGAGCATGTCGAGGGCGAGGTGAGGCTCAAGCTCTACAAGGGCAATGTCATCGTCATCGGACGGACCAGCCCGAAGTCGCTCTACTCCAGCGAGATCGTCACCTTCGAGGACGACGCCGGCGCCTACGACCAGAAGGACGCGGAAGGCTTCATCAAGCTCAACGCGCTCCGCCTACGCCTGCTCGGCAAGCTGCGCGGCTGACCGCCATGACCTGGCCGGACACCCGCCTCACCGATTTGTTCGGCATAACGCTGCCGATTGTCCAAGCGCCCATGGCCAATTCGACGGGCATCGAGATGGCCATTGCCGTGGCCAAAGCAGGCGGCCTTGGCTCGTTCCCGTGCGCGACCATCTCCCCTGACGCCATGCGCGAGGGCGCCGCCGCGTTCCGGGCGGCCACATCCAAGCCGCTGCACGTCAATTTCTTCTGCCATCAGCCGGAACCCGCCGACCCGGAACGCGATCGCGCCTGGCTCGAGCACCTGAAACCTTATTTCGATGAGCTTGGTGTCGCCCCGCCTGACCTACCGCTGCCCGCCGGCCATGCGCCTTTCGGCGAGGCGGACTGCGCCGCGGTGGAGGACATGCGCCCCGACATCGTCAGCTTTCACTTCGGCCTGCCGGCCGAGCCGTTGCTAGCGCGCGTCAAGGCGGTTGGGTGCAAGGTGACGTGCACGGCGACGTCGCTGCGCGAGGCCGCGTTTCTTGCCGGACGCGGCGTCGATGCGATCATCGCCCAAGGCGCCGAGGCCGGCGGCCATCGCGGCATGTTTCTCGAGGCTGACGTCTACTCGCAAGTGGGGACCCTCGCCCTGGTCCGCGCCATCGCCAGCACCGTCGACGTGCCGGTGATCGCCGCCGGCGGCATCGGCGACGCCCGACGCCATCGCCGCGGCCTTCGCCCTCGGCGCATCGGCGGTGCAGATGGGCACGGCCTATCTGCTCTGCGACGAGGCTTACACGCCACCTTTGCACCGGGCCGCCCTTGGCGATCCTGCTCGGGAGACCGCCATCACCAACATACTGACCGGCCGGCCCGCGCGCGGCGTCGTCAACCGCTTCATGCGCGAGCAGGGCCCGATCAATGCCGCAGCGCCCGTATTTCCCTTTGGCAGACCGGCGATCGCACCGCTGCGCACAAAAGCGGAAGCGCAAGGATCTGGCGATTTCTCGCCGCTATGGTCCGGTCAAGGTCCTGCGCCCATAGCAGGGCTGAGCGCCGCGGATCTCACGCGCCAGCTCGCCGACGAGGCGATAGACCTGCTTGGGTAACCTGCCGCTGAACTAGGGCGCTGCCGCGCCGCTGGCGAGAGCCCGGCTCCGGGGCGCCGCAGGCGCCTTGGGCGCATAGTCGAGATTTGGCAGCTCGCACAAATTTCCGCCCAGATAGAGGTGATGCCACAACTGGGTCGCGATCACGCCGCCAAGCCCGAGGCTTTCCAGCGCGCCCAGCTTGTCGCCTTCGCCCCGCGCCACCATTGCGCAGTCCCGCTCCACCGCGGCCACATCGAAATAGCCGGTCCGCGCCAGACTTTCCGGGCTCAACAGATCGCGCACGAAAGCGGGCGGGTCGACCAGGAAGGTCTCGGCCGTTGGCGCCCGGAACATGTTCTTGGGCCGGCAGGCAACATCGCGGGGCAGCCGGCGCAAGGCCGCTTGCCGCAGTAGATATTTGTCTTTGAGGGGTGGGCGGAGCTTCCACCGCGGATGCATGCGCGCAGCAAGCGCAATCACATTCTCGTCGAGGAACGGGTAGCGGGTCTCCACGCTGTTCGCCATGGCCACGCGGTCGCCCTTGGGGCCGAGCAGCAGCCCCGGGAGATGCACCTTGTAGCCGAGATAAAGCGAGCGGTTCAGCGGATGCCAGCGCGCCATGCGTTCGGTATCGAAGTCGAGATCCTCATAGGCCACATGGGACCCGAGCTCTTCCTTCATCCCGGCGCTGTAATAGCGGCCGCGCGAGCGCGCCACGAGATTGTAGAGGATGGATTGCGCGTGCGGTCCGCCGATCATGGCGTCGATGCGCGCGAGCTCGGCGAAGCTCTGATCGCGCGCCGCCCATTTGCGCGCCGCGCGGCTGATCACCGTGCTCGGACGGAAGGCGTCGCCGATGTCGAGCCGGCGCGCGATCTCCCGGATCTTGTACCAGACATAGCCGGCGAACGCCTCGTCGGCGCCCTCGCCGGTGAGCACCACCTTGTAGCCTTGCGCCCGCACCTCGCGCGACAGCGCCAGCAGCGCGGCGCAGGACGTATCGAGCACCGGAGATTCCGCCGCCGTGGTGAGCGCCGCGTAATTGTCGGTGATGATGCCGGCCCCGGCGTCGACCACGGTGGACAAGCCGCCGATGGCGCCGGAGGCTTCCAGCGCGTTCGTCGTCTCGTCGAGACGGGGATCGGGCACCCGCAAGGTGAAGCTCGGCAGCGGCGTGCCGGAGACGCGCGCCGCGGTGGCCAGCACATAGGCCGAGTCCACGCCGCCGCTGAGATAGCCGACCACCGGCACGTCGGCACGCAGCCTGATCTCGACGGCGCGGGCGAACGCCTCCTCGAAGGCGTCGATGGCCGTCTCTTCGTCCGCCGGATCGTCCTCCTCACCCCAATCGGGAAAATCGAAATCCCAATATTTGATCTCGACCGGCGTGGCCGCTTTGTCGTCGCTGCCCCAGGCGATCTTCAAATAATGACCCGGCGCCAGCGCCTGCACCCCGTCGAAGGCGGTGCGTCGCCCGCCGAGGGCGAAGAAGGTGAAGAGATGGTCGAGACCACGCGGGTCCGCCTTGGGCGTCACGGCGCCCGAGGCAAGCAAGGCTTTGATCTCGGAACCGAAATATAGAATGTCGCCTTGGCGCGACCAGAACAGCGGGCAAATCCCAACCCGGTCCCGCGCCAAGAGCACGATGCGCCGCTTAAAATCGACCAACGCGAAGGCGAATTGCCCCGTGAGGTGCTCGAGGAATCTCTCGCCATACTCCTCGTAGAGATGGACGATGATCTCGACATCGCTATGGGTGCGGAACACATGACCCTTGGCCTCGAGCTCCGCCCGCCGCTCGGGGAATTCGAACAGCTCGCCGTTGCACACGACGGCGACGCTCTGATCCTCGTTGAAGATCGGCTGCGCCCCGTCGCTCAGGCCGACGATGCTGAGACGCCGGTTGGCCAGGCCGATGCCGGGCGCAACCAGAAATCCGTCATCGTCGGGGCCCCGATGGGTGAGCACTTCTGCCATGCGTTCCAGCATCGCCTGATCGGGCTTTCGCCGGCCTTTGAGGTCGAGCACACCCGCTACGCCGCACATGCAGCCTCCTTCGTGAAAAATGCCAGTGAACCGGCAATGGGGCGCCGCTCATTGTGCGACGGGATTACAGGCGCCCGGGGGAGACGCCAAACGGGAATCGCGCTGAATAGTACCGGCAGATGCCAGGATGGGTTGAGGTTTATCAAGTTCAATGCCTTGCGCCTACCGCAAGACGCGCTTTCCCTAGGGAATAGCCATGGCCGGAGCAGGGCGCTAATCGGGCATAATCACCGCATCGCCCGGCATTTTCTCGAAAATGCTCTCCTTCACCCCGAAATTGGTGGCCAGCAGGAGGTCCGGCGTGCCCGCCATCCAGGCGGTGATGGAGACAGACTGATAGGTGCCGTTGTTGAGCACCACGAGCACCTCGAGATCGTCCTTGCCCGTATTCTCGATGTAGTGGCCGTAGCCTTGCGGCACATAGCCAACATCGCCCACAGCAAATTCATCCGTCCGCGCGCGGCCGCCCGAGCCAAACACGGTCATGCGCGCGCTGCCTTGCAGATAATACTGCCACTCCGCCGCATTGGGATGCCAGTGCAGTTCACGCATGCCACCGGGCGCGATGGTGAGCAACGCGCCCGTCATGGTGCTGGAGATGGGAAACTCGACCTCCGAGGCGATACGCATCTCGCCGCCGGGAAACGGCTCCGGTGCCTGCGCCAACAACCTATAGCGATGGGTCAGCGGCGGCGCGTTCAGCGAGCCCGGTGCGGGGTCCTCGGGCAAAGGCGGCGGCACGGGCCCCTTGGCGATGTAAACTTCCTTCTTGGGAAAATCGGCGAAGTCCGCGACCGGCAGGCCGAAATTCTTGGCCAGCACGTCAGGCGGCGTGTGCCCCAGCCAATCGGTAATGGAGAAGGTGCCGAACTCCGAGAAATAGCCGTTGTCGAACACCAGCAGGAAGGTGCAGCCGCTGGAAAGTCCCTGGATCGAATGGCCATGGCCCCGTGGGAAATACCACAAATCGCCCGGCCAGAAATCCAAGACCTCCGACTGGTTGTCCGGATCGATGGTGGTGACGCGGGCGCTGCCCTCGATCATATAGGCCCACTCGGCGGCGTTGGCATGCCAGTGCAACTCGCGCACGGCCCCGGGCTCGAGCGTCATGTAGACCCCGGCCAGCTTCTCCGACACCGGGAACTGGACGACCGTCGCCTCCTTGGCGGTGCCGCCGTCGAATTTTTTGGTCGGTTGCGCGCCCAGCGGGTAGCGGAAGGAGGGAAGTTCTGCGCCCGCGAGCGGCGGCGGCGCGGGCCCGAAGGACGGCTGCATGGATTCGCTCAATCTAACCCCCCAACCCAGCGGCGACGTGCCAGTTTCGCCAATCCGGTGGGGCGCAGCAACGATTAGTTCGGAACGCCATTTGAATTTTTCGGAAGCCGCCTCGGCCCTAGAACAGCTCGACGGTGACCTTGTCGGTCTCGCCGAGATTGGCCTTGATGCCGAACAGCCGCGCCTTGGCGAACTGGAAGTCGGCCACCGCGCAATTGGCCGGGCCGTCCCACATCTCGGCGCGCCACAACTCCACGCGGATCGCCATGAGGTTCGGATCTTCGGGTCCGCTCAGCCAGCCGTCCTGCTGCCGGTCCCATAGCTCCCTCGCGCAATCGGGGTCGCGACTGACGAAGGCCTCGCCGGTCAGCGCCAGATAGACGTTCTCGTTGGGGTAAACGAAGGTGAGATAGACCTCGGGGCAGATTTCGACCTCATCGTCCCTCAGTCCGCGCCTGTCGGTAAGGAAGTAGATGACGTTCTCGTCCCGCTCAGGCAGGGCTTCCATCGGGCGGACGCGCATACCATCGGAAAAGAGAGTCGCCATCATGCAAACCCGGGCCTTCTCGATGATCTCCCAGATCCGATCGATTTTGACCTGCTCGTTGGTGATCGTCTCGTGATGGTTCATGTAGAGCGAACCCCCGTTTGTGACAGAAGGTTCTACCCTGGCTGAATGAAGCCCAAGATGCCGCCCAATCTAAAGTTCGTGGTGAACCAATCGCTTGTTCTATCAACGCTGGGTTGCGTGGCCAGGCGCCGCAGCCTGGTTTGAGCGGCTAAAGGGATCGGCTGTTCGGACCCCGGGCATCAGCGCATGTCGACGGTCGCCTTGCGATTTTCACCGAGATTGGGCTTTTCGCCGGTGACCCGTGCCCTGGAGAATTCAAAAGCGGCAACCGCCGAACTCGCCGGACCGTCCCAGATCTCGCCGCGTCGCGGCTCCACCTGAAGCACGAGAAGGTTCGGATCGTCCGGGCCGTTCCACCACGTCTCTTGCTTTTTGCTCCACAGTGCTTGTGCCTGGGCGGGGTCGCGGCGAGCGTATGCCGTGCCTGTGACGGATAGATAGATGCGGTCCTCGGGACAGACGAAGGTGAGGCAGACCTCCGGGCTCGCTTCAATCTCGTCATCCTTCAATCCGCGAATATCAGTGAGGAACCAGATCACCTCCTCCTCGCGGTTGGGCATAGCCTCCATGGGCCGCGCCCGAAGGCCTTCGGCGAAGCGGGTCGTCATCATGCAAATTCCTGCGCGATCGATGACCTCCCACACCCGGTCGACATGAACCTGTTGAGCATCGGTCATAAGGCGCCAACGCCGGCTTTGGCCTCAGGTTCCAATTTTCCCGGGAATCCACTTCCGTTGGCGGGCCGGCGCGCCCATATGTCAACGGTCGAGAGCAGCTTAACCCAGACAGTGCATTGACCTTCGCGTCGCATTGTGGTTGCAACCGGAATCGATATAGTGCGCCGCACAATGAGCTGGCCGCCAAGCGGCTGAAAGAACATCTCCGACAATGACGCTTCGCAACATCGCCATCATTGCCCATGTCGATCATGGCAAGACCACCCTGGTCGACCGCCTGCTCCAGCAGTCCGGCTCGTTCCGCGACAATCAGCGGGTCGACGAACGCGCCATGGACTCCAACGATTTGGAGCGCGAGCGCGGTATCACCATTCTCGCCAAGGCAACCTCGATCGTCTGGGACGATACCCGGATCAACATCGTCGACACACCGGGCCATGCTGATTTCGGCGGTGAGGTCGAGCGCATCCTGAACATGGTGGATGGCGCGCTGGTGCTGGTGGACGCCGCCGAAGGCCCCCTGCCGCAGACCAAATTTGTGGTGTCGAAGGCACTCAAGATGGGGCTCAAGCCCATCGTCGTCATCAACAAGGTCGACCGCTCCGACGCGCGCGCCACCGAGGTCCTGAACGAGGTGTTCGACCTGTTCGCCGCGCTGGACGCCAACGAGGAGCAGCTCGACTTTCCGATTCTTTACGGTTCTGCCAAGGAAGGCTGGATGGCGGCGAGCCCCGAAGGGCCGAAGGACGCAGGCATGCGGCCGCTCTTCGATCTCGTCCTGAAGCATGTGCCGGCGCCTTCCGTCGAGGATGGGCCGTTCCGCCTGCTCGGCACCATTCTCGAGGCCAACTCCTATCTTGGCCGCATCGTCACCGGCCGCATCACCTCGGGCTCTGTTGCCCCGAACCAAGTGGTCAAGGTGCTCGACCATGACGGCAAGCTCGTGGAGCAGGGCCGCGTCTCCAAGGTTCTCGCCTTCCGCGGGCTCGAGCGCGTCGCCCTCGACGAGGCAAGCGCCGGCGACATCGTCTCGCTCGCCGGCCTGCCCAACGCCACGGTGGCCCACACCATCTGCGCGCCCGAGGTCATGGAGCCGCTGGCCGCCCATCCCATCGATCCGCCCACGCTGTCCATGACCTTTCGGGTCAACGATTCGCCGCTTGCCGGCACCGAGGGCACCAAGGTCACGAGCCGGATGATTCGCGACCGACTGCTGCGCGAGGCCGAAGGCAATGTCGCCCTCAAGGTCACCGAGTCCGACGAGAAGGATTCGATGGAGGTCGCCGGCCGCGGCGAGCTGCAGCTCGGCATTCTCATCGAGACCATGCGCCGCGAGGGCTTCGAGCTTTCGGTATCGCGACCGCGGGTCCTACTGACACGCGGCGAGGACGGCACGTTGCTCGAGCCGATCGAGGAAGTGGTCATCGACCTCGACGAGGAGCATTCCGGCGTCGTGGTGCAGAAGTTGTCGGAGCGCAAAGCCGATCTGGTGGAGATGAAGCCCTCGGGTGGCGGCCGGCAACGCTTGGTGTTCCACGCCCCGACGCGCGGGCTGATCGGTTATCAGGGGGAGCTGCTCACCGACACGCGCGGCACCGCCATCATGAACCGTCTGTTCCATGACTACGCGCCCCACAAGGGCGCGATCCAGGGCCGGCGCAACGGCGTGCTGATCTCGACCGACCAGGGCGAGGCGGTGGCTTACGCGTTGTTCAATCTGGAAGATCGCGGGCCGATGATGATCGAGCCGGGCGCCCGCGTCTATCGCGGCATGATCGTCGGCGAGCATACGCGCGAGAACGACCTCGAGGTGAACGTGCTCAAGGGCAAGAAGCTCACCAATATCCGCACCACGTCGAAGGACGAGGCAGTACGTCTGACTCCGCCCCTGCGGATGATTCTGGAGCGCTCGCTCGCCTATATTCAGGACGACGAACTGGTCGAGGTGACGCCCAAATCGATTCGCCTGCGCAAGCGCTATCTCGATCCCAACGATCGCAAGAAGGCCGAGCGCCTTCGGGTGGCCGAAGAGGTCGCCTAAGCGCGAAGATCGGGATAACCGCAACGTCCCCTTTGCCCGGAGCCTCGATCTTGCGCTAGGCTGACGTCATGTCCGTCGATGTCGCACACATCAGACCTGCCCGGGCAAAGGATGCGCCGGCCCTCTCAGCCGCCTATGAAGAGGCCTGGCGCAACGCCTATCAGGGCATCATTCCGCATCTTTCACTCGAACGCATGATCGCCCGCCGCGGGCCACGCTGGTGGGAGAGCTCGCTGCGCAAGCGCGCACCGCTGCTCGTGCTCGACTTCGGTGGTGACGCCGCGGGATATGTGACGTTTGGCCGCTGCCGGCTCGGCAGCGCGCCTTTCCAGGGCGAGATCTTCGAGCTTTACCTCCATCCGACCTATCAGGGCCTCGGCCTCGGCGCGAAGCTGTTCGACGGCGCGCGCGTTCGGCTCGCGGAGATGAGATTAAAAGGTCTGCTGGTTTGGGCCCTAGCCGACAACGAAGCGGCCTGCGGCTTCTATCTCAGCCTCGGCGGCAAGCCCATTGCCGAAGGCGCCGAGAGCTTTGGCGACGCCTCCCTGCGCAAGATCGCCTTCTCCTGGAGCTAAGCGCGTTAACCCTCCATTAACCGCAACCGTTGGGCGAGCCTTAACAACCATCCCTTAGGGTCGCTGTTCCTCTGGCGGTACGGGAACGCGTGAAAATGACAGAAGTCGGCGCTCGGGATCGGCTAATCATGGCCGGTCTGGTGATCCTCGGTCTCCTTACCGTCTTTGCCGGCGTCATGTCGGGCCGATCGACCATCAATTATGTTCTCGGCCGGGATGCCCGCGAGGCCGCGCTGACTTGGACGGCGGAAATCGACGCACGTCTGCGCGAGCCGGGCGCGCCAGAGCGCATCCTCGATAAAGATCTGGATGTGCTGAACGCGGTTGCGCTCAGCAACCTCTCGGATGAGCAACCCGCCGGCTTGAGCCTGCCGGCGAGCCCCAGTTTCCGTGAAGACGGCCTCAGCCTGGTCGACGGCCTCGACCGGCTCACCCGCGGCTGGTTCCTCGGCACTATCGACGAGACGCAAGGCCAATTCGTGAGCAAGCTCGATGGCTTCGCCGTGCTCACACCTGCGCGCCAAGCGATCGCCGTCGGCGGCAGCCTCACGCCTGACACCCTTGCCGGGATCCTCGGCCGGAGCGATGTCGACGAGGCGATCACGCAATCCCTCAGCGACGACAAGATCGCACTGGCGGACCTTCCCGGCGATGGCGACACCCGCTTGGCGCTGGTCCCGGTCGTGGAAGGCGGCAAGGTCGCCCGTATCTATGCCTTCGCCGTCGATCAGACGGCCGCCGCCGCCATCACCAATATGGCGCTCACCGTGGTGACACTCACCACGGTTCTTCTCATCGTCATGGGCTTCACCGTGCCCGCGGCCATCGCTTCCCGGCGCATCCGCGAGCGTTGGCTTGCCGAGGACAAGATCAGGTTCCTCGCCATGCACGATTCGCTGACCGGCCTGCCCAACCGGGTACAGTTCAACCAGCAGCTCGAGCGCGCCGTGTCGCGCGCCAAGCGCCACAACCAGCTCATGGCGGTTCTCTGTCTCGACCTCGATCGCTTCAAGGACGTCAACGACACGCTCGGCCACGCCACGGGCGACGCGTTGCTCGAGGAAGTCTCCGCGCGTCTCAAGGAGAATACCCGCGAGGTCGATCTCGTCGGCCGACTGGGCGGCGACGAGTTCGCCATCGTCGCCGAGGAGCTTGAGAGCCCCGAGGATGCCATGCGTGTCGCGAGGCGGGTCTGCAGCGCCCTCGGCGCCGGTTACCGCGTCAACGGTCACGAGGTGACGACCTCTGCGAGCATCGGCATCGCCATGGGGCCCGTCGACGGCGAGCCCATCGACGTGCTGCTGAAGAATGCCGATCTCGCGCTCTATCGCGCCAAGGAGGACGGCCGCAACACGTTCCGTTTCTTCGAACCGGCCATGGATGCCGCTCTTCAGAAACGCCGCCGCATGGAGAACGATCTCCGCAACGCCCTGCGCAAGAACCAGCTTTACCTGGATTATCAGCCGCAGTTCGGGCTCGATAGCGGCAAGCTGACAGGCTACGAGGCGTTGGTCCGCTGGTGGCATCCTTCGGAAGGCGAGATTCCGCCGACGACCTTCATCCCCATTGCGGAGGAGACGGGCCTGATCGCGCCGCTCGGCGAATGGATCCTGAGGACGGCCTGCACCTACGCCACCACCTGGCCGCTCGACACCAAGCTCGCCGTCAATCTGTCACCCGCACAGTTCAAGACCCAGGACGTCTACGGACTGGTGCGCCGCGTCCTCGCCGAAACCGGGCTCGAGCCCGAGCGGCTGGAGCTGGAGATCACCGAGGCCATCATCCTGCAAAATACCGATGCGGTCATCGACACGCTGACCAGGCTGGATCAACTCGGTGTCTGCATCGCCATGGACGATTTCGGCACCGGCTATTCGAGCCTGAGCTATCTCACCCGCTTCCCGGTCAAGAAGATCAAGATCGACCGGTCCTTCATCGACACCCTCGGCACCAGCGAGCGGACATCCGCCATCGTGTCGTCCATCGTCGGCCTCGGCCAGTCGCTGCATGTGACCATCACCGCGGAAGGCGTCGAGACGGCCGGTCAAGCCGCCATGCTCAAGCAATGGGGCTGTGATCAGGTGCAGGGCTATTATTACGGCCGGCCCGACATGGACGTCACCGACGAGGACAAAACGGAGCCCGCCCCGCCGCTGAACCGCCCCCTCGTCGCTTAGCCGGCCTGTCCCTTATTCGGCCTGCCGCTTAGTCGACCTGCCTCCCATCGGCATAGTCTCGAATCTTATCGCGTTTGCAGTCGAAGCCCGCGCCTGACCGTCGGCGATGGTCCGCGCCAGCACGTTGGCGTCCGGACCCGAGGGCGGCGGGCAGAAGCGGCAGGGCGGCCAGGATCGTGGGGAGAAGGAGGTGCGACGTTTTCGCCATGAGCAAATTGACTCAAATCAGATCGGGTTTTCGACCGTTACGGGACTTGTGACCCGTCCCTTGGCGGCCTAGAACCACCGGGGGTTCTGGAGCGCGTTTTTATCAAGACGGGGGCTCCACCGCATCAAGAGTGGCCAATTCACGATGAGTGACATGAGGATCGCCGTGCTGGGCGCCGCCGGGCGCATGGGCCAGGCGTTGACCCGGACCTTGGCCGAGACGCCGGGCTGTACGGTCGCCGGCGGCCTCGAAGCGAAGGGCTCGCCCGCCATCGGCCAGGACATCGGCACGGTCGCGGGCCTCGATCCGCTCGATGTCGCCATAACCGACGATCCTTTGCATTTATTCGCCCATGCGGACGGCGTGCTCGACTTCACCTCGCCCGCCGCCACGGTGGCTTTCGCCGGGCTCGCCGCCCAGGCCCGCGTCGTCCATGTCATCGGCACCACCGGCTTCTCGGAAAACGACCTTGTGAAGCTCGAGGCGGCCGCCCGCCATGCGGTCATCGTCAAAGCGGGCAATATGAGCATGGGCGTCAACCTGCTCGCCGCTCTGACCGCGCGCGTCGCGGCGACGCTCGGGCCCGAATTCGACATCGAAATCCTTGAGATGCACCACCGCCACAAGCGCGATGCGCCTTCGGGCACCTCGCTGATGCTGGGCGCCGCCGCCGCCAAGGGGCGCGAGGTGTCCTTGGCCGAGCACAGCGTCAGGACCCGCGACGGGGACACCGGCCCGCGCCGCACCGGCGATATCGGCTTCGCGGCATTGCGCGGCGGCGACGTGGTCGGCGAGCACCGGGTGATCTTCGCCGGCCCCGGCGAGCGCATCGAGCTGGCCCATATCGCCTCCGACCGGGGAATCTTCGCCCGCGGCGCCGTGACGGCCGCCTTATGGGGGCGAGGCAAGTCCCCCGGCCTTTATTCCATGGCTGACGTCCTTGGCCTGTAACCTGCCCGTTGATATCTGGTCCTTGCCCATTGGCAAGAACACGGGCAACCGCCTAAAACCGGTGTCCACATGGTCGGAAAGTGGCCCAAAAGAGAGGCGATGGTGAGCCTGAGTTTAACCTTCCCCTCCTATACTGGCGGCGAGCCCAAGGGGCCGCGGAAGCCCGACGGGGCACCGGACACGCGATGACAGGGCGCCTTCCAAAGGACATGCTCCAAAAGGCAAGCGAAACGCCGCCGAAAGCCGAGAATGTGCTCGTGCTGGTGCGCCACGGCCAGAGTGAGTGGAACCGGCTCAACATGTTCACCGGCTGGAAGGACGTGGGCCTCAGCGAGGAAGGCATGGCCGAGGCGCACCGCGCCGGCGCCCTCCTGAAGGAAGAGGGCCTGCATTTCGACAGCGCCTTCGCCTCGACCCTCAAGCGCGCCCACAACACCCTCGACATCATTCTGGAGGAGCTCGGCCAGGACAAGCTGCCGACCATCAAGGCCGCCGCCCTCAACGAGCGCGATTACGGCCAGCTCGTCGGCATCAACAAGGAAGAGGCACGCAAGCGCTTCGGCGCCGAGCAGGTCCATATCTGGCAGCGCTCTTACGACATCGCCCCGCCCGGCGGCGAATCCTTGAAGGACACCGCAGCGCGCGTCTGCCCTTTCTACGACCGGTGGATCGTCCCTGAGCTGCAAGAGGGCAAGAACGTCATCGTCGTCGCCCACGGCAACTCGCTGCGATCGCTGATCATGGAGCTGGACAAGCTCACGCCGGAGGAGGTGAAGGACTACTCGCTCGCCACCGCCGTGCCTGTGATCTATCGCATCAATGCCGACGGCAGCGTGGCGGAGAAGCGCGACCTCGCTGCCTAGGCGGCGCCAAGCGCGGTCTTGAGCGCCGCGGCAAAGTCCTCGCGCTCCGGGTCGGTGAGGAAGCTTCCGAACACCAGACGCTTCCCGTGGCTGGTAATCGACAGCTCCGACATGCGGCCCACCCGCTCCTCGAGCCGGAGCTGCACCCAATAAGGATTAAACTGCCAGGATTGCGACCGCCCGCTCGGCGCGATGCGCGTGACCGTCAGCGACTCGCTGTCCAGCTCCACCGTCTCGTAGAGGCGCAGCGCGCGGAAATTGAGCTTGAAGCAGACATAGACGAGAAGCACGTCGAGCCCCATGAAGCCCATCACGGGCCAGGCACCCATCATGAAGAACAAGAGCCCGGTGCCGAAGGAGACCGTGCTGATCGCCCCCATGAACACCATGAAGCCTTTGGGGCCCAAAGAGCGGTGCGGCGTCAGCACGGCGCTGAATTGGAGGTCCTTGCTCTGCGGATGTTGGCCCGAAGGGTCTTGTGGGGCGGGGCGCGGCTCTGTCATAGCACTGAAGCTAATACAACTTGGGCGGTAGACAAGAGCCTGTGGCAGATCGAGCGAAAGCGAAGAAACCGGTGAAAGCGCCGCGGCGCGAGCAGGCGCGCAAAGAGGCGGCCGGAAAGACGGCGCCAGGGTCCCTTCTCACACCACGTCAGGTCGACGAGATCTTCGCCCGCTTCCAGGCGGCCGACCCCGATCCCAAGACGGAACTCCGCTACAAGGACAACTTCACCCTGCTCGTGGCCGTGGTGCTGTCGGCGCAAGCCACCGATGAGTCCGTCAACCGCGCCACGCCCGCTCTGTTCGCCGTGGCCGACACGCCGCGGAAAATGATCGAGCTCGGCGAGGCCGGCGTCACCGACAAGATCAAGACCATCGGGCTCTACCGCAACAAGGCCAAGAACCTGATCGCGCTATCGAAGAAGCTCATCGAGGAGCATGGCGGCACGGTCCCCGCCGACCGCGACGCGTTGGAGACTCTGCCCGGCGTCGGCCGCAAGACGGCGAATGTCGTGCTCAACGTGGCCTTCGGCCAGCCGACCATCGCCATCGATACCCATATCTTCCGCGTGTCGAACCGCACCGGGCTCGCGCCCGGCAAGACACCGCTCATTGTCGAGGAAATCCTGAACCGCGTGGTGCCCGAGCGCTACAAGCACAACTGCCATCACTGGCTGATCCTGCACGGCCGCTATGTGTGCAAGGCGCGCAAGCCCGAATGCTGGCGTTGCATCATCTCAGACATCTGCCTGTTCGAGCCGAAGACGCCGGCGCCGGCGTAGACTCTCAGCCCACCACCCGCGACGAGAATCCCCGGCTGCCGCGCGTCGCGATCCGCTTATACATCCGCACCATGAAGCCGGTGGCGAAGAGCGGCGTGACCAGATTGAGGATCGGCACCGAAGCGAGAACGGCGATCAGCAGTCCGCACAGCAGGATCGTCAGCCGGTTCGATTTGCGTAAGCGCTTCGCCTCCGCGGACGAGACATGGCGCATGGCGGCGAGCTCGAAATATTCCCGGCCGAGCAGATACCCGTTGCCCACGTAGAACGCGATCAGGTTTACGCCTGGAATGAGCAGTAGGAACAGTGCCACCAGGTTCACCACCAGCACGACGATGAAGAATCGGACCGCGAGCCAGATGGATTTCGCGGTGGGCAGCTCATGCCCCGGCGGATCGGACGGGAAGGCGGATCGTTCCACTTGGCCCGCGATGTCGTCGAGATAGAGCCCGGCGATGAGCGAAGTCACCGGCGGAATGAGGAAGATCGAGGCGGCGACCAGCGCCAGCCCGCCGAGCCATTGGATCGCCGTCTCGATCCAGTCCGGCCAGGCGACGAAATGGGTGAAAGACCACTCCACCGCGATGATGAGCGCTGCGAGCAGCGCCAGGGTGAAGCCCACGCATTTGATCATCACCGCGCGGAATGGCGGCGTGAACAGCTCTTCGAAGGCTTGACCTGCGGCGGCGAGCATGAATTTGTCCCCTGGACTTCCGGCAGGGCGAAATATAGGGACGCCGGCGCGCGACGCCAGCGCCGCTTTTGAAGACATCCCGCCCGCGCCATCTGCAAACCACCCAAGAACAGGGGACAAGCGACCGAATGGCTGAAAAAACCTATGACGTGGTCGGCATCGGCAACGCCATCGTCGACATCATTGCCCGCTGCGACGAGGGCTTTCTCACCAAGCACGACCTCGACAAGGGCTTCATGCGCCTGATCGATGCGGATGAGGCGGCCAAGCTCTACGAGGCCATGGGCCCGGCCATCGAGCGCTCGGGCGGCTCCGTCGCCAACTCCATCTCGGGCCTAGCCTCCTTCGGCGCCAAATGCGGCTTCATCGGCCGCGTCGCCGCCGACCAGTTCGGCGGCATTTTCCGCCACGATATCCATTCGCTCGGCATCGCCTATACGACCGAGCCGGCCACCGACACGGCACCCACCGCCCGGTGCCTCGTGCTGGTGACCCCGGATGGCGAACGCACCATGAACACGTTTCTCGGCGCCAGCGTCGATTTCGCCCCCGGCGACATGGATGAAGGAATGATCGAATCGGCGAAAATCGTCTATCTGGAAGGCTACCTGTTCGACAAGGACGCGGCGAAATCGGCCTTCCGCGAGGCGGCGAAAATCGCCAAAGCCGCCGGCGCCAAGGTCGCGCTCACCCTGTCGGATCCGTTCTGCGTTGATCGCCACCGGGATGATTTCCGGAAATTGGTCAAGGAGGACGCCGATATTGTCTTCGCCAACGAGAAGGAGATCACCACGCTTTACGAGGTGAATTCCTTCGACGAGGCGGCCGATGCGGCCCTTCAGGACTGCGAATTGGCCGTCTTGACCCGCTCCGAGGCCGGATCCGTGATCGTGGGCCAGGGCGAGACTGTCGAGGTTCCGGCCGATGCTATCGCCAAGGTGGTGGACGCGACCGGAGCGGGTGACCTCTATGCCGCCGGCTTCCTCTACGGTCTGACCCAGGGTTTGGCGCTCGAGGCCTGCGGGCGGCTCGGCAGTATGGCGGCGGCGGAGGTCATCTCCCATATCGGCGCCCGGCCCGAGACCTCGCTGCGTAGCCTCGCCGAGAGCCGCAATCTCCTGAATTAGGCCGCTGGCCAAGGCCTCGGAGGCGCCGCTAGGGCATTGATTCGGCTTGTGGCCTTTCTGCCACGCAAGGGCGAAATCGTATTGTGGCGGCTACAGATAGGTCCTCGGTAAGGCATTCCCCTGATATCGTATCCACAAGTTTTTGAGATGCCGATTTTGAGGGGGCCTTTCATGCCTAGAATGTCACTCGTAGTGGCAGCTACTCTGCTCGGAGCCGTTGCGCTGGCGCAACCTGCTGCCGCGCAGGATGATTTCACCACGGCGACCTTCGGCGGCACGAGGATCTGGGCTGGCGGCGGCGTCCAGTTCTTGACCCTTCCCGATATCAAATTCACCTCCAAGGGTCGTCCCGGCAACTATCACCGGCAGACGAACAGCTCGGGCGACTGGCTTGATTTCGGCGGCGCGACCGGCGGCGGCATCGAGACTGCGCTCGGCTATTGGGGCGGCATGCGCGTCTCCGGCTCGGTGAAAGGCTTTTGGGCCAATGTCGAGACCGACGACCGCAAGCGGTGTAGCGGCGGCGCCACCTATTGCCTCGTCAACGATCCGACCGGCGCATTCGTTTCCGCCAGTAGCTCCCTCGTCACCAAGGTGGATCGCGAGGCCAACTATTGGGGCACCCAGGCAGAATTGAAGTTCGCCAGCGGCGCCCCGACGGAGGTGAAGCCAACCTTCTATCGCAACGACTATTTCATTGCCGGCTTCGACGTTCGCGGCATCGACCAGGACAACAAGGTGCGCAGCGGCACCGGGACCAACTTCGTCTACAAGGAGACCCTCGATACCACCTATGTCGGCGGCTATGTCGGCATCGGCGGCGAATACAGCTTCGGCTTCATCCCCGGCGTCAAGAATGTCGGCGGCATCTACGACCGGCTTGGACTGCGCACCTTCGTGAATGCAACGGCCGGTCTCTACAACGCCGAGACGGATTACACGGGGCGGTTCAATTCGGGCGCGTTCAGTTCGAAGCTTTCCAAGTCGAATGACGAGCTTGCCTTCATCGGCACCGTGTCGCTGGAAACCCGCAAGCAGATCGGTCCGCGCACCAGCCTGTCGCTGTGGACCGACTACGAATACATCTCCTCGGTTCCGCAGATGCAATATGCCAACGCCAATCACGCCACGCGCATCGAGGACGACAGTATCTTCGCCACCCGCACCATGCTGCGGCTCAATATCGGTCTCGGATCGCAGGGCCTCTATCCGGCGCAATAAATCAGGCTAGAGCTTTCTCAGCGCCACGCTTTCCACCGCGTGGCCGGCGCCTTTGCGCAGGATGAGATCGGCGCGTTGGCGCGTGGGTAGAATATTCTCCGTCAGATTGACCAGATTGATCGACCGCCAGATGGCGGTGCCGGTTTCGCGCGCCTCTTCTTCGGAGAGCTTGGCGTAGCGGTGGAAGTAGGATGCCGGATCGCGGAACGCAGTCTGCCGCAAGCGCAAGAAGCGCTCCACATACCATTCCTCCACGAGCGCCTCGGCCGCGTCGATATAGATCGAGAAGTCGAAGAAGTCGGAGACGAAGGGGATCGCCTCGCCGTCCTTCGGCAGGCTCGCCGGCTGCAGCACATTCAAGCCTTCGACGATGACGACATCCGGCCGATCGACCACGAGCTTTTGATCGGACAGCACGTCGTAGACGAGGTGCGAGTAGACCGGCGCTTCGACGCCGGCCCTGCCCGACTTCACATCGCCGAGAAAATTGAGAAGCGCCTCCAAGTCGTAGCTCTCGGGAAATCCCTTGCGCGCCATCAGCTCGCGCGCTTCGAGGGCGCTGTTGGGAAACAGGAAACCGTCGGTCGGTACGAGTTCCACGTTGGGATGGCTCGGCCACCGCGCCAGCAGCGCCTGAAGCACGCGCGCCGTCGTGCTCTTGCCCGCGGCCACGCTCCCCGCAAGACCGATGATGAACGGCACCTTGCCGTCGCCCTTGTGCAGGAAATTCTCGCTCTCGTGGTGCAAGCCTTGCGATGCCTCCACATAGAGGTTGAGCAGCCGGCTCAAGGGAAGATAGATGTCGACGACTTCTTCCGTGGACACCCGCTCGGTCAGGCCAGACAGATTTTCGAGATCCGCCTCGCTGAGCGTCATCGGCGTGTCGGCGCGCAGCCTGGCCCACTCCTCGCGCGAGTAAGTGGCGTAAGGTGAATACGCAACGGTGGGTCGCGGGTTCATTCGTCGGGCCCCGAACGCCGGCCTGATTAGGCCGAAGCGGCCTTTCGCTGCCTCTGCTCACTCTCCGCCATGCGGCGCTCCAGCTCGGCATAGACCTCGTCCAGCGTCACGTCGCGGGATTCGAGCACCACGAGCAAATGGTAGAGCAGGTCGGCCGTCTCGCCGATCAGCGACGGCTTGTCCTCGGCAACGGCGGCAAGGGCCACCTCGACCCCCTCCTCGCCGACCTTCTTGGCCGGCTTGATCGGTTCGGCGAGCAGCCGCTTGGTGTAGGAATCCTCAAGCGGCGCGTTGCGCCGAGCCTTTATGGTGGCGGCCAATATGTCCAAGACGTGGTTGCTCATGTCTTGGCTCATACACTGTGGCGGGCAGGCTGGGAAGCCGCCAGCGCCGGAATTGGGGTTAAATAAGCGCGAAAACCGCTTAGCGAGGCCCCTTATGGGTCGAGTCGCATCGGCAGGCCGGCCGCCGCCATATAGCGCTTGGCCTCGCCGACCGTGTGCTCGCCATAATGGAAGATCGACGCCGCCAGCACCGCCGAGGCATGCCCCTCGCGCACCCCCTCCACGAGATGGTCGAGCGTGCCGACCCCGCCCGAGGCGATCACCGGCACGGACACGGCATCGGCAATCGCCCGGGTCAGCTCGAGGTCGAAGCCCGCCCGCGTGCCGTCGCGGTCCATCGAGGTCAGCAGCAATTCGCCGGCGCCGAGCGAAACGACTTCCTCGGCATAGGCAATGGCCTCGATGCCAGTGGGCTCGCGGCCGCCATGGGTGAAGATCTCGAAGCGCGGCGCCGCCCCATTGGCGCCAACGCGCTTGGCGTCGATGGCGACGACGATGCATTGGGCGCCGAATTTCTCCGCCGCCCTTTTTACCAAGTTGCGGTCCGTCACCGCCGCGGTGTTGATCGACACTTTGTCCGCTCCCGCTTCCAAGAGCGCGCGGACGTCCTCGACCTTGCGCACCCCGCCGCCCACCGTGAGCGGCATGAAGCAGCGTTCCGCCGTGCGTGCCACCACGTCGAGAATAGTGCCGCGCTTTTCGTGGCTCGCGGTGATGTCGAGAAAGCAGAGCTCGTCCGCGCCCGCTTCGTCGTAAGCGGTCGCCGCCTCGACCGGATCGCCGGCATCGCGCAGATCGACGAAGTTCACGCCTTTGACGACGCGGCCCTCTTTCACATCGAGGCACGGGATGACGCGGACTTTCAGCATGCTCAATACTGGCCTGTCTGGCCGTGCCTCGCATAGCGCTCGGCGATCAGCGCCAGCGCCTCTTTCGCATCGAGCGAGCCGTCATAGAGCGCGCGGCCGGTTATGGCCCCGTCGAGCTTGGCGTAGCGCGGCTGGAGCAGCTTGCGGATGTCGTCGATGGAGGCGAGCCCTCCGGATGCGATGACGGGAATGGCCACCGCGTCGGCGAGGTCCGCGGTCGCATCGAGATTGAGACCTTCGAGCACGCCGTCGCGGGCGATGTCGGTATGAATGATGGCGGCGACGCCGGCATCCTCGAATCGTCGCGCCAGATCGAGCGCGGTCATCTCCGATGTCTCCGCCCAGCCTTCTATGGCAACATTGCCGTCGCGCGCATCGATGCCGACGGCAATGCAGCCGGGAAAGTCGCGTGCCGCCTCGCGCACCAGATCCGGATCGCGCACGGCCGCCGTGCCAAGAATCACCCGGTCGATCCCCTTATCGAGCCACGCCGCGATGGTGTCGATATCGCGGATGCCGCCGCCGAGTTGGATGGGAACATGCACGGCGGCGAAGATCGCTTCGACCGCGGCGCCGTTCACCGGCTTGCCCTCGAACGCGCCGTTGAGATCGACCACGTGCAGCCATTCGAAGCCTTGGTCCTCGAACTGCTTCGCTTGCGCGGCCGGATCGGCGTTGAACACCGTCGCCTGGTCCATCTCACCCCGGCGCAGGCGCACGCATTGTCCGTCTTTCAAATCGATGGCGGGAAACAGGATCATGCGGTCAGGTTCTTTCTACGGCTGCCATTTGAGGAAATTGCCGATCAGTGCCAGTCCCAATTTCTGGCTCTTCTCGGGGTGGAACTGGCTGCCGGCCATGTTGTCGCGCGCCACGAAGGCGGTCACCGGTCCGCCATAGTCAGTGGTGGCGACGAGGTCGCGCGTGTCGTCCGGCACCAGGTGATAGGAATGCACAAAGTAAGCGTGCAAACCGTCGGCGCCCGTTGGGATGCCGGCGAGCAGCGCGTGTTCGCGCGCCACGTTCAGCGTGTTCCAACCCATATGCGGGATCTTGAGCGATCCGTCGTGCGGCTCGATGGCGCGCACCTCGCCAGCGATCCAATCGAGCCCCGGGGTGACGCCATGCTCGAGCCCGCGCGTCGCCATGAGCTGCAAGCCGACGCAGATGCCGAGGAAGGGCTTGGCCCGCTCACGCACCGCCTCTTCGAGCGCTTCGATCATGCCGGGAATGCTGGCGAGCCCCGCCTTGCAGTCGGCGAACGCGCCCACGCCCGGCAGCACGATGCGTTCGGCGCCGAGCACGTCTTCAGGCTCTGCCGTCACCTTGATGACAAGCGGCGAGTCCGCCTCGCGCGCCGCGCGCTCGAAGGCCTTGGCGGCGGAGTGGAGATTGCCGGACCCGTAATCGATGATGGCGACGTGCATGAGACTTCAGCCCTGCGGAAACAATCCGATCACATCGTCACCGCCGCGGCCCCGTGACGGTGACGCCGGCTTGGCGCCGGGCGTAATCTTTTCCGGCGGCGGCACGCCTCTTCGCGGCCGTTCGCGCTGGGACAGCCAGCCGGTGAAGAAGGACCGTTCCGCCTCTTCGCGGCCGCGGCCCGTGGCCACCCCGGCGAAGCGGTAACCGCGCCGCTCGAGCATGGCGCCGCGCAGATCGTTAGCCTCGAAGGCGAACAGCACGGTGATGGCGAGGCTCAGCCAGCCGACGATTTCCGCACCTTGCCCGTCGGCGCCGAAGGCCCACTCCAATCCGAAGATCAGGGCCATGAAGACCACGAACTCGATCCACATGCGGTGATAGAGCAGCCACAAGGCCGGCACGATGAGCGCAAGCCAGGCGAACCCCTCCTTGACGAAGGCGATCCTATCGGCGCGCGCGGCGATGTCCTCATCGTCGCTGGCGGGCTCATAGACGGAATAAACGGTCACTTCATGCCTCAAACTCGTCATGCCCGGACGCGATCCGGGCATCCACGCCGTTCCCCTCAGCTATGAGAGTCCAGTGGAATGGAGCGCCGGGTCAAGCCCGGCACTGACCGGAATCGTTAGAGCTGGCCCTTGGTGGAGGGCACCCGTCCACTCTGCCGCGGATCGATGGCGATCGCCTGACGAAGCGCCCGGGCGAGCGCCTTATAGCAGGTCTCGGCGATGTGGTGACTATTCTCGCCATAGAGGTTTTCGACATGCAGGGTGATTCCGGCATGCTGGGCGAAAGCCTGAAACCACTCGCGGAACAGCTCGGTGTCCATCTCGCCGATCTTGGTGCGGGTAAAGTCCACGTCCCACACCAGATAGGGCCGCCCCGAGACGTCGAGCGCCACGCGGGTCAGCGTCTCGTCCATGGGCAGGTAGCAGGCGCCATAGCGCGTGATCCCGGCCTTGTCGCCGAGGGCCTGGGCAAAAGCCTGGCCGAGCACGATGCCGGCATCCTCCGTCGTGTGGTGCTGGTCGATATGGAGATCGCCGTCGGCTTTGAGCGAAATATCGATCAGGGAATGCCGCGCCAGCTGCTCGATCATGTGGTCGAGAAAGCCCACCCCCGTGGAGACGTCGTAAGCCCCGGACCCGTCGAGATCGACGGTGGCGCTGATCTTCGTCTCCTTGGTGCGGCGATTGACCGTCGCCGTCCGCGAGTCCGTTGATTTGCTTCGCTTCTGCATGTCTGCCAGCCTAACCGCTAGGCCCTTAGATTCGCTTACTGGCGCTTAGCGCCTTATACGCTGCGCCATCGGGCGGTGGCTATGCCCAACGGCTCCATTACGGAGGAAAGCATGCGGACTCTCTTTCTGCTGGCGGTCGTCCTGATCGCCGCTTATGTCGGCTATCCCTATCTCACCCTGTACCGGATCGACCGGGCTCTGCTGGGCGACGACGCGCAGGCGCTCACGAGCCTGGTGGATTTCCCGCAAGTCCGCGCCGACCTCAAGGCCGAAATCAAGGGCGACGTGCGCCAAAAGGGTGAGGCGGCCGCCGAAAAACGGCCAATTCTCGGGACTTTTGGGGCGGCCATCGCCAGCCTGCTGGCGCCGGCGGTGGTCGATAGCTCCGTTGACGCCCTGGTCACGCCCGAAGCCGTCCTGAGCAATGGGACCGTGGTCGAGCACCGCCGCGAGGAGAAATCCTTCGCCGATTTCGTGACCTATGCCTTTTTCATCGCGCCGACCCGGTTCGCCTTCGATCTCAAGGACCCCGAGAAGCCCGATTCGCCGACGATCACCGCCGTCATGGCGCTGGAGGGCCTCCGGTGGCGCGTTGTCGCAGTCGATATCCCTTCCGTTGGGAGCCTATAGGGCGAACCGGTCGGATCAGACGCTCCACAGCACGGCCCCCGTTAGGCTCGTTTTGGCCCGCAAGCTTGACGAATGGGCCCTTCACGCCGATATCGCCTTGCACATGAGCCCTTCCCCCTCCTCGCCAGAAAGCTGGCATGGCACCACGATTTTGACCGTCCGCAAGGGCGGCAAGGTCGTCGTCGCCGGCGACGGCCAAGTCTCCCTCGGCCAGACCATCATCAAAGGCAGCGCGCGGAAAGTCCGCCGCGTCGGCTCTGGCAACGTCATTGCTGGCTTCGCCGGGTCCACTGCGGACGCCTTCACCCTGTTCGAGCGGCTCGAGACCAAGCTCGAGCGCTTCCCCGACCAGCTGAAGCGCGCTTGCGTCGAGCTCGCCAAAGACTGGCGCACCGACCGTTATCTGCGCCGGCTTGAAGCCATGATGATCGTGGCCGACCCGGACGAAAGCCTAGTGCTCACCGGCACCGGCGACGTGCTCGAGCCCGACGACGCGGTGATGGGCATCGGCTCCGGCGGCTCCTATGCGCTGGCCGCGGCGCGCGCGCTGCTCGACACCGATCTCGATGCCGAGGCGATTGCGCGCAAAGCCATGTCCATTGCCGCCAAAATTTGCGTCTACACCAATGACGAGGTGACCGTCGAAACCCTCGACGCAACCAAGTAGCGAGTTAAAGGCGTCCATGACCTCATTTTCCCCCCGCGAGATCGTTTCCGAGCTCGACCGCCACATCATCGGCCAGCGCGACGCCAAGCGCGCGGTCGCCATCGCCCTGCGCAACCGCTGGCGCCGGCAGCAGCTCGAAGGCGACATGCGCGAAGAGGTGCTGCCGAAGAACATCTTGATGATCGGCCCGACCGGCGTCGGCAAGACCGAGATCTCGCGCCGCCTCGCCAAGCTCGCGGGCGCACCCTTCATCAAGGTCGAGGCCACCAAGTTCACCGAGGTCGGCTATGTCGGCCGCGACGTCGATCAGATTATCCGCGACCTGCTCGAGGCAGGCATCGGCCTAGTGCGCGACTCAAAGCGCAAGGAGGTCGAAGCCAAGGCCCAGCTCAACGCCGAGGAGCGTGTGATCGACGCGCTGGTCGGCTCTGGCGCGGCGCTCTCCACCCGCGAGGCCTTCCGCAAGCGCCTGCGCGACAACGAGCTGAACGACAAGGAGATCGAGATCCAAGTCGCCGATCAGCCGTCCATGCCGTCCTTCGAGATTCCCGGCATGCCTGGCAGCCAAGTCGGCATGGTCAATCTCTCCGACATGCTCGGCAAGGCCTTCGGCGGCCAGCGCACCAAGCCGCGCACCGTCACCGTGGCCGAGAGCTTCGACATTCTCCTGGCCGAGGAATCGGACAAGCTCATCGACGACGACATGATCGTCCAAGAGGCCGTCAAGAATGTCGAGAATAACGGCATCGTGTTTCTCGACGAGGTCGACAAGATCTGCGCGCGCTCCGAGCGCGTCGGCGCCGATGTCTCACGTGAAGGGGTGCAGCGCGATCTGCTGCCGTTGATCGAGGGCACCACGGTCGGCACCAAGCACGGCCCGGTGAAGACCGACCATATTCTGTTTATTGCGTCCGGCGCGTTCCATATCGCCAAGCCCTCGGACCTGCTGCCCGAGCTGCAAGGCCGCCTGCCGATCCGCGTCGAGCTGCGCGCGCT
This sequence comes from uncultured Alphaproteobacteria bacterium, assembly GCA_963731875.1. Lineage (GTDB taxonomy): Bacteria > Pseudomonadota > Alphaproteobacteria > Rhizobiales > Methyloligellaceae > Methyloceanibacter. The sequence goes on along the minus strand of CAVSXL010000009.1, from coordinate 239,382 downwards.
GACCCGCGACGACTTCCGCCGCATCCTCACCGAGCCGAAGGCCTGCCTCATCAATCAATATGTGGCGCTGATGAAGACCGAAGGCGTCGATCTTGAGTTCACCGAGGACTCCATCGAGGCCATCGCCGATGTCGCGGTCGAGGTGAACACCTCCGTTGAGAATATCGGCGCGCGCCGCCTGATGACGGTGATGGAGCGTATTCTCGACGACATCTCCTTCAATGCCGGCGACCGCCAGGGCGAGACCATCGTCATCGACGCCGCCTATGTGGAGGAGCATATCGGCGACCTCGCCAAGAACGCCGATTTGTCGAAGTTCATTCTTTAGGGGCTTCAGCGAACTCAGACCTCGTCATGCCCGGAATCACTTCGCGCGGAACTTCCGCAGCCGCACATAGAGCGCGCCGCCGCCGCCGAGCCGTTGCGGCGCTTCCGAGAAGCTGACGATCAGCGGCGCGAGGTCGCCGTGGGCGAGCCAGTGCGGCACCGCCTGGCGCAGCACCCCGCGCGCCTCGTCCTCGTAGAAGCTCTTCTTCTCCGCGGCACTTGAGCCTTTGCCGGTGATCACCAGCACGTGGCGGTAGTCTTTCGATTGCGCCCATTTGAGGAATTTACGTAGCGCGTCGTGGGCGTCGCGCTGGCGAAGCCCATGGAGGTCGAGCCGGGCCTCGACCATGAGATGCCCTTTGTCGAGCTTGCGCGCCGTCTGACGGTCGAGCCCGCTGGCGGTGGGGCTCAGGGCTGGCCGTGTGGCCGGCTTTGGCGCCGGCTTAGGCGTTGAATTGGCAGGCCTCTTAGCCTCGGCATCCAGCGCCGCCGCGATTTGCTTCGGTTTCGGCGGCTTGGGCGGCGTGGCCACATGGGTGACGCGGTTCTTCTTCTTGAGCGGCGCCGCCGTCCGCGCGATGCGGGCCCACAGCTCCGCATCGTCCTCCATGCTGTCGCGCTTATCCGTGTCGCGTTTGCCCATCGGTCAGCAGCATAGCGCGAAACGGCTTAAGGCTTCGGCAGAAGGACGTAAAACCGCGCTTGCGTTTTGGTGACGCCGGCGATGGCGCCAGCTTCCGCGCCAGAGCCCCAAAAGATGTCGCCGCGCTCCTGCCCTCTGATCGCGGAGCCCACGTCCTGCGCGATCATCAACCGCTGGAACGGCTTGCCATCCGGCGTCGGCGCGTCGGCTGCGGCAACGAACACCGGCGTGCCGAGCTTGTGATAGCTGGCATCGACGGCGAGGCTGCGGCCGGGTGTGAGCGCCACGCCCTGCGCGCCGACGGGACCGTCGGCCAATTCCGCGGCCGGCAATTCACGGAAGAAAATATAGGACTTGTTCGCGTGCATGAGCGCCTTGCCCCGGGTGGGATCGGCGCGAAGCCACCCTTTAAGCCCTTCCATCGTGAGTCCGCCCGGAGGTTTCTCCCCGCGCTCGGCGAGCAGCTTGCCGATCGACGTGTAAGAGTGGCCATTCTTCCCGGCGTAGCCGATCCGCGTCCATGACCCGTCCGGGAACCGCACACGCCCCGACCCTTGGATCTGCATGAAGAAAAGTTCGACCGCGTCGTCGAGGTAAAGCAGCTCGAGCCCCTTGCCCGCAAGGGCGCCCTCGTCGATCTCCGCGCGCGTGTAGTAGGGCACGAGCTCATCGCCCTTCCGGCGCCCCACGCTGAAGCCCGCATTGTAGAACGCGCGCAATTCATCCGGCGTCACCTGGACGAGGTCGTCCGGGCGCTTATAGACGGGAACCTGAAACGCGTCGTCTCGCACGCGCGAGCCCTTCACCTCGGGTTCGTAATAGGCGGTGACGAGGCCGGGCTGCTCCTCCTCGACGCGGTGCGGGAGGTAGTGTGTTTCGAAAAATCGCCGTGCGGTCTTGCGATCGACCTTTTCCCCAAGGTCCAGGGCGTCCGGGCAAGCCTGATTGCTCGTCGGTCGCTTGCGGCACGATCTGCGCAGCGCGGCGAAGGCCGCCGCGTGATCGTCCTGGGCCCAGCCCTCGATCTCGGTGAAGCTGACGGGTATCAGCTTCATGGCCGCGTGATCGTCCACCCCGTATCTCCAAAGGAGGAGCCCAATCGCGACAGCAGCTATGCCCAGTATCCACACTGCATGCCAGCGCATTGTTGGCCTTCCCTCGACGCGCGCCGTCAATGCCTGTGGCCGCCTCGCATCCCCGAACCGGCAATCATCCTAGCACATGCGTGCCGGATCATCGGCCTTGGCGGGCGACACGTAATCGTCGGGGGAAGGGTCGTCTCAGGAAAGGCTAGTTGGCCGCTTCGGTGGCGACGAGCTTCCAGTTGGGATTTCTGGATCCCGTCTCGCGGGCGAAGGTCCAGATGTCGGTGACCTCGCGGACCTTCTTCGGATCGCCCTCGACCACCTCGCCATTGGCGTCGTGGGTCACCGAGATCAGCTCGCTCACGAACTTGACCGTCACCAGCGCCTGCTTGCCCTTGACCTCGGCCTCGATGATATCGGCCTTGTCGATGCCGACCAGGGTCGATTGCAGCGTCTCGCCGCGCTCCTCGCGCTCGGCGATGGCGCGCTCGAAGCCGTCGAGCACTTCCGGCCCCAGCAGCTGCTTGAGCGTCGCCTCGTCGCCTTCGGCGAAGGCGGCCACGACCATGTCATAGGCGCCCTTGGCACCATCGAGGAACTGACTGGGATCGAAGCTGGGCTCGGCGCGCATCACAGCCGTGAGCGACTCGCGCAACGGGGTGTCCTTGGCCGCATAGCGCTCGAGCCGCTCTTCGATATCCTCGGGCGATGGGCCCGAAGCCTCGGTCGCCGGCGCCCCGCCGGTGCGGCCACGCGGCAGCGCCACCACGGAGCCTTCGGGCGTCCCGGGCTTGGTGTCGGCGCGCGTATAGGGATCGTAAGGCGGCCGCTCACTGCCCGTGCGACGGCCGAGCACGCTCCGCAGCCGGATGAAGATCACGACCGCGAGGACCAAAAACAGCAGAGTATATATGTCGAAAGCTTCGCTCATGCCTTGCCGCCACCCGCGTCTGAAAACTGCCCACAATGATTGTGGAACGCTCTAGGAGGAATATTGTTGCTCGCCTAGAGATTTGCCAGCGGGAGCCTTGCGCTACGGCTACAAAATTTTCAATCGCACCGCAGCATTTCCAGTCCAACTTAGGGCATTCCCAGGAGTGAAGCCAACCCTAAACGGCTTTGCACTTAATTTAGGCTCAAAGCACATCGACGCAGGCGAATTGCAGCCTCCGCCGTCTCATGCTAGCCAGCGCAAGAGCCGCTGAGGGGGGCTTTTTCATGGTCAAGAAGCCGAAGGACGATCAGGCGAAGAAGACGAACGGCGACGGACCGGCGCGCCCCGCCGAGACGTCGGCCGGAACGGCGCCGCCGCAAGGCCCCGCCGCCGGCGCCCGGGCCGCCACCGGCGCCGAGCTCGCCGTGCTCGCCCAGTACATCAAGGATCTCTCCTTCGAGAGCCCCGGCGCGCCGCAGACCCTGCAGACCCCGGGCGAGAACCCGCAGCTCAAGGTGGGCGTCAATGTCAGCACCACCCCGCGCGGCGAAGACATCTACGAGGTCGCGCTCCAAATCGAGGCGCACGCCAAGTCCGACGTCGGGGTGATCTACAATGTGGAGCTGGTGTACGGCTCGCTGTTCCGCCTACGGAATATTCCTCAGCACCTGATGCAGCCGGTGCTGTTCGTCGACTGCCCGACGATCCTCTTCCCCTTTGTTCGCCGCGTGCTGGCCGACGTGGTCCGTGACGGCGGCTTCCCGCCCCTCATGCTCGATCCGATCGACTTCGCCAGGCTCTACACCCAGAACATGGGGCGCAGCGAAGGCGGCGAGCAGGCTCAGCCGAATTAGCCGTTAGAGATAGCGCCGCCACAAGGCGCCCGCGCCCATCGTCGACACGAAGGCGCGATGGGCCTCGGTCTCGGCCGCGCTGAGCCGCGAGGCGAGCGGCACCGGCCGGGGGCGGATGGCTTCCGCATTGGCTTGCAGCATGGCGGCCTGCCCCCCATTGGCGGCGAATTCGAGCCGCGCTTGGTTGCCGCCAATCAGCTCCACATAGACCGACGCCAGCAGCCGGCAGTCGAGCAGGGCGCCATGGCCCGACATCTCACGCTCGGTCAGATCGATGCCATAGCGCCGGCACAGCGCATCGAGGCTCGCCGGCGCGCCCGGATGGCGCCGCCGCGCCAGCGCCAGCGTATCGACGATATGCTCCCAGCGCAGCAGGGCACGCGGCAGCCGCTCGAGCTCCGCATTCAGAAAGCCGAAATCGAATGCGGCGTTGTGCATGACCAACATCGCGCCTTCGACGAAGGTCAGAAGCTCGTCGGCCAGCTCGGCGAAGCGGGGCTTGTCGCGCAGGAAATCGGTGGAGAGTCCGTGCACCTCATAGGCCTTCTGCGGCACGTCGCGTTCGGGATTGAGATGGCAATGCCAGGTGCGGCCGGTGGGGATGCGGTTGATCAGCTCGACGCAGCCGATCTCGACGACGCGATGGCCTTCATAGGGATCGAGCCCGGTCGTCTCCGTATCGAGAATGACTTCGCGCATGCGCCGTTGCGCTCCCCACTTCGTTCGACTGTCAGTGACGCAATCGCTCCATGACCTGACCGTCACGATCTTGCAGCGATTCGATCAATCTATCGAGCTGCGCGTGCAGATTTTCCAGGCTCGTGCCGCTATCCACAACGTAATCGGCCCGCGCGCGCCGTTCTACGTCGCTGAGCTGCCGCGCCCGCAACGCCTCGAACTTCTCTTCCGTCATGCCGGGCCGTGCCAGGACGCGCTCCCGCTGTATGCGTTCCGACGCGCTGAGCGCGATGGTGACGTCGGTGCGGGCCTCGGCGCCGGTCTCGAACAGGAGCGGGATCTCCAGCACCGCAAATGCCGCGCCCTCCCTCTCCTGCTCGCGCAGGAAATCGATCTCGGCCTTGACCACCATGGGGTGAACGATGGCTTCCAGCGCGCGCAACCGTGCCGGATTGCCGGCCACCTCTTTGGCGAGCAGGGCGCGATCTACGCGGCCGCCGCGGGTGGTGCCGGGGAACGCCGCCTCGATGACCGCGACCGCGTCGCCTTCATAAAGACGGTGCACGTAAGCGTCGGCATCGAACACCTCGATGCCGCGGGCGGCGAAATGGGCCGCGGCCGACGTCTTGCCCATGCCCATGCCGCCGGTGAGCCCAATCACCAGCATCACGCGGCCTCCAGCGTGGCCGCCACGCGAGCCCTCAGCTCCGGCGTCACCTCGGGGCGCACCCCGAACCAGCGCTCGAAGCCGGGCACGGCCTGATGCAGCAGCATGCCGAGACCGTCCACGGCCGCGAGCCCCCGCGCCCGCGCCGCCGCCAGGAGCTCCGTCTCTAGCGGGTTGTAGACGAGGTCGGCGACGACGGCGTCCGCGGGCAATGCCGAAAGATCGATATGGAGGGGCGCCTGGCCGGTCATGCCGAGGCTCGTGGTGTTGACGAGGAGCGAACAGCCGGCGAGCGCCGCGTCCCGCGCGTCCCAGTCGATCGCCTCGACCTGCGGACCGAAGCGCTTGGCCAGGCTCGAGGTCCGGGCGCTGGTGCGGTTGGCGAGCAAGATCTTCGGCACGCCGGCCGCAATCAGGCCGTACAGAATCGCCCGCGCCGCACCGCCGGCGCCGAGCACGAGGACGGCGCCGGTTTCCTCGTTCCATTGCGGTGCTTCCGCATCGAGATTGGTCATGAAGCCGTAGGCGTCGGTATTGGCCGCATGGAGCGTGCCCTCGGGGTCGAGCCACAGCGTGTTGGCCGCGCCCATGGCGATCGCCGCCGCGTCCACCGAGCGCGCCGCGCGGAGCGCCGCTTCCTTATGAGGTAGGGTCACATTGGCCCCCACATAGCCGCGCTCTCCAAGCGTCTGGAGAAATTCCGCCAAGTCCTCCGGCCGCACCGCCTCTTTCTCGTAGGCGCCGTCAATGCCGTGCTTCGCCAGCCAATAGCCGTGGATGAGGGGTGAGCGGGAATGCTCGACCGGCCAGCCGATGACACAGGCGCGCAGCATGGCTCAGTCCTCGATCACGCCCTCGCGCCGAAGCGTATCGAGGAGCGGCAGCAGAGGCAGGCCCAGGATGGAAAAGAAGTCGCCCTCGATGTTCTCGAAGAGCTGAAGGCCGATGGATTCGATCTGATAGGCGCCGACCGCGCTCAGCACCGCCTCGCCGGCGGCGGCTAGGTAATGACCGATGAAGGCCGGCGTCATCTTGCGCATGGTGAGCGTGGCGACCTCCGTCTGCGCCCACACGGTCTCGCCGCCCGTGGCGACGGCGACCGAGGTGTGCAGCGTATGGGTCTTGCCGTTGAGGTCGAGCAGCTGCGATCGCGCCGCCGCCATGGTCTCGGGCTTGGTGACGATCTCACCCTCGAAGGCGAGCACCTGATCGCCGCCAATGACATAGGCGCCTTTGGCAATATCGCTCACCGCCTCGGCCTTGGCCCGGGCCAGCACCTCGGCAATATCGTGGGGATCGAGCGCCTTCTCGCCGCTGACCGCCTGGCGCATGGCGCTTTCCTCGAGCCCTGGCGCCTCGACGATGAAGGCGAGCCCAGCCGATTCGAGAAGCCGCGCCCGCGTTTGACTGGTCGAAGCGAGAATGAGCGGTGGGCGCCCCTGCTGCAGGAATCCGGTCATACCACCCCCCATTATGCTTCGAGAGCCGGCGCTTCGCGGTCGTGATAAAGCCGGATGATGCCCGCGGCGGTCTCCTCGATGGAGCGCCGCGTCACGTCGATGATGGGCCAGCCATGCCGGGCGCAAAGCTGCCGCGTCTGGGCGATCTCCGCCGCGATGGCGTCCCGGTCCACATATTCCTCGAGATGGCCGTGCGCTTGTTCGATGACGCGGTTCTGGCGCACCTGCGCGATGCGCTCCGGGCTCGCCACCAGCGCCACCACGAAGGCCTTGGTCGGCTGCTCCAGCGGCGCCGGCAACGCCATGCCGGGTACGAGCGGCACGTTGGCTGTCTTGAAGCCGCGATTGGCGAGATAGATGCTGGTCGGGGTCTTCGAGGTCCGGCTGATGCCCAGCAGGATGATATCGGCGTCGTTGAGGTTGTCCGGCAAATGCCCGTCGTCATGCATCATGGAAAAGTTCAACGCCTCGATGCGGCGGAAATAATCGGCGTCGAGCACATGCTGCCCACCGACCATCGGCGTCGCCGCCATGCCGAGATACGAGTTCGAATACCTGCAGTACGTGCTTCAGCGGCGCCACGCAGGGAACATTGAGCTCCTTGCAGGACTGCTCGAGCGCCTCGGCAAGCTCGCGGTTGAACAATGTGTAGAGCACGATGCCCGGCGTCGCCTCCACATCCTTCACCACACGGTCGAGCTCGCGGCGGCTGCGGACCAAGGGATGCAGATGTTCGATGGCGCGGACTTGCGCGTATTGCACGCGGACCGCCTTGGCGAGGGTGTTCAGCGTTTCGCCCGTCGCATCGGAGATCATGTGCAGGTGAAACGTGCGCTGCTGCATATCCATGTATGGCCTTTGGATAACTCCCCGGGGTTAACGGCGCCATATCGCGCGCGGTGAACTTGTCCCCGCTGACCCGAAGATGTGAGTCCTACTTCTTCACAGATTCGCTCGTGTCGAAAAAATGACGCAACTCCAACACCCCCCCACAATACCCTTTTTGATCCCCAGCTCCGAGGGGCAGATGCCCACAAGTCATCCAGGCTTCGTCCAGACCTGATGTGCAGCCGCAACACCAGGCGGAACAAGGCGTGACGCGTCTTTTTCCGGCGATCCGATCACAAGCGTCTCGATTCATCGTCAAACTGTCAAACATGGGGGAGGCTACCCTGTCGACAGACTGGTGATGACGGTGAATGTCCGCTATTCACGCTCCAACTAAAGTAACAACAGAACGATTAGATTCTCTTTATTAGTATTTAGAGAGGGATTGGATTTGCGGATAACCTCCCCAATAAGCCCGCTGCTCGCCGCCTTGAACGGCGAGGTGAACGCCAGCCCACCCATGTGGCTGATGCGTCAGGCAGGACGCTATCTGCCCGAATATCGGGAAGTGCGAAGCGGAGTTCCGTCCTTCCTCGATCTTTGCTTCACGCCCAAGCTCGCGGCGGAAGTGACCTTGCAGCCCTTGCGGCGTTTTCCCCTCGATGCGGCCATCGTTTTTTCGGACATTCTCGTGATCCCCCATGCGCTCGGCCAGACAGTCGCGTTCGTGGAAGGGGAAGGGCCGAAGCTCGAGCCCATCCGTGACGCTGCCGCTATCGCCAGGCTGGACGTTGCAGGCGCCGCCGAAAGACTGTCGCCGGTTTACGAGACCGTCGAGCGTGTCGTGGCCGAACTGCCGGAGGCGGTACCTCTGATCGGCTTTTGTGGCGCGCCGTGGACGGTGGCCACCTACATGGTCGAAGGCGCCGGAAGCAAGGATCAGGCGGCGGCGCGCGCCCTTGCCTATGGCGAGCGTGAAACGTTTCAGAGCTTGATCGACGTCCTGGTAGAGGCATCCGCCCAATATCTGCTCGGGCAAGTGAGAGCCGGGTGCCGCGTGCTGCAGATCTTCGACAGTTGGGCCGGCAGCCTGCCCGAGGACGAGTTCGAGCGCTGGTGCATCACGCCCACCAGAGCCATCGTCGATCGGGTGAAGGCGGAGGCGCCCGGCATTCCCATTATCGGTTTCCCGCGGGGGTCAGGGCCGCTTGCCGAGCGCTACGCGACCAAGACGGGGATCGACGCGGTCGGCTGCGACACGAGCCTGCCGGTGGGTTGGATCCGCGCCGCGCTGCAGACCCGTCTTCCCGTGCAAGGCAATCTCGATCCGGTTCTCTTGGCCGCGGGCGGGCCTGCGCTCGATGCACGTGTCAATTGGATCGTGGAGACACTGGGCCAAGGCCCCTTCATCTTCAATCTTGGCCATGGCATCCTCCAGCAGACGCCCATCGAACATGTCGAGCGGCTGGTCGCCTTGGTGAAAGGCGATTCCGGCTAATCGTCGCACCCGTCTCCGTGACAGCTCTGGGAATTCCATGTTTCTTGCCTATATCAAGGCCTTCCACATCATTGCCATGGTCGCCTGGATGGCGGGGCTGCTCTATCTGCCGCGCCTGTTCGTCTATCACGCCATGAGCAAAGTTGGCTCCGAGCAGTCGGAGACTTTCAAGATCATGGAACGGCGCTTGCTGCGCTTCATCACCACGCCGGCCATGATTGCAACGTGGATTTTTGGCCTAATCCTGGCGTTTTCGCCGCTGATCGACTGGTCGGGAGACGGCTGGTTTCACGCCAAGCTGTTCCTCGTGGTGGTGCTTTCGGCCTTTTCGGGGGCGCTTGCCAGCTGGACCCGCGATTTTGCCTTGGATCGGAATACGCGCAGTCCGCGTTTCTATCGCATCGCCAACGAGATCCCCACGGTGCTGATGATCGGCATCGTCATTCTGGTGGTCGTCCGGCCGTTCTGACAGCGAGGTATCTGTTCCGCCCGCCCCAAGGGTCTGCTATAAGATGAGTCGCATCCAATCCGGGACGCTGTCGCGACCTGGCCTTTTTCCCAAAAATGATCAGGTCACCGGGCTGGAGCAGGCGTTCGTCGCCGTCCCACCGTGGCCTACCCTTCCCCTTCCGACGACACCGCGCATTCGAGCGCGAGATTCAAATCACCGCCAATCCCCATCAAGACACCACCCATCCCCATTCACCCCTTTCTGTTCTCTTTGGAGTAGCAGCGCATGCAAGAAATGAAGCTGCAGGATTTGAAGACCAAATCGCCGACGGAGCTGTTGAGCTTCGCCGAGGAGGTCGAAGTTGAGAACGCGAGCGCCATGCGCAAGCAGGAGCTCATGTTCGCGATCCTGAAACAATTAGCCGCCCGCGACGTGGACATCACCGGTACGGGCGTGGTGGAGGTGCTGCAAGACGGCTTCGGCTTCTTGCGCTCTCCCGACTCGAACTATCTCGCCGGCCCCGACGACATCTACGTCTCCCCGTCGCAGATCCGCCGCTTCGGTCTTCGCACCGGCGATACCGTCGAAGGCGAGATCAGAAGCCCGAAAGAGGGCGAGCGCTATTTCGCACTTCTCAAGGTCAATACGATCAATTTCGAGGAGCCCGAGAAGCAGCGCCACAAGATCCATTTCGACAATTTGACGCCGCTCTATCCCGACGAGTGGCTCGAGATGGAGACCGAGGACCCGACCCGCAAAGACAATACGGGCCGCGTCATCGACATCGTTTCGCCCATCGGCAAGGGCCAGCGCGGTCTCATCGTGGCGCAGCCGCGCACCGGCAAGACGGTGATCCTCCAGAACATCGCCCACGCCATCACCGCCAATCATCCGGAGTGCTACCTGATCGTGCTCTTGATCGACGAACGCCCGGAAGAAGTGACCGACATGCAGCGCTCGGTGAAGGGCGAGGTCGTGTCCTCGACCTTCGACGAGCCCGCCGCGCGCCACGTGCAGGTCGCCGAGATGGTCATCGAGAAAGCTAAGCGCCTGGTCGAGCATGGCCGCGACGTGGTCATCCTGCTCGACTCGGTCACGCGTCTGGGCCGCGCCTACAACACCGTGGTGCCGTCGTCCGGCAAGGTGCTGACCGGCGGCGTGGACGCCAACGCGTTGCAGCGGCCCAAGCGCTTCTTCGGCGCCGCCCGCAATATCGAGGAAGGCGGCTCGCTCACCATCATCGCCACGGCGCTCATCGATACCGGCAGCCGCATGGACGAAGTGATCTTCGAGGAGTTCAAGGGCACCGGCAACTCGGAGATCGTGCTCGACCGCAAGGTCGCCGACAAGCGCGTGTTCCCGGCCATCGACATCGCCCGCTCCGGCACCCGCAAAGAGGAGCTTCTGGTTCCGCCCGATCAGCTCAAGAAGATGTACGTGCTCCGCCGCATCCTGAATCCCATGGGCACCATGGATGCCATCGAGTTCCTCATCGACAAGCTGAAGCAGACCAAGAACAACGGCGAGTTCTTCGACTCGATGAACACCTAGAGTTGCGGCAATACTGATCAGGGGCTGTAACGCCCAATAATTGGGCGCATCTGCACTTCGTTTGGGCAGAAAACCCAATAGAATCAGAAAGATAATCGCAAGGTTTGCGCCGTAGGTTTCGTGCGACGGGGGACGTTCGCATGAAAAGAAATCGCAAATCTTTGCCGAGCCGCTTCGTGGCCGTGCCAGTGCTCGCCGCCTGCACCGTGACGATCGCCGCAACCGCTCTCGGCGGGCCGCTCGCCGGTATCGCGATCGGTGGCGTGTCCGGCCTAATCGCGGCGGGCCACATCGAGCGGCGGCTGCGCCGCCTCGGCGCCGTCGTTGCCAAGATCGCCGGCGGCGACCACTATGCCATCGTTCCCAAGCAACCCAAGGGGCCGTTATCGGAGCTCGCCATGGCGGCGGAGACTTTGCGGGCCGCTGTGATCGAGGCGGACGCGGCCATCGTCGATCAGCGCCGCCACGAGGCCGAGGCCCGGCTGCATCTGGCGAGCCGCAATTTCATCACCCGCCGTTTCCGCGGCGCGGTCGAGGACGTCACCAAGGCCTTCACCGACGGCAGCGCCTGGATCGGCCAGACTGCCGCCGATCTCGAAGAGCGCAACCAGCATATGCATGGCACGGTGGGAGCCGCGTCGGACGCGGCGCGCGCGGCCTCCGAAGACGTGGCGGCGATCGCGCTGTCGGCGCGCGGTATCCTGCGCACTATCGATCAATCGGCCGGCGACATTGGCGCCTCGCGGGATGCCAGCCGCCGCGCGGTGGCCGATCTCGCCTCCGCCGACGAGACCATGCGCGGCCTGTCCACCGCCGCCGCGCGCATCGGCGAGGTGGTGGGTCTCATCCAGAACGTGGCGCGGCAGACATCGCTGCTCGCGCTCAACGCCACCATCGAGGCCGCGCGCGCCGGTGCCGCGGGCCAGGGCTTCGCCGTGGTCGCGGGCGAGGTCAAGGCGCTTGCCGCCCAGACCGCCGCGGCGACCCACGACATCACCGGCCAAGTCGAGGACATTCAGCAGGCGGTCGAACGCACCGCCGATGCGCTGCAAGACGTGCATGCGAGCGTCGGTGAGATCAACGAGGCCGACGCCAAATTGCGCGGCGTGTTCGAGCAGCAGACCCAGGAACTCGACGCCATCGCTTGCCGCGCGTCTCAGGTCGCCGAGCAAGTCGCCGGCACCCTGCCCGATCTTCGCACCGCCGTCGGTCATGTGGATCACGCGGGCGCCTCCCTGCTCGGTACGGCGGAAGCCCTCGTCGGCAAGGCCGGCGGTCTTGTCACCCGCGTCGACAGTTATTTCAGTGAGCTCGACCACGGCGCCATCAAGCTCGGCATTCTGCATTCGCTGTCCGGCACCATGACCGCGAGCGAGCGGCCGCTGCAGGATCTGCTGGTCATGCTCATCGAGAAAGCCAACGAGGATGGCGGACTGTTGGGCCGTCCGCTCGAGGCGGTGATCATGGATCCGCGCTCCGATCCGCGCGCTTACGCCGGCGCGGCGCACGAGCTGCTTGCCGAGCACAAGGTTGCCGCCATCTTCGGCTGCTGGACCTCCGCCTCCCGCAAGGAGGTGCTGCCGGTGGTCGAGAGCCTGAACGGGTTGCTGTTTTATCCGAGCCAGTATGAGGGCGAGGAGGAATCGGCCAACATCTTCTACACGGGCGGCACGCCCGCGCAGCAGGCCATCCCCGCGGTGGACTATCTGTTCCGCCGCGGACGCAAGCAATTTTACCTGCTCGGCACCGACTCTGTCTACTCGCGCACCACGAACGCGATCCTCAAAGCCTATCTCAAGGCGGACGGCATCGGCGGCGACTCAGTGCGTGAGGTCTACATGCCCTTCGGTCACAAGGAGTGGGCGGCCACGGTCTCCGCGATCAGGCGCTTTGGCGCTGCGGGCGACGCAGGCGTCATCACCACGGTGAGTGGCGATGCGAACGTGTATCTCTATCGCGAACTCGCGCGGCAAGGCATCACCGCCGACACCGTGCCGGTCATGACGCTCTCCATCGGCGAGAGCGAGTTGCCGGCGATTGCCGGGAAGGGAGTCGCGGGCCACCTCGCCTGCTGGAGCTATCTGCACGAGATCGACAACGCGTCGAACCGCGCATTCGTCAAGTCGTGGCGGAAATTCTGCGGCCGGCCGAACGTCATGACCGACGATCCCATGGAGGCCACCTGGATCGGCTTCAATATGTGGAAGGAAGCGGTGAAGCTCGGTGACAGCGTCGAGATCGACGAGGTGCGCCGCCGTCTCGCCGGCCTCCGCCTCAATGCGCCGAGCGGCTACGAGGTCGCCATGGACGTGGCGAACCACCATCTGCATAAGCCGGCCATCGTCGGCGAGATGACGGCGGAGGGACGCATCGTGCCGGTGTGGAAGAGCGCCGGTCTCATCGCGCCCGATCCGTGGAGCCCCTGGATCGATCACGCCGAGCAGTCGCCGATCCGTCGCGCCGACCGCGCCATCGAGACTGCGCTTGCCATTGCGAGTTAGGCCGAGTCACCAACTCCCCAATGATACGAAAAACCGCACTTAAGTCACCGTCACCTGGCGCGCGGTCTTGATGGTCTCGACGAGCTTCGCCGCATCGGTCACGGGCGGCGAGCATTGCGGCCCGAGGCACACATAGGCCGTTGGCTGTCCCTTGATTGCCGTCTTGCCGAACACCATCGACGACGACGGCAGCGCCTCGCCTTGTCTGATCTCCTGCACCACTGCGTTCGGCAATGACACGTCGCGTAGACCCGCGCGGAGCTCGCGCGCATCGCCCTCCGCCGGCACGATCAGCACGATGAGCTGCGGCGCCAATCCATCGAGTGCGCCCATGAGCAGACCGGAATGCACGACGACATTCTCTGCGATGGCGCCGGCGAAGCTGCGCAGCATTTCTTCGGCGCGTTTCGCGTAACGCGTCTCGCCGGTCCACAGCGACAGTGCGACGAGGTTCGTCACCATGATCGCGTTGGCGTTTGGCGTGGCGTCGTCGAGCGTGCTGAACGGACGCACGATGAGATCCTTGGTGTCGTCGGCGGCGAGATAATAGCCGCCGAGATCCTTCGCCCAGTAATGGGCGTCGAGCACGTCGGCCCAGGCGCAAGCTTGTTCCACATACTCGCGGTTGGCCGTCGCGTTGGCGAGCGCGAGTGCCGCCTTGATCATGTTGGCGTAGTCGGATGCGGTGGCCGGCGCCTTGGCCTTGCCTTCGCGAGACGCATGGAGCAGGCGGCCGTCCTGGGTCATCTGTGTACGGATAAAAGTGAAGGCGGTCTCGGCGAGTGCGAGCCAGTCACCGCGGTCAAAGGCTTGGCTCGCATTGGCGAGTGCTGCGATCATCAGCCCGTTCCAGTCGGCGAGGATCTTGTCGTCGAAGCCGGGACGAATGCGGCCCGCGCGGCGTCCCAGAAGTTTCGCGCGCATCGCGGCGAGGCGCGCTTCCGTCTCGTCGTCGCGTAGCTCGATCGCGCCGAGCCGGTTGAGGATGTTGTGGCCTTCGAAATTACCGTGCTCCGTGACGTCGTAAACCTCAGCGAATAGTGTGGCATCGTCCGTACCCAGAACATCTGTAATCTCGGCGAGACTCCACACATAGAATTTGCCTTCGACCCCTTCGCTGTCGGCGTCGAGCGATGCGGCGAACGCGCCGCCGTCGGTCACCATCTCGCGCTTGAGCCAGTCGATCGTCTCGCTGATGCGTTGCGCGAACAGCGGCGACTTTCCCTCGCGCCACGACTCGGTCATCAGGTCCACGAGCAGCGCGTTGTCGTAGAGCATCTTCTCGAAATGCGGTACGAGCCAGCGCTCGTCGACGCTGTAGCGCGAATAGCCGCCGCCCAGGTGATCGTAGATGCCGCCCTGCGCGATATGGGTGAGCGTGAGGTTCACCGCCTCGCGCGGATTGGCCTGGCCGTAGCGTAAACCGGCGCGCCACAGAAATTCGAAGAATTGCGTTTGCGGAAATTTGGGTGCGCCGCGCAATCCCCCTTGCGCCGGATCGACCGCGCCCACGAAGCGCCGTGCAAGATCGGACAAGGTCATGTCGTTGAGCGCTGCGCCGCCGCTCTTTGGCGGCTTCGGCTTCAGCGCCTGCTTGAGCGCATCGGCGTTGTTGCGGACCTTGTCATGCTCGTCGCGATACACCCGCGCCACGGTATTCAGTACACTGACGAATGCGGGCCGGCCGTAGCGGTCTTGCGGCGGGAAATAGGTGCCGCCCCAGAACGGCTCGCCGTCGGGCGTGAGGAACATGGTGAGCGGCCAGCCGCCTTGCTCGCCGAGCTGATGCAGGGCGGCCATGTAGATGGCGTCCACGTCCGGCCGCTCCTCGCGGTCGACCTTGATGTTGACGAACAGCTCGTTCATCACCGCCGCGGTCGCCTCGTCCTCGAAGCTCTCATGGGCCATGACGTGGCACCAATGGCAGGCGGCGTAGCCGACCGAGAGCAGGATGGGCTTTTTGGCGTGGCGCGCCTCTTTCAACGCGGCGGCGCCCCAGGGCCGCCAATGGACCGGGTTGTCCTTGTGCTGAAGGAGATAGGGGCTCGTCTCGCCGCCGAGCTGGTTGCCGTCCGTGTCTTGCATGTCGCTTCCTCTTCTCTCGGTCCTAGGATAACGCATGGTCCTCGACTGCGGGGCGCTAACGACTCTTTGGCGCCGATGCGATAGCCCGGTGTTCGTGTTGACCGAGACAGAGACCACAGTGCCGAGGCAAACGATCGTCGCGCCGGCGTCGGGCGCTGGCCCCGCGGCGGTCGCGGTCATCCGCATCTCCGGGCCGGCGACGCGCGCGGTCCTCGAGGCGCTGTGCGGCGGCGTGCCGGCACCACGCCATGCCGCCTTGCGCGAGATCGGGCGAGGCGAGCACGGGGCCATCGACCGTGGCCTCGTGCTGTGGTTCCCGGCCCCGGCGAGCTTCACCGGCGAGGACATGGCGGAGCTGCAGGTCCATGGCAGCCGCGCCGTGGTCCAGGCGGTCCTCGACGCGGCGCTCCAACTGGATGCGACGCGGCTCGCCGAACCAGGCGAGTTCGCGCGCCGCGCCTTCGAGAATGGCAAGCTCGATCTCACGGCCGTAGAAGGCCTCGCGGATCTCATCGCCGCCGAGACCGAGGCGCAACGCCGCCAGGCTCTTGCCCAGAGCGAGGGCTCCTTGCGCCGTCTCTATGAGGGCTGGCGTGGCGCGGTGGTGAAAGCCCAGGCCTTGATGGAAGCGGGGCTCGACTTCGCCGACGAGGCGGATGTCGCCGCCGATGTGTCCAGCAAGGCGAACGCCATCGTTGTGCCGCTCCTGAACCAGATCGGGGCGCATCTTGCCGACCGCAGCGGCGAGCGTCTGCGCGATGGCTTGCGCATCGTCATCGCCGGCCCGCCCAATGCCGGCAAGTCGAGCCTGATGAATGCCCTCGCCAAGCGCGATGTGGCCATCGTCTCCGCGGAGGCCGGCACCACGCGCGACGTGATCGAGGTCCATCTCGATCTCGGCGGTCTGCCGGTGATCCTCGCGGACACCGCGGGGATAAGAGCGGGGATAGGTGCGGTCGAGGGGGAGGGCATCCGCCGGGCGCTGGCCCGGGCGGAGGATGCGGACCTCGTCCTGTGGGTGGTCGACGCCACGGATCCGGTCTGGGACCCGCCCGCGCCGCTTCGCACCAAGGCAAGCATATTCGCGCTCAATAAACGCGATATAGCGCCACAATACGCACATAGCGCGGGGGCCCGCGATTGCGTCCCCATTTCCGCCAAGACGGGCGCGGGGCTCGACGACCTGGTTGCGGCGCTCGAGGCCGTCGCCAGAGCCGAAATCGGCGGTTTGGGCCAAGCGGCCATCACCCGCACCCGGCATCGCGTCGAGCTCGTGTCAGCGCGGGACGCTTTGCAACGTTTTGTTAACCATGATCTTGCGCCGGAGCTTCAAGCCGAGGAGCTGCGGATCGCCGCCCGCCATCTCGGTCGCCTCACCGGGCTGATCGATGTGGAGGAGGTTCTCGGCGCCATCTTCGCCGAGTTCTGCATCGGCAAATGATCCGACCAGGGAATGCGTTGAGAGCACGGATTGATTCACGTGAAACAGTTTGGGCGTCAGTGCTTTGACGGGACGCGCCGGACCCACTACCTACGAGCCATGGATCAGGACGCCATCAAGGGTTTCGACGTGATCGTCATCGGCGGTGGCCATGCGGGCTGCGAAGCCGCGGCCGCCTCCGCGCGCATGGGCGCCCGCACGGCGCTCGTCACCCATAGCGCTGCCACCATCGGCGAGATGTCCTGCAACCCGGCCATCGGTGGTCTGGGCAAGGGCCACCTGGTCCGCGAGATCGATGCGCTCGACGGCCTCATGGGCCGCGTGGCGGATGCCGCCGGCATCCAGTTCCGTGTCCTCAACAAGTCCAAGGGACCGGCCGTGCAAGGCCCGCGCGCCCAGGCCGACCGCAAGCTCTACCGCCAGGCAATGCAGGCGGCGATGAAGGCCACGGCCAATCTCGAAGTGATCGAAGCGGCGGTCGACGATCTGACCGTCGACGGCAATCGCGTCACCGGAATCGTCACCGCCGACGGACGCCGTTTCACCGCCGGTGCCGTGGTGTTGACCACCGGGACCTTCCTGAACGGCCTCATCCATATCGGCGAGACCAAGATCCCCGCGGGCCGCATGGGCGAGGCGCCGGCGCGTGGTCTGTCGGAGCGCCTCTATGGCCTTGGCCTCGCCATGGGCCGCCTCAAGACCGGCACGCCGCCGCGCCTCGACGGCAAGACCATCGATTGGGACCGGCTTGCCGTGCAGCCTGGCGACACGCCGCCGGTGCCGTTCTCATTCCTCACCGACGCCATCACGACGCCGCAGGTGCCCTGCCACATCACCCACACGACCGCGGCGACGCATGCGGTGATCGAGGCGAATCTCGCTCGCGCGCCCATGTATTCCGGCGCCATCGGTTCCGTGGGACCGCGCTATTGCCCGTCGATCGAGGACAAGGTGGTCCGCTTCAAGGAGCGCGGCAGCCATCAGATCTTCCTGGAGCCCGAAGGCCTCGACGACGACACCATTTATCCCAACGGCATCTCAACCTCGCTGCCTGAGGACGTCCAGCACGCCTTCCTCAAGACCATCCCGGGCCTTGAGGCCGTGACCGTGAAGCGCCCGGGCTACGCCATCGAATACGACTATGTGGACCCGCGCGCGCTTCAGCCGAGCCTCGAGACCAAGGCGGTCGAAGGGCTGTTTCTTGCCGGCCAGATCAACGGCACCACGGGTTATGAAGAGGCGGCGGGGCAGGGCCTCGCCGCCGGCGTCAACGCGGCGCTCGTTGCCTCCGGCGCGGTCAACCGTTTCGGTGTCACCCGGGCTGACGGCTATCTCGGCGTGATGATCGACGATCTCGTCACCCGCGGCGTTACCGAGCCCTATCGCATGTTCACCTCGCGCGCCGAGTACCGGCTGATGCTGCGCGCCGACAACGCCGATCAGCGACTGACACCGCTGGGGCTGAGCATCGGCTGCGTGGGCGATGTACGCCGCACGGCTTTCACCGCCAAGGCCGAGCGCCTCGAAGCCGGCGAAACGGTGTTGCGAGCTCTCAGCCTCACGCCGGATCAGGCCAACAAGGCCGGACTCGCCATCAAGCGCGACGGCCGCAAGCGCAGCGCATTCGAGCTGCTGAGCTATCCGGACATCGATCTTCCACGCCTTGCGCAAATCTGGCCCGAGATCGGACAGCTCGATGACGCAATCGCCGATCAGCTCGCCGTGGATGCGCGCTACGCCGTCTACATCGCCCGACAAGAGCTGGACATCGCCGCCTTCCGCAAGGACGAGGCAATCGCCATCCCGTCCGGCTTTGTCTTTGGAGCCTTGCCCGGCCTCTCGAACGAGATCCGCCAGAAGCTCGAGCATCACCGTCCGGCCAGCCTCGGCCAGGCGGCGCGGCTCGACGGCATGACGCCGGCCGCGCTGATGCTCCTGCTCGCGCATCTCAAAAAAAGTGCGGCGGTCAAGACCGCCTAGATATGGCACGCGCAGACGAGCTCCCCACTATCGAAGGCGCGGAAGCGTTCGCCGAAGCCTTTAAAGTTCCACGTGAAACAATCCACAGGCTCACGCGCTATTCTGAGCTTCTCAACCGCTGGCAGAAAGCGATCAACCTCGTGGCGCCATCGACCCTGCCGCAAGTCTGGTCACGGCACTATGCCGACTCGGCACAACTGCGTAGTCTTGCCCCCGAAGCCCAAGTCTGGCTCGACCTAGGATCGGGCGCCGGCTTCCCCGGACTCGTCGTCGCCATTCTCAAAACCGGAACACCAGATTTCCGCATGCACCTCGTCGAATCGAACCATAAAAAGTGCGCGTTCCTCGCCGAGGTCGTGCGCGCCACCGAGGCCCCTGTGGACATTCACGCCATGCGTATTGAAGAGTTCGCCGAAAGAGCCCAAAGCCTGAAGCCGGACGTGGTGAGCGCCCGCGCGCTTGCGCCGCTGCCGCGTCTGTTCGAACTCGCTGCCCCGCTCTTCGGGGAAGGAACCAGGGGGCTGTTCCTGAAAGGTCGCGAGGCACAAGCAGAGATCGAGGCCGCGAGGCCGGCGTGGGCATTCGACGCCCGCCTTCACGCGAGCCTGACCGCGAAGGAGGCTTCCATCCTCGAGGTCACCGGTCTTCGCGCCAAGATGGCTCAAGAGTTGCCGAAAGACGGCGCGCCATGAGCCGCCACCGCACCCGCGTGCTCGCCCTGGCCAATCAGAAGGGCGGCGTCGGCAAGACCACCACCGCCATCAATCTCGGCACGGCGCTGGCCGCCGTCGGCGAGCGTGTGCTGATCATCGACCTCGATCCGCAGGGCAACGCCTCGACCGGGCTCGGCATCGAGCACCGCGAGCGTTCGACCTTCGACGTTCTGGCCGGCCAGGCCTCCATCATGGAGGCGCGGGTCGCCACCCATGTGCCGAGGCTTTCCATCGTGCCGGCGACCATCGACCTCATGTCGTTCGAACGCGAGGCCGCGTCCGCCAACGGCCGGCACTATCGTTTGCGCGATTGTCTGGCCGAGTTGATCGCCGCCGAGACCCGGGACGAAACGACGACCTACATTCTCATCGACTGTCCGCCGTCGCTCAATCTGCTGACCATCAACGCGCTCGCCGCCGCCGACGCCGTGCTCGTGCCCCTGCAATGCGAGTTCTTCGCGCTCGAAGGCTTGGCCCAGCTCTTGAGCACGGTCGAGGAGATCAGGGTGCGCCTCAACCCGAAGCTCCAGATCCATGGCGTCGTGCTCACCATGTACGACCAGCGCACCAGCCTCTCCGACCAAGTGGTGGAGGACGTGCGCGCGGTGCTCGGCGATAAGGTCTACACCACGGTGATTCCGCGCAATGTGCGCGTGGCGGAGTCGCCGTCTCACGGCAAGCCGGTGCTGCTCTACGATTACAAATGCAGCGGCAGCCAAGCCTATATCCAACTCGCCTCCGAAGTGATCGAGCGGGAGCGGCGCATACGGGCGGCATGATGCAGAACGTCGGACCGCAATGGTCCAAGCTTGGAGAACGACGATGGCGGTAAGCGCACAGAAGAAGCGGTTGGGGCGGAGCCTGGCATCACTGATCGGCGACGGTGCCGACGAAGCGGCGCGCGCCGACGACCAACGTAGCGTGCCGTTGTCCTCGCTCAAGGCGAGCCGCTTCAATCCGCGCCGAAATTTTTCCGATGCCCAGCTCGATGAGCTCGCGGCCTCGATCCGCGAGCGCGGGCTGGTGCAGCCGCTGGTCGTGCGGCCGCTCGGCGGCGACCGCTACGAGATCGTTGCCGGCGAGCGCCGCTGGCGCGCTGCCCAGCGCGTCAATCTGCACGAAGTCCCGGTGGTCATCCGCACGCTCTCCGATCAGGAAGCGATCGAGATCGCCATCATCGAGAACGTCCAGCGCGAGGACCTCAACGCCATCGAGGAAGGTGAGGGCTATAGCGCTCTCATGGACGGTCACGGCTACACCCAAGAGGATCTGGCCAAGGTGATCGGCAAGAGCCGCAGCCACCTGGCCAATACCCTGCGCCTGCTCAAGCTCCCGAAGAGCGTGCAGGACCTGGTGCGCGACGGCAAGCTGAGCGCCGGCCATGCGCGCGCGCTCATCGGCCGCGCAGACGCCGCGGCGCTCGCGGCCCGTATCGTTAAGGAAGGATTAACCGTCCGCCAGGTCGAAGCGCTCGCCCAGGAAGAGACCGCCAAGCCGAAGCGCAAGAAGGCGTCCGGTAAGGATGCCAATACGCGCGCCGCGGAGACCGAGCTGCACGACGCGCTCGGGTTGAATGTGGAGATCAAAACGGGTCGCGGTGAGAAGGGCGAACTGCGCATCCGCTACACGAGCTACGATCAATTCGACGACATCCGCGCGCGGCTGATGCGACGCCCCGGACGTTAGCCGGCGAGAAACTCTTCCGCCTTGAACAGCGATTTGAAAGGGACGCCGGCTTGCGCATAAAGCTCGGCTGCACCCTCGCCGCGATCGAGGATCGAGATCACCAGCGCGACCTTCGCCCCGGCTTCCTCCACCACCTTGACCGCATCCATGGCCGAGCCGCCGGTGGTGGTCACGTCCTCGAGAATCACCACGATCTTGCCGGCGATGTCGTTGCCGTCGACGCGCTTCTGAGTGCCGTGATCCTTCACGGCCTTGCGCACGAAGAATCCGGGAAGGTAGCGTCCAAAGGCGGGGCTGCGCATGGCCACCGGCGCAATGAGTGGCACCGCGCCCATCTCCAGGCCGCCCACGGCATCAGCCGTAACCCCTTGAAGTTCCTGGAGAATTAAGTCAGCCATGAGCGCGGCGCCGTCGGGATCGAGCATCGCCGGCTTCATGTCGAAATAATAGTCGCTCTCCTTGCCCGACGCGAGCACGACCCGGCCGCGCTTGAACGCGCGCTCGCGCAGCAGCATGAAAAGCTTGTTGCGGCTTTCGAAATTTGCGGCGTTCTGGTCCATGAGTCCCCTCGGCGTTGCGCGGTCATGCATAAGAACGCCGATGCGTTCCGTCAAATCCCCGACGCGAGCTTCAGCAGCAGCCGCTCGGCGAAAGCGACATCGAGATCGGGCGAGCGGCGCGAACGCCGAACCGTTTCCTGGATCAGCGGCAGGGCATTTGCCAGGCGGTTCGCGCCCCAGCGGCGGCAATGGGCCTGGAACACCGGCTCGCGTTTGAAATGCGGCCGGGGTTTGAGCGACTTCATCGCCTGCTCGAGGCTCCCGCCGCTTGCTTGCGTCGCGGCCACCCGGTGCAGCTGGGTGAAATGCCGGGCCAGCGCCGACAGCGCCGAGGAGCGGTCGGTGCCCGCGGCCGCCAACCGCTGGAGCTCGCGCAAGGCTGCACGCGGATCGCCGCCGCTCGCCGCGTAGACGAAATTCTCGAGCGCGATCTCGGCAGCGTCGCCGACGATGGCCGCCACGTCGTCATGGCTCACGACGCCATCGCCACTCCCGCCGCTTTGGGCATAGAGCGCCAGCTTGACGACCTCGGCCCGTGACATGGCTTGGTCGGCACCGAGCCGGCCCATCAGATAGGTCTTGGTCTCCGGGTCGATGCGCAAGCCGGCGCTCTTCAACTCCGCGTCGATGACGCCGGCAAGATCGCGGTCGTCGCTGTAGCAAGGGAGCGCGGCCGCTTCTGGCAGCTTCTCGAACAGCTTGCGCAAGCCTGAGTCGGGTCTGAGATTGCCGGCCTCGACGATGAGCGCGTTGTCGGATGGCTCGGCCAGCGTGGCCTTCAGGGTTGGCACGTCGAGCCGGCTGCCCGCCGTCACCCGCACGACCTTGGAGGACGCGAACATCGGCCGCGTGCGCAGCTCGATGTCGAGCCGCGCCGGCTCCTCGGCGAAATCGCGGTCGTCGAGCCGAATGACCTCCGCCTCGCCCGCCTGGCGCTTCGCGAAGCTTGCGGCGAGCGCCGCGCCGCGTTCGGAGACGAGCCCCGCGTCGGGCCCATAGACGAGCACCGCGCGGCAGTTGGCGTCCGGCGATTTCAGGAAGCGCGCGACGCCCGAGGCTTTGTAGGCGACCATGGCGGCACAGCGCGGGTTGGTTCGGCTCTAGCGAGACGCTTCTAGGGGCTCAAGCCGAGTTGGCGAGATAGGCGGCAATCTGCGTCTTGATGCTATCCGAGACGGTGCGCGCCGCGCGGTTCTCGGCGTCGTAGCGCGCACGTACATTGGCGAAGATTTCCTGGTAGCGGCTATAGGCGGCGCGCGAGATGGCCACCCCTTCGTGGATCGTCTTGCCCGTGGACGCGTTGACCAGCTTGTAGCTCGCTTCGAGCTGATACACTTGGCCTCTGGCATCGCCGGTGATCTGCACCAGCTGATCGATCACCCGCTCGCGGATCGCAATATTGAGCTTGTAACGGGACTTTGCCGCCTCGCCGCCACCCGTATTGGAGAAGATCAGCTCGTTGCGCACCTTTTGGCCGACCCGGCCAGGGATCGGGGTGACGTCGACCGACGCCATCACCTCGGACAGACGCGCGCCATTGGTGGTCGTGGTCCCGGAGCCGTAAAGCGGCTGGAATCCGCACCCGGACAAGCCGAGACCGGCCGCGGCGGCAAGCACCACCAGCGCAAGGGCAGGGCTACGCCACCACATTGACGATCCTCTGCGGTACGACCACGACCTTCTTGATCTTACGTCCCCCTATGGCGCGCACGACATTTTCGAGCTTCAACGCCTGAGCCTCAATATCTTCCTTCGAGGCGTCTCGTGCAATCGTCAATTCGTCCCGCCTCTTGCCGTTGACCTGGACAGCGATGGTCATCGTGTCCTCGGTCAACAGGGTCAGATCGGCCACTGGCCAAGGTTTTTCGGCCACCAGCGTCTCGTGGCCCAGGAGGGCCCAGCACTCCTCAGCCAGATGCGGCACCATGGGCGCCGAGACCCTGGCCAACGCTTCTGCGGCTTCTCTGAGAGCGAAGCGCATATCATCTTTAGGTTGTTCTCCGGCAGCCTGCAATCCGGACGAGAGCGCGTTGGCCAGCTCGTAGATCTGGGCCACCGCCGTGTTGAAGCGGAGCTTGTCGATCGCCGAGGTCACCCCGGCGATGGTCTTATGGGTCGCCCGCCGCAAAGACTGGGCCTCGGGTCCCAGTTCGGCAGGCGCCGGTGTGCCGGGCTCAGCGCCCTTGGCCGCGGCGTCGCGGACCAACCGCCACACCCTCTGCAGGAAGCGATAGGCCCCATCCACGCCACCG
The DNA here is from genome assembly GCA_963731875.1 of uncultured Alphaproteobacteria bacterium. GTDB lineage: Bacteria > Pseudomonadota > Alphaproteobacteria > Rhizobiales > Methyloligellaceae > Methyloceanibacter. The sequence goes on along the minus strand of CAVSXL010000009.1, from coordinate 215,188 downwards.
GCCGTCCACTCGATATCGCGTTCGGGCGGCGTGTCCGACAGCATGAACCAGCGCGCCGTATCCGCCCCGAACGTGCCGATGATGCTGTCGGGGTCGACCACGTTCTTCTTCGACTTCGACATGGATTCGACCGCGCCGACCGTGATCGGCTCAGCGGTCTTCACGTGCACCGCTTTGCCGTCCCGCCACGTCACCTCCTCGGGCAACAGCCATTTGCCCTGTGCGTCCTTATAGGTCTCGTGCGTGACCATGCCTTGGGTGAACAGGCCGCGGAACGGCTCGTCCACTGCGGCATGACCCGTTCTGTGCATCGCCCGCGTGAAGAATCGCGAATACAGCAGATGCAGGATCGCATGCTCGACGCCGCCGATATATTGGTCGACCGGAAGCCAATAGCCGACGGCATCGGGTTCGGTCGGCACGTCCGCGCGCGGCGAGCAGAACCGCGCAAAGTACCAGGACGAGTCCACGAACGTGTCCATGGTGTCGGTTTCGCGGATCGCCGGGGCGCCGCATTTGGGGCAGGGAACATGCTTCCACGTGGGGTGGCGATCGAGCGGGTTGCCCGGCACGTCGAAGCTCACATCGTCGGGGAGCTGCACCGGTAGATCGGCCGCCGGCACCGGCACGATGCCGCATGTCTCGCAATGAATCATCGGGATCGGGCAACCCCAATAGCGTTGCCGCGAGATGCCCCAGTCGCGCAGGCGGAACTCGGTCTTCCGCACCCCTTGCGGCTTGCCCGCCACGCTCCGCGCGGCAAGCCGCTCCGCCATCGCGGTCTTGGCGTCGGCCACGGCCAGCCCATCGAGAAAGTCCGAATTGATCAGCACGCCGTCGCCGGTATAGGGCTCGTCGCCGATGGCGAATGTCGCGGCGTCCTCGCCCGGTGGCAGCACCACGGGCAAGACGGGGCGGCCATAGGCCCGCGCGAACTCAAGGTCGCGCTGATCGTGCGCCGGACAGCCGAAGATGGCGCCGGTGCCGTACTCCATCAGAATGAAGTTGGCGATGTAGACCGGAAGCTCGGCCCCCTCGATCATCGGATGGGCGACGCGTACGCCGGTGTCGAAGCCCTTCTTCTCCAGCGTTTCGAGCTCGGCCGCGCTCGTGCCGTGGTGGTGGCACTCGTCGATGAAGGCTTGCGCGTCGGCATTCTTCGCGGCGATGGCGCGCGCCAGTCTGTGGTCCGGCGCGATGGCCATGAAGGCCGCGCCGAACAGCGTGTCGGGCCGCGTGGTGAACACCTCAAGGATCTCGTGCCCGTTCGGCGCAGTGCCCTCGATCGTTTCGAAGCGGACGAGCAGGCCTTCCGAGCGGCCGATCCAGTTCGCCTGCATCAGGCGCACTTTCTCCGGCCAGCGGTCGAGGTCCCCAAGCGCATCGAGCAGGTCTTGCGCGTAGTCGGTGATCTTGAACACCCATTCGGGCTGTTCGCGCTGCTCGACCATTGCGCCGGAGCGCCAGCCGCGCCCGTCGATCACCTGCTCGTTGGCGAGCACGGTATGGTCGACCGGGTCCCAATTCACCTTGCGCGTCTTGCGGTCCACGAGGCCCGCCGCGAGCATGTCGAGGAACAGCTTCTGCTGCTGGTGGTAATATTCGAGATCGCAGGTTGCGAGCTCGCGCGACCAGTCGAGCGACAGCCCCATGGACTTGAGCTGCCCGCGCATGGTGGCGATATTGTCGTAGGTCCACTTGGCCGGATGAACGCCGCGCTCGATGGCCGCGTTCTCGGCCGGAAGACCGAAGGCGTCCCAACCCATGGGGTGGAGCACGTTATGGCCCTTGGCGCGCATGGTGCGGGCGACCACGTCGCCCATGGTGTAGTTCCGCACATGGCCCATATGGATGCGGCCCGAGGGGTAGGGGAACATCTCAAGAACATAGTATTTCGGCCGCGAGTCGGTCTCCTGCGCCTGGAAGATGCCCTTGGCCTCCCAGGCAGCCTGCCAATGCTTCTCGCGTTTCGGCGCGTCGTAGCGGTCCGCGGCCATTCGTTCTATCCATCCCGTCAATCGATTTCGGCGCGGCAATCGAACCCAAATGCCCTGAAGGGTCAAGCGATGCGAAAATCGCGCGTTGCCGGAAGAGCACCATCTGATCAAACTTGCCTGCTAGGTACCCTTGATGAGCGCGGAACACCACTCTGCCACTGAGATCCCGGCGCGCTTGCGCCTGGTTCGGGAGGAGATTGCCCTGGCGGCGGAGGCCGCCGACCGCGATCCGGGTGCGGTCGAAGCTCATCGCCGTGAGCAAGACCGTGCCCGCGGCGGTCATCGAGGAAGCCATCGAAGCGGGCCAGCACGTATTCGGCGAGAACCGGGTGCAGGAGGCATACGGCAAATGGCCGGCGCTGAGAGAGCTTCACTCCGATATCGAACTCCACCTCATCGGACCGCTCCAGTCGAACAAAGTGCGCGAGGCGATTGCGCTCTTCGATGTCATCGAGACGCTCGATCGGCCGAAGCTCGCGCGCGCTCTCGCCGAGGAGATGGAGCGGCAGGGAACCCGTCCGCGCCTCTTCGTGCAGGTCAATACCGGCGAGGAGGAACAAAAGGCGGGCATCGCGCCGGACGAGACGGCCGCCTTCGTGGCGCTGTGCCGCGACACGTTCAATCTCGAGATCGACGGGCTCATGTGCATTCCGCCTTACGACGAGGAGCCGGCTATGCATTTCGCGCTGCTCGCCAAGCTCGCCGAGGAGCTCGGGCTCGCGGAGCTGAGCATGGGCATGAGCGGCGATTTCGCCAAGGCAGTTGCTTTCGGTGCGACCTATGTCCGCGTCGGCACAGCCATCTTCGGCGAGCGCGTGCTGCTCGACTAGCGCATGACCACGATGTCCGTCCCGCGCCGAATCTCGGCCAGCACCGCCAAAAGATCGCGGCGGGACAGGGCGATGCAGCCCTCGGTCGGTGTATAGCCGTCGCGCGCCAGATGCATGAAGATGGCGCTGCCTTTGCCTCTCACGCGCGGCCGGTCGTTGTGGCCGAGGACCAGGACAAGATCGTACAGATCGTCCGCTCGCTTCAGACCTTCGGCGCTACGCGGTGACGGCAAGGTGATGAGCCGGTTGTAGTTTCGGTCGAGCGGATCATCGCACCAGCCGTCGCTGTCGCGAATGGCGCGAACCGGCAGGGACGTGCTTGGCCGCGGTCCCCGGTCGGCCCGGTAGAGAGCGAGGCGAAAGGGAAAGCGCCCGAGTGGCGTGCCCCCGTCCCCCTCGCGCTTGAGCGCGCGCACGCTTCCTCGGCCGATGGCGGCGGGGCGGACGCCATGGGAAAGTTGGACCCGCGCCTGGCAGGGACGTCCCGGCGCGCGCCGGACCACGATGGGGCGGGACCGCTTAACCCTCATGTCCAATAGCCTTTTTGCCTTGTGACGATGCGTTTGACATGCTTGTCGCCGGGGCTAGCCCCCCTTACAACCGTCCCTGAGATAGCCAAGCCCCAGGACTCAAGCATATGAACCGGCCAACCGCGGCGTTGGCCCACAAGGACCCGCTAATGAGCAACGCGCGCAAGATCCTCATCATCGACGATGACGATGAGCTTCGCGAGTCATTGAGCGAACAGCTGTCGCTGCACGAGGAGTTCGAGACCATACTCGCCCCGACGGCGCAGGAGGGGCTGAAGCTCGCCCGCAGCGGTCATGTGGATCTCGTGCTGCTCGATGTCGGCCTGCCCGATCTCGATGGGCGCGAGGCCTGTAAGCTGCTGCGCCGCGGCGGCTTCAAGGGCCCCGTCATCATGCTGACGGCCCAGAGCTCCGATTCCGACACCATTCTTGGGCTGGAGTCGGGTGCCAACGACTATGTGACCAAGCCGTTCCGTCTCGGCGTCCTCCTCGCCCGCCTCCGCGCCCAGCTCAGGCAGCATGAGCAAAGCGAGGACGCGGTCTTCACCATCGGCCCCTACACCTTCAAGCCCGCGGCGAAGCTGTTGCTGGACCCCGCCGGCGGCAAGGTCAGGCTCACCGAGAAAGAGACCTCGATCCTCAAATATCTCTATCGCTCCGGCGAGCGCGTCGTGACCCGCGACGTGCTGCTGCATGAAGTGTGGGGCTATAACGCCGGCGTCACCACGCATACGCTGGAGACCCACATCTATCGCCTGCGCCAGAAGATCGAGAAGGATCCCTCGCAGGCCGAGCTGCTGATCACCGAGACCGGCGGCTACAAACTCGTTCCATAGACTCTAGCTGCTAGTCGATCTCGAAGTCGGCGATCACCGGCACGTGATCGGAAGTGCGCTCCCAGTCGCGCGTCTCGTCGAGGACGCGCATGGAGACGGCGGCGTCCTTGAGTGACGGTGTGGCCCAGATATGGTCGAGACGGCGTCCGCGGTTCGAGGCCCGCCAGTCCCGGTTGCGATAGCTCCACCAGGTGAACAGCGTCCGCTCCGCTGGGACATGACGCCGCATCACGTCGATCCAGTCATGGGAGGCCCGCACCTGCTCCAGCCGCTCGGTCTCGGGCGGCGTGTGGCTCACCACTTTCAGGAGCTGCTTGTGGGACCAGACATCGGTCGGCAGCGGCGCCACGTTGAGATCGCCAACCAGGATCATGCGATTTTTGGCCTTGGCGCGTTGGCCGCCGAACCAGGTCGTCATGGCGTCCAGAAAGTCGAGCTTATGCCGGAACTTGTCGTTGACCGCGGGGTCCGGGACGTCGCCGCCGGCCGGCACATAGAGATTATGCAGGACGAGCGGCTTGGCGCCGGGGCTGGCCCCGTCGAAGGCGACCGCTAAATGGCGCGCGTGCCCGCGCCCGCAAATGTCGCGCCGCTCGGCAAGTTTGAAGGGGAGCCGCGAAAGCGTGGCGACCCCGTGATAGCCCTTTTGCCCGCACACCGCGATATGGGGGAAGCCCAGCGCTTGCAGCGCCAGCAGAGGGAACTGTTCCTCCTCGCATTTGATCTCTTGCAGGCAGAGCACGTCAGGCTGGTAGGCGCGCACGAAGCGCTCAACCAAGTCGAGCCTGATCCTGACCGAGTTGATGTTCCAGGTGGCGAGGCGAAAACGCATGAGGGCAGGTATGGCGCATGGGGCGCGGCACGCAAGCGCCCGCGCTCGGGTTCGGCGGCTTATGCCGGTATTCAACAGGAGCAGAAAAAGAAAAGGCGCCCAACCGCTGCGCGTGGTTGGGCGCCAGAAGCGCGTTTTTTTCTCGCGCGCGTGCCGGGAGGGAAGCCGGCACGAGCAAGACCACATCTTCGGCTAGACGGGGGGCACTACCGATGAATGCGACGTGGTCCGCTTCTGCAGCAAGAGATATGTAGATCGCCGGGCGATTTCAACGTCCGTCGTCCGGAAAATTTAACGAGACGTAAACACCCCGGCGGCGTAACCGTAACCGTTTGATTTAACGCCGATTTTTTCCTATTGGAAGGGTGAGAATTTGTCCTTTGACTTGAAGAAGTCTGTAGCCACTTTCCGGCCCGAGACCATGTTGTTCACGGTCACCCGCGTGCTCAGTCCCTGAGCGTCGGTGATCATCCATTCCTTCAATTCGAGATCGGGAGTTGTCTCGAAGGAGAGCTTGATGCGGCCCGCCGCGTCGCCGCCCCGGTCCTCGAGCGAGATGGCCAGGCCACCTTCCTCCCGCTCGACCCCGACGATGCGCGCATCACGGCCGAGATCGACATCATCCGCCAGCAGGAGCCGGAACGGCGTCGATTTGATGGGATATTTCTCGACCGTCTTCAGATCGGAGTCTTCGATGGCCAGCGAATAGCCATCGGCGACGATGCGCAGCGCGCTCGGCGGCGCATAGTCGAACCGGATCTTGCCTGGGCGCTGCACGTAAAAGCGGCCGGTGGTGCGCTTGTTGCTGGGGTCGGTCTGCTCGAAGCGGCCTTGCAGATTGATGATCCCATTGAAATAGGCGTTGATCTTCTGGACCGCCTCCGCCTGCTCCGCGCCGATGAGCGGCGTGGGCGCATCTGTAGCCTCGACGGCGGCTTCCCAGCTGGCGCCCTCGTCGAGGGCCGACGGGGTGATCTCGCCGACCGGCGCACCACCGCCGGAAGGCAGGACGTCCTGGCCGAGGGACGGTCGCAGCGCGTCCTCCGGCGGACCGCCGCTCTGATCCTTGGAGCCAGGGGTTACGACCGTCTTCGGCACGGAGGTCGCGCCGTCTTCGGCGAGCGCGTGCCCCATCGCGAGACCGAAGGCGATCGGCAGACCTAAGACGAACCCGGTGGTTCTGCGGCTGGACATTAACCCCCCTCCGTGGCGCGCACGGCTCAGGACCAAGAGATCATTGGATAGATGATTCCGCCAAATCTGGTCAACTTCTTGGCGGCGGCAAGTTCTTGGCGACAAGTCTAACACCCTAATAGGGCGACTCGGCCTCGTCGCTACCGACCAGAATGTCGCGCTTCCCGGCATGATTGGCGGGGCCGATCAGGCCCTCGTTCTCCATGCGCTCGATCAAGGTCGCGGCGCGATTATAGCCGATCCCGAGCCTACGCTGCACGTAGCTTGTAGAGACTTTGCGGTCCCGCAGCACGAGCGCCACGGCCTGGTCGTAGAGCTCGTCGCCGCTGTCGCCATACTCCGAGCCCCCGCCATCGCCGTCGTCGTCCTCGTTCTCGGACTCGTCGGTGACCGCGTCGAGATAGGCCGGGACGCCCTGCTTCTTGAGATGCCGCACGATCTTCTCGACCTCTTCGTCGGCGACGAAGGGGCCATGCACCCGGATGATCCTTCCGCCGCCGGCCATGTAGAGCATGTCGCCCTGACCCAGCAATTGCTCGGCGCCTTGCTCGCCGAGAATCGTGCGGCTATCGATCTTCGAGGTGACTTGGAAGCTGATCCGTGTCGGGAAATTCGCCTTGATGGTGCCGGTGATAACGTCGACGCTCGGCCGCTGCGTCGCAGTGATGAGATGGATGCCGGCCGCGCGCGCCATTTGCGCCAGGCGCTGCACCGCCGCTTCGATGTCCTTGCCGGCGACCATCATCAAGTCGGCCATCTCGTCGACGATCACGACGATATACGGCATGGCCTCGTAGTCCATCTCCTCTTGCTCGTAGATGGCTTGGCCGGTCGAGCGGTCGAAGCCGGTCTGTACCGTGCGGGTCAGCACCTCGCCCTTGGCCTCGGCTTGCAGGACGCGGGCGTTGTAGCCCTTGATGTCGCGCACGCCGAGCTTGGACATGCGCTTATAGCGCTCCTCCATCTCGCGCACGGTCCATTTGAGCGCGACCACCGCCTTCTTTGGATCGGTGACCACCGGGGCGAGCAGATGCGGGATGCCGTCATAGACGGACAGCTCGAGCATCTTCGGATCGATCATGATGAATTTGCACTGCTCGGGCGAGAGCCGCTGCAGCAGCGACAGGATCATGGTGTTGATGCCGACCGATTTGCCGGAGCCGGTGGTGCCGGCGATAAGCAGATGCGGCATGCGCGAGAGGTCGGCGATGATCGGCTCGCCGCCGATGGTCTTGCCCAGCGCCAGCGCGAGGCGCGCATCGCTCTCCCGGAAATCCACAGATTCGAACTGCTCGCGCAGCATCACCATCTCGCGTCGATCGTTCGGTAGCTCGATGCCGATGGCGTTGCGGCCGGGCACCACCGCGACGCGCGCGGCGATCGCGCTCATGGAGCGGGCGATGTCGTCGGCCAGTCCGATGACGCGCGACGACTTGGTACCGGGCGCGGGTTCGAGCTCGTAAAGCGTGACCACGGGACCGGGGCGGACATTGGTGATCTCGCCTTTGACGCCGAAATCTTGCAGCACGCCTTCAAGCTCGCGCGCATTCTCCTGGAGTACCTCATCGCTCACGGTGCGGCCGCGCGCGGCGCGCGATTGCTGCTGCAGCAGCTTGACCGGCGGCGGATCGTAAGGTGTGTCCAGCTCGTGGCTGCGCGACACGGATGTGTGCCGCTTCTTCTTTTTCTCTTTCGGATCGAGGCGCGTGATGCGGTAGTTCGGCGAGGTGACGTCGCCGTCCTCGTCGTAATCCGCGTCCTCGTCATCCTCGTAATTGGCGCCGATCGGCGCCGGACCGAATGACGGTTCGATGCGTCCATCGGGGCCGACCACTGGCTGCGGCGCCACCCAATCCTCGCGTTCGTCCTCGTCGTCATAGTCCTCATCGTCGTCTTGCGCGCGGGGCTTGCGGCGGAAGGCGCGACGAACCAGAGAGCTCGTATGGATGAAGAAGTGCATGCCGGCGCCAAGCCAGGCATTGGCCCACTCGCCGGCGGCGCTGGAGCGTGGTGCCCAGAGCGCGATCAACTTCGATGTGCTCGTGCCGCAGGCGAAGAGCAGGAGTGCGACGCCGACGAAAAAGAACGCCAGGCCGGCGACGAACGACACCGCGGCTTCCGGCAGGAAGGGGCCGATGATGTGGGCGCCCGCCATGAAGAAGTCGCCGAAAATGCCGCCAAGGCCATTGGGCAGCGGCCAGCTCTTGGGCTGGGGCAGGGCGGCCAGCGCCGCCGCCAGCAGAATCACCGACGCGGGCCAGGCCAGAAGACGGAATTTGCGGCGGCCAGGCACCGTGCGGGCGATGAGATGCCAGCCCCATGCCGCCAGCGGCAGGAAAAGGATGATGGACGCGAGCCCGAGGGACTGGACGGCGAGGTCGGCGATCACCGCGCCCCAGCCGCCGAGGAGGTTACGGGGCACGGCGCGGGTCGCATTGTTGAGGCTCGGGTCGTGCACCGACCAGGTGGCGAGGCTCACCCATACCGCACAGGCCCCGGCGATCAGGACGAAGCCGTAGGTCCCGAACAGCAAGCGGCGCAGGCCTGATTCGACCGCGCTCGGCAGCAAGCGCCGCCGTCCTTTCGTTCTGCCTCTTGCTGCCATCCCTCTAACCCAATATCGCGACGATGCGCCCTAAGGCCTCGCGCGTTGTCTCCGCGTCGTGCACGAGCGCGACCCTGATGAAGTCCTGGCCCGGGTTTGCCCCGTCGGGTAGCGCGTTCGCGAGATAGGCCCCAGGCAGGACTTTGACACCACACCCTTTCCAAAGGGTTGTCGCCGCCGCCTCTCCACCGCCAAAACTCGCCATATTCAGCCATAAAAAGAAGCTGCCGGCCGGCCGGCGATAGCCATAGCGCCCATTCAGAATCGCACTCGGCTGAGTCGAAATTGGCCCGATAGAGGCCGCGGGCCTGCTCCACATGCGCCTCGTCGGCCCAGGCGGCCGCCGAGACATGCTGCAGCGGCAGAGGAACTTGCGGGCAGGCGACATTGCGGAAGCGGAAATACGCGGCCATGAACGCCGGATCGCCGGCGGCGAAGCCGGAGCGTAGGCCCGGCAGGCCGGACCGCTTCGACAAGGATTGGAACGCCACCACGTTGGCGAGGTTGCCCGTCTGGCTTTGCGCCACCTCCAAGGACCCCGGCGGGGGCACATCGCCATAGATCTCCGAGTAGCACTCGTCGGCGAAGAGAAGAAAATCGTAGCGGCGCGCGAGCTGGATGGCCTTGGCCAGATAGTCCGGGTCCGCCACCGCGCCTTCCGGGTTGGACGGCGAACACAGATAGAGCGCGACGGTTCGTGTGAGCACGGCCTCGTCGATGGCGTCCAGGTCCGGCAGAAAGCCCGTCTCAGGCCCGGAGGCCAAGAAGACAGGAGTGGCCCCGGCGGCGGCGCTTGCGGCGGCGTAGACCTGATAGAACGGGTTGGGGATGAGGATTGCGGGCTGTTCGATCCCCGGCCTCCGCGCGCAGGCCGGAAAAGCCGCCGAGAACAAGCCCTCTCTCGAACCGTTGAGGGGCAGCACGTGGCGCTCGGGATCGATCGCATCCTGCAAGCCGGGATAGCGGCGCCCCATCCACTTCGCGATCGACTGACGCAGGACCGGAATGCCCTTGATCGGCGGGTAGCGGCCGAACGCGGTCAGATGTTCTTCGAGGATCGGTCCAAGGAAGGGCGGCAGCGAGGCATGCGGCTCGCCCAGCGAGAGATTGATCGGCTCGGCGCCCGGCTCGATGCCCTCGAGCAGGGTCGCCAGTCGCGCGAAGGGAGAGCGGATAAGCGCGTCGAGGCGCGAGGGCTTTTCGTCTGACATGCAGCCGGTGTTAGGCGATGGCGCCGCGTGCGGCAATCTCTGGTCGCCCAAAATGCAAAAGGCCCCGGCAACGCGCCGGGGCCCAAGTTGAGAGCTAGAAGTCAAGGGAGGAGGAGACCTAGCTCTAATTCTCCGTCGTTATTGTCCCTCTTTGTTTGCGTCGCGAAGAGTCTACTGAACGACCTCGCCATGCAGATTGATGTCGAGACCCTCGACCTCAACGGCCTCGCTCACCCTGACACCGATGAGGATATTGGTGACGATCAGGATGACGAACGTCGCTAACCCGGCCCATACGATGGTGGCGAGGATGCCCCAAGCCTGAGTCAGAACCTGCCCGGGATTGCCTTCCAAGAGACCGGGCGTTCCGCCGATCGCTTCGACGGCGAACACGCCGGTCAGGAGGGCACCGACGATGCCGCCCACGCAGTGGATGCCGAACACGTCGAGCGAGTCATCGTAGCCGATGGCTTTCTTGACCGTGGTCGACATGAAGTAGCAGACCACGCCTGCGGCAATGCCGATCCACAACGCCCCCATCGGGTCAACGAAGCCCGAGGCCGGCGTGATGGCGACAAGACCCGCCACAGCACCTGAGATGATACCCAGGACGCTCGGCTTTTTGTGCACCATCCACTCCACGAACATCCAGCCGAGTGCCGCAGCCGCAGTCGCGACCTGGGTCACGGCCATGGCCATACCTGCGCTTTCGTTTGCGGCGACGGCCGAACCGGCGTTGAAGCCGAACCAGCCGACCCACAGAAGCGAAGCACCGATCACGCTGTAGACCAGGTTATACGGCGCCATGTTCTCGGTGCCGTAACCGAAGCGCTTGCCGAGGAAGATGGCACAGACCAGACCGGCGATACCGGCGTTGATATGCACGACGGTGCCACCGGCAAAGTCGAGCACGCCGGCGTCGGCCAGGAAGCCACCGCCCCACACCCAATGAGTGATCGGCGAATAGACCACCAGCGACCACAGCACCATGAACACCACGAGCGCCGAGAACTTCATGCGATCGGCAAACGCGCCGACTATGAGGGCCGGTGTGATGATGGCGAACGTCAGTTGGAAGGTGAAGAACACACTCTCGGGAATCGTGCCCGACAACGTGTCTTTGCCCACCCCATGGAGGAACGCCTTGGAGAAGCCGCCAACATAGGCATTGAGGCTGCCGCCATCAGTGAAGGCCAGCGAGTAACCCGCGAATAGCCACACAATGGTGACGAGGCAGGTAATCGCGAAGCACTGCATTACCAGAGTGAGGATGTTCTTCTTCCGCACCAAGCCGCCGTAGAACAGGGCGAGGCCCGGAATGGTCATCATCAGGACGATAGCCGTGGATGTGAGCATCCATGCGGTATCGCCCGTGTCGAGCTTTGCAGTTTCCTCGGCGACTTCCGCAATGGCCTCTGGGGCGTCCTGCGCAAGTGCCGGATCGATGTGGTAAAGCGCAAGCAGTACAAGTGCTGCGACCACGCCGAATAGATATTTGGCAAGGGTCGTCATCTTCAATTCTCCCCCTCTTACAGTGCTGATTCGTTGGTTTCGCCGGTGCGGATTCGCACCGTCTGCTCGACGGGAACGACGAAGATCTTGCCGTCGCCGATCTGCCCGGTCTTTGCCGCGGCGACGATGGCGTCCACAGCTTTGTCGACCATTTTGGCAGGGACCACGACCTCGATCTTGATCTTCGGTAAGAAGTTCACGGCGTATTCCGCGCCGCGATAGATCTCCGTGTGACCCTTTTGCCTCCCGTAACCCTTGACCTCGGTAACGGTCATGCCTTGTAGCCCAAGCTCGGTGAGGGCCTGGCGGACCTCGTCGAGCTTGAATGGCTTGATGATTGCCATCACCAGCTTCATCTGTTTAAGCCCTCCATGATTTACGGCCGTGCAAGTTGTTGCCTCGGTTTGGCCGTGCGAACCCGAAAGCAGAGTCAAGCTACGTGCCAACTCCGCTCCATGGGCTCCAAGCCCTTGGCATTAGGGATTCTTTTACGATTTCAGCCAGTGCCGTCTCTGCCTTGAGGACAGTCAATAGGCACAAAAATCAGGCAAAATCGACTTATTGCCTATGATGTAGGCGCCAGTTTGGGCGCCCGCTCGCGAACCAGACCCTCTTGGGCCGTCGACGCCACCAAGCGGCCGTCGCGCGTGAACAGCGTGCCCCGACAAAATGCTCGTGCTGCCCCGGAACTCGGGCTGTCTTGGGCGTAAAGGAGCCAATCGTCGGCCCGAAAGCTCTCATGGAACCAGACGGCGTGGTCGAGGCTGGCCAGCATCAACTTGGGGTCGAAGACGAAGCGGCCATGGGCGATCAAGGCCGTGTCGAGCAGGGTGAAGTCGGACGCATAGGCCAGCACGCATTGGTGCAAGGCCAGGTCGTCGCCGAGCGCGCCCGTGGCCCTGATCCACATGAGCTGGCTCGGGGCTTGGGTCTCCGGCGACAGATAGCGGGAGAGATCGACGGGCCGGATCTCGATCGGCCGTTCCTGCTGCCAATAGGCTTTCACCGGCTCAGGCAAGCGCTCCATGAGGAGATCCTTGAGCTCCGCCTCGCTCGGCAGGTCTTCCGGCGGTGGCACCTCGGGCATCGCCATCTGATGTTCCAGGCCGCCCTCTTCCTTGTGGAACGAGGCGCCCATGGAGAAGATCGCGTGCCCATGCTGGATGGCCACCACGCGGCGCGTGGAGAAGCTGCCGCCGTCGCGGATTCGGTCCACTTCATAGATGATCGGCACCGCCGGATCGCCGGCGCGCAAAAAATAGGCATGGAGCGAATGGCACAGGCGGCCTTCGACCGTCCGGTTGGCCGCGACCAGCGCCTGGCCGATCACTTGGCCGCCGAACACCCGCTGCCAGCCCACCTGCGGGCTCAAGCCCCGAAACAGATTGTGCTCGAGGGTCTCGAGATCGAGGATCGACAGGAGTTCGTCGAGAGCGGCGCTCATGGACCTGCCCTTGCTGTTTTGAGAGTTTGCCGGTCGCCGCCATTTAGCAGGTTCGCGCCGCCTGCGGAACGTTCCCGGCGCCCCGTGAGCCACCGTGACGCGCAGCAGTGGCGCCGCGCCCGGCCCTCCCCTATACGGGAGACATGGAGAGCAATGGCGGCATCCACGACGTGATTATCGCGGGAGGCGGCTTCGTCGGCGGGACGCTGGCGCTGGCCCTGGCCAAGTTCGCGCCGCCGGGATTCCGCGTCGCGCTCGTCGATGCCGCGGCGCGGCAACAAGAGTCCGGCGCGCCGCGCGATGCCCGTGGGCTCGCGCTTTCCGCGGCGACCAAGAGCCTGCTCGACGCCGTGAGCCTGTGGTCGGTGCTGGCGCCGAAGGCTCAAGCCATCAGCGCCATCGAGATCACCGACAGCCCGTTGAATGCGAGCTTGCGCCCTCACCTTCTCGGCTTCGACGAGGAGATGAAGGCGGGCGACCCCAGCGCCTATTTGGTCGAGGCGGGCGATCTGCAAACTGCGGTTCAAGCGGCCGTTGGCGCTGAACCGGCGATCGACCTCTTCGCCCCGGAGAGTGTTAGCGACTTCACCGCGGATGGATTTGGCGTGCGCGCGCAACTTGCCGGCGGCGCGACGCTGCGAGGGCGGCTCCTGGTTGCGGCTGACGGCAAGCGCTCGAAGCTTCGCGAACGCGCCGGCATCAAATCGATCGGCTGGTCCTATCCGCAGATCGGCATCGTCGCCACCGTCTCCCATGAGCGCCCGCATGGTGGGAAGGCGGTGCAGCATTTCCTGCCTGCGGGGCCTTTCGCAATCCTGCCGCTAACCGGCAACCGTTCGTCCATCGTGTGGACCGAGGAGACGGAAAAGGGCCAGGCTCTGATGGCCGCGAGCGAGGCCGAGTTCATCACCGCGCTGACAGGCCGTTTCGGCCACCGGCTCGGCGCCGTCACGCTGGAAGCACCGCCGCAATCCTTCCCGCTTGAATTTCAGATGGCGCGCTCCTTCGTCGGCAATCGTCTGGCGCTCGTGGGCGACGCCGCCCATGCGGTGCATCCGCTGGCCGGCCAAGGACTCAATATCGGGATGCGTGACGTCGCCGCCCTGGCCGAGACGATTATCGAGACGCAGCGCCTCGGCCTCGACATCGGATCCGCCACCACTCTCGATCGGTATCAGCGCTGGCGGCGCTTCGACAGCGCCTTCTCCGGCACCGTTATGGACGGTCTGAACCGGCTGTTCTCCAATGACAGCGTGCCCCTGCGCGCCATCCGCGATCTCGGCCTCGGCTTGGTCGACCGGGCCCCGGGGCTGAAGCGCTTCTTGGTGCGCGAGGCGGCGGGCAAGACCGGCGATGTGCCGCGCCTGCTACGAGGCGAAGGACTGTAGCCGCGCGATGTCCGTGCGCTTCGTCACCCGTTTCGCCCCGTCGCCCACGGGGCTACTCCACCTTGGCCATGCCTTTTCCGCCCTGACCGCCTGGGAGGCGGCGCACGCGGCGGGGGGCGAATGCCTCTTGCGGATCGAGGATACCGACCGGACGCGGGCACGGGACGAATACGAGGCGGCGATCTACGAGGACCTGGCTTGGCTCGGCCTGACATGGCCCGAACCGGTCTTGCGGCAATCGGAACGCCTCGACGTCTATGCAGGCGCTCTGGAGCGCCTCGGCCGTCTGGGCGTGACCTATCCCTGCCGCTGCACGCGCGCCGATATCCGCACAGCGCTTGCGGCGCCGCAGGAGGGGGCGGTGCATCTCTCGCCCGATGGCTCGGTCTATCCCGGCACTTGCCGCGGACGCAGCATGGCGGAATGCGGACCCGGTGATGCGATCCGGCTCGATCTCGAGCGCGCCCTGGCGCTCTCAGGCGGACAGGCGCTGACCTGGCGCGAGACCGGCCCGGCTCATGCCGGAACGCACACGCTGGACCTAGAGGCCATGCGGCGGGGGATCGGCGACGTGGTCCTGGGGCGCAAGGATATCAGCGCGGCGGCCTATCACCTGTCGGTCGTGGTGGACGACGCGGCGCAGGGCGTCACCCATGTCATCCGCGGCGAGGACTTGTTGGAGTCGACGCCGATCCACCGGCTCTTGCAGGCGCTTCTCGAACTGCCCGTGCCGGTTTGGCATCATCACAGGCTCATCCGCGACGAATTGGGCAAACGGCTTGCCAAGCGCAATGACGCCTGCGCGATCCGCACCTATCGCGACGCGGGTCGGACGCTCGAAGATGTGCGGCGGATGATGGATGCACAGCGGTCGGATGAGAGGTCAGGCGCTGAATGAGAGCGTCTAGCTCTCGTCGAGCTTGCGGGCTTCCTCGGGCAGCATGATCGGGATGCCGTCGCGAATGGGAAAGGCGAGGCCCGCCGCGCGGCTGATCAGTTCCTGGCGCTCCGCGTCATAGGCGAGCGATGTCTTGGTCAGCGGGCACACCAGAATCTCGAGCAGCTTCGGATCGACCCGCCGCTCGCCGCCGCTCGTCTGCTTGTCATTTTCTGTCATTGGATCGATGTCCCCGAGCCGTCGTCCGGCGTGGCGAGCTCCATCTCGGCCAGCGCCACCAATGCCTCGGCCCGCGTCCGCAGATCCTCGGCCTCGAGCAGCGCCTGCTTCTCCTCCGGCCCGTAGGGGCTGAGGATCGCCAGCGTATTCACCAGCCGCTCGTTATTGGCGGTGTTGATGCGGTCCCAATCGGCGTTGAGATGGTTCGCCTCAAGATAGCTTCGCAGCGTTTCGATCAGCCGCGGCCGGTCGACGTCGTCCTCGCCGTGGCCGGCGATGAAGTCGGAGGCGTAAGGTAAAAAGTCCACGTCGCACATGCGGAACGGCGTGTCCGATGAAATCTCTTCGCCAAGCCGGAAGCGGGCGACGCCCGACAGCGAGATGACGAGACGGTCCTCGTCACCCTCGTTGAACGCCGTGATCCGGCCGGCGCAGCCGATGCGCCGCAAGGGGACGCTCTTGCCTTCAGGCGACTCGTCCTCGCCCGTGTCGGGGGCCGGCTGCACCACGGCGATCAAGCGGTCGTTGGCAAGCGCGTGATCGACCAGCGCCAGATAGCGCGGCTCGAAGACGTTGAGCGTCAGCGAAGCGCGCGGCAACAGGATGGCTCCTCGCAAGGGGAACACCGGCAGCATGCCGGGCAGGTCGGTGGCGGTACGATAGCGGTCGGTCAACGCAGCACTAAGCTCCTTGGCTCTCACGCAAACAGCAGCGAGGAAAGTCTTTGTCGCCCGGTGCTCGTCGCCGGGTCGGCGGGCCCCCAGGCGTCGAAGAGCTGGACGAGTTGCTTCCGCGCCGCGTCATCGTTCCAGGCCCGGTTCTCTTTGACGAGCGTGAGCAGCTCATTTAGGGCGCCCTCACGGTCGCCGCCGGCGTTGAGCGCCAGCGCCAAATCGAACCGCGCCTGCGCATCGCTCGGATCGGCCGCCAGCTTGGCGCGCAACTCGTCCGCGTCGCCGGCCTCGCCGGCTTTGCGCGCAAGCTCGAGCGCGGCCTTCGCGCTCGCCACCGGCGCAGCATCGGCTTTCGCCGGAGGCACCAGCGCCAAGGTCTGCTCGGCGCGGACGAGGTCGCCCGTCTTGATGTAGCACTTGGCCAATCCGGCCGCCGCTTGCGCGTTCTCCGCATCGTTCTGCAGGATCTCGCCGAAGGTCTGCGCCGCCGTATTCACGTCGCCGGCGGCAAGCGCCGCTTCCGCCGTTTCGAGGTCGGCGCCGCTGTCGGCGTTCTCGCCGATGAGGCGGGCGATGAAGGCGCTGACACGTGATTCCGGCAACGCGCCCATGAAGCCGTCGACAGGCTTGCCGTCCTGAAAAGCGAATACCGCCGGGATGGACTGCACGCCCATCTGCCCGGGGATTTCCGGATGGTCGTCGATATTGAGCTTCACCAGCCGGATCGCGCCTTTGGCCGCGCGCACGGCCTTCTCCAGGATCGGCGTGAGCTGCTTGCAGGGTCCGCACCACGGCGCCCAGAAATCGACCAGCACCGGCACGGTCATGGACGCATCGACCACGTCGCGCACGAAGTCGGCGGTGGTGCTGTTCTTGATAAGGTCTGCGTCGGGCGTGCTTGCGCCGCCTTCATTGAGGATCGGAGTATCCACGGTTCTACTTACTCTCCGCGCGGGAGCCTGCTTGACTAAGGGATCTTGGGGACCGGCCTCGAAGGCCGCCGCTTCGCTGGAGAATGGGCCGCGCCGGGCCGTTTGGCAACCTGCGCCGGGCGCGGCAAAGGGCGGCGTCAGCCAAGTGTCAGAATGCGTGGCTGATGGCCGCACGCCTCCACGAAGCGGATGAGGTCGCCGGTGGCGATCCGGGTCGTGGCGTTATTGATCAGAGGATGGCAATTGACCTCGGCGAAGCCCATGAGCGCTTCGTCCACCACCACGGCATCGAGCCGCCGCGACGTTTCGTTGATGAGCGCGAAAGCCGTCACCGAGCCGGGCTCGATCCCCAGCACCGCCATGAGAAGCTCCGGCTTGCCGAAACTGAAACGGCCGAAGCCGAGGCGCTTCGCCAGGGCCTTGAGATCGACCGTGCTGTCCTCCTTGGCGACCACGAGGGCCAGGCGGCCGTCTTTGTCCTTCAGGAACAAGTTCTTGGTGTGAGCGCCGGGAATCGTGCCGCGCAGCACCACAGATTGCTCCACGGTGAACATCGGCGCGTGTTCGACCGTGGTCGAGGCGATGCCGAGTTCTTCAAGCCGCGCGAACAGCATGGCACGGTCGGATTGCATTGCTTTCGGCGTTCGCTTCGGCTAATGGGGCCACTCGTTTGGGCCCGATGACGGTCTGGACGAGGGAGCCTGCAGCGTCTGTAGACAGCGCCGAGGCGATCCACTACAAGGCAAATGACCACCCCGAAACTTGAAATTCAAGGGCTGCCGGTGGTTTGGAGTGCGGGTGTAGCTCAGGGGTAGAGCACAACCTTGCCAAGGTTGGGGTCGTGGGTTCGAATCCCATCGCCCGCTCCAATTTTCCTTCAAAAGCGCTGCTGGCTCAGCCGAATTGCCTGTAAATGAGGCCCCGCGGCAACGGCCTACTCGGCCGGTTGGCCGCGCGCAGCGTCACCAAGAAAAATTCTGACTTAGCCTAGAACGGCCAGCCTGGACGGCGCGAATAGGTGGGGACGACGCGCCGCCGTGGTGGCGCCGCCCGCCGCTTCTTCACCCGCGGGGTCACGCTCGCCCGCTGAACCTTGGCTGGCTGGCTGTTATCCCACACGAGGAAGTCGGCGCCCTTCGGCAGCGTTGCCGAGTTGATCGCCGTGTCGGCGATGATCAGCGTGGAGCCGGGCGTCAGCCGCTCGGAGATATTCTGGCGCACGTCGTCGGGAATCTCGAGGCGGTCGAGGACGGCCATGGGATCGTCGTCGTCTTTCAGGCTGATGGCCATCCACTGCGCCTTGGTGTCGCCGGGCGCGAAATTCATGACCGTGAACACATGCGTGCCGAGCTTGTCGTCGGGGTTACGGAAGCCGACCGGCGCATCGAACACACTGGCGAACTCCTGCCGCACGAACAGATGGCCCCCTGCGGGCTCTTTCTTGCCGGAGACCTCGTAAATCTTCTGCACCAGCTCGTCCGTGAAGGCGCCCGTCTCGGGCATCTCCTGGGACCTCTGGAAAGCCTTGATGGCGTCGGCCGTCTGCCGGCCGAACGTGCCATCGAAATTCTGAGGCTCGAGATGGCCCAGGGCGGCCAGGAGGTATTGGACGTCTCTCATCCGGTCGCGCTGGGTGCGCCGGGTCACCAGCACGCGCAAGGGCGCGGTGGAGCGGGGCTCGGCGGCCTCGACCGCGGCCGCGGCCGCGCCGGCCACCAGCTTGGCGGCGGTCACCGAGGGCTTCATCGGCGGCATGGGCGGATGATCTTGGGCCGTCAGCATGGCCACGACAGCGTAGGCCGACACGGGTGTGGGCTGGGCCAGGGCGCTGGCCGACACCGAGAGGATCGGTCCGGCCTGCGGCTCGGCGTTTGCTACCGCCTCAGGCTTTGAGACGGCAGGCACCGGAGGCTGGACCATGGCGGCGGCGGCGAGCGGGACGGCCGGCGCGAGACGGTCCTGGTTCTTGGCAAGATCCTTCGGCTGTTCAGCGGGCTTGGCTTTTACAACTTTGGCTTGGCCGAGCGTGGCTGCGGGCTTCGCGACGAAAGCGTGCATCGCACGGCCAGGGCCGGCGCTGGGGTCGATCGCATGGATTCGCGTGTCCTCGTGGACCGATGCGACAACGGAATGCTGAACCGGGGCGGGGGTCTCGAAGGCAGCATGGGCCGCCGTCGCGGAAGCCTCAGCCACCGCCGGAGCGTCGGCGCTCTCGGCCGAATTGCTGTCGGCGGTATCGGCGCCCTCTGTCTCGGCCTTGGCCAACACCACGGGAAGAAGATGGGCGCCGAAGCGTGGCGCGGTCTCGTTGCTCGACCGCCGCATCACCTTAGGCTCTTCCTCCTGCTTCACCAGGCTCGGCGGCGGGGGCGGCGGCAGCGGCTGGAACAGCGCTGCATGCTCGATCGGCTTCGGGGCGACGCGACCGCGGGCGACCACGACCTGCGCGCCCACGGTCGTCATGTCGAACAGCTTGGGGGCGAAGGAATAGGGCAGACGGATGCAGCCATGGGAGGCCGGATAGCCCGGGACCACGCCCGCATGAAGCGCCGTACCGGACCATGTCAGGCGCTGCATCCACGGCATGGGCGCGCCGCCATAAAGGTTAGAAAAGTGGCGCCGCCGCTTCTCCAGGATGCTGAACACGCCGGGCTTGGTCGCGTGACCGGGTTTGCCGGTCGAGACCCGCGAGCTGGTGACCAGCGTCATGCCGCGGTAGATATCGACCTTCTGGTTGCCGAGGGAGACGACGAGCGTCATCGGCTGGCTGGCATCGGCGCCGAGCGCAGCGTTGTCGTCCTTCGCCTGGCTCTTCTTCGCGTCGGCCGGCACAACGGCAACGGCCGCCGCGAGAGCCGCGACGCCAAGGCAGATCGAAAAATTCGAGAGAGCCCTCTTGGCGGCGCGAGCCGCCTCAGTCCCTGTCATACGCATAAGCAACGCACTCGCTCCCCGTCGAAGTTCGGTCCCATAGCGAGCCTCCGTGAGTCCCCCAATCGACTCAACGAATCACACTAAGGAAGGCCCCTGATTTTGACCAGCAAAGCCTTCTGTTTGCCTAACGTCCTGCCAAAGCTGTGGGATTCCGGTGGAAGGGAGCACGACATGGGAAAAATCGCGTAACTGCGAGCACTTAGTCGAAGACGAGGACCTTGCGAGAGAGGCGAGCCGTCCGGCGGCCGCCCGGCGGTCCACAAAGAAACTTTGCGCTTGTTCCATAATCGCAACAGTCCCGGCGGCGACGTGCGCGGTTGCTGGGCAGAATAGGTTGACCTGCCTGCGGCATAGGGGGTGGCCAAGCGCGCCTGAGCCACTAGGTTAGGCCGCGAAATGAACAGCGCAGCGAACACCATGGCCAAACTGCTGGAAGGCGAGATCTACGGCAACGGTCTGTCGGCGTGGGCCATCGCGGCAATGGTGATGATCGCGGGCTTCGCCGTTGCCTTGCTCGTGAGATTGATCCTCGTCCGCCGCCTGCCGGCGCCGGTGGATGGGGACGAGCCGCGTTGGCCCACCGTCCTGCACGAGGTGGTCGCTCGCACCTCGACACTCTTCCTGCTTATCGCTGCGGTCTACGCCGGAAGTCTGCTCCTGGAACTGCCGCCGAGGGTGCAAAATCTGATCTCCTCGGCCTTCACCATCGGGCTCTTCATCCAGCTCGCGCTGTGGGCGGACCGCCTCGCATCCGCCCTCCTTGCCTGGCGGCTGGCGCCGCTCGAGACCAAGTCGGCGATGCGCAATGCTCTGTCGCTGATCCAGTTTTTCGTGCGCGTCGCGATATGGTCGCTCGCGCTTCTGCTGTTGTTCGAAAATCTCGGCTTCGATGTCACGGCCCTGGTCGCCGGTCTCGGCATCGGCGGCATCGCCATCGCGCTCGCCGCCCAGAGCGTGCTCGGCGATCTCTTCTCGTCGCTCGCCATCGTGCTCGACCGCCCCTTCGAGGTCGGCGACTTCATCGTGTTCGGCGACCAGAACGGCACGGTCGAGAAAATCGGCATCAAGACCACGCGCCTCAGGAGTCTGTCCGGCGAGCAGATCTCCTGCTCGAACACCGACCTGATGAGCGCGCGGGTCCACAACTTCAAGCGCATGAACGAGCGCCGCATCGTCTTGGTGCTCGGGGTGACCTACGACACGCCGGGGGCTAAGCTCGAGCGCATTCCGTCCATGGTGAAGGAGATCGTCGAGGCGCAAAGCCAGGCCCGGTTCGACCGCGCGCATTTTCGCAGCTTCGGCGACTCGGCGCTTGAGTTCGAGATCGTCTACTGGGTGCTCAGCGCCGACTACACCGTCTACATGGATGTGCAGCAGGCCATCAATTTCGCCATTTTCCGGGCCTTCGAGGCCGAGGCTATAGAGTTCGCCTTCCCCTCGCGCACGCTCTATGTCCCAGAGTTGACGGATGCCGTGCGCGCCGCGGTTAAGCCGCAAGCCCAAGACGCCAAGCCCAGCGAGGCGGCGCCCTAGACCCGCGCTGCAAGCCACCGAAAGCGCTTGCCACCGTGGCGCGCGCTCAATACACGAGTTTTCGGTTCACGCTGACAGGGAGGAAGTCATGCTGGCATTTGCGCCTGTTCGGCCGGGCGGCGTCGTCCGCGCGGTCTGCCTCATGCTTGCGGGGCTCGCGCTCGCCGGCTGCGGCATCAACACCATCCCCACCCTTGACGAGAAGGCCAAGGCTGCGTGGAGCGAGGTCTTGAACCAGTATCAGCGGCGCGCCGACCTGGTCCCCAATCTCGTCGAGACCGTGAAGGGCTTCGCCACTCAGGAGCGCACCGTGCTTACCGAGGTGGTCGAGGCCCGCGCCAAGGCGACACAGGTCCAGATCCCGAAGGACATTCTTACCGACCCCGAGGCCTTCAAGAAATTCCAGGACGCGCAGAATAATCTTTCCGGCGCGCTGGCCCGGCTGCTCGTGGTCGTCGAGCGCTATCCCGACATCAAGTCGAATCAGAACTTCCTGGCGCTCCAGTCGCAGCTCGAAGGCACCGAGAACCGCATTGCCATTGCCCGGCGCGATTACATCGCCGCGGTCAAGGACTACAACACCGAGCTTCGGACCATTCCCGGCCGCTGGTGGCGAGCGCTGCTCTATCCGGACTCGGAGCCGATGCAGAACTTCTCCGTGGCGGAAGAGACCACCAAGGTGCCCGAGGTGAAGTTCTAGCGCCGCCGTGCGCCGGCATCGGGCAAACTTCGAGGGCCTCATGGCCTCCATGATCTTGCGGCTGCCCCTGCTGGCGCTCGTTGTCACGCTCGGCCTGGCGCTGCTGCCGGCGTCCGCCGAACCGACTTTCCCGGCGCTCACCGGCCGCGTGGTGGATGATGCGGGACTGTTGAGCCCGGAAGACAGAGAAGCGCTGACGGCGGAGCTCAAAGCGCTCGAGGACAAGAGCTCCGACCAGCTCGTGGTCGTGACGCTGCCGTCCTTGCAAGGCTATCCGATCGAGGACTACGGCTATCAGCTCGGCCGCCATTGGGGCATCGGCACCGCCGAGCTCAACAACGGCGTTCTCCTCATCGTCGCGCCCAACGAGCGCAAGGTCCGCATCGAGGTCGGCTACGGGCT
The DNA here is from genome assembly GCA_963731875.1 of uncultured Alphaproteobacteria bacterium. GTDB lineage: Bacteria > Pseudomonadota > Alphaproteobacteria > Rhizobiales > Methyloligellaceae > Methyloceanibacter. The sequence continues at coordinate 192,517 of CAVSXL010000009.1, read as the reverse complement.
CGAACCGATCCTCACCGACGCGCTCACCAAGATCATCATCGAGAATGGCATCCTGCCGCGCTTTCGCGCCGGCGACTTTCCGGGCGGCATCAAGGATGGGGTCCACGACATCACCTTGGCGCTGACCGGCGACGCGGCGGAGCTGGAAGCTCGCGCCAGAGCCCGCCACGATGCCGACGAGCCCGCCATCGACTGGTTCACGGTCATCTTCTGGACCATCATCGTGCTGTGGATCGCCTATAGCCTTTACAACAGCACGGGCACCGTTGGCAGCACCGGGCGGCGGGGCGGCCGGTCCGGCTGGGGCGGTGGATCGGGCGGCGGCTGGAGCAGCGGCGGTGGCGGATTCTCAGGGGGCGGCGGCGGCTTCGGCGGCGGCGGCTCGTCCGGCAGCTGGTAGGATCGGGACAGCATGCAGCCCTTCACCCCTGAAGAACATGCCGTGATTGCCGGCGCCATTTCCCGCGCCGAAGAGCACACCAGCGGTGAGATCGTGGTGGTCGTGGCGCGCGCCTCGTCGAGCTACGGCTATTTCGCCTTGATGTGCGTGGCGCTCTTGGCGCTGGCCGTGCCGCTGCCTTTCATCCACCTCACCAAATGGCCGGTCGAATATATCTACATCGCGCAGCTCACCGTCTTTGCCGCCGGAGCGGTGCTCATGCAGTGGGAGCGCGTGCGCGTCGCCATCACGCCCACCGCGCTCAAGCGCGCCCGTGCGCATCAGCGCGCCGTCGAGCAATTCCTCGTGCAGAACCTCCACACCACCAAGGGACGCACCGGAGTGCTCATCTATGTCTCCGATGCGGAACGCTATGCCGAGGTCATCGCCGATGACGGCATCTACGCCAAGGTCACGCCGCAAGTGTGGGACGATCTGATCGCCGCGCTGACCGCGCATATCGGCAAGGGCACGCGCACCCAAGGCTTCGTCGCGGCCATCGAGACATGCGGCCGAATTCTCGCCGAGCACTTCCCGCCCGAGACCGGCGATCATGACGAATTGCCCAACCATCTGATCGTGCTCGATGCCCGGCTCACCTAGGAGCGCCGGACGCACAAGCAACGCCGGCCTGTTCGGCTGGGTGATGTTCGATTGGGCGGCGCAGCCCTTCTACACCCTCGTCGTCACCTTCCTGTTCGCGCCCTATTTCGTGAACGGCTTCGCCACCGACCCGGCACACGGCCAGACCGTCTGGGCCTACACCACTGGCGGGGCACAGTTGATCGCGGCCCTGCTGGCGCCCGTGCTCGGCGCCATCGCCGATGCCGGCCTGCCGCGCAAGCCCTGGATCGCCGGCTTCTCCGTGCTGCTCGTCCTCGGCATGTGCGGCCTGTGGTTCGCGATTCCCCACGACGTCTCGCTCATGCCGCTGGTGCTGTTGTCCTTCGGCATCGCCGTCATCGGCGCCGAGCTCGCCACGGTGTTCACCAACGCCATGATGCCGGGGCTGATCTCGGGCAGCAGGCTCGGCACCTTGTCCGGCGTCGGCTGGGCCGTCGGCTATGTCGGCGGGCTGGTGAGCCTCGCTTTGCTCGCCGGCCTCGTGGTCGCCGATCCGAACACCGGCAAGACCCTGCTGGGCCTTAAGCCGTTGATCCCGCTCGATTTCGCGACCCGCGAAGGCGACCGTCTCGTCGGCCCGTTCTCGGCCGCTTGGTATCTCGTCTTCGTCCTGCCGCTGTTTCTGTTCACGCCGGATCGGCCCGACAAAACGAAAGGCGCGACCGTGGTGCAGGCGGGTTTGCGTCATCTCGCCCGCGCGGTGAAAGACCTCGTGGCCAATCACGGCGCCATCGCGCTCTTCCTCCTGGCGCGCATGCTCTATGCCGACGGCCTCGGCGCGGTGTTCGCCTTTGGCGGCATCTATGCGGCGAGCGTGTTCGGCTGGGGCGCCACCGAGCTCGGCCTGTTCGGCATCGTGCTCACCATCGCCGGCACGATCGGCGCCTGCGCCGGCGGGTTTCTCGACGACCGCCTGGGCTCCAAGCCGGTGATCGTCGCCGCGCTCTGCCTGTTCATCGTCGCCTCCATCGGCGTGCTGTCCATCGACGCCGACGAAGTGCTGTTCGTCATTCCTGTCGCGGCCAAGGCCGCCGGCAGCGGCCCCTTCGCCTCGCCCGGCGAGCAGGCTTATCTCGTCTTCGCCATTCTCATCGGCCTCGCGGCCGGCCCCATCCAGGCCTCGAGCCGCACCCTGCTCGCGCGCCTGTGCCCGCCCGACAGGACCACCGAGTTCTTCGGCTTCTATTCCTTCTCCGGCAAGATCACGGCCTTCGCCGCGCCCCTCGCCATCGGCCTCGTCACCGCGCTCACCGACAGCCAGCGCATCGGCATCTCGGCGAGCCTCGCCTTCCTCGTCGTCGGCTTGCTCCTGCTTCTCCGCGTGCGCACGCGCTGACCTCACTCGAGCATGATTCATCGTCTCGCCGCGCGAGTGCTGCGAGTCTTGTCAAAGAGGGCCCCACGACGTGGGGAGGACTGCGGGGCACCGATCGGCCGCGTCCGACTGCAGTGTCAGGGCGACCTTTCGGTGCCCCGCGCCGGCGATGTTTTTAGAGCCCCCTTCCGCCGGCTTCTCACCAGTGGCACAGGCGTAGCGCTCAACGTCGCGCACGCCTCACCCGACGACCCACGCGTTACAGCGCAGGTGAGCGGAGCGGGGACCCCCGAGACTGGTCCGTTAGCCGTGGCGCGGTGGTCCGGGCTGGTGGCTCGTCCTGTCCACGATGACCCATCTTTACCGCGCCGCCTCGGGCGCCGTGTCCCTCACCCCGAACGACAGACGGTCTGCAGCTCGCGTCCTCATGGACGAGGGATGAGATGATTGTACCGCAGCTTCGGAGGGCGGGGATAAGCCCAGGAATAAGTCCAAGGACACTATGACGGCCTCCGCCATGGTAATGCGGCGGCGTTGGCGCTAAGTTCTAATTTGATGGGGCACGATATCTATTCTGATCGGGGACGAGGATGAGAAAATTTGCAGTCATCGCGGCGTTGTTCGCCGCGTGTCTGTTCGCCGGTTGCGAGCAGCCGAAAGACGACGAGACGGCGAAGGAGCCGGCCGAGCAGCCTGCCACCGAGGCCCCGGCCACGGAAGCTCCTGCCGCCGAAGAGCCTGCCGCTGAAGAGCCTGCCATGAAGGAAGAACCAGCGGCCGAGGAACCTGCGGCTGAAGAGCCTGCCATGGAAGAGGCGCCCGCCGCCGAGGAACCTGCGGCTGAAGAGCCTGCCATGGAAGAGGAGCCGGCCGCGGAAGAACCCGCTGCGGAAGAGCCCGCCGCCGAAGAACCTGCCATGGAAGAGGCCCCGGCCACCGACGAGGAGCCCACCGACGAACCGGCGGCGATGGACGAGCCTGCCGCCGAGGAGCCCGAGGCGACGATGGAGGAAGAGACCACCGAAGAGGTGATCTCGGTCCCGCCGACGATCGCGGAGGACGCGCCGTCCGAGCCGTCCACCGGCGAGCCGCCGTCGGAGTCCCAGCCGCAGCCGGTCTATCCCGACGGCGACCCTGATGCCGCCGCGATGGAGTCCGACGCGCCGGCCGAAGCGGTGATCGAAGAAGACACCATGGAGGTCGACACCCCGGATGGTCCGGTCGTGATCGAAGACGACACCATGGCGGTGGAGACGCCGGAAGGCGAGGCGGTGGTGGAAGAAGAGACCATCGCGGCGCCGCCCACGGTCTCCGAGGACGCTCCGTCCGAGCCGTCCAAGGGCGAGCCGCCGTCACCGAACCAGCCGCAGCCCGTCTATCCGGATGGTAAGCCGGAATAGCGCATGAGGCTCTCTAAGCTGTAAGGACACGAGATCAAAGAAAGGCCTCGCTCCGCGGGAGGCCTTTTTGCCATGCCAAGGAAGCCTCGTCTTCGCGCGGGAACTCGAGTCCCGGTCCGGAGCCCCGAGAGGGAAGTTCGGCCGAAAGGCCTCGCCTCCTCGACCGCCCGGGCGAAGGACGGGCGGGCAAGCAAGCGCGCGCGATAAGCGCGCAGAACCGGATAGGCATCCGAGATCCGAGTGCGTCCAGTCCGCATAGAACAGCGCGGGCGCGGCCGCGCAGTCCGCTAGCGGAAGTCCGCGCCGGCCGCCCAGGTTCTGCCGGCAAGCTGTCTTCGAGCCAGGCATAAGCGCGCTCGAACCGTTCCTTGGCGAGGGCCAGTCCGTCCTCGCGCTTCACGGGGATTAGACTGAGCGCGCTGAAGACCGCGAACTGCATCGGCTCCATCACGTAGAGGTCGAAGAAGCGGTCGAGGAAGCGCACGTCGAGGGCGTCCACCGGATCCGTTGGCAGCAGGCGAACCGGCCCAGGATGCGAGAGGTGCAGATATTCGATGATAATGCTCGCCTCGGCGACGTCGCGTTCACCGTCGAGCAGAAGCGGGAACTTGCGGAGCGGCCAGCGGCGCGCCCACTCGGCTCCGTGCTCCGGCGTTTCCGGTCCGAGGCACCGGAACTCGAAGGGCGTGCCGTTCTCGTAGAGCGCGATCAGGACCTTTTGCGTGTACGAGGAGAAGGGATGACCGTAGAGCACGAGCGACATCGGAAAGGCCTTTCAAGCGCACCGTTCGTCTAAAGAGAGTGTCGGCCCCTAATGCCGGAAGTGGCGCATGCCGGTGAACACCATGGCGAGGCCGGCTTCGTCGGCGGCGGCGATCACCTCGTCGTCGCGCATGGAGCCGCCCGGCTGGATCACCGCGGTGGCACCGGCTTCCGCCACCACTTGCAGGCCATCGGCGAAGGGGAAGAAGGCGTCCGAGGCGGCGACGGAGCCGATCGTCAGCGGCGCGTCTAGCCCGAGCGCTTGCGCCGCGTCTTGCGCCTTGCGCGCGGCGATGCGCGCGGAGTCCACGCGGGACATCTGGCCGGCGCCGATGCCGACCGTGGCGCCGTCTTTCGCGTAGACGATAGTGTTCGACTTGACGTGCTTCGCCACGGTGAAGGCGAAGATGAGATCGGCGAACTCCTGATCGGTGGGGTGACGCTTGGTCACCACTTGGAGATCGGCGCCTTCGACCATGCCGTTGTCGCGGGACTGCACCAGGAAGCCGCCCGCGAGCGAGCGGAAGGTAAGCCCGGGCGCGTGCGGATCGGGGAGCCCGCCGGCGAGCAGCAGGCGCAAATTCTTCTTCCCCGCGACGATCTCCTTGGCGTCCGGGCTCGCTTCCGGCGCGATGATGACCTCGGTGAAGATCTTGACGATTTCTCGTGCCGCGTCCGCGTCGAGATCGCGGTTGAGCGCGACGATCCCGCCGAAGGCGCTTGTCGAATTGCAAGCCAGCGCCTTCGCGTAGGCTTCGGCAAGGCTCGAGCCGATCGCCACGCCGCACGGATTGGCATGTTTGATGATGGCGACCGCCGCGGTTCGTTTCGGATCGAACTCGGCGACGAGCTCGTAGGCCGCGTCGGTGTCGTTCAGATTGTTGTAGGACAGCTCCTTGCCTTGCACGAGGATGGCGCTTGCAACGCCACGGCGCTGCTCCGACGTCTGGTAGAAGGCCGCTTGTTGATGCGGGTTCTCGCCATAGCGGAGCGCGCGCTCGAGCGTGCCGGCGATGACGCGCGTCTCCGGCATGTCTTGGCCAAGCTGCCCGGCGAACCACGACGCGATAGCCGCGTCATAGGCGCTGGTATGTGCGAACGCCTTGGCTGCCAATGTTTTGCGAAGCTCGAGTGTGGTGCCGTCGAGACGCTCGATCTCGTCGAGCACGTCCATGTAGTCGGCCGGATCCACCACCACGGTGACGCCGGCATGGTTTTTCGCCGCCGCGCGGATCATGGCCGGGCCGCCGATATCGATATTCTCGACGCAGATGTCGAAGTCGCCGCCGGCCCGAACCGTCGCCGCGAAGGGATAGAGATTGACCACGAGCAGGTCGATCGGCGGGATGGCGTGCTCGGCAAGCGCCTTTTCGTGCTCCGCGTTGCCGCGTATCGCCAACAGGCCGCCATGGACTTTCGGGTGCAGCGTCTTGACCCGACCGTCCATCATCTCAGGAGAGCCGGTGATGTCGGCGACGTCGAGCACAGTGAGCCCGGCATTCCTGAGCGCCTTGGCGGTGCCGCCCGTCGACACCAGCTCGACGCCGCGTTTGGCCAGCGCCGTGGCAAATTCGGCCAAGCCCGTCTTGTCGCTGACCGAGAGCAGCGCCCGGGCAATTTTTCGCGTCTCCATGACTAGCTCGCGCCCGTTCCGGCCTCGTTGGGATCGACCAGGGGATGGGCGGCGGCTTCCTCGCCGGTCCGCTCGAGATTCCACACGATGCGGACCTCGCGCGCCTCGCCCATCATGCCGCTCAACACCACTTGCGAGGTCGGCTGCGGCCCGCGCTGGTCGGCGAGCAGCATGCTCTCCTCGATCGTGGTCTCTTCGGCGTTGGAGCTGAGGCGCCAGGTCTCGCCGTTGCGCAGGATCAGGGTGACGGCGCTGCCGTCGCCGGTGATCTGCGCCTTCACGCTCGGGTGCAGATGGAAGCGGATGGCATAGGCGCCGGCGATCAGCCCGTCGGGGCTTTTGAGGCCGCGCGTGGAGAGCTTGTCCTCGCTGGAGATGAGATTGCCCGAGGGCTGCACCAGGATCTGCCGCGAGTGGCTCACCCCGTAGCGGCCCATATAGCCGTCATGGGAGCCCTTGATGCGGAGATTGTCGCCCTGGTCCGAGAAGGCGCCTTGCGGATTGATCGGCCCTGAAAGCGTCGCGTCGGCCGGCGGCTGGGCGCCATTGACCATGCCGTTGAACTCGGCCAGCGAATCCTCCTCCAGGCTCAGCGTGGAGTGGGCCGGCGTGGTGCGGGCATAGAGCCGCCATTCTTCATGGTCGGCGGAGGGCGCGCCGCAATTGATGATCATGGGCGCGCCGCCCGAGCTCATCTCGAAGGACAGGAAGCCGGCATGGGCCTTGGTGGTGAGCGAGGTGATCGGCGGCGGGCCGAGGTCGCAGATGATGAGGGTGGTGCCGCATGCGAGCCGCACATAGCCGGAGTTCGACGCGCTCCGCACCGGAGAGCCTTCGATGTCGTCATAGGCGAGCACCGTGGCGAGCGCGTCGGTCGGCGTCGGGCCCGCGCCGTTGAACCGCGCCATGGTGCCGTCCGCGTCCCGGAAGAAGCGCAGCATCGGCATGATGCGGTCGATGGCGTCGGTGAGCTCCTTAGGCGGCACGCGGTCGCGCGCCACGAAACATTGCCGAAGCGGCAGGAGGTCGAGCAGCAGCTCGATCAGCGCCTCCGGGTTGCGCGAGATATGCCCGCCGTCGGGCAGGATCTGCCGGTCCAGCTCCTTGCAGAAGGGGCGCGCGTAGCGGTCGACCACGGCCTGCTGCTCGGCGATGCACAGCCCCGCATAGAGCAGCGCCATAAGGGTAAGGAGGCGCGGGCAGCCGTCCGGCGTGTCGCGATAGCTCGCCGACAGATAGCGCAGCTGCGCCGTCAGCGCCTTCAAGAAGGCCTCATAGGCCTGCGGCTCGCCCGAATCGAGAATGAGCACCGAGTTGGAGAGCCAGGAGATCACGCGCCGGGCGACGATCTCCGGTTGCCAGGCGAGCCCGTGCACCGAGCGGCGCAGCCGGATGAAGTCGTGGACCAGCGCCTTGGCCTGCTCGCGCGATAGCTCTGAGTTTGCGGCGCGCAAATGGCGCAGCCAGCCGAAGCCGTAAAGCTCCCGGGCCCAATTGGCGGACGGCGGCCGGATCTCGAACGGCGACTCCGCGCCGAGCTCGGCGAGCTTTCCCGCGAGGCCGAAATGGCCGTTATAGACCTCGGTGGCGAAGCTCGGATCGGCCGTGCGCAATTCCTGCGGGGCGAGCAGAAGCTGCTCGGCCTGGCTGCCCGGATAGCTGATGGAGGCCATGCTGGCGAGCATCAGGCGGCGCAGCGGGCTCGGGCCGCCAAGATGCACCTCTTGAGCGCGGGTTCCGCGCTCGAAGGCCTGGTCACCCACCATATGGGTCATTCTCCACTCAAGCCGCGCTTGTGGTCCAAAAGCGCAGGCTTCCCCGCCGCGTAGTACGCCTCCGGGGCATTTTCGGGCAGCAAGCCTCCGGGAGCAAGTGGCATGCGGAAAATCGTTAACCGTCCTGCTTGAGCCGGGCCGCGAAAAACCCGTCCATGCCGCTCCATTCCGGGCTTTCGAGCTGGAGCTCGAAGGGAAAGGTCCGCAACACGCCTGCGGATTTCACCCACTCCGTGTCGCCGAACGGCTCGTCCGGCGTGATCGGATCGATCTGGATCGCGGGGTTTCGCGCCATCAGGGCCGCGACTTGGGCCTCGCCCTCCACCGGCTCCAGCGAGCAGGTGGAATAGACGAGCGTGCCGCCGGGCTTGAGCAGGCTCACCGCGTTGTCGAGGAGCCGAGTTTGGACCGCCGCCAGCTCGTCGATGTCCCTGGCCGTCTTGAGATAGGGAATGTCGGGATGGCGCCGTATCGTGCCGGTGGACGAGCAGGGCGCGTCAAGCAGGATGGCGTCGAAGCGCTCCTCGGGCTGCCAGGTGCCGGCATCCGCCCGCACCGTCTCCGCGGTGAGCCCGAGCCGCTCCAGATTGTGGGTGAGCAGCTTGAGCCGCGTGCTCGAGCCGTCGACCGCGACCACCGAGGCACCGGCAAGCGCCAGTTGCGCCGTCTTGCCCCCGGGCGCGGCGCAGAGATCCGCCACACGCTTGCCCGCAACGTCGCGCAGATATTGTGCCGGCAGCGAGGCGGCCGCGTCCTGCACCCACCATTCGCCTTCGTGAAAGCCGGCAAGCTCCTCGATGCGGCCCTTCGGCAGGAGACGCACGCTCCCGGTCGGCAGCACGCGCCCATCCAGCCTCTCGGCCCAGCCATCCGGATCGGATTTCACCGTCACGTCAAGCGGTGGCTCGATGAGCTGAGCGTCGGCGATTTTATGCGCCCGCTCCTCGCCCCAGGACGCGACCCAGCGCTCCCACAGCCAGTCCGGCGTGTTGACCCGGCCGGCGTCGAGGCTCTCGGCGATGGCTTCGCCCTTCTCGGACACGCGGCGCAGCACGGCGTTCACCAGCTTGTCGTAGCGCTTGGCGCGCGGGTCCCACTGCGCCAGGCGCACGGCGAGATCGATGGCCGCGTGCGGCGGCGTCTTGAGGAAGATGAGCTGTGCCGCGCCCGACAGCAGGATGGCGTAGAGCGAGCCGGACTTGGCCGGCAGGCCGCGCTCGAGAAATGAGTTCAGCACATGATCGAGCTGGCCGCGCCGCCGCAAGGAGACGCCGACAATGGCGCGGGCGAGCGCGCGGTCGCGCACCGGCAAGTCGAACATGACGCCCTTGTCGCGCGAGCGGCCGAGCACCTCGTCGAGCGATTGCTTCTTCTGAAACACCGCGTCGAGCAGAACCACGGCGGCGCGTCGGGCGGGCAGGCCGACTTGGTGGTCCCAAGTCGGCGACAGCGTGACGTCTTTTGATGTGGTCATGGTCATGGGTCTAGCAGCAGTGAGGGACGAGGCCCATCACCTTCGCGCGAAGAACCGAAGCAGCCTAGCCCCAGGGCCCGCGGGAGGTGCCGGTCCGGCGGCCCTCGGACCAGGGGCCCGGAGTCTCCCGCTCCGGAACCACGGCTTCCGCGGGCTCGACGGTTCTGGCAGGAGCGCCGCCCAGGGTCCGGGACATCGCCACGAGCCGGGCCACCCGATCCTCGACGGCCGGATGGGTCGAGAACAGCTTGTCCATGCGCAAGCCGGACAGGGGATTGACGATGAACAGATGCGCCGAGGCCGGGTTGCGCTCCGCCGCCGCGTTGGGGATCTGATGCGCCGCGCCGGCAATTTTCTGCAAGGCGGAGGCGAGCGCGAGCGGCTGGTGGCTGATCTCAGCGCCGCCCCGGTCGGCCTCGAATTCGCGCGTGCGGCTGATGGCCATCTGCACCAGGCCTGCGGCCATCGGGCCGAGGATCATCAGCGCCAAGCCGCCGATCATACCCACGCCGCCATTATTGTTGCCGCGCCCACCGCCGGTGAACATGGCGAAATTGGCCAGCATGGAGATGGCGCCGGCGATGGTCGCCGTGATGGTCATCAACAGCGTGTCGTGGTGGCGGATATGGGCAAGCTCATGGGCGATCACGCCCGCAAGCTCGTCCTTGCTCACCATGCCCATCAGACCGGTGGTGACGGCGACCGCCGCGTTGTTCTCGTTCCGCCCGGTGGCGAAGGCGTTCGGCTGCGGATTCTCCATGATGTAGACCTTCGGCATGGGAAGCCCCGCATTTTTGGCGAGCCGCTCCACCATGTCGTAGAGCTCCGGCGCTGAGCGCGCGTCGACCTGGCGCGCGCCGTACATGCGCAGCACCGCCTTGTCGGAGTTCCAATAGGCCCACAGATTCATGCCGCCGGCCACGAGCAGGGCGACGATCATGCCGGTCTGGCCGCCCAGCAAAAAGCCGATGCCCATGAACAGGGCGGTCATCGCGGCCAGCAGGATGGCGGTGCGGAAATAGCTCAAGGGAACCTCCACGCGAAAAGGTGCTCCGCCGGCGAAAACCCGACGCCGCCAATATGTTGGGGGTCAAATGACCTGGGACAAGAGCGTCCCGGTTTCGGCCAGATCCTGGCGGCGGCGCGATCCCGCGCCACAGCCTTAAGACGGCGTTGACCTTAACGGTTCGTCAATCCGCACGCGGCATGCTGCCTCGCAAGACAAGCGTTCGAGGAGCCGCAAAGCCATGCCAGCCGCCGCCACCAGTCATGCCTCCGCCCCTGCCCCGAAACGCCGGCCGCGCCGGGCGAGAGCCGTTCCGGCCACCGATACCCAGCTTAGCGCGGAGCAGAAGCGCCTGATTCGCTTGAGTTTTCTGCGCATCGAGCCGGCGCTCGATCTCGTGGCGCAGCTCTTCTTCCTCAAGCTGTTCCGCCTCGATCCGTCCGTGCGCAAGAAGTTCTCCGGGCCGGTGGACATTCAGGCCCGCAAATTCGCCGCCGGGGCCAAGCTCGCCATGATCTCGCTCGGTCATGAGGATGGGCTGGCGCCCACGCTCAAGCTGCTCGGCGCCCGTCACCGCCAGCTCGGCATCCGCGCGCGGCATTACCGGACGATGTCCCGCGCTTTGGTGTGGACGCTGGAGCGCTCGCTCGACAAGAGCTTCGACCGCGACACCAAGGACGCGTGGAACACGCTGCTCGCCTATTTCACCAAGGTGATGGCGGGCTGAGCCGGCTTTACTCGGGGGCCTCTTCGGAAGGCTCCTGGCCCGCGGTTTCGTCTTCGTGGACGATCTTGACCGAGACCTTCCCGTCTTCGGCCACATAGACCATGACGTCCTGATCCGGCTCCAGCACCTGGACCTTGCCGTCCACCGTCAGCTGGTCTTCCGCCACGACGACCTCATGGCCGTCGACGATGACCTTGATGCCGTCGGCGATCGTTTCCTGCGTCATGCTCTTATAGTGGCCGGCTACCGTGACCGTGCGGTTGCCCACCGAGAGCGATAGGGCCTGAGTCGGCGGCCCGTCGGGCCCCCAAGTGCCGATCAGGAGCACGAAGGCGATCACCAGCGCCAGCACGATCCCGAGACCAACCAGAATTCGCATCAGCCAAGTCATGCGCGTCCCCTCCCCCGAACTCCTTTCTACGCCGGTCTCGCGTCCGTGTCTCTCCGCGTCTGAGACCGGCTTTAAGCCGGTCTCCGGTTCTGGCGATTCTCGACGAGATCCGTCACGACGCCGGGATCGGCCAGCGTCGAGGTGTCGCCGAGATTGCCGGACTCGTCCTCGGCGATCTTGCGCAGGATCCGGCGCATGATCTTGCCGGACCGCGTCTTGGGCAAGCCCGGCGCGAACTGGATCTGATCGGGCGAGGCGATCGGTCCGATCTCGTGGCGGACCCAATCGCGCAGCTCCTTCTTCAGCGCGTCGGACGCCTCCTCGCCGGACATCAAGGTCACATAGCAGTAGATGCCTTGGCCCTTGAGATCGTGCGGATAGCCGACCACTGCGGCTTCGGAGACCTTGGGATGGGCGACCAGCGCGGACTCGACCTCCGCCGTGCCCATGCGGTGACCGGACACGTTGATCACGTCGTCGACCCGGCCGGTGATCCAATAATAGCCGTCGGCGTCGCGCCGGCAGCCGTCGCCGGTGAAGTACCGGCCCTTGTAGGCGGAGAAATAGGTCTCCATGAAGCGCTGATGGTCGCCATAGACCGTGCGCATCATACCGGGCCAGGCGTCGAGGATGACGAGATTGCCAGACCCCTCGCCTTCGATCGTGTTGCCGTCGGCGTCCACGATGGCCGGCTGCACCCCGAAGAACGGCAGCGTGGCGGAGCCGGGCTTGAGCTTGGTCGCGCCGGGCAAGGGCGTGATGAGAATGCCGCCGGTCTCCGTCTGCCACCACGTGTCCACGATCGGGCAGCGCTCGTCGCCCACCACGTGGTAGTACCACTCCCACGCCTCCGGGTTGATCGGCTCGCCCACGCTGCCGAGCAGCCTGAGCGATTTCCGGCTGGTGGTCTTCAAATGCTCGTCGCCCGCGCCCATCAACGCGCGGATCGCCGTCGGCGCGGTGTAGAAGATGTTGACACCGTGCTTGTCGATGACCTGCCAGAAGCGCGAGGCGTCCGGATAGTTCGGCACGCCTTCGAACATCAGCGTGATCGCGCCGTTGGCCAGCGGTCCATAGACGATGTAGCTGTGGCCCGTGACCCAGCCCACGTCCGCCGTGCACCAATAGACGTCGCCATCGTGATAATCGAAGACATATTGATGCGTCATCGCCGCGTAGACGAGATAGCCGCCCGTGGTGTGGAGCACGCCCTTGGGCTTTCCCGTCGAGCCCGAGGTGTAGAGAATGAATAGCGGGTCTTCCGCGTTCATTTCTTCCGGCGGGCACTCCGCCTCGACCTTGGCCATCGCCTCGTCGAGCCACACGTCGCGGCCTTCAGTCCACGGCACGTTGCCGCCGGTGTGCCGCACCACCAGCACGCTCTTCACATGCGGGTTCTTCTCGATCGCGGTGTCCGTATTCGCTTTCAGCGGAATCTTGCGGCCGCCGCGCAAGCCTTCATCGGCGGTGATGACGAACTCGGACTTGCAGTCCTCGATGCGGCCGGACAGCGCGTCCGGCGAGAAGCCGCCGAACACGATCGAATGGATGGCGCCGATGCGCGCGCAAGCCAGCATGGCGTAGGCGGCTTCCGGGATCATCGGCAGATAGATGGTGACCCGGTCGCCCTTCTTGACGCCTTGCGCTTTCAGCACATTGGCCATGCGGCACACATTCTCGTAGAGCTCGCGATAGGTGATGTGCTTGGCCGGCGTGTTCGGGTCGTCGGGCTCCCAGATGATCGCGGTCTGCTTGCCGCGCTTCTTCAAATGCCGGTCGACGCAATTGGCCGCGACGTTGAGTGTGCCGTCCTCGAACCATTTGATCGAGACGTGGGGCAATTCGAACGTGGTGTTCTTGACCCGCGTATAGGGCTTGATCCAGTCGAGGCGCTCGCCCTCCTTGCCCCAGAACTTGTCGGGTTTCTCGACGCTCTTCTCGTAGAGCTTTTCGTATTTGTCCTTGTCGATGAAGGCGCGGTCCTTCCACGCCTTCGAAACTTTCAACGTTTCGAGTTTGTAGTTTTTGTGCTCGGACATTTGGCCGTTCCTCCATACGCGAACGCGTTTTGCGTTCATTTTTTGACAGGCCGGATTGTTCCTCCCGTCTAAACGCCGAAGGCGCCGATGACGGCGCCTTCGATGAGCAACACGGCGAGCCAATGCCCGCCATCGATGAGTGTCAGCATCGGCTTGGCGTTTCCGAACGCGTGGTTCACGCCCATCGTGGTGATGACGAAGCCGAGCCAGCAGAAGAAGCCGGTGATAAGTCCAGTGTCGACGGTCACGCTGCCGAGATGCCCCATGATCCCGGCCAGCATCGACGCCATGACGAGAAGGGCGATGAGAGAGATGACGAAGGGCAGGGCCTTGGAGACGCCTGTCCCCCGATCGAGCTCGCTCCTGGTCTTGCCGATGGCGCGCAGCCAGACGCCGCCGAGCACCATGTACCACACCGCCCCGAAGCCGAATCCCGCGAGCGCGGCGATGACGACGGCGGCATAATTTATCCCTGAGAATGTCATGCCTTCCCCCTTGAAACGGCGTCGTGCGGCCCTCGACTTTACCTCAAGCGCGCGGCTTCGGGCACTATGCCTTAGGAGGATGCGAGAGGCCGCCCAGCGCGCAGATTTTCTGCCATTCGGCGGCCGTCACCGGCTGCACCGACAGGCGTGAATTGTTGACCAGCACCATGTCCTTCAGCTGCGGCGTGTCCTTGATCTCCGCCAAAGTCACCGGCCTCGGCAGGTCGGCCAGCGCGGCGACGTCGACGCACTCCCATTGGCCGGAGCCATCGGTCGAGTCCGGATGCGCCTCCGCCACCACCTTGACGATGCCGACGCAGGCTTTCTCTCCGACCGAATGATAGAAGAAGGCGAGGTCGCCTTTCTTCATGGCCCGCATATTGTTGCGCGCCTGATAGTTGCGCACGCCGTCCCACTCGGCGCCGGCCTTGCCCTCTTTCTTCTGCTGGTCCCAGGACCAGGCGCCGGGCTCGGATTTCATCAGCCAGTAAGCCATGAGGAGCGGTTACGCGTCCTTGTCCGGATTGTTGATGGACCATTTCCACGGCCTGATCTCGACGCTGGCGAAGAGCCCGGCCTTGGCGAAGGGATCGCCGTCGGCGATGGCGCGCGCCGCGGCGGGCGAGGGGGCCTCGATCACCACCAGGCTGCCGTTCATGGTCTCGCCGTCCTCCGCGGTGAAGGGGCCGGCGAATTTCAGCGCGTCGCCGAGGCCCTGGAGATAAGCGAGGTGGTCCGGACGGTTGGCCTTGCGGATCGGGAGACCGTCCGGTTTGTCGGTGCAGATCAACGCAAAGAGCATCCGTGTCCCTCTTGTTGGCGATGAAGCTATTGCGGCACCTTGCGGCTGTCCATGCCTGTCACATCTCCGGCCGCAACGGCCGGGCGAGCAGCGCCTCGATGGCCTCGTCGACCGTGGTAACGCCCGAGATCACCGCATGCACGGCTTCGGCGATGGGCAGTTCGATGCCCCGCGCGCCGGCGATCTCGACCATGGCGGAGGCGGTGGTCACGCCCTCGGTCACGGTGAGCCGGCCGGATAGGGCTTGCTCCGCACTCTGTCCTTGTCCCAGCGCCACGCCGAGCGACATGTTGCGCGACTGCGGGCTGCCACAGGTCAGCACCAGGTCGCCGAGCCCGGAGAGCCCGATCATGGTGTCGAGGCGGGCGCCGAGCGCCACGCCGAAGCGCGCCATTTCCGCGAAGCTTCTGGTGACCAGCCCCGCATGGGCGCTCGCGCCGAGCTCCTTGCCGACGACGATGCCGGCGGCGATCGCGTAGACATTCTTCACCGCGCCGCCGATCTCGGCGCCGATCACGTCGCCGCTCCAATAGCAGCGGAACGGCGAATGGCTGAGCGCGTGGCTGAGCGCGCGCCCGAGCTCCTCTTCCGCCGTGGCAAGCGTCACCGCCGCGGGCAAGCCGCCCGCCACGTCGCTTGCGAAGCTCGGCCCTGACAGCACCGCGATCGCCGCCGCCGGCATAAGGTCGCCGGCCACTTGCGACAAAAGCCGCCCGGTCGCCTGCTCGATACCCTTGGAGCAGATGACAAGCGGCTGGCCTTCCCGCAGATACGGGGCCAGCTCGGCGCCGACGGCGCGCACATGCTGCGCCGGCGTCACCATCAGCAGCATGTCGCAGGTGGCCACCTCGTTGAACCGCGATGTCGCCTCGATGGTCGGATCGAGCGCGATGCCCGGCAGAAACAATTCGTTGCAATGAGCGTCGTTGATGGCGGCGACGGTCTCCGGCTCCCGCGCCCAGACCAGCACGTCGCGCCCGGCGCGGCGCGCGATGACGGCGAGCGCCGTACCCCACGCGCCCGCGCCGATAATCCCCACCGATTGAAGCGCCATGTCTGTCCCCCCGCTCCTATTAGCGCAGTTTCCCAGGTCTTGGGTCAACTCGCAGACTCACACCGAGTCTCAAGCCTCAAGCCTTGACCCCGGCCCCGAGTGCCGGCGGGGCGTCGGGATCGAGCGGCCAGCGCGCGCGCGCCGGGGCAGCCATTTCGTCGGTCAGGCCGCGCGCCAGCCGTTCCGCCCCGGCCCAGGCGATCATGGCGGCATTGTCGGTGCACAGCACCGGCGGCGGCACCACCACGGAGAAGCCGTGGGCGGTTGCGGTGGCCTCGAGCGCCGCCTTGAGGCTCTGATTGGCGGCGACGCCGCCCGCCACAACCAGGGCAAGCTGCGCCCCCGCACCCATCCGCGCCACATAGATGTCCATGGCCTTGGCCGTGCGGTCGCTGACCACCTCGGCCACCGCCGCCTGGAAGCTGGCGCAGAGATCGTCGACTACAGCCTCGCTGAGCGGCGCGCGGTCGAGCGCCTCGTGGCGCAGTGCCGTCTTGAGCCCGGCGAAGGAGAAATGCGGCTCGGGGCGCCCCAGCATCGGCCGCGGCAGCTTGATGGTGGGCCGGCCGCGCGCGGCGTGGGCCTCGACCTCCGGCCCGCCGGGATAGCCAAGACCCAGCAGCTTCGCCGCCTTGTCGAAGGCTTCCCCCAGCGCGTCGTCGAGCGTGGTGCCGAGCCGGTCGTAAGACCCCACATCCTTGACGATGAGAAGCTGGGTATGGCCGCCGGAGACGAGCAGCAGGAGGTAGGGGAAGGGCAGGCCGTCGGTGAGACCGGCGCTCAGCGCATGGGCCTCCAGGTGATTGACCGCCATGAAGGGCTTGGCGAGGCCGAGCGCCATGGCCTTAGCCGTGGTCAGGCCCACGATGAGGCCGCCGATCAGGCCGGGACCCGCCGCCGCCGCCACCCCGTCGACGCCTTCGAAGCCGGTGCCGGCATCGGTGAGCGCCTGGCGAATCGCCGCGTCGAGCAGGTCGATATGGGCGCGGGCGGCGATTTCGGGCACCACGCCGCCATAGGCCGCATGGAGATCGAGCTGCGAGCGCACCACATTCGACAAGATCTCGCCGCGCCCGTCCGCGCCCCGGTGCACCACGGACGCAGCGGTCTCGTCGCAGCTCGTCTCGATGCCGAGCACGGTCAGCGGGGCGTTGGCTTGGCTCTCAGTCATACGTTTTCAAGTGGCGTCCGCGACCAGCGATTGAAGGGGAAGCCAAAACGGGCCATTAATGCGGGGACTTTGGCCCGTTTCACCTAAAGAACTCAAGGAGTTCCGCTTTGCCGGCCCGCCCTCATCTGATCGGTACCCGTGGCAGCCCGCTCGCCCTGTGGCAGGCGCGGCATGTGCGGGAGTGCCTCATGGACGCCCATGGCCTAGGCGAGGGCGACGTGGATCTGGCCGTCATCACCACCTCGGGCGACCGCATCCAGGACCGTCCGCTCAGCGATGTCGGCGGCAAGGGTCTGTTCACCAAGGAAATCGACGAGGCGCAGCTGCGCGGTGACGTGGCGCTGGCGGTCCATTCCATGAAGGATCTGCCGACCATGCTGCCCGATGGACTGTCGGTGGCCGCCGTGCTGCCGCGCGCCGACGTGCGCGACGCTTTTCTGAGCCCCAAGGCCCCGTCCCTCATGGAACTTCCGCCCGGTGCGGTGGTCGGCACCTCATCCTTGCGGCGCGGCGCACAAGTGAAGCGGCGGCGGCCGGACCTGCGCGTCATTGATTTCCGCGGCAATGTGGAGACGCGCCTGCGAAAGCTCGACGAAGGCATCGCCGATGCAACCCTGCTGGCCATGGCCGGCCTACATCGCTTGGGACTGGCGTCCAAGGCGGCCTCGGTGCTGTCTCCCGAGGAGATGCTGCCCGCGGTGGCGCAAGGCGCTATCGCCATCGTGGCCCGCGCAGGAGATGAGGAAACCCACGCCCTGCTGGCTCCGTTGAACGATCCGGCCACGGCAACCGCGGTCAGTTGCGAGCGGGCGTTCCTCGCGCGTCTTGACGGGTCGTGTCGCACGCCGATTGCCGGTCTCGCCGAGATCGCGGATGGGATTTTGCGCTTTCGCGGCTTGATCCTCTCGCCAGGGGGCGCAGAATGGCATGATACAGAAGTGACCGGCGCGGCGGATAATGCCGAAGCGCTGGGCCGCGACGCCGGCGACGAGCTGCTTGCCCGAGCCGGCCCCAACTTTCTTGCAAGTCTGCCATGACAATGCGCGTGCTGGTGACCAGGCCTGAGTTCGATGCGACCCGTGAAGCGGAGGCGCTTGCCGCGCATGGGCACGATCCCGTGCTGGCGCCGCTGCTCGCGATCGAGTTCCTGCCGGGCGTCCCCCTCGACCTCGCCGGGGCGCAGGCGCTCATCGTCACCAGCCGCAACGCGCTGCGGGCGCTCGCGGCCCATGAAGAGTTGCAGCAGGCGCTTCGCTTGCCGCTCTTCGCCGTCGGCGAGGCCACGGCCCGGGCGGCGCGACAGCTCGGCTTCACCGAAGTCACCATCGGTCCCGGCACGGGCGCGGGCCTGCTGCCGCTGATTCGCCGCGAGCTTCATCCCGAGAAGGGGGCGTTGGTGCATGTCGCCGCCGAAGCGGTGGCCTACGATCTCAAGCCGGTGCTCGAAGAGGAGGGGTTCACCTTCCGCCGGCCGGTGCTCTACCGTTCGCATCCGGCCAGCACCCTGCCCGACGATATCGTCGCCGGTCTCGCGTCGGGCGAGATTTCCGGCGTCATTCTATTGTCGCCGCGAACGGCCAAGACGTTCGCCGCGCTTGCCGAGCGTCACGGAGTGCTAACGCAAGCAAAGGGCCTCGTTTGCTATTGCCTGTCCCAGGCAGTAGCAGAAGCGGTAACGCAAGCGGGTCTAGCGGTGCGCGTGGCGGCGCACCCGCGCGAGGAAGATGTCCTTGCGCTCTTGGACTCCGACGCGTCATCTTTGTGAGAGACGCGATTCTTCTGGAACTAAAGGTGATGAACTGATGGCGGGTTCCTTCGGCAACAAGGACAACGGCCAGGACCAGGCGAGCAGCCGCCCGGTGCCGACCATCGAAGGCACGGCCACCGAGGTGACCGTCGAGCCGGACGTGGTCGCCGAGGACGACGTCACCGTCGAGGCGGAAGCCGGTGCGGCGCCGCTTGGCGCGAGCGGCGGCGAAAAGACCGGCGCCGCAGAGTCCGACGACGCTGATTCTGAAGACACCGCCGCGCTTGAGCCGCCTGAGACGGACCCGCACGAGACGGAGACCGTAGCGCCGCCGCCAAGCCGCAGGAACGGGGGCGGCAGGATCCTCGGCAATCTCACGGCGGGGCTGCTCGGTGGCTTGGTCGGCGCCGGCGCGCTCGCCGTTGCGTGGGCCTATCTGCCCATGAACAATCAGGCCGAAGCGCCGGATCTCTCCCCGCTCGAAACCCGCATCGCCAAGCTCGAAAGCGCGCCTCAGCCTGACGCTGGCGCTGGCCTTGCCGAGCAGATTTCGAAGCTTGAAGCGAAGCTGGCAGTCCTCGAAGGCCAAGAAACCGAGATCCCGCCGGAAGTCTCAAGCCTCACCGAGCGGGTGGCCCAGCTCGAAACCAGTCTGAAAGCGATGGCGGAAGCTGCGAAGGATGGCGGCTCGGTGGGCGACGCCGCCGCGATCAGCCAGCAGATCGGCGCGGCCGAGCAGCGTCTCGATGGCAAGCTCGACACCGCGCTCGCCGAAGCCAAAGCCGCGAATGCCGCATCGCTCGAGGCGATGCGCAAGGAGGTCGCCGGGCTCGACGCCAAGCTGCGGGCGCTGGCCAATGCCGAGCTCAGTTCGGGCGAGGCGGCGCGCCTCGTGCCGGAGATCGCCGTCATCGACGAGCGCCTGTCCAAGCTCGAAGCCGGGCTCCCGGCCCTGCTCAACGCGGTCGACGACGAGGCCGAAGACACCAAGGCGGCAACCCAGGCGATTGCGTTTGCCAATCTGCGCGCCGCGGTGAGCGAAGGCCGGCCCTACGCGTCCGAGCTTGCCACCTTGGCGGCCCTGTCGCCCGGCGCCGGCGATCTCGGGCGATTGCTCGACTATGAGGATACGGGGATTCCGACGCTGCCCGAGCTCACCCGCGCGTTCAAAGAGACGAGAGCCGCGGCGCCCTCGGCGCAGGCGCCCGCCGCCGACGGCTCGATCATCGACCGCTTCGTGGCGAGCGCGGAGTCTTTGGTAAAGGTCAAGCGTGTCGATGCGACCGCCGACGGCGATGGGTCCGATGCCGTGCTGGCGCGCGCCGAGGCGGAGCTCGAGAAAGGCAATCTCGCGGGAAGCGTCGCCGAAGTCGACAAGCTGCAGGGCGCCCAGCGGACGGCCTTCGCGACCTGGCTCGACCAGGCGCGCGCCCGGCTCGATGCCGACGCGACGCTGCAACGCCTTGAGAATATCTTGCTCGTTTCCCTTGGGGGCGGCGCGCGGGGCGCAGATCAAACCAACGAGCAAAATTAGCCGATGACCCGCATCCTGTTTTTCATTCTCATTATCGTGGCCGCGGCCCTGGGGCTCGGCTGGCTGGCGGACCGGCCGGGCACCGTGAACGTCACGTGGCTCGGGTACCAGATCGAGACCAGCGCCTTTGTCGCCACCATCGCGATGGTGGCGCTCGTCGCCTTCTTCGTCCTTGCCTTCGCGGTGCTGCGTTATGTGTGGACGCGACCCGCGGCCATGGCGGCCTATGTCAAGGAGAAGCGGCGGCAGCAAGGTCACGAGGCACTGTCGCGCGGGCTTCTCGCCATCGGCGTCGGCGACCGTGCGCTGGCGCAGCGCTATGCCGGGATCGCCGGACGCAACCTGCCGCGCGAGCCGTTGACGGCGCTGCTCAAGGCGCAAGCCGCCCAGCTCAAGGGCGACAAGGCGGCGGCGCGGCGCGCGTTCGAGAAAATGCTCGACCAGCCGGAGACGCAGCTTCTCGGCGTGCGCGGCCTTTTCCTCGAGGCGCAGCGCAGCAACGATGCCGACGCCGCGCGCACCCTGGCCGAGGAGGCGGTCCACCGCGATCCGAAGCTCGCTTGGGGCGTCAATGCGCTGTTCGACATTCAAGCCCGTGAAGGCGACTGGGACGGCGCGTTGAACACGCTCGCCATCGCCCGCCAGAACAATCATGTGCAGACCGATATCGCCAATCGCCGCCGCGCCGTGCTGCTGACGGCGGAAGCGCGCGAGGCCGAGGCCTTCAATCCCGACAAGGCGCTGACGCTCGCCAACGAGGCGTTGCGGCTGGCCCCGTCGCTGGTGCCGGCGGCCGCGCTTGCCGGCCGCATCTTCGCCTCCAAGGGCGAGGCCCGCGCCGCGTCGCGTCAGATCACCCGGACCTGGAAGCTGTCGCCCCATCCCGATCTCGCGGTGGCCTATGCCTTCGCCAAGCCCGGCCTGTCGCCGCGCGACCGGCTGAAGCGCGTCGAATATCTCGCCGGCCTCACGCCCAACGACATCGAAGGCGCCATTGCCGTCGCCAGCGCCGCCGTCGAGGCCCATGAGTGGCAGGTGGCCCGCGACGCGCTGGCGCCTCATGTCGAGGATCGCCCGTCGGCGCGCATCTGCGCGCTGATGGCGCGCATCGAGGGCGGCGAGGGCGACAAGGGCCGCGAGCGCGAGTGGTTGGGCCGTGCGGTGCGCGCCCCGCGGGACCGGGCCTGGATCGCCGACGGCTATGTGTCGGACCGCTGGCTGCCGGTGTCGCCGGTGTCCGGCGCTGTCGATGCCTTCGAGTGGAAGGCGCCGGCGGACGCCATCGGCCGCGGCGACGAGACCCTGCTGATCGAGGAGCATGTGGAGCCGCCGCGCGACGCGAGCGCCATGGGACCCAAATCCGCGCCCGAGTCCGAGCCGGAGACCGACGAGCCCGCGGTGATGGTCGATGTGACGCCGGTGGTCACCGAGGCGGCACGCGAAGACGAAAAACCTGTCACACGAGACGAGCCAGCCCCGAAGGCGGAGGCTACGCCGTCGCCCAAGGCCGAGGCCACCGCGCTTTCCAAGGACGCGGCCAACAAGGATATGGCCAAGGACACCGGGCCGCTAGCGAACCAAACTCTGCCGCGCGACGCGAGCGCCATGGCGCCGAAACCCGCGCCGTCGGTCTTCGTGCCCACGCGCCCGCCGGACGATCCCGGCGTGTCGCAGCCCGAACCGGACGAGAGCCCGACGTCGTTGGAGCGCCTGCGCGCGGCGCATATCCGCTGACGTCGGGAGGCGTGTGCCCCGGGGGCCGGCGATCGGCTTGCGCCATCGCGCTATTGGCATTAAGCACGGGGCCGAAGCTCAAGCGCGACGCGTCAAGCTTCTTTTACCCGCGCCGCCTATGGTTACCCGGCGCCGGCGCCGCAATAGCTCAGTTGGTAGAGCGACGCATTCGTAATGCGTAGGTCGGGGGTTCGAATCCCTCTTGCGGCACCACTTCTCTTGTTACGGCGCGATCCCCGACAAATCGGGGCGGCCGGCTTACTGCGGCAAGCTGAAGCGATAGCCCAAGCCGAGCACGCCGGAGAGCTGGTTCTCTGCCTCGACGACGGGGCTATCGGCCGCGTCCCCGAGCAACCGGCCATAGCGCCCGCCGGCCTTCAACAGCCAGCGATCGGTGAGATCGACCGTGCCCCCAAGTTCGAAATAGACGTCCTTGATGCCGGCCTCGGGGGTGTAGACAGAAAGGCCGGCGCGCGAGCGGGCCGCTTGGCTCGCGGTCACGCCGAAGTAAGTTTGCATGTAGTCGTCGCTGGCCAGCGTCGTGCCGAGCCGCGCGACGATCGTTGTGCGCTCCGTGAGTTGCCGCGTCGTCTCGACGCCGAATCTCATCTCGAATCCGGATTCGTCACCAGTGACCTTTTCGAGGATTGCCGCGTCGAATTCGAACGCGCCCATGCTGAACCCGGAATAGGCACCGAGCACCAATCCGCCTTCGACGTCTCCCCATCCGCGCAACTGGTCGCCATCGTTTTGGTCACGATTGGTGATGTAACCGGTGACGGCGCCGAACTGGAGTCTCTCGCCCCCGAGGGCCCGGATGCGAATGTCGTCAAGTCCGCGAAAGCTGACGCGTTTACGGAACGTCTTGAACGTCGATGGGTTTTCGTCCGGCGTCTCGGACAACCGTGGAATGATGATCGGAATGGGGATGTACTCGTGCTCGTCGGAGCCTTCGTATTTTGGCTTAACGATCACCGAGCCGCCGAGCGTGATCGACCTGCCGGCCTCAGGCTCCGCCGCGGCGGGAGACGCTGACGTGACGGCGGCCAGGGTGCCCGCTATCAGCAGGCCGGCAATCTGCCAAACCGCCACCGCGCCAAAACAACATTTGAATTTCCCCTTCATCGCATGACAACGGCCGGTTGGCCTCGCGCCGCACGAGTCGTGTGGGGAGTGTCGCATGACGAGGCGGGTGGGGATAGCCTTTGGGTTTGAAATCGCCGCGTTTTCATAGGTTTAGTCGATGAGTGATGCCCGCATCGCGAGAGTGTGTGGGCCGGCCGAGGATCTCGTCTCAACCGACGATGTGGTATCCGCCATCGATGTAATGGATGCCGCCGGTTATGTTGGCGGCCTCTCTGCTCGCAAGGAACGCGGCGAAAGCGCCGACATCCTCGTTGGTGACGAGTTGATGGATCGGCGCCCGAGCCGCCGCCTCCTCCATCAGATCTTCGAAATGCGAGATGCCGGACGCGGCGCGCGTCTTGAGCGGTCCGGGCGACAGCGCGTGCACCCGGATGCCCTTGGGGCCGAGCTCGGCCGCCATGTAGCGGGTCGCCGACTCGAGCGCGGCCTTGACCGGACCCATGATATTGTAGTGCTCGACGACCTTGTCCGCGCCGACATATGAGACTGTCATGCAGGTGCCGCCCGCGCGCATCAGCGGTGCGGCGCCGTCCACCATGCGAATGAAGGAATAGACAGAAATATCCATGGCCGTGAGGAAGCCGTCGCGCGAGCAATCCATCACGGGCGCATGAAGGTCCCGCTTGGGGCAGAAGGCGACGGCATGGAGGCAGATATCACATGTGCCCCCACGCTTGGCGAACGCGCTCGAACACGGCCTCGTATTGCGCATTGTCCCGGACGTCCAAAGGTAGAATGAGTGCCGATGCGAGGCTTTCGGCGACGCGGCCTCACATGGGGTTCCGCCTTGTCGTTCTGATAGGTGACGGCAAGTTCGGCGCCTTGATCGCGGAAGGCCCGCGCGCAGCCGAACGCGATCGAGTCTTCGTTGGCGATTCCGATCACCAGCGCGTTTTTTCCGGCGAGAGAGAACAAGGGGCCTCGTTAGGTCGGTGTGAGGCAAACTACCGGTGCACTGTGACGGTTTGGCTTCGGCACGCGGGATATCCCGGACAGATCGTCGCGCCTCTCTGTCCCGGAAATGCAACAATCCGCGGGCCTCGCGGTTTTCTGTACACTGACGGGGCTTGGAAGGAGGCGAGGCCGTGAAAGAGGGCAGTTCCCACAAGGTCATCTATGCCGCGCTTGTCGCGAATACGCTGATTGCCATCAGCAAATTCGGGGCCGCCTATATCACCGGCTCATCGGCGATGATGTCGGAAGGCGTGCATTCGGTCGTCGACACAGGAAATCAGGGTCTGCTGCTGCTCGGCATGCGGCGCGCCAAGAAGCCCGCCGACGCCGCCCATCCCTTCGGCTACGGCGCGGAGATCTTCTTCTGGGCCTTCGTCGTCGCCATTCTCATCTTTGCCCTTGGGGCCGGAATCTCGTTCTACGAGGGCGTCTACAAGCTCCTCAACCCGCATCCCATCACCAGTCCCTATGTCAACTACATCGTCCTCGGTGTCGCCTTCGTCTTCGAGGGCATTACCTGGTGGATCGCTTTCGTCGAATTCCGCAAAGCGCAGGACAAGCGGCGACCATTCCGCGTGTTCACGGCGCTCCGCCAGTCGAAGGACCCGACCATTTTCACCGTCCTGTTCGAAGACAGCGCCGCCCTGCTCGGCCTGGTGGCCGCGGCCATGGGCGTGTTCGCGGCGCACGCCCTCGAGCTCGAATGGGCCGACGGCGTCGCGTCCATCGTGATCGGCGCGATTCTGGCTGGTGCTGCGGTCTTGCTGGCGCGGGAGACCAAGGGGCTGTTGATCGGCGAGGCCGCCAGCCGCACCGTGGTCAACGGCATCCGCCAGATCGTCCGCGAGAATTCCGATGTGCTTCACATCAACGAGATGCGCACCATGCATCTCGCGCCGCATGAGATCCTGCTGGCGCTCAGCGTCGATTTCGCCGACGGCATTTCATCGCAAAAGGTGGAGAAGGCGGTCAGTCAGCTCGAAAGTGAGATCAAGGCGCGCTACCCCGAGGTGCGCCGCGTGTTCATCGAGGTCCAGGCCAAGCACGACGGCATGGCGACGAGATCGACGTAGGCCTTTCGGTTACTCCTCGTCGATTTCCACGTCCGAGGTGAGTTCCTGGTCCGCTTCCTTCATCGGTTGATGGGTGAAGTCCTTGAGCGTGCCGATTTCCTGGGAGTCACGGGTGAAGGCCACGTCGCTCAACAGATAGGCGGTGATGAGTTCCGATAGCGAGCGCAGCGCGTGAATGTGAATGCGCTCCCAGCCGTGGGAGGCGTCGATGCCGAAGCAGATCAGTGCCGTGCGGACGTCATGGCCGGCTTCCACCGCCGAGGCCACGTCCGACCGGTAATGGCGGAACACGTCACGCTGATGAATGATCTCGTTCTCCACGCACAGCTTCACCAGCTTGCGCGTCAGATGGTAGTCGAAGGGGCCGTTCTGGTCGGCCATGGAGATGGTGACGCCGAATTCGGCACTGTTCTGGCCCGGCGCCGTCGTGCCGTTATCGACGGCGATGAGGGACGCCACGTCCTCGGTCAGGATGTTCGAGGCGCCCACGCCGACTTCTTCCTCGATGGTGAATAGGAAATAGACATCGACGGGCAGTTTCTGTTTGGAGGACACGATCGCTTGCAGCGCCGCCAGCATCACGGCGACGCCCGCCTTGTCGTCGAGATGGCGGGAGCAGATGAATCCGTTTTCGAGGAATTCGGGCTGCGGATCGATGGCGACGATATCGCCGATATCGATGCCGAGTTTGTGCGCCTCCTCGACGTTGGAAGACCGCGCATCGACCCGGATCTCGACATATTCCCAGCCGCAGGGCTGGTCGTCGACGTCATCGCCGTAGGTATGACCCGAGGCCTTGAGCGGTAGGATCGTGCCGCGATAGCTGCCGGCTTCAGCAAAGATGGTGCAGCGCGCGCCTTCAGCAAAGCGTGCGCTCCAGTGACCGATCGGCACGACGGCCAGCCGGCCATTCTCTTTGATCGCCTTGATCTGCGCGCCGAGCGTATCGAGATGGGCGGCGATCGCCCGGGCCGGACGGCGCTCCTTGCCACGCAGGATCGCCCGGATGGCGCCGCGCCGCGTCACCTCGAAGGGTACGCCGAGCCTGTCGAGCTCGGCCCCGCAATAACGCACGATATTGTCGGTGTAGCTCGTGGGGCTCGGGATGGCGAGGAGCTGCTCCAGCTGGCTGGCAAGATAGTCGAGATCGATATGCAGCATGGTCATAGGAAGACCTTCCCGGAGGGAGAGATTAAGGCACGGCAGCCGCCCCTAAGGATGGGTGCCGAGAAGAACAGGGGTAATATGATGCGCGCTAGATTTGAAGCGCTTCGCGCACGGCGGCGGGCATTGACTGGGGAAATAATAGGTCGACGAAGCGCTCGGCGGTCGGCTGCGGCTCGTGATTGGCCAGGCCCGGGCGTTCATTGGCCTCGATAAACCAGTAATCCGGCTCGGTCGGCGCCTTGACGATGAAGTCGATGCCGGTGACCGGAATCTCGATCGCCCGGGCGGCATGTACGGCGGCGTCGATCAGGGTCCGGTGCAGAATTCCCGTGACATCGTGGATCGTGCCCCCGGTATGCAGGTTCGCGGTCTTGCGCACGACCATGTATTTTTCGGCCGGCGGCACGTCCTCTAGCGAATAGCCGGCCTCGGCCACGCAGCGCTCGGTCTCGGCGTCGAGCGGGATCTGGGATTCGCCCCCCGTGGCGGCGGCCCGTCGGCGCGATTGGTGCTCGATCAGGTCGCGCACGGTCGACCGGCCATTGCCGATGACGGCCGCCGGCTTTCGAATGGCGGCGGCGACGACGCGATAGTCGATGACGATGATACGCAGGTCGGAGCCTTTCACGAACTCCTCGACCACCACCTCGTTGCAGAGCTTGCGCGCCGCCTCGATCGCGGTCCGGGTTTCGTCCCAGTCCTTAAGGCCCACGGCCACGCCCTTGCCTTGCTCGCCGCGCGCGGGCTTCACCACCACGGCGTCATTTGCCTCGACGAACGCGCGCGTCTTCTCTTCGTCATCGGCGCTCACTTGCAGCGGCACATTCACGTTGGCCGCCTTGACGATCCGTCGCGTCACGCGCTTGTCGTCGCAGATGCTCATGGCGATCGCCGTGGTCAGCGCCGTGAGGCTCTCGCGGCAGACGATGGAACGTCCGCCATAGGTCAGACGGAAGAAGCCGCCCTCGGCATCGATGATGTCGACGCCGATGCCGCGCCGCCGCGCCTCTTTGATGATGATCCGCGCATAGGGATTGAGCGCCTCGCCGTCATGGGGCTCCTCGGTGAACAGCGATTCGTTGATGACGTTCTTGCGCTTGATGGTGAAGGTCGGCAGCCGCACGAAGCCGAGCTTCTCGTAAAGGCCGATGGCCTGCTCGTTGTCGTGGATAACGGAGAGATCGAGAAAGGCGGCGCCGCGCTCCTGAAAATGCTCCGCCAGCCGATGCACCAGCGCCACCCCAATGCCGGGCAGCGTCGCTTGCGGATCGACCGCCAGGCACCACAGCGAGGAGCCATGCTCATGGTCGCCGAAGGCGGCGCCGTGGTCGATCCCGGTGATCGTGCCGACGATGCCGCCGGTAGCCTCGTCCTCGGCGACGAAATAGGTGATCGCCCGGCTGTCGCGCCGCGTCCAGAAGAAGTCGGGCGCGACGGTGACCATACCGCGCGAGGCATAGATGCGGTTGACCTCCTCGGCATCCTGAACCGAGCTCAATCGGCGGATATAGAAACCGCGTGGGGCGTCTTTGGCCGGTTTGTAGGTAGAAAGGGTCAGCCGGTAGGTGTGGGACGGATCGAGAAACAGCTCTTGCGGCGCGGCGGCGAGCACCACATGCGGGTCGCTGATATAGAACGCGATATCGCGCCGGCCGGGCCCTTCGGCGCGAATGCATTTCGCGAGCTCGGGCGCCTTCTCGAAGGTCTGGCCGAAAAGTAGCCGTCCCCAGCCGCAATCGAGCGCCACGTTCTTCTTCTCGACCGTCGCATCCATGCCGGACATGAGAGACTCCGATTTGGCCGCCAGCACGTGAGGCGCGGGGCTCGCAGCCTCGCCCGGCTGCGTCTTGCTATGTTTCTCGATGCTCATCGCCATGCCTAAATGTTGTGTGCTTGAAGCCACAGTTCCAGTAACGCGCATTGCCACAGCTCGGATCCACGCAAAGGCGTGATGTGCGATTTCGGATCGGCGAACAGGGCCCCGAGATAATCCGGCTTGAACAATTCGCGGTCCCGCGCCGCTTGCGAGGTCAGCGCGTCGCGCGTCATCTCGAGCACCGGCCCGTCGATATATTTCAGCGCCGGCACCGGGAAATAGCCTTTAGGGCGGTCGATGACGTCCGAGGGGACGACGTCGCGCGCAACGTCCTTGAGCACGCCTTTGCCCTCGTCCTTCAGTTTCAGTTCCGGCGGCACGCGCGCGGCAAGCTCGACCAGCTCGTGATCGAGGAACGGCACGCGGGCCTCGAGCCCCCAGGCCATGGTCATGTTGTCGACCCGCTTCACCGGATCGTCGACCAGCATCACCGTGGTGTCGATGCGCAAGGCGCGGTCGAGCGGCGTCTCGGCGCCTGTGCGGGTGATATGCGCCTCGACGAAACGCGCCGGCTCGTCGTCCTCCGCCATCCAGGCGTCCGACAGATGCCGGCCGAGCTTCTCGCGGTCGCGGTCGAAGAACAGCGCCTTGTAGTCGGCGAGAATGTCGTTGGAGTTCTCGAGCTTGGGATACCAGTGATAGCCGGCGAACACCTCGTCGGCGCCTTGGCCGCTCTGCACGACCTTGACGTGCTTCGCCACCTCCCGCGACAGGAGATAGAAGCCGACATTGTCGTAGGACACCATGGGCTCCGACATGGCGCCGATCGTATCCGGCAAGGCGTTGAGCATGCTCGTCGTCGGGATCATGATCTTGGTGTGGTCGGTGTCGAAATGCTTGGCGATGATGTCGGAATATTTGAACTCGTCGCCGGCCTCGCCATGGGCCGCCTCGAAGCCGATGGAGAAGGTCTTCAGATGCTTCTGCCCGGCCTCCGCCAAGAGTCCGACGATCAGGCTGGAATCGACGCCGCCCGAGAGCAGCACGCCCACCGGCACGTCGGCGATCATGCGCCGGTCGACGGCACGGCGAAGCGACGCTCCGACGCGGTCTTTCCACACCCCGTGGTCCAGCGTCAGGTCCTCGCTCGACCGCTCGAATGTGAGCTCCCAGTAGATGCTGTCCTTGATGCGCCCGTCCGGCTCGACGATGCGCAAGGTCGCCGGCGGCAATTTGCGCACGCCGCGCAGAATCGTATGCGGCGGCGGCACCACCGCGTGGAAGGTCATGTAATGCGCCAGGCCGACTGGATCGAGCGCGGTGTCCACGTCCCCCGCGGCGACGAGCGCTGGCAGGGTGGAGGCGAAGCGCAGGCGCCTGGCGTCTTGCGTGTAGTAGAGCGGCTTGATGCCGAGCCGGTCGCGGCACATGGCGACCCGGCCGGTGTCGCGCTCGTGGATCACGAAGGCGAACATGCCGTTGAATCGTTTGGGCGCTTCATGGCCCCAGGCATGCCAAGCCTTAAGGATGACCTCGGTGTCGCTGGTCGAGAAGAAGCGGTAGCCCTTTCCCTCGAGCTCGGCCCGCAGCTCTTTGTGATTGTAGATGCAGCCGTTGAACGCGAGCGTCAGGCCAAGCTCGGAATCGACCATCGGCTGCTGGCCGCGCGCCGACAGGTCGATGATCTGGAGCCGCCGGTGGCCGAGCGCCACGCGGCCACGGGCGACGATGCCCTCGGCGTCGGGCCCACGCGGCGCCATCGAGCAGGTCATGGCGCTCAGGGCCTCTACTGACGCTGGCGAGCCGTCGAAAGTAACCTCGCCGCACAAACCGCACATACTTTAGAGCCTCTGGTGAGTTGTTCAGGCCACTCGCGCGTGCAAACGCTAAGATGCGAGCAAGATTGGGGCCGATTTTCGCCGGGTGCCACACAGACCCGCGTCACAGTTCAAACGTCATAGTTTCGAGCTGATGTGTGATGTTATTGCATCAACGGCAGCATCAATCAAATTTTGGGCACGAGTAAGACTGCGAGAAATCCGCGCATATGCCCAATTTGTCGGCAATATCGTCGTGAAATCTCGCGGTTGGGCGCTGAGCTGGGCGGGGTGGGTCTCGCCGCCGGGGATCCGTGGTTTAAACTGCCGTGAGCCCTGGAAGCGCCCCGATTTTCCGATACATGTCAGGCGGCTCCGAAATCGTGAGGGATTTCGGAGTGGCTGATGGGACCCCCAAGCACTACCCTTGGGGATCGAGGGGACCAGGGGATGCGCGGACGACCCCCAGTTGCAGGCCTGCGTGCTGTGGTTGTGGCGATGATGCTGGCGGCGCTGCCTTCCGGGGCGGTGCTGGCGGAGCAGATTCGCCCGAACCTGCCTGGGGCAGGCGCAAAGCCGAAAGCCGTCCACAAGGCCAGACGCTTCCGGCCAACCTTGCCGCAGCGCAATCCGACTCGCGTGTCCGCGGACATTACCGCGACCATTAAGGTCGATGGCACCTCCTCGCCGCTGTCGGCGGACGGCGCGGCGGCGTCCGGCATGGCCGGCGCGTCCGCTTCGGCCAGCGTCGCAGTCGCCGGTGCCGACATCCCGCAGCAACGGCCGATCGAGGTGGCGGCCGCGGAGCCCGCGAGCGAGCCTGAGATTACCGCGGCGCTTTCTCCCGCGGACGCCGAGCCGGTCGAGGACTCTGCGGACGACGCGGGCGAGGATCAGGCTGGCGCTGAGTCCGACGACACACCGTCGGATGAGACCGAAGAGGTCGCCGCAACCGAGACGACCGCCGCCGCCGCCGAGGGCGAGCCGGCTGAGAAGACCTCTGCCCTGGCGGACTCGGCGCCGTCCGATGAGACGCCGCCGGAATCGGCAGACGCCGGGGAGGAACCCGCTTCGGAGGCCGGCAAGCCGGAGCCGGTGAACGCCACGGCGAGCGAAGACGAGACGCCAGAGGAGACCGACGCGCTGGCCAAGCCTGCGGATGTCGTGGCGGACGCGGGGGATGCTGAGGCTTCTGCGGACGACGCGGCGGCGGACGAGGCCGATGAGCCGTCGCCGCCGAAGGAGACCGCGCGGCTCGAGGCCGAACCGTCACCGCCCAAAGAGATCGCCCGCCTGGAGGCCGAGCCCGAGCAGGCGAAGCCCGAGGCGGCCGAGCCAGAGGAGGCTAAGCCCGAGGAGACTAAGCCCGAGCCGGCTGCCGATGCGGTGGAAGCCGAGCAATCCGCCGAACCCGAGCCTGAGCCCGAAGCCGAACCTGAAGTCGTCGAGGCGGAGCCGGTCGAGACCGTGGTGCCGTCTCATGACGCGATCGTTGTGCTGGAGGTCCTGCCGCCGCCCGCCGACATCGCCGCCGCGCCGGCCCCGGCAAAGCCCGAGGCGCCGGCGGACGACGCCGCGCCGATGGAGATGGCGGCTGTCACGCCGCCGAGCGAACCGGCGCCCGAACCCGCCATCCCGGCCGTGAACGACACCCCGGCCGACGCGGACGCGGAAGACGTCCCCTCCGAGGCCGCAGTCGACAGCGACGAAGCGGAGCTCACCGAGCCCACCGAGGCCGCCGAGACGTCACCCGCCGAGACGTCACCCGACGCGACGCTGCCCGACGCCACACCGCCTGCCGAGACGGCGAGCGAGCCCGCGTCCGGCGACGCCGCCGCGACACCGGCAACCCCTGAGGAGGACGCGGCAGCGCCCAGCGATGCCGCAGTCGAGGATGCCGCCGTGGAGGTCGTGCCGCCGCCGCCGCCGGCCCATCCGGTCGTCGCCGCGATCCGCGCAAAGTTGGCCGATCCCGGTTTCCGCGACGGGTTCAATGCGGCCACGCTCGAAGGACTCGAGGCGTTCTACGGCGCCCGCGAGGGCCCGCCATTGTGGATTACAGACAGCGGCTTCTCGCCCAAGGCGAAGGCGCTCATCGCCGAGATCGGCAATGCCGACGATTGGGGGCTCGACGCCCGCGACTTCGATGCGCCGAAGGCCGATGCGCGCGCCTCGACGGAAGAAGAGCAGGCCGTTGCCGAGCTCGACCTCGCCATGGCCGTGCTCAAATATGCGCGCTACGCCCAAGGCGGCGCCCGTTCGCCGTCGAGCTTCAGCCCTCTATTCGACCAGAAGCCCGAGCAGCGCGGCACCGAGACGCTACTCACCGAGATTGCCGGCGCCTCTGACCCGGCCACTTATCTGACCTCGCTGCACCCCCAGCACGAGCAATTCAAACGGCTGCGTGCCGCGCTGGTCAAGGCGCGCGACCGCGCTGCCGCCACCGGGCGCAATCCCCGCAATGACGGCGAGGTGCAGCTGCTGGTGATCAACATGGAGCGCTGGCGCTGGCTGCCGCGCAATCTCGGCAGCTACCATGTCTGGAACAATGTCCCGGAGTTCAACGTCCGTGTCATGAAGAACGGAAAGCCGATCTATGTGGAGAAGACCATTGTCGGTCAGGACAAATACGCCACCCCGTTCTTCTCCGCGCCGATGCGCAACATCGTGTTCCATCCGAACTGGACCGTGCCGCCGACCATCGTGAAGGAAGATCTGGCGCCGAAGCTCCAGGCGCCCGCGTGGCATATTCAGCCCGTCGAAGACGGATATGTTGCGGGGCTATGGCCTCAGCGTCAGCTACAAGGGCGAACCGGTCGACGCCGACCGCGTCGACTGGGCGAACGTCAACATCCACACCTACACTTTCACCCAGGACCCGGGCCCGACCAACGTGCTCGGCAAGTTCAAGTTCAACTTCCCCAACCGCCACGCCATCTACATGCACGACACAGTGCAGCCCGAACTGTTCTCCGAGCGGGTGCGCACCCTCAGTCACGGCTGTATCCGCGTGCACGAGCCCGACCGCTTCGCCGCCCTGCTTCTCGCCCAGGACAAGGGCTGGTCCTATGCGCAAATCCAGCGGCTCGTCGCCAAGAACTCGAGCACGGTGATCGGGCTGAACCACAAGGTGCCCGTGCATCTCACCTATTTCACCGCCACTATCGACGAGAATGGCGGGCTGAACCGGTTCGCAGACATTTACGGCATCGACAACCGCATGGCCGCGAAGCTGTTCGAGAACCCGGCAAGGTTCCCGGTCCCGTCAACGCCGGCAGTGGTCGAGCAATCCAGGGATCAGGACCGGTCAGCCCGGCGCCGCGGCGGTGGCGGCGGCTTGGACGATCTCATCTCCGGTCTTTTTGGGAACTAACGGAAGGGGCGTCGCGTGCGGGGTCAAACCTCCGCCGCGCCGGCCTCGATCGCCGCGAGGATCGACCGGGCGAAATGCGTGAGTGATGGATCGCGTGCACCCATCACCAGCACCAGATCGCCGTCTCTGGCCTCCGCGGCGATGCGGCCGATGAGCCCGTCGCGCGAGGCGGCGAATTCCGCATTGGTGCCGCGCGCCTTGATCTCGTCGATAATCTCGGACGCCGAGAAGTCGCGGGTCGCCGTGCCGCCGGCATAGAAGACTTCGAGCATCCATAGCCGGTCATCGCCGCTGAGCTCGCGGGCGAAAGTGGTAATGAAATCCTGGCGCAGGAAACGCGTCGGCCCGTAGCCGTGCGGCTGATAGATCGCCAGCACGCGCTTGGCGCGCAATTTCGCGGTTCTGATCGCCGCGGCGATCTTCTCCGCGTTATGGGCAAAGTCGTCGACCACTTCGACGCCACGCGCGGCGCCGATGGTTTGAAAGCGCCGCCCGATGCCGGAGAAGCGCGTGAGCGGGTCCGCCATGTCGGCGAAGGCCACGCCCACCGCATGCGCGGCGGCGATCGCGGCAAGGGCGTTCGAGACATTATGCTCGCCGGCAACCGGTAAAGTGAAGGCCGTGTCGGCGACGCGGAAGCGGCTCGACTCCGGACCGAGTTCGACATCCTCGCCACGCACATCGGCCCGTGGTGACAGACCGAAGCGCAGCGCGCCGCCGGCGAATTGGTCGAGATTCTCCTGATCGCCGACGACGAGCGCCTCGCGCGTGCGCGCCCGCAAGGTGGCGAACATCGCAGCCACCTCGTCCATCTCCTTATGGTCGCGTTGCAGGTTCAAGATCACGCCGATGGACGGCGCATAGCGCACGAGCGAGCCGTCGCTCTCGTCCGCCTCGACCACGAGAAGATCGGAGCCGCCCGCATAGGCGTTGCCCGGGAGCCCGTCCGCCTGCAGGAGCGGCAGGTCGCCGCCGGTAATGACGGACGGGTCGCGGCCCGCGCCCCGCAAGATTTCGAAGATCATGCCGGTGACCGTGGATTTGCCGCTCGTGCCCGTCACGGCGATGGAGCGGTGTTCGGCGACGAAATGCGCGAGCATCTCCGAGCGGTGAATGATCGGCACGTCCTTGGCCTTGGCCGCGGCATAGTCCGGCACTTGCTCCTCGACCGCGGTCGACACCACGAGTGCCGCGCAAGTCTCGCCGATGCCGCTGCCGTCCTGGGGCAGCACCGCGATGCCCAACGCCTCGAATTGCGTGCGTAAGCCGCCGCGTTCGCCGTGGTCGAAGGCGCGATCGCTGCCGCTCACTGTGCCGCCGGTCATCGCCTGGAACTGGGCGATGGCGCTCATGCCCGAGCCGCCGAGCCCCGCATAATGGAAGCGGCCGGATTTCGGATCGGGGATCGCGCGCGTCTCGGCGAGAGCAATGAGCACGAGGTCTCCTTCGCGGGTGGCGTCGAACAGCGCGCGGATATCCGCGTTCGACAGGCGCACGCACCCGCACGACATCGCCCGGCCGAGCAGGTCCTCGTGATTGGTGCCGTGGAGATAAATGTAGCGTTCCAGCGAGTCGTGACCGGGGCCGCGATTGACCCCGTCCTCCAGCCCCTCGAGCGTGAGGATACGCGTGAGGATGAGATCGTCGCCGCATGCGTCCCCACACCAGGTTTCGCCGGTCGGCTCGCGCGACTTGAACACGGTGCCGGGCTCGGCGCCGGCGCCGATCAGCGCGTGGACGCGATGCCATCCGGGCGGTGTCTTGAACGAGTTCTCCTCGCCGCCGATGCCGTTGCGCGCGGTCGACACCGGCCATGCGGCGACGGCGCGTCCGGCATCGAGCCAGGTGGCGATCTGCCGCTCCACATCGACCACGACCAGACGGTCCGGTAAGGCCGGCGGCGCGCCGGGACGGGCGAGAGCGGCCTGGGCCAGAACGCGCGCGCGAAGGGATTTGGGGTCGGAGGGCTGGGTCACGCGGCGCACTCTGCCACAAGGAGCAGGCGCACCGTCACCCCCTTGTTCGTCCATCGCCTAAGAAGGCGACTAGGTGGTGGAACACCGGCGACAGCAAGCCCGCCGCCGGTGTTGAAAGTGTTCCGGGCCGTCTACCAGTAGCGGCGGCCGTAATAGGGCCGGTTCCAGTAGCCGTAATTCCGGTAATAGGGCCGATAACCGTAGCCATAGCCGTAATTGCGGTAATAGGGCCGGGGCGCGTAGTAGCCCCGGTAAGGCTGGCGATAGGCATAGGGGCGATAACCCCACCGGCGGTAATAACGGACCGCTTCGACCGGCGATGCGGCCTGGCTGGTCACGCTGTCGATTTTGGGCAGAGGAGCCGCGCCGGCCGGTGCTGCACCGAGCGCGAGCCCGGCCAAGACCGCCGAAGCGGCGAGTGTGATGAGGGAGTGACGCATCTTGAGCTCCTAAAACGCCAACCGCCCCCGGCATATCGAAGCCTAGCGGTGGCCGGTGGACACGGCAACGCGAGCGGCGGTCACATCGCCGTGAGAGTCGTTCAGAAACCGCGTTCTAGCGCCGGCTAGAACAGCGGACCGCCATAGGGGTAGTAATACTGCCAGTACCGATACTGGTAGGGGCGCCAATAGGGCTGATCCATCCAGTCGTCACAGTTCCTGCGGACATAGCGGCGGGTTTTCACCCTGCGGCGGGCGACCTGTTCGACGCCGGTGTTGCCGAGCTTCTGGGTGACGGCCGCATGATCGGACAAGGCGAGCGGTGCGGCATTGGCCATGGCGGGCGCGGCAAGCACCGCGCCGGCGGCCAGCGAGAGGGCGATGGCGATACGCATGGGAACTCCCTGTATGTCTTCCAGCCTCTAACGACTGTTGTTAGGGGCAAGCTAGCACGCTCGAGTTTCCGCCCCGTTAGCGCCCCCTTAGCCTTTCGCTCACCATAGCGGGGCGCCTAAAGCAGCGCCGAGGCGACGAGCAGGATCACGATCTCGCTGACCTGCTCGACCGCGCCCAGCACGTCGCCGGTCTGTCCGCCGATCTGCCGCATGGCGAGCCACGCCATGAGGCCGAAGGCGGCCGCAAGCAGAAGCGCCGTGATGAACGCACCGCCCGCGCCGAGACAGAGCGCCAGCACAAGCAGCCCGAGCAGCAGCGCGATGGCCACCCGTCCCCCAGGCGGCGCGCCCACCGAGGCGGCGAGCCCGTCTTGCCGCGCCCGGGGCAGCGCCAGCATGAACAGCGGCAGGACCGCCCGCGCTCCGGCATGGGCGGCGATCAGCGCCGCCGCCACCAGGCCAGGCTCCACCAGGCTGGCGATGGCGGCGATCCGCAGGATGAAGGACAGGATCAGCGCCACGACGCCATAGGTGCCGATGCAGCTGTCGCGCATGATGTCGAGCTTGCGCGTCTTGGTCGCCCCGCCGCCGAAGCCGTCCGCCGTGTCCGCGAGCCCGTCCTCATGCAGGCAGCCGGTGACGAGCATGGCGGCGGCGACCGCAAGCGTCGCGGATATGTAGGGGTACAGCCAGATCCAGTCGGCGAACCAATAGACGCACGCCCCGGCGCCGCCGATGAGCGCCCCGATCAGCGGGAAGCACCACACGGCCTCCGCGAGCTTGGCCTCCGGTGGCACCCGCACGGGCAGCCTCGTGCAAAAGGCTAGGCCGGTCCGAATGTCCGTGGTAATGCCGCCCATCCCCGAGACCCCCCTTGAGATCTTCCCGCGCCTCGTCTGGGCGCTAGCTGCCTGAAAGCCGAGAGTCTACGCCGAAATGTCCCGCTTCGCCTCCTTTGACGCTCTGCGCGCCGCCTGCCTCGACCTTCCCGAAGGCGATGAAGGCATGGCCGCGAAAGTCGCCGCACGCGAGGCGCGCCTGACGAAGCCGGCCGGCAGCCTCGGCCGGCTCGAGGAGAGCGTGGCGTGGCTGAGCCGCTGGCAGGGCCGCAATCCCCCGGCGCTCGACCGGATCGAGATCCTGGTGTTCGCCGGCAATCATGGGGTGACGGCGCAGGGCGTCTCCGCCTATCCGTCCGAGGTCACGGCCCAGATGGTGGCGAATTTCGCTCGTGGCGGCGCGGCCATCAATCAGCTGGCGCGCACCGCCGGCGCCGAACTGCGCGTGGTCGCCCTGTCGCTGGAGGAGCCCACTGCCGATTTCACGGAAAATGCAGCCATGACCGAGGCGGCCTTTCTGGAGGCGGTCGCGGCCGGCTACGACGATGTGTCGAACACGGCCGATCTGATCGTGCTCGGCGAGATGGGCATCGGCAACACCACAGCGGCGGCGGCGCTGTCGGGCGCGCTGTTCGGCGGCGGCGCCCGCTTCGCCGGCACCGGCACCGGCGTGGACGATGCAGGCCTGGCCCGCAAGTGCGCGGCGATCGAAGCGGGGCTGGCGCGCCACAAAGATGTGCTGGCCGATCCCCTGCGCGTCGCGGCGGCGCTAGGTGGGCGCGAGCTCGCCGCCATGCTCGGCGCCTGCCTTGCCGCGCGCCACAAATCTGTTCCCGTGCTGATCGACGGCTTCGTGTCGACGGCGGGTGTGGCGCCGCTTAAGGCGCTGCGTGCCGATGCGCTCGATCATGCCTTGTCCGGCCATATGTCGGCGGAAGCCGGTCACCGTCTTCTGCTGCACGAGCTCGGCTTGAACCCGCTGCTCGATCTCGGCATGCGGCTCGGCGAAGGCTCGGGCGCCGCCGTCGCCATATTGGTGTTGCGTGCCGCGCTTGCCTGCCACACCGGCATGGCGACGTTTGACGAGGCGCAAGTCTCCGACAAGCCGGTCTAGTCGTTACGCCGCGGCGATGGCGTGGAAGAACGTGCCGGTGACATGGCCCCGCCGGCCGCCATCCGTGCCGAGCGCATTGCCTTCGCCGTCGGCGATCTCGGACAGCGGCGCGTCGTTCCCCGTCTCGATCACGCTCGCATAATGGAACTCGTGCCCACGTAACCGGCCGCCTTCTTTACCGAGCGCGCAATCGGACAGGAGCCGCGCGGCGCGATAGCCGAGATGCAGCTTGCGTTGCGCAAAGCTCGTGGCATGGCCGAGCAGGCCGGTCATGGCGTGCCGCACGCCGTCCGCATCCTCCAAACCCTCGCCGAGAACCATGTAGCCGCCGCACTCCCCATGCACGGGATGCCCCGCGGCGAACCGCGTAAGCCCATCGCGAAAATTGCGCGCCGCGGCGAGCCGCCCCGCTTGCAGCTCCGGATAGCCGCCAGGCAGCCAGCAGGCGTCGCAATCTTGCGGAGGGGCCTCGTCGGCGAGCGGCGAGAATGGCACGATCGCAGCGCCCGCCTGGCGCCAGCCCGCGACCACATGGGGATACACGAAGGTGAAGGCCGCATCCTGCGCCAGCGCGATGCGCATGCCCGGCGGCGGCAGGGCCGGCGCGGCATCGCGCAATGAAAGCGTCGGTCGCGCCGCGAGGTTGACGATGGCGTCGAGATCGAAACACCGCTCGGCCATGTCGGCGAGCGCGTCGAGATGCGCGGCGAGATCGCCATGCTCGCCCGCTTGCACGAGGCCGAGATGACGTTCCGGCAGCGACAAGGTCTCGTCGCGCCGAACGATCCCGAGGATCGGAATCTGCAACGCCGCGAGCGCGGTCGTGATGAGCCGCTCGTGCCGGTCGCTGGCCACGCGATTGAGCACCACGCCGCCGATCCGCACTTGTGGATTGTGCGTAACGAAGCCGCGCACCAAAGCGGCGGCAGACTGAGACTGTCCCGACACGTCGACCACGAGCAGTACCGGCACGCCGAAACGCGCCGCGAGATCGGCCGTCGCTCCCGTGCGGCCGGATGCCCCGGGTATGCCGTCGAACAGGCCCATGGCGCCTTCGATGACGAGAAAGTCGGCATCCGCCGAAGCATGGCCGGCGAGCGTATCGAGCAGGGCAGGGCTCATGGCCCAGCTGTCGAGATTGACGCTTGTCCGCTCCGTGGCCGCTTGGTGGAAGGCGGGGTCGATATAGTCCGGCCCGGTCTTGGCCGCTCTTACCGCGAGTCCGCGCCGGCGCAGCGCCGCCAACAAGGCGAGCGTCACGGTGGTCTTGCCGGCGCCGGAGCGGGGCGCGGCGACGATCAGGGCCGGCGCGGTCACCGGATCACGCTCATTGAGTGACGGCGGGCCTCCGGCGCTCTATAGCGAAAGGCATGAACGAGGATTCCGCGCCCTTGCGACGGGGCTGGACCACCGGCGCCTGCGCCACGGCCGCCGCCAAGGCCGCGTATGCGGGCCTGCTCACGGGTGCGTTTCCCGATCCCGTCGAGGTGACCTTGCCCGGCGGGCAGCGCCCGTCCTTCGCGCTGGCCACCACGGCGCGGGGCAATCGTGCCGCCACCGCCGGGGTGGTCAAGGACGCGGGCGACGATCCCGACGTCACCCATGGGGCTCTCATTTTGGTGACCGTACGGCCCGGCGCGCCGGGTACCGGCGTCAGCTTTCGCGCCGGCGAGGGCGTCGGCATGGTGACCCGGCCCGGCCTTCCCATTCCGCCCGGCGAGCCCGCCATCAATCCCGTGCCGCGCCAAATGATCCGCGACGCCATCAAGGAGGTGGCGGCGGCGCACGGCGATCCCGGCGACGTCGAGGTGGAGATCTCCATCCCCGACGGCGAGGCGCTGGCAGCCAAAACCTTGAACGGCCGCCTCGGCATTGTCGGCGGGCTGTCGATCCTCGGCACCACCGGCATCGTCATTCCCTATTCCTGCTCGTCCTGGATCCACTCGATCCATCGGGGTATCGACGTGGCGCGCGCCTGCGGGCTGACTCATGTCGCCGCCTCGACCGGCTCCGCCTCCGAGGCCGCCGTGCAGAAGATGCACGATCTGCCCGAGACGGCGCTCATCGACATGGGTGATTTCGTCGGTGGCACCCTCAAATACATCAAGCTCCATCCCGTGCCGCGCGTCACCGTCGCCGGCGGCCTCGGCAAGATGACCAAGCTGGCGCAAGGCCTGCTCGATCTGCATTCCAAGCGCGGATCGGTCGATCTCGAAGCGCTGGCCAAGTTGGCCGGAGATGCCGGTGCCGCCGCCGACTTGCGGGCTCGTATCCTCGCCTCCAACACCGCCGCCGAAGCCTTCGATCATGCCAAAGCCGAAAACATCGCCCTCGGCGATGCCGTTGCGAAAGCCGCGCAACAGACAGCCTTGGCGGTCGT
This sequence comes from uncultured Alphaproteobacteria bacterium, assembly GCA_963731875.1. Classification (GTDB taxonomy): domain Bacteria; phylum Pseudomonadota; class Alphaproteobacteria; order Rhizobiales; family Methyloligellaceae; genus Methyloceanibacter. Next base: position 151,915 of record CAVSXL010000009.1, on the reverse strand, counting down.
CGCCGGCAAGCCCATCGAGATCAAGCCCATCGAGATCGAAATCGTCCTGTTCGACCGCGACGGAAACTGCGTCGGCCATGCGCCCTTCGCGAGCCATCATGCCGGGCCTCCGCGAAAGCGGCGGCGATAGTCGGCGTCGTAAAGCGCGCTCTCGCGAAAGTCTTCCGGTGCCAGCGCGCGGCCGACCAGGATTAGCGCCGTGCGATCGATCGGATCTGCCGCCAGCGTGGCGCCGATGTCGCCGAGCGTGCCGCGCAAGATCTTTTCTTGCGGCTGGCTCGCATAGGCCACCACGGCGACCGGACAATCTGCGCCGTAGAATGGCATCAGCGTCTCGACCACGTTGTCGAGGGCGTGGATGGCGAGATGGATGGCAAGCGTCGCGCCCGTCGCGGCGAAAGCGGCCAGGCTCTCACCCGCGGGCATGGCCGAGGCGCGACCGGGCACGCGGGTCAGCACCACGCTTTGCGCCACTTCCGGCACGGTGAGTTCGCGGTGGAGCGCGGCGGCGGCGGCGGCGAAGGCCGGCACGCCCGGCGTCAGCGTATAGGGAATGTTTCGCGCCTCGAGCCGGCGCATCTGCTCGGCCACGGCGCTGAACACGGAGAGATCGCCGGAATGCAGTCGGGCCACGTCCTGGCCCTTCTCCTGTGCCGCGACATATTCCGCCTCGATCTCGTCGAGCGACATCGGCGCCGTGTCGATCAGGCGCGCATCGTCAGGGCAATGGGCCAGCAGGTCCTTTGACACGATAGAGCCGGCATAGAGGCAGACCGGGCAGCGGGCGAGAAGGTTGCGGCCGCGCAAGGTGATCAGGTCAGCGGCACCGGGTCCAGCGCCGATGAAGTGGACAGTCACGAACCGTCCCCAGGCAGCGCGGCAATGGCGCAGGTGGCCGAGCCGAGGTCGATGCGCGGCACGATGAGCCGGGAGTCGCCGCCGCACGCCGCCAGCGCCGCCGCTTCGGCGACGGACGGCACGCCGATCAGCGCTTTTACCCGGGGCGAGGAGGACAGCGTGCGCGGTCCGGCCGCTTCGAGATCGGCCGGCCTGACCAGAACGAGCCTCACGCCGCGGCCGGCGGCCGCCTCGATGATGCCCTGCTCGCTCCCCTTGCCGTCGGAGGTGGCAATAACCTTGAGCTGGTCGGGCATGTAGCCGGCCTGCGCCAGCGCCGTGTCGATGGCCGCGTTGATCTCATCCGCCGTCGTGCCTCTGCGGCAGCCGACCCCCGCAACAATCATGTCTTCCTCCAAATCCATTGAGTCACCGGCATGGCGGGACGCCAGCCGGTCTTGCCGCCGACGCGGTCGGCCCGCGCGACCGCGATGCGCACGAGGTCGCCGCCAAGCCTCCCGTGCCGCGCCATCAACGCCGCTTCCGTCTCCAGCGTCACCGCATTGGTCACCAGGCGTCCGCCGGGCTTCAGCGCCGTGATGCAGTCGTCGAGCAGGCCGGGCACGCTCCCGCCGCCGCCGACGAAGATCGCGTCCGGCGGCGTAAGGCCGATTAGCGAATCAGGCGCGGCACCCTCGATAACCGCAAGTTCCGGCACACCGAAGGCACAGGCGTTGCGGCGGATGCGCGCGGCACGGTCTGCATTTGCCTCGATGGCGATAGCCCGCATCGACCCATCGGCCAGCATCCACTCGATGCCGATCGAGCCGGAGCCCGCGCCGACATCCCAGAGCAGCTCGCCGCGCAACGGCGCGAGCGCGGACAGCGTCATGGCGCGGATCTCGCGCTTGGTGATCTGGCCGTCATGCTCGAAGAGATCGTCGGCGAGCCCCGGCGTTGTGGCGATGATGCGCGCCCCGGGTGTCGCGGCGACATCAAGTGCGACGATGTTCAGCGCGGCGATGTCCGTGAGAGCGAAAGCGTCGGCGCGGGCCGCGCGCAGGCGCTCGTTCCCGCCGCCGAGCGCCTCCAGCACGGTGAGGGTCGAGGGGCCGAACCCGATGTCGGTCAGGAGCCGCGCCAGCGCCGCCGGGCCGTCGCCATCGGAGGTCAGCGCCAGGATGCGCGCGCCCGGATGCAGGTGCGGCCGGATGCGATCGAGCGCGCGGCCATGCAGCGACACCAGCACGGTCTCCGGCAGCGGCCAGCCCATGCGCGAAGCAGCGAGAGAGAAAGCAGACGGCGCCGGCACCACAAGAGTTTCCTCGGGCGGAATATGAGCCGCGAGCGTCGCGCCTACGCCATAGAAGAAGGGATCCCCCGAGGCGAGCACGCACACCTGGCGTCCGCGCATCGCCAGCACCGCGTCCACGGCCTTGGCGAAGGGGCTCGGCCAGGGCGAGGCCTCGCCCCGGATCAGGGACGCGGCCAGCGCTAGATGCCGTGCGCCGCCGAACACGATGTCGGCGCGCGTAACGAGATCCCGCGCGATGGGGCTCAAACCTTCCGCGCCGTCTTCGCCGATGCCGACGATGGACAGCCAGCGCCGGATTGAGGCAGGGTCCGGCATGATCGGTTCAGCACGCGCCATGAAGATCCTCATTCTCGGAGGCACGACGGAAGCCCGCGCGCTTGCCGGCGCGCTTGCCGGCCAGAAGCGTTTCGCCGTGACCCTGTCGCTTGCCGGACGCACCGCCAATCCTCTGCCGCAGTCTGTCCCTGTGCGCAGCGGTGGCTTCGGTGGTGCCGAAGGGCTCGCGGCTTTCTTGCGCGACGAGAAGATCGACGCGCTGATCGACGCCACCCATCCTTATGCGGCGCAGATCTCCGCCAACGCCGCCCGTGCCGCAGCGCTGGCCAAAGTGCCGCTCATCGCGCTCCGGCGTGGCGCTTGGGAGAAGACCGACGGCGATCATTGGATCGATGTCGCGTCCATTGACGAAGCGGTCACCGCGCTTGGCGTGGTGCCCCGCCGCGTCTTCCTCGCCCTTGGGCGCAAAGAGATCGAGCCCTTCGCCTCGGCGCCCGACCACATCTATCTGGTGCGCAGCGTCGATCCGGTCGATCCGCCGCTTGCGGTGCCAAACGCGCTCTATCTCACCGCGCGCGGTCCCTTCACCGAGGCGGACGACCGCGCCCTGCTGCAGCGGCATCGCATCGACGTGGTGGTCGCCAAGAATAGCGGCGGCGAGGCCTCCTACGGCAAGATCGCCGCTGCGCGCGCGCTGCATCTGCCGGTCGTCATGCTGAAACGCCCGCCCCTGCCGGAGGTCGCATCCGTCGACACCGTGGAAGATCTGCTGGCCTGGCTCGATCATGCCAGCGCCTCCGCCGCCACCCGTGGCGTATAGACGAGCGGCTCGCGCCCATCGCGAATAATGAGCCGCGTCTCGGGCGAGCCGACGATGACGAGCGTCGCCATGTCGGCTTCCGTCTCGGCCGCTTTGTCCAATGTGGTGATCGTCACCGCCTCGTCGTCGCGCCCCACCGCGCGGCCGAACACGACCGGCGTTGCGGGATCGAGATGACGGCCGAGCCGGGCGAAAGCCTCGCCGAGCTGCCATGGCCGGGCTTTCGAGATCGGGTTGTAGAGCGCGATGACGAAGCCGGCGGACGCCGCGGCATCGAGACGCCGCTCGATCAGATCCCAGGGCTTCAGATTGTCCGACAGCGAGATGGCGCAGAAATCATGCCCCAGAGGCGCGCCGACCCGCGCCGCCACCGCCAGCATGGCGGTGATGCCGGGCAGCACGACCACATCGAGGTTGCGCCAGGCCTCGGGTCCGGATTCGATCTCGCCGCAAACGGCCGCCGCCATGGCAAACACACCGGGGTCGCCGCCCGAAACCATGGCCACGCGCACGCCGTCCGCCGCTTGTTTGAGGGCGGCTTCGGCGCGTTCGCCTTCGACGCGATTGCCGGACGGATGCCGTGTCTGGCCCTCACGCGGGGGCACGCGGTCGAGATAAGGTCCGTAGCCGTAGAGCGCCTGCGCCGAGGCAAGCGCGTCGGCCGCCTCGCGGGTCCAAAAGCGTGCGTCGCCGGGGCCGAGCCCGACAATGGTCAGGCGCCCGCTCAATTCCGGCTCTCCCAGCCGGGCACCAGCACGATGGCGAAATAGGGCGCGCAGCCGTCGAGTTTGTCGACGAGCGGCATCACGGCGGCATTGGCCATGGTGCCACGCTCCACATAGATGGCGCGGTCGAGCCGTCCCGCCCGGTCGAGCGCGCGGCGCACCTTGGGGAGATGCCGGCCGATCTTCATCACCACGGCGGCGTCGGCGTCGGCGAAGCGGCGCTCCAGCTCATATTCCGGCAAGGTCGCCGGCAGCACGGTGAACACATCGTCGCCTTGCGTCATCGATACGCCGACCGCCGACCAGCAGCCCGACATGCCGGTGACGCCGGCAATCACCTCCGTCGGATAGCGGGTGGACAGCCGCACATGGAGATGCATGTAGGAGCCGTAGAACAGCGGGTCGCCTTCCGACAGCACGGCGACGATCCGTCCGTCGTCGAGATGGGAAGCCACTGCGGCGGCCGAGACGTCGTAGAAATTGCGGATGGCAGTGCGGTAGTCGCCGTGCTCCTTCGGGATCTCCGTGGTGACGGGATAGAGCAGCGGCAACTCCTCCGCGCCGTTCAGATGCGCCGCGACGATGGTCCGCGCATTGCTGGCGTTCCCCGCCTTGGCGAAATAGGCGACCACGTCCGCATCCTTGAGCGCCGCGACGGCGTTCAGCGTCAGCAGGCCGGGATCGCCCGGGCCGACGCCCACACCCATGAGCCGTCCGGTCATAGCCCCTCCTTGGCCAGCGCGTTGATGGCCGCCGCCGTCATGGCGCTGCCGCCCATGCGGCCGCGAACGACGAGATAGGGCACGCCAAAAGAATTGGCAGCGAGCGCGTCCTTCGATTCCGCTGCGCCGACGAAGCCCACGGGAATGCCGAGGATCGCGGCGGGTTTCGGCGCGCCGGCCGCCAGCATCTCCAGCAAATGAAACAGCGCCGTCGGCGCGTTGCCGATGGCGACCACCGAGCCTTCGAGGCGGTCGCGCCAGAGCTCGAGCGCCGCGGCCGAACGCGTGGTGCCGAGCTCTTGGGCAAGTGCGGGCACGCGCTCGTCGCGCAGGGTGCAGATGACATCGTTGTCGGCCGGCAGCCGCGCGCGGGTCACCCCGTGCGCCACCATCTGCGCGTCGCAGAAGATCGGCGCGCCGCGCTTGAGCGCATCGCGCGCCGCCGGCACCAGGTCCGGCGAGAAATCGATCGAGCCGGCGGCATCCACCCGGCCACAGGCATGGATCATGCGCACCGCCACCTCGGCCTGTTCGGGCGTGAAGCGGGCGAGGTCCGCCTCGTCGCGGATGATGGCGAAGGAGCGCTCGTAGATCGCCGCGCCGTCGCGGATGTAGTCGGGCTTAAGCATCGGCGGGCTCGGGCTCTGAAAACTCATCGACTGTGGCGGCGACGTCCGCCTCATTCACATAGTATGACGGAGTGGCGCGCGCGGTGGCGTTGCGTACCAGCCCCGCGCCTTTCTCGGTTCCGATCACGGTGAGCGGCGCAGGAAAAGGATGCGCGCAGCCCTTGGCACAGCCTGAGACATGCAGGGCAACGCCCGTGCCGGCGAACTCGACCTCCTCCGCGATTTCCGCCGCGAGCTTCCGTGAGGCGATCAGGCCCGAGGCGCAAGACGGCGCGCCGGGACAGGCGACGATGCGGCGGCGCGGATCTGCCGCCTCAACCGCGAAGTCCAAACGTCGCGCCTCGTCCCTTATCGTCTTTACTTTTGTCCTTTGGAAAGGCCCGAGCAGCAACGTGCGATCCGGCGCAGGCCGTGCCCATAGGGCGTTATGTACACGGGCAATCTCGGTCAGCGCATTCAGCGTGTGGGCTTGGGTGTGGCCGAAAGCGAGCCCGATACCCACCGCATAGAGATCGCCCTCGAGAGAGTGCGTGCCAACCATAACTGCTGGGAGCCGGGTTGGTGGCAGCGGTTGAAACTCAATGCGGGCCTGAACGGCGTCCCGGAACGCCGCCAAACCGCAGCTCTGTAGCGCATCGGCGCCGCGCGCTTCCGGGCCATGAGCCGCAATCACCGCAAGCAGACGCGAAACTGCATCGCACGCCTCATCCGGTGCGACCGTGCCAAGCGGTGTGGCGGTTGCTCCGTCACCTCCGATTGCAATATGAAGTCGCGGACCGCCCGTGGCGCTGACGGCCCTAGTTCTAATGTCCGCCGTGAGCCCATCGAGGTGAAGCCTGCCGCCGCCATCCACGATCACCGACACTTTCGGCGCAAGCACAAGTGGCGAGGCGGCGAGAACTTGGCGCAGCTCGATAGCAAGCGCGTTCGCGTCAATGAGAGCGCTAGGGTCGCCCGACAGCGGATCGGCGAGAACCGGCACGCCGTCGCTGCTATCGATCCCGAGGGCCGCGACCCGATCGGCAAGAAGCGGCGCCGTGTCCGGCTTAAGTCCGCGAATTTGGAGGTTGCCGCGGGCTGATATCTCCATCGTGCCGTTGCCGTGCGTCCGTGCGGCGGTGCAGAGGCCGGCGAGCGCCTTGAGCTTTATCGGGCCCGCAGGCACCAGCCGCGCCAGCAGCCCATCGCCGGTCTCCATCGGCGCGGACAGGCGCGGGCATGCGCCGCGTGCATAGGACTGGCTCATAGCGCCGCCTCCACGTCGCGCGTGAGGGACTCGGTGCCGAGATCGTTGCGCCTCGGATGCCACAGGCCCTTGGCGCGCGCCTCTTCCAGCCGTTCGGCAATGGCACGGGCCGCGTCCGGGTTCTCGCGCAACAGAAAGTCGCGCACCGCATCGTCGGCGAGATAGGCGCCATGCACGAGATCGAACAGCGCGCTCGACACCGCCCCGGTGGTCTCGGCGAAGTCGACCAGCCGGTCCACGGTCTCGGCGAGTTCTGCGGCGCCGCGGGCCCCGTGGCGCATCATGCCTTCAATGAATTTCGGGCTCGTGGCACGCCCGCGCACGAGCCGGGCGAGCGCTTGCGGCAGCGGCCGGGCGCGCGGACGGTTGGGGTCGGTCACGTCGAGCATGACGAGATCGGGCGTGGCGCCGAGCGAACGGGCCGCGGCGGCGAAGCCGCCGATATGGGCCACATCCTCCGCGCCTTCGAGAAGGTCGCGGCTCGGGTCGTCGCTCAAATGGAGAAGCATGTCGGCGTCGGCCACGCGGGAGGCAAACGCATCCGGCTGCGCCGTGCCCTCGCCGTCGGCGCCGCCGTAAGCATAGGACGTGGCCGCCAAATAGGCCGCGCCCAACGCGTCTTCGCCGGCATCGCGGCCCAGCAGATCCTCGACCCCGGCCCCGTAGGCGCCCGGCGCATTGCCGAAGATGCGGGCCAGCGTGTCGCCGGCACCGTTCGCCGCCCGGCGAGCGGCGGCAAGCGGATTTTCGTCATCGTCCTCGTCGCGGGCGGCAACCAGCTTCACCGCCGCATCGATCAGCGCGATCTGCGCCGGGAAGAGGTCGCGGAACAGCCCGGAGATGCGCCAGGTCACATCCACGCGCGCACGGCCCATGACGGCCGGCGGCAGCACCTCCATGCCGGTGACGCGTCCCGTGGCTGGATCCCAGGTGGGGCGGCAGCCCATCAGCGAAAGCCCTTGGGCGATTTCCTCGCCGCCGGTGCGGAGCGTGGCGCTGCCCCACAGGTCCAAGACGAGGGCGCGGGGCATCTCGCCATGGGTCTGCAGATAGGCGCGGACCACCTCGTCCGCGGCGCGCTTGCCGAGTTCCATGGCCGTCGGCGTCGGCAGCACGCGCGGATCGGCGGTGAAGAGGTTGCGTCCCGTGGGCAGCACGTCGCGGCGCCCTCTGGCAGGCGCGCCCGCAGGACCTGCCCGCACATGCTTGCCGTCGAGCGCCGCGAGCAGGGCGTCGCGCTCGGCTTGGGCACTCGCCTGCCATAATGGATCGTCCGTATGGGGCGGCCGCCCATAAATATGTACGCCGTCCTTGATGGCGAGATCCTTCAAGTCGCACAGCCAGGAATTGATCTTGCGTAGCGCGCCGTCGGCGCAATCCTCCGCCGCGATCCCCGCCTCGCGCGCGAGGCCCGAGCCTTGCGCTTTGTCGACGATCAGCTTGGCGAGCCGCTCCCGGCGGCGCCGGTCCAGCCCGTCGGCGATGGCATATTCGTCAACGAGGCGCTCCAGCTCCTGGGCGGGGCCGGACAGTTCCGTGCCGATCAAGGGCGGCGGCAGATGGCCGATGGTGACGGCGGCGATACGGCGCTTGGCTTGCGCGGCCTCGCCGGGATTGGAGACGATGAACGGATAGATCACCGGCAGCGCGCCGACGATTGCCTCGGGAAAGCAGGCGCTCGATAGCGCCACGGCCTTACCCGGCAGCCATTCCAGCGTGCCGTGCGCCCCGAGATGAAGCAGCGCGTGCGCTTGAAGCGTGTGTTGCAGCCACAGGCCGAAGGCGAGCAGCGCATGGCGCGGCGGCAGTGTCGGGTCGTGATAGTCGCTGCGCCGGTCATGGGTCGAGCCGCGGTCCGGCGGCAGCGCCACGGTGATATTGCCGAAGCTGTGCTTGCGAAAATGAAATGCGCCGTCGCGGAAATCGGGATCGGTATCCGGTGTGCCCCAGGCGGACATGATCTCATCGGCGATTGTGGCCGGGAGCTGAGCGAGCAGAACCTCATAGTCGGCGAGCGCCAGGGCCGGTTCGTCTGCGCCGCGCTCCAGGCGCTGGAGCAAGGCAGGCGAGTCGCCCGGGGCATCGGCGACCGTGTAGCCGGCCGCATTGAGATCGGCGAGCAGCGCGCAGACACTGGCCGGCACGTCGAGGCCGACGGCATAGCCGGTGCGGCCCGCGGCACCCGGATAATCAGGCATGACCACGGCGATGCGGCGGTCATGGCGCGGCGTGACTTGCAGATGCGATAACGCCGCGATCCGGTCGGCGACCGCCTCGATGCGGTCCGGCTCGGGCCGGCTGGTATAGGCGGTAAAGGCGAGCGCGTCGTTCTTCGCCGCGGCATCTTTGAACGCCAAGGCGCCTGCCAGCACGCGGCCGTCGAGTTCGGGCAGCACCACATGCATGGCGAGGTCGGACGGCCCGAGCCCGCGCGGGCTTTCGGCCCAAGCCTCGCGCCGCGTGGTGGCGATGACAGCCTGCAGCACCGGGGCATCTACGGCGTCGAGCGGCGAGGTCTCGCCGTCGCCGGCGGCGAAGGCCGTGGTGGTGACGATGACGGCGGGTGACAGGGCCTCCAGCGTCTCGCGGATGAAAGCGCCGGCATCCTTGTCCTTCAAGCTCGGCACGAAGAGCGGCGCCGGCGTGAGCCCGCGTTTTCTGAGCGCCACGCATAGCGCATCGATGGGCGCGGTGTCGGCGGCGAGCAGCGCCGACCGGTAAAACACGATGGGGACCAGCGGATCGTTGGTCGCGATCTCATTGCGCAAGACATGGAGCGGCACGGCGCCCTTGCCCGGAATATAGCCCGCCATGCGCGGGACCCGCGCCGGCTTGGGAACATCGAGCGCATATCCCGCATGGTGCGCGAGGCAGCGCAGCAGGCCTTGCAAGTTCTGCGGACCGCCCTCGCGGAAATAGCGCAAGAGCGCCTTCAGCTCGGCCTCCGGCAGGGTCGAGGCGGCGAACAGCCGCTTGTCGTTGCGGTCCTCGCCCGGCAGCACCGCAAGCGCGATGCCCTTGGCTTGCGCGCAGTCCGACAGGCTCTCCACGCCGTAGCGCCACCAATCGAGCCCACCCAAGAGCCGCACCACGATCACCTTGGCGTGTTGCGCCACACTGTCGATCCATAGATCGATGGACATGGGATGGCGCAGATCGCGCAAATGAGCGAGGCGCACGCTCGGCAGGTCGGGTTCCGCCGCGCAGGCCGCCGCCAGCCCTGAGAGATCGCTGTCGACGAACGACACCACCACGATGTCGCCCGGCGTTTGGCCGAGATCGACAGGCTCGACGATGTCGTCGAGCGTCGTGGAGGATGTCTGCAACAAATGCATGCGAGCCTACTCGGCGAGAGTTTTGGTTACCGCGTCGCGGTCGAGACCTTTGAGGCCGATGACAACGACGCTTCCTTGGCGGTCCTCCGACGCGGCCCAGGGCCGGTCATAATAATGGCTGACGCGCGGGCCGACTGCCTGGATCAGCAGCCGCATGGGCTTGCCCGTGACGGCAGCGAACCCCTTCACCCGCAGCACATTGTGAGTCTTGGCGAGGTCGGCGATGCGCGTCGAGATGGTATCGGGATCGCCGATCTCGGCGAGCGGCACCACGAAACTATCGAAGTCGTCATGGTCGTGATCGAGCTCGTTGTCGTGATGCGTCTTGCGATTTTCGATATCGTTCTCGGTGCCGACGCCAAGTCCGAGCAGCGCGATCGGGTCCACCTTGCCGTCGGCCACGGTGACGATGCCGACCGCGCGAGGCAATGCGCCGGTCACCGCGGCCATGGCGCGCTCCAATCCGGCCGGGTCGAGCAGGTCGCGCTTGTTGAGCACCACGAGATCGGCGCAGGCGATCTGGTCCTCGAACACTTCCTCGATCGGATCGTCGTGATCGAGCGCATCGTCCGCCGCGCGTTGTGCTGACAGCGCTTCCAGATCGGCGGAGACTTGGCCGTCGGCGAGTGCAGCACCATCCACCACCGCCACCACGCCGTCGACGGTAACGCGGCTCTTGATCGCCGGCCAATGGAAGGCCTGCACCAGCGGCTTCGGCAGCGCCAGCCCCGACGTCTCGATGACGATATGCTCGACCGGTGGCTGCATGGCGAGAATGGCGTCGAGCGCCGGCACGAATTCGTCGGCCACGGTGCAGCACAGGCAGCCATTGGCGAGCTCGACGATATTCTCCTCGGGGCAGGAGGCATCGCCGCAGCCTTTGAGGATCTCGCCGTCAATGCCGACATCGCCGAACTCGTTGACGATGACAGCGAGCCGGCGCCCGCCCGCGTTGGCGAGCACATGGCGGATCAGCGTCGTCTTGCCCGAGCCGAGAAAGCCCGTGACGATGGTGCAGGGAATGCGGGCAAGCGACGTCATTCAGTATCCTCCGTGGAATTCTCCGGCTTAAAGTCGAGCGGCGGCACCCGGGCGATCAACCCGCGCTTCAGGATCTCGGGCCGCCCGCGCCAGGGCAGGATCCCGTCAGGCGCACGCGCCAGAAGCCGGGCGCCCTCGATCAGCGCTTCGGCGTCCCCCTCGGCGTTGAGCCCGCCGAACACATAGGTCCAGGTCCCATCGCAGCGCATGGCCGCGCTCAAAGAGCGGCTGCAATTGGCGAGGCACTGGACTTGGCAGACGGACACGCCGGTGCCCTCCGCCGCCAGGGCCGCGGCCCGTGCCAGCGCGAGGCCCGGCCGTGGGCCGTCCTCGAGATCGCCGGCGTGGCGGCAGGTGATGCAGACATAGACGGTGGGTGCGGCAAGCGCGGCCGCTTCGTCCTCGTCCGCTTCGATGTCGGTGAGAGTCACCCCTTTGAAGCCGCTCCTCGGGCCGTCCGCGATTGGGGTGCGATAGGACTTGGCGCCGACGAATCGGCCCTCGCCATAGAACTAACCGCCACCGAGGCACCCCGCCCGGGCGAGCGACCAGATTGACGGCAGGTCTCCTGGCTCGCGGGTCTCAGCCCCTCACCGCCTTCCCGGGCATCCCCAGTGGCAATGTGGTTCGGGCTCACCGCTTACAGTTGCGGGGGCAGCCGCGGAATTGGACCAAAAATCCGTACCGCGTTCCCTGTTCGCTCTCATCTTGAGAGACCGTCGATGGGGCCACTAAAGGGGCCGTGCCGCCTTTTTGTCAATGCGGGCACCGACTCCCGTTTCGCGCGGGAGTCTTCCAAATACGCCTCAAGGTTGTACAGGCTTGCCGGAAACCTTCGCCGCTTGCGGCGCCGGCCAACCCCGCTATAGTCGCCCCGTCGTCGGTTCCCGCATTCCGTGGGACGTAAAAGGGAACGCGGTGAGGGATTTTCCCGATTCCGCGGCTGCCCCCGCAACTGTAAGCGGCGAGCACCCCTCCGTAAGGCCACTGGAGCCAAGAGCTCCGGGAAGGCCGAGGGAAGGCGTCGACCCGTGAGCCAGGAGACCTGCCGCCGGCTCAACCTTGAACCGCGCCCTCGGGTGGAGGGCGCATGGGGGACTGAAATGAATACGTTCTCGACCAAACCCGAAGGCGACGGCATCCACGCCGCAGCACTGACCACTTCGCGCGCCGTGCCCATTTTCATGGCCGCCCTGCTCGGCATCTTCATCGTCGGCGGTGTTGGCTTTTCCCACATCGAGGCGGTGCACAACGCCGCGCACGACTATCGCCATTCGATGTCCTTCCCTTGTCATTAGGGAGGGCGCACACATGGATTACTTCCGCAACATCGTGATCGTTGCGGCCATCGCCGGCGCGCTTGCCGGCCTTGGCATGACTATCGCTCAGCAGCTCACCACCGTGCCTATGATCGTCAAGGCAGAGGTCTATGAGGGGCAGGGCCAAGGCCCCGCCACCACCCATGCCCACGAGCATGGGACGGAGACCGCGGCCCACGCGCATGACCATGGCGAAGGCTGGGCGCCGGCCGACGGCGCCGAGCGCACCTTCTTCACCTTCGCCGCTAATATTGTCACCGGCGTGGGCTTCGCGCTGCTGCTTGTCGCCGTGAGCGAGCTGTTCGGCGGCATCGCCAATTGGCGTCAGGGTGTGTTCTGGGGCCTCGCCGGGTTTGCCGTGTTCACGCTCGCGCCCGGCCTTGGTCTTCCGCCCGAGCTTCCGGCCATGCCGGCGGCTGAACTCGGTGCACGCCAAGCTTGGTGGTTGGGAACCGTCCTCGCCACCGCCATTGCGCTCGGCCTCTTGGTCTACAGCCGGTCGCTCGTCGCCGTGCTCGCGGCCATTGCTCTGTTGGTCGCGCCTCACGTGATCGGCGCGCCCCAGCCCGTAAGCTACGAGAGCCCGATTCCGGAAGGCTTGCACCACAGCTTCGTCGTCGCCGTGGTGATGACCGCGCTGCTCTTTTGGGTGCTGCTCGGCGGGCTCGCCGGGTTCTTCCGGGGACGCTTCATCCACGCGGCGTAATGATGGCGCAATCGGCCACAACCGGGGACGAAGGCACGACCTTCGTCCTCGGCGGCGCGCGCTCCGGCAAGAGCCGTTACGCCGAAAGCCTCGTCACCGCTCTGCCGCAGCCGTGGGTCTACATCGCCACGGCCGAGGCGCGGGACGACGAGATGGCCGCGCGCATCGCCGCGCACAAGGCCCATCGCGAGGCCGGCTGGCAAACCATCGAAGCCCCGCATGAGCTGCCCGAAGCGCTTCATGCCGCGCCGCATGGCGCCGCCGTCCTGGTCGACTGCCTGACTTTGTGGCTGTCGAACCTGATGCACGGAAAGTTCAAGATCGACACGATGACGGAGCGGCTTGAAGAGGCCTTGGCGGCGCGCGTCGGCACCACGGTGGTCGTGTCCAACGAGGTGGGTCTGGGCATCGTTCCGGACAACGCACTCGCCCGCGAATTTCGCGACGCGCAAGGCGTGCTCAATCAGCGCCTCGCCGCGCATGCCGGCCGCGTGATCCTCATGGTTGCCGGCCTGCCGCTCTATGTGAAGGGATCGCCATGACCAAGGGTATCGACGACAAGGACGCCGAGCGCCATCGCGCCAAGATGGCGAAGCGCAAATCGGTGCAGGACGAGGAGGTTGCCGGCAAGACGTTCGAGAAAGGCCTGCTCATCGTCCACACCGGCACGGGCAAGGGCAAGTCCACGGCGGCCTTTGGCCTGGCGCTGCGCATGATCGGCCGCGGCGAGCGCGTCGGCGTCGTGCAATTCGTCAAAGGCGCCTGGCACACGGCCGAGCGCGATGCGCTCAACAAGTTCGGCGACCAGGTCGCGTGGTACTCCATGGGCGAGGGCTTCACCTGGGAGACCCAGGATCTCGCCCGCGACATTGCCGCCGCCGAGCGCGCCTGGGCCAAGGCGGTCGAGCTGATGGACGACGACAGCTTCGGCCTCGTCATTCTCGACGAGCTGAACATCGCGCTCCGCTACGACTACCTGCCGCTCGACGAGGTCATCGCCAAGCTGAAAAGCCGCCGGCCCGGTCTCCACGTCGTCGTCACCGGCCGCAACGCCAAGCCCGATCTCATCGAAGCCGCCGACCTCGTCACCGACATGACGCTGGTCAAGCATCACTTCGCCGCCGGCGTGAAGGCGCAACCCGGCATCGAATTCTGACCATGACCGCCCGGGCGCTCATGTTCCAGGGCACGGGCTCCGATGTCGGCAAGTCGCTGATCGTGGCCGGGTTGGCGCGCGCGCTTGCCTTGCGCGGGATGAAAGTCCTGCCCTTCAAGCCGCAGAACATGTCGAACAACGCGGCGGTCACCATCGACGGCGGCGAGATCGGCCGCGCTCAGGCGCTGCAGGCCCGCGCCGCGAAGGTGGCGCCGATGCGTGCACATGAACCCGGTGCTGCTGAAGCCGCAAAGCGAGATCGGCGCGCAAGTGGTGGTGCAGGGCCGGGTCTACGGCACCGCCAAGGCCGCCGACTATCAGCGTCTGAAACCGGAATTGATGGGCTTCGTGCAGGACAGCTTCGCGCGTCTGAAAGATGAAGCCGACATCGTGCTGGTGGAAGGCGCCGGCAGCGCCTCGGAGATCAATCTCCGCGCCAACGACATCGCCAATATGGGTTTCGCCCGCGCCTGTGACGTGCCCGTGGTGTTGATCGGCGATATCGACCGGGGCGGCGTCATCGCCAGCCTCGTCGGCACCAAGGCCGTGATCGAGCCGGAGGACGCGGACCTGATCGTAGGCTTTCTGGTCAACAAGTTTCGCGGCGATCCGGCGCTGTTCGCCGACGGCATGACGAAGATCGCCCAGGCGACGGGATGGCTGGCGCTCGGTCTCATTCCCTTCTTCGCCGAGGCGCGTGCGTTGCCGGCCGAGGATGCGCTGGCGCTCGACGGCGCGCGGATAGTGAATGACGGCGCGCCGCTGAAGATCGCGGTGCCGCTCCTGCCCCATATCGCCAACTTCGACGATCTCGATCCGCTCGATGCGGAGCCCGCGGTCGATCTCGTGCGCGTGCGGCCCGGTCACGCGCTTCCCGGCGATGCGGACCTCGTCATCCTGCCGGGCTCCAAGGCGACGATCTCCGATCTCGAAGCCTTGCGCGAAGCGGGCTTCGACATCGACATCGCCGGTCATCTGCGGCGTGGCGGCACGGTCCTGGGGTTGTGCGGGGGCTACCAAATGCTCGGCCGCACCATCCACGATCGGGACGGCATCGAGGGCGCCGCCGGCACCGCGCCCGGCCTCGGCCTACTGGATGTCGAGACGATCCTGTCGCGGGAGAAGCGTCTCGAACCGGCGGCCGGTGTGACCTTCGACGGCGCCCCCTTCTCAGGCTATGAGATGCATATGGGTGTGACCCAAGGCCCGGATGCAGGTCATCCTTTCGCCCGCCTCGCCGACGGGTCCCCCGAGGGCGCGATGTCGCCGGACGGCCGCGTCATCGGCTCATACGTCCACGGCCTCTTCGCCGACGACCGCCAGCGTTCCGCCTGGCTCCAGCGTTTCGCGGCGGGGCAAACCCAGGTCTCATACGAAACCGCGGTGGATGCGATCCTCGATCGTCTCGCCGCTCACCTCGAAGTCCATGTCGATATCGATCGCCTGCTCACACTATCGCGGTGAGAACCGCGAGCGCGAACACGATGGCGATCAGCAGGCCGTCGGCGCGCCCATATACGGCGAGCGCGGCTTGCACATCCGCCGCCTTCGCCTCGCGCCGCCCGTCCCCGAGCCAGGCGGCGTCGGTCTCCACGCCCTGATAGCTGTGCGGTCCGACCAGCGACAGGCCGAGCGCGCCGGCCATGGCGGCTTCCGGGTAGCCGGCATTGGGGGAAACATGCTTGGCGGCGTCGCGCGTCATCGCCTCCCAGGCCCCACCGGCGGATGCGCCGCCACCGAGTGCCGCCGCGGCGACGATCAGCAACCCGGACAGCCGCGCGCCGGGCAGATTGACCAGATCGTCGAGCTGCGCCGCGGGCTTCCCGAACGCCTCATAGCGTTCGTTGCGATGGCCGATCATGCTGTCGGCGGTATTGATCGCCTTATACAGCGCCCCGCCGGTGAGGCCGGCGAGGCAGATCCAGAACACCGGCGACACGACGCCGTCGGAGAAATTCTCCGACAGGCTCTCGATGGCCGCGCGCGCCACACCCGCCTCGTCGAGCTCCGCCGTGTCGCGGCCGACGATATGGGCGACCGCCGCGCGGGCCTTGATCAGATCGCCGCTGTCGAGCGCATCGGCGACATTCGCCACATGCACATAGAGACTGCGCTGGGCGATGAGCGTGCTGCACAGAACGCCGACGACGATCAGGCCGAGCGGCAGAAGCAAGAACGCGGTCTCGACCGCGAAGGCGATGGCGCCGACAATGAGCAGAAGCAGGAACAGCGCAATGGCGCCCGCCCGGCGGCGGCTCTCGGCCTCGGCGCCGTCATGGTTGAGGCGGGTATCGAGAAACGTGATGAGACGGCCCATCCAGGTCACGGGATGGCCTATGCTCTTGGCGATCCAGTCCGGATAGCCGGCAACGAGCTCGATCAGCAAAGCCAGAAGCGCTAACGGTGCGGCCATGATCCCTCCCAATATGCCTGCGCCGCTTCTGCATGGCGGCGATCTCGATGCGGCCCGAAACCTGTTCCCCGGCGCGCCCGAGCCGTTTGTCGACCTGTCGACGGGGATCAATCCCCATCCCTACCCCATCCCGCCGCTCGCGCCGGAGATTTTTTCGCGCCTGCCGGAGCCTGCCGAACTTGCCCGCCTGGCGGGACTTGCCGCGTCGGCCTATGGCGCGCCATCGGCGGAGAATGTCGTCGCCGCACCCGGCTCGCAGGTCCTGGTGACACTCGCCGCCCGCCTCCTGCTCCCGGGCCGCGCCGTCATCCTCGGACCGACTTATGCGGAGCATGCCCGCGCCGCCGATGCCGCCGAATATGAAGTGGCGACAGTGGCCGAGCTCGCGCTGATGGGCGACGCCGATCTCGCAATCGTCGTCAATCCGAACAATCCCGATGGCAGGATCGTGAGCCGCGAGGACCTGTTGGCCGTCGCCGCGCGGCAGCGGGCCCATGACGGCCTGTTGATCGTCGACGAGGCTTTCATGGATGCGGGGCCGTACGGGGAGAGCCTGAGCGCGCAGGTTGAGGCCGCGAATGTCATCGTGCTGCGCTCCTTCGGCAAATTCTTCGGACTGGCCGGTCTTCGTCTGAGCTTCGCGCTCGCCGCCGCCCCTCTCGCCGCGCAGCTCAACACGGCGCTCGGGCCCTGGCCGGTCTCCGGTGCCGCACTTGCGATCGGCGCCGCGGCCTTGGGCGATCATGCGTGGAGAGATGCGATGCGCGCCTCGCTCGCGGTGGCCGCAGACCGTCTCGATGCGCTGCTTGGCTAGCGCCGGGCTCGAAGCCGTCGGCGGCACGCCCCTGTTCCGCTTGGTCCGCACGCCTGAGGCGTCACAGCTCTTCGACCGGCTCGGCCGCGCCGGCATCCTCGTGCGCCGGTTCCCCGAACGGACCGAACTCTTGCGTTTCGGACTGCCCGGCGCGGAGCCTGAGTGGCAACGGCTCGAGGACGCGCTCCGAGGCTAATCCCCTGTTGCGGGCACGCACACGTGCAGCCGGTGCGGCTCGATCGCAACACACACTTCAGCTTCCTTGTCGGGCGCGTCGAATGTTTCGTCGTCGACCCGGAGCGGCCCGTCTTGCCATAGAAGCGTCGCCGTCTTCGCCTTGATTTCGGTGAGGGGGATCGGCGTCTCGTCGGGCGATGAACGCAGCCAATCGATCATCTCCTGCTTACGGGCGGCCGGGAGATAGACGACATCGAGCAACGCGTCCCCGGTTTCCGCCGACGGGCTGATCGTCACTCGGGGGCCGGTCATGCCGATATTGAGAATCTCGACAAACACAAAGTCACCCTCGATGCGGTGCCCGTCGATCTCGAAGGACACGTAACTTGGCTCCGCGCCCTCCAAGGTCTCGGCGAACAGTTCGCGCCCGCGCGCGATCTTCGTCTCGGGGTCCATATCGTCGTCCTCGTCCGAAACGCCGGTATCCACGACCTTGGCGAGTGCGCCCCAGCCCACCGATTCTAGAAACTTCCAGCTGCCCCACGGGCCGGTCGCGCAGCCGACGTCCAGGATTTTGCTCGGCGCGTCCCGCAGTCCGCGAATCAACGCTTCCGGCTCGCCTTTGATGCCAAGACTGCGCGCGACGTTGTTGGCCGTGCCCAGCGGAAGGATGGCCATCGTGACTTTTCGGTTGGGGATGTTGCGCGCAATTTTCCCGACGGTGCCATCGCCGCCGGCGACGATGACGATCTCCGCATCGCCTTCGGCAAGTGCAGTTTTGTAATCGTCGTCATCGGTTGAGATATAGCGGGTGGAGAAACCGGCGGCGTCCAAATGACCGAGCAGCTCCTCGCGCGAATGATGCCCCGAGCCGGCCGTTGGATTGTGCATCAAAAGCGCGCGCATGGCCCGATCAACGTTTGGCCAGCAGGCCTGTTCCACCCGCGAAGGCGTCGCGCGTGGCTAGGCAGGAATCTCTACGAGGCTAGTGGGCCCAGCGGCGATTATAGTGCTCGGCCAGCTCGAGATTGCCTTGAGCTTCTTCCGGCAAAAGCCTGGCGATCACGCCCATGGCGAGCTCGACCGAGATCTCGCTGGCGCCGCACTCTTTGAGTTGGTCGCGCAGCCAGCCATAGACTTCCTCGTCGCCGGCCTTGAGGCCGACGGCGATCTCTTCAAGCATTTGCACCAACGATTCTGCTGCCATCGTGCCCCTCCAATCGAACCGAGCCCAAAGGGCTCATGGCTCCGGTCACGTCCGTGTCGTGCTTGCCCTGGTGCGATTCCCCATAAACGATCTTACTGCCTCTTTCGCAGATGCGAAGTTGCCGACGGGCCACAGTGAGGTCTTTTCTCCACTAATCGCCGCTAAACCCCAATGGAGGCCCCGTAAATGGGATTGGCTTGATCGAGGCGGTCGACACCGGATCGCTCTCGGCTTCGGCAAAGAAGCCGCGGCTTGGCCGGGGCTGGCAGAAATGACGCCCCTTGGAGACGTTGGTGACCAACAAATCCATGTGGAAATGATTGTAGTGGTGGCGGTCGGCGCCCGGGCCGAGCACCGTGTAGAACTCGTCGCAGGCCCCCGCGAGCGCCTCTTTCAGGAAGGCCTTCTCCCGCCGGCTGCCGCGCCACCAGCCCTTGACCACGGTGATCTCGGTGCCGTCCGATAGGCGGAAGGCGGCGACGTCGATCGCATTGCCGTAAGCGTGCTCGGACAGCGGCCCCCGATGGCGGCCGTTGCGGCCGCGGCAGCTATAGGAGGAGATCTGCCTGATCTCCACGACCGGCTTGCCGAATTGGCGATAGGCGGCCTTCTGCACGGAATTGTTGAGCCAGCGGTCGAGATGCGCCGTGACCGGGCAGCCGAGGGTGGCGGTGGGTTTGACCTTGACCCGGCCGCCCAGCGCGCCAGAGACCTTCAGCGGCGCGCGGATGCCGCAGGCGCTCGGACCGTTGATCGGAGAGGCGGACTGCACGTAGGACGATGCGCGCACGGCCCCCGACGCCATGCACTGAGCCTCGGCCTTGTCACGCCACGCGGCGCGCTCCTCACGCGGAACGCCGCCGCCGGCGCAAGCCTCCAGAAGGACGGTGACCGCAAGCAATGCGGCCAGATACGCAACACGAACCCCCACCATGGGCCTACTTTGGGGCCAAGGGTCTGAAGAATCTTTCAATGCCGCGGGCGGTGAACAGGCTAGATTTTGGGCAAAAAGAAGGGCCGCCCGTTGCCGGGCAGCCCTTCCATTGTCGGCCGCGGTCGCGAAGACCGCTGATCAAGCGTCGTTAGACGCCCTAGACCTCACCAGAGGCGAGCATCCAGGTCACGTTCGCCTGCGACCGCGGGCTATGACAATGAGACACTGGATCACCTCCTTTCAATTGTTGATGGGATAGGCCGAATATAGGGGACGTCGTACAAAAAGGGAACGGCGTCCTTTTGGCGCGTTTGAAACGCGGTCAGGTGACGAGCAGCCAGACGCCCATCCCGATCAGGGCGATGGTCCAGGCCAGATCGAGATTGATCCAGCGCCGCTTCAAGATCTCCAATCCCGATGACTGATAGACCAGCAGCGCCACGCAGCCGGTGACGATGAGCATGGCCAGCGTGTGCACCAGCACGGCCAGAGAGGCCACGGCGAAAGACCCGGTCGCCATCATGTGACCGGCGTGCCCGCCTGCGACATGATGCGCGTGCTCCATGGGCATCAGCACGGGGATCAGCATCATGCCCGCGCCATGCGCCGTGGCCATGAGGAAGGACCACACGCCGAGGCCGAGCAGGCCGGTCGTCACGCCGATATGAAAATGATGCTGGTGGCCGTAGAGCCAATGATAGATGCCCCAGGCGATCAGCAGCACACCCGAGACGATGCGGAACGTGCCGGCGTCGATGGTGAGCCCAAGTCCGACGACCGCGAACACCACGAGGGCGATGGCGGCGGCATGGCCGAGGGCGATGGGGACCAGCGAGATGAGGACGACCCGGCGGCTCTGGCGGTAGAGCCCGAGCGAGGCGGCAAAGAACCAGCCCATGGCCGGGTTGAGGCCGTGGAAGGCGCCGAGCGCGATGAGGATGAGCCAGGGCGAGGAACTTGCCATAGGCCTGCGAGTTTGAGGTGAGACCGCCGAAGAATTGTTGATCAAACGCAAGGCGTTACCAGGCGCACGCGGGCCGCCGGAACGCTACCAAAACGGATCATTCACTCAAATTATGCTAAATATTCGGGCGATGCCGAACGAAAGCCATATGGAGGCCCAGCGCCGCGAACTACGCCTGCAAGGTGAGGCCGCCTTGCTTGAAGGCGACGTCAATTTTCACCTCTTGGCGGATTCCATCCCGCAGCTCGCCTGGATGGCTCATGCCGACGGCTGGGTCTTTTGGTACAACAAGCGTTGGTACAACTACACCGGCACGACCCTGGCCGACATGGAAGGCTGGGGGTGGCGCCGGGTCCATCATCCCGACCATGTGGAGCGGGTCGTGTCCCGTGTCCAGCGCGCGTGGGAGACCGGTGAGCCCTGGGAGGACACCTTCCCGCTGAAGAGCCGCGAAGGGACTTGGCGCTGGTTCCTGTCCCGGGCGCTGCCTGTGCGCAACGATGCGGGTGACGTCATCCGCTGGTTCGGCACCAACACCGACATCACCGAGCTGCGCGAGGCGGAGGACCGTCAGAAGCTCCTGCTCGACGAGTTGAACCACCGCGTCAAGAATACGCTCGCCGCCGTGCAGTCGCTCGCCAAGCAGACCGCGCAAGGCGCGGACACGGTCGAGAGCTTCACGGAAAAATTCGACTCGCGGCTGATGGCGCTGTCGCGCGCGCACGGCATGCTCGCGCGCGGCGTTTGGCAGGGCGCCGGGCTGAGAGAGATTATCGCCCAGGCAGTCGCGCCTTATGCGCAAGCGGAAACGCCCCGGATCGCGATCGCCGGACCGCCCATTCGCCTCGGTCCCACCGCGGCCGTATCACTCGGCATGGCCGTCCATGAGCTGGTCACCAATGCCGCCAAATATGGCGCGCTATCGGTCCCGCAAGGCCGCGTCGAGGTGGGCTGGGATCTGGATCTCGGAGGTGGCGAGCAGCCGAGCTTGGAATTCATCTGGAAGGAGAGTGACGGCCCGAGAGTTGTCGATACCGGCGCCCGCGGCTTCGGCACGCGTCTGGTGGAGGAGAGCGTGGCGCGAGAGCTGAGCGGCGAAGTCTCGCTCGATCTGGCCGCGTCCGGCGCGGTCTGTCGCATGCGCCTTCCCCTGTCCCGCAAAGTGATGATTGGCTGATGGAAGCGGTACGCGCACCCCTCCGTGTCCTCCTGGTCGAGGACGAGGCCCTGGTCGCCATGCTGATCGAGGACCAGCTCATCGAGCTCGGCTTCGATGTGGTCGGGCCCGCCGCCACGGCAACGCAAGCGATCGCTCTTTGCGAGGAGGAGCAGATCGACGGTGCGGTGCTCGATATCAATCTCGGCGGCGGTCAACGGTCGGACTCCGTGGCCGAACTCTTGGCGGCGAAGCGCATTCCCTTCGTGTTCGTGACCGGCTACGGCAGATCTGGGGTCGATCGGCGATTTGCCGATGCCGCAGTTCTGCAGAAGCCCTTCACGCTCCCCGAGTTGCGCGACCTCGTAGCCGACCGATTCGTCAGGTGAGGCCCAGCGCCTTCCGCGCCTTGACCGTGATCGACTGACGCGTCGCGAAATAGCCCTCCCACGGATCTTTCTTGAGCCGCTTGAGCCGAGCCGGCAGGTTTTGGGCGGTATAGGGCGCCGCCGTTTCGAGCGTCTTGAGCTCGTCCCAGCGCAGCGGACAGGCCACCGTCGCGCCGGGCCGCGCGCGCGTCGAATAGTTGCAGATCGCCGTGCCGCCCCGCTGGTTGCGCAAATAGTCCACGAAGATCTTCCCCGTGCGTGCCGCCTTGGCCATGTTCGCGGTGTAGCGGTCGGGCCGCACTTTGACGAGCGCGTCGGCGACCGCCTTGCAGAAGCTCTTCACCTCGTCCCAGCCGAGCTTGGGCGCGATCGGCGCGACCACGTGCAAGCCCTTGCCGCCCGTTACCTTGAGGAAGGAGGTGAGGCCGAGTGCGTCGAGGAAGTCGCGCACCTCCACCGCCGCTGCCTTCAGCGTGTCGAAGTCGAACCCCTCGTCGGGGTCGAGATCGAACACGATATGGTCGGGCTCGCTGACCTTGGGCAGCTTCACGCCCCAATCGTGGATCTCCAGAACGCCGATCTGGGCCAGGCCGAACAGGCCGTCCTCGTCGTCGATATAGAGATATTTCTTCTTGGTCTTGCCCCCGGGGATGGCGACCTCCTTGATTGCCTTGCTCATGCCGCGCATGGCGTGGCGCTGGAAGAAGCAGTCTTCCGCGCAGCCTTCGGGACAGCGCACGAGGCTGATCGGTCGGTTGACCACGTAAGGCAGCATCAAGGGCGCCACAGCCTCGTAATAGCGGGCGAGATCGAGCTTGGTGAAACCGATATCCGGATAGAGCACCTTGTCGGGGCTCGTCAGCGTGATTCCGCCGAAACTGACGTCACTCGTTTTTACCGTCTTCGTGGGCTTCGCCTTGGCGGTCCTTGTTGCAGTTTTGGCAGTCGCGGCTTTGGCCATGCGGGCCTCCTGATCGCCTTGTTCCTCACGACGCACGTCGCGTGCCGCCTTGTCGTCGCGCAAGCCTTGGAAGCTCGGATGCCTGAGCCGTCCGTCGCGCGTCCATTCGGCGTAGTTGACCGCGCAGACGAGCTCCGGGTCGAGCCATACCGCGCCCTTCCGCTCCGATGCGGGCACGTCCGCGAAGGCCGACGTCTTGCGAACCAAAGGCGCGAAGCGCTCCGCGAGTTCCGACTGATCGCGGGCGTTGAATCCGGTGCCGACCTTGCCCGCATAGATCAGCTTGCCGTCGTCGAACGTGCCGAGCAGGAGCGACGAGAACGGTTTGCCTCGCACGTCCGACTTTGAATAGCCGCCGATGACGAACTCTTGCGCCCGGGTGCATTTGATCTTGAGCCAGTCCTTGCCGCGGCCCGAGCGGTATGGCGCATCGGCGCGCTTCGACATGATGCCTTCGAGCTTGGCCTCGGAGGCTTTCGCAAAGAACTCCGGTCCCGATCCCACCACGTGATCCGAATAGACCAGATAATCGGAGACGCCCTTCGCCGACATGAGCTTGTGCAGGCGCTCCTTACGTTTGGCGAGCGGTTCCTTGCGTAAGTCTTTGCCGTCGAGCGACAGGAGGTCGAAGGCGAAATAGCGGATGGCCGGATGTGGTGTATCGATATGGGCTTGCAGCGATTTGAAATCGGTGACGCCAGAGGGCAGCATGAAAGCCGCCTCGCCGTCGATCAGCGCAGACTCGCAAGGGAGTGTCGCAAGCGCCTTGGCGATCGCCGGAAAGCGCACCGTCCAGTCGAGACCGCTGCGGCTGAACAAGGTAATGTCGTCGCCCGCTTTCCGCGCCTCGATGCGGTAGCCGTCATATTTCAGCTCATGCAGCCAACTGTCGCCGTGCGGCACTTCGGTATCGAGCGTCGCGAGTTCCGGCTCGACAAAGGGTGCCGCGGCTATTTTGCGGCGCGCTTTTCTTCTGCTTTTGCTTTTGGCTTTGGCTTTGCCGCCGCCTTCGGCTTGGTTCTCGGCTTTGCCGTTACCGCGCGCTTTTTCACCGGAGTTTTTTTTTGAGCCTTGTTGGAGCTCCACACGGCGGAGTCGGCGCCGGTCTCGATCTCATCCATGCTGCGGCCGGTCTTGACGCTGGTGTCGAACGCCTCCGTCGGCTCCGCCCCGTCGCCCGCGTAGTCGTCGCGCTTCTTGATGAGAAGCCAGTTCTCCCGCTTTCCCCCGGTACGGTCCTTCTTCATGCGCACCAGCACATAATCACCGTTCAGCCGCTTGCCGTGCAGCCGGAATTTAAGATCGCCATTGGCCAGGCCCTCATCCGCATCGCCGATGGGCTCCCAGGTGCCTTCGTCCCAGATCATCACCGGGCCGCCGCCATATTCGCCTTTGGGGATGACGCCTTCGAAGCCGCCATATTCGAGCGGGTGGTCTTCGGTCCGCACGGCGAGCCGCTTCTGGCTTGGATCGAGGCTTGGCCCCTTGGTCACGGCCCAGCTCTTCAGCACGCCGTCCTTCTCGAGGCGGAAATCGAAATGGGTGCGCCGCGCCGCATGCTTCTGGATGACGAAGCTGTTGCCCTTTTTGCGCGCTCGCTTCGGACCCGGCTCGGGCGTCTTGCCGAAGTCCCGCTTGGCCTTGTAGGTGGCAAGCAGATCCTCGTCGCGCGCTCGCGCCATGTCTTAAGCCGACTTCCGCTTCGGGGTCCGCGCCGTCTTCTTGGCGCTGGCGCGCGGGGCGGCTTTCTTGCCGCCCGACTTGGCGGTGCTGCCCTTGCCTTGCTGCACGCTCTTCTTCAGCGCGTCCATGATGTTGATGACCTTGGCGCCGCCAGGCTCCTCGGTGACGATGTCAGGCGCGCGGTCCTCGAGCTTGGCCTGGATCAGCTCCTTGACCGCTTCCACATACTCGTCCTTGAACTGCTCCGGCTCGAACTTGCCGGCTTTGCGCGTTATCAGCTCCTTGGCGAGGTCAAGCGCTTCCTTGTCGACCTTGACCGCCGGGATGTCGTCGAACAGCACGTCGGCGGGACGGATCTCGTTGGCATGGCGCAGCACTTCCAGCATCAGGCCTTTCTCGAAGGGCTTGATGGCGACAATGTTGCCGTGGCCGCGCAGGATGAATTGGCCGACGCCGATCTTCTTGGTCTCTTTCAGGGCCTTCTGAACGATGACATAGCCCTCGTCGGCCATGTCGCCGTCGGGCATCAGATAATAGGGCGTCTGGAAATAGCGGTCGTCGATGGCGTCTTCGTTCACGAAGCGGACGAGCTCGATGGTCTGCTTGCTCTCAAGCTTCAGATCGTCGATCTCTTTGGAATCGATCAGGAGATATTTGCCCTTCTCGTATTCGTAGCCCTTGGTGATCTCTTCGTTTTCGACGGGCCCAACCCCCGGCGCCACCTTCTGATAGCGGATGCGTTTACCCGAAGGCTCATGGATCTGATGGAACGCGATGCCGCGCTCAGAGTTCGTCGCGGGATAGAGCCTGACCGGGATATTGACCAAGGACAGCCGCAAATGGCCGGTCCAGAAAGCGCGGGGTGCCATGCGCCCTAACTCCTCGAAACGCGTAAAGCCGTCCGGCCACCCTAAAACAGGGTCCAGACAGATCAAACGGCGCCCAGCCCCCATGTGTTCCGGTCGGAAACGCGTTCGGTCGGATTGCGTCCTGACGGAATTCCGGGATTCCGGGCTCAGCCGCCGATCATATATCCATTTTTCTTAAGCATACGTTCGAGCGCTTGCGGAAAGGTGACCTTGGTGGTCGTGCCGGGGCACTCGCCGGTCTCCTCGTCCAGGTCCTGATCGCAGACCTCAAGGCCCCAGTCCGTGTTGCGGTCGTAGTATTTTTCCATCAGGTCCCAGGCCTGCTGGCCTTCGCCGAGCCTGATCTTCTGGGCCACATAGCCCGCGAGGAAGCCGTTCACCTCCTGCTCTGGCACGCCAACGATCATATTCCTGAGCCAGGCCGCGTGGGCCGGCTTGAAGCGCGGTTCGGTGCTGAGGTCCTTCATCGTGCCGTCTTCGAGGCCCAGCACCTGCAGCGGCGCTTGCGAGCAGGCATAGCAGGCGAAGGCGTAGAGGAAGGCGTTGTCGCGGGTCTCGAACTCGTGGGTGCCGTCGCCGTCGAGATCGACTGACACCATAGGCCCGCCGTCGAACTCGCCGACATCCAAGGTCTTCCACTCCGAGCCGTCTTTATTGCTCGCGATGACACGGGTCACCGAGCAGCAATGGGCGCCGCCGGTGAAGAAGGACACCACCACTTCAGGATAGGGGGTGCTGGAATCGAGCTGCGCGATCTGCACGCTCACAGGCGGATCGGAGAAGCCGGCGCTGTCCCCCTGCAGCCTGGCCACCACACGCGGACCGGCGGGCGTTTGTGGCGCGGGAGGCTCGACCGAGGTGTCAGGGGATGTCATCTCCGCAGATTGCTGATCTGAGTCCGTCTCGGTGGCCCCATCGCCCGCGTCGGACGTCTGATCCTCGGAGCTGCTGTCATCGCCGCTCACCGGGGCCTCCGCATCCTCCGGCGTGTCGGCAGCCGGCGCCGGCGGATTGGGGTCGTCGAAATACACAGTCACCACGGGCGCGCGGTACACCCGCTCGCCGATCTCCGTCTCATTGGGAAGCATCGCCTCTTCGGGAATATCCCCGACAGGCGGAACCTCTCCGGCAGGCGGAACCTCTCCGGCAGGAACGTCCTCGCCGGGCGTGTCACCGCCCGCCATCTCGTCCGCCGCGCCGGGTAGGTCGGCAGCGGGCGGCGCCTTTGCCTCTTCTGGCTCCACCTCGACATAGGTCAATGTCACCCGCAGCGGCCCGAGTGAAATTTCCTCATCGAGCGGCGGCAGGCCGTCCTCACCGCCGCCGACCACGATGGTCGGCGAAGTGTCCACCATTCCGGTTTCGGGAGCCTCGAGATATTTGCCGTCCAGCTTCTTGACCGCCTGGCCGAGGGTGGCTTCGGCGGCCTCGACAGAGGTGACGCCGGCAAAGAGGCAGAGCATGGCGAGCAGAGGGATACGCGGGGAACCAAATGAAAACATACGCAAAGCACTTCCCGGATAAGACAGAGTCAGGCCCAAAAATTACCCTAGCGCGGCGCCCGGCCGACCCCCAACCACTCGACAGTGTGACGGTTACCGGCGCCACGCACCGCATCCGCTTGCAGAATCGCGTGTTAGGTGATTGCTTGCCGGCGCGGCTGGCTTCTGGCGCATTGGGCACCCAGAAAATGGCATTGGATAGACATGAACGCGCGTGACGACAGATCGAAGCCGCTGGCTCCGGCCGCCGTCATCACCGGAGCCACGCAAGGCATTGGCCGCGCGTTGGCCGACGAGTTCGCCAAGACCGGCCACACGCTCCTTCTTGTCGCGCGCACCGAGGCGACGCTCGCCAAGACGGCGAGCGAGGTGTCGGCGCAGTACAACATCCCTGTCCACACTGTCGCTTGCGACCTGTCCACGGCGGAGGGTTGCGACCGCGTGGCCGAGACCCTGCGCGAGAAGGGGCTTTACGCCGAGTCGCTCGTCAACAACGCCGCCATCATGACGGCCGGCTTCTTTCAGGACCAGGACAAGGACACCCTGCTGCGGCTGGTCGATCTCAACGTCCGCGCAGTCGTCGATCTCACGCGCCGCTTTCTCCCCGACATGATTGCGCGTGGCAAAGGCGGCGTGCTCAACGTCGCCTCGGTCGAAGGCTTCATGCCGGTGCCCTATCAGGCGACCTACGCCGCCACCAAGGCCTTCATGATCTCCTTCAGTCGGGCGTTGGCCTACGAGGTCATGGGCACGGACGTGCGCATCTGCATGGTGGCCCCCGGCCCCATCGAGACCGACATGCACGCCAAGGCGGGCGCGGAATACTCGCGCTACGTTTTGTATCTGCCGCTGATGAGCCCGCAAGCCATGGCCGAAGCCGCCTATCGGCGCTTCATGCGCGGCAATTGGGTGATCGTCGAGGGTTGGATGAACCGGATCATCGCGTTCGGCGTCCGCTTCGTGCCGGGCATCATGCTCATCCCGGCGGTCGGCTGGTTCTTCCGGGTGCGCGACGCTGACGGCAATCTGCAAATGCCCAAGGGCTGGAAACCGCCCAACTCTAAGGCATAGTCGTGTTTGGAAATGGTGGAGCCGGACGGGATCGAACCGACGACCTCAGCAGTGCGATTGCTGCGCTCTCCCAACTGAGCTACGGCCCCAAGTAGCCCGCATTTAGGGAGCGGCCTCCATGCCTGTCAAGCGAGGGGGCCTTCGCGCCGCGTCATTCGGGCGCAAGTCGGAATTCAGCACCCGGAAACACGCAAGGCCGCGCCGAACTTTTTGCCCGGATGGCTAACCAACGAGCCTCCCAAGGCTTGCCCTTGGCGGGGCCTCTCCGCTACATGGTTGCCGGGCCGCGTGCGGAGGGGCCTTTTCATGGTGCCTTTGATCGGATTCATCGTTCTCGTCATCGACCTCTATATCTGGGTCATCATTGCGGGCGCGATTTTGAGCTGGTTGATCGCCTTCAACGTGGTGAACACCAGCAATCGCTTTGTCTACACCCTCGCCGACATGCTTTACCGGGTCACGGAGCCGGCCTTGCGGCCGATTCGGAGTATTCTGCCCAATCTGGGCGGTATCGATATCTCGCCGGTGATCCTGATCCTCTTCCTTCTGTTCATTCGCGACGTGGTGCTGCTCGGCTGGATCCTGCCGGCCTTTATCGAGCCGGCCGTCTACGTTCCTTGACGCCGCCGAAACCGCCCGGACTGACGATCCGCCAAAACGGCACGGGCGTGACCGTTGCAGTACGGCTAACGCCGAAATCTGGACGCGACGAGGTCGTGGGCGTGGAGGATTTCGGCGGCGAGGCGGTGCTGAAGGCGCGCGTGCGGGCGGTGCCGGAGGACGGCCGCGCCAATGCGAGTCTCGAGAAGCTCATCGCCAAATGGCTTGGGCTCCCGCCGTCATCCGTGAGGGTCGCCGTCGGCGGCAAGTCCCGCCTCAAGCAGATCGCCATCGCTGGCGATCCCACCACGCTTTCTGCTCTGGTCGCCGACCGCCTGGCCGGTCTCAGCTGCTAGCGCTGGCGATCTCCGCGGCGATGGCTATCGCCGCGGCACGCGGATCCTCGGCGCGGGTGATGGGGCGTCCCACCACGAGATAATCGGCGCCGGACTCGATTGCGATCTTGGGGGTCACCACGCGGGCCTGGTCCTGTGCGTCCGTTCCTTCCTGGCGGATGCCGGGCGTGACGATCAGGAAGTTGCGCAAACGCTCGCGCAAAGCGGCCGCCTCCTTGCCGGAGGCGACGATGCCGTCGAACCCTGCGTCCTGGGACAACCGCGCGCGTTCCTGCACGAGCGCCAGCGGCGGCATCTCGATGCCTTGTTCCGAGAGGTCCGCGCGGTCGAGATTGGTGAGGACCGTCACGCCGAGCAGCTTCAGTCCGCTGTCACCGCGACCACGCACCGCCGCATCGAGCGTCTTGCGGTCGGTCGCATGCACAGTGAGAAAATGGACCCCTGTCTTGGCGATCGCCGCGGTCGCCCGCTCCACCGTCGCCTCGATGTCGAGCAGCTTGGCGTCGAGGAAAACGCGCTTGCCGTCATCCACGAGCGCGCGGGCGAGCGCCAGCCCGCCTGAGAAGATCAGCTCGAGCCCAATCTTGTACACGCCGGCACTGTCGCCGAGCTTAGCGATGAGCGCGCGCGCTTCCTCGGGGTCGGGCACGTCCAGCGCCACGATGATCCGGTCCTTGGGGCTGATACTCATGACGCGAACTTTCTTGCGGCGACGGCGAGCGCTTCAATCACGCCGGCGAAGAGTTTCTGCTGCGGGGCGTCCTTCAGGCTGCCGTCTTCTTCGAAGGCATGCATGGCGCGCGGCAGCGCCATCTGCTGTGGGATGACGGTGGCGCCGAGACCGACTTCGAGGATTTGGCGCAAGGTGAGCAGGCTGCGCATGCCCCCGTAATAGCCGGGCGAGGCGCCGGAGACCGCGAAGACGCGCGTCTTGAACACGTCGGGCTCGTCCTTCACGCGCGACACCCAATCGAGCGTGTTCTTGAGCAAGGCCGGGATCGAGGCGTTGTATTCGGGCGTGGCGATGAACACGCCCTCATATTCCTCCAACAACGCCTTGAAGGCGCGGGCCCGCTCCGGCACGCCTTCATTGGCCTCCAAGTCGCCGTGATAGATCGGCATGTGATAGTCGGCGAGATCGACGAACACCGCCTCGATGCCGTTGGCCTTGGCGATGTGGTGGCCGAGCCGCGCAAGCTTCTTATTGAGCGACCCGTCGCGGGCGCTGCCGGCAAAAAACAATAGCCGCATCCTTACTCCTCTTTGGTCTTGGAATCTTCGGACGGCGCGGGCGCGTCGCCCTCGCCGAAGATGTGGCGCAGCGGAACCGTGGCCGCGGCGGCGAGCGGCGTCGCCAGCGCCAGCCCCATCAGTCCGAACAACGCACCGAACAAGAGCTGGTTCAAGATCACGACTGCCGGCGGCATGGAGACCGCCCGCGCCTGAATGAGCGGCGTCAACAGGTAGCTCTCCAGGAACTGCACGCAGCAATAAAGGCCGAGCGCCCATAGCGCGAGTTCGAAGCTTTGCCCGCCGGCGACGAGAATGATGGGGATCGCGCCGATGATCGGGCCGAGATAAGGCAGGAAGCATGCAAGCCCGGCGAACAGCGCGAGCACGAAGGCGATGGGCACGCCAAGGATCAGGAGACCGATATAGGTGACCACGCCGATCGCCGACATGGTGATCGACTGTCCGATGAGCCAGCGCCGCAGCAGTTCGCCGGTCTCGTACATCAGCGCGAGCAGGGTCTCACGCCGCTCTGGCGGCGCGAGACGCGCCACCAGGTTGACATAGGTGTGCGGATCCGCGGCGAGATAGACACCGAAGAACAGCACGATCAGACCGGCGCTGAACAAGCCGAAGATGGATAGCGCAACCGACGTGGCGCCGGTGGCGATGCCCCATTGGCTCATGAAGTTGCCGAGGAGCTGGAGGAGATCGATACTTTTGAGGAATGCCGTGCGGTCGACGAAGGTCGCGAGCCGCGACGTGAGTGCCGTCGCGCCGGCCGCGATGCTCTGCGCAAGCAGGGCGATCTGATCGCCGAGCGTCGGTCCCGCTGTCCACACCGCGGCGGCAAGGCCCGCCACTGCGGCAAGAGTCACAACGGCGAGCATCAGGACGCGCGGCAGCCCTGTCACTTCGGCGAGCACGCGGCTTGCCCCGTAGAGCACAATGGCGAGCAGGATGCCGGCGAAGGTGAGCAGGATAGCGGTCTGCGCGTACCACAGCGCAAAAGCCAATGCGATGACGGCGAGCGCAGCCGCGGTAACCTTGGCGGCGTGGGTGGCCTCCCTGGGCGGACGGAGAAGGGCGGGAGTTGTCTCGGAATCGCGCAAGGCAGGCTCGCCGGGCATGGCTGTCTCGCTTGCTGCTGGCGCGCGAATGAGGGGAGGCAACGGGCGCGCGAGGGGAGAGTACGTTCCGCCACTCTACGTCAAAGACGGCGCAAAGGGGTAGGCGCTACTCGCCGATACCCTCAAAGAATTCCTTCACCCGGGCAAAAAATCCGGCCGAGTCCGGGCTCGTGTTCGGATTGGAGGCCTCCTCGAAAGCCTTGAGCAGGTCTCGCTGCTTGCGCGACAGGTTCTTCGGTGTCTCCACCTCCACCTGAATATAGAGGTCGCCCTGCTGCTTAGAGCGCAGCACCGGCATGCCTTTGGCTTTGAGGCGGAACTGCTTGCCGCTCTCGCTGCCCTCCGGGATCTTTACCCGGCTACGGCCGCCGTCGATGGTCGGCACTTCGATCTGCCCGCCGAGCGCAGCCGTCGTCATGGAGATCGGCACGCGGCAGAACAAATCCGCCCCGTCTCGCTGGAAGAACTCGTGCGGCTTGATCGACAGGAAGATGTAGAGGTCGCCGGGCGGGCCGCCGCGCACCCCCGCCTCGCCCTCGCCGGCCAGCCTGATCCGGGTGCCGTCCTCGACGCCGACGGGGATCGTCACCGACAGCGTACGCTCGCGCATCACGCGCCCGGCGCCGTTGCAGGACGGGCATGGGGTCTCGATGGTCTCGCCGCGCCCCTGGCACGACGGACAGGTCCGCTCGATGGTGAAGAAGCCCTGGCTCGCCCGCACCTTGCCGATGCCGCCACACGTACGGCATGGGGTGGGTGACGTGCCGGTCTTGGCGCCCGAGCCCGAGCACTCGTCGCAGGTCACGGATGTGGGCACGCGGATCTGCGCCGTCTTGCCCTGATAGGCTTCGCTGAGCGCGATTTCCATATTGTAGCGAAGGTCGGCTCCGCGCTCGCGCGCCGAACGTTGGCGCGGGCGGCGCTGGCCCATGAACTCGCCGAACAGATCGTCGAACATGGCGGACATGGAGGCCGAGAAGTCCGCGCCGAAATTATGCGCGCCCGGACCCATCCCGCCGGCGCCCTCGAAGGCGGCATGGCCGAAGCGGTCATAAGCGGCCCGGCGCTGCGGGTCCTTCAGCGCTTCGTAGGCTTCACTGACTTCGATGAATCGCGTTTCCGCCGTGGGATCGCCGTTGCAGGTATCGGGATGGCATTCCTTGGCGAGGCGGCGGAATGCGGACTTGATGTCGCCTTCGCCGGCGCTGCGATCAACGCCAAGTATGTCGTAGTAACACCGCTTTGCCATCACCCCTCCGGCCCTTCACACCGCCGAACCGCTCGTCGCGGCGGCGCACAAGCCTCTTGTTGGGCGTAAGCGGAGCCCTCCAAGAGGGCTCCGCGCCAATTGTTTAAACTATGCCGATTTCTTGTCGTCGTCGTCTTTGACTTCTTCGAAGTCGACATCGACCACCTTCTCGTCAGAGCCGCCGGCATCGGCCGACGGACCGGCCTCGCCCTCGGGTCCGGCCGTGCCCTGGCTTGCGTTATACATCGCCTCGCCGAGCTTCATGGAGGCTTGCGCCACCGCGTCGACCTTCTGCTTGATGGCCTCCGCGTCCTCGCCCTCGGCGGCGGTCTTGAGCTCGGCGACGGCTGATTCCACCGCGGCCTTGTCCTCGGCCGCGACCTTGTCGCCGAAGTCCTTGAGCATCCTGTCGGTGGAGTGCACGAGCGCCTCGGCCTGATTGCGGACCTCGACCAGCTCGCGGCGCTTCTTGTCTTCCTCGGCGTGGCTCTCGGCTTCCTGCACCATGCGATCGATGTCGGTGTCGGTCAGACCGCCGGACGCCTGGATACGGATCGACTGTTCCTTGCCCGTGGCCTTGTCGGACGCGGACACGTTGACGATGCCGTTGGCGTCGATGTCGAACGTCACCTCGATCTGCGGCACGCCGCGCGGCGCCGGGGGAATGCCGACGAGATCGAACTGGCCGAGCATCTTGTTGTCGGCCGCCATCTCGCGCTCGCCCTGGAAGACGCGGATGGTCACCGCGTTCTGGTTGTCTTCCGCGGTCGAGAATACCTGGCTCTTCTTGGTCGGGATCGTGGTGTTGCGGTCGATCAGCCGGGTGAACACGCCGCCCAAGGTCTCGATGCCGAGCGACAGCGGCGTCACGTCGAGCAGCAGCACGTCCTTGACGTCGCCTTGCAGCACGCCGGCCTGAATGGCTGCGCCGATGGCGACCACCTCGTCCGGGTTCACGCCCTTGTGGGGCTCCTTGCCGAAGAAGGTCTTCACCGTCTCGACCACTTTCGGCATGCGGGTCATGCCGCCGACGAGGATCACCTCGTTGATCTCGGCGGGTTTGAGGCCGGCATCCTTCAGCGCCGCTTGGCATGGGCCGATGGTCTTCTGGATCAGATCGTCGACGAGGCTCTCGAGCTTCGCCCGCGTGAGCTTCATGGTCAGATGCTTCGGACCCGACTGGTCGGCGGTGATGAACGGCAGGTTGATTTCGGTCTGCTGCGTCGACGACAGCTCGATCTTGGCCTTTTCGGCGGCCTCCTTCAGACGCTGCAGCGCCAGCTTGTCAGAGCGCAGGTCGATGCCGTTCTCTTTCTTGAACTCGTCGGCGAGGTAATCGACGATCCGCATGTCGAAGTCTTCACCGCCGAGGAAGGTGTCGCCGTTGGTCGACTTCACCTCGAACACGCCGTCGCCGATCTCCAGGACAGAGACGTCGAACGTGCCGCCGCCCAGGTCATAGACGGCGATGGTCTGGCCCTCTTTCTTCTCGAGTCCGTAAGACAGCGCTGCGGCGGTCGGCTCGTTGATGATGCGCAGGACTTCGAGACCGGCGATCTTGCCGGCATCCTTGGTCGCTTGGCGCTGAGCGTCGTTGAAATAAGCCGGGACGGTGATGACCGCTTGCTCGACCTTCTCGCCGAGATGGGACTCGGCCGTCTCCTTCATCTTCTGGAGGATGTAAGCGGAGATCTGCGAGGGGGAATATTTCTTGCCGTTGGCCTCGACCCAGGCGTCGCCGTTGTCGGCCTTGACCAGCTGGTAGGGGACGAGCTTCTGGTCCTTCGCCACCGTGGGGTCTTCCCATCGGCGGCCGATCAGGCGCTTGATGGCGAAGAATGTGTTCTCGGGATTGGTGACGGCTTGGCGTTTGGCAGGCAGTCCTACGAGGACCTCGCCGTCGTCGGTGAACGCCACCATGGACGGCGTCGTGCGCATGCCCTCAGCATTCTCGATAACCTTGGGGTTCTTCCCCTCCATGACCGCGACACAGGAATTCGTCGTGCCGAGGTCGATACCAATCACTTTCGCCATTGCGAGCCTCTCTTTCTGGCAAACCGTCCGGGCCCTGTAGCGGCACCCGGGATCATCTCACGCGCCTTGCATCTGGATTGGCGCGGGCCGGTCCCCATCGTTTCGCCGCACCCGCCGGACATCGAGCCCGGCGGCGCTCCGCGGTTATATAGGTGGCAACCCTATGAGCCGCAAGGAGAAGGGGGCCATGCGCCTGCGCCTGAAAATGAGATTTCACCCTACACGCTTCCAGGCTCCGATAAGGATTGGCGTTAAGCAATAATAGCGCCCATCGGCGCCGGCCTCGGTCATGTCCCGTTTGAACGACTCCGCCCTTGCCG
The DNA here is from genome assembly GCA_963731875.1 of uncultured Alphaproteobacteria bacterium. GTDB lineage: Bacteria > Pseudomonadota > Alphaproteobacteria > Rhizobiales > Methyloligellaceae > Methyloceanibacter. The sequence continues at coordinate 116,729 of CAVSXL010000009.1, read as the reverse complement.
TATCCGCGAGACCAAGTTTGGCTGCCGAGGCGAAAAGTCCTTGGTAAACGCCGATTAGCATTGCCGCCATCTGACTGAGCGGAATGTATTTGGCCTCGGCCAGCGTGCTGTCGGGGGCGCCGATTCCCGCCGCTTCGAACTGCGCGGGCAGTTGCCGCCCGGCCCGCATATTGCTGCCATGGCCTCTGAACACCCCTTCGAACAGGCGGTTGAACTCGCCCATGGCGGGGCACAGCGGCTCGACCGCGATGGCGCCGAAATCGAACTCTTGCGCCGCCACCACGCCACCAGGCTTGGTCCAGGCGAGCATCTTCTCCAGCACCGCCACCGGGTCCTGCATATGCATGAGAAACAGCCGGCAATACGTGAGGTCGAAGGGCCCACCGGCGACCGCCGTAGCCTCGACCACATCGGCCTCAACGAGGGAGAATTCGGCGCCGCCTTGCGCTTTCAGATCGGCCAGCGCCTGGGCACCCAATTTACCGTCGATCTCAAGCCCCGTGACATGGCCCGACGCGCCGACCCGGTCGGCCATCAGCCGCATCACCGAGCCCGGGCCTGAGCCGACGTCGAGGCAGGTCATGCCGGCGCCGAGTCCGGTCTGATCGAGCAGGGTCTCGGTGGCGCCCTGCCACATGGCGGCCTGGTTCCGCAGGCGCTGATATTCGTCAGCGTTGCGTGTGTGAATATAGCCGTCGGGAGTGCCGGTCTGCGGGTCTTCCATGAATCCTCGTCAAAGGGGTCCTCATGCAGCGCCGATGCGCTATGACGCGGGACCGTAGGTCAGCAGTGAGGCGGAGCAAAGGTCGGGTGCAACATTATCCGCAGAGGTTGGAGCAGGGCGCGCAAGGCGCGCTACTCGTGGAGATCAGGCGGATCATCGCAGCCGCCCCCCTCTACACGCCCACCATGCCGCGTTCCGGCAAGCCCATGTCCGTGCGCATGACCAATGCCGGTCCGCTCGGCTGGGTCACCGACAAGGAGCGCGGCTACCGTTATCAGGCGACCCATCCCGTCACGGGCGAGCCCTGGCCGGCGATTCCGCCGATGCTGCGCGACCTCTGGGACGAACTCGGCGGCTACCCGCGCCCGCCGGAAGCCTGCCTCATCAACTATTATGCGGGCGCCGCCAAGATGGGCCTGCATCAGGACCGGGATGAGGAGGATTTCACAGCCCCTGTGGTGTCCGTGTCGCTCGGCGACACCGGCATCTTCCGCGTCGGCGGCACCACGCGGAAAGCGCCCACGCAGAAATTCGAGCTGAAATCAGGCGATGTCTTCGTGCTCGGCGGCGCGGACCGGCTCAGCTTTCACGGCATCGACCGGGTGCTGCCCGGAACCTCGGATCTTCTGCCCGAGGGCGGCCGCTTCAACCTCACCCTCCGCCGGGTGACCAAGCCAAGTTTAACTTAGACCCCTCAGTCGCCGCCGGAGGGGAAGTCGTCATTGGCCGGGCCGCCAGTCCCGAAGCCATTGCCCTGGTCGGATTTCGGTTGCGCCGTCGGCTTGGCGCCCCCTTTGGACACCGCCACCAGCGCCGGGCGCAAGCAGCGGTCGCCGATCATGTAGCCCGCCTGCATCACCTCGACCACGGTGCCTTCGGGAACCTCGGGGTTCGGCACTTCGTACATGGCCTGCTGCGAGTTCGGGTCGAAGCGCTGGCCGAGCGGCTCGATGCTGGTGACGCCGTGGCGCTCCATCATGTTGAGCAGCTCGCGCTCGGTGAGTTCGACTCCTTCGAGGAAGCTCTTGAGCGCGGGGTCCTGAGCCGCCGCGTCGGCCGGCACATGCTCCATGACCCGCTTGAGATTGTCGCCGATGGTCAGCACGTCGCGGGCGAAATTGGAGATGGCGTAGCGCGCCGTGTCGGCCTTCTCGCGCTCGGTGCGGCGGCGCAGATTCTCCATGTCGGCCATGGTGCGCAACAGTTTGTCACGCATGTCCGCGTTCTCGGCGAGCAGCGTCTCGAGATCGGCGCCGACCTCGAGGTCCTCGTCGCCGCTCTCGTCTTGCGTCTCGGCCTTGGCAGAATCGGCAGCTTTAGCCTGATCCTCGTTGGCCTCACGTGGATCATTGGTGTCGTCGGGCATGGTCTAGCCTCGGCGATTGGAGTTCACTTGAGATGTTCGGGGTATCAACCGTGCGCCGGCAAAAATCAAGGGACAAGCCGCCCCAGTAACCTTGCCGTGTAATCAACCATGGGAATGATACGCCCGTAATTGAGCCGGGTCGGGCCGATGACGCCAAGCACGCCAACGATTTTCTGCTCGCTATCTTCGAACGGCGAGACGATGAGCGCCGAGCCCGACAGCGAGAACAGCTTGTTCTCCGAGCCGATGAAGATGCGCACGCCCTCGGCGCGCTCGGCCAAGCCGAGCAGCTGGATCAGGTCCTTCTTGGCGTCGAGATCCTCGAACAGATGCCGCACCCGCTCCAGATCCTCCATCGCCTTGACGTCTTCCAGGAGATGCGCCCGGCCGCAGACGATGAGGCTCTGCCGGTCGTCGCCGTCGCCCGACCATGTGGCGAGCCCGTCGGTCACCACGCTCGCGGTCAACTCGTCGAGCTGGGCGCGCCGCGTCTCGATCTCCGCCTCGATGCGGGTGCGCGCTTCCGCCAGCGTCAGCCCGCCGATGCGCGCATTGATGTAGTTTGTCGCCTCGTTGAGCGACGACAACGGCAGGCCATCCGGCACGGAGACGATGCGGTTCTCCACATCGCCATCCTCGCTGACGAGCACGGCGAGCGCCTTACCTTGGCCGAGGCTGACGAATTCAACTTGGCGTAGCGTCTTGCTCTGCTTCTCGGCCAGCACCACGCCGGCGCAGCGCGACAGTCCCGACAGCATCTCGCCGGCTTCCGCCAAGAACTCCCCGACGCCGCGGCGGCGTCCGCCGGCCACCATGCGGGTCTCGATCTCGTTGCGCTCGGCCTCGGTGATGTCGCCGATCTCCAGCAGGCCGTCGACGAACAGGCGCAAGCCAGTCTGGGTCGGCAGCCGCCCGGCGCTCGTGTGCGGTGCATAGATGAGGCCGAGGCTCTCCAGGTCGGACATGACGTTGCGCACCGACGCCGGCGACAGCGTCATCGGCAGCGCCCGGCTCAAATTGCGCGAGCCGACCGGCTCGCCGGTCTCCAGGTATGTCTCGACGACACGCTTGAAGATCTCGCGCGACCGTTCGTTGAGCTGGCGCAAACCCACCGCGGCTTCGGCCGCGAGAATGCCTTTGACGTCCGGATGACCCATGGGTGGGAACTTAGGAGGCGCCCTGGTTCCCGTCAAACGCGCTGAGGCGTCTAGTTAAGCGGACCGAACTCCGGCTCGGCGGTTGCGTTCAGCTCATCCGGCGCGCCGAAGTGAGCGAAATAGCGGGTCTTGATCGCCTCGACCGGCATGACCACGAAGACGTCGGTGGTGCCGAATTGGTGATCGATGACGGCGCCGTCGCCGACGAAGGCGCCGACCCGCAAATAGCCCTTGATCAAGGGCGGCAGGGCTTTGAGTGCCGCGCGGGTGTTGACCGCCTCGCGCGGCATCATGTTCATGTCGACGCGCAAATGGTCATGCGCCCGCACCCGCCAATCCTCCGGCGCCAGCGCGTTGTGATACAGGTAGCTCAGGGCCAGCGCGTGGGCGGACGGGTCCGTTCCCGGGAAGCTGGCGCAGCCGATCATCACGTCGGCGTTGTGCTCGCGTACATAGGACCACACGCCCTGCCACAGAAGCTCGAGCGTGCGCCGGTTGCGATACGGCTTCAGTACGCAGGAGCGGCCGAGCTCGATGAAGCTGTAATCGGGCTTCGCCTGGATCAGTGGCGCGATGTCGTATTCGCCTTGCGTGTAGAAGCCGTCATGCATCTCGGCGACGTCTTGGCGCAGCACGCGATAGGTGCCGACCACCTTCGAACGGCGCCAGCGGCCCTGCTTAGCGGGGTCGCCGCGGTCGACCACGAGCAGATGGTCGAAAATGGGGTCATAGGTGTCCTCGTCGCGCCGCGACAGAATGGCGAGCGCGCCGGGAATGGCCGACATCTCTTCGTAAAACACCTTGTAGCGGAGGCGCTGGGCGCGGCGGATCTCGCTCTTCTTGCGGGCAAGCCGCACTTCGAGCTGACCGATGCGGCCATAGATCTTAGGCGGCAGGAACCGGCCCCGCAGACCGGCAGCGGGGAATTTGCGCCGTCCCATGAACGGCAGACCGGCGCTTTGGCCGGGCTTGAACATCAGCCCTGGAAACATGGCCCCACCGCGAAATCTACCCGTTAGGCGTCCCGAAGTCGGCTTCATCGTCATGCATTAAGCCCGTTTCGCAAGTTGGGAGGAACGCGCCACGGGACTGCGCAGGCTACCGATGCGACGCAACGCCTACGGTCGTTCCGATTCGGCCACAACGGTAGCCGGTTAGCAAACCAATTCGAAGCCTATGTGACAGCCTGGGGATAGCGAAGGAAACAGCCGTTAATGCCGTGGCGTTAGGCCGCGCCGGTGCCGGTCCGATCGCCATGCGCCGACCCGCCCCGCCAGCGGGCGAGCAGCGCGGCCAAATCCTGTTTCTCGAAGGGTTTGGCAAGATAGTCGTCGAGTCCGGCGGCAAGATAGGCTGCCTTGTCCTCGGCAAAGGCATTGGCGGTCAGCGCCACGATCGGTGGCCGGCCCGCACCGGCTTCCGCTTCCTCCGGGTACAATGCCCGGATGCGCTTTGCCGCCTCCACCCCGTCCATGTCGGGCATGTGGATATCCATCAGCACGATGTCGAAGCCAGGGCCGCCATCGTCGGCCCGCTCGTTGGCGGCTTTCGAGACCGCCTCGGCGCCGTCACGGGCCCGCACGACGCGGGCGCCGGACTTCTCCAGCACCGTGCGCGCGAGCAGGGCGTTGATGTCGTTGTCTTCGGCGAGAAGGACGGCGAGCCCCGTGGCCGCATTGGCGCCGAAGGGCAGGGGTTGAAGCCGCAGCAGGCCAGGGCCCGCGGCAGGCTTGGTGCGCGCCTCGCCGTCGAAAAGTTGGGTCAGTGTCGACAGGGGCCTAAGCGGCCGCATGAGATAGCCGTCGAAGCCCTGGGCGCGGAAGCGCGGTAGGTCGCCGCGCTCGCTGGGATCGATGATCACCACCGCCCGGGCCGCAGGCCGCTTGGGCGAAGCCGGGCGGAGCAGCGGCAAAAGTTGCTCGGCGCCCCCCTCGACATTGGCCTTATCGGTGAGAAGAGCGTTGAACGGTGTGCCTTTTTCGGCGGCGTCCGCTGCTGCGCGCGCGGCGTCTTTCGCCTTCACGCGGGCGACGCTCGCGCCCATGGCAACGAGGAGATCGCCGACCAGGGCCGCCTCGATGGACCCGTCGAGCACGAGCAGCACGCGCTCGCCCGCACGCGGCCGTGGCCAGTCGTCGCCGAGGCGCGCAACATCTGCCGGAGTGGCGAAGGGCAGATCGACGGTGAAGGTCGCACCCGCCCCCGGTACGCTCGTCACGTCGATGCGTCCGTCCATCTCGTCCACGAGCCGCTTGGAGATGGCGAGCCCCAGCCCGGTGCCGCCATGGCGCCGCGCCGGCCCTTGCTCGCCCTGCTCGAACTCCGAGAAGATTCGTTCGATTGCCGTGGGCGGCACGCCAGGCCCGGTGTCGCGCACCGCGAAACGCAAAGTGGCGTGATCGCCGTGCGGCCCGCCGGGCGCCAGCCCGACCGTCAGGGCGACGCCGCCATGGTCGGTGAACTTGATGGCATTGCCCACGAGGTTCATGAGGATCTGCCGCACGCGCATCTCGTCCCCGATTACCGTCTTCGGCAGATCGGGCGCGGCGTACCAGCCGATCTCCAGCCCCTTGTCGCGGCCCCTCGGCGCCAACAGCTCGACCACGCCTTGCGCCGAGTTGGCGATGTCGAAGGGGGCCGAGCGCAGCTCGATCTTGCCGGCCTCGATCTTGGAGAAGTCGAGCACCTCGTCGATGAGCGATAGCAGCGTCGTGGCCGAAGTCGAGATGGCCCGCGCATAGGTGCGCTGCTCCGGCGACAGCTCGGTGTCGAGCAGAAGCCCCGTCATGCCGAGAATGCCGTTCATCGGCGTCCTGATCTCGTGACTCATGGAGGCGAGGAAGCGTGACTTTGCGTGGCTCGCGGTCATCGCGTGGTCGCGCGCTTCCGCCAGCGCGAGCTCGGCCGCCCGCTGCTCGGTGATGTCGCGGCCGACGCTCTGGATTTCGCTGACGCCACCTTCATGGCCGGCGACGGCGAAGTCCTCCCACACGAACCAGCGGGGGCCCGCCGCGGTGGAGAGTTCGACGACCCGGCTTTTCCGCTCGTGGCCCCCTTCGGGAAACACTTGCTCATCGCGATCGTCGAGAACCGGGAGGTGGAAGACCTGGCCGAGCGCCGCCTCGCGCTCCATGCCGAAGGTCCGGCAAAAGGCGTCGTTGACGAAGGACAGCCGCTCGTCGGCGTCGCGGCGCAGGATCACGTCGCCCTGATGGTCGAGAAGATCGCGGTAGCGCGTTTCGCGCTCGCGCACCTCCCATTGCAGATCTTTAAGGGACTCAAGACTCGCATCGAGCCGCGAGGCCAGATGCTCGAGCCGCGCATTGCCGGTCTCGGATTTGCGGTCGGTGAGGAAGGCGAGCAGCACCACGCCGATCACCAGCGGCGACAGCACGAGGGTGGTGGTGACGCCAAGCATATAGGCGGAGAGCCCGATGAGGCCCAGACCAAGGGCGGCAAGCGCCACCCGCAAGCCAATCCCGCCGGCGCGATCAGCGCCGAAGCTCTGCCGTATCTTACGCTGCACTGTTTGACGCCGTCGATTATGACCAGGGCTTGTGCCCCAGCGGTTTCATTGGCGTCAGAAGACCAGAGAAAGCTTGAAAAAGCCTTTAGCGGCGGATTTTCAGGCGGTTAGACGCCCCTCAGGCTGCCGCTTGCGCCCGGCGCAGGGTCTCGCCGCGATAGCTCAGCGCCTCGGCCACATGGATGCGGGCCACCTTGTCCTCGCCGTCGAGGTCGGCCAGCGTGCGGGCCACACGCAAAGTGCGATGATAGCCCCTGGCGCTCAGCGACAAGGCATCCGCCGCATCGCGCAGCAGCCTGAGACCGTCGGTCTCGGGAGCGGCGATCTCTTCGAGCAACGCCCCGTCACATTCGGCATTGGTGCGGATGCGGGGGAGGCCGAGGCTCGCATAGCGCGCGGTCTGCGCTCGGCGCGCGGCCGTGACCCGGGCCCGCACGGCATCACTGCCTTCGCAAGCCTGCGGCAGGACGAGATCGGCGACCGAGACGGCCGGCACCTCGATCTGCAGGTCGATACGGTCGAGCATGGGGCCCGAGATGCGTGCCTGATAGCGCTCGGAGCAACCCCGGCCCTGGCGGCACACATAGCCCGGCTCTCCCGCATGGCCGCAGCGGCACGGATTCATGGCGGCGATGAGCTGGATGCGCGAGGGATAGGCGATGCGGTGATTGGCCCGGGCGATTACCGTCTCGCCGGTCTCGAGTGGCTGGCGCAGGGCGTCGAGCACCTGCGGATTGAACTCCGGCAGCTCGTCGAGGAACAGCACGCCGAGATGGGCGAGTGCCGCCTCGCCGGGCCGCGGTCGTGTACCGCCGCCGACCAGCGCCGCCATGCTCGCCGAATGATGCGGTGCCCGGAAGGGGCGCGCCCGGCCGATGCGCCCGCCGGCCAGATCGCCCGCGAGGCTGCGGATCATGCTCACCTCGAGCATCTCCGCCGGCTCCAGCGGCGGCAGGATCGAGGGCAGCCGCCGCGCCAGCATGGACTTGCCGGCCCCCGGCGGCCCGATCAGCAGCAAATGATGGCCGCCGGCCGCGGCCACTTCCAGCGCGCGCTTGGCTGTCTCCTGACCCTTGATGTCCTGAAGATCGGGCATGGCCGCATCGCCCGGATCGGGAATGGGCTCAGGCCGCCGCAAGCTTTGCAGGCCCTTGAAGTGGTTGATGAGCTGGAGGAGGTTGAAGGGCGCCAGGATCGCCATGTCGGCCGCGGCCCAGGCGGCTTCCGCGCCGCAGGCGCCAGGGCAGATCAGCCCTTTGCGGAGCGCGTTCGCCCCGATGGCCGCAGGGAGCGCGCCCGCGACCGCGGCGATGGAGCCGTCGAGCGCCAACTCGCCCAGCACGCAATAGCTTTCGATGGCGTCCGGCGCCACCGCGCCGATGGCCGCCATCACCCCAACTGCGATGGGAAGATCGTAGTGGCTGCCTTCCTTGGGCAGGTCGGCCGGCGCCAGATTGACGGTGATGCGCTTCGGCGGGAGCGCGAGCCCAATGGCGTTCAGCGCCCCGCGCACCCGTTCGCGGCTTTCGGCCACCGCCTTGTCCGGCAGGCCGACAATGGTGAAAGCGGGCATGCCGGGACTGATCTGGACCTGCACGTCCACGCCGCGGGCTTCGATGCCTTCAAAGGCGACCGTGGTGACCCGCGCGAACATGATGAAACCCCCCGTTTCCGGCCTCCGGCGAGTTTAGCCAAAGCCAGGCGGGCCCGCAAGAACAATAAGGGAACATTTCTCAGACCAGCAGATAGCCAGCGAGGCAGCCGAACAACACACCGAGCAACACCAAATCGGCGATACCGAAATCCATGAGCCAGCGTGGCGGCTCGCGGTAGCGCGGCACGACGCGCATCAGGGTCAGCGCGCCATAGAAGATCCAGGCGAGCAGCAGGCCGATGGCGAACAGCACGCCCGGGCCCTTCGCGCCGACCGGAGCCATGACGGCCAGCACGAGCCAGAGGCCGAGCGCGATGTAGGCGAAATAGATGACAACCAGCCAAAGCGTCTTGATAACGCCCGCCCGATCGTCATGCCATTGCTTCATGACCGCCGGAATATTGACGACCATGACCGCAAGGACGGCGATCAGAACGACCCAACTCTGCATGGCTTGCGCTCGCCGAAACTGCACCGTGAGTTGCTATTGTCGGTGATTAGGGCACCGTTGCACAACAAGATGAGTTGCGTTCGGATGCCGCGCCTCGAGGAGAACGCCATGACCAAAGATCCCCGCGTTCGCGCCTTCCTGATCAATTTCGCGGTCTATCTCGCCGTGATCGCCCTTTTGGCGGCGCTCAATCTGTGGCGCTCGCCCGACAATCTCTGGGTCATCTGGGTGGCGCTCGGTTGGGGCATCGGCGTGGCGGCGCACGGCCTGGCGCTTCTATTGCGGAAGACGGACCGCCCCGAGCGCGTGTTCAGCGATCCCAAGGTGCGCGGCTTCGCCGTCCACCTCTTCGCCTATGTGGCGGTGATCGCCCTGCTCTTCGTGGTCAACCTCGTCACCTCGCCCGACTCATGGTGGTGGTATTGGGTGGCGCTGGGCTGGGGCTTAGGCCTCGCGGCAAACGCTTGGGCCGTGTTGGGCAAGAGCCGCGCCCGCGCGGCCTGAACGGTCAGACCTGCGGAATGAGTGTGTTCGACGGAAGGCTGGGATCGCGCAGCCGTGCTGCTTGCTCCGCGCCGCTGATCGGCAGGGTCTTGCCGTCGAGAAGTCCGATCTGAACGAGGATCGAAGCCTGATCCCAATAGATGCGCTCGAAGGCGACCTTGCCGTCCTCGAAGCCGACCACCACCACGAAGGGGATCGTGACTTTGCGGCCCGTCGGCTCGACCCCGGGCAGGATGGCCGGCATGTCGCTGTCGTGGGTGAAGGAGATCATCACCTCGTCGACCAGCTGGCTCTCGCCGACGGTGCGGGAGATCGGCACGACCGTCCAGTCGTCGGGCACATGGCCGACGAAGTAGTTGTCGTAGAAGTGCCGCACCGCGTCGTAGCCGAAGCCGCCGGTCATGGTCGGCACATTGGTGATATGCGGCGCCGCGTTCATGGTCGCCATGGTCGCCTCGATGTCGCGGCCGACGAACTCGGCCTCACAATGAGCGTCGAACGTGGCGCCGAGATCTTTCGCGCCATGACCACCTTTCGGATCTGAGCTCATGACGCCCTCCTCTTCCGCCATCGCGCCCTCTCTCACTTTTTGGCCGCGACCTTCTTCTCGATCACGTCCCAGATCATGGCGGCGATATCGGCGCCGCCGAATTGCTGGACCTGGCGGATGCCGGTGGGCGAGGTGACGTTGATCTCGGTGAGGGAGTCGCCGATCACGTCGATGCCGGCGAAGATCAGCCCGCGTCTCTTGAGCTCCGGACCGAGCCGCGCGCAAATTTCCTTCTCGCGGGGCGTCAGCGTCGTGGCTGCGGCCGTGCCGCCCACATGCAGGTTGGAGCGCGTCTCGTCCGCGGCGGGCACGCGGTTGATGGCGCCGGCGAACTGGCCGTCCACCAGGATGATGCGTTTGTCGCCGGCGCGCACTTCGGGCAAGTAGCGCTGCACCATGATGGGCTCGCGGAAGGTCATGCCGAGCAGCTCGATCAGCGAGTTGAGGTTGGTGTCGCCCTCGGCGATGCGGAAGATGGCGGCGCCGCCATTGCCGTAGAGCGGCTTCACCACGATGTCCTTGTGCTCGTCGCGAAAGGCGCGGATCTCGTCGGGTGAGCGCGTCACCAGCGTCGGCGGCATGAGATCGAGAAAGTCGAGCACGAACACTTTTTCGGGCGAGTTGCGTACGCTTGCGGGGTCATTCACCACCAGGGTCCGCGGCTGCAAACGCTCGAGCAGATGCGTGGTGGTGATGTAGGCCATGTCGAAGGGCGGGTCTTGGCGCAGCTGCACCACGTCGAACGCGGCGAGATCGACGCTGCGCGGATGTGCCAGGCGATAATGGTCGCCCGGCTTGTCCTCCACCGTCAGGCTGTGGCCTCGAGCCATGAGCTTGCCGTCGCGCAGCGAAAGGTCGGCGGGCGTGTAGTAGAACACGTCATGGCCGCGCCATTGCGCTTCGAGCAGGAGTGCGAAGGTGGAATCCCCGTGGATGTCGATGCGCTCGATGGGGTCCATCTGAAAGGCGACTTTGAGAGCCATGGCGGTCTTATCAATTCCTCATTGGTGCGCGGGGAGGCTCGCGCCAAACGGCCGCCCTCGTCAAACAGGAAATGCATTCTCGATATGGCGCGGCCACGTCCACGGCGCGGTCAGCACCACGTCGAAGCGCATGTCGTGTCCGGCGAAGTCGGGATGGCTGGCGAGCCAATATTGCGCGGCGCGCACGATGCGCCGGCGCTGCCGGGTCGGCAATGTCCATGCCGCGTCGTCTCGGGTCTTGCGCCGTTTCACCTCGACGAAGGCGAGGCGCTTGTCTCTCAGCGCCACCAGGTCGATCTCGCCCACCGGCGTCTTGTAGCGCCGTGCCACGATACGATAGCCCTTGAGGCGGAACAGCGCCGCGGCCAAGGTCTCGGCGAAGACCCCGCGGCGATAGGCTCTCGTCCGCGCCGCCCGCATGATCAATCTTGCTTGCGCGTCAGCGTCAGCCCGAGCTCGTAGACGCGGGCGCGCTTGACTTGCAACGCGTCGGTGACGCCGCGCACCGCGTCGCGGAAGCTCAAGGATTGCAGCGCGTGGCTGAGCTCGTCGATGATCTTTTCGTCGGTGACGTCGGTCTCAGCGTCAGTCGGCGGCGCGATCACCACCACGAACTCGCCCTTTTGCGTTTCGCTCTCGCCGGTGTCGCGGGCAAGCTCGTCCAGCCGCCCGCGCGTCACCGTCTCGTGCAGCTTGGTGAGCTCCCGGGCGATTCCCGCGTCGCGCGATCCCAGCACGTGCGCCATGTCGGCCAGGCTCTTGGCGAGACGCGGGCCCGTCTCGAACAGGATCAGCGTCGCCGGCACCGCCTTCAACTCGGAGAGCCGCGCCCGTCTCGGGCCCGATTTCGGCGGCAGGAACCCGCCGAACAGGAAGGTGTCGGTGGGCAGCCCTGCGCTGGTCAGGCCGGCGAGCACGGCGGAAGCGCCCGGAATACTGGTGACCATCAGCCCCTGATCGAGCGCCTCGCGCACCAGCTTGTAGCCGGGATCGGAGACGAGCGGCGTGCCGGCATCGGATATCAGCGCCACCGCCGCGCCGCCACGGATGCGGCCGAGAAGCTTGGGCCGTTCCCGCTCCGCATTATGCTCGTGATAGGGCGTCAGCTCGGCTTGGATGCCGAAATGGGAGAGCAGCCTCATGGAGTGGCGCGTGTCCTCGGCGGCGATCAGGGATGCGCGCGCCAACACCGAAAGTGCCCGGAGCGAGATGTCGGCGAGGTTGCCGATTGGAGTCGCCACCAGATAGAGCCCGGGCGGCAGCGGCCGCGCCATGAGCTCGGCGAGCGACTCGGAAGCCCGCGCGATCGTCCGCGCGCCTGCGCCCGTCTCGTCACCGCGATGATCTTGCTGGTCCTGCACGCGCTCGCCTGCATTTGCCGGCCGCTCCAAGGACTTATCCTGCGTCAAGGAGCAGCGCGCCTTGCCCTGGTCGCCGAAACGTTACGTGATATAGTCCGCCCGCGTCCATCAAGATTGAGCCATAGTTGCGGTCAAGGCTTCGGCCAGCCAATGGTCACCTGGCGGGCATAGCGATCGGACCGGCTCTTAACGCGCGAGATGCGCTCTCCCGCTAAACACAAGAAGGGGCCATGCGGCTTCCACACATCGTTCGTCAGCATCTCGGCGCCATCAGGCTCGTGCTCGCCACCATGGTTGTGGCGGTCCTATTCGCCGCCTGCGGTGCGCCGGGCGGCGGTGGCGGCGGGCCGACATTCCCGGGCGGCACGGTTACGGACGCGCCCGGTACGGTCAAGATCGCCCTGCTTCTGCCTCTCACCGGGTCAGGCTCGACGCAGAATGTGGCCAAGGCGATCAAGCAGGCGGCCGAGCTTGCACTCTTCGATTTCGACAACCCGAACATCTCGCTGGTGCCGAAAGACACCAGGGGCACGCCCGATGGCGCGCGGATGGCCGCCGAGGACGCGGTGAAGGACGGCGCCGAGCTGATCATCGGCCCGCTCTTTGCCCAAGAGGTTCGCAGCGCCGCCGACGTGGCGCGCCGCGCCGGCGTGCCCATGATCGCCTTTTCGAGCGACGAGAAGGTCGCCGGCAACGGCGTCTTCCTGTTGAGCTTCCTGGCCGGCCGCGATGTGCCGCGCATCGTCTCCTTCGCTATGTCGCGCGGCAAACGGAATTTCGCGGTGCTGGTGCCGCAGACAGCTTACGGCCGCATCGCCGAGGCCGCCTTCGCCAAGGCCGTGGCCTCGGGCGGCGGGTCCGCGCCGGTGCGGGCCAGCTTCAGCACCGGCAGCATGTCGGGCGCGGTTCAGCAGATCGCCAACGCCGTCAAGTCGGGCCGGCAGATCGACGCGCTGTTCCTGCCCGCCGGCCGCGAGGAGCTGCCGTCGCTGGCGCCACTGCTCGCTCAGGCCGGCATCACCAGCGCCAAGCTGCAATTCGTCGGCACCGGCCAGTGGGACTATCCCAATGTCGGCCGCGAGAAGGCCCTCGTCGGTGGCTGGTATCCGGCGCCGGACCCCAAGGGCTGGAGCAATTTCGCCCAGAGCTACGCCAAGACCTTTGGAGGCACCCCGCCGCGCATCGCCAGTCTCGGCTATGACGCCATGAGTCTCGCGGTATCGCTGGCGCAGAACCCGCAAGGCCAACGCTATGCGTTTTCGCAGCTCACCCGCCCCAGCGGCTTTGCCGGCGTCGACGGCCTGTTCCGCTTGCTGCCCGACGGCACCTCCGAGCGCGGCCTGGCCATTCTTGAAGTGCAGGATGGCGCTCCGCGGATGATCGACGCCGCGCCGCGCAGCTTCGCCACCGCCTCGACTTATTAGGCGGCAAGCTCGAGGATCAGCCGCTCGAGAACAAGACGGCCGGATTGCGTCGCCTTGAGCCGGCTGCCGTTACGGGCGAGCAGTCCGTCGCCCTCTAAGGCGTTCAACCGCGCCTCGTCGAGCGCCCGTCCGCCGAGAGCTTCGAGCCGGGCGAGATCCATGCCCTCGGCCAAGCGCAACGACATCAGCAGATATTCTTCCGCCGTCTCCTCGGTGCTCAGCGCCTCGTCGCTTGTGAGCCCGTGGCCGCGCGCCTCGACCTGGGCGAGCCAGCCTTCCGGCGATTTGATCGTGGACAGCGCCCGCTTGGTGCCGTCCTCGGTGATGCGCGCGTGAGCGCCGGCGCCGATGCCGGCATAGTCGTGGCCCCGCCAATATAGGAGGTTGTGCCGCGACTCCGATCCTGGCCGCGCATGGTTGGAAATCTCGTAGGCCGGCAGGCCAGCCACCTCGCAGAGTTCCTGCGTCAAGAGATACATCGCGCTCGCCTTCTTAGCGCCTGGCACGTGCAGGCTGCCGGCCGCGTGGCGCGCGGCGAAGGGCGTGCCGTCCTCGATGGTGAGCTGGTAGAGCGACAGGTGGTCGCCGGCGTATTGAAGCGCCCGCGTCAGCTCCTGTTCCCAATCGCTCGCGCTCTGGCCCTCGCGCGCATAGATGAGATCGAAAGACACGCGGCCGAAATGCTTGTGAGCGAGGGCAAGCGCGGTCAGGGCCTCGTCCGCCGTATGCAGCCGCCCCAGCGCCTTCAAGCTCGCATCGTCGAGGGCCTGCACCCCGAGCGACAGCCGGTTCACCCCGGTCGCGGCATAGCCCGCGAAATTTTCCGCCTCGACGCTGGTGGGGTTGGCCTCGAGCGTGATCTCGGCGTCGCTGTCGACGGTCCAGTGACCGGCGATCGCCTCGAGAATCGCGGTGACCGTGCGCGGCTGCATGAGCGACGGCGTGCCGCCGCCGAAGAAAATGCTGGAGACGGTGCGGCCGGGGGCGCGCGCGGCAAAATGGGCAAGCTCGGTGAGATAGGCATCGACGAACCGCGCCTCGTCGATGCCGCCGTGGCGCACATGGGAGTTGAAATCGCAATAGGGGCACTTCGCCCGGCAGAACGGCCAGTGCACATAGACGCCGAACGGGTCGCTACGCGTCATTGGAATAGGTTGCGTTCATCATCTGCTCGAAGGCGCGCATGCGATGTGACAGCGCGTTCTTCAGCTCGGGGTCCATCTCGCCGAAGGTCTCAGTATGGCCGTCCGGCACGAAGATGGGATCATAGCCGAATCCGCGTGAACCGCGCGGCGGCCAAGTGATCGACCCGAAGACTTTGCCGATGAACACCAGGTCCTGGTGGTTGGGCGAGGCCAGAGCCAGCGCGCAGGTAAAGTTGGCGCGCCGGTAAGCGCCGCCGGTCGCCTCCAGTTCGTTGTGCACGCGGTCCATGGCGAGGCCGAAATCTCGAGTCGGGCCGCCCCAGCGGGCCGAGTGAATGCCGGGCTGACCGCCCAGTGCCTCCACCTCCAGCCCGGAATTGTCGCCGAGCGCCATCAGGCCCGATGCGTTGGCGGCGCCCCGCGCCTTGAGCAGCGCGTTCGCCTCGAAGGTTGAGCCCGTCTCTTCGGGCTCGGCCAGATCGAGACTGCCGGCGGGAACGCATTCGATGCCGAATGGCGCGAGGAGCTCGCCGAATTCCCACACCTTGCCCTCGTTGTGGCTGGCGATCACGAGCTTCGAGCCGCGATGGAGCGCGCCGGGACTAAGCAACGGTCAGCTTCTGCAATTCGACCAGCTCGGCGATGCCTTGTCTGGCCAGCAGCATGAGCGCATCGAACTGCTCTTGGCTGAACGGATCGGTCTCGGCCGTGCCCTGTACCTCGACAATCCCGCCCGCGCCCGTCATGACGAAGTTGGCGTCGGCGTCGGCCTCCGAGTCCTCGGCATAGTCGAGATCGAGCACCGCCTGGCCGCCATAAAGCCCGCACGACACGGCGGCGACGTGGTCGCGCAAGATGCCGTCCTTGGTCATGTTCCGCGCGGCCATCCAGGTGAGCGCATCGTGCAGCGCCACCCAGGCGCCGGTGATCGAGGCGGTCCGCGTACCGCCGTCGGCCTGCAACACGTCGCAATCGACGATGATCTGCTTCTCGCCGAGCCCCTTGAGGTCGGTGACGGCGCGCAGGGAACGGCCGATCAGCCGCTGAATTTCCTGGGTGCGGCCCGATTGCTTGCCGGAGGCCGCCTCGCGCCGCGTGCGCTGGTTGGTGGCGCGCGGCAGCATGCCGTATTCCGCCGTCACCCAGCCGCGGCCGGAGCCCTTGAGCCATGGCGGAACCGATTCGCCGGCCGTCGCCGTGCACAACACATGGGTCTCGCCGAAGCGGACCAGGCAGGAGCCTTCGGCGTGGCGCGACACGGCGCGTTCGAGGCTGATGGGACGAAGCGCGTCGTAGGCGCGTTTGGACGGGCGGATGATAACGGAGTCTCCTCGGCATCTGGCTGAAGCCCGGCACCCTATAGGGCGCTCTGCCAGGGGAAAAGTCCTTTCCCCAACTGTTGCATGAGCCAGCCTTGTGCGGGCTTGAGGGAGAAGCTACGACCCTAAGATGGGCTGGTGCGACGAAGTGCTCGAGTTTTGCGACCGCTCTGGCGGCGAAGCCGAAGCCTTACCCTCCAACGAGGAATTGGAGGCGCGGCTTGCTTCGATGCCCGTGGCCGATCTGGTGCGGGCCTGGCGGGAGGTCGTCACCGTGGACCTGCGGCAGCAAACCGCCGGAACCCACGCATTTGTCATGTATTTCGATAGCCTTGCCCGGGACGACCCCGACCGCGCCGTCGAGTTCATCGCGGCCGAGCTTGACGATGAGACCGACGACGAGATTGTTGCGTTGCTGGCCGAAGGCAAGCCGCTCGGCCAGCTTCTCAACGTTCATGCCCTCCGCGTCGCCGGCCGCTTGCAGGAGTTGGCCCTGCGGCAGCCGCGCCTGCGCTGGCTGATGGGACGCTTGGCGGGGTCGATCGCCGGCGGTCTGGTGACGAGCTCCGAGGCCAAGCGACGCCTGCTCGCCATCTGTGATGAGCCAGCTTACCGGAAATGGCGCGACAACCGGCTCAGCGACGATGAGCCGATCGACTTCGCCGCCCTGCCGCTCAAGGATCTTGCCGCCGCCTGGGTCGAGATCACCGTTCGGTCCGACCGCGATAGGGAGCGCGACGGCAATTGGGACGCGCTGTTCGACTTCCAGAGTGATCTCATCGCCAATGACCCGCTGGCCGCGTTCGAGCTGGTGAAGGCGATCCTGGCCATCGAGGACAATCAGAACGTACTGGGCCTGCTTGCCGCCGGCCTGCTCGAGGATTTGCTGCCGGACGAGAACGGTCCCGTGATCGACGCCGTGGTGGCCGAGGCCGGGCGTAATTCTCGCTTCCGCGACCTGCTCTGCGGCGTCTGGTTCTATGGCATGAGCCCCGAGGTGACCGAGCGCCTCGAAAAGGCGAGAGGCGAAGTCCCGTGGTGAGCGCGCAAACGACGCACGACGCGCCGAAGCCCGGCTGCGCTCCATTCGCGCCGGCAGCGGATGCCACGCCGATGATCGCCCAATATCTGGAGATCAAGTCGGCCAATGCCGACAGCCTGCTGTTTTATCGCATGGGCGATTTCTACGAGATGTTCTTCGACGACGCGGCAGTGGCGTCGCGCGCGCTCGGCATTGCGCTGACCAAGCGCGGCAAGCATGGCGGCGAGGACATTCCCATGTGCGGCGTACCGGTGCATGCCGCCGACGACTATCTCCAGCGGCTGATCGCTCAAGGCTTTCGGGTCGCGGTGTGCGAACAGACCGAGGATCCGGCCGACGCCAAGAAACGCGGGCCCAAATCCGTGGTGCGCCGCGACGTGGTGCGGCTGGTGACACCCGGCACGCTTACCGAGGAGTTGCTGCTCGATGCGCGCGCCCACAACTTCCTCACCGCGTTGTTCCGCGCGCCCGGGAAGGAGGGCGCCGAGCCGGCTTGCGCGCTGGCCTCGATCGACATCTCGACCGGCGAGCTGATTGCCGCCTCGGTGCGCTTGAGCGATCTTCCCGGCGAACTCGCCCGCATCAAGCCGGGCGAGGTGCTCGTCGGCGACGATCTTGCGAGCGATGCCGATATGCGCCGCGTCATCGAAGAGGCGGGCGCCGCGCTGACGCCGACCCCCCGCGCGCATTTCGACTCGGTGCGCGGCGAGCGCGCCCTGAAGGAGCGGCTCGGTGTCGCCGCGCTCGATGCCTTTGGCGATTTCACCCGCGCCGAGCTGGCCGCCCTTGCGGGCCTTCTCACTTATGTGGAGATCACCCAGGTCGGCCGGGCGCCGCTGCTGCGGCCGCCGCGCAAAGAGATCGCGGGCAGTCTTCTGGTTATCGATGCGGCGACCCGCGCCAATCTGGAGCTCGCCCGTTCCAACCACGGCGCCCGGGCGGGGAGCCTGTTGGCGGCCATCGACCGCACGGTCACCGCCGCCGGCGCCCGAGAGCTGGCGAGCCGCATCGTAAGTCCGTCGACCGATATCGACCTGGTCAATGCGCGCCTCGACGCCGTCGCCTATCTGGCGGGTGAGCCGCGCCTCCGCCAGACCTTGCGCGAGGCGCTGAAGGCAGCGCCCGATCTCGCCCGCGCGCTGGCGCGCCTGGCGCTCGGCCGCGGCGGACCCCGCGATCTCGGCGCGGTGCGCGCCGCCATTCTCGCCGCCCATGACCTTGCCGAGCATCTGTTGCGCGTCGGCGAGGCATTGGGTCTGCCGCGCGAGCTGATGGGGATTATCGAACGGCTCGCTGCGGCGCCAATCGGAATCGAGCAATCGCTGGCCGCTGCCCTTGCAGAAGAGCTCCCCGTCAATGCACGCGATGGCGGATTCATCCGTTCTGGGTTCAACGGCGATCTCGACGAGCATCGGCGTTTGCGCGACGGCAGCCGCCAAGTCATCGCCGGGCTGCAAGCGACCTATGCCGATGCGACCGGCGTCAAGGGTCTCAAGGTGCGCCACAACAACGTGCTCGGCTATTTCGTCGAGGTGACGGCCTTGCACGCGCCGACCCTAACCAAGCCGCCCCATGTGGAGACTTTCATCCACCGGCAGACCATGGCGAATGTGGTTCGCTTCTCCACGGCCGAGCTCGCCGAACTCGAAGCGCGCATCACCTCCGCCGCCGACCGCGCGCTGGCGCTCGAGCTCGACATCTTTGCAACCCTCATCGGCGAGGTGCTGGGCCAGGAACAATCCTTGTCGGCGGCGAGCGCCGGGCTCGCCGAGCTCGATCACTATGCCGCCCTCGCCGAGCTGGCCGCCGAGGAAAATTATGTGCGGCCTAAGATCGACGGCAGCCTCGTCTTCACCGTCGAGGAGGCGCGCCACCCCATGGTCGAGCAGAATTTGCGCCGCGGGCAGGGGGCGGACTTCATCGGCAACGATTGCAGCCTGGGCGATGAGAGCGGCGACGGCGGCACGCGCATCCTCGTAGTCACCGGACCCAACATGGCCGGCAAATCGACCTTCCTGCGCCAGAACGCGCTCCTCGTCGTGCTCGCGCAGGCCGGATCCTTCGTGCCGGCGAAATCCGCCCATATCGGCATTGTCGATCGTCTGTTCAGCCGCGTCGGCGCCGCCGACGATCTGGCGCGCGGTCGCTCGACCTTCATGGTCGAGATGGTCGAGACCGCCTCGATCCTCAATCAGGCGACGTCCCGCTCCTTCGTCGTGCTCGATGAGATCGGCCGCGGCACCGCCACCTTCGACGGTCTGTCGATCGCCTGGGCGACGCTCGAATATCTGCACGAGGTGAACCGCTCACGCGTGCTGTTCGCGACCCACTATCATGAGCTGACCGCGCTCGCCGACAAGCTGGCTCATGCCGCCAACGCCACGGTGGAGGTCAAGGAGTGGCGGGATGAGATCGTGTTTCTCTATCGCGTTGTGCCGGGCGCCGCCGACCGCTCTTACGGCATTCATGTGGCGAAGCTCGCGGGGCTTCCCGGGCCGGTTCTGAACCGCGCCGGCGAAGTGCTGAACGAGCTGGAAAAGGCCGATGGACGGCCAAAACCATCCGATTTGGCCGACGATCTGCCGCTGTTCCAGGCGACCAAGCCGCCGGCTGGCCTGTCTGAGCCTTCGGCGATCGAGCAGGTGCTTGGCGCTCTCAATCCCGACGCCATGACGCCCAAAGAGGCGCTCGAGGCCCTTTACCGGCTCAAGACTTTGCTTGAAAGCGAAGCGTAAAGTCTCGATGTGATAAAGTCTTCACCCGTCATGGACCAAACCGCTCCAAAACCAGCGCCGCATATGCCGGCGCCCTATTTCGACTTCGACCTCCTGCGCCGGGAGACCTCGAAGCTGGCGAAAGCCCATGAGCCGCAGGACACGCAGCTTCGCGCGGCGCTGGTCAATTACCTGAAGCCGCTCGTCGAGCAAGCCCAAACCGCCGCCAAGCGCCAACTGGACGAGGACGGCGACGGCCGCGCCTGCGCCCAAGGTCTGTCCGATTTCCAGGACGCGCTGATCCGCCTCACCTACGACTTCACCACCGAGCACGTCTATCAGTCGAAGAACCCGTCCACCGCCGAGCGCATGGCGGTGGTCGCCCAAGGCGGCTACGGGCGCAGCCTGCTGGCGCCGGGCTCCGACATCGATCTCCTATTCCTTTTGCCCTACAAGCAGACCGCGTGGGGCGAGAGCGTCGCCGAATACATGCTCTATCTGTTGTGGGATCTCGGCTTCAAAGTCGGCCATGCCACGCGCACCATCGCGCAATGCGTCCGGCTCAGCCTCGCCGACATGACCATCCGCACGGCCCTGCTCGATGCGCGGCTCATTCTCGGCGACGAGGCGCTGTTCACGGATTTCCAGAACGCCTTCCGCAAGGACGTCTTGAACGTCGATGCGCGCGCCTTCATCGAGGCGAAGCTCGCCGAGCAGAACACCCGGCATTCGCGTGCCGGCGCGTCGCGCTATCTCGTCGAGCCCAACATCAAGGAAGGCACCGGCGGCTTGCGCGACTTGCATACGTTGCACTGGCTCGCCAAGCATCTCTATCCCGACAAGGCCGAGGAAGAGTTCGTCGAGGCCGGCGTGTTCACCCGCAATGAGTATCGCAGCTTCCGCCGCTGCGAGTTCTTCTTGTGGACGGTCCGCTGCAATTTGCATTTTCTCACGGGCCGGCCCGAGGAGCGGCTCAGCTTCGACCTGCAGCGCGCCATGGCCGAACGGCTCGGCTATCGGGGCCACGCCGGCCTGAGCGCGGTCGAGCGCTTCATGAAGCACTATTTCCTCATCGCCAAGGAAGTCGGCCAGCTGACGCGAATCGTGTGCTCGGCGCTCGAGATCAAGCAATTGAAGTCGGTGCCGACCCTCGACACCCTGCTCGGACCCTTGAGCTGGCGCCGCCGCGCCAAGCTCCGGCGCACCTCGGACTTCCGCATCGAGAATGGCCGCATCTCCACCGTCGACAAGGATGCCTTCCTCAAGGATCCGGTGAACTTCATCCGGCTGTTCGTCTTCGCCGACGAGAACAAAGCCGCGTTCTCGCCGGAGGTACTGCGGCAGATCCGGGCCAATTTCCGCCTGATCGACGACAATCTGCGCGACGATCCGACCGCCAACCGGCTGTTCTTGAAATTGCTGACCGACGCGCGCGATCCCGAAGGCACCTTGCGCAAGATGAACGAGGCGGGCGTGCTCGGCCGCTTCTTCACCGACTACGGCCGCATCGTGTCGATGATGCAGTTCAACATGTATCACCACTTCACCGTGGACGAGCATCTGATCCGCACCATGGGCTTCCTCTCCGGCATCGAGCGCGGCCGCCTGTCGATCGACCATCCGGTGTCGAGCGAGGTCGTCCGCACCATCGACAACCGGCGCGCGCTCTATGTCGCGGCGTTCCTTCACGATATCGCCAAGGGCCGCGACGAGGACCATTCCATTGCCGGCGCGCGTATCGCCCGCGAGCTCGGACCCCGCCTGGGGCTGAACGCGTCCGAGACCGAGACTGCGGCTTGGCTCGTCGAGCATCATCTGACCATGAGCCTGTTCGCTCAAAGCCGCGACCTGAACGACCCCAAGACCATCCGCGACTTCGCCGAGATCGTGCAGAGTCGCGAACGGCTGAAGCTGCTGCTCATCCTCACCGTCGCCGATATTCGCGCGGTCGGGCCCGACACCTGGACCGGGTGGAAGGGCCAGCTCTTGCGCACGCTCTATTTCGAGACCGAGCCGCTGCTCGGCGGCGGCCACACGACCTTGACCCGCACCGAGCGCATGTCCCGCGCGCAGGATGCCTTGCGCGAGCGTCTGGCCGGCTGGCCGCACCAGGACCTCGAACGCTTCATCGACCGGCATTTCCCCGCCTATTGGCTCAGGACCGACCTCGACGTCATCGCCGAGCACGCCAAGCTCGTGCGCGATGCCGAGGCGCAGAACCGGGCGGTGGTCACCCATATCTCCACCGACGCCTTCCGCGGCGTCACCGAGGTGACGCTGCTGGCGCCCAATCATCCGCGGCTCCTGGCCATGGTCGCCGGCGCGTGCACCGGCGCCGGCGCCAACATCGTCGACGCGCAGATCTCCACCACCCGTGACGGCATGGCGCTGGACACGATTCACCTGGAGCGCGAGTTCGACCAGGCGGAGGACGAGGAGCGTCGCGCGCGCAAGATCGCCGTCAACATCGAGCGCCTGTTGAGCGGCGAGGCCCGCGCCGCCGACGTGATGGAGAACAAGAAGAAGCCGAAGTCGCGGTTGTCCGCTTTCACCGTCGAGCCGCAAGTTGTGTTCGACAACACCCTGTCCGACGCGCTGACGGTCATCGAAATCAACGGGCTCGACCGTCCCGGCCTGCTCTATGACGTCACCCGCGAGATCTCCGACCTCAATCTCGACATCGCCTCGGCGCATATCGCGACCTTCGGCGAGAAGGCCGTCGACGTCTTCTACGTGACCGACCTCAAGGGCAAGAAGATCACGAGCTCGAGCCGCGAGTCGCTGATCCGCGAACGCTTGACCAAGGTGCTCGTGACACGCCAGGAATTGGCGCTCGCCGCCATGTAGCTGCGTTGTCTTCCCTTGCCGGGTCGTGAGGCCTGGCGCATCAGAGTGCGCCATGAAGCTCTATCGCGGGTTCGCCACCGTCGGCGGCATGACGGTCATCAGCCGCGTGCTCGGCTTCGTCCGCGACGTGCTCATCGCCGCCGTGCTCGGCGCCTCCTCGGTCACCGACGCCTTCTTCGTGGCCTTCCGCGTGCCCAATATGTTCCGGCGCCTGTTCGCCGAGGGCGCCTTCAACGCCGCCTTCATCCCGCTCTTCACCAAGCGCCTGCACGAAGGCGGACAACAGGCGGGCCAGGACTTCGCCGCCCAGGCGCTGTCGGGCCTCACAATCGTCCTGGTCGCCTTCACCATCCTGGCCGAGATCGCCATGCCGTGGCTGATGCTCCTGCTGGCGCCGGGCTTCGCCGACGATCCTGGCAAGTTTCACCTCGCCGTGCTCTTGGCGCGCATCGCCTTCCCCTATCTCGTCTTCATGTCCTGGGTGGCGCTCTATACCGGCCTGCTCAACGTGATGGGACGCTTCGCCGTCGCCGCCTTCGCGCCGAGCCTGCTGAACGTCGTGCTTATCGCCGTGCTGCTCGGCCTGATCGCCACCGGCAGCGGCGAGCACACCATCGCGGGCGTGGCGCTCGCCTGGGGCGTCGCCGTCTCCGGTCTTCTGCAAGTGGTCATCGTGGCGATCGCCGCTGCGCGCGCCGGCATTCGCTTGCGGTTCGAACGCCCGACGCTCAGTCCCGACATGCGCCGGCTTGTGGCGCTCGCCGTGCCCGGCCTCATCGCCGGCGGCATGGCGCAGATCACCATCGTCATCTCGACCATCATCGCCAGCCTCCAGGACCGGGTCGTCTCGTGGCTCTATTATGCCGACCGCATCTTCCAGCTGCCGCTCGGCATGGTCGGCGTTGCCGTCGGCGTGGTGCTATTGCCGGATCTGAGCCGTAAATTACGCTCCGGCGATCATAAGGCCGTCATCGACAGCGAGAACCGCGCGCTGGAGTTCGCTTTGCTGCTGACGCTGCCGGCTGCAACCGCGCTGTTCATCGCCGCGGGGCCGATCATGCGCGTGCTGTTCGAGCGCGGCGCCTTCACCACCGTCGACGCGCAGGCCACCGCATCAATGCTGGCGGCGCTGGCGCTCGGCCTGCCCGCTTATGTACTGATCAAGGTGCTGCAGCCGAGCTTCTTCGCCCGCGAGGACACCAAGACGCCGATGATCTTCGCCGGCATCGCCATGGCCGCCAACGCGGCACTGAGCTACGCGTTCTTCGTGATCTTGGGCGCCGTCGGCATCGCCATCGCCACGGCGCTCACGGGCTGGATCAACGTGGCGCTGCTCGCCACCGAGCTGAAGCGCCGGGGCGAGTTCGCCCTCGATGCCGCCTTCCGCCGCGCCATCCTCGGCATCGGCTCGGCCACCGCCGCCATGGGCGCCGTGCTGTGGTGGCTCACCTCAGCCCTTGCCCCCTTCTTCGACCCGGCGCGGGGCATCTTGGTGCAGATCGCCGCGCTGGCGGTCCTCATCGCCTCAGGCCTCGCTGGCCTATTTCGGCGTGGGTGCGTTTGCCGGCGCCCTGAAGCCGCGGACCCTGCTCAAAGACCTGCTCGGCCGCTGATTTCTGCGAAAAAAGCGTGGTTTGCCCGCGCGCGACTCTCCGTTATGTTGCGGCGCAGCAATAGCGGGGTATCACCATGCAAGGCCGGCCGCGCCGCAGCGCGCTCTATATGCCTGGGTCCAACGAGCGGGCGCTCGAAAAGGCAAAGACCATCCCGGCCGATGCCCTGATCTTCGACCTCGAGGACGCCGTGGCGCCGGACGCCAAGGTGCAGGCCCGCGAGCAGGTCTGCGCCGCGGTGAAGGCCGGCGGCTATGGCGGCCGCGAGGTGGTGATCCGGGTCAATGCGCTCGAGACGCCCTGGGGCGCGCAAGACATCATCGCCGCTTGCGAGGCCGCGCCCGACGCCATCCTCGTGCCCAAGGTGATCCATTCCGGCGACATCATCTCCGCCGCCAAGCTCCTGCAAAGCGTGCACGCGCCGGAGAAGGTGCGGCTGTGGGCCATGATGGAAACGCCCATGGCCATCCTCAATGCGCGCACCATCGCCGCCACCGCCGTCTACAAGGACAACCGGCTCTCCTGTCTGGTCATGGGCACCAACGACCTGATCAAGGAGTCGCGCGCCCGGGCGCTGCATGACCGCTTCGCCGTGGTTCCCTGGCTCGCCATGACGCTGGTCGCCGCCCGCGCCTACAAGCTCGACATCATCGACGGCGTCTATAACGACTTCCGCGACGAGGCGGGCTTGCGCGACGAGTGCGAGCGCGGCCGCATTCTCGGCATGGACGGCAAGACACTGATCCATCCGAGCCAGGTCGGGCCGTGCAACGAGATCTTCTCGCCGACGCAGGAAGAGGTCGACTGGTCGCGCCAGGTCATCGACGCCTTCGGCCAGCCGGAGAACGAGAAGAAGGGCGTCATCGTGGTCGACGGGCACATGGTCGAGCGGCTGCATTTCGCCATGGCCCAGCGCACGGTCGCCATCGCCGAGCAGATCCGCCAGATGGAGAAAGCTTGCGGCTAGTGTCCTGGCGCTTGCGCTGAGCCCGACATCCGAGCCATAACGCGCGGGCCATGCCAGAGACCACCAACCAAGCGACCAGCAAACACAAGGCCCGCGTCTTCTCGGGCGTCCAGCCGACGGGCAATCTCCATCTCGGCAACTATCTCGGCGCCATCACCCGGTTCGTGGCGCTCCAGGACGAGCATGAGTGCCTCTATTGCGTGGTCGATCTCCACGCCATCACCGTGTTCCAGGACCCGGACGAGCTGACCCACAACACGCGCGAGGTCACGGCGGCGTTTATCGCCTCCGGGATCGACCCGACCCGTCAGATCATCTTCAATCAGAGCCAGGTGTCGGGCCATGCCGAGCTCGCCTGGATCTTGAATTGCGTAGCCCGTCTCGGCTGGCTGAACCGCATGACCCAGTTCAAGGAGAAGGCCGGCAAGGACCGCGAGAATGCGTCCGCCGGTCTCTATGTCTATCCGAACCTGATGGCGGCCGACATTCTGCTCTATCACGCGACCCACGTGCCGGTCGGCGAGGACCAGAAGCAGCATCTGGAGCTCGCCCGCGACATCGCGCAGAAGTTCAACAACGACTTCGCCAAGACCATCGCGCGCGCCGACTATCCGGGCGGCTTCTTCCCGCTCCCCGAGCCGCTGATCGCCGGCCCGGCGACGCGGGTGATGAGCTTCCGCGACGGCACCAAGAAGATGTCGAAGTCGGACCCGTCCGATCTGAGCCGTATCAACCTCACCGACGACCAGGACGCCATCGCCAAGAAGATCAGAAAGGCTAAGACCGATCCCGAGCCGTTGCCGTCGGAGGTGAAGGGGCTCGAGGCGCGGCCAGAGGCCGACAATCTCATCGGCATCTATGCGGCCCTCGCCGGCACCGACAAAGAGGCGGTGTTGCGCGACTACGGCAACGCGGCCTTCTCCAAATTCAAGGAAGCGCTGGCCGAGCTCGCCACGGAAAAACTCACGCCCATCGGCGATGAGATGCGGCGCCTCATGGCCGATCCCGTTGAGATCGACCGCATTCTGGCCGACGGTGCTTCCAGAGCCCATGCCATCGCCGATCCGATCCTGGCCAAGACCAAGGACATCGTCGGCTTCATCAGAAGCTGAACCGGCACGTCATGCCCGGACTTGATCCGGGCATCCATGCCGTGACGTCTCGACAGTGGAGGGGCTAGGCGTCCACCCCGGTGCCGATGGGGCAGGACACGCCCGTGCCGCCGAGCCCGCAATAGCCGGCCGGGTTCTTGGCCAGATATTGCTGGTGGTAGGGTTCGGCGAAATAGAACTCCGGCGCCGGCTTGATCTCCGTGGTGATCGCCGGCAGACCTTGCGCCTTCAGCGCCGCCTCATAGGCCGCCTTCGACGCCTCCGCCGCCCGGCGCTGCGCGTCCGAGGTGTAGTAGATGCCGGAGCGGTATTGCGTGCCCACATCGTTCCCTTGGCGCATGCCTTGCGTCGGGTTGTGGCTCTCCCAGAACACCTTGAGCAGATCGTCATAGCCGATGCGCTCGGGATCGAAGACCACGAGCACGGCCTCGGTATGCCCGGTTCTCCCTGAGCACACTTCCTCGTAAGTGGGGTTTGGCGTCGACCCACCGGCATAGCCCACAGCCGTGACATAGACGCCGTCGAGCTCCCAGAACTTCCGCTCCGCGCCCCAGAAGCAGCCGAGGCCGAAGAGCGCCGTCTCGGCGCCGTCGGGGTAGGGGCCTTTCAGAGCGCCGCCGAGGACGTAATGGGTATCCGCCGTGGGCAGGGGCTCGGCGCGGCCGGGCAGGGCCTCGTCGGCGGTGGGTATGGAAAGGGGCTTGCGCAAGAAATTGAACATGGAGATCTCCGTTTAGGTCACTCCCCCGAAAAGCGTCCCCTAGTTGATGAACAGCTCGACCGGCTTCCGCTTCTGGCCGAGCCAGTAGAGGAACACGCCGAGAATACCGAACACGACCCAGGTCGGCGCGCTCAAGATGGCGACGATCACCGGGTCCCACAGCCATTTGCCGATAGTGGTCTCGATCCAGGTTTTCGAGACGGTGAGCGTGTCCGGCGCCAGCTGCCGCCACTGCTCGCCCATGGGCGTGACCGCCCACGCGCCGCCCCCCGCCAGGCTCTTGGTGGCGTCGACGACGGCGGCGACCATGGCGAGCAACAGCAGCCAGACGCCGAGGATGCGAAGGATCAGAAGCATGAACGATAAGTGGCCAATCGCGAGTTTCCGTTTACATAGGCCATCGGCGCATCACGTTCAAACGGTGCTTTGGTCACGTTCCGGCGATCTTGCGAGCCCGCTTGAACGGGGAGGGCGCTTCGGTATAGTGCGCCGCTTTCCGGAAGCATTCCTTTTCTGGGAGAGGTGGCCGAGTGGTTGAAGGCGCACGCCTGGAACGCGTGTAGGCGGGTAACCGTCTCGAGGGTTCGAATCCCTCTCTCTCCGCCAGAAGCGCGAATTTGCTGCAGATTTAACGGCGTGGCAGTAGAGACATTCTTGGGGATTAGAATGGCACCGAGCAAACGGTCAGCCCGCCCCTGCCAGTGTCACTGAGTCTCAGTGGGGCGTGCTCGCACAGTGAAAAGGGAAGGTCCGCTATGGCTACGCCACGCAAGGTCGATACGGTTCAGGTGACGCCCACCCCCAAGGGGTCAAACAAGGACATAGCGGTGAACTTCGTCTGTGGCGACGAGCACTTCACGTTCCAGCTTTCGGAATACGTCGCCTCGCAGCTTCTGGAAAAACTTCAGGGAGCAGGTCCGCGCCCCGTCTCCCCGGTGACCAAGCTGAGCTGACACCAGCAGCCGTGTTTTGCTTGCCTTGTGTCCGAGATACCTGCCGCGACCAGGCTTAAGAAAGCCTGTTGTCCCCTCTCCGATCCTTTGAATTCGAGTTTGGTTTCTCAACCTGGGCCATGGCCACCATGTTCATCGCTGTCAGGAAGGCTGCTCCACTGCCGATGACCGAAGCGATGGCCAACCCACGCAATGCTGCCCTGAGCTTTTCTCTCCGCCCCGGTTGCTCCAGCTTGATGGTTCGATTGATGTAGGCCAAAAACGCGCTCAGCAAAGCGAAGATTGACCCAACGCTGAAGAACAACATAGCTGCAGCAATCTTTCCGTCCACGCTCGCTGCAGATGCCTGCGCCACGACCGCAAGTAGGATGAATGCGCCTGCACCGTTAAGAAGAACGAGGAGCGATAAGGCCCGGCTGGCGAAACGATTGCGCTCGCGCTCGATTGAAGCGCGGTCGACCACCGGCTCGTTGGCCCGCGCAGCATTTGATTGAACCATGGCCATCCTTACGCTGAGCAAAATTACTAGACGGCCCTAGCGGTTGCGCTCAACCGCCAGCAGGCAAGCACACCACTGTTCCAATCGATCAGTACCGCGCCAATGGCAATCTTGTAGAACAGATTGAATCAGAATGGCGGCGACGACCGCTACCAGGGTTACGGAAAGCATCTTCACTACCACTCTCCGGTGCCGTTTTGCATTTTGACTATAGCAACGAAGAGGGTCCTTTGCGAGACTTCGGGCAACTCCCCCGCAGCCCTTCCGCTATTCGCTGGGGGCATTGCCGGACTTGGTGTGATTGGGTTGGTGGAGACGGCGCAGGGCTGCGGCCTAGACCCCCGAACAAATGCACGGGTGCGGCAAGGTGGCACTTTCCCAGCAAGGTCTTGTTAAGGCACGCCGTGGCTAACCTGAGAGAGATACATTCGGGGGCTCAGGGGACAATGAATACGTTCGACGCCGCAGCCGCGTTCGCAGTCTGCATCATCGTGGCGCAACTGCTCTTCGGCTAACCTTGCCCACAAGACCGCGGCCTTTGCAGCGTGAGCAAGCGTCAATCGACAATGCCTTTTTTCGCCAGGGCGTACCCCCACTTCGTCGCGGTGGTGTGACTTACCAGTAGTCCGGCACGAAGTTCTGGTCCTCCATCGGCGGACGCACATAGTCGTCGGCCTTCGGGCGCGGCGGCAGCACCGGGGGTGACGGCGTCAGATCGCCGTACTCGACCATGCTGAGCAGATGCGTGATGCAGTTTAGCCGGGCCAGCTTCTTGTTGTCGGCCTTCACCACATACCAAGGCGCCTGCTTGATATCGGTATGGGCGAACATCGTGTCCTTGGCGCGCGAGTAATCGACCCAGCGCGACCGCGATTCCACGTCCATCGGGCTCAGCTTCCAGCTGCGAGTGCGGTCGTTCATGCGCTTCTGGAAGCGCCGCTCCTGTTCCTCGTCGCTCACCGAGAACCAGTATTTGATCACCAGAATGCCGGACCGCACGAGCATGCGCTCGAACTCGGGGCAGCTGCGCAAGAACTCCTGGTATTCCATATCATTGCAGAAGCCCATCACGCGCTCGACGCCGGCGCGGTTGTACCAGCTGCGGTCGAACAGGACCATTTCGCCGGCCGCCGGCAGATGGGGCACGTAACGCTGGAAGTACCACGACGTTTTATCGCGTTCGGACGGCGTGCCCAGCGCCACGACGCGGCACAGGCGCGGATTGAGACTTTCGGTGATGCGCTTGATGACCCCGCCTTTGCCGGCGGCGTCCCGCCCCTCGAAGATCACCACGACGCGCAGCTTCTCGTGCTTGATCCACTCCTGCATCTTGACCAGCTCGACCTGCAGGCGCGCCAGTTCCTTCTCATAGGCCTTGGTGCCGATCTTCTTGGTTCTCGCCTTCACGTCGCCGACATGCAGGTCCGCCGCCGCGAGATCCTCGTCTGACAGATGCTTGCCGTTCTTCTTGTGCTTCTTGTCCTTCTTCGCTTCCTTGCTCATGGCGTCCACGGTCAACCCCCACTTCAATTCACGCCGGGGGGCGAAAATGACTACAGCTGAGGCCCGCCCCGGGAAAATCGCCGCATTCTTGTGCAACGCCAGGACGAGATCGCCATTGCGCTGCAACCGGGCTAAGACGTGCAATGCATGTGCCAGCGGTTGCAGGGACACCCAAGGCGGAGGTCGCATCGGCTCTGGCAGGCATCCGCCTGCGCCCACCGATAGCGAAGGCGCTATCCGCCCACGAGGGAGTTCACCACTATCACTGTGGCAAGCGTGACTATGCCATCAACTTGACGTTGGGCTCGCGTTCCCAGAACCGTAGGTCTCGGCAGGTCTCGACAAAGCCCGACGCATCCTTTGCCGTACCGATCTCGACACAACCTTCGTCGAGTTCGCCGGAAAGTCCCGCTTTCTCGAAGAGCGCAATCGCAGCCGGCGTATAGGCGATGAACTTGCAGTGCGCGAACGCGTCGTTGACGAAATCCTTGGCGGTCGACTCCATCGCCAATTCTGCGGCCCCTTCGGGCGAAGTCAGAACGGCAACGGCGTCGTAAAGGACAGATGGTCCGCCGTCTATTTTCTGCTGAGCTTCGATCCATGATCCGTCGCTGGCTTCCACACCGCCGACCATCGGAGCGATAAACTCGATGAGCGCGCCCTCTCTCTCCAGCGCGGCCTTGAGGGCCTTTACCAACTTGATTTCGACGCCATCCGTCACCAGTGCGCCGAGCTTGCGGCCTTTGAAACTGTCCGGCCCGTTGAGAAGAATAGAAAGCTTGGGGGAGACTTTAAGCTCAATGGTCGGTCTTGCGGCGTCGGCCCGCTTCGGCATCTCGTCTAGGCGCAGACCTCGGGCAACGGTCTCGGCCAGATCCTTATCGACGTTGAGGAGGTGGGATATCACGCGGGCCCGGATAGCGGGTGTCTCCACCTTTGAAAGTTCGAAAGTAAAAGCTGAAGCGATGTGGTTCTGCTCCGTCTTCGTCTGCGACAAGTAGAACTGGCGTGCCTGACTATAATGGTCGGCGAAGGTCTCGGACCGAACGCGCTGTTTGGCCCCGTCTATCTCTTCGGGGAAGGAGGTGAAGCCTGTTTCAGGGTCCTCACGCGGACCGCCCATCTCGCCGCCCCAGGAATTCGGCTCGTAGTTCGCGCGGCCCACCGGATTGTGGAACGCCATGTGGCCATCCTGCTGGAAATGGTGGAACGGGCACCGGGGTGCGTTCACCGGGAGGTGGGTAAAGTTCGTGCTCCCCAACCTCTTCAATTGGGTATCCAGGTAAGAGAAATTCCGGCCTTGGAGCAGCGGGTCGTTGGAAAAGTCGATTCCGGGGACGATATTGCCGGTTTGAAAGGCGACCTGCTCCGTCTCGGCGAAGAAGTTGTCAACGCAGCGATCAAGCACGAGGCGTCCGACGATGCGGATTGGCACCTGTTCCTCGGGAATGATCTTGGTGGGGTCGAGCACATCGAACTCGAACTTATCGGCAAATTTTTGGTCGAATAGCTGAAGCCCGAGCTCCCACTCCGGGTAATCGCCCATCTGAATGGCATTCCACAGATCCCTGCGATGAAAGTCCGGATCTGCGCCATTGAGCTTGACTGCCTCGTTCCATGCGACCGACTGGAGGCCCTGCTTCGGCTTCCAGTGGAACTTCACAAAGGTAGATTTGCCCTTCGCATTAATCATCCGGAAGGTGTGCACTCCGAACCCTTCCATGAATCGGAACGAGCGCGGGATCGTTCGGTCCGACATGATCCAGAGCGCCATGTTGATGGACTCAGGGGTGAGGGAGATAAAGTCCCAGAAATTGTCATGAGCCGTTTGGGCCTGCGGAAAACCGCGGTCCGGCTCCTGTTTCGCAGCGTGAATCAAATCGGGAAATTTGATTGCGTCTTGGATGAAGAAGACCGGAATGTTGTTGCCAACGATGTCCCAGTTGCCTTGCTTCGTGTAGAGCTTTACGGCGAAACCGCGCACGTCGCGCGCGAGGTCGGCGGAGCCCTTATTGCCCGCCACGGTGGAGAAGCGAACGAATGCTTCGGTCTTCTCGCCCTGCCGCTGGAAGAGGTCCGCGGTCGTGATGTTGGAAAGCAATTCGTAGGTCTCGAAGAAGCCATGTGCGCCGAAACCGCGAGCGTGCACGACCCGCTCGGGAATGCGCTCGTGGTCGAAATGGAAAATCTTTTCGCGGAAATGCTGATCCTCAAGAAGCGAGGGACCCCGCGAACCAGCTCTCAGAGAATTCTGATCGTCGGAGACCGGCGTACCTTGCTGGGTGGTGAGGACGGGAACGTCGCCCCCGGCCACTTGGTGAGTTTCTCCACCGGTCCCGCGCAGGATCTCCTGATCGGCGAGCTTCTTCGGTTTGAGAGACGCAGTGCCGCTCGACTTTGCCATGATATCCACTTCGGTGTGAGGTGTGCTCGCGTAGGTGTGCGAGCGGTGCCCCCATAACCCGGTCGGCGTCACGTCGTTCCCTCTCGGTTGAATATTCTGGAAGTCGAAGGGCTTCGCGGGCGAACTTTAATCGCCCTAGCTTTGCAATCGGGCTGGACGAGCAATGCATGTGCCACCAGGCCTACGCCGAGGGCTGTCCGGCGTGGTGCCTACTCCGCCGCCCCATCCTTCGGGCAGTCCGGCCCGAGATATTTGCCGTCGATATTCACGCCCATATGGCGGATGGCGCCCAGCGGTGGATCGAAGGTCGTCTTCAGGACGGCATGGTAGCGGCTATCGAAATCGCCGGTGAAGGTGGTGCTGATGGTCTGCTTACCGTCCTTGGTGGTGCACACCACATCGACGATGACGCCTTCGTTCAGAGGGGTCAGTTTCGGTTCTGTGCAATTGCCGCCGTCGGGCCGCACGATGTCATCGTCCTCACCGATACAGACTTTGATCTTGGTCATGCCGGAAACCGGCGCCACCGTGGTGATCTCCCAGTAACCGGCTTTGCGGGTCGGCACGGCGTCCGTTGCCGCATGCAGCGGAGCGGCGGATAGCAGGGCCGTGCACAGCGCGGCGCCAAACAGAATATGTTTCATGCGGCCCTCATAATGGTGTGGAAGCCCTCGCCTTTGGAAGGTTGTGCTGTGACAGAGATCGGAGACGCCGCCAACGGCCGGGGCCGGGCTTCGTGCCAAAAGGGCGCTGGCATTCTTCCTCGATCTCACCCGGCAAAATTCAATCGCCCTTGCGGTCGCACCGCGCGGCTCAAGCTGGGCAGCTTTCGCAAGTCGGGCATGACAAGACCGGCCTGAGATGACATGTGTCCCGCCATGACCGACGAAGACGTCTTAGCGATCCTGGAGAAGCGCCTCGGCCGGCGTCACGCGCGCCAGCGCCTCGGCATCGAGAAGGACCATGAGGCGCAAGTGTTCGGCCAGGGCACCAACTTCTTCCACATCGAGAATCTCACTCTCGGTCATGTGGCGATCCGCGCCGTCCTCATGGCGACGGGTCTTTATTGGCGGGGCTTGCGCAACACGGCCAAGGTCGCGCTCAAGGAAAACGTCATTCGCTCAGCCGAGCTGCCCGAGGCGTTCGAAGGCTTCACCATCCTCCAGCTCACCGACCTCCACGTAGACATGAGCAAGGCGGCGATGGCGCGGGTCGTCGAGCTGGTCGCGGATCTCGACTACGACATCTGCATTCTGACCGGCGACTATCGCGGCCAGACCTGGGGACCTTATGAGGCGGCGCTCGCCGGCATGGCCAAGGTCTGCGCCGCCCTGAAGGGCCCGATCTATGGCGTGCTCGGCAATCACGACACGATCCTCATGGTGCCGGGCCTCGAGCAGATGGGTGTTCGGATGCTGCTCAACGAGGCCGAGGTGCTCGACCGCGGCGGCCAGCGGCTCCATCTCGCCGGCGTCGACGACGCGCATTTCTATCGCATGGACAATATCGAGAAGGCCGCCGCCGCGATCCCCCACGAGGAGTTCTCGATCCTCGTCACCCACACGCCGGAGATCTACCGGCAGGCGGCGCATGCCGATTTCGACCTGCTGCTGAGCGGCCATACTCATGGCGGCCAGATCTGTCTTCCCGGCGGGATTCCGATCACGCTCAGCGCAGTGCTGCCCAGGGCCTTGGGCTCGGGCGCCTGGCGCCATCACGAGATGATCGGCTACACCGCTGTCGGCGCCGGCTCGTCCGTCGTGCCGGTGCGCTTCAACTGCCCGCCCGAGATCACGCTGCACCGGCTCAGCCGGTCGGCCGCAACCGCCGATCAATAAGCGCCGCTCGAGCCGGTCAATAAGGCTCGTCGTGAATGTGGAGCTTGTAGAGGACGCGGGCGACAACGAGCGAGCCCAGGAAGAAAATCGCTGTGCCGAGGACCATGTCGATGACAGTCACCGGCAGCAGCATCCGGCTGGCGATGAAAGGGAATAGAGCTTCCGGAATGTGATCGAGGCCAATCGCCCTACTGCTCGAGGGAAGACCGAGCCGCCGCTTGATGAAGCTTGAGAAGAGGTCTCCGGTCATGGCCGCGATCGCGACCACGACGCCAATCTCCCACCCCATCCCCAGCACGAGGGCGGCGATGGGTGTCGCCACCAGGGCAAGCACGATGCCACGGATGGTTTTCGAGGGACCGAGCAGGGGCCGCCCGTCGAGGAACTTAGCCCCGCCATCGAGCGACCGATCGAGGGTTCCTCCCAACATCCTCTTGGCCAAGGGCGGCGTGGCGTTGGCCACGGTCGCCAGCACAAGGAGCTCGAAGATCACGATTGGCTGCATGGAGAGGATCCCTGCCGGTTCGCCGGCGACGCCACCTAATCTCTAGGGCATATGGGGCTCCGTCGGCTATCGCCGGGCCTTGCGGGCAAATTGCCCCCTTGCCTCAACCCCGCTGTTTGGCCCAAGTCTGCTGGCCCCAAGTCTGCCGCCATAGCAGGGTCAAGTCTGCCGCCATAGCAGGGTCGAGTCTGCCGCCATAGCCTCGAAGAGACTTAAGACGTGATGGCCACCGAAGCACCGAGCGACACCTCCGAAAGCGCCGCCCAATCCGGCGCCGCCCCAAAGACCGCGGTCGCCGTGCTGGCTGCCATCAGCGTCTGCCACATGTTCAACGACGTGATCCAGTCGCTGATCATGGCGATCTATCCGATGCTGAAGACGGGCTTGGCGCTCGACTTCGCCCAGATCGGTCTGATCACCTTCACCTTCCAGGCCACCGCCTCGGTGCTCCAGCCGCTGGTCGGCTACGTCACCGACCGCTACCCGACGCCCTATTCGCTGGTGGTCGGCATGGGCTCCTCGCTTCTCGGTCTAGTGCTGATCGCCTTCGCCACCACCTATGCGGCTGTCCTCGTCGCCGCGGCGCTGATCGGCATGGGCTCGTCCGTGTTCCACCCGGAATCCTCGCGCGTGGCGCGTCTCGCTTCGGGCGGCCGCCACGGCATGGCCCAGTCGGTGTTCCAGGTGGGCGGTAATTTCGGCACGGCGCTCGGGCCGCTGCTCGCCGCCTTCATCGTGCTCCCTTACGGCCAAGGCACCATCGCCTGGTTCTCGGTGGTGGCGCTGCTCGGCATGGTGCTGCTGACCGGCGTCGGCACCTGGTACGGCAAGACCTTGAAGCTGAAGCGCGCCGCCCCGGCCGAGGAACGCGAGGCCATCGCCGCGCTGGGCCGCCGCAAGGTGGCGATCTCGATTGGGCTCTTGGTGACGCTCACCTTCTCCAAGCACTTTTACTTGGTGTCGATCACGAGCTTCTACATCTTCTATTTGATCCACACCTTCGACCTGCCGGTGCAGACCGCGCAGCTTTATCTGTTCCTGTTCTTGGGCTCGGTCGCGGCCGGCACCGTGATCGGCGGGCCCATCGGCGATCGCATCGGCACGCGGCGCGTGATTTGGTGGTCGATCCTCGGTGTGCTGCCCTTCACTATGGCGCTGCCCTATGTGGGGCTATTTGGCACGGCTGTGCTCAGCGTGATCATCGGCGTCATACTCGCCTCCGCCCACCCGGCCATCATCGTCTACGCGCAAAGCCTGTTGCCGGGCAGAGTTGGCATGGTTGCGGGGCTGTTTTTCGGGCTGGCCTTTGGCATTGCGGGTATCGGCGCCGCTCTTCTCGGCCAGCTTGCCGACGCCACCTCCATCACCTTCGTCTACCATGTATGCGCCTTTTTGCCCGCCATCGGCCTGCTCGCCGCCTTCCTGCCAGAGACCGCGAAGCCAAAGCCGCCCAGCGCGAGAAAAATTCCGGCGCGGAAACGATGGTCTCCCGCGAGTTGACAAGATGATGACGCCTCATCTGCTGAACCTGACGCTTCTGTTCAAAAAGCGTCTTGGTCTTGTCTTAGGGGTCTTCTCTATGGGCGGCGCAAGGAGCCGGGACTGCTCTGTAGGCCCGCGCGCCAATGCTGGATGCGACGGGCTTTGTCGGCAAATGCGAGACACGGCAGTTGGTTGGGAGTAATATGACGGCCGGGCGCCAAGGCTGAGGCTGCGTTTGGCGCTTTTCCGTACCAGTTTTTGCGTACTTGCCGAGCGGCGGTCGGCGGGCCCAAGGGCTTGCGGTTCATCCCCTTATCGGCATGGCGTTTTGTTCTGTTGAGGTCAGTCATTAGGGGGCGATTAGATGCGTGATATTCGCGGGGACCTACAAGACCGTGCCAGCTTCCTCGAGGAGCAAATAAATGGGGCACAGGCTCAATTCGAAAAACTAATCGAGCAGTTGAAGCGGGAGCACCAGGCCAAGGTCGAAGACCTTCAGGCCGAGCTCGAGGCCGTGACCACGCTCATGGAAGTCGAGTATCGGCGGCTGACCAGTGCGGCGCCGGTACAAGACGAACGCCGCCGCGCGGGCCCGCCACAGGAGGCCGAGCCGCGCCGTCAGGCGAGCGTCCCGGCGCCTGAAGCCGAGCACCGTCCGGCGCCGCAACCCGAGCAATACCGTCGGCCTATGGCTGCCGAGGTTGAGCAGGAGCGCCGCCCGGCGCCCGAGCCCGAGCAGTATCGCCGGCCCGCCGCCGAAGCGGAGCGCGATCGCCGTCCGGCACCCGAGCCTCAAGCCGAGCATTATCGCCGGCCTGCCGCTCAGGAAGCCGAGCAATATCGTCGGCCTGTTGCTGCTGAAGTCGAGCGCGATCGTCGCCCGGCGCCCGAACCTGAGCAATATCGCCGTCCGGCTCCGGAGCCCGAGCAGTATCGCCGGACCGCCGAGGCCGAGCGTGATCGCCGTCCGGCGCCGCAAGCCGAGCCCTATCGCCGGCCTGTGGCCCAGGCCGAGCCTGAGCAGCGCCGGCCCGTGCCGATGTCGGCGCCGCGGGCGGCAATGGACGAGGATGATCGCCGGCCGGTTGCGCCCCAGGTCTATCGCCGTCCGCCAGCGGCAGCCGCGCAAGAGCCTGAGCAGCAGCGCCGGCCCGCCATGGCCGGTCAGCAGCCGCCGCCGCTCGCCGACTTCCTCATCCGCAAGCTGAGCGAGATCGGCGCCATGACGCTCGACGACCTCTGCCATGTGGCGGTGCAGGAGGGCTATTTCGCCGAAGGCGAGATCGCCGATCGGGCCGTCCATGTGACGCTCACCAATGTCGCCAAGGCTGGCTTCATCCGGCAATTGCCGAATGGGAGCTTCGCGCCGGCGACGGTCATGGACACGATCAGGCTAAGGCGGGCCATCTGAGGCTCGGTTGCGCCGGGGTTCCGCTCTAGCGGGGCCCCCGCAGCAACTCAACGACGTCCTGCCGCACCTTCCCCTCCGCATAGCGCGCAAGCGCTTTGCGGTCGGGAAAATCGTCCAGCGGCACGGGCGGCCCGATGCGGATATTCGCGTCGAGCGGGCCCAGGCCCAGCAGCTTCCAGGCGTGGCTCGCCATCTCCATGTCGCCGTACCAGGCGACCTGCGGCCGGCCTCGCCGCCCAAGCGGCAGCCCGTAAAGTTTGGTGTAGGTCAGCGCCAAGGTCTGCGCCGACACGGTCGATCCCATGGGCTGACCTCCGGACGGCTTCGCCGCAGCGAACAGCGCTGTCCGGAACGGCTCCACGCCATTGCCGTCGCTGGAGGTGCCCTCGGCGAACAACACCACATGGTCGCCCCCTTCGAGCCGGCTCAAGATCTCGTTGGCCTTGTCGCCCACTTGGTTGCGCCGTTCGCGATCGACGAACACCGAGCGTTGCAGCTTGGCGAGCCACTTCACGAACGGCCAGGTCGAGACTTCTTTCTTGGCCACGAAGGAGACCGGCGCGACCGCCGACAGCACGGTGATGTCGAGCCACGACACATGATTTGAGATGATGAGCACGCCCTGGCTCTCGGCCACTGCCCCGTCGACGATGAGGCGGATGCCGACGAGCCGGCACACCTGCCGATGATACCAATGCGGGAAGGTGCGGGCGAAGCGCGAGCCCGTTCGCACAAACAGAAGCTGGAGCGGCATCAACGGAATGGTGAAGGCGAAAAACGCCGACAGCACTAGGAACGCGCGCACGCTTCTCATGGGTCTGCGGTCAATCCAAACTTAGGGCGCACGTTTCAATAGCAGGTACGCTGCCCATAGCGTGTGACGCAGACGCCGCGCAGCGCCGGGTCCACGCGCCGGACGGGAATCGGCTCGGTGCGGCACTCCGTGCGGATCTCGTCGAAGCCCCATTCGCCAGTGGTGCAGACTTCGCGCATGGCCGCCGGCACCAGATAGACATCGACCTCCGCCGGATATGTGGCGTTGACCTGGACTTGGGGTGCCGGCTGGGGTGCCGGCTCGGGTGCCGATGTCGCCACCGTGGCGCTGCTTTCCGGCGCAACCGCCGGTGGGAGCGTGGGCGCAGCCACATTGCTCTCCGGCGCAGGCTGCTCTGACGCCGCCGCCGGCGCCGCGACCTGAGCGTCCGGCTCCAGCGTGACGGCATGCTCGGCTAATGCCATGCTGCTCAGCAACGACAAGGCCGCCGCGACAATCCACCGTTTTCCCATCACGCCACCCCCTTATTTGTTTTGGACGCTTTCGTTAACGTTGTCCCGGCCCAGGCGCGAAGTCAAACGCGCACGGCGCGGTGGCCTATTTGCCGTTCTTGAGGGGTTTGCCGAACAGTTCGAGCCGGTGCCCAATCAGCTGGAAGCCGAGCTCCTTGGCGACACGCTCCTGCAGGCGCTCGATTTCCTCGTTCTTGAACTCGATGACCTCGCCTGTCTTGACGTTGATCAGATGGTCGTGGTGACCGTGGCCGGCCGGCTCATAGCGCGCGCGGCCGTCGCCGAAATCGTGCCGCTCGACGATCCCGGCTTCCTCCAGCAGGCGCACGGTGCGATAGACGGTGGAGAGCGAAATGCGCGAATCGCGGGCGCTGGCCCGGCGGTAGACTTCCTCCACGTCCGGATGATCGTGCGCTTCCGACAGCACGGCTGCGATGATGCGGCGCTGCCCGGTCATGCGCATGCCCCGATCGGCGCACAAACGCTCCAGCCTGCTCTCCCGTGTCGCTGGCTGTGTCATGGACCCCTGGCTATCGCTGGTCTTCATGGGACTCGATCGGCGATTTGCCCATCATCGGAGCGCCGGTTTGAAAGGGCAAGACTAAAGGGCAAGACTAAAGGGCAAGGCTGAAGATCGCGGCGTCGGCGCCGCTCTCATAATAGCCTGCCCGCCGCCCGACCGGCGCCGCGCCGAGCGAGCGGTAAAGCGCAAGCGCCGCCTCGTTGCTCTCGTCCACCTCCAGGAAAAGCGTTGCCGCGCCGCTGGCGCGGAGATCTTCCAGCGCCTGGGTCACCAGCGCCCGGCCGAGCCCGGCGCGGCGGCAGGCGGGCGTCACGCCAAAGGTGAGCAGCTCGGCCTCGTCGGCGGCGCGCCGCGCGATCAAGAGGCCGGCGGGCGCCGCGATCACATGGGTTGCCGCGCCGAGCAGGCAGAGCACGCCAGGCGACGCGATGAATTGCGCCATGGTCGCTTCGTCCCACGGCCTGTCCGTAGGCCCCGCGAAGCAGCTCGCGTGAATGGCGGCCATCAGGCCGGCGTCCCCCGGCAGGGCGCGATGCACCGTGCGCGTCGCCGGCATCAGAGCCTCCCGATCGCTTGCGCTTGCGGCTTGGCGTCGGGCGGCCGCAAATAGAGCGGACGGAACACTGCCGACTCCTCGCCGCTTTCCAGCGCGATCTCGGCGAGCGCCATGGCGCTCGGCTGCAAATTGGCAAGCGCGGGCTCCACCGCACGCCCTTGCGCCGCCGCGGCATCGGCGAGGGCATGGGCGCCGCCGCCCACCGCCAGCCCCAGCGTCGCGGGCAGATGGAGTGCCGCGTCATCAGGTGAGATGAGCAACGGGCCATCCAGCCTGCGCCCGGCCGCATCGTAAAGTCCGAGATAGAGCATCCCGCGCCGCGCATCGACTGCGACGGCAAAAGGCGCCGCCGGCTGCATGGCCAGGACGGCCATGCGCCCCATCACGCTTAGACTGTCCGTGCCGTAGAGCCTCGCACCGGTCACCAGCGACAGCCCGCGCGCCGCGGCGATGGCGATGCGCACGCCGGTGAAGCTGCCGGGGCCGATTGTCGCCGCGATCACGTCGAGATCGGTTGCCGCCACGCCCGCCTCGGCCAACACCTCGGCCACCATCGGCATCAACGCCTCGGCATGGCCGCGCTGCATCTCGTCTTGGCGCGCATGGAGAGCGCGCGCGCCGTCGGAGGCGCACAGCAGGGCGGCGGAGCAGGCACCCATGCTGGTGTCGAGCGCGAGGATATTCATGAGCGTGTCTTAAAGGATGCGCGCCATCTCGTCGAAGTCGAAGCGCGGCGAGCGGGGCCTGAGCTGCGAATCGTCCCCATAGCCGAGATTGCACAGGAAGTTCGACTTCACCTTGGTGCCGGCGAAGAACTCCTGGTCGACGCCCGTCTTGTCGAAGCCGGACATGGGACCGCAATCGAGACCGAGCGCGCGTGCCGCCAGGATCAGATAGGCGCCTTGCAGCGAGCTGTTGCGGAACGCGGTGTCGGCGATCTTCTCCGGCTTGCCTTCGAACCAGCTCTTGGCGTCGGTATGCGGAAACAGCTTCGGCAGGTGCTCGTAGAAATCGAGGTCGTAGCCGATGATGGCGCAGACCGGCGCTTTCATGGTCTTGTCGCGATTGCCGTCCGACAGGAACGGCTTCAGCCGCGCCTTGGCTTCGGGCGACTTCACGAAGACGAAGCGCGCCGGGCTGCAATTGCCCGACGTCGGTCCGAGCTTCACCAAATCGACGAGCTCGTGCAGCAGCGCGTCGGGCACGTCCTGGTCGCGCCACGCGCCGCGCGTCCGCGCATCGCGAAACAGTTGATCGAGAGAGGCGTCTGGCAGCTTGTCCGTCAAATCGGACGGACCTCTTGCACTTCAGGAATGAAGTGCCGCAGCAGGTTCTCGATGCCGTGGCGCAGCGTCGCCGTCGAACTCGGGCAGCCCGAGCAGGCGCCGCGCATATGCAGGAACACCACGCCGTCGCGATAGCCCTGGAAGGTAATGTCGCCGCCGTCCTGCGCCACCGCCGGGCGCACCCGCGTGTCGAGCAGCTCCTTGATGGTCTTGACCGTCTCGGCGTCCTCGGGCGCGAAGGACTCGTTCACCCCGTCATACTGATCCGGCGCGCCGTCCGTCATCGCCTCCCCGGAGAGATAATGCTCCATGATGGCGCCGAGGATGGCGGGCTTCAGATGCTGCCACTCACCTTCACCCTTGGTCACGCTGATGAAGTCGGAGCCGAGGAACACGCCGCGCACGCCTTCGATCTCGAACAGGCGGTGGGCCAGCGGCGAGCCTTCGCTCTCGGCCGGATCGCGGAATTCGATGGCGGCGTCCTCGCCGAGCACGGGCCGCCCCGGAAGGAACTTCAGGGTGGCGGGATTCGGCGTGGCTTCGGTCTGAATGAACATCTCGGGGCCTCTTGGCTTTCAACGGTTTTTCGCTGATGAAAGCCTGCTTATCTTAGAATTATTCTAGTCCATATTTGAGCCTCGCCAGGCCCAAAGTCAAGGTTTCGGAGCCCTTCATACCACGACTCGCAAGCCGATTTGACCCCGGCGCTCGGTGCGCCAGGGCATGGCCAAAACAAGGACTGCGGGGCACCTGAGAGCCTGCGATCCTACTGCAGTGTTAGGGCAGCCTCTCGGCGCCCCGCGCGCGGCATCTTTTTAGAGCCTCAGTACCGCCGCTTATCGCCAGTGGCACAGGCGCGGTGCTTGAGCAGAGCACGCCTCACCCGAAGGCCCACGCGTTACAGCGCAGGCGGGCGGAGTAGAGACCCCCGAGGCTGGTCCGTTAGCCATAGCGCGGCGGTCCGGGCCTATCGGGAATGGTGCGTCCGAGATCAGCCCATCTTTACCGCGCCACCTCGGGCGCCGCGTCCCTCACCCCGAGACGCAGACGGTCTGCAGCTCGCGTCCTCATGGACGAGGGATGGAGGCATTCTACGCGCGTTTTAGACGGCGGGGATAACCGCGCTCAGCAGGCCAGAGGCCGGTAGCGCACAACGAGAGCGCGGGGATAAGCTCGTCCGATTCCGTGCATCCCGGCAGGACCCTGATCGACGCCGGCCTCGACTTCGCCATCGGCGCAAGAACGACGGCGGGCGTGTCCTATTCGGGCCAGTTCGGCGATGGCGTCACCGACAACGGCGTCAAGGGCCGCTTCACGTTGCTGTTCTAGGCGGGGCCGGCTGGTCTGAGCGAACCGCGCGATACGCGTGCGGTTGGGGTTCAATAGCCAGAAGGTATTGGGAACGAGGGCCCGGGATTTCTAGCCTGCCATTGGGCCGGATCGATCTGGCCTAGGGCGCGGGAAGGCCCATGACCCTCAATCTCAATCCCTGGAGAATCCCCATGCTGAAATATATCGTTGCCGGCGCGCTGCTCGTTGCCGTGACCACTCCGGCGCTTGCCGCCGACTACTACGTGGCGCTCCGCTATGGCGGCGGCTGCGTGATGACCACGACGGCACCGTCCAAGG
Organism: uncultured Alphaproteobacteria bacterium; assembly: GCA_963731875.1. Lineage (GTDB taxonomy): Bacteria > Pseudomonadota > Alphaproteobacteria > Rhizobiales > Methyloligellaceae > Methyloceanibacter. Next base: position 73,673 of record CAVSXL010000009.1, on the reverse strand, counting down.
GCTACAAGGTGATGGGTGTCTATTCCACCAAGCGCCAGGCCAAGATGGCCATGCACGGCATGATGGACTGCCGTTAGGCAACCCAAGCTCGATCTACTCAGCACTTCCGAACGCTGAAGCGGTCTCAGGACGCGACTCCTGGGGCCGCCTCTCGCCGCGATTACGCGAGCGCCAAAATCTCGTCGATGGACAGATGGCCGGGGACGACGGTGATAGGCGTCGGGAACACGCCGGCGAGACGCCCCCCCGCCAGGCTCGACACCAGCGGGCCGGGCCCGGACGGGTCTTTCGAGGCGCCGAGCACGAGCACGCCGATATCCTCGTCCTCCTCGATCAGCGCGGTGATCTCCTCGGACTTGATTCCCTCACGCACGATCTCTTCCGGCACCAGGTTCTCGAAGCCCATGGCCTTGAGCTTGCGGCCGAACAGGCGGAACACCGCCCTGGCCTTGCTCTGCCCCTCCTCCCGCGCCACGTCCTCGACGCCGAGCCAATGCATCGCCTCGCCCTCGGGCTCGATGACGTAAAGCAGCGCGAGCTGACCTTTGGTGCGCTCGGCGCGGCTCGCGGCGAAGGCCAGCGCGCTTTCGCATTCCGGCGTCTCGTCGACGACCACCAGGAATTTGCGCTTGTGGCCCTCCGAATAGATCTGCCGCTTCTTCCGCGGCCGCGGCGACGCGGCAGTGGTCTTCTTCTTTGCGGCAGACTTCTTTGCTTGGGCCATGCGGGCCATGCTGCCACCTCCAGGCGTTGCCAACAAGAAGGGTTAGAGGATCTGGACGGCTTGGATCAGCCAGCCGATCTCACGCCAAATCGATGGCGTAGCGCTTGAGATCCTCGAGCTCCACGACCTCGAGCGTCGCTTCATGGGTGGCGCCGAGGATCACGCGTGGCGCAAAGCCTGCATCCAGGGCCTCGCGCCAGCGCGGCGCGCACAGGCACCAGCGGTCCCCCGGCTTGAGGCCGGGAAAGCCGAAATCCGGATGCGGCGTGGAGAGATCATTGCCGGCGGCCTTGGAGAAGGCGAGGAATTCGGCCGTCACCTCCACGCACACCGTATGCAGTCCGACATCGTCGGGACCGGTGTGGCAGCAGCCGGTGCGGTAGAAGCCGGTCACCGGCCGCTCCGAGCAGGACTTCAGCGGCTCGCCATAGACGTTCTTCTGGCCTTCGAGAGGCTGTGAGCGGCGTTTCAACATGGTGCGAGTGTGCCCGATGTAGAGTAAGGGGTGAAGAGCTTGAGTCGCTAGCGGACGGGATTGCGGTCGGGAAGCGGCATGCCGAGCTTGCCGCCCGCGATCAGGATCTCAAGTTGGGTCTCGCTCAGCCGGGGCAGCGGCGGCCCGGCCTCCTTGCTGGCGGCGGCCCTCAGCGCCAGCGGCGGCAGATCGGCGTCGGCGGCGGGCAGTTCGTTTCCGCCCGCGGTCAGCACCGTCTTACAGTCGCGCGGCAGATCGGTGAGCTTGAGTTGCTTCTTCTTCGGCGCCGGCTTGGCGTCGGGGTCGGGCGGCGGTTGTTGCGCGGTCCAGATGGCGGACTTTTTCAGCATGGCAAACCAGTTGTCGAGCTCCTTGCCGCAGCCGTCGTCGCCGGCCACCGGATTCTGATTCTCGCAGCCGTCCTGGCCCGGCGGGCAGGTGAGGCGCACATGGAAATGATAATAGTGGTTCCACCACGGACGCACCTTGCCGAGCCAGGCTCGGTCCTTACCCACCAGCTCGGCTTGCGCGCAGAGCGACTTCTTGATCGCCGGATGCACGAAGATGCGGGCCACTTGCGGGTAGGACGCCGCCCGCTTGATGAGCTTGACCTTGCCGATGGTGAATTTGGCGGGATCGACGGTGAGCGGGTCTTTGAGCATCGACACGGCGCTCATCTCTTCGCGCTCCTCGGGCGTGAGGGTGCGGTCCGGCATCGGCGTCAGCCAGATATCGGCGTCGAGGCCGACCTGATGGCTGGTATGACCAGTGAGCATCGGCCCGCCGCGCGGCTGCGACATGTCGCCGACGAGAAGTCCCGGCCAGTCGTCGAGCGCCCGGGCATCGCTCGCCAACCGCTCGAGATAGTCGATGAGCCGCGGATTGCCCCAATTGCGGTTGCGCGACAGCCGCATCACTTGCCAGTCGGGACCGTTGATGGGCAGCGACAGGCCGCCTGAGAGGCAGCCTTTGGCATAGCCGCCGATGGAGCGGGCCTCGAGCGGGGCAGGGTCCGCCACCGAGCCGAACAGCTCTCTCGCCGGCGGCAGCTTGGGCTCGGGGGCCTTCTTCTTCACCGGTTTCGGCGCCGGCTTCTCGGTGGCCGCCGTCGCCGCGGGCCGCGTAGCGACCTTCGGCATGCCGATCTGCTCGGCGGCGGCGCCGGTGCAGAACGACAATAATGTGAGACTCAGGACCAGCCCGCGCATCGGCACTCAACGGCTCCCCGCCAATCTGCGTATGGCAACACGAGTTTAGCACAAGTGATAGGGGAAATTGGAGCCCGTTAGGCCCTATGGTGGTCCACTGCGCAGCCTCCCGATCGGACTTGTTCAGCAGATATTCAGTCGTGGGCCCGTAAGCTTTGAGCGATACGCTGGATTTCGACGCCCCGTCCGGTGCCGGCACGCGCCAGGCGGTGACACGCAACCTGCTCGAGGGAGGATCAATCATGAGACGGAGTTTTCTGCTGGCGGCCCTATTCAGCGCGGCGCTCGCCATCCCCAGTTTTGCCTATGCCGGCGTGGTCGCCCAGATCAGCCTCACCACCCAGCGCATGCAGGTCTATGTGAACGGCCGGCCGACCTATACGTGGAAGGTGTCCACCGCGCGCAGCGGCTACCACACGCCGACCGGCACCTATAAGCCGACCGCCCTGTCGCGCTATCACCGCTCGTCGATCTATGACGGCTCGCCGATGCCCTATTCGATCTTCTTCTATAAGGGCTACGCCATTCACGGCTCCTACGAGACCAAATATCTCGGGCGCCCAGCCAGCCACGGCTGCGTGCGGCTGCATCCTTCCAACGCCGCCGCGCTCTATTCGCTGGTGCAGAAATACGGACCCGGCAACACGACCATTAAAATCACGCGGTAGGAGAGGACGCCGTGGGGCTGCTCAAATGGGCGATTATCGCGCTGGTGATTTCGGTGCTCGCCGGAGCCTTCGGGTTCACACGCCTCGAGCACGGCACGGCCAAAGTCGCCAAGCTCCTATTCGTCATCTTCCTCGTGCTGTTTGTGGCGATCTTGATTCTATCGTTCACCATCGGCGATTGGCGCTGACGTCCTAGCGCCCGCAACTATTGGGCGGTGGTGCACCGCGAAAGCGCTCGCCCATCCATTTTAGGGCCGCCGTCACGCTTTCCTTGGCGGCGAAGGTGTGCGTCACCCCGGGCATCTCGACGAACATCACCTTTGCCCCTTGCTTGCACAGCACGTCGCCGAACTGCTTGGTGATATAGGGCCGCACGATGGTGTCGGCGGTGCCTTGCGCCAGAAACACGGGCGCGCCCGCGGGCGCCTTGCCAGGCGAGTTGCGCTGCATGATCGAGCTCCACGGCTCGGTCTTGGCGGGATTCGCTTTCAGAAATTTCTCCGTCTGCAGCGGCCGCTCCGCCTTGTCGAGCGCTTCGAACTGGGGCACCGATTCGATGCAGTCATGGGCCATGGTCTCGTAGACTCGCATGGCGTCCGCCTCGACCAGGCTCGAAGCCGGGTCGTTATAGAGGTTCGACCACGACCAGATCGCCATGGCGGTGAGCTCCTTGCCGGCCGAGCTCGACTTGTCGGCGTCGAACAGCTCGGCGAGATAGGTGGCCGGCGCCGCCGCGGCGACCCCGAAGAGCTTGAGTTCCGGCGCGTAGGCCTTGGCCATCTCGCTGGCATAGAGCACCGCGTGCCCGCCCTGGCTGTGACCCCAAAGCACGAACCGGTCCGACGCCCCCGAATGCGGCAAGGCGCGGGCGGCGCGCACCGAATCGAGCACCGCTCGGCCCTCGCTGATGCCGATCAGGTAAGGATGGATACCCGGCGTCCCCAGCCCAGGATAGTCGGTCGCCACGACGATATAGCCCTTTGCCAGCATCGACTTCAGGCCCCAGATCAGGCCGGCGTTGTCGGGCATCAACGACGGCGCGCATTTCTCGACGACGCCGGAGGTCGGATGCCCGTAAGCGATCACGTCGCGCCCGCCGGCCGGCGCCTTGCCGGGCGGGATGTAGATCGCGCCGGAGACGGAGATCGGCTCGCCCTTCAAGCCGGTCGACCGGTAAAGAATACGGAACGCCTCGCCGCTGTCGGGGCTACCGCCTGTCAGCGGCCAGACGTTGATGATGGAACCGGGCTCGTCGGCCGCGGCCTCGCGCGCAAGCCCGAAGGAGAGGCCGAGGAGAACCAGGCCCGCGAGGGCCAGCCGCGGGCAGGATGTCATGGGGTGCATTCCAAACTCCAGGATGCGGGGGCGAAAGGGTGGATACCCTTAGACGGCTCCGGGGACCGCGACAACGAGGCTCAGGGCCAGTCCCGCGTTGTGGGCATTTCATTCCGGCCGCTTACAGGGCACAATTGGCGGAACCGAACGCCGAGACGACGTGACCGATAAGAACACCTGCCTGGCGCGGACCCTCGCGCGGGCCCAACAAAGCCGGGGGATCATGCGAATGTCTTCAGCCGCAACCACGCTCGACGCCTTCATCAATCGTGTTGGTGGGATCGCGACGCCCTTCTCTATCGAGTTGCCGGACGGCGCCAAGCGGACTGTCGGCCAAGGGGAACCTGAGTTTCACGTCGAGCTGCACAACGAGCGCGCCATGAAGGCGCTGCGCACGCTGGACGAGGCCGACATCGCCGAAGCCTATCTGCAAGGCGACATCGATATCGAAGGGGACATGCTGAAGCCGTTTGCCTTGCGCGCCTCGTTGGATGACAGCCATCCGCTGGTCGCCGCCTGGCGCTTCATCCAGCCGATGCTGTTCGGGCAGGTCTATACCAACAAGCAGGCCATCGCCTCGCACTACAATCTCGACCCCAAGCTGTTTTTGAGCTTCCTCGATCCCGTGTTTCCGGCCTACAGCCAGGGCATCTACGAGAGCGACGACGAGCCGCTGTCGAAGGCGCTGCAGCGCAAATTCGATTGGGCGATCGAGAAATGCGAGCTCGGACCGGGCAAGCGCGTGCTGGAGATCGGTCCCGGGTGGGGCGCGTTCTCCGGCCACGCGCTGCAATCCGGCATCAAATATACCGGCATCACCAATTCGGAAGTCTCGCAATCCTTCCTGCGCGACAAGCTCGCCAATTTCGGCGACCAGTTCGACATCCTGCTCACCGATTTCTACGACTTCGAACCGGATGAGCCATACGACGCCATCGTCATCATGGGCGTCATCGAGCATCTGCCGGACTACGAGAAGGTGTTGCGGAAATTCTACCGGCTGCTGAAGCCGGGCGGTCTCGTGTTTCTCGACGGCAGTGCCGCGCGCAAGAAATACGAGCTGTCCACTTTCATGGTTCGCTACATCTATCCCGGCAACCACTCCTTCCTCGTGCTCGACGACTTCCTCAACAAGATGAACAAGACCGAGTTCGAGTGCGAGGAGGTGCACAGCGATCGCTGGAGCTACTACCTCACCTTCAAGCAGTGGGCGGAGAATCTGGAGTCCAACAAGGACGCGGTCATCAAGGCCTTCGGCGAGTTCGAGTATCGCCGCTTCCGGCTCTATCTGTGGGGCGCCACCTACGAGTTCCTCGCCCGCAATCTCGATTGCTACCGGATGATCCTGTCCAAACCTAAAAACGCATAGGTTGCGGATCGTAAGTTTTAAGAATTTGCCGCGTAAGGGTTGAGCTTGTCCGTCACGGCACATCCGAAAAGGGGTGCGCCCAACTGGGAGACTCAAAACCATGTGCGGAAATTGCGATTCCAAGACTTTCTCGCGGCGCCATCTCATGGCCGGAGCCGGTGCGCTTCTGGCCGCGACCACGCTTCCCGTAAGCCGTGGCCGCGCCGCCGAACCGGCGGCGAACGCCATCTCACCTGCCGAGGCGCTGGACCGGCTGAAGCAGGGTAATGCCCGCTATCTTGCGGGTGAGTTCAACGAGCGGGACTATTTCGCCGACCGCATCGCGCTCGCCGAGGGGCAGGCGCCCATCGTCGCCGTGCTGGCCTGCGCCGACAGCCGCGTTCCGCCGGAGATCGTCTTCGACAAGGGACCGGGTGAGGTCTTCGTCGTGCGTGACGCCGGCAACGTGGTCAGCAATTACGGCCTCGCCAGCCTGGAATTCTCGGTCGCGGTTCTCAATGTGCCGCTCATCGTGGTGCTGGGTCATTCGAATTGCGGCGCCGTTGCCGCTGCCATGCAGTCGGTGCGCGAGCGCAGCAAGCTGCCGGGCCATCTCCCCGAACTCGTCGAGGCGATCCAGCCCGCGGTCGATGCCGCCCACGCCAAGCATCCGGGCGATCTCCTGGCCGCCACCATCGAGGAGAATGTCCGCCTCGGAATGAGCGAATTGAAGAAGCGGTCCGATGTCATCGGTGACGCTATCAAGTCCGGCAAGGTGGGCATCCAGGGCGGCGTCTACGAACTGGCGACAGGCAAGGTGAAGCTCATCTGACTGCGAGAAGGGGGGACTGCGCATGGAGGACGCGGCCGAACGCTGGCGGTCGGAGAAAACCGCCGCCTATCTGTCGGGCGCCGTCGCCGCGGCTGAGCCAGACCCGACCCGGGCCAAGCTGTTCCGCGACATGGCGGCGTCCGCCGAGCAACAGGCCGGCATTCTCGCCAAGGATCTGAAGCAGACGCCGGTGTTCACGCCGTCCATCCGGTCGCGGATCACCGTGTTTCTGCTCGGGATTGTGGGTCCGCGCGCCATGCGCCATGTGCTGTCGGCCTCCAAGGTCCGCGGCGTATCGGCCTATCGCGGCAAGGTCACGTCCGCGCCGGAAGGAAGCGACGCCGCAGGCCATCCCTGGCCGACCTCGGTGGAGGATGTCGGACGTCAGCACAAGAATTATGGGGGCGGGACGCTTCGCGCCGGCGTGTTCGGCGTCAATGACGGTCTTGTCTCCAACACCTGCTTGGTCATGGGCGTGGCCGGCGCCGGAACGAGCGGCAGCGTCATCCTGCTGACCGGCGTGGCCGGGCTGCTGGCCGGCGCTTTCTCCATGGGCGCGGGCGAGTTCGTCTCCATGCTGTCGCAAAAGGAGATGTTCGAGCACCAGATCGCCCAGGAGAAGGACGAGCTGGAGCGCTATCCCAAGGAGGAGGCGGAGGAGCTGGCGTTGATCTACCAGGCGCGCGGCATCCCGATCAAAGAGGCCCGCCACCTTTCGAGCCATCTCGTCGCCAATCCGGCAAAAGCTCTCGACGCGCTGACCCGCGAGGAGCTCGGCCTCAATCCCGACGACCTCGGCTCGCCCCTCGGCGCGGCCATCTCGTCCTTCCTCACCTTCTCCGTCGGCGCCAGCCTGCCGCTGATCCCCTATCTATTCGGCGACGCCAAGCACGGCATCCTGATCGCCTCGCTAATCTCCGGCACGGCGCTGTTCGGCGTCGGCGCCGCCTTGAGCCTGTTCTCGGGGCGCAGCGCGCTGCTCGGCGGCGGCCGCATGTTGGCCATCGGCTCGGCGGCGGCGGCGGCGACCTATTTCATCGGCTCCCTGTTCGACGTCTCCGGGATTTAAGCCGGCAAGATTTGCCGCAAATTTTTCGGACCCCGGCGACGACTGCTTAAGCCTCGCGCCAAGTCCGGCACTTACTTAATCGCACTTTAAATGGACCTCCCCATGATGCGGCAACGTCATTTGGAGGAGATCACCATGTTCCGTCGCGCTGCGATTCTCACACTCGCCGCTTCACTCGCGCTTGCCACCACGCCCACCCTTGCCTGCACCGGCATCAGCCTGAAGGCCGCCGACGGCGGCGCCATTCGCGGCCGCACGCTGGAGTTCGGTTTCCCGCTTCAGTCCAACGTTCTCGTCGTTCCGGCGGGCAAGGAGTTCAGCGGTACGCTGCCCGATGGCGGCAAAGGCCTCACCTACAAGACCCGCTACGGCATTGTCGGCGCCAACGCCGTCGACAAGATCATGATCGTTGACGGCCTCAACGATCAGGGCCTGTCCATCGGCCTGTTCTATTTCCCGGGCTACGCCCAATATGCGCCCGTGACCAAGGAGAACGCCTCGCGCGCCTTGGCCCCGCAGGACTTCGGCATGTGGGTGCTCGGCAACTTCGCCACGGTCGACGAGGTGAAGAAGGCGGTGCAGGACGTCGCCATGGTGCCGACGGCCCTCCCGGGCCTTGGCAGCGCGCAAGGCATGGTCGCCGACGTGCATTTCTTCGTTCAGGACAAGTCCGGCAAGTCGATCGCCATCGAGCCCATCGACGGCAAGCTCCAGGTCACCGAGGCGCCGATCGGCGTGATGACCAATGCGCCGACCTATGATTGGCACATGACCAATCTCGACAACTATCTGAACCTCACGGCCAAGGACATCACCACCGACACGCTCGGTCCGGTGACGCTGAACGCCACCGGCTCCGGCTCGGGCATGCTTGGGCTTCCCGGTGACTTCACGCCGCCCTCGCGCTTCGTCCGCGCCGCGATGTTCAGCCAGGCCGCCGTGCCGAACGCCGATACCGACGACGCCGTGTTCGCCGCCTTCCACATCCTGAACCAGTTCGACATTCCCAAGGGCTCGGTGATCAACGGCTCGGTCGGCAAGCCGGCCGCCGAGATCACGGAGTGGACCAGCGTCAACGACCTCAAGAATCTGCGCTGGTATTTCCGGACCCATCAGGATCAGTCGATCCGCATGGTCGACCTCAAGGAGGCGATGAAGGCCGCCAAGGGCGAGATCCGCACCATCAACATGGAGGCGTCGACGCAAGCCGTCGCCAATGTCTCCAATGAGGTGAAAAGCCTGAAGCAGGCGGCGAAATAGCCGCCACGCAGGCCTGAACCGACGCAAAGCGCGGCCTCGGGGTCTCCCCGGGGCCGCTTTTTTTGGCCGCGTTGCACGAGAGTCGCATGATCTGTCCCATTTGGACACGGATGGCGCGGAACGAAGCGAGAAGGCCGCGTTGAAGGCGAGACAGACGGCGTTTCGATGAATAGGATCGGCGCCCCGGGGAAATTTCTGCTGCGCGCTGCCATGTCAAATCTTCGATTGCTGTCCGATCCATTCGCTTGCCTGCGGGCGCTCGCCACCGTGGCCGCGCTGTCCTGCGCCGCCATGACCGTCGCCGCCATCACCTTGGCACCGCCTCACGCGGCCGCGCAGGACCAGGAGGCGACGGAGGACGCGCCGGCGGAAGATATCCCTGACGGGGAGGCGGCCCCTGAAGAGGCTGCTCCTGAAGAGGCTGCCCCAGAAGAAGCGGCCCCTGACGAGGCTGTTCCCGAAGAGGCTGCCCCAGAAGAGGCCGCGCCCGACGAGGCCGTGGCCGACGAGGCGGCCCCCGCCGCCGGATGGGACATCGCCAAGCCGTGCGAGAACACGCAGCATCCCTACCAGGCCGACCTCTGCCAGCAATGGCGCACCGCAGAGGCTGCCGAGAAGACGGCGGTGTCGTCGGAACGCACTGTCGGGCTGACGCGCCTATTGATGCTTATCGGCGCGCTCGCGACTCTGCTTTTGCTGCTGATGTTCATTCCGCTGCTCATGGCGGCGCTGGCCGCGCGCCGGGCCGCGCGCGGCGCTGGTGGCGCGAGCCAATCGGCGGTTGGGCGACGCGACGAGGATGGCCGCGCCGACGAGCTGCGTGCCTATGTCGATGTCGACAAGCTCGAGTTCATCGAGACTCCGGAGTCCGAGGGCATCGTCAAGGTCAAGGTGATCTTCCGCAACAGCGGCCAGACGCCAGCCTTGCGCATGCGCACCGCCACCAATGTCGGCATCCGCGACGTGGCCGACGAGGACATGCTGCCCATCATGCCATTGCCCGACAACCGTTCGGCGAGCGCCGCGCGGCCGCGGCTCGGCCGCGACGCCACGTTCGTCGACATCGTCGAGTGCGACTCGACGCCGAGCCTCGCCGACCGCGTCATGAACGGCGACGCCACCATCGTCGTGTGGGGCTGGACCGACTATTACGACGTGTTCGAACGCAAGCAGCGCACGGTGTTCCAATATCTCTGCAACGCCGGCACGCTCGAAAGCGGGCAGATATTCAAGCCGATGACGCGCGGCGACGAGACCGGCTAGCAGGGCGTCGTCCCCCACCGCGCGGGGCGGCCCAGAAAGCAAAGAGCCAGCGGGCTATGTTAAGCCCGCTGGCGTCTCCTTGGGCGGGAGGCGAGTTCCTCCCTAGTCGTCGCACTTGTGTTTCCAATTCCCGAGCAGCCCGCGCTTCCAGTAACAGTCCGGCCTGAGGGGCGGGCCCCAGCCCAGCGCGTAGTCGGGCACCGGGCCCCAATAATTGCGGACCCACCAGCAGCGGCGCGGACCGCAGCGCCATGCCGCATCTTCGACAAGCGCGCCCTGCGCCGCCGACGAGGCTGTCGCCTGCGCCATGGCGGGCGCCGATGGTGCGGCTTCGGCCGGCTGCATGGAGCCGGCGAACAGCAGGGAGGCCGCGAGCGCGGTGCTTAAGAAAAGACTCTTGGTCACTGTGTTCTCCTTCATCCGTTGCGGGAGTAGACCCAACCCCCGAGGACCTGAGGAGTTCACGGCCCCATGCGACCGGCGGCCGCCTGACTTGGCTAACCGTTTATGAGTCCGGAACGATCGGGAACGACTAGGCTTCTCAACCGTTTCTTGTTTTATTGAGCCTCATAGTGCCGAGCCTGGAGCCAGAAGCTCCAGAGCCAAGGCGCCGGCTGGGCCCGTGACGGGACCACGGGCGACTTGGTGTGCCGGAACCGCCCGCCGGAGACCGACATGCCGCCTCGCTTGCCATTCTTGCCCAACGCCGCCCCTGACAGAGCGAGCACCCTGCAAGGGCTGCTCATCGCCGCCATCGTCATCGGCGGGCTCTATTTCGCGCGCGAGGTTCTTCTGCCCCTCGCGCTGGCCATCATTCTGAGCTTCGTGCTGACGCCGCCGCTGCTGCTGCTGCGGCGGATCAAGGTGCCGCGCGTGCTTGCGGTCATCCTCGTCGTCGCCGTCGCCTTCGGCATTATGGGCGGGCTCGGCTGGCTGATCTCGCGGGAGGCCACCGATCTCGCCGCCCGGCTGCCGAGCTATCGTGCCACGCTGTCGGAGAAGATCACGTCGCTCCGCGAGAGCACGAACGAATCGAAAGTCCTGCAAAAGGCGGGCGACGTCCTCACCGATCTCCAGGCCCAGCTCGACCAGCCGGATGAGCCGGCTCCCGCCGCGCCCGAGGTCGGCAAGATGCCCGACCGTCCCGAGGCGGAACCCGTTCCCGTGGTCATCCGCAACCCCGATCCCACGGGCTTTGCGCTTTACCGCAATATCGCCGGCACGCTTCTGCCGCCGCTCGCCATCGCCGGCATCGTGCTGCTGCTCGTCGTGTTCATCCTGCTCCAGCGCGAGGATCTGCGCGACCGGCTGATCCGCCTGTTCGGCTCCTCCGACCTCCAGCGTGCCACCTCCACCATGTCCGACGCCGCGGGGCGGCTGTCCCGCTATTTCTTGAGTCAGGTGCTGATCAACGCCGGCTACGGCACCTTCATCGCGCTGGCGCTGTGGGCCATTGGCATGCCGAGCCCCATCGCCTGGGGCATCCTCGCCATGCTGATGCGCTTCGTGCCCTATGTCGGCTCCTACATCGCCGCCGCGTTGCCGGTGCTCATCGCCGCCGCCATCGATCCGGGTTGGACCACCGTGTTCCTGGTGGTCGCGCTGTTCGTCCTCGGCGAGCTGTTCATGGGCCAGGTGGTCGAGCCGCAGGTCTTCGGCCGCGGCACCGGCGTGACGCCGATCGCCGTCATCGCCTCGACCATCTTCTGGACCTGGCTGTGGGGGCCGCTCGGCCTACTCATCGCCATGCCCATCACGGTGTGTCTTGCCGTGCTCGGCCGCCACGTCGACGGGCTCGAGTTTCTCGACGTGCTGCTCGGCGACGCCCCCGCGCTCACGCCGCAGCAGAGCTTTTACCAGCGCGCGCTCACCGGCGATGCGGCGGAGGCCACCTACCAGGCCGAACTCGCCCTCAAGGATCAGAGCCTTGAAGGCTATCTCGACCGCGTGGCGCTCGGTGGTTTGAAGCTGGCCGAACGGGATGCCGACCGTGGCTCGCTCGATGCCAAGCAGGCGGACAAGATCGCCCATACCGTCGAGGAGATGCTGGAGAACCTCGCCGATTTCGAGCCGCGGCGCTGGTTCTCGAAGTTCCGCCAGAAGCCGGAGAAGACGGCCGACGGCGAGGAGCCCCCCGAAGGCCTCGCCTCGCTCGATGCCTCCGAGGAAGAGGCGGAGGAGAACCTGCCCCTGATCGACCGGGACGATCTCGCCCCCGGCTGGCAGGGCGAGACGCCCGTTCTGTGCATTGGCGGCCGCTCGGCGCTCGACGAGGCGGCGGGCGCCATGCTGGCCGAATTGCTCACCAAGCGCGGGCTGGGCGCCTCGGCGCTGGGGCCCGAGGCGATCTCCGCCGGCCACATCACCACGCTCGCCGGCACCGAGGCGAAGCTGCTCTGCCTCTCTTATCTGGGGCTCGGCTCCGGCCCGGCCCATATCCGCTATCTGGTGCGGCGCTTGCGGCGCATCCTGCCCGTGGGCACGCTGGTCTTCGTCGTCTACTGGGACGAGGAGGGCACGCCGGCGGTCAAGGCGCTGCTGGCGGCGGCCGATGCCGACGGCTACGCCACGAGCCTGCATGAGGCGGTCGACCTTTGCGTCAAGGCCGCCAAGGGCGAGATCAAGAGCACTCCGGCGACGGCGGCGCCTGAGACCGTCGCGCCACCAAAGCCGACGGCCAAGACGCGGCGGCCGACCCCGCGTAAACCTCAGATCGAGCCCGCGTGACGGCACCGATCCGGTAACGCGTCATGAGGCCGCCGAGTGCTGACCTGCGCCGATGCGCGCATGGACGGGGCGCTGCCGGCCGCTAAAGTCGCCGCCATGAGCGAGACCCCGACAGCGTCCGACTGGGCCGCCGCGCGCGGCGAGAAATGGCGCGCCCAGCTCGATCGCATGGAAGCGATGCTCGCCGCCGTGGATGCGCCGCTGATCGCTGCGCTCGAGCTCGATGCGCCTTACCGGATCGCCGATATTGGATGCGGCGGCGGCGGGACCACCCAGGCGATTTTCCGCCGGGCGGTGGCGGGCAGCGCCGTGCACGGCTTCGACATCTCGCCGGCTTTGATCGAGGCGGCGCGCGCCCGCACGGCCGATGAGCCTGCCATTGTCTTCGCGCTGGCCGACATGGGGACGGCGCCCGCGCCGGATGCGCCTTACGACCGGCTCGTTTCGCGCTTCGGCATCATGTTTTACGGCGATCCGCCGGCCGCCTTTGCCCAGCTTGCACGCTGGCTCAAGCCGGGCGGCCGCTTCGCCTTCGCGGTCTGGGGACCACCGCCCGACAATCCGTGGATGGCGAGCCTGCGCGAGGTCGCGGCCGAGATCATCGACGTGCCGCCGCCCGATCCGGAGGCGCCGGGTCCGTTCCGCTATGCCGGCGCCGACAAATTGCTCGCTTTGCTTTCCGGCGCCGGCCTCGGCGATCTCGATGTGCGCGACTGGCGCGGGACACTCCCAATCGGTGGCGGGCTGCCGCCCGGCGAGGCCGCGGATTTCGCGCTGCAAGCCTTCTCGTTCGGCGAGTTGGCGGAGGAAGCGGGTGAGGCGGCGTTCGCCGCGGTGCGCGAAGCGTTGGCGGCGCACTTTGCCCGGCATGTGGAGGACGGCGTGGTGCGCATGGACGCGCGGGTCCACATCGTCACCGGCGCGCGTTAGGCTCGCGGAAGCACAGCGCCATAAGGCCGCCGAGCGCCAGCGCGGCGGCCAGGAACAGCAGCGCGGCGGAAAAGCTGCCGGTGGCCTCTCTCAGAATGCCGACAATGTAGGCGCCGGCGAAGCCCGCAATATTGCCGATCGAGTTGACGAGCGCGAGACCTGCGGCCGCGCCCGTCCCAGCCAGGAAGGCCGTCGGCAGCGACCAGAACGGCCCGAGCGTTGCGTAGAAGCCGACCATTGCGATCGTCAGCGCAATCATCGTCGGGACAAGCGGTCCAGTGTAGGCGGAACAGGCAAACGCGCCCGCCGCCACGAGGAGCGGCAGCGCGATATGCCAGCGCCGCTCATTCGCGCGGTCCGAGTGGCGACCCCACAGCACCATAACCACGGCAGCGAAAACGTAAGGGATGGCGGTGACGAAACCGATGCTGAGGTCGTCGAGGCCATAGTGCTGAATCACTTGCGGCAGCCAGAAGCCCATGCCGTAGAGGCCGATGACGATGAGGAACCACAGAAGCCCGAGCGCGAGCACGCGCGGGCGCGTCAACGCTGAGGCGATGTCGCTGTAACCGACCTCCTTTGCGGCCGCGTCTTCCGCCGCGATGCAGTCGGTGAGCGCGCGGCGTTCCTCCGTCGTCAGCCAGCTGGCGTTCGCGGGCTTGTCGGTGAGTATTTTCAGCGCGAGCACGCCGAGCACAATCGCCGGCAAGCCCTCGATGATGAACAGCCAATGCCAGCCGGCGAGCCCGAGGAAGCCGTGCATCCCGAGCAGCGCGCCGGACACGGGCCCGCCGAACACGGTGGCAAGCGGCACCGAGGCCATGAACAGCGCGACGATGCGGGCGCGCTCGGCCGCCGGAAACCAGTAGGTGAGATAGAGGATGATGCCCGGGAAGAAACCCGCCTCGGCTACGCCGAGCAGGAATCGCATGACGTAGAAACTCGTCTCGTTCCACACGAACGCCATGGCGCAGGCAACGAGACCCCAGGAGATCATGATGCGCGCGATCCAAATCCGCGCGCCGAAGCGATGCAGCGCGAGATTGCTCGGGATCTCGAAGGCGATATAGCCGAGGAAGAAGATGCCGGCGCCGAAGCCGTAGACCGACGGCGAGAAGCCGAGGTCCTTGTTCATGTGCAGCGCAGCGAAGCCGACATTCACCCGGTCGAGAAAATTGACCGTATAGGCGAGACAGAGAAACGGGATGAGCCGCCGTGTCGCCTTGGCGATAGCCGATTGCCGTGCCCGCTCCTGCTTTGCATCCATCTCCGTCCCCCCGACGCATCAATATCACGAAGGGGCGCGAGGCAGGGCATCACTCGGATTTTGAGGCTGGCTTTCCGTCAAGGAAATTTTCTGCCGCCGCGCGAAATAAATCCAGTTCCCTCTTTGCGTGCAGTCCATAGAATGTGGCGGAGAAAGCCCGGTATGCGAGCATGAGGAAGTCATGAAGCGTCGGACATTTCTGCTAGGTGGAGCGGCCGCGACGGCCGCCGGAATAGTTCCACAGCCAGCCTCCCCCCAATCGCCTCCCGTCGCGGGACAGCCGATCGCTCCTGGCGATATCGAATCGGCCGTCGCGCGGCTCAGAAAGCAGTTCCTCGCCGAGTTCGACCCCGCCTATGTCGAGAATGTCATCGTCCCCCACTTCCTGGTGAGCACCTATGACGGGGAACGCCTTTGGCTTCCGATGATCAACGTCGAGTTCACCAAGGAGAATGCGCTCCCCTACGATCTTTGGGGCTTATTGAGCGAGACGTGGAAGCCAGCTCCCGAGGATGGCGTTACCGTCTTTCTCCAGGGGTTGGAGAAGCGCGGACCGCATAACCGGCGCAAGCAAATCTGATATGACAGCGCTGACGCCAGACCTCTATCGCCCGATGTATGGCGACAAAGTCGTGGCCTTTTTCGACAAGCTGCTGGGCGAATCCAACGCCGGCAAGCCGCTGATGCGGCCGTATCTCGAAAGCTATTTCGACCTCTATTGGGATCTGCATCTCGGCGTCAAACCAGACGCGATCCCCCAGCAGGTCCACGCCATCGGCGAGGCATTCAACACGGTTCTCGCCTATCGCGACCCAACGCAGAGGATCGTCTACGAAAACTACATGACCGTGCGCGCCAACCTCGCCTTCCTCAAGGACTGGATCGACGACCGTCTCGCCGACATCGAGAGCGGCAAGACGCCGAATCCCGAGAAGACCTTCGCGTGGTACTGGCTGAAGAACGCAGGGAATGGAGAGTATTTCGCCCACAAGGATGTCGTGTTCGAGGTGTTCCACAATTTCGTGGCCCTCAGCCAATGGGGCAACTCGCTCTACAACATCATGCTGAAGCTCGCCACCGACACCGGCGACCCGGACACGCGTGCGTGGTTCAAGAAAACCATGGAGGGCAGTCCCGATGACGCGGCTGGCGAGCCCTTTACCCCGCTCGAGCGCTTCGTCATGGAGTTGTTCCGCACCATCTCGCCCAACGGCGGGAGTATCTCGGCAATGGAGGAAGTGCGGACGCCGCCCTACCAGCGTCACGGCTACGTTGTGAGCCCGCATACCTCGACCAGTTTCGATCCCGTCCACTGGAAGGACCCGGAGACATTCAATCCCGATCGCTACAAGAGCGCGCCGACCAGCCACGACATCGACGAGGAGAAGTGCGAGCAGATCGGCTTTGCTAAATGTCCGTTCAGCACTGAGCCGTTCGAGGTCGCCGACGGGCGCAAGGCGGAGATCAGCAACAGCGGCTTCGGCACCGTCTACGGCATCGTCGATGGCCAGCCGCTGCCAGTCTGCGACTACGCCGGCTTTGCGCCATTTGGCTTCGGCTATCGCCGCTGTCCGGGTGAGCAACTCACCATCCAGGTGTTCGAGGACTTCCTTCGCGAGGTGTGGAAGAGCGAGATCCAATTCCACAAGCTCGATATCGCCAACCCCGAACCCCTGCCCATCGGGCCGACCACAGTGATCGGCGACAATGTCGGGTTCACCCGTTCAGCTTAACAAAGCAGCGATCGCCACATCGGCGAAACATCCCAGGGAGAGTAACGTCAATGACCTACTATCGCGCTGTACTTCTGATTTTGCTTGCTCTGACAATTGGCGCCACCGGCTCTGCCATGGCCGGAAAGAGAAAATGTGCGGACGACTACCGGCGGTTCTGCAGCCAATGGGGTCTTGAGACGAGAGGCTTGCAGAATTGCATGCGCGCCCACGGCGACCGATTGACCAAGGCCTGTGTCAGAGGATTGATCGCCGCCGGTGCGGTGTCTCAGGCCGAAGTGGACCGCAAGAGGGTTGCGCTCGGCCGCTAGCCGAAGCCCGGGGGAGAGAACATCGTGCGCACAGCCTGCGAGGCCTCTGCCATCGTCTGACGGCACTAGGTTTCCACCAAACGATGCGGGAGTTGCTCCTCCGAGCCCGCGGCTTTGGAGTATGCTGAGGCGTGGCCGTCAGCTGATTCGGCCGCGACGCTATTAGGAGGGCGTTCTCATGGCCATTTCCTTGGACGAAGCTGCCGCGGTGCTGCGCCAAGCCATGCGCGAGACAGTGAAGCGCTATTCGTTCTGGTATCTGATTCAGGGTGTGTTGCTGGTGGTCGCCGGCTTTCTGGCCCTGGTCTATCCGCTCATCGCCTCGGTCGCCATCGTCGTTCTGCTGGCGTGGATCCTGATCATCAGCGGCGTGCTGCAAGGCATCGGCCTGATCGGCGCGCGCCATGTGCCGCATTTCTGGCTGCAGGCGATCTCGGCAGTGCTGGCCATTCTCATCGGTCTGCTGCTGCTCCGCTCGCCCGACAGCGGCCTGTTGATCATTACCGTGCTGCTGATCGTGTTCTTCATGGTGGAGGGCATTGCCAAGGTCATTTTCGCGCTGACCATCAAGCCGTTTCCCAATTGGGGCTGGGTCCTGGGCGCCGGCGTCGTCAGCATCCTGTTGGCCGTGATTCTATGGACCAACATGCCGCTGAGCGCCGATTGGCTGCTCGGCGTGCTGCTCGGCATCCAGCTGATGTGCGAAGGCGCCGCGCTTACCTATCTGGCGTGGAAGGTCCGCACCGGACCCACGGTCTAAGACTTGCCAGGAGGCTAGGTTCGGGCTGCCCCACGACGGCTGCTACGGTGCTTCCGTCTCTTTCAGGAAGCGCCGGTAGATCCAGCCCTGCTGTTTCGTCGCCGGGTCGGCAACCTGCACCCAATTGCCCTCGCGGGCCTCGACGCGGAGCTTCACGCCCGCCGGCATGATCTTCAGCGTGTCGGCGGTCCCGGAGGCCCCCTGGCGCATATTGACCGCGCTCGAGACCTCCACCCATTCCTCCGTGCCGGTGAGCTCGGACGCCGCCGCCACCAGCCGGCCGAGCGGTCCGCGCTGGTCGTCCTCGCGCGGCGCAGCCGGGCTCGCTACGGCCGCCGGGGACGCCTCTTCCGGGGCCGAGACGGCATCGGAAGCGGCTTCCTTGGCGCCGCTTTGCGCCCAGTTCTGCTTCAGCTGCGCGAGCTTCGCCTCGCGGCCGGTGATGCCGAGCGTCGCGGCCCGGTCGTACCAATCTCGGGCGGCTTGCGGTTCCGGCTTGATGCCCTGCACGCCGAGCGCGGCGATGAAGGCCGGATCGTAGGTGGCGCCCACGGCGAGCGCCGCCTCGCCGCTGCCCGCCTCCGCCGCGCGCTGGTAATAGGCCCGCGCGCCGGCGAAATAGCCGACGGCAATCATCTTGTCGCCGTGCTCCATGAGCGTCTCGACGCGGTCGGCCTCGCCGGTGCGCAACGCAAGTCCCGTCGGCGCCGGCGCAATGTCGAGCCGCGTTGAGCTGCGCGCCAGCACGGTGCCGTCGGCCGTCACGACCTCGACCCGCAAGTCGCTTGTCCCGGTTTGGCTCTCGGGCGCGCGCAAGGTGAGGCCCGCGATCTCGTCCGGCCGCAAGCTCCATTCGCTCGTGCCGTAAGGCCGCCCGCCGGAGAAGGACACGCCCTCGGGCAGATCGTGGATGGCGATGACGCTCCGCTCGGGCAGCGCGTCTTCCGGCGCGACGGCGATGGCGAAGGCTGTCTCCTCGCCGGCCTTGGCCGCGATCGTCTCGGGCGCCGACAGCGCGATCTCCGGCACGCGCGTTGCCGCGATGAGCATCGGCGTGGTCGCGACCGCCGCCTGCTGCGTGGGCGCCGGGCGCGAACCGGTCGGATCGAAATGCGCCGCGGGTCCGCGGATCCCGCCGAACCACAACAGCCCGGCAAGAATCGCCGCCGGCGCAATGGCCACAGCCGTCAGCACGACGAGCACGCCCCGCGTCAAGCCGAAGCGCCTTGCCTCGTTCACCAGGCCGTCGTTCGCAAGGCCGTCGTTTGTGAGGCCTGCGCTCACAAGTCCGCTCAGCGCGGTGCCGGCTTGAGCGCGGCGCGGCTCATCCGGCAGCGCCCTGAGCGCATCCTGCGGCGCGCGCAACGTATGGGGCGCGAAGCGTTCGGCCATGGAGGACACGGTGAACTCCGGCCGGGCGCCGAGCCGGATCTCCGCCTCGATCTGTTGGGCGAGGCTTTGCGGCGGCGACATGTCTGACATTTTGAAATTCTTGAGCGCCGGCTGAACCATGGCACCCTCCTACGCGTGGGACAAAATGGGGGAAAACTCAGTTCTGGTTTTGCGTTCGGCTCCATTCGAGAAAGGCGCGGAACAGTTTGGCGCGCTCGTCGTCCGATGCGGCCGCGGTGCCCGTATCGGCTTGCGCCAGGAAGGTGTCGAAACGCGCCCGCGCATCGTCGTCGGCGCTCCCATCGGCGCCCGCATTGGCGGCCATGGTCGCCTTGGCACGTTCGATCCAGGCTTGCGCGGCCGGCGAGCGCTGCCAGCCCTCCAAGGTCGCGGCGAAATTCACCTGACGCCATTTCGGATGGCGCGGCGGCTGAAGGAACGCATCGAAGTTGGAGAAGAAGCGATCGACGAAGCGGTCGATCTTGGCGTTGCGCGGGTTGTTGGGAGCCCAGTTGAACGACACCAGCACGGCGCACACCGCGACGGTATCGACCCGCGCGCCGTCGGCGATCAGTTGCGGATAATCGTCATGGGTGAGGGCCGCCGGATAGTAATCGTCCTCGAGCCCTTTGAGATAGGGCAGGCCGAGCAGCTTCAGCCCGCTTGACGGCTCGATATGAGCGAGGATCGGCGCGGGCTTGCCGGCGATCACCACCGTCGCGTCGATCGCGCCCGCCTGGAGCTTCGCCAGCGCGTCGGCCTCGTCGAGATGCACCTCTTCCACCGTGACGCCGAGCGCTTCGAACACGCCGCGCGCGGTGATCTCCGCGCCGCTGCCTTGCGCGCCGACATTGACGGTCTTGCCTTGCAGGTCCTGCACGTCGGCCACGTCGGCGCGCGCCAGCACGTGCATCTCCTCGTTGAACAGCTTGGCGATATAGGCGACCTGGCTTTCGAGATTGGGTCCCAGCGCGCCGGTCTTGGCGAAATACTTCAGCACATTGGCCTGGGTGATGCCCATGTCGACGCCGCGCATGAACATCACGTCCTTGAGGTTCTGCGCCGGGCCCTTGCCGCCCATGGGCACGACCCGCAACGCATCGCCGTCGTCGAGCACGGCGGCGATGTCCTCCACGACGGCGTGGTCGGTGCCGTGGCCGCTGCCGGCCATGATGGTGACGGTGTTGTCGTTGAGCCGCGCGCGGAAGCCGTCGCGGATGTTCTGAGCAGACGGGCTCGCCTTGCTGCGGGCGGCGTCCTTAGTCGAGGTCTTGCCGGTGTCCGTCTTGGCGGTATCCGTGTCGGCCGCGGCAAGCGGCTGCGCGCCGAGCATGCCGCCGAGCAGGCATAGTCCAAGTGCGAGGGCGATACGCATAAACTGCCCCTCTATGGTGACGCTTCACCCCGAACACGGCCAGCCCGCTAGAAGCGCGAATGGCGAGACGGCCCGATGCAGCAAATTTGCGTCTGCTTGTGGAGGAGAGTCGTGGTGCGAGGCCATGGGCCTCGAGCGCGACATCCCCCGTCGTGCTGCTATCCCTAGGCGCGATGGGAAGGGATATATTGGCAGCTGTCAAGAAGAGAAGCTAATGAAACACAACAATATCAATATGTTGCCACAAGTGTGGCTGCGATGACTGGAAAGAGGCAAGACAAAGGCAAGTCATTAAGGATGCATTAACCATAAAGAATTGCCGCCGCCGGAATAGAGCCGAGGCGTGATCTTTGAGCGCAGCGATGCGCGCGGCCGCATATGAGCGGCGCGCCCATCCCTAACGCCGATGGAGTGAATTGGTTGCGAGTCCCGGCGGGACGAGAAGGGAGGCCTAATCCGCGTCCATCTTGAGCGCGGCGATGAAGGCCTCTTGCGGGATGTCGACCTTGCCGAAGCTCCGCATCTTCTTCTTACCCGCCTTCTGCTTCTCGAGCAGTTTGCGTTTGCGGGTGATGTCGCCGCCATAGCATTTGGCGGTGACGTCCTTCCGGAGCGCGCTGATGGTCTCGCGCGCGATCACCTTGCCGCCGATCGCCGCCTGGATGGGGATCTTGAACATGTGCCGGGGGATCAGGTCTTTCAGCTTGTCGACCATGGCGCGCCCGCGCATCTCGGCGCGGGAGCGGTTGACGATGATCGACAGCGCATCGACAGGCTCGTCGTTGACGAGCAGCGCCATCTTCACCAGGTCGCCTTCCTCGTAGCCGATGATGTGATAGTCGAACGAGGCATAGCCGCGGGAGACCGATTTCAGCCGGTCGTAGAAGTCGAACACCACCTCGTTGAGCGGCAGCTCATAGACCAGCATGGCGCGCGACCCAGCATAGGTCAGCGTCTTCTGGCGCCCGCGCCGGTCCTCGCACAGTTTCAGCACCGCGCCGAGATGCTCGTCGGGCACCAGGATGGTCGCCTCGATCCACGGCTCCTCGATCTTGGCGATCTTCTGCGTGTCCGGCATGTCGGCCGGGTTGTGCAGCTCCACCATCGTGCCGTCGGTGAGATAGATGTGGTAGACGACCGACGGCGCCGTGGCGATGAGACCGATATTGAACTCGCGCTCCAGGCGCTCGCGGATGATCTCGAGATGCAGCAGGCCGAGAAAGCCGCAGCGGAAGCCGAAGCCGAGTGCGGCGGAGGTCTCCATTTCGTAGTCGAAGCTCGCATCGTTCAACCTGAGCTTGCCGACCGCCTCGCGCAAATCCTCGAACTCGCTGGCATCGACCGGAAACAGACCGCAGAAGACGACCGGCTGCGACGGCTTGAAGCCTGGCAGCGGCGCCGCGGTCGGCTTCTTCTCGTCGGTGATGGTGTCGCCGATGCGGGTGTCGGCCACCTGGCGGATCGAGGCGGTGAAGAAGCCGATCTCGCCGGGGCCGAGCGCGTTCCGCATTTCCTGCTTGGGGCGGAAGATGCCGACGCGGTCCACCTGATAGGTGCCGCCGGTCAGCATCAGGCGGATGCGCTGTCCCTTTGACAGGCTGCCGTCGATGATGCGCACCAGCACCACGACGCCGAGATAGGCGTCGTACCAGCTATCGACCAGCAAGGCTTTCAGCGGTGCCGCGCCGTCACCCTTCGGCGCCGGCAGCCGGTGCACGATGGCCTCGAGCACCGCCTCCACGCCGATGCCGCTCTTGGCCGAGATCTCCAGCGCGTCATGGGCGTCGAGGCCGATCACCTCCTCGATCTGCTCCCGAACCCGCTCCGGCTCCGCCGCCGGCAGGTCGATCTTGTTGAGGACCGGGATGACCTCGTGATTGTTGTCGAGCGCCTGATAGACATTGGCGAGCGTCTGGGCTTCCACCCCTTGGGTGGCGTCGACCACCAGCAGCGAGCCTTCGCACGCGGCGAGCGAGCGGTTCACCTCATAGGCGAAGTCCACATGGCCCGGCGTGTCGATCAGGTTCAGCTCGTAGAGCTGCCCGTCCTTGGCGCGATAATCGAGGCGCACCGTCTGGGCTTTGATCGTGATGCCGCGCTCACGCTCGATATCCATGGAATCGAGCACCTGCGCCTTCATCTCCCGCGCCGTGAGGCCGCCACAGAGCTGGATCAGCCGGTCTGCCAGCGTCGACTTGCCGTGGTCGATATGGGCGATGATGGAGAAGTTGCGGATGTTGGAAAGGGACGTCGCCTCGGATGAGCTCATGGCGGCTAGGTACGGGAGCAAATGGCTGCTGGTCAAGCGGCAGCCTGCGACAATAAAGGCGAAACCATGAGGGCCTTTGCCCCAATTTTGTATCTGTCGGGCGCTAAGGGAAACCTGCTAGGAAGGTCTCCCAACCCGATTGGAGAATCACATGTTGAAGAAACTGCTTCTCGCCACTGTCGCCGCCGGCCTCGTTTCGGCCGCCACGCTTCCCCTCCAGTTCACGCCGGCCATGGCCGAGATGACCTGCAAGGAAGCCGCGAAGATGAAGTACCCGGACATGGTCAAGGGCATGAAGGATCGTCATTCCTTCAAGAAGTCCTGCAAGGAAGCTTGGAAGGCCGCCCAATAGGCTGGTCTGCCAGACTTGAATTGAGTTGAAGGAAAGGGGGCCGCCAGTGGCCCCCTTTTCTCGTGCCTGGGTCAAAAGCGCCCAGGCATGGATCAACACATTGGCAATAACGTTGAGCTATGTGGCTCATGCGGCGGATCGCCCCGCGATCGCGCCGTTCAACGAATGGGAGAATTAAATGCTTAGGAACGTGTTTCTGGCCGCTGCTGCGACCGTGATCCTCGCCGGTGCCTCCATGACGGCGCCGGTCGCCGCGCAGGCCGGTCATTCCGACTGCCATGCGATGGCCAAGGCGAAGTACCCGGCCGACCGCAAGGCGCGCCACGCTTACAAGAAGGCGTGCAAGGCCCATTACAAGGGCGAGAAGACCGGCCTGCTCAAGGGCGGCCTGCTCAAGAAGAACTAGTCGCGCTTCATGCGTGAAGAAGGGGCCCGCGTTTCGGCGCGGGCCCTTTTCTTTGTCAGCTGTGCTTGTCGCCCCAGATCTCGGCGAGCCGTTGCGCCCGGCCGCAGCGCCACTTGTAGTATTTGTAGCTCACCGGATTCACGGTGTGATAGTTCTGGTGATAGCCCTCGGCGTCGTAGAACGTCGTCACCGGCTTGATCTCGGTGGCCACCGTCTCATTGAAGCGCTTCGCGATCTGCGCCTTGGTGCTCTCCGCCAATTTCTTCTCCGCATCGTCCGACACGAACACCACGGTCCGATAGGCCGGACCCTTGTCGCAAAACTGGCCGGCCGGATCGAACGGGTCGACATTGTGCCAGTAATGGTCGAGCAGCTTGGCATAGGTCACCTTCGACGGGTCGTAGGTGACCTTGAGGGCCTCGACATAACCCTCGTGGCTGCCATAGGTCGGATTGGGTTTCGTGCCGCCCGCATAGCCCGACACCGTCTCGGTCACCCCGTCGACCTTGTCGAACGCATCCTCGACGCACCAGAAGCAGCCGCCGGCGAAGATCGCCGTCTTGGTTTCGGCCGCCTTCGTGTCGTAAGCACTGCCGGCGATCAGGAACGTCGCCAGGAAGGCGGCCATCAGGCCCGCGCAAATCCATCGCGCAATCATCGGGGGTCTCTCCATCATAATGTCAGTCTGAGACGATAGGGAGTGCGAACCCGCGGGCAAAGTGGCTCTCGCGCGACCGTGAAGTGAAGTGATACCGGGCTTCGCCGCATAAGCGCTTGGGGAAGCTCGCTGAACTGGGTTATGGAGGGGCATGCAACAGGCTCTGTCTTTACCGTCGGCGGCCATGAAAGCGACCTACGATGTGGTCGTGGTCGGATCTGGCTATGGCGGCGGCGTGTCCGCCTCCCGGCTTTCGCGCGCGGGCCAACGCGTCTGCGTTATCGAGCGCGGGCGTGAGATCCCGACCGGCAGCTTTCCCGACCGTCTGCCCGAGTTGCGGCGCGAGTTGCAGTTGAACGGCGGCAAGATGCGCTCCGGCTCGCGCACCGGCCTCTACGACTTCCGGCTGGGCGCCGATATTCACGTGCTGGTGGGCTGCGGTCTCGGCGGCGGCTCGCTGATCAATGCCGGCGTTGGCTTGCGTCCCGACGCGCGCGTCTTCACCGACCGGGCCTGGCCCGAGGAAATCGTCAAGGACGGGCTGCTCGATCTCGGTTTCGAGCGGGCGCAGACGATGCTGCGTCCATCCCGCTATCCGAACGCGCCGGAGCTTTCCAAATACCGCGCGTTGCAGACCGCCAGCGCCGCCTTCGGCCAGGATCCTGTCGCCGCGCCGGTGGTGGTAAGCTTCGAGGAGACCGTCAATCCGGCCGGCGTCACCCAGCCCGCCTGCACGCTCTGCGGCGACTGCTGTTCGGGGTGCAATGTCGGCGCCAAGAATACCGTCGCCGTGACCTATCTCCCGGACGCCCAGGCCCATGGCGCGGAGATCTTCACCGAGCTGTCGGTCAGCCATATCGAGAAACTGAGCGGCGGCTGGCGCGTCCATTTCAAGCCGTCGGCCGAGAAAGACGGCGCGCCGTCCTTCGTCGACGGCAAGACCGTGGTGCTCGCCGCCGGCACGCTGGGCTCGACCGAGATCCTACTGCGCTCCCGCGACCACGGGCTCGGGGTTTCCGACCGGCTGGGCATGAGCTTCTCCGCCAATGGCGACATCATCGCTTTTGCGCTTGGCGGCCGCGAGCGCGTGAACGGCATTGGCGTCGGCGAGCCGCCGAAATTCACCGGCGACACGATCGGCGCCTGCGTCGCCGGCCAGATCGAGCTGCCCGATGCAAACGACCTCGACCACAGCATGATCATCCAGGAGGGCGTGCTGCCGTCGGCGCTGGCGCCGCTGCTGCCCGTCTTCTTCCTCGCGGGCGGACGCATCCTCGGCGCGGCGCAAAGCCTCATCAAGGGCGTCTATCAGGGCCCGCTGTCGAGCCTGCAGACCTTCTTCGTCGTCTCGCACGACGACGCACGCGGGCACCTCAAGCTCGACAATGGCAGCCTGCAAGTTCACTGGCCCAAGGTCGGCGAGCAGCCGGTCTATACCCGCGTCGACGAGGCGCTGACGAAGGCCGCGGAGGCGGTCGGCGCGCGCTACATCAAGAGCCCGCTCGCCACCACCACCATGGGCGTGAAGCCCGCCACGGCGCATCCGCTCGGCGGTTGCGGCATGGGCGAGGACGCCGCGAGCGGCGTGGTCAATCACAAGGGCCAGGTATTCGCCGGCACGAGCGGCGAGGACATCCACGGCGGACTTTATGTCTGTGACGGCGCCGTCATCCCGCGCTCCATCGGCGTCAATCCGCTGCTCACCATCACCGCGCTGACCGAGCGCGCCATGGTGCACCTTGCCCGCGACCACAATCTGGGATTCGATACAGATCCGATTCGCCAAGGCACGGATCGCGTCAAGACGCGAGCCATGACATGAGGACCGGCTGACCCATGCCACGCCGCATGCGCAAGCGCTCCTTCGTGAAAGCCGCAGGCGCCGCGGCGGCGGTCGTGACGCTTATCGCCGGCGGCAACGCCTTGCACGGCGCCGCCAGGCTTCAGCCTTGCGAAAACAGTGAATTCACCGCCTCGATCGGCAGTGCCGCCAAGCAGCTCGATCCCGATCGTCTCACCATCGTGCTCGCCGGCGACACCGGCTTCAATGCCAAGGGCGCCAAGGTGCAGCCGGAAGGCTTTCGCAAGGACGGCAAGATCCTGGGCTTCACCGACTCGCTGAGCGGCATCGCGCCCGATGTGGACGGCGACCTCGCCTTCCTCAATCTCGAGACCGTCGTCACCGACCGCAACGATCTCGTCCCCGACAGCAAGGGGCAAACAGCGCCCTATAATTTCCAAAGCCATCCGCTGGGGCTGAAGGCGCTCATCGATACCGGCTTCAACATGTTCTCGCTGGCCAACAACCATTCCATGGATTATGGCGCCGTCGGCGCGCAGGAGACGCTGTATCACATGGCGGTCGCGGCGGCGGAGCGGGCCATCACCTATGCCGGCATCGGCACCACGCTCGAAGAGGCCACACGGCCCGGCTGCTTGAAAGTCGGCAAGACGCGCGTCGCCTTCGCCGCCACCGGTATCATCACCGGACAGCGCGAGGAGCATCGCGCCGGCAAGGACAAGACCGGCCAGGCGTCCTATCGCAACCCGGCGGATTACGAGCTGGTGGTCAACCGGCTCGCGGGCATGCCGGCCGACTATCGCATCCTGTCCATTCACTACGGGCTCGAGGGACGCGTCGTGCCGGATCAACGGCAATTGAAGGACTGGCGCGGCTTTGCCGCGAGCGAGAAGGGCATCGACCTGATCGTCGGCCACCATCCCCATGTGGCTCAAGGGGTGGAGATGAACGGCGCGTCGCTGATCTTCTACGGCCTCGGCAATTTCATGCATCCCGGCACCGCCGAGATGAGCCGCTTCGGCATCTGCCGCGACTACGGCCTCATGGCGAAGGTGCATCTGGCGCGCATCCAGGGCTATTGGCGCGCCGCGGCGATCGAGGCGATTCCCATCACCAAGACGAATATGCATCCCGAGCGCTTCACGCCTGAGCAAGGGGTGAGGCGCATCTACGCGCTCAATTATCTCGGCGCGCAGCTCGGCGACGGCAAGGCGGCGCAAGGCGTGCGCTTTACCCCGCGCAAGGACGGCACGGGCCTCTATTGCACCGAAGGCGCCGATCTGCTCGGCGGCAAGGTCGGGGCGATGTGCTCTGGTTGGCAGCCGGCCCCGGCGATCCCGACAAAGCTCGGCCGCCAGCTTGCGTCCGCCTGCCAGGACAAGCCGTTCTATGGCGCGGTAAAGAAGAAGCGCAAGCCGTCAGGGTTTTTTGGTTTCGGCTCGCATTGATGCGAGCCTGAGGGCTAGCCGCGCAACTCGCCGCCGGTGGCTTTGACGACGGCGGCCACCACCTTCTCCGCCACTGCGTCGATCTCCGCATCGGTCAGAGTCTTGTCGCGCGGCTGCAATGTCACCTCGATGGCCACCGACTTCTTGCCCTCGGGCACGCCTTGGCCGGTGAACACGTCGAACACGCCGACATCGGTGATGAGCGCCCGGTCGGCGCTCCCCGCCGCGCGTACCACGGCACCCGCATCCACATCGCCGTCGACCAGGAAGGCGAAGTCGCGCCGCACGCTTTGCAGGTCCGAGGCCTGCAGCGCGGGCTTCGCCGTGCCTTTGGACTTCGAGGCGGGCAGGGCGTCGAGATAGAGCTCGAACGCGGCCATGGGCGCATCGGCGCCGAGGGCTTCAAGCGTCTCGGGATGCAGCTCGCCGAACACACCGAGCGTGACCTTGGGGCCGAGCTTGAGCGCCCCGGAGCGACCCGGATGGAACCAGGCCGGCGCCTCGCGGGTGACCTGGATATTGGCTTGGCCGAGACCCAGACCAGCGAGCGCGGCGATCGCGTCGGCCTTCACCGCGGCCCAATCGGCGGGTTGCGCCGCGCCGGACCAGTGCCGGCCCGAGCCTGAAAGCGCCGACTGCCCGAAGCGCACGCCGGTGGCGGCGACATATTGGTCTTCCGGGGCCGCGCCACGGTAGGCCTGGCCTAGCTCGAACAGCGCCCCGTCGGCGAAGCCCCGGTCGCGATTGCGCTTCGCCGCGGTGATCAGCCCCGGCAGCAGCGAGGGCCGCATCTGGGCGAGCTCGGTGGAGATCGGGTTGTCCAGTGTCAACGCGGGCTGACCGCCGCCGAACAGCTTGGCCTCGGCGAGCGGCACGAAGGACCACGTCACCGCTTCCACCAGGCCGCGGGAGGCAAGCGTCCGGCGTACGAGCCGCTGCCGCATCTGGCGCTCGGTCAGCACGGGCGCCGCGACCCCGGAGAGACGTGCGAGCGGGGTGGACGGCACGCGATCGACGCCGGTGAGCCGTACCACTTCTTCCACCAGATCGACGGCGGCGGTGATATCCGGACGCCATGACGGTGCGCTGGCCTTCAGCACATTGGCCTTGCCCTCGAGCTTGACACCGAGGGCTGCAAATTTGCGGCGGATGTCGCGATGGGGCAGCGCCAGTCCGCTTAAGCGCCCGATCAGCGTCATGTCGAACTTGAACGGCGGCACCGGCTTCGGCGTCTTGCCAGCGACCGTGACGGTGCTTGGGCTGCCGCCGCAAAGGTCGAACACCATCTGCGTGGCGAGCTCCAAGCCCGGCAGCACGAATTCCGGATCGACGCCGCGCTCGAAGCGGAAGCGTGCGTCCGACTGGATGTTCGTCGCGCGGCCCGTGCGCGCCGTGCGCTTCGGATCGAAATAGGCCGACTCGATGAAGACGTTGGTCGTCGTCTCGGTGCAGCCGGTCTCCTCGCCGCCCATCACCCCGCCAAGGCCGAGCACATGCGCCTCGTCGGCGATGACGCACATGGTCTCGTCCACCGTGTAGGTCTTGCCGTCGAGGGCTGCGAATGTCTCGCCCGTCTTGCCGAGCCGCGCGCGAATCGCGCCGGTGAGCTTGTCGGCATCATAGACGTGAAGCGGCCGCGCCCGGTCGTAGGAGATGTAGTTGGTGATATCGACCAGCGCATTGATCGGGCGCAAGCCAATGGCGCGCAGGCGCCGTTGCAGCCAGTCCGGACTCGGACCGTTCTTGACGCCGCGCACCAGCCGTCCGGCGAAGATGGGACAGGCGTTCGCGGCGTCCTTGGCGAATTCGAGCTTGATCGGGATAGGATTGTCAAAACCGCCTTTGACCGGCCTGATCGCGCTCTTCTTGAGCTGGCCGAGGCCGGCCGCGGCAAGGTCGCGGGCGACGCCGCGCACGCCGAGGCAATCGGGACGGTTCGGCGTGATGGCGATGTCGAACACCGCATCGTCGAGGCCGAGCGCCTTGGCCGCGGCGCTGCCCACCTTGGTCTTCGCGGGAAGCTCGATGATGCCCGCATGCTCGTCTGAGAGTTCGAGCTCGCGCTCCGAGACCATCATGCCGTTCGACTCGACGCCGCGGATCTTCGCCTTGGTCAAGGTGACGTCGAGGCCGGGAACATAAGTGCCCACGGCTGCGAACACGCCTTTCATGCCGGCGCGAGCGTTGGGCGCGCCGCACACCACCTGCAAGCGTTCCTTGCCGGTGTCGACCTCAAGCACTTGGAGCTTGTCGGCATCGGGGTGCTTTTCGGCTTTGACCACCTCGGCCACACGGAAATCCTTCAGCGCGGTGGCGGGGTCGAAAACCTCCTCCACCTCGAGCCCGATGCGGGTGAGGGTCTCGGCGATCTCGTCCACGGAGGCGTCCGTGTCGAGATGCTCCTTCAGCCATGCGAGGGTGAATTTCATGGCTAGCGGCTCAAGCCCCCGGCGAGCGTGGGCACGAACAGCGGCGCGAAGCCGTAATGGGTGAGCCAGCGCAAATCGCCGGAGAAGAAGGCGCGCAAGTCCGGCATGCCGTATTTCAGCATGGCCAAGCGATCGATGCCGACGCCGAAGGCGAAGCCCTGATATTTCTTGGGATCGAGTTCGACCGCCTTCAGCACGTTGGGATGGACCATGCCGCAGCCCAGGATCTCGAGCCAGCGGTCGCCCTCGCCGATGCGCAGCTCGTCGCCGACCTTGGCGTAGCCGATATCGACCTCCATGGACGGCTCGGTGAACGGGAAGTGGCTGGCGCGGAAGCGCATCTTCACCTCCGGCACCTCGAAGAACGCCTTGCAGAACTCCTCAAGCACCCATTTCAGATGACCGAGATGGGTCTCCTCGTCGATGACGAGGCCTTCCACCTGATGGAACATCGGCGTGTGGGTCTGGTCGGAGTCGCAGCGATAGACGCGGCCCGGCGCGATGACGCGCAAGGGCGGCTTGTCGGCCAGCATGGTGCGGATTTGCACCGGGCTCGTATGGGTGCGTAAGACCGGACGCGTGCCGTCGGGGCCTTCGGCGAAATAGAAGGTGTCGTGATCCTGGCGCGCCGGATGGTCGGGCGGGATGTTGAGCGCGGTGAAGTTGTTGAAGTCCGTCTCGATGTCCGGGCCTTCGGCGATGCGGAAGCCCATATCGGCGAAGATCTCGGTGATCTCGTCGGTGACTTGGCTCACGGGGTGGATGCGGCCTTCAGCTAACGGCCCCTCGCGCACCGGCAAGGTGACGTCGGCGCGCTCGTGCGCCAGCCGCGCCGCGGTCGCGGCGCCGGCCAGTTCGGCGTGCTTGGTTTCGAGCGCGTCGGCGACGGCGGTCTTCACCGCGTTCACGGCTTGCCCGAAATCGCGCCGTTCTTCCGGCGGCATCGAGCCCAGACGCTGCATGAGCGCCGACACCCGGCCCTTCTTGCCGAGCGCCGAAATGCGCACCTCTTCCAGCGTGCCGAGGTCGGACGCCTGCGCGATTGCTCCGAGCAGTTCGGTCTTAAGACCGTCGAGCTCCGATGCGCTCATGGCGTTGCGGCTCCTCGGCCCGGCTAACCGGGCGCCCTTACGCCCGCGCGGCGGCTGAGGCGGCCTCGACCAGGCTCTGGAAGGTTTGCGGCTCGTGCACGGCCATATCGGCCAGAACCTTACGGTCGAGCTCGATCCCGGCCTTCTTCAAGCCGTCGATCAACCGTCCGTAGGTCATGCCGTTGGCACGCGCGGCGGCGTTGATGCGCTGGATCCACAGGGCGCGGAACGTGCGCTTCTTCACCTTGCGGTCGCGATAGGCATATTGGCCTGCCTTGTCGACGGCCTGCTTGGCGATGCGGATCGTATTCTTGCGGCGGCCGTAATACCCCTTGGCCGCTTTCAACACCTTGCGGTGGCGGGCATGGGATGTAACGCCGCGTGTTACACGTGACATTGCGGTGCTCCTTCGATTTGAGGTCTCGCCCTGGCCGGCCTAGCGGCCGTAGGGGAGGAAGTTCTTCTTCACGGTCTTGGCATCTTCGTCGGCGAGGACCATCGTCCCCCTGGCATCGCGGATGAATTTCGTCGACCGCTTGATCATGCCGTGACGTTTGCCGGCTTGGGCGCATTTCACCTTACCGGTGGCCGTGATTTTGAATCGCTTCTTGGCACCGCTCTTTGACTTGAGCTTGGGCATTTGGCTTCCTTGACTTTAGGCCGTGGCAGGCAAGACCCACCCGGCATTCTTGAACGTGATGCTGGAAAGCATGCGAGCCGCCACGGCATGCCCTGCCGGGCGGCTCCTTGAACCGCGCGTTATAGGGGGATTTGCCAAGCCCAATTGCAAGAGGCTGAACGTCTAGCGCGGCGCGAGCACCATGACCATCTGGCGGCCTTCCAGGCGCGGCTCCGACTCGACTTTGGCGATCTGCGTGGTGTCCTGCTTCACTTTGTTCAGCAGTTGGGCGCCGAGCTCCTGATGGGCCATTTCACGGCCGCGGAAGCGGAGGGTCACCTTCACCTTGTCGCCTTCTGAGAAGAAACGGTTCATCGACCGCATCTTTACGTCGTAATCATGCGTGTCGATATTCGGCCGCATCTTGATCTCTTTGATCTCGACGGTGCGCTGCTTCTTGCGCGCCTCGGTAGCCTTCTTCTGCGCCTGATATTTATACTTGCCGTAATCCAGGATCTTGCAGACCGGCGGCTCGGAGTTGGGTGATATCTCGACCAGGTCGAGCCCGGCCTCCACGGCGCGCGCGCGCGCGTCTTCGATCTCGACCACGCCGACATTCTCGCCCGTGGCATCAATAAGCTGGATTTTTGGAGTGTCGATGCCCTCGTTGATACGGGGGCCTCCCCGGTTGGGGGTGAGTTTCATGGGCCGTCTTACGATGTTCGTTCTCCTCTATGGAAAGGGCGCCCTCGCCGCGGCGAGGCACGGGGCGCTTTTACAACTGTTACTAGTCCAAAGGTTCTACAGGATGGCAAATAGGCCTGACAAGCCACGCCGTGCAAGGCGGAGACGTCTCCCGCTGCCTCATGCACGGTCCTCGGCGGCCTCGACCGGCTCATATAGGGGCGGATGCTCGAACAATCGAGAGAGTTCCGTCCCGAGCAATTCGTCATACACGGCTAGCGTTTTCGCCTGCATCTGCGCCAAGTCGAAATTC
Organism: uncultured Alphaproteobacteria bacterium; assembly: GCA_963731875.1. Taxonomy (GTDB): domain Bacteria; phylum Pseudomonadota; class Alphaproteobacteria; order Rhizobiales; family Methyloligellaceae; genus Methyloceanibacter. Next base: position 40,926 of record CAVSXL010000009.1, on the reverse strand, counting down.
TTGCCCGCCCGGGCTCGGGCGCGCTCGCCGATCCGTTTGCGCTCCTCGGGCGACAGGGAAAGCGACGTGCGGATGCTGTCGGCGAGCGCCGCAACGTTGCCCGTGGGCACCAGATAGCCGGTGAAGCCGGCCGGGTCGCTTGCCGGCGATATGATGGTTTCGGGCAACGCGCCGATATCGGAGACGATGACGGGACAGCCCATGGCCTGCGCCTCGATGCTCGTGCGGCCGAACGTCTCCGCCACGAGCGACGGCACCAGCGCCGTGTGCGCGGCCAGAAAGGCCACCGGCATGTCGGTGCAATGGCCGGCCAGCCGCGCTTTGTCCTCGAGGCCGTATTCCGTGATCAGATCGGCAAGTTCCTGGCGGTAGCCGCCGCGCAACCCCTCCCCGACGAAGACCACGACGGCGTCCGCGAACGCGCCTTCCTGGTCCAGCCGATGGATGGCCTCGATGGTCTGCCGCTGCCCCTTGATGCTCGAAAGCCGCGCGGCGTGGAGCACGATCTTCTTGTCCGGCCCCACGTCCCAACTCTCGCGCAGCCGCGCCACGGGCCCAGGCGGCACCACGAACGGATCGAAGATCGCACCGTCGATCCCGCGATAGATGATGCGGATGCGCTCGCGCGCCACGTCCTGGCGGGAGGCGACGAGATTGGCTGTGTAGGTCGAATTGGCGATGACCCGGTCGCCGCGTCCCATGACGCTGTTATAGACCGCCTTCACCGGACCGGGCTTGCCATAGGTGCCGTGATAGGTGGTGACGAACGGGCGCCTGGTCCACCGCGCCGCGAGCAGCGCGCTCCACGCCGGCGCCCGGCTGCGCGCATGCAGGAGCGAGATGTTGCGCGTCTCGACGAGCTTCGCCATCCGCGCGGCGTTGGCGAGCATGGTCGCCGGATTCTTGCTCGCCATGGGCATTTCGATGATCTCGCCGCCGGCCCGGGTCACCGCGCTTGCCAGGCGCCCCCCTTCGGTGGCAACCAGAGCCTTCGCGCCGGCGCGGATGAGCGCTTCGGCGATCTCGATGGTCGATTGCTCGCTGCCCCCGGTCTCGAGCCGCGGCACGACCTGCATTATGGTCACGTCTGCCATCACCCACGTCTTTGGCGAAAAACAGATTTCGCGCTAGCGCTAATTCGAATGAGCGATCAGGAACCACAATTTCTCGATATTGGCCAAGGGCCTAAACGCCGCCGTCTGGCTTATCGCTGGGACGATCCAGGCGCCGATGGCTCCGGCGTGGCGATTCTCTGGCTCTCCGGCTTCCTCTCCGACATGGCGAGCACCAAGGCGCAAGCCCTTGCCGACTGGGCGGCGGACCAGGGTCACGCCATGCTGCGATTCGACTATTCGGCGCACGGCCTGTCGCCGGGAGATATTCTGCAAACGTCCATCGGCGACTGGCTCGAGGAGTCGACCGCCATGCTCCGCCTTCTGGAAGGCCGGCGCGTGATTCTCGTCGGGTCCTCCATGGGTGGCTGGATCGCGTTGTTGCTCGCCCGCGCCCGCGCCAAGGCCGGCATGCCGCTCGCCGGCCTCGTGCTCATCGCGCCCGCTTGGGACATGACGGAAAAGCTCATGTGGGAGAAGATGTCGCCGAAGACGCGCGCCATCGTCGAGACCGAAGGCGTCTTTTACGCGCCGTCGAACTACGACGACCCCTATCCGCTGACGAAGATCCTGATTGAAGAAGGCCGCAACCATCTGCTGGCCGCCGGCGGCATCGAGCTCGGCGCGCCATTGCGCATCCTTCAGGGCATGCGCGACGCGGATGTGCCGTGGCAACATGCGCTCGCGCTGGTCGACCTGGTCGCGGGCGACGATGTCGAGATGACGCTGATCAAGGACGGCGATCACCGCCTGTCGCAGCCCGAGCAACTGCGCCGTCTGGAAGCGACGGTCGCGGGCCTGGCCGCTACCGATCACGCGGGATGAGCGACACGAGCCCCTGGCGGAACGTGGGATAGCGCAGCGCCACGCCGAGCTCCGACTTGATCAGCGCATTGCCGATGCGGCGGCTTCCCTCATAGAAGCTGCGCGCCATCGGCGTCATGTCGGCATCCTCGAAGTCGACTTCCGGCGGCGGCGTCACGCCGATCAATTCCGCCGCATGCGCCACGACATCGCCGGGCGCCGCCGGTTCGTCGTCGGCGACATTGTAGATCGCGCCGGGCCGCGGGCGTGCGATCGAGGCTTCGAGCACGGAAGCGATGTCCTCCACATGGATGCGGCTGAACACCTGGCCGTCCTTGTTGATGCGCCGCGCCGTGCCGGCGGCGAGCTTGTCGAATACGCTGCGGCCCGGACCGTAAATCCCGGCGAGGCGAAACACCTGCACCGGCACCCCAATCTCCTCGCCGAGATCGAGCCAGGCTTGCTCGGCATGCACGCGCGCCTCGGTGCGCGCGCTGTTCGGCTTAGGCACGGTGGTCTCGTCCACCCAACGGCCCTGCTGGTCGCCATAGACGCCGACCGTGGAGAGATAGCCGATCCACTGCAAGCTCTCGAGTTTGGCGATCTCGTCGCGATAGGCATCGAGCACCGGATCGCCGTCCGCGCCCGGAGGAATGGAGTGAAGCAGATGCGTCGTGCCTGCGAGAAGCGGCGGCAAATCCGGATTGTCCGTGTCGCCGGCAAATCGTGTGGCCGCGAAGCCGAGATCGCGGAGCTGCGCGATCTTTTCCGCGTCGCGCGCGGTGCCGGCAATCTCCCAGCCTTGGCTGGCCAGGCGCGTGCCCAAGGCTTGCGCCGAGAAGCCGAGACCGAAGGCGAACAACCGGCTCACGCGGCCACCGCCAGCCATTCGCCGCGTACCCCCGGATCGGCCTCAGCGGACGCGTAGGAGGCGCGCAAGGCTTGCAGGCGCACGGGCGAAAGACGCGCCAGCGCCCACACCGCCATGGCGCGCACCAGTGGTGAGGCGTCGTCGAGCCGCGCTTCCACCAGCGGCACGAGATCGGTGTCGCGCGAATTGCCGGCGGCGATCAGCACGTTGCGCAAGAACCGGTTGCGGCCCGTACGCTTGATCGGCGTGCCGCGAAACCGCGCGCGGAAGGCGGCATCGTCGAGCGTCAACAGCTCCGCCAGGGGCGGGTTGTTGCTCGCTTCATGCACGGCAAGCTTCGTCTCATGGGAAGCTTGCGCGAACTTGTTCCACGGGCACACGGCGAGGCAGTCGTCGCAGCCGAAGATGCGGTTGCCCATGGCCGCGCGATAACGCGGCGCGATGTGACCTTTGTGCTCGATGGTGAGGTAGGAGATGCACGCCCGCGCATCCATGCGGTAGGGCGAGGGCAACGCGCCTGTCGGGCAAACATCGAGGCAGCGCCGGCAGGCGCCGCAATGATCGTCTTCCGCGTCGTCCGGGGCGATCTCCGCGCTGGTGAAGATCGAACCGAGGAACAGCCACGAGCCGAATTCGCGCGACACGAGATTGGTGTGCTTGCCTTGCCAGCCGAGCCCGGCCTTCGCGGCAAGCGGCTTCTCCATCACCGGCGCGGTGTCGACGAAGACTTTGACCTCGCCGCCGGCGAGCGCCTGAACCTGCCCGGCAAGCATCTTCAGCTTTTTCTTGATGGCGTCGTGATAATCGGCGCCTTGCGCGTAGATGGAGATGGCGCCGCGCGAGCGCTCTTCCAAAATTGCCAGCGGATCGCCGCCGCGTCCGTAATTCAGCCCGAGCAGAATCACGCTGCGCGCCTCCGGCCATAAAGCGTGCGGGCTCTTGCGCCGCTCCGCGGTATCGGCGAGCCAGCTCATGTCGCCGTGACGGCCCTCGGCGAGAAACGCATCGAGGCCCGCGCCCGCGTCTTGCGACAGATCAGCTGTGGTGAAGCGCACCGCATCGAAGCCAAGCGCCTTGGCTGCGTCGGTGATCGTCGATTTCAGAGAATGCTCCATGCCCAGTTCCTGCGGGCGCGCCCCGTTAGAAATCGAGGTCGGCATAGGTCCCCGAAGGGGTGAAACCGGCGACGCGGTCCTGCAGGAGAGGCCTGAAGGACGGCCTCGATTTCAACAGCGCATACCAGTTCTTCGCCGGCTCGAACTCTTCCCACGGCACCTCGCCGAGATAGTCGAGCGCCGACAGATGGGCGGCGGCGGCCAGGTCGGCGAAGCTCATGGCGTCGCCCGCAAGCCAGCTGCGCGTCTCGGTGAGATGTCCGACATAGGTCAGATGATAGCGCAGATTGTCGTGCCCGGCGCGCATGGCCTCCATATTGGGGGAGGTGCTTTGCGGCCCGAACCGGCGGAACACCTTCTCCACCACCAGATAATCGGTGACCTCGTCGTGGAATTTGCGGTGGAACCAGTCGACCAGCCGCCGGACCTCGGCGCGCGCCGCCGCATCTCCGGGAAATGGCTGAAAACCGCGCGTTTCGCGCTCATCCACGGTGTCGCCGAGATATTCGGAGATGGCGTAGGTGCCCGCCAGCGATCCGTAATCGTCCGTGACCAGCACGGGCAGGGTACCGGCGGGATTGATCGCCAGGAACTCCGGGCGCCACTCCCAGGGGCGCTCTTCCACAAGCTCGGCCTCGACGCCGCACTCGGCGAGCGCCAGGCGAATTGACCTAGAGAAGGCACATAGGGGATGGTGGAGGAGATTCGCCATTGATGGCTTCGGCGGCTATTCGTTCCAAAATGAATCGCGCGGGGCCAGAGCCTCGTATAGAACCTGCACGCGCGCCGGACAAGCCGCACGACGAGGGGCCATGACGATAGAGCAGATCATCGTGATAGCCGTGGTGCAGGGCATCACGGAATTCCTCCCCATTTCGTCGTCCGGCCACCTGATTCTCATACCCAATATCATGCACTGGCCCGACCAGGGCCAATTCGTCGATGTGATGGTGCATCTGGGCACGCTGCTTGCGGTCCTCATCTATTTCTGGCGCGACGTCTGGCGCATCACCGTCGGCGGGCTCGAGCTGTTCAAGGGCAAGGTCACCGACGATGGTCGCATGGCCATCTACATCGTCCTGGCCACCATTCCTGCGGTCGCCTTCGGGCTGTTCTTGAAGAAGTTCGGGATCGCCGATCTCGAGCGCAACGTCACCGTCGTCGCCTGGAATACGATTCTCTATGGCCTGCTCATGCTCGTGGCCGACATGGTGGGCCCGCAAGACCGCACCATCGCCAACATGACGCTCAAGAGCGCGCTTCTCATCGGCGTGGCGCAGGCGCTGGCGCTGATTCCCGGCACCAGCCGCTCCGGTGTGACCATGACGGCGGCGCGCTTCCTGGGCTTCACGCGGCCCGATTCGGCGCGCTTCTCGTTTCTGTTGGGGATTCCAGCCATCGCAGGGGCTGGCGTGCTCACCGTCGGCGATGCCCTGGCGAGCGGCGACACCGTCACCATGGACGCGGTCTATTGCGCGATCCTGACCTTCTTTGCCGGCCTTGCCGCCATCGCCTTCCTCATGGCGTTGGTGCGGCGCGTCAGCTTCCTGCCCTTCGTCCTCTACCGCATGGTGCTCGGCGGCTTCCTGCTGGTCATGATCTACGCATAGGACAGGGAAGCGCCCGCAAGGGCCGTTACGGCTTGTAGACGGAGAACTGCCCGCGCGGCCGGAACTGCTCGAGATAGTCGGGCACGACGGAGGCCACGGGCACCGGCTCGATCCCCAACCCATGAAGCGTGCGTCCGGCCTTGATCGCCGCATCGCTCACCACATTGTCGCTTTCGAGCAGCCGCACCTGGTCGACCGTGAGCGGCGGGGTGGGCAGCCATTGCAGGAAACTCGCTTTCAGCTTGGCCAGCCAGAACGGCACCGGGACCAGCGGCCGCGTCCGCATGGAATAGTCGAGCACCCGCTCCATGACGTCGCGCATGGTGAGGATCTCGGGCCCGCCGAGCTCGTAAGGCTCATCCGCGCGCGCAAGCCCGGTGAGCGCCGCCACCACGGACCGCGCCACGTCGCCCACGAATACCGGCTGGAATTTCGTATGGCCGCCGCCGATCAACGGCAGCACCGGTGACAGGCGCGCGAGCGCCGCGAACCGGTTGAAGAAATCGTCCTCGGGCCCGAACACCACCGAAGGCCGGAAGATGACCGCCTCGGGAAATGCCGCCTTCACCGCCGCCTCGCCTGCGGCCTTGCTGCGCCCGTAGACGGACGGCGAGTCGGCGTCGGCGCCGATGGCCGAGACATGCACGAGGCTGCGCGCCCCGGCGGCCTTCGCGGCTGTGGCGACATTGTGCGCGCCTTCGTCCTGTACGGATTTGAAGCTTTGCTTGCCGCTTGGAAACAAGATGCCGACGAGATTGATGACCGCGTCGGCGCCCTCGGCCGCTGTGATCAGCGAGTTGGGAAAACGCACATTGGCCTGCACCGCGTTGATCTGCCCGACGCTGCCGAGCGGCTGGAGATGGCCCGCGAGCTCGGGGCGCCTGACCGCGATCCGCATCCGCGCGCCCGTCCGCGCGATGGCGCGCACCACGTGGCGCCCGAGAAAGCCGGAGCCCCCATAAATGGTCACCAGCGTTTGATTGTTGAGTTGAACAGCCACTTAGATGCCTCTTAACCTCGCCCTGCTATGTGCACCTGCAGCATTACACGAGCGCGTCCAACCCTTGAAGGCGCTTCTACGGGCAATTGACAACGAGAACAGCCAATCGTACCTCAACACCCTCAAGCCCAGGTGGCGGAACTGGTAGACGCGCTAGCTTCAGGTGCTAGTGCCCGAAAGGGCGTGGAAGTTCGAGTCTTCTCCTGGGCACCAACCCCGCTTCGCCCCGATGTGGCGGGGCCGCGATGACGGCCAATATCTTGAGCCAGCCTTCGACCGTCGATCTGCATAAGGGCGATCTGCCGCCCGGCCGCTTTGCCGGCAAGACGATCGCCATCGATACCGAGACGCTCGGGCTCAATCCGCATCGCGACCGGCTCTGCCTGGTGCAGCTCTCCGACGGCGATGGCACCGCCGCCCTGGTGCAGATCTCCGGCAATTACGACGCGCCGGAGCTGAAGCGCCTCCTGGCCGACGAGACCGTGCTCAAGATCTTCCATTACGGCCGCTTCGATATGGCCGTGCTCAAGCATTTTCTCGGCGTCATGCCGGGGCCGGTCTACTGCACTAAGATCGCCTCCAAGCTCGCCCGGACCTATACCGATAGGCACGGCCTCAAGGATCTCTGCCGCGAGCTGCTCGGGATCGAGCTGTCCAAGCAGCAGCAATCCTCCGATTGGGGGGCGGCCGAGCTCAGCCAAGAGCAGCTCAGCTACGCCGCCAGCGATGTGCTATATTTGCATGCGCTGCGGGATCGGCTCGACGCCATGCTGCGGCGTGAGGGTCGCGAGCACCTGGCGCGCGCCTGCTTCGAGTTTCTGCCGACCCGGGCCGAGCTAGACCTCAGAGGCTGGGCAGAGATCGATCCTTTCGCCCACTAGGCCGGCTCACCGCCAGCGGCCATTCGCCGTTGGCAGCGAGGCCTGGCGGTCGCAATGTGATCAAAGTCCTGCGGCTAGGTGTGGTTGGGGTGGCAAAAAAGCCGGGGGGCCCGCGAAAAATTGGCGGATATGATGGTAGCTGACGCGAATCTCCTCCACTCCGGGTCGCGCTATCGCGTGCGGACGCCCGAGGAGCGTGCGCGTGCCTTTGTGAGCGCCGGGCGTCACAGCCGCATGGTCCGGATCCTGCGGAAGGGCCTTCCGGCTTTCGGCCTTCTCGTTCTGGCGGCCTATTTCATCTCCACCCGGCTCAACATCACCGTCGGGGACGTGACGGCGAGCATCGACGGCATGGATATCGTCGACGGCAATCTGCGCATGCTCAACCCGACCCTGGAAGGCACCGACAAGAAGAATGGCAAATACGTGGTCCGCGCCGAGTACGCCGATCAGGACATCAAGAACCCCGAGATCATCAAACTCCACGCCATCAAGGCCGATCTTTCGAGCGCCGGCGGCGGCTGGTCCCGCATGGCCGCCGTGCGCGGCGTGTTCAACACTAAGGCTGAGCGGCTGGTGATGCAGGACCGCATCACAGTCGCCACGAGCTCGGGCGTCACCGGCGAGCTCAAGCACGCCAGCCTCGACATGGACAGCCAGACGCTGCGCTCGCACCAACCGGTGTCCTTCAATCTGAGCAATGGCACCGTCAAGGCCAACGCGCTGACCTTCCGCTCGCAGGATCACATCCTGATCTTCCGTGGCAAGGTGGCGGTGCACCTGATCAAGAAGCCGAAGGAAGGCGACGGCACGCCGCAACCCGCTCAGGCGCCGCAGGCGGTAAAAGAGTTGGTGCCGGCGCAATCCGGCGAGGCGAACATGGTGAGCCCGCAATGAGCGCGTACCAGAGGGTCAGTCTTGCTTCGGCCGTCATGGGCCCCGCGCTGGTGCTGCTCGGGCTGCTTGCCCTGACGAGCCCGCTTCCGGCTCAGACACTCAGCAACTCCTTCGACGGCCTGTCCGGGAGCTCCGATGCGCCGATCGATATCGAGTTGGATATGCTCACCGTCTACGACGCGGAGAAATACGCGACCTTCAAGGGCAATGTGAAGGCGGTACAGGGGACGACCACGCTGCGCGCCGCCGAGCTCGATGTGCATTACGTCGGCGGCGCCGACAAGATCACCGGCCAAAAGGCCGCCGAGCCGGCGCCCGTCGCCAACCCGGCGGCAAAGCCGGGCGCCGCGCCTGGCCCCGAGGCGCAGATCAGCAAGATCGAGGCGAGAGGGAGCGTCGTCATCATCAGCGAGGACGACCAGACCACCACCAGCGACTGGGCGCTCTACGACGTGCCGTCCCAGATGGTAACCGTGGGTGGCAATGTGGTGTTATCGCAAGGTCAGAATGTGCTAAAGGGAGAACGGCTTATCATTAACTTGAGGACGGGCGAGAGCCGGTTCGAGAACCCAGGAAATGCCGCGGCCGGAGGAGGCCGTATCCGCGCGCTGTTCATGCCCAAGCAAGACGGTGGCGGCGATGAGGGCGAGGGTAAACCGGCCCGCGCCAAGGCTAAGAAGTCCAAGCCGGCGCCCGAAGCAAGCAATGAGGAGTTTGTTCCAGGCGAACAGAAGCCGGCGTCAGAAGGTGGGGCCGTCGACGAAGCTGAGCCATGGCCGATCGTGCCTGAGTTCCGGTAAGACCTTCCAGGGGCTCTATTCGATTTCAACCGGCCAGCGCTTCAACTGAGGAGCGGAAAGGGTCAGTGGGCAAGTTGCTGTCGTTTCCAGGCCGTCAGGCAGTTGCTGCCCCGCAGGCTCCCGAGCAGGTCGAGCCCGCCGTGCGCGAGCCCGCGCATCAAGGCCAGCCCGGCAACGGCTGGCTCACCATCCGTTCCGTGGTCAAGGCCTTCAAGAAGCGCACCGTCGTGCGCGGCGTCAGCCTCGATCTCGCGCGCGGTGAGGCGGTCGGGCTGCTGGGGCCGAACGGCGCCGGTAAGACCACGGTCTTCTACATGATCACGGGGCTGATCCCCGCCGACCGAGGCTCGATCATGATCGACGGCCGTGACGTGACCAAACTGCCCATGTACCGCAGGGCGCGCTTGGGCATTGGCTATCTGCCGCAAGAGGCTTCGATCTTTCGGGGTCTCACGGTGGAGGAGAATATTCTCGCCGTGCTCGAGATGGTCGAGCCCAACAAGAAAGAGCGCCAGCTTCAGCTCGACTCGCTGCTCGAGGAATTCCGCATCACGCGCCTCAGAAAGTCGCCGTCCATGGCTCTGTCCGGCGGTGAGCGGCGGCGTGTCGAGATTGCCCGCGCGCTTGCCTCGCGTCCGTCTTTCATGCTGCTCGATGAGCCCTTCGCCGGCATCGATCCGATCGCCGTCGGCGACATCCGCGCGCTCGTGCGCCATCTCACCGAGCGCGGCATCGGCGTTCTCATCACCGACCACAACGTGCGCGAGACTTTGGAGCTTGTCAGCCGAGCCTATATTATTCATGACGGTATGGTGCTAACCCACGGTACCGCGCACGAGATCATTAACAACGAGGAAGTGCGCCGCGTTTATCTTGGTGATCAGTTCAAGATCTGAACACCCGATCGCGAGTGAATTAGTAGATGGCGATCAATACAAAGCTCGAACTCCGCCAGAGTCATAGTCTGGTCATGACGCCGCAGTTGCAGCAGGCGATCAAGCTGTTGCAGTTGTCGAACATGGAGCTTGCGAGCTTTGTCGAAGACGAGCTTGAGCGCAATCCGCTGCTCGAGCACGCCGACCCGGACGGGCCCAACGGTCTTGCCGATGATCGCTCCCCCACCGCTACCAAGGACGAGGGCGGGGACGGCAAGACCAGCGCGGCTTCTGACGAGGCGAGCGCCGAGACCGGCGACGGCGAGGACTGGGTTGACCTCGAGACCGGAAACGGCGCGAGCCAAACCAACGATCTCGACGCCGAGCCTCAGGATATGTTCCCCGATTCGGACACCTTTACCCCGGGCGCCATGACCGATTCAGGGTGGAGCGGTCTCACCCAGGGACCCCGGGTCGACAACGACGAGAACTCCAATCTCGAAGCCTATGTGGCCGAGGAGAAGACGCTCCGCACCCATTTGGCCGAGCAGCTCAGCCTCACTTTCGCCGATCCGCCACGCCGCATGATCGGTCAGCATCTGATCGATATGACCGATGAGGCCGGATATCTGCGCGGCGACCTCAATGGCTTGGCCGAGCTTCTCGGCGCGCCCTTGGAACTCGTCGAGGAGACGCTCGGCGTAATGCAGGGCTTCGATCCGTGTGGCGTGTTCGCCCGCGATTTGCGCGAATGCCTAACGCTGCAGCTGAAAGAACAAGACCGCTGCGACCCGGCGATGGCCGGGCTGCTCGATAACCTGCATCTTCTCGCCACCCATGACCTTGTCGCGCTGAAGCGGGCGGCGCGCGTCTCCGACGAGGATCTGTGCGACATGATCGCCGAGGTGAGGCGACTCAACCCGAAGCCCGGTCTGAAATACGGCACCGCCCCGTCCCAGCCCATCGTGCCCGACGTGCTCGTGCGGTCGCTTCCCGACCGGAGCTTTTACGTGGAGCTGAACAGCGACACGCTCCCGCGCGTCCTGGTCAATCAGTCCTACTATGCGACGGTGTCCAAGACGAAGATGCGCAAGGAGGACAAGACCTATCTGGTCGATTGTCTGCAGACCGCGAACTGGCTGGTGAAGAGTCTCGATCAGCGCGCCCGTACGATACTGAAGGTGGCGCAGGAGATCGTGCGCCAGCAGGACGGCTTCTTCACCTATGGCGTGCGCCATCTGCGGCCGCTGAATTTGAAGACCGTGGCCGACGCCATCTCGATGCACGAATCGACGGTCAGCCGGGTGACCGCCAACAAATACATGGCCACCAATCGCGGCTTGTTCGAGCTGAAATATTTTTTCACCTCGTCGATTGCCGCCACCGCGCATGGCGACGACGCGCATTCCTCGGAGGCGGTGCGCCATCGCATTCGCGAGATGATCACCATGGAGCCCGCCGCCGACGTCCTCTCCGACGACAAGATTGTCGAACGCCTCAAAGGCGACGGCATCGACATTGCCCGCCGCACGGTGGCGAAATATCGCGAAGCGCTCGGCATTCCGTCTTCGGTGCAGCGCCGCCGGCTGAAGCGCATCGCAATGGGCGCCAGCGTCTGAACTTCGCGTCTAATTCGCTGTTCACGAAGACGAATTCTGTAAAGAGGGCAGATTGACCTTATTGCGTTTGACACCCTAGGTAGGGGGGTCTAGCTTCCCGCCGCTATCGAGGACGAGCGCGGCGTTTTGGGACGCCGCGACACAATCGGACCTCGAAAATGCGGTATGCGCCCCGGGAAGCGCCAGTCAAGAAGGGTCTTGTAACTAAACTTCCGCGGGCAATGACGAAGCAAGCTACCGGAATGATCTTGGGCGTCGAAGAGGCGTTGCGCAGTTGCGTCCAGGACCGCGTTGTCACACCGTCGAGACGTTCATCGGGCACCAGCCGTCACGGTAGGTGAGTCGAAAAAATTGGACGGGGAGTTCCGCACTATCGGCTGGATCGTTTCCAGCCCTTGAGAATGCGCCAGTCGGACATGCGGCGTTCGCACGTTGTCCGCTCACACAAGTCATACGGGTAGTCGAATGCATCTAGGTGATCTCATTTCACCCAAGGACGTGGTTCCTTCGCTGAAGGCGCAGGGCAAGAAGCAGCTCTTGCAGGATCTTTCGGCGCGGGCCGCACGCACCGCCGGCCTGCCCGAGCGCGACGTCTTCGACGTCCTATGGCAGCGCGAGCAGCTCGGCTCCACCGGGCTCGGCCAGGGCGTCGCCATCCCCCACGGCAAGCTTGCCGGAGTCAAACGGATCGTCGGTGTGTTTGCCCGCTTGGCCGAGCCGGTCGAGTTCGATGCGGTCGATGGCGAGCCGGTGGATATCGTGTTCGTGCTGCTCGCACCCGAAGGGGCCGGCGCCGACCATCTGAAGGCGCTCGCGCGTATTTCGCGGCTGCTGCGCGAGGGATCCGCCGTCGACAAGCTCCGGGCCTCCAAGGACGCGGCCGCGCTCTACGCGGTTCTCACCCAGGAAGAGACCTCCTCACACGCCGCCTAGCGCGGCGCCAGCGTGGCGATCATCTCGTTGACGGCTTGCGCCATGCCCATGGCCGCGGCAAAGTCGAACTTGTTGATTGCGACAAACACAGCCATGTCGCGCGCCGGCGCAAAGGCGATGTAGGTGAATATGCCCTGCAGTCCGCCGGCCTTTTGCAAGATCAGCGGCTGGTCGCCGTCCGGCATCATCACCACCCAGGCGAGACTCATGGCGTCCATATGGCCGGACTCATCCATGCCCGACACCGGATTGAGCCCATCGCGCACCAGATAGGCCGCGTGATCGAGCAGGCGGGCCTCCGCGCCGTCGCTTCCGAGACGGTCGAGATGCCATTGCATCCAGCGCAGCAGATCCTTCGGCGTCGAGTAAAGACCGCCTGAGCCGACGATGACCGTGCCGGTCGGCACGTCCGGCAGCGCCTTGCCGTCGAAGCCGTGCCCTTGCATCAGCCGGCTCTTCTGCGCCTCGCTCGGCGCGAATGTCGTATCCGTCATCCCGAGCGGCCCTGTGACGTGCTCGGTGAGCAGTTCGGGGTAGGGCTTATGCGCCGCCTCCGACAGCGCAATCGCCAGCACGTCGAAGCCGAAATTCGAATAGAGCACGCCGGTCCCCGGCGCGAACAACAACGGCTCCTTCTGCAGCCAGGCGGCGAATCCCTCGCGGGTGATGGGCGCGAACGGGTCGTCGGCGGGCCCAGGCTCGTGCGGCAGCTCGCGTGGCAGCCCGGACGCCTGGGTGGCGATGTCGATGAGCCTGAGTTTGGCGACATTGGGATCGGCGCCGGAACCGAGATCCGGCGCGGTGGCGCCGACCGTCTGCGTCAGGGACACGGTCCCGCCGGAGGCCAGCTGGGCCAGCACCTGGCCGGTGAAGGCCTTGGTGATCGAGCCGATGCGCAGCACGGTGTCGCCGTCCGGGGCATCGCCGCCGTCGGCCGCTTCGCCGACGCCATGGATCACCATCTCGCCGTTGCGCACCGCGCCGATGACGAGGCCTGGCACTTTATACTGGAGGAAGAGAATGTTGCCGGTGAATGAGACGGTCTCATCGAGCAATGGATCCGCCTGCGCCGCGCCGGAATAAGCGGCGCTGAGGCTTGTCGCCGCCACGAGGCCGAATGCCGCGCAGCGCGCGGCCTTGAACACGATCTGCGATGCCATGCGAGCCCTCTTCGTAGAAAAGTGGTTGGCTCGACTATGCACGTGACCACGCGCCATCGCTAGACGATGCCCGCTTTATGCGGCCCGTTCTCGGTGGAGCAAAGGGCTCAGGGCGAAGATCTAGTGGACGCTGACGGGGACGAGGTCGTTCTCGAGCGCGTTGGCGATCGCCGCGTTGCGGCTATCGGTCAGCGCCAGCGGCGTGCCGTCGGCGCCGAGCACGGCGAATAGGTCGATGCCCACGGGCGCGTCGTCGAGCGTCGGGAACAGCCGCTCGGCGGAATCCGAGTCGAGTTGCCTGATATAGGCGACCTCGCCGTCGCCGAGGAGCGCGAGCTCCTTCAGGCTTATCAAATGACGGGTCTCTTCGTTTTCGATCTTATTCATTCGAACTCCGGTTCCTCGTGGAAAAGCGCGGGCGCGTCACAGCGCAACGAGCTCAGCCTGCTGGCGCGATTCCCACCTTGAGTACACGCTTCTCCCGATATGGCCGTTCGAGCACGATCGCGAGAAGGCCATCGTGCAACTCGGCCTTGCGGACCTCTACGCCCTTGGCGAGGGCGAAGCTCCGTTTGAATTGTCGCGCGGCGATTCCGCGGTGAAGATAATCCTTGGCGACCTCGTCCCGCTTGGCGCCATGGACCGTCAGCTTACCGTCCTCAACGCTCACGTCGAGTTCGTCAAGTGAGAAACCGGCGACCGCAAGTGTAATGCGTAAGGCCTCGGGGCCCCGGTCGCCCTCCGGCAAGATCTCGATATTGTAGGGCGGATAACCGCCATCGGCTACCTTGGCGGGTGCGCCGATACGTTCCGCCGACAGAGTTAACCAAAGATTGCTGTCGAAAAGTGCCATGCGCGACATCCGGCGGGAAGCCTCTTCCATCGAGCCGCGCGTGCCGGTGACGATTTCGCGAAGCCCTGACGGCGCCTCACACCCTCAGCCCGCCGCGGCGCCGAGTCTCAAAATCCAAGTGGCATATGGGAAATCCGCCCGCGAATTCAAGGAGAAGACAAGCGAGGTGGACGATCCCTATATGCGGTCCTATCGGAGCGCGCCGCGTTGCCCTAACGTCTCCGAATCCTCGAAACGGAGCCCTGCGATGACCTGGTATGTAGACCCTAGGATTGGCCTCGATACGAATGACGGCCGCGCGCCGGAGACGGCGTACAAGACCCTGTCGCATGCCATTAAGGCGGCTTCCGAGGGCGACAAGATTCTGTTGGCGGCCGGCGCCTACGAGCAGGATTTGCCGCGCCTGGTGGGGGCGGCGCGGGTGGCGCGCGTCACCGTGGGCGTCCTCGGCGGCCATTAGCCACCATGCCGAGCCTATGCGTCCGTTCCCTCGTCGGTCTCGATCACCCGCAGGCGCCGGACCGTGAGATCGTCGATCTCCACCTCGCCGAGATGAAGCTTGGCCATGTCCGCCCGGCGCACGCTCAAGCGTCCAATCGCCAACGCGCCGATGGCGAGCGCGGCCACGGCCAGCGTGCCCACGGCCAGGGCGCCGATGGCGAACGCGCCCGAGGCGACCGCCGGCACCCGCACCGGCGGCAATGTGAGATCGCGTCGTCTCATTCTGTCTCATCCCTACGCTAAACGGCCGTCCGCAAACGGAAGCGACCATAGCAGAGCCCCAAAAGCCTGCCTCGCGCCGCTTCATCGATCACGCCTTGACAGGCAAACCTACTAGTAGGTAGGCTAATCTGTCATGGAACAGGACACAAGAGAACGGCTGTTGCGGGAGACGGAGACGCTGGTGCGGACCCGCGGTTATGCCGCCTTCAGCTATGCAGATCTCTCCGAGCGGGTTGGCATCCGCAAAGCGAGCATCCACCATCACTTCCGCACCAAGGAGGACCTTGGCGCCGCCCTCATCGACAGCTACCTGGTCAAGTTCGAGGCTGCCCTGGACCAAGTCCTGGAGCAGGAGCGCCGGGCGATGCCGCGGCTCCGGCGCTATGCGGCCTTCTTCACCGACAGCATGCGCGACGGGATGATGCCGCTTTGCGGCGCGCTGTCGGCGGAAGCCTTCACGCTGCCGTCTTCCATGCAGCAGCGTGTCCGCGCCTTCTTCGAAATGCATCGCTCGTGGCTCCGCACCGTCCTTGAGGACGGCGTGAAGGCGCAAGAGCTGCGCGCCGATCTCGACGTGCGGGAGACGGCGACGCTGATCCTCAGCGCGTTGGAAGGCGCGAGCCTTGTGGCGTGGGCGATGAAAGACCCCGCGGTGATCGGGCCGACCTTCGAGCAAGCGGTCGCGGGCCTTGCGCCCTAAGCCGCATTCGAAATGCCTCAACAATCTCTAGTTAGGAGTGACGACAATGAGCCTGAAGAAATTTGTTATCGAGAGAGACATTCCCGCTGTGGGCACGCTCGATGCCGCCCAGCTCGCCGGCGCCGCGGCCAAGTCCAACGAGGCTTTGTGCCAGATCGGCGCCAAGGACATTCAGTGGATCCAGAGCTATGTCGCCGGCGACAAGACGTTCTGCGTCTATCTTGCCGCGGACGAGGCGGCGATCAGAAAGCACGCCGAACTCAGCGGCTTTCCCGCCACTAAAATCACGGAGATCGTAGGGGTTATCGATCCCGCGACGGCCGGCTAGCGCTTCTTGTGTCTAAGGGATTTGGTGGAGCCAGACGGGATCGAACCGACGACCTCGTGAATGCCATTCACGCGCTCTCCCAACTGAGCTATGGCCCCATGAGAACTCAAGAAATCTCGCTGTCCCGGGCTGGGCCGCAAGAAATCAGACGCATCACTTAGGCCGGGCGTCCCGCGGGTTCAAGAGAAATACGAGCCGCGTGGCCGGGCCTGCTGACGGTGCGCGCCCGGTTCCTAGGTTTCTTCTTTTGGGCCGCCGCCGACAATGCCGGTGACGTCGGCGTCGGCGTCTTCCTCTTCCTCGAGGAAGGTGTCGTCATCGTCGTCGGTGGCCGGGATGTCGTCGTCGTCGTCGTCGAGCACGATCTCCTCGTCGTCGACCACGGCTTCCTCAGCCTCCGCTGCCTCATCGAGACTGATGACGTCGGCATCGCCCATCACCGGCGGATCCGCTTCGGCGACTACGGCTTTCTTGACTTCGGCTGGTGCAGCGCGCTCGGCCCGCCGTGACGATGACGGCGGCGTCACCTGATAAACGGCTTCGCAGACGGGGCAAGTAATTGGCGAACGACCCAAGTCGTAAAACCGCGCCCCACAGCTCGGGCAAACGCGCTTGGTTCCCCGTGCGGGTTTCGACATTGACGCTCCTCGAAGATAGCCTTGAGTTGACTCCCCATTGCCACGCCTCATGCGTAGTGTCAAAAGCTATCGAGCACCCCAAAACCCCAATCGAGAATCTATGCCGCACCCCCTGACCGCCCGCCGATCCGCGCGCATTTCCGGCCGTGTGAGGGTGCCCGGCGACAAATCCATCTCCCATCGTGCCTTGATCCTAGGCGCGCTGGCGACCGGCCGGACCCGGATCACCGGGCTGCTCGATGCGGAGGACGTGATGGCCACCGCGCGCGCGGTGGACGCCCTTGGCGCCGAGGTCACGCAGAGAGACGGCGCCATCGAAGTGCTTGGCCAGGGCGTCGGCGGTTTGCGCGAGCCTCATAGGCCGCTCGATTTCGGCAACTCCGGCACCGGAAGCCGCCTCATGCTCGGCGTCGTCGCCGGTCACGACATGCGCGCCGAATTCACCGGCGACGCCTCCTTGTGCCGCCGTCCCATGGGCCGCGTGCTCACGCCGCTCACCACCATGGGCCTGCAAGTGGAAGCACAAGGCGAAGGCGGCACCCTGCCGCTTACCGTGCGCGGAACGGGCGACATTCTCCCCATCGAGTACGACCTGCCCGTGCCATCGGCGCAGGTAAAGTCGGCCATTCTTTTTGCCGGGCTTCATGCCCCGGGTCGCACCACCGTGGTCGAGCCCCTGGCCACGCGCGACCATACCGAACGCATGCTCGCGTTTTTCGGCGCCGAGCTCCACGCCGAGGACCGGCCCGATGGCGCCCATGCCGTCACCGTGTGCGGCGATGCCGAGCTTCACGGCGCGGGGCTCTCGGTGCCGGGGGACCCGAGCTCCGCCGCTTTCCTGATTGCCGCCGCTCTTATCTGTCCGGGCTCCGACATCGTGGTCGAGAATGTGCTGATGAATCCGACGCGCACCGGATTCCTCGACACCTTGCGGGAGATGGGGGCCGAGATCGCGCTGCTCGATCTCCGCGACGAGGGCGGAGAGCCGGTGGGCGATCTTCGGGTCAAGGCCGGTCCGCTTCATGGCGTGCGGGTGCCGGCCGGCCGCGCGCCCTCCATGATCGATGAATACCCGGTGCTCGCCGTGGTCGCCGCGTTCGCCGAAGGCGAGACCCACATGGCGGGGCTCGCCGAGCTCAAGGTGAAGGAAAGCGACCGGCTCGCCGCCACCGCCGCCGGGCTCGAAGCCTGCGGGATCGCGGTGCGCATCGAGGGCGACGATCTGATCGTACAGGGCGGCGGCGCGGTGAAGGGCGGCGCCCTGGTGGAGACCCATATGGATCACCGCATCGCCATGGCCTTCCTCACCCTTGGCCTCGGGGCAAGCGAGCCGGTCACCGTCGACGACGTGAGCATGATCGCGACCAGCTTCCCGGGCTTCGCGGGTTTGATGACCAAGCTTGGAGCCGAACTCGCATGATCATCGCCATCGACGGTCCGGCGGCGTCGGGCAAGGGCACCGTGGCCAAACGCATCGCCGTCCATTACCGGCTGCGCCATCTCGATACGGGGGCGCTCTACCGGGCCGTGGCCCGCGATACCATGGCCCAAGGTGGCGAGCTTGCCGATCCGAGTGCCGCCGTGAAGGCCGCGACCCGGCTGGATGTGGCGACCCTCGGCGACCCCGTTCTGCGGACCGCGGGCCTGGGGGAGGCCGCCTCGGTCGTGGCCCGTCATCCCGAGGTGCGGGCAGTGCTTCTGACCTATCAGCGCGAATTCTCCCGCGTCCCGCCTGGCGCCGTCATCGACGGCCGGGATATCGGCACGGTCATATGCCCGGATGCGGACGTGAAGTTGTTTGTGACCGCGACGCCGGAAGAGCGTGCCCGCCGCCGCTTTTTGGAACTTCAGGCCAGCGGGGCGGCCATCGCCGAGGTCGAAGTGCTGGCCGATATCAAGGACCGGGACCAACGGGACACGACCCGGGCGACGGCTCCCCTGCGCCAGGCAGAAGACGCAGCCTTGCTCGACACCACAAATTTGGATATAGACGCGGCGTTCAGGGCAGCGATCGATCTCATCGAAGCTGCGATGGGCAATGCGGGGCGGGCTGGTTGAGGCCGGGCCCATTTGGCATTGGCACATCATCTTTGAATTATTTCCGCGGTTGAAGCGAGCGGAGGCTAGGCGGCCAAGAGGCGGCCCATCGGCTTTCGCGAATTTTGCCGCATCGGTTGCAACACGAGCCTCGGGTTTGCGCCACGCACGGAAGCGATTGGTGGGACGCCGAGTAGGAGCCTAAATGAACGAGACGCAGACGAGCATCAGCCATCCCAGCCACGACGAGTTCGCGGCCCTTCTTGAAGAGTTGCTGGCCGGGGCCGCACTCGAGGAAGGCAGTGTCATCAAGGGCACCGTGGTCTCCATCGAAAAAGACGTCGCTGTCATCGATGTCGGGCTGAAGACTGAAGGCCGCGTGCCAATGAAGGAATTTGGCGTCGCCGGCCGCCCCGCAGATCTTTCCGTCGGCGATCAGGTCGACGTCTATCTCGAGCGTGTCGAGAACTCCGCTGGCGAAGCCGTGCTGTCGCGCGACAAGGCGCGCCGCGAGGAGAGCTGGACCAGGCTCGAGGAAAAATACAAGAACAACGACCGCGTCGAAGGCATCATCTTCAATCGCGTGAAGGGCGGCTTCACTGTCGATCTCGACGGCGCCGTGGCCTTCCTGCCCGGCAGTCAGGTCGACATCCGCCCGATCCGCGACGTGGCGCCGTTGATGAACACGCCGCAGCCCTTCCAGATCCTGAAGATGGACCGCCGCCGCGGCAATATCGTCGTGTCGCGCCGCTCCGTGCTGGAAGAGACCCGCGCCGAGAAGCGCAGCGAGATCGTCGCCCGCCTCGAAGAGGGTCAGGTGATCGAGGGCGTCGTCAAGAACATCACCGATTACGGTGCGTTTATCGATCTCGGCGGCATCGACGGCCTGCTCCATGTCACCGATATGGCTTGGCGCCGCGTCAATCATCCGAGCGAGATCGTCAATGTCGGCGACACGGTGAAGGTGCAGATCATCCGCATCAACTCGGAGACCCAGCGCATCAGCCTCGGCATCAAACAGCTCGAGTCCGATCCGTGGGACGGCATCGCCGCCAAGTACCCGGTGGACGCGCGGTTCACGGGCACGGTCACCAACATCACCGACTATGGCGCCTTCGTCGAACTCGAGCCCGGCGTCGAGGGTCTGATCCACGTGTCGGAGATGAGCTGGACGAAAAAGAATATCCATCCCGGCAAGATCATCTCCACCAGCCAAGAGGTCGAGGTGCAGGTGCTCGAGGTCGATCCCGACAAGCGCCGGATCTCGCTTGGCCTCAAGCAGACCCAGGAAAATCCCTGGATTGCCTTCGCCGCGAGCCATCAGCCTGGCGCCATCATCGAAGGCGATGTCCGCAACATCACCGAGTTCGGCTTGTTTGTCGGCCTCGAGGGCGGCATCGACGGCATGGTGCATCTGTCGGATCTGGATTGGTCCAAGTCTGGGGAGGAAGCCCTCGCTGAGTTCAAGAAGGGCGACACGGTCAAGGCGGTGGTGCTGGAGGCGGACTCCGAAAAGGAGCGCATCAGTCTCGGCATCAAGCAGCTGACCCCCGATCCGCTCGAGGGCAGCGAGACCTCGGCCAAGATCAAGAAGGGCATGCGCGTCACCTGCCAGGTGACGGCCGTCAAGGACAACGGCATCGAGGCCAAGCTTCTCGATCACGACCTCATGACCTTCATTCGGCGGTCGGACCTGTCCCGCGACCGCTCCGAGCAGCGTCCTGACCGCTTCGGCGTCGGCGAGAAGTTCGATGCCGTCGTGACCCAGGTCGACGCCAAGACGCGCAAGGTCTCCACGTCGATCAAGGCGCTGGAAATCGCCGAGGAGAAGGAGGCGGTGGCCCAGTACGGCTCGACCGACTCCGGTGCTTCGCTTGGCGACATTCTCGGCGCGGCCTTGAACAAGGCCAAGGGCGAGGATGCCGACGAGGTCGAGGCGGCCGACGAGGACGTTGCCGAGAAGCCCAAGCCGAAGCGCAAGGCGAAAGCCAAGGCGGTTGATGAGACGGCTGACGAGGCGACGGACGAGGCGGCCGAGTCCGAGGCCTCTTCCGAGGAATGAGCAAGACGGCCTTCGGGCCGTCTAACCTCCCTTTTTGCGCCGCGCGCGGCGCGGACAGCTTGAGCGATTGCCAATGGGTCTCGACGCCGAAAGTGTGATCGAGCGCCGCCGCCTCAAGCGGCGGGTGACGATCTGGCGTATCGCGGCGGTGGTGTTCGGCCTGCTGTTCTTCGGCGCGATCTTCCTGGCCGACAAGCAAATGGCGGGCTCCGCAGGCATCCTGCCCCATGTCGCCCGCATCGACATCAGCGGCGTCATCACCGACGACCGCAAGATGACGAACCTGATCGACGCGGTCGCCAAGGCCGATCAGGTCAAGGCCGTGATCCTCGACATCAACAGCCCCGGCGGCACGACGACCGGCGGCGAGGCCATGTACGACGCCATTCGTCGCCTGGCCGAGAAGAAGCCGGTGGTCGCCACCTGCGGCACGCTGGCCACCTCGGCCGCCTATATCGTGGCGCTCGCCACCGACCGCATCTTCGTCTACGGCAACACCATCACCGGCTCCGTCGGCGTCATTTTCCAATGGGCGAATGTCACCGAGCTCCTCGAGACGCTCGGGATCAAGATGGAAGAGGTGAAGAGCGGGCCGCTGAAAGCCGTGCCGAGCCCCTTCGAGCCGACCGACGAGCAGGCGCGTGAGATGACCCAGGAGATGGTCGACGACGCCAAGACCTGGTTTTTCGATCTGGTGGCGCAGCGCCGCAAGCTGGAGCCGAATTCGGTTCCCGGCCTCACCGACGGGCGCATCTATTCCGGACGTCAGGCCGTCACGCTCAATCTGGTCGACCAGATCGGCGATGAGCGCGCCGCCATGCGTTGGTTGACGAAGGAACGCAAGCTCGCGCCAGGGCTGAAGGTTGTCGAATGGCAGCCCAAGGCTGAATCCGATGGCCTCTTCGGCTGGCTTTTCGAGTCCACGGCGCAGATATTCGGTAGCTCGGCCAGTAGAATAGCTTCGGTTTTGGGGCAGGCCTCGGCCACGCTCAAGCTTGACGGTCTGGTCTCGGTTTGGCACCCTGCGTCCAACTAATGGGGGGCGTAGGGCGGTGGCGAGAATGGCCGCTGCCCCGTGGGGCGTTTAATGATCAAATCCGAGTTGATTCAGCGGGTGGCCGCGGCCAATCCGCATCTCTTCCATCGTGATATCGAGCGCATCATCAATATTGTGCTCGATGAAATCACCGGTGCGCTGGCGCGCGGCGACCGGGTGGAGTTGCGCGGCTTCGGCGCGTTCACGGTGAAACATCGCGCGGCACGCCAGGGGCGCAATCCACGCACCGGCGACACGGTTTTTGTCGAGGACAAATACGTGCCATTCTTCAAGACCGGTAAGGAGCTGCGCGAGCGCCTGAACCGTGATGGTCCGGACGGCGGCTGATAAGCCCTCGGCGGTCCCTAAGGAGCAGCCGTGTGGCGTAAACTCATCCTCGCACTCGTGGTCGTGCCGCTCGGCGTCGTGCTGATTGCGCTTGCCGTGGTCAACCGTGAGCCGGCCGTGCTCAGCCTCGATCCGTTCGGCGGCGCCGAGCCCAATTTGTCGCTCGAGGCGCCGTTCTTTCTCTTCTTGCTTGGCGCCTTCGCCCTCGGCCTGCTGGTCGGCGGCGTGGCCTCCTGGCTGAACCAGGGCAAGTGGCGCCGGACCGCGCGCGAGGAAGCCCGCGAGGCCCGCGACTGGCGCCGCCAGGCGGACCGGCTCGAAAAAGAGCTGGAGATCGTCAACCCGGCGCGCCCGCAGCTGACCGCCGAATAGCCGCACGCTCCCATGGACCTGCTCACGGCCTTCGGACTTGTGGCGGTCACCGCCATGCTCGTCACCTACGCCCTGGAAGACCGCAGCCCGTGGTTCATCCTGGCCTTCGCCGGGGCTTGCTTGCTCGGCTCAGCCTACGGCTTCCTGCAAGGCGCCTGGCCTTTCGGCGTCCTCGAAGCGGTCTGGGCCTGTGTGGCGGCCTGGCGCTGGCGGTCCAAGGGGCGGGCCATGGCCTCCCAGGCGGCTGGAGGCGCGCCACACGCCTGAACCATTCGGCAAGGCCAATGTTGCAGTGCGATGGACTTCAAGGCCCGGATTTCATAGGGTGGCCCCGCGCGAGCCTGTCAATGGCCAGCAAAACCCTCACCCGAGAGCGTTTAGAGCCCCCGTGACGGTCAAGGTCAAAATTTGTGGCGTCCGAACGCCTGCCATCCTCGAAGCCGCGGCTGCCGCCGGCGCCGACTTCGTTGGGCTGGTCTTCTTCGCCAAAAGTCCGAGAAATCTGGGGCTGCAAGAGGCTGCCGGCCTGGCGCAAGCGGCGCGCGGCCGCGTTGGCACCGTGGCCGTTATGGTCGATCCGGACGATCTCTTGATCGACCAAGTGGCCCAAACGGTCCGCCCCGATGTGCTGCAATTGCATGGGCACGAGGCGCCTGAGCGCGTCGCCGCCATCAAGGCGCGGACGAAGCTGCCCGTGATCAAGGCGATCCCCGTGGCGACGGCGGCGGATGTCGCCGATGCGAACGCCTATACCGGCATTGCCGACCAGATCCTGTTCGACGCCAAGGCGGCGCCCGATGCGGCAGTCCCCGGCGGCAACGGCGTGCCGTTCGACTGGCGCGCGCTTGTCACGGCCCGTCCGCCCTTCGGTCTTTCCGGCGGCCTGAACCCCGACAACATCGCCGAGGCTGTTCGCCTCACCGGCGCGGATCTCGTGGACGTTTCCTCCGGCGTCGAGACGGCTGCCGGCGTCAAGGACGAAGCCCTGATCATCCGTTTCATTCAAGGCGCGCGTGGCGCCCGACAGCAAGCGAAAGCATCATGAGCACGGTCATCGACACACGCGCCCAAAATACCTTCCGCGCCGGCCCTGACGAGAATGGCCATTTCGGTCTGTTCGGCGGCCGCTTCGTGGCCGAGACCTTGATGCCGCTGATCCTCGACCTGGAGCAGGCCTATACCGACGCCAAGGCCGACCCGTCCTTCCAGGCCGAGATGGACGGTCATCTCGCGACCTATGTCGGACGGCCGTCGCCACTCTATTTCGCCGAGCGTCTCACCGAACATTGCGGCGGCGCCAAAATCTATCTCAAGCGCGAGGAGCTCAATCACACCGGCGCGCACAAGGTGAACAACGTGCTTGGCCAAATCATGCTGGCTTTGCGCATGGGCAAGACCCGTATCATCGCAGAGACCGGCGCCGGTATGCATGGCGTCGCGACTGCAACCCTGTGCGCCAAGTTCGGTCTGCCCTGCATCATCTATATGGGCTCGGTGGACGTGGCGCGGCAGAAGCCGAACGTGCTGCGCATGAAGATCCTCGGCGCCGAGATCCGCGCGGTGGAGTCGGGCTCGAAAACGCTGAAGGACGCGATGAACGAAGCCTTGCGCGATTGGGTCGCCAATGTGCACGACACGTTCTATTGCATCGGCACGGTGGCGGGACCGCATCCCTATCCGGCCATGGTGCGCGACTTTCAGTCCATCATCGGCCGCGAGACGCGCGAGCAGATGCTTGCGGCCGAAGGGCGTCTGCCGGATTCGCTCATTGCCTGCATCGGCGGCGGCTCCAATGCCATGGGCCTGTTCCATCCCTTCCTCGACGAGCCGGGCATCGAAATCTACGGCGTGGAGGCGGCCGGTCACGGGCTCGACAGCGGCCGGCATGCCGCCTCGATCGCCGGTGGCAGGCCCGGCGTGCTGCACGGCAATCGCACCTATCTGTTGATGGACGAGGACGGCCAGATCGAAGAGGCGCATTCGATTTCGGCGGGACTCGATTATCCGGGTATCGGGCCCGAGCACGCCTGGCTCAACGACGTGGGCCGCGTCGAATTCCTGTCGGCGACGGACGACGAAGCGGTGGCCGCGTTCCAGCTCTGCAGCAAGCTCGAAGGGATCATTCCGGCGCTGGAGCCGGCGCACGCGCTCGCCCGCGTCTTCGATATCGCGGCGAGCAAGCCGAAGGATCACTTGATGGTCGTCAACCTCTCCGGCCGAGGCGACAAGGATCTCGACTCGGTCGCGAGCTATCTGGACGCCCAGACGCGAGGCTCGAACTAACGTGGCGACCCGCATCGACAAGACATTCGCCGCACTGAAGCGGGAAGGCCGCGCCGGGCTCGTAACCTTCATCACCGCGGGCGATCCCGATTACGACACCTCGCTCGCGATGCTGAAGGGTCTGCCGGGCGCGGGCGCCGACGTGATCGAGCTCGGCATGCCGTTCTCCGATCCCATGGCCGACGGTCCGGCCATCCAGGCGTCCTCTCAACGGGCGCTCCGCGCGGGCCAGACCATGAAAAAGACGCTCTCCATGGTTAGAGAATTCCGCGCCGAGGACGATGCGACCCCGATAGTGCTAATGGGCTACTACAACCCCATATATGTGTATCCGGTGGATCGTTTCATCGCCGACGCGGTGGACGCCGGAGCGGATGGTTTGATTGTCGTGGACGTACCGCCGGAAGAGGATGAAGAGTTGAGGCCTGCCGCCAACGCGGGCGGACTGGACGTTATTCGCCTCGCCACGCCCACGACCGATGCCAAGCGCCTGCCTGCGGTGCTCGCGAACACCTCGGGCTTTGTCTACTACGTCTCCATCGCCGGCATCACCGGCACGGCGGCGCCGGACATCGCCTCGGTCGGCGCCCATGTGGGGCGCATCAAGGCGCATACGGACCTGCCCATCGCCGTCGGTTTCGGCGTGAAGACGGAACGGCAGGTGAGTGAGTTGGCCGGTATTGCCGAAGGCGTGGTCGTCGGCTCGGCGCTGGTGTCGGCGATCGCCGAGAGCCTCGATGCCGACGGCAAGGCGACGCGCGAGACGAAGCCGCGCCTGCTCGGCCTGGTCGAGCGCTTGTCGGCCGCGCTGCGCCACGAGGCGGAAGCGGCGGCGGTTTAGAGCACGAATAGAGAAGTTACGAGCGAGAGAGTTCTGGCACCCGTGAACAACTGGATCAACAGCGTCGTCCGGCCCAAAATCCGCAACATCCTTCGCAAGAAGGATTTGCCGGACAATCTCTGGGTGAAGTGCCCCGAGACCGGGCAGATGATCTACTACAAGGATCTCGAGGCGAACCAGTTCGTCGCCCCAGGGTCCAACTACCACATGCACATGACGGCTTCGGCGCGCCTCAAGTCGGTGTTCGATGACGGCAAATATGCCGCCATCCACTTGCCCGACGTGCCGCTGGATCCGCTCAAGTTCCGCGACGAGCGCCGCTACACCGACCGCCTCAAGGACGCCCGCAGCAAGACCGGTCAGACCGACGCGGTCATGGCCGGCATCGGCAAGCTCAACGGCGACACGGTCGTTTCGGCGGTGCAGGACTTTGCTTTCATGGGCGGTTCCCTCGGCACGGCCGCGGGCGAGGCGGTGATCGCCGCCATGCGCGCAGCCCTGGTCCGCAACGCGCCGTTCATTCTGTTCGCCGCCTCGGGCGGCGCGCGCATGCAGGAGGGCATCCTCTCGCTCATGCAGATGCCGCGCACCACGGTCGCCGTGCAGGAGCTGCGCGAGGCCAAGCTTCCCTTACATCGTCGTGCTGACCCATCCCACCACCGGCGGCGTGACCGCGTCCTATGCCATGCTGGGCGACGTCCACATCGCCGAGCCTGGCGCGTTGATCGGCTTCGCCGGCCCGCGCGTCATCGAGCAGACCATCCGCGAGCAATTGCCCAACGGTTTTCAGCGCAGCGAATATTTGCTCGAGCACGGCATGGTGGACATGGTCGTGCACCGCCACGAGCTGCGTGGCACGCTGGCGCGCCTGTGCAACCTGCTGACCCATCGCAGGCCGGGCCGCGATATCGCCATTCCCGTCCAAGTCGGGGACGAGGAGCAGCCGGCCGTCGTCCATGGCAACAGCCACGGCGGCAATGGCTCGGCCGTCGAACCCGCCGCGCACGACGATGGCGACGAGGACCCGGATGAGGCCTTGACGAGCGCCCCTGGCAATGGCGCTAATCCTAATCCGCCCCACTAGCGCCTAAGGTCTCTTACGATTGACGACTCTCCCCTATAGCGCCGGGGGTCCAACGCCCCGCCCTCGCTCCACGACGAGCGACACGCTGCTTGAGCGCCTCAAGAAGCTGCATCCGCAGTCGATCGACCTGTCACTCGGCCGCATCGAACGCCTGCTCGCCGCCCTGGGGAATCCACAAGACAAGCTGCCGCCGGTGGTCCATGTGGCCGGCACCAACGGCAAGGGCTCGACGCTCGCCTTCCTACGCGCCATCGCCGAGGGGCTCGGCAAGGGCGTGCATGTCTATACCTCGCCTCATCTGGTCGACTTCCATGAGCGCGTGGTCCTCGCCGGGCCTCATGGCGCCGCACCCGTCAGCGAGGAGGTGCTGGTCGATTGTCTGGCGCGCGCCGAAGTCGCCAATGGCGGCGAGCTGATCACATTGTTCGAGATCACCACGGCCGCCGCCTTTCTCGCTTTTTCCGAAGCGCCCGCCGATCTCCTGCTGCTGGAGACCGGGCTCGGCGGCCGGCTCGACGCCACCAACATGGTGGCCAAGCCGCTGCTCACCATCATCACGCCGATCTCCATCGACCATGTATCGTTCCTCGGTGAGACCCTGGCGGAGATCGCCGGCGAGAAGGCCGGCATTCTCAAGCCCGGCGTGCCGTGCGTTGTCGGTCGTCAGGAGGCCGAGGCACTTACCGTGATCGAGCGCCGCGCCGAAGAGCTCGCCGCGCCGCTTCATGTGGCGGGTCGTGACTTCGACATGTACGACCAGCAAGGACGCCTCGTCTTCCAGACCACCTCGCGCCTGCTCGACCTGCCGCTGCCGCGCCTTGCCGGACGGCATCAGATCGACAATGCGGGCACGGCCATCGCCGCCGCCAGCGTCGTGTTCGGCGATGCGCTCACCCAGCGGGCGCTGGAGCATGGCGTGACCCAGGCCCATTGGCCCGCACGGCTCGAGCGCCTGCCGGTCGGCGGCTTGCACGCCTATGTGGAAGATGGCACCGAGATTTGGCTCGACGGCGGTCACAACGAGGCCGGCGGCCAAGCCGTGGCTCATGCGCTGGCCGAGCTCGACGAGCGCGTGCCCCGCCCGGTGCATGTGATCTGGGGCATGATGGAGACGAAGGACGCGCGGCGCTTCATCGCCCCGTTCAAGGGCTTGGTCGAGCGCGTCTATACCGTGCCGATTCCCGACGAGCCCAATGCCTTCGCCGCCGAGCCGCTCGCCGAGATCGCGCGCGCGGAAGGGTTCGCCGCCGTCGCCGTGAACAGCGTGGCGGAAGCCCTGCTCAGGTCCGCCTCACGCGGGGAGCCGGCGCGCGTGCTGATTTGCGGCTCGCTCTACCTCGCGGGCCACGTCCTCAGACTGCATGCTTAAGGCGTTGGCCGCTAAGCGGTCCCGTCGATGGCGCCGCCGATCCATGCGGCGAGATGGTTCTTCGGGTAAGCGCCCCGGAGCGTATCGGCCACTTCGCCATCCTTGAACAGGATCAGCGTGGGGATCGCCCGGACGTTGTAGGTGCCCGGCGTACGCGGATTCTCATCGATGTTGAGCTTGATGATCTTCACCTTGTCGCCGAGCTCGTTAGCGATTTCTTCGAGCGCGGGGGCGATCTGCCGGCACGGGCCGCACCATTCGGCCCAAAAATCGACGACGACGGGGGTCGAGGACTTCAGCACCTCGGCATCGAATGTATCGTCGGTAACTTTTCCAGTCGCCATTTGCTTCTCCTCGCCGGCACAGGCTTTCAGGTGTCGCCCAGAGACCGGAACCTAGGTGTGCCCACCTATGGCGTCAAGGCGGCCCGACGGTCCAACATGTCGCGTTCGGCCCGATCAAGCGAAGTTGATGAGATCTCCATGAGGTGGGGGCCATCCGTCCACAGCAGCGCGGCCTTGAGCGTGCGGCCGGGAAAGAGTTGCGCCAGGGCCAGGCGATATTCGGCGAGCTGGTTGATATAGGCATCCGCCACCTTGTCCTCGGTTGCAGGCGGCGGCC
Organism: uncultured Alphaproteobacteria bacterium; assembly: GCA_963731875.1. Taxonomy (GTDB): domain Bacteria; phylum Pseudomonadota; class Alphaproteobacteria; order Rhizobiales; family Methyloligellaceae; genus Methyloceanibacter. The sequence goes on along the minus strand of CAVSXL010000009.1, from coordinate 11,954 downwards.
GGTTCGTCTTGTAGTCGAGGATCAAGAGGTCGTTCTCGCGAATCACCAGGCGGTCGATCTGCCCGCTGATGTCGAAGGCCGCCGCGCCCTCGCCGATCCGCGCCACCACCGGCACTTCGGCCAGGCTGCCCGGCCGGAACAGGGGCGCAAAGTCCTCGTTCCGCACGATGGCCAGCGTCTCGGCGACGATCTCCGTCTTCAGGGCCTCGGTCAGATCGGTTCCGCGCGCGGCGACGAAGGCCCGCGCCGCCCGCTCCTGGTCGTCCACAGCCACCTCGGGAAGATGCTGGAGGAGGGCATGCACCAGGCGTCCCCGGGCGAAGCGTTTGGTGTCGGCGAGCGCCAGCGGGCCCAACGGCGGTTGCTCGGCCTCGATTTTCCGCCCGGCCTCGGCGCTGAGCGCCAAGCGCGACGGCGCGAGCCGCGTGCGGACCCGTTCCGGGGGCGCCTGGGTCAGGGCCCAGTCCGGTAGCGGCGGCGTCTCGCCGGCTTCGGCCTCGGTCTTGGTGGGCGGTACGGCCTTCGCTTGCGCGCAGTCCATCCGGCGCATGCCGTCCGGTCCCTCCACCGGGCTCAATCGTCCGTCGAGCCCGTCCCGCACCAAGTGGTACCAGCAGTCCTGCTCCGGGTCTTTCTGGCCCTGCCAACCGCACACATAAAGACGGTCGCGCGCCCGCGTCATGGCCACATAGAGCAGCCGATGATACTCGTCGCGGTCGGCCTGCTTCAGCGAGCCTTTCGCCGCGGCTATGGCCTCGAGGTCCGATCGCCCTGGCGACCAGACGAGATGGGTGACCTCGTCCGGCGGTGCCGATTGGCGCTCCACGGGATAGAGCTGCGGGCCTTGCGGGCGCGGTCCCATGCAGGTGTCCGGGAGGAACACGATTGGCGCCTGCAAGCCCTTGGCGCCATGCACGGTCATGATACGGACTTCGTCGCGGTCCTGCTCCATGTCGCGCTTAATCTCGATATCGCCGGCGCGCAACTGATTGACGAAGCCTTGCAGCGACGGCGCCGCCTCCCGGTCATAAGAGAGCGCCGCGTCGAGAAACTCGTCGATCGCCTCTGCGGCTTCCGGACCCAACCGCGTCAGCATGCGTTTGCGCATCTCTTGTCCCTCGGCGCCGAGCAGCGCGGCGAAGAATTCGTAGGGCGGCATCGTGTCGGCCTCGGACAGCCAGTCCTTGAGGCGCGCTGCGGCCTCGCTGAAGCGCGCGTCATCTGTCTTGTCCTTGAGCGAGGACCACAACGATCCTTTGCGGTCATGGGCGAGGTCGAAGAGCGCATGGTCGTCGAGACCAAAGAGGGGGCTCTTGAGCACGACCGCGAGTGCCAAATCGTCGTCCGGCAATAGGAGCACGTCGGCAAGCGCCACGAGGTCCTGCACAGCCAGCTGATCCATAAGCCGCATGCGGTCGGCGCCCGCGACCGGGATGCCTTCGCGCTTGAGCGCGCGGATCATCGGCGCGGTGAATGGCTCGCGGCGGCGCACCAAGATGAGGATGTCGCCCGCCTTGATGGGGCGTCCCGCGGATAAAAGCATCTCCCCGCTGTTGCGCCAGCTCTTGATCGTCGCGGCAATGCGCCGGCATAGCGCATCCACGGCGCGGGCACCGCTCGCACTTTCGTTCCACGGTTCGAACGCGGGCGCGGGCTCGGGCTTCGTCTCGGTCTGTACCTCCCAGAGCTCCACCAGCCCCGCCTCGCCTTGGCGGTTGGCGTGATGCTTGATCACAGCGCTCTCGATGAAGGTCAGGCCTTGCGCGGCCACCGGCCGGGCAAAGACATGGTCCACGGCGTCGAGTACCGGCACCGTCGAGCGGAAGGACAGATTGAGCGGCACCTCGTGCCATTCGATGCCGGCGGCCAGTGCGCGCGTCTTGAATTTGCGGCCCACCGTGCCAAAACGTGCCGGGTTCGCGCCTTGAAAGCTGTAGATCGACTGCTTCTCGTCGCCGACCGCGAACAGCGTGCGCAAACTATCGCGCGCGCCGGCGCCGGCGAAGAACTCCTCCGCCAAGGCCTCGATGATGGACCATTGCTCGGGGTTGGTGTCCTGGGCCTCGTCGACAAGGATATGGTCGACGCCTCCGTCGATCTTGTAGAGCACCCAGGCGGCCGCGCCAGCGCGCGACAGGAGATGCCGCGCCTTGATGATGAGGTCGTCATAGTCGAGCGCCGCCTCCGCCAGCTTCCGGCGGGTGTAGTCGCCCTGAATGGCATCGGCGAGGACCAGCACCGCACTGCTGGCCTCTGCGGCGCGCAGATGTGCCAGATCCGCCTCGAGCGCGGCGAACGGCACCTTGACCTCGTCCAACCTCGCCGCGATGTCGGGAGCCCCATCCTTCACGGCCTTGGTGCAAACCGTAGAGGCCGGGGTTCCCTTCTGAGTGAGCAGCAATGCGCGCAAGGCCGCTGCCCGGCTTTCGCCTTGCGCGGCCCGCGCGAATTGCAATGCGGCGCATGCATTGATGTCGGTTTTGGCGGTGCTTCCGATGGCGTCGAAGGCCGCAAGCGCGGCGTCGATCTCCGCGTTTGAAAGCGCGGCGGCTTGCGCCGCGATCAGCCCTTCTTCGGTCTTGCCGGAGACACCGAACAACCGCTTCAGCGCCGCGCCTTCGGCTTCGGCCCATGCGGCGAGGCCGTCGTGATAGGCGGCCATCTGAGCGAGCTCAGCCCGCTTGCCGAGCACCGTGTCGACCACCTGGCGAAACCAATCCTCGCCGGCGACCGTGACGATCGTGTCGAGTGCCTGGCCGAGCGGGCTCTCCCGGTCCTCGGCGGCGCGCGCGATGACCGCGTCGAACGCCCGCCGTTTGAGCAGCGCCGCCCCGCGGTCGTCGAGCACGGTGAAATGTGGCGTGACCGCCGACTCGAGCGGAAAACGTTGCAGCAGGCGTTCGCAGAAACCGTGGATGGTGTGGATCTTCAGGCCGCCGCGCGCCTCCAGCGCCCGCGCGAACAGCCGCCGCGCCGTGCGCAGATCCTTGTCTTCCGGCGGCCGTCCTATGAGCTTGGCGAGCGCCTCTCGAAGCTTGGCGTCCGGCATCGTCGCCCAAGAGGAGAGATCTTTCAGCAGTCGGTTCTGCATCTCCGCGGCCGCCGTCTTGGTGTAGGTGAGGCAAAGAATGCTCTCGGGCCGCGCCCCGTCGAGCAGGAGCCGCAAGCTACGCTTGACCAGCACTTCGGTCTTGCCGGTGCCGGCATTGGCCGACACCCAGGCGGACGCGTTCGGGTCCGAGGCCCGCGCCTGGTTGGCATCGGCTTCGTGCGAAAAACTCACCGCCACTCCTCCTCGGCCTCTTGCGTCAGCCATTCCCGCACACGGGCAAGATGCTCGTATTCGTCATAGCGATAGGCATTGGTGAAGCCGGCGCCGGCGCGGCGCTTCACTTCGTAAGTCGTACCGGGCTCGGTGAAATGAGCGACGAGCCGCTCCAGATCCTCGAGCGCCCTTTCCGCCAGGGCGCCGGCATCGCCCTTGGTGGCGGCTTGCTCCTCGCCGCCGTCCTGGCGGCCCGAGGCTTGGATATAGACGAGGGATCGCACGGGATGCGGGTCCAGACCGGCGAAGCCACCGGCCGCGGCGATCGCCGCCTCAAGGGGCAATTGAGGCTTATAGAGATCCTCTACATGTTTCGGGATCGGCGGCTTCCCCGTCTTGTAGTCGTAGATGATGACGCCGCCGTCTGCCGTCGTGTCGATGCGGTCGGCGCGCGCCTTTAGCCGGAAGCCCGAGTTGAGGTCGAGCGCGCCGCTCACCTCCGTATGCGTGCCGGTAGCCAACGCGCGCCGCGCCGGTTCCGTGGCGGCGAACCAGCGGGCGAAGCGCTGGAAATGCGGCCGCCAGAACGCCTCCACGCGGGCAGAACCGCCGAGCTTGGCGAAGAGATCGTCGGCGGCCGTCATCAGCGCGCCATAGACGTCGTCCGGCAGCGCGTCCGGATGGGCGCGGGAGAAGTCATGCAGTACGTCATGCACGATCGAGCCGCGCATGGCCGCGTCTGGCTCGGTCCCGAGCGGCTTCAACGGCTCGAGCTTGAGAATGTGCCGGGCGAAAATCTCATAAGGGTTGGCGATCCACCGCTCGATGCGCGTCACGCTCAATTCGCGCGGGCGCGCCTCCACCGGCGGGCACGGGCGCGGTGCCTCGACGGGGGCAAAGCGGGGTGCATGATCGCGCTGCCGGGCCCAGGCGACCCAAGGCTGCTCGGGCTTGATCTTGTCCGCGAGGCCCGACGCCTCGACCAGCGCTTCGAGCCGCTGGAGCCAGCGCGAGGTCACGGTCGGCACCCCGTCCACTTTCAACGCGCGCGTGAGATAGACGGTCGGCGCGCCGAGCGCTTGGGCGAAGTCGTGGGCGCTGAGGCCGATACGCCGCTCCGGCGGCGACAGGCCGAGCTTCTCGCGCATGGGCCGGCTGAGCCACGGGCCCGCCTCTTGCGGCCGCGGCCACACCCCTTCGTTGAGGCTGCCGAGGATGACCACGTCGGGCTGCTGCAACCGCGCTTCGAGCGGGCCCCAGATGAACAGGCGAGGGTGTGCCGGCCCGCGGGGGCGTACCTCCTGGCCGGCGAGCAGGCTGCGGTAGAAGGCGGGGTAGTCCCGGGCGCTCATGGTCAGCGTCGCCCCGTCGCCGATCAACCCGGACAGCAGCAGGCTCAGCGCCTCACCGGCATCGCCCTGCCATAGCCCCGACGAGGAGCCGGCCGCGTCGCGCGCGAGGCGCTCTGCGGTGGCCGCATGGGCCTTGGCGAGATCCGCCGTGCTGTGCTGCGCCGGGTTCCCGAACAGATCGGCAAGCGGCGCGAAGGCCTGCTCCAGGTCACGGACGAGACCGAGAGCCGCGGCGTGCTCCTCCGGGCGCAACGCGGAGCGCCGCCAGGAGCCTTCCTCGCGGGTGCTCGTTAGGGCTGTGGCGATACCGCTAAGGCCTTGACCGACATAGATGTCTCGGAACGCACCCCGTTCCAGCGCCCGGGCCGCCGCCCGGATCTTGCCGGGCTCGCGCCCGAGCAGCGCCAGCGGATGCTTGAGCAGCGCCATGAGTTCGGGCGGAGCGAAACTCGTCTCCGCCGCCCCGAGCACCAGGTCGAGGAACGCGCCTGGCACCGTGCGTGACGCAGGCATGCCGGCGGAGTCGTCGATGGCGAGGCCGAAGCCCTTGAGCCGCGCCGCCACGCGCCGCGCCAGCACCCGGTCCGGCGTGACCAGCGCCGCCGTCTTGCCCGGCACGTCGACGCACGACTTGAGGATCAGGGCGATGGCCTCGGCCTCGTCATGGGCGGTCGGCGCTTCCACCAGGCTGATACCGGTCAACGCGTTGGCGAAGCTGGCACGGCCGAGTTCATCGCTTTCCAGATAGCCCTGCCATTGGTCGGTGCTCTCGGCGGGGCGCAACGCTTCGCTCACGAGATGCAGGCGCGCGCGCGCGCGTCCGTCCGGCACGCTGCCCGGAACGTAAGCCACATCGCTTCGCGCCACCCCCAGCTTGCGCAAAAGCTCCGCCATGCCGGTCTGCGGATGCTCGGGATGTCTCGGCAGGCTCTCCCAGCTTTCGTCATCGAGGATGAGATCGAGACCGGGCAGCACCACGGCGCCGTTCGGCAAGCGGGCGATGGTTTCGAGCAGCCGCGCGGTGGCCGGCACCGTGCCGGTCGAGCCCGCGGCGATCACGGGATAGGGAGAGCCTTGCGCGAGCCGCGCGGTTTCCTGCGCCATCAGCAGATTGCGCCGCGTGACCGGCGACACGAGATGGTTGTCGGCGAGATATCGCGGCCAGTGTTCGGTGACGATGGCGAGGAACTGGATCGTCGCCTCCCAGTGGGACGCGAGATCCTCGGGCACCAGCGTGTCGAGCGACGAGAAGTCGATCTCCTCCGACTCCACGAAATCCATCAGCCGGGCCAAGTCCGCCGCGAGGCTCGACGCCTGGCCCGGGCTGTTGACCCAGCTTATGGCTTCGATCTCCGCCTCGGTGGCATCGAGCGCCGGGGCCTGACCCCAGGCGAGAATGAGCCGCATCAAGGCGAGCCGCCGGGGGAGGGCGTCGATGGCAGGGGCGCCAAGGGTGCCGTCCGCGTCGTCCGCCTCCTCGGCGCCGAAGATGATCGCCGCCTCCTCGTCCGCGTGTCCGAGCGTGTGAATGCGCGGCAGCAGCAGCGCTCGGCCGCCGGATTCAGCCAAAAATGCCTCGCGCAAGGCGCGGGCCGCGCGTCGGGTCGGCAAGTAGATGGTGGTCAGCGGCAGGGTCAGCGGGTCGGGTTTTGCCCCGCCGGGCAGCGGCAGGTCGCCGGCGAGCAGGGCCCGGGCGAGGGTCGTGAGGAACGGCGCCGAGGGCGGGATGGTGTAGAGGCGGGGCGTGGCCGGCCGGTCAGGCACCTTCATGCTCGAACGAGGCCTCGGCCTCCGCTAGCGCCTCGGGCGTCCCCACATGCATCCAGCGCCCGTCAAGGCGCACCCCGTAAAGTCGGCCCTTCGCCAGCGCTTGGTCCCACAGCAGATTGAGCGAGAAGGGGCCATCCGGCGCGCCGTCGAACAGCTTCGCCTCGCACAAAGACACCCCGGCGAAGGCAAAGGGCACCACCTGCTTCTCGCCGCGCCGGGTCAGGCGTCCGTCCGGCGCCATGTCGAAGTCGCCGCGCGCGTGATAGCCGAGGCTGGTCGACATCGGCGCCAGCAGCAGCAGGCAATCCATGTGTTCTGGGTTCCACAGCCGCAGCATATGCGGCAGGGCGGGCGCGGCGCCCTCGGCCCAGACTGAGTCCGAGTTGTGGATGAAGAACGGACCCCCTCCAAGCTCGGGCAGCGCCTTCCTCGCGCCGCCGCCGGTGTCGAGCAGGAGATCGCGCTCGTCGGAGATGATCGTCTTAGGCGCACGCCCTGACCGTTCTTGCATATGCGCTTCGACCTGCTCGGGCAGGTAATGCACGTTGACGATTGCCGTCTCAACGCCGACCCCGGCCAGCCGGTCCAACACATGGTCGATCAGCGCGCGGCCCGCCAGCTTCACCAGCGGCTTCGGCATGGTGTCGGTCAGCGGGCGCATGCGCGCGCCATATCCGGCGGCAAGGACCATCGCCGTGCGGGCTCGCGTCATGGGTGCGTCCTCTTACAGTGCAAACTACGTGGCAATGGGCGGCATGGCGTCGGCGGCGGGAAACTCGCGGCGGTAGAAGCGGCGAAGATCGCCGAGCTCTTCATGGGCGAGATCGCGCTCAAGATAGCGCGCGACCCGCGGGATATGGGCGAGATAGTCGCGCTTACCGTCACGTTTGGCCAATCGGGCAAAAATGCCGAGGATCTTCGAGTTGCGTTGGGCGCCGAGCGTTGCGTAGAGCGTCCGGAAATCATCGGCCGAAAAAGACCCGCTTTGCGCGCTTCGGGCGGCACAGTACCGGTCGAGTTGCTCCCGTTCAAGCGCTTCGGGCACGTCGAGCCGGGCATCCTGAAGCAGGGACACCAGATCGTAGGCCAGCGGGCCTTTGAGGGCGTCCTGGAAGTCCAAAAGTCCGACCCGGGCAACGCCGTCCCGCTCCGGCAGCCACATCAGATTGGGCGAATGATAGTCGCGCAGGACCCAGCCCGGATCGGCCCTGGCGGCGCGCTCCAGATGCGGGCGCCACAAAGCGAGATATTCCTCGCGCAGCGCCTCGGGCGCCGCCCGGCCGTGGAGCGCCGGCCACAGCCAATCGATGAGAAGCGACGCCTCCATCAGCATGGCGTCCACGTCGAACTGCGGCAGGCGATAGGGCGCATGTCCGTCAATCGGGATCTCCGCAGGCGGCGGTTCCTTGGCAAGCGCTAGCAGCACGTCGACGGCCGGGCCCCAAAGTTCGGCTTGCGGCGTCCCGCGCGCCATCTCGGCCCCAAACACCCCGTGGCCGAAATCCTCGAGCACGATAAAGCCCTGGCCGAGATCGAAGGCGTCGATTTCGGGCGCCGACAGCCCGCGTGCGCGCAGCGCATTCGCCACCGCGACGAACGGTGTGACATCCTCGGCGAGATGCACCAGCGCGCTATAGGGCTTGCCGTCGCGGATCGGTGGGCCGTCAGGCTGGCGCGGCGCGTTCATGAGAATGGCGGATCGATCCGGCAGGACGAGCCGCGCATAGGAGCGTGCCGAGGCGTCGCCTTGGAGATAGCGCGCGTCGGCGTGCGCCCAGGACGTTGTGTCGACAAAGCGCGATAGCGCTTGGAGGCGCTCGATCCGCGTCTGCCAAGTCCCATGTCCCGCCAGCGTGACGCGGCGCGTGCTCGGGTCGGTCGTCTCGTCGAGCGCGATGTCGAGCCGGTCCGAAGGCAGCCAGTCGCCCGCGCGCTCCGGCCACTCGATGAGCAGCGCCCCTTCGGCTAGCGCATCGTCGAGTCCAAGCTCGTCGAGTTCCGGGGGCTCGAGCCGGTAGAAGTCGCAATGATGCAGGACGACGCGCGGGGTCTCGTAGCGCTGCATCAGCGCGAAGGTCGGGCTCGGCACTTCTTCCGCATCGCCGAGATGGGTGACGAGTGCCCGTGCGAAGGTCGTCTTGCCGGCGCCGAGCGGCCCACTCAGGGTGACGACGTCTCCGGCTTTCAGAAAGAGAGCGATCCGGCCGGCGAGGATGTCGAGCCTCGCCACATCGATGTCGTCCAGCGTCCAGCCTGCGCTCATCCCGCGCGGTTGACCCGGTAGCGCTGCGCGTCGGGCGCGGCTTCTTCCGGAGAGGCGCCCTGCTTCATTGGCAGGAGAACCTTGACTTGCGTGCCCTTTCCCGCCGCCGAGACGAGCACGACGGTGCCGCCATGAGCCTCGGCCAGGCTCTTGACGATCGACAGGCCAAGGCCAGCGCCACGGTGGCGCGAGCCATGGGCGCGGCTCTCGAAACGGTCGAACACGGCCTGCTGGTAATCCTCCGGAATGCCCACACCTTGGTCCTCGACGGTGAAGGCGATCATGGCACCCTCCCGGCCGCAAGCCAACTTCACCACCTCACCCGCCGTCGAGAAGCCGATGGCGTTGGACAGGAGATTATACAGGATCTGGGTGACCCGGCTGGGGTCGGCCACGAATTCGTCCACGCCGGGAGCGATCTCGATCTCCAGCCTCACATCGTCTTGCTTGAGACGCTCCTCCACGCCCTGCCGCGCCGCCTCGATGAGGCCGCGCACATTGACCGGCGTGAGCTTCAGTTCAAGCGTGCCCGCGTCGATGGTGGCGAGGTCGAGAATGTCGTCGACGATGGCCCTTAGCGTCGTCCCCGAAGACAGAATGTCGTCCACATATTCGCGCTGCCGGTCGCCCAACGGCCCGAAGGCCGGCTCGGCGAGCATCTGGGCAAATCCCAGCATGCTGTTGAGCGGCGTGCGCAGCTCGTAGGACACATGCGACACGAACTCGCTCTTGAGGCGGTCTGCCGCCTCCAGCGCCTCGTTCTTCTCGATCAAGGCGCGCTCGACGCGCTTGGTGTCGGACACGTCGGAATAGGTGAGAAGCGTGCCGCCGTCGGGCAAGGGCAGCGCGGCGCAAGCGATGACGCTGCCGTCGGGCCGGTCGAACTGGCTCTCATACGGCCGCCGCTCCGACACGATGGCCGTGACTGCGGCCTTGGTGCGCTCCCATTCTACGGGCGCGTCATACAGCGTGCGGCACCATTCGATGACCTCGTCCACATGCGGCTGCTCGTCGAGTTGCGAGGGGCTCAACCGCCAAATGTCGGCGAAGGCCTGATTGTAGAGCCTGAGGCGTCCGTCGGGCGCGAACACCGCGACCCCGTCCCGCAGCGTATCGAGCGTTTCGCGCTGTACCTGGATCAGCGCGTTATAGCGGCTCTCAAGCGCGATCTGCTCGGTGACGTTCTCGTAGAGATAGGTAACGCCGCCTTCGCCGTCGGCGTCGGCGATCACGTGCAGCGTGCGCCCGTCGGGAAGGTGCCAGCGGTCCTCGACCTGCTTGTCGCTGCCCGCCGCCGACAGCCAGTTGCGCTTCCAGTCCTGATAATCGGCGCGCTCTTCGAGCCGCCGTGCCTGACGCAGGCGGTCGAGAATCTCGCCGTCGCGCGGATGGGTCGCGAGCCATTCCGCATCGAGTTGCCACAGATCCACATAGGCCTGATTGAAATGGGCGAGCCGCTGCGCCGCATCGAACACGGCAAACGCGGTTGCGAGCCGGTCGAAGCTGCGGAAATGGGTCTCCATGCTGGCTTTGCTTTCGGCCAGCGAGCGTTCGCCCTTGGTAGCTTCGGCGTCGAGCAGCGCGCGCAAGCTCGCGACCTGCTCCTCGAGCTCCTTGTGCTTGACCGAGAGCTCGGCGAGCTCAAGGCGCTGCCCGGCGATATTGCGGACCTTCAGCACCAGAGACCGCCCCGCGGTGCGGCCGTCGACCTCGACATATTTGTCGCGCCGCGTGTGCAGCATGAGATTGAACGCCTCGCCGCGCTCGGACAGCGCCTGCATGGCGAGATCAAGCTCGGCACTCGATGTCGCGTGCAGCCAGCCGGCAAAGTTCAACAGCCGCTCCGGCTCGCGCGGCACGCCAAAGCTCGCGGGCAGGTTGGAGACGAGAAGCTCCGGCTCGCCTGTCTCCGACAGGGTCAGGAGCGCCTGCGGCTCGGCGGCAAGCACGGTCTCGAGCGTGCTTTCGCTCAAGCGGTAGCGCTCCGCCTCGCCCGCCGCATTGGCCTCTTGGCGGCGCGCGCGCTTGGTCGCGCGCAGGCAGACGATGGCCGTGCCGACGGCGAACGCGATCACGCCGAGATTGATGCCGAGCGTCAGCAGGGTTTGCGCGTCGAAGCTCCCGGCTTCGGCGGCCATGGCGGCGTCGATGGGCAGGAGATAGCCGGGAATGGAATAGGCAAGGACGCGGGACAGCACTGTGGGCCACCTCGAATCAGGTGTCGCCTCGCCTCCGCTGGTCCGCATGGTCCCCCTCGCTCCCACGCCGCCGCTAAACGTCGTCGCGCTATCGCCTATGGCCCCGCCTCGCGCCGCTGAACGCTGCCACAGACTTGAACGCTGGAGCCGGTCGGCCCCGCGCGAACCCCAAGGCGAATCACGCTTAGACTAGCTGCTTCGTGGACTCTTGCCCACAGGCGCAAAGCGCATTGGTTCATCGCCAGCGAAGGACATGGATCGCATCGCTGCGCGCGCGTCCCCGCAACCTTGGCGCCAAATGGCAAGTATCGTACGATCTCGGTGGGATAGGCTGGCGAGGGCTGCAATCCGTTGGTTGCAAGCGGTCAGGGAGATTTTCGATGCTTTCACGGCTCTATACCTCAAGGACAAGGTTTGCAGGGCGTGCGGCGCTCATGTGCCTCGCCGGGTCTCTCGCGATCAGCGCGGCCACCGCCGCCGCGGCGCAGGAGACGACAGGCACACCGGGTTCCCCCGGCGCCACCACCACAATTCCCGGCAATCAACTGCCCGCGCCTGCGCCGAAATTTGGCGGCGTGATCAAGGACGACGCCCTGAATTCCAAGCCGTGGTGGCCGCCGCGTATCGTGCCGCCCGAGGGCGCGCCCAACATCCTGCTCATCATGACCGACGATGCGGGCTTCGGCATACCCAGCACCTTCGGCGGTGTTATCCCGACACCGACGATGGACAGAATCGCCAACGCCGGTCTGCGCTACAACCGCATCTTCTCCACCTCACTATGCTCGCCGACGCGCGCCGCATTGCTCACCGGGCGAAACCACCATTCGGTCGGCTTCGGCGTGATTGCCGAGCAGGCTACCGGCTTCCCCGGTTACGACAGCGTCATCGGCGTGGACAATGCGACGATCGGGCGAATCCTGCGTGACAACGGCTACGCGACGTCGTGGTTTGGCAAGGATCACAACACGCCGACCTATCAGGCCAGCCAGGCCGGACCGTTCACCCAGTGGCCGACTGGTTTGGGCTTCGACTATTTCTACGGCTTCGTTGGCGGCGATGCCAACCAGTGGGGGCCGAACCTATTCCGCAACACGACGCAAATC